>NZ_BAAAPE010000023.1:0-42767 GCF_039530985.1 Streptomyces albiaxialis
AAGCGCCCCGGCTCCAAGCATTTTGCTTTTCGCGTTGCGAAAAGCCACGGCCGCCTGCTGATCCGCCTATTGGTCTCTGGATTGCCAGAAAATTCCAGGTCAGAGGCTTGTGAGCTTTCCTGGGGTCGGAGATATGCAATTTATCTAAATTCAGGTGATCGATGCGTGAATTCCTGAAAATGCAAATCTCTGAATTCGTTGGTTCAATTCTTCTGCCTTCTAGGCTAGCACGCTTCGCGTGCTCTTTTGGAAATTTCGGCGCGCCGATGCCCGCCCGGTTGACCTCATGTGCTGTCTCGGATATTATTCTTCCTGTCGCTGAGTAAGTTACATGTAACTTACTTGACTTGAGCACTAGCATGGCCAGCCCCGGCGCGGACCGGTCATGACGGACCATCACGAAAGGAGGACGCGGATGCAGACCGACACAGAGCCCCGCGCGCAGGCCGAGGAAGACCCGCAGGCTTGGACGATGCCCACGCTGTACCGGGCGGAGTGGGTCGTGATCGTGCTGGTCTTCTTGGGAGCCGCTGCGGTCGGCCTCATCGGGCTCTACAGCAGCTTCGACAACGTCGCCGAGCACATGCGGGACAAGGGCTTCGAGCACCCCGAACTCGTGCCGCTCGCCGTCGACATCGCGATCCCGGTCTTCGGAATGTCCTACCTTCTCCTGCTCCGGGTGAACATCCGGCTCGACTGGGTCAGGTGGCTCTCTCACGCCCTGGTCGGCGTCACCATCTACCTGAACGTCACCAGCACCAACGAGCTGGACGCCCAGGTAGGGCACACCATCCTGCCTCTGCTGTGGGTGGCCTTCACGGAGGTGATCGCGCACTTCTACCGCGTGCAGATCGGGCGCGCGAACGGGACTCACACCGACCCGATCCCCCGGAAGCGGTGGATCTTCTCCCCCATCCCGACGTTCCTCCTGTGGAGGCGGATGCACCTCTGGGAGATCACCAGCTACCGCACAGCCCTCGACCTCGAAGAGCAGCGCATCCGCGCGGTCACCGCACTCCGCAAGAGGTACGGCCGCTTCGGCTGGCGCTGGCACACGCCCCTCGACCTCAAGACCGAACTCCGCCTCGGCCGCCTGACTCCGCACCAGGTGTGGACGGTCGACTCCGTCCCCACCCCCCCGACAGCCACCCCCGACGAGCCGACCCCGGCGGCCCTCCCGGTCCCCGCACAGCGCGAGGCCCAGCCCGAGCTGGAGAACACGACCGAGCAGACCGCCCTGCCCACCGGCACCCAGGCCGCGACCGACGAGGGCGACACCCCCTACACCCCCGCCCGCACCACCCTCCTCGACACGGCACCCGCCCCGACGGTCGAGACCACCATCGAGCGCGAGGCCCGCGAGGAGAGCGAGCGGCGGCAGCTCCGCCAGGACAACTACGAGAAGGCCGTGGCCGTGGTCCTTGAGTACGTCGAGCAGAACCAGCCGATCAGCGGTCCCCGCCTTGCCAGCGACGACCGGATTCCCGTAGGCGCCCGCTCCGTACAGCGCTACCTCGACCGCATGGTCAAGGAGGGCGTGGTCTCCGCCGACCTCGTCAAGAAGTAGGCCAGCTAGGCCAGCACCGCCCAACGCGAAGGGGCCCCGACACCATCGGTGTCGGGGCCCCTTCGCGTTCGAGGTAGGCCACCCGGCCTCACTCCGGCAGGAGATCTTGCGGGCGGCACGCCGAGCACAAGTCCAAGATCGACGCCACCTGTCGGTCCTCGCGCGCCAAGAGCGCGTCCTCACGGCTGAGCGGCCTACCGCCCGGCACCCAGCAATCCGCCCGGTGCAGCTCCGCGCGCCCCGGCGGCGTCCGCATCGGCACCAGCCGGAACGGCTCCGTACGGGCAGCCTCCGCAGCACTCAGCGCCGCGTCGACCTCGCCGAGCTGGAGCCGCAAATACGTCGCCACGACCTCATGCCGCGTCGCCTCCTGATCCAGGAACGTACGCAGAATCCGCAGGCGCGGCTCATCCGGCGGCAAATCAGACACGCGTTCGATACTAGCGGAGGTGGCCCGCACAGCTCCTCACCGGTCCGCAGCCACCGCCCCCGGCCCCCAGCCCAGCCGTCGACGCCCCGACACCTCGCAGGTTGCCAGAGGCTCTGAGCGCCCCTCCAGCAGCCGTTCCGCCGGGCTCCGGCGCTCACCCCGGCCCCCCGCATCCACAACGGCAGAGAGGGGCACTCCTGGCTCTGATCCCGTCCCCAGAGGACGGCGCGACCTGGTCATGCCCCCGCAACGAACACCGGGCGCCCTCCGTCACCGCGCGCGACATGATCGCGACACCTCTTTGCTGAACTGGCCTCTCCCCCACGGAGGGAGGCACCGATGCCCCTTGACCGCCCCGCCCTCGTCCCCGTGCCGCCGGGCGCGCTCGTCGTCCTCATCGGGCCCGCAGGAAGCGGCAAGAGCACCACGGCGGCGAGCCTCGCCGCCCCCGAGGCCGTCGCCGGGCGCGACGAGATGCGGCACCGGATCGCCGGTGACCCCAACGACCAAGGGGCGACCGCGGAGGCCGGCATCGCGCAGCACCTCATCCTGCGCGGCCGATTGCGCAGGCAGCTCGCCGCCGTCGCCGACAGCACGAACCTCGACCCCGCCGCGCGGGCCGCCCTCCTCGACCTCGCCCGGCCCTTCACCCCGCACCTCCTGGCCGTGCTCCACCGCGTACCCGTCACGACCTGCCTCCGCCGCGCCGCCACCCGCGAACGCCAGGTCCCACCCGAAGTGATCCGCGAACAGGCGCTCCGGGCACGGCCGCTGACCCTCCCCGGCCTCCGCGCCGAGGGCTGGTCAGCGGCCTACCTCGCAGGCCCACCCGGCGCCCTCCTCCAGCCCGCATGAGTAGCTGTGGCACATGCCTTGATCGGCGAGGGTCTGTGAGCCGGTGCCGGACGAGGGCTAGTGGGTGGTGTTCGCTCGTACTGCCCCGCCCCCGGGCGTGGGGGTCTACGGTCGCTGATGAGTAGACCTGCGGGCGTGTTGAGGAGGAGTTCTCATGGGGCGCGATAAGGCGGGCAAGCAGCGTCGACCTCGGCCAGAGGAGACGCATGATCATCACGGTTGGAGCCTGGATGCCGTGCCGCAGCCTGGTGGTTGGGCGCCGGACAGCAAACTGTTCGAGGACGTCACGGGCGCCGCCTTTGAGGGCTGCGTTTCCTGCCAGGATGCCGCGCTGACGCTGCTGGTCGAGGACGCGGTGACCACGGCCCGGCTGGTGGAACTGGCCTGCGGCGTCATCATCGGCCTAGAGGGGGACATGCCGCCCTCCCAGGTCGATCCCGACGCTCCGGGCAACTCCAGCCCAGAGTTCCGGCGCCTGGCCCGTGCGGGACTGGGCAAGACCACCGACGGGATGTACCACGAGTGCGAACAGATGACGCCCTCCGAACGGCGCGCGGCTGCGAACACCGCACTCGACACCCTCGTCGGCTTTGCCGCCATGCGCCCCTGAGCCACAGCCACTGACCGCGACATCGGACGGCCAGCACACCCGTTGTACGGTCGCGAGAGAGCCCGGAGGCACCACCATTGCCTCCGGGCTCTCTCGCGGCCGTACAGAGCCTCACGCCTCCCCGCTCCGCCTCCCCGCCAACGAGGTGATCAGGAGCCAGCCTCCTACGCAGATCAGTACGGCACCGAGAAAGCCGCCAACCGAGCTGACGAGCGCGCGATGGATCCCCAGCCACTCGACCGGCTTGGACAGCAGCGGGCAGCACACCCCGGCGACCATCAGCAGAATCGCCTTCGGCCGACGCGCCTCGGACTCCCGATCCGCTTTCTCCGCACGCTCACGCTCACGCCGGGCGGCGCGGGCCTCGTCCGCCGTGAGCCAGCGCGCGTCGAAGTCGATCACGCGCGCTGACAGATACTGCACGTACCGCGCCCGCACGTTCTCAAGGACGGTGGGCAGCAGGTCATCGGGGCCGGCCCCGGCCGCGTCCTCCTCCCGCGCCCACGTGAGGCCGGTGAGCATCACGGTCGGGTCCGTGTCGCTCTTCAGCCACAGCGTCCACTCGAACGCGCCCCTCTGGTCGTTCGCCTCGGTCTCCGTGGCGCGGCCCTCCCTCGTGCCCGCCAGCGCGGCAGCAGCCCAGCCCCGCCCGTCGGGGGTCAGCCGGTAGCCCTCGGCGCCCCGCACCGCCCATCCGGACCGGACGAGACTGTCCAGGGCCGTCGTCACACGGTCCGCCCGCACCGTGGACCGGGTGACGAGGTCGGCGTACGGCAGGGGCCCGGCGGCCGTCAGCAGCTCCCGCACCACCCGGCGGACCGGACGGCGCAGCCGTCCCGGGCTCACCGCCCCGTCTCCCGTCGGCTGACGACGTCGTCGGCGTCGAGGGAGCGGACCTCGGTCTCCCCCGTCTCCTGGTTCGTGACCGTCACCTCGATCACCTCGGCTCCGTCCTCGCCGTCCTCGAAGTGAAGATCGGCCACGGTCACGATCTCGGGCACGCCGCACTCGTCCTCCAGCATCACCGTGTCGCCGATCTCCAGCTCGTGGGCTCCCGCCGGGGACCACGTCACCCCCTCGCCCTCGTCCTGGTCCTCGACGGCCGCCGTGTCCGTGTCCGGCTGCTGGTCCGCGCGCGCGTCCTCCTGGTCCTGGTCCTCGACGACGTCCGGACCCGCGGCCTTCGTCAGCTCGACGGGCGCGGGCGCTTCGGGCACCGCCTCCGCCCGCACGGCGTAGCGGTCTTGCAGGTCCCGGATGGCCGCCTCCCGCCGGGCCCTGAGCCGCAGCAGCGACTCGGGGACCTTGACGTCCTTCCACAGCTCGGGCTCGGCAGCGCGCGCGTACGCCGTCTTCCACATGGCCGCGTCCTCCGCGCCATGCCCCTCCGCCGTGGGCGGGAGGACGCGGCAGACCTGGACCTCGCGCGCGGTCCGACCGTCGACGCGCGAGATCGCGCGGCCCTGCACGCTGGGCAGGTTCGTGCCCGTGCGGGCGTCACCCCACATCATCAGCGCCGTCTCCCGCGTGTGCTGGTCCAGCGCCGTCCTGCCCCTGAAGGAATCGCGCAAGACGCCCTTGACGACATCCGCGTCCGGACGCTGGAGGCCCTGGAGGCAGTGCATCTCCGCCGTGCGGCCCATCAGCACGAGGTTCCCCCAGTGCTTCAGGCAGGGGTGATCCTTCGGCCCCTTGTTGCCGCCGCCGTTGCCCTCGGCCGCCCGCGCCGCCTTTTCCTCGGCCCACAGCTCGTTGACCTGTTCCTTGAATACTGCGTACTCGTCCATGACGAACAGGAACTTTCCGTGATGGCCAACCTTGGTAATTCCCGCTTCGATTTCCCCATAACGTTCCTGCATTTCCCAGAACGCGGCCGTAATCGCCGAAGCGATATCCTCCGTATCCGTTACGAGGATCACGCCCGGGAAGTGCTGGAAATCCAGGTACTCCGTACGCTTGGGATCGCACAGCACGACGGGAATTCCTTGAAGTACCGCACTCAGGACGAGGTTGCGGATCATCACCGTCTTACCGGACCCGGTCGGGCCCACGACGAGATGGTGCGGCGTCTTGGACCCCAGGACCCAGGACAGATGATTGCCGTCCTCGTCCACGCAGTAGACCAGTTCGCCGTACTGCGCCCGGTAGTCCACCGGGTACAGCACATTCCTCGGGAACGGCGGGCGCTTCTCGAACCTGACCTTGTTCTCCTCGAATTCCCAGATGTCCCTCCATTCGCCCGGCAATTTGCTCTCCACCTGCATGAGGAGCTTCTGCCGGAACGCGGGCGACAGGTCGCGCGACGTTGTCGCGTAGGCGACACGGATGTCTGTGGGGCTGTCGCTGCCCTCCTCGAACGTGATCTTGTCGATTGTCGCTGTCGCCCCCATGACGGCCTGGACGACATCCCCGGCCCGCTGTCGCATGGCGGCCTGCTCGGCGGTGTCGCCTGTCGTGTCGCCCGTCGCGCCGCTGTCGCGCTCGACCAGGTCGGCTGTCGCGGCGTCATAGTCGAGGCGACAGAGAAGCTGTCGCTTGTGGCGGCGCCATGTCGCCTCGACTGTCGCGCCCATCCGTGTCGCGACGATCTCGCGGACTGTCGCGCGCGCCTTCTCGTCGGCGTCCTTGAACGTCGCCGGATAGACGATCTTGATGCGAGTGGGCCCCTGCCGGTTCCGCTTCTGCACCGTCACCATGCCCCGGGTGCTGCTCGTGCCGAGGACGGGTGCGAGGGCCTGGGCGAGGTCGCGGGCCCGGCTGGTGCGGCGGTGGTGCCACGTGCCGACGAGGCCCCACACGAGGGCCAGCAGCAGCGCGGCGCCGAGCAGCGGCGGGCGCAGCTCGGTCCGGTCGGTCATGCCCGAGGCGGCCCAGCCGACGAGGCCGAGGCCGAGGCCGGCAGTGGCCGCCTGGACGGCGGGGCCGCTGGAGGGCGGCTGCCCGGAGGTGGGTGCGGACTGTGTCACGGTCTCCTCCTTGGATACTCTCAGTGATTCGATCTTGGTTTGGCCGCTCGCCCTCTCCAGGCTTGACACGGGTGGTACGCTGGGGCCGCTTCGCCGCGTAGCAAGAAAAGGACCCAGCGTAAACCCGGACGTCAAGCCCTCCGAGGCCGGAATATCCCGCTGCGCCCCGCTACTCCTCCCCGCCCCCGCCGGACTCCGCCGGGGGCTTCTTCGTGCCCCTCTTGCCCCGCGCCCGCAGCTCCGCGCCGCGCGAGGCACCCCGGGGCCCCGGGCCCGTGCGCAACTTGGGTGCCGGGGGGAACGGCCGCCCGCCGTTGTGCCGCTCCTCCGCCTCCCGGGTGTGCTGAAGGACGGCCTCACGGACGAACTCGGCCAAGTTCTGCGCGGCCCCCTGCTGACCCCGGGTGTGCCACATCGCGTTGCGTGCCCGCTCGTAGAGGGAGTCGGGCATCGGGAAGCTTCGGGGCTTCATCGGGCCTTCCGCTTCGGTGCCGTGCGCGCCCGCGGCCGAGGCCCCCTCCGTGTCGCCTGTCGCCCCGCCCCTCCTGTCGCCGGTGTCGCCGGTGTCGCCGGTGTCGCCGGTGTCGCTGTCGCCCCGCCCGGCTCTGTCGCCGTGTCGCGTGTCGCTGTCGTCTGTCGCTGTCGCCTGTCGCGTCGTCTTGTCGCCGTGTCGCTGTCGCCTGTCGCCTGTCGCCGTGTCGCTGTCGCGCCCGGTGTCGCTGTCGCCTGTCGCCTGTCGCCGCGTCTGTCGCTGTCGCGGGACGCCGTCGCCTGTCGCGTCACGCCCGCTGTCGCTGTCGCCGTCCGCCGTCGCCGGGGTGTCGCCGAGGACGACGTCGACGGGGTCCGGCTCGCGGTGCTCCCGGAGTCCGGCCGGAGCCGACCGCACCCGCCGCCCCTTTTCCGTATCCCGCTCCTCGGTCACTGCCCCGCCCTCTCCTGACGCGCCCGCATCTCGTCGTAAATCCCCTGGTACATGTCTGCGATCTCTATAAGCCCGGCATCACCGAAATCACGCAGCGGCGTATGAAAACTTTCAATGGATTCCCGCACAAGAGGATTCCTCGGAATCGGCGGAGAAAGAACAAGATTCCCCAATGTCCGACTTTCTCTCATAGTCCGGAGAATCCTTTTCGCGTCCCGCGTTCTGTCGAATTCGGTAACGATGATTCCGGCGATTTCCAGTTCCGGGTTCCGTCGGGCCCGTATTCGCTCCGCGCTGTAACGCATTTCCTCGGCGCCCTGTGCGCTCCACAACGAGGCGCGCGCGACGATGAAAAGTTCTTCGATCGCGAGGAGCCCGGCCACAGCAAGATTTCCCAGGCCACGGGGAAGGTCGACCACGACGTCGGCGACCATGTCATCCAGTTCCTCGGAAAGCCGCGCCCCGCGCAGCGCGCGGAGGGATTCCGGGACCATGTCGATTTCCCGGTTCGCCAGGAGCCGCCCGGCGGGCGCGGCCACGATCCCGTCCCAGGCCGTCGGCGTCAGGACCGCCCGCAACGACAGCGGCCCGTCGCCGAGCTGGTCGTCGGCGACGGGCCGCGCGAGGACGTCCTTGATTCCGGGCGACAGGCGCTCGGGCTCCAGCACCGTCGTCGCGTCGCCCTGAGGGTCCAGGTCGAGCACGGCGATCGCCCGCGGATCGCCCTCCTGCCTCCGACGACGTACGGCCGCGTGCGCGATCTCCAGCGCGCTCGTTGTCCCCCCTGTACCGCCCTTGCCCTTGCCTACTCCGATCCACATGTCATGACCGCTCTCTCCATCCGTCCGACCGGCCGCCCGGGGCGACCGGCAAATTGCATGCGACATGCTAGGCCCCTCCGCCCCCTTCCTGACCTGCGGACAACGCATCAGGCAACGCACGGGAAACGCCTGGCAGTTGGCGATTCCGGCTATCGCATTCCCCTCATGGCAGCCTATGGTGGAAAGCCAAATCGCGTAAGTCACATGCAACTAAGGGCGCTTGATGCGGCGTCACAGCATGCGACCGCACCCCACCAACCCCAGAGGTGACCCCATGAACACTCAGCACACCCCCACCACCGCGACCGGGCCCGACACCGAGCCGTCCGGCCGTCTCCGCCGCTGGCTCCACCGTCACCGCGCCCGCCAGCTCCATGCCGGCGCCCGCTCCCGCCTCCGCGCGGACGTGCTCGTCCCGCTCGCCGCCTTCGGAACCTCCGGCCTGGAGAAGTTCCTCAAAGGCGACGCCCTCCAGGTCGGGATCCTTCTTGCCGGGCTGGTGATCCTCTACGGCGCCAAGCAGAAGAACGCCGCCGCATCCCTCACCGTCGGCGGCATCGCCCTCATCGGCCTGGCCGTCATGGGGATCGCCAACGACGGGATGGCCGTGTCCAACTTCCTCGGCGGCTGGATCTGGAACTAGGAGCCGTCATGCAGATGCACACCGACGACGAGATCTACGCGGTCGACGACACCTTTCTCGGGCCGCCTGGCCAGACCTTCCCGTTCGCCGTGCGGTACCGCGCCTACGGCATCGGGGCCGCGATCTTCGCGGTGATCCTCGCCCTTGAGATCTGGCTGGAGATCATCGGCCCGTGGAACGCGGTCTACGGACTGCTGGTCACCGTCGGTCTCACGATGTGGATCATGGACCGCGTCACGCACGAGACCGGCATCCGCCCGCTCCTGACCGTCTTCTGGCACGAAGTCAGCGCCCCCCGGCGCCGCACCCCGCACAGCCGTACGGGCCGCCTGGACCTCGCCAAGGTCCAGCGCCGCCAGCGCAACAACACCCCCGCTTCCTGACCCGAGCGGGGATCTCCGATGACCGCCTCTTGCCCAACACACGAGGGGAACACCGTGCAGCCCAACGACACGACCCAGGCCGCGCCCGCGCCCGACGCGCCGCGCAGCCGAGGGCGGCGCCTGCTGACCACCCGCCGCCGCTCCGCCGACACCCGCTACGACTCCGGCCTCGCCGTTCGCGACATCACCGGACACCTCGCGCTCGCCCAGGACGGCACCGTGACCGCCTGGTACACCGCCGCCCCGCAGCGCTGGAGCTTCCTGTCCGACGCCGACCGCAACGGACTGCTCGCCTCGCACGCCAAGCGCGTGGCCGAGCTGACCGGGCGCCGTCTCCACCTGCGCGTCACCCACCGCCCCTACCCGGTGCACCTGTGGGCCGAGGCCCTCGACAAGCGGGCCGTCAACCCGCTCCCCGGCTGGGACCGCTACCTCCAGGAGGAGCAGATCCACGTGGGCAGGAGCGGCCTGGACCTCAAGGTCGTCTACTACGGGGTCACCATCGGCCGCCTCAACGGCGCAGGACGCGCCTCCGCCCTGTTCACCGGAGGCCAGCGCGAACTCGACGCGCTCGCCCGGGACGTCCACGAGGTGGACGGCATCATGGCCGCGCACGGCATGGAGGCCAGCCCGGTCACGGCAGCAGAGATGGACTGGCTGCTCATCCGCTCCGTGGGCCTGGGCCTGCCCGCCCCGCTCGACGTCCCGCCGCGCCCCGACGACCAGTGGCTCCCCGGCGACTTCGCGGAGTACACCGACTCCGTCGAATGGGCCAGCCCGGAGGCGTACGCGCCGCACATCACCGTGACCGGGCACCGCAGCGGCACCAGCCTCACCCGCTACGTCGCCGTCCTCACCCTCGGCCAGATGGCGCTTCCCGACATCCCCGAGTCCGGACACGCCCCCTGGCTCCAGCGTCTCGACCGGCTCGGCTTCCCCTACGAGGTCAGCGCGGTCATCGACGTCCGCGACCCCGACAAGGTCGTCAAGGAGCTGCGCCAGCAGCTCCAGAAGATCTACCACCAGGTCAAGCACCACACCGAGCACCAGGTGGACATCAAGCAGCAGCTCGCGCGGCAGCGCCAGCACGCCCTGGGCACCGAGGACGACATCCAGTCTTCCGGCGCCACCGGCCTCGGCACGAGGGTCGAGGGCTGGTTCCGGATCGCCGTCTCCTCCTCGACTGAGAAGGGCCTCCTCGACCGCGTCAGCCAGGTCAAGAAGCGCTTCGGCACGCACGTGCTGGTGCACCACACCGCCGACCAGTACCGGCTCGCCCGGGAGTACATCCCGGGCGAGCCCCTGGCGAACTCCGCCTACCGGCGCCGGATGCCGGTCACCACCCTCGCAGGGGCCCTGCCCGCCGCAACCGCCCTGGTCGGCGACCGCGAGGGTGTGAACCTGGGCTACACCTCCGGGGCCTCCAAGCGCGCCGTGATGTGGCACCCCTGGCGCTCCCAGGAGATCCGCGAGGGCTCCGGCCTCACCCCCGTCGTCTCCACCCTCGGCGGTGGCAAGTCCACGCTGATCGGCAAAGTCGTCTACGACACGACGCGCATGGGCGTCCCGTGGGTCGTCCTCGACCCCTCCGGGCCCCTCACCCGCATGTGCGGCCTGCCCGAACTGCGGCCCTACGCCCGCGAGATCAATCTGATGGACGCCGCCCCGGGCACCCTCAACCCCTTCCGGGTCATCCCCGACCCGGACCCCGCGCACTTCCGTACCGCCGACTACTGGCACACCCGTGACCGCCAGGACGCGGCCGAGCGCGCCTACCAGCAGGCGATCAAGACGACCGCGGCCTCACGCCGCACCCTCGCCGTCGACGTGCTGCGCGGGCTGCTGCCGGAGTCCCTGCGCACCAGCGAGGCCACGAACAAGGCGTTGTTGATGGCGGCGCAGCGCGCGGACTGCTCCGTCCACTCCAGCCCGTACGCCATCATCGACGCCCTCGCCACCCTGGACGGCTCCCTGTCCGAGCACGCTACGCAACTTGCCGAGCTGCTGCACGGCGTCGCCGAGATGCCCCAGGGACAGCTCGTGTTCCCCGAGACCGACGGGGGCGACGACAGCTACCTGACCGCCCATCACCGGCTCGTCGTCATGTCCCTCAAGGGCCTGACCTTGCCCACGGCCGGTGTGCCCGCGAACGAGTGGACGCTGGAGGAGCAGTACTCGATGCCGCTGCTCTACCTCGCGGCCTGGTACGCGCAGCGCTCCATCTACGGCCGCGACATGCACGAACGAAAGGGGCTCGCGCTCGATGAGTGCTGGGCGCTGCTGTCCGTCTCCTCCGGCCGCACGCTGCTGAAGAAGACCGGCCGCGACTCCCGCAAGCACGACTGCCGCGCGCTGTACTCCACCCAGGACGCCGGGGATCTCATGTCCGCCGACCTCGGCAACTGGATCGATTCCACGTTCGTGGGCCGGACCGTCGGGCCGGATGCGCAGCGCGGCGCGCTGCGCATGCTCGGCATCGAACCCGGCAATGGCTATGAGGACCAGCTCGCCGGTCTCTCCCAGCGCACCCGCGATTCCGATCAGACGCAGATCCCCCGGGAGTTCATTTTCAGCGACGGCGAGGGCGGTATCGAGCGGATCACCGTTTCCCTCGCGCACCGCCCCGCCCTCCAGGAGGCGCTGAACACCACCGCGAACCCCCTCGCCCACGCCCGCCGGGCCGCGCAGGCCGCCAACCCGTGGACGGCCGACCTGACCAAGACCGGCGCGCTCAACGGGGCCGCGCACCTCAACGGGAACGGGGGCCCGCGATGACGCCGCGCCTCCTGCCCCGGCGCCTCCGTACGGCCCGGCCCGCCCGGCGCCGCCTCCTGGTGCTCGGCCTCCTGCTCCTGGTCCTCAGCGGCACGTTCCTCCTGGTCCCCCAGGTGGTGACGCCCGCGCAGGCCAACCCCTGTGACTCCCTTCCCGGCGGCAAGGACTCCCCGGCCTACGAGACCTGCATGGGCGACAAGCTCCCCGAGAAGGACAAGAACAAGAAGCCGAAGCCGCCGAGCATCGACGACCCGGCCGGCCTCCGGCCCGAGTGCAAGTCCGCGCCCGTCCCCGGGCGCCCCGGCCGCGGTGCGGGCTCCTGGGCCCTGCGCGAGCCCGGGAAGGCCCCCGCCCCGCTCAGCCCCGGCAGCAAGGGCGCCTCGGCGCACCTGTACGAGCAGTACGGGCTCGCGGGCATGCAGTGGCACACCTACGACCTCGCGTGCGACACCGCAGGTGACAGCCTCAAGAACATCCACGCCGATTACCAGACCCAGCTCGCGAACTGGCTGTTCGGCGCGAGCAGGTGGTGGACCTCGCTGGCCATCGGCATGCAGGAAGAGGCCACCGGCAAGGGCTACATCAGCAAGATCTACGACCTGTCCGGCGATGCCACCAAGCAGGTCCGCGACGCCGTCTATGCCCCCTGGATCGGGCTGTCCGTCGTCGTCCTCGGCCTCAGCATCCTCTACCGCGCCCACCGCAAGGACATGGCCGCCACCACCCGGGCGATCGGCTGGGCGCTCCTGGTCATGGCGACCGCCAGCGTGGCGTTCAACTACCCCAAGGCCGTCGGCAGCATGGCCGACACGGCGATCGTGGAGACGGTGGGGCAGCTCCAGCAGGGCGTAGCCGGGGACGTCACCCGGGGCTCCGAGCCCGGGGTCGCACAGGGCAATCTGCTGACCAAGGGCGTGCTGTACGAGGGATGGCTGCGCGGCAACTTCGGCGACTCCGACAGCAAGGTCGCCCGCAAGTACGGCATGAAGTTGTACGACGCGCAGTCGCTCACCTGGGCCGAGTCCCGCCTGCCCGACGACGAGCGCAACAAGATCATCGAGGCGAAGCAGAAGAAGTGGGAGGACATCGCGTCCAAGGTCAAAAAGGAGGACTCGGACGCCTATCAGTACCTCACCGGGCAGGCCGACGGCCGCCTGTCCACCGCGCTTGAGACCGGCCTCGGGGCGACGCCCGCGAACGCCTACAGCTTCGCCGCGTCCACGCTGATCATCTCCGCGCGGCTGATCATCCCGACCGCGTTGGTGTTCTTCCCCGCCATCGCGGTCATCGCACTGCACCGGCTGATGAGCGGCACCCTGCGCTCTCTGGGCTCCAGCGTCGCCGCCGCGCTGATCAACGCGCCGGTGTTCGCTCTCGGCGCCGCCATGGAAGTGCTGTTCGTGAAGACGTTCTTCAGCAACAACGCCTTCCCCGACTGGTTCGCGGTCGTCCTGCTGTGGATCCTCACCGTGATGATGTGGATGATCACCAAGCCGATGCGCAGGCTCGCTGCCGTGGTCTCCCCGAACTCCTCTTGGTTCCAGGCAGGGATCGGGGCGCCGCGCGCGGCCAAGGCCGCCCTGGGCGGTGCCGCGCTCGGCTACGCCAAGGGCCGGATGAGCGCCCGCCAGATCGGACGCATGGTCAACGGCAAGGGCAAGAAGGGCAAGGGGGACGAGGGTCCCGAGGACCACGACAGCACCCTCTCCGACGACCTCACCGCCGACGGCGACCAGGAGCGCCACGGCCGCGGGCCCGACTTCAACGACCTCGTCTCGGCCCGCGCCCGCAACGGCGACGCCCCCGAGCACGACGACGGCGGGTACCGCTGGTCGGATCAGGACTGGTGGGACGACTACAACGGCCAGTCCACCCCGGCCACCTACACGCCGGACCGCACCGGCACCGCCGCAGGCAGCGACACCACGACGCCGGACACGGACCGGCCCACCGTCCCCGAGCAGCCGACGGCGGGAGCCGCTGCGCGGCCCTCGGCCACGGCCGTGGCCGACGCGGACGACGCGCCCGCCGCCCGCGCCTCCTCGGCCCCGCCGCCGCCCCGTCCCTTCCATGACGCCCTCGGCCGCGCCATGGCACGCGACCGCGCCCACGGCATCGCCCCGCCGAACATCCCGGACCCCACCAGCACCCCGACGACCGGCGCCGAGGGCAGCCCGCCGCCGGTCGTCGGCGAGGCGTCCTCCCGCGCCGCCGAGCGCCGCCAGGCCGCGCAGGAGGACATGCCGGACCCTGCCGCGCCCTCCGCCGTGCCGGGCCCGGTCTCGACGCCCGGCACGGGCAGCAGGCCGAGCAGCACCCCGCCGCAGGAGCCGCCCGCCTCTCCCCCGCCGCCGCGCGCGCCGCACGAGGGCGACCGGCCCGCGCCGTTCGTCGCCCCGACCATCGAGGAGGACGGCGGGCAGGTGTTCGTGGTCTACAGCCCGACCAGCACCAGCGGCTACGACACGCACCGCGCCGAGCCGCCGCAGCCCGGCACCAGCACCCCCGAGCGTGACGAGGACGGAGGAGCCTGATGAACGACCGCATCCGCAGCTCGCTCGCCTGGGTCCTGCACTCGCCCCGTCGGCTGGTCGCCGTCCTCGGCGCCGTCGTCCTGGTGCTCGTCCTCGTCGCCGCCCTCGACGGGGAGGACGAGCACCAGGAGCAGGACGCCAAACCGGCCCCGAGCAGGTCGGCGCCGCGCAGCTCGGCACCCGCCTCCCCGAGCCCGAGCACCCCGCCCGACCTGAACGCCGCGCTCGACACCGGCCGCGCCGTCGTCGCGCTGTGGGCCTCACACCAGGACCGGGACGCGTGGCTGAGGGATCTGAAGCCGCACGTCACCGAGCGGTTCGCCGCCCGGCTCGCGTCCGTCGACCCCGACCGGATCGAGAGCAGGAAAATCGGCAAGGCCCGCAACACCGACACCGGCGGCGACACCCTCACGTCCGTTGCCGTCTCCACGGACGCCGGGCCGGTCACGGTCAACCTCATGTGGCAGGGCGAACGCTGGTGGGCCTACGCCATCGAACCCGGCGCGCAACCGGAGGCGTAGACGATGAACCCCGTACTGCTGGCCGCGTCCTCGCGACGCGGCCGGCGGGGCCTGGCCGTGCTCGCCCTCGCCCTCGCCGCCGCCGGAGTCGCCTTCCTGCTGACCACCATGTCGATGCTGAGCACCGCCGCCGCCTCGCCCTCGATGAGCGGCCTGCCCTGCCCCTCCGAAGCGGTCGCCGTCGGCGACGGCGACGGAAAGACCGGCCTCAACGCCCACCAGATCAGGAACGCGCAGACGATCATCGCCGTGGGGCAGAAGAACCAGGTCCCCACCCGGGGTCAGGTCGTCGCGATCGTCGCCGCCCTCCAGGAGAGCAACCTGACCAACCACCCGGGCGGCGACCGCGACAGCATCGGCCTGTTCCAGATGCGCCCCTCGATGGGCTGGGGCACCCCCAAGCAGCTCCACAACCCCACCTGGGCCGCCGGGAAGTTCTACCGCGCCCTGCTCAGCGTCCCGGGCTGGGAGAAGATGAGCGTCAACGACGCCGCGCAGGCCGTGGAGAAGAGCGGTTTCCCGGACGCCTACGCCAAGCACACCAAGCGCGCGGTGCAGATCGTGGCGTCCATCGGACGGGGCACCGCGGACCGCGCCCAGATCGACACCACCGGCTGCACCGCCGCCGTCGACACCCCGGCCGGTCCCACCCGGGACGCGCTGAAGACCATGCTCGCCCAGGTCGGCAAGCCGTACGAGTGGGGCGCGACCGGCCCGGACTCCTTCGATTGCTCGGGGCTGATCGTCTACGGCTGGAGGAAGGCGGGATACCAGCTCTCCGCCCGCACCTCCCAGGCCATGCACACCCTCACGACCCCGATCAAGAAGGGGCAGGAGAAGCCCGGCGATCTCATCTTCACGCAGTTCCGCAGCGGCGGCCCCGCGCACGTGATGGTCGTCGTCAAGCCCGGCCTCGCCGTCGAGGCCCCGCGCACGGGCCTCGACGTCCGCGTCCGCGAGTACGACCCGGGCGAGAAGATGCGGTTCGGCCGCCTCCCCAAATCCGCCCTCAGCCGCACCTCCCCCGCCTGACAAGGAGCACCCCATGCCCGTATCCGACGACGAGCCGACCGTCCGCAAGGCCGTCCAGGCGTACTACCGGCTGTGCCAGACAACCGACGCCGCACTCCAGCCCGGCAACCCCGCACCGGAGCATGCCGGGGCGACAGTCGAACCGTTGGCGTACGAGGCCAACAGAGCCATGCGCAAGGCCGGGTTGTTCACCCTGTCCCGGGACGAGTTCGAGGCCGTGGTCCAGCGCTACTTTCCCGACTTCAAGTTCGAGGGCGGGTCCTGGTGAGCACGACCAGCCCCGAGTACGCGCCCGACGTCGTCTGGGGCGGGCAGTGGGAACACCCCGTGTGCGGCGCCTCCGGTGAGGCCACCTGGGGCGACGAGGAGACCGCGTACGCGGGCCACGAGTGCGAGAACGACGGTGAGGTCACCTGGAGCGCGGAATGGCGCTGCGACGCCTGCGGCGCCACCTCCGGGCCCTACCTCCTCGGCGACGACAGCCCCACGTACTCCGACCACGAATGCGGCGAGGACTGACCGCACAGACGCTTGCGCCCGTACCCCCTGAAAGAGGGGTACGGGCGCAAGCGTTTTCCCATTGACAACTGTTTCCAGCGAGAACAGTATGGGAGGGCTGGTTCACACGGACCGGCGGCACATCCACGCACGCGGGGCGCGGCCCCGCTACCAACGACTGCCGCGCCCCGCCTCCAACAGGAGGTAACCCATTGTCCACCCCGCACCTCGCCACCCTCACCCCCCTGCCCGGCGGAGCCGATCACCTCGACGGCGACCAGGTCAACGACGCGGCATGCACGCTCGTTGAGCTGTCCACCGTCCCCGACGACCCCGGGCTGCGGGAACGCGCCGTCCAGCAGCTCGTACCGCTGATCGCGACCCTGCGCCGGATCACCGGCACCGCCGACACCGTCGACGACCGGGACTGGCTGGACGTCTGGCGTGCGTACGGGATCGTCACGGAGAGGACCCCCTGATCCCATGAGCCGTACCCCGAGCAGCTACCACCTGCGCGCCACCCTCACCCAGGGCGGACGCTGGCAGGGCACGATCACCGAACTGCCCGAGGTACACCCGACGATGCGGTCGCTGTCCCAGCTTGAGACCCGCGTCCGTACCGAGATCGCCCAGGGCGAGGGCCTCGACCCAGAGGCCCTCGCCCTGGAGGTCACCCACCACACCGGAGACGACGCCCTCGACGCCGACGCCGCCCGCGTACGCGAGCTGAAGGCCGGCGCCGACCAGCTCGCCGAGCAGGCCCGCCGGGCCGCCGAGGACGCCCGCACCGCCGCCGCACCCGTAGCCCGCCGCCTGCTCGACCTCGGCGCCAGCGTCCGCGACGCCGGAGCCGTCCTCGGCGGCTACAGCGGCAGCTACATCCACAACCTGACACAGAGCAACTGACGCAACAGATCATCGTTCTACCGAACGAACCACTCCTCGCCGGGGGTTGACCACGTCCGCTAGCCACGGACGGCCCCGCCGAGGAGACCGACCGCACACCCTGCCCAACACCCAGGGAGACAGCACATGTCCGCAGCACCCGACCCGTGGCAGAGCACCCTCTCCGCCTCCATCCACGCCCTCAAGACGGCCGCCCGGGACGCCCGGGACGCGTACCAGCGCGTTGCCCGCGACCACGACCAGGCCCAGGAAGACGCCCTTCGCGCCGACCTCCCCGGCGAGGCCCTGCGCCAGCCCAGCGCCGAGCGATACATGCCGTACGCCGACGTCCTCGGGCGGATCGCGTTCTCCCACCAGGGCCTGCGGACGTCCATCAGCCGCACCTGGTTCAGCACGGCCCGTACGTACGCCTGGGGCACCAGCCACGCCCTCGCCGCGCTCCGCGACGGCCGCACGCCGCGCTTCGCCACCACCCCGGCCAGCACGCGCGTCGCCCTCCCCACCCTCACCCTCACCGGCCCTCCGGTACACACGCTGTCCACCGCGCACGCCACCGAGGCCAGCATCCATATCCAGGTACGGGAGTTCGCCGCCTCGGACTGGTCGGAGGCCGCGGAAGCGTGGCACACCCACGCGGACGCCGTCCACGCCCTCCTGCTCCCGCTGATCGTTGAGCACGGCGTGGCCGCGACCAGCACCACCGAGGGAGGGCAGGCATGAACCGCCGTCCCCTCCGTCCCGCCGACGGACGCGAGTTCCGGCGCGGCACCCAGCTCGGGGCCGCCCACACCCTCACCCGCGTCCTGCGCCGCCCCGGCATGCCGTCCGTCCTCTCCTGGGAGATCACCCAGCACGGCACCCTGCGCGGCCGTCTCGCCGAGGACGACGCCCCCGCCGAGACGATCCGCTCACTCCGGCGATTCTTCGGCGGCAAGGTGCGCTGCTGCCACATCGACGGCCACCGGGCCCTGCTGCTCCGTACGCTGGTCGGCTCCTGGTACGTGGACCTCTGGCTCCCCAGCCCGCTCCCCATCCCGGCCCGCACACCGGCCCCCGACCCCGCAGGCGACCCCGACGCCAACTACGACGAGGTTCCCGCCGACGTCACCGCGTTCGCGCACCGGGCCTCATGCGCCGCTGCGGCCCTGGCGTTGATGGCCGCCGCCGTCCGCGCGGGGGACCTCACCCCCGAGGCCGCTGCCGCCTCCCTCCGGACCGGCGACGTGCACACCACGCTCGTGGACCTGATGGAGCCTCCGAGTAGCTTCCGGGAAGAGGTCGCCGCGCCCGCCGACGCGGACGTCTGCCGCCTGCGCCCCTAGGCGGTCTGTCCTCCCGCCCTGCCCGGCATCCCCCTTCTCCGGGATGCCGGGCTCGGCGGCCGGACAGACCCCGGCCCGCGCGGCGGGACCGTCCGCCCAACACCGGCCGCCCGCCGCGCGTTCCTCCCCCTGACCAGGAGGACGATGATGACCGCCACGTACATCGCCGACGACCTCGTGACCGCCCTGAGCGTCAGCACCCTGCCGACCGCCGACCTTCCGACCCTC
The DNA here is from genome assembly GCF_039530985.1 of Streptomyces albiaxialis. Lineage (NCBI taxonomy): Bacteria > Bacillati > Actinomycetota > Actinomycetes > Kitasatosporales > Streptomycetaceae > Streptomyces > Streptomyces albiaxialis. The sequence goes on from NZ_BAAAPE010000023.1 coordinate 19,017, forward strand.
ACCCCGGACCAGGCCCGCGCCACCATCACCCTCATCCTCACCGGCTACGGCCTCACCACCGCCCGCGCCGAGGACGCCCAAGCCCTCGGCGACCGCCCCGAGACCGCCGGGCCGCGTCGCATCGCCGCCTACAACCTCGTCCACCGCTACGGCCCCGACAAGCTCCAGCCCACGCCCATCCGCGGCCTGACCGCGTATCAGCCGTGGACCGCCCGCATCCTCCACCGCAACAAGCGGGTCGAGAACCGCGGATGGGCGCCCCCCAAGCACCTGCGGAACGCGTGGATCCTCCTGCACGCGGGCGCCGGAGCCGACCTGCGCGCCCTCGCCGACGTCCACGAGAACGACCCCGGCCTCCTCCCCCACCTCACCTACAAGGCTGTCGTGGGCATCGCCCGTCTCTCCGGCTGGCACCGCGCCTCCGACCTCGGCCGGTGCTGCCCCGCGTGGGGCGAGCCCGACGTGTGGCACTGGATCCTCTCCGACGTCCGCGCCCTGGAGCGGCCTGTGCCCTGCCGGGGACGACAGCGGCTCTGGACGCCTCTGCCCGTCACCGTCACCGCCGTCCGCTCCCAGCTCGGCGAGGGGGCGCTGCTGTGACCGCGCACTCCGCCGGAGCCTCCGCCCGCCGCCGCGCCCGCGAGCTGCGCCGCGCCGAGATCGCCCGCCAGCACCGCCAGGGCCTCCCCCTGTTCGCCGGGCTCCTCCTGGTCGACCTCATCCTCATCCCCACCTGCGCCAGCTCTTCCGGGCTCGTGCGCCTGGCCGTGCTCGGCGTCGTCTTCGGCGGCCCGGTCCTCGTCCTGCGCCGCGTCTACCGGCCCGGCCCGGACGTCATCCGCTGGCGCCACGGTGCCGAGGGCGAGCACCGCACCGCGCGCCTCCTCCGGCCACTCTCCCGGCGCGGCTGGACCGTGCTGCACGACCGTGCGCTCCCCGCGACGAGCGCCAACGCCGACCACCTGGTGCTGCTGCCCGACGGCCGCGGGGGCGTCGCCATCGACACCAAGCACCTCAACCGCCGGGGCATCGTCACGACCACCCGGGACGGAGCGGGCCTGCGCTGTGCCGGACGCTCCTACCCCGACATGCTCACCGGCGCCCGCCGGATCGCCACCCGCGTCTCCGACGTCCTCGGCGTACCCGTCGCGCCCCTCATCGTCGTCCACGGGGCACGCGTCCCGCACGGACGCATCCGCCTCGACGGCCTGACCATCGTCAGCGCCCGCCAGCTCCGCCGCGAGCTGCGCTCCATCCCCTACACCCCCGACCGCCAGCGCGCCGCCGCCCTCGCCGCCCGCGCACGCCAGAAACTCCCCCCGCACACCAAGGAGTCGACCCGATGACCCGGAAGCCGGTGACCAAGCGGCTCGCCGCCGCCCTCGACCGCGACGACCAGCGCGAGGAAAACGGCATGCACCCCGACGACCGCGCCACCTGCCACACCCACCAGTCATGGGCCGAGGACTGCGCCGACCGGCACATGCCCCTCACCGCCGGAAGCCTCCTCGCCCAGGCCCGGGAACTCGACCGCGTCCGCTACCAGGCCGCCCAGGACCACGAAGACCCTTCGCGATCCCCCCACGGCACCACGACCCCGCTGGAAGGATGACCCCATGCTGAAGCGCCTCCTTCACAAGGTCTTCCCGCCCTCGGCCACAGAAGTCGAAACCAGGATCGCGCGGGTCCTGCTCGACGCCGAGAAGCCGCTGACCGAGGCCGGAGTATGCCGGGCGGCCGACCTCAACCGCTACCCCGACCTCGCCCTCTCCCTCTCCCTCTTGTACGCGTGGACACGCCAGGGCTTGCTGGAGAGGGAACCCGCCAAGTACACCGCGACCAACTACTTCCACCTCACCCAGCGCGGGCGCGCCCGCGCCATCGACCTCGCCAAGAAGGACTAGCCCGCATGCACTGGCGCCGGTCGGCTCTCGTACTCGCGCTCACTGTGGCGTTCTCCGTCGTGGCCAATGCCGCTGACTTCTCCGACTACGTCAAGACTGGCGGGGTCCTCTGCGGGGTCACCCTGGCCGTCCTCGTGGCGGCCCCCTGACACACACCCACCCGGGAGCAAGAGGAGAGGGCTGAAGGGCAACCTTCAGCCCCTCTCCTCTTGCTCCCATCCGCCGCACGGTGCGGGATACTCCCTGCATGAGCGAGGACCTGCCGCACCTGCGGGTGGAGACCTGGCACCAAGCCGTGCCGCCCGCCGCCGTGCCCGTCCCCGCCGCCCACGTCGCCGAGCTGCACCGCGCCCGCGCCATCGCCTCCCTGCCCGGCATCGGCCTCCTGCATGATCTGCGCGTCCTCGGCGAGGCCCGCCGCGACGCCGACGGGACCGACCGCCTCGACCTCGTCCCGGAGCTGGACTACTGGCGCACCCGGATCACACCCGAACGCCCCGTCATCCCGCGCCGCGTCGACGTCGACCGCGTCTGGATCGAGCACCGCCTGGACTACGAGCCCGACGAGGACCAGGAGCAGCGGCCCGTGCCGCCTCCCGGTGATGCCGGCGCCCTGCTCCGCCGCCTCGCCCCCGGCCCCGACCAGCCTGGAGCCCGCACCCCCGTCCCCGCCCGTACGGTCGCGCACCTCCACGGCCGCCGCATCATCCAGGCCACTCCGCTCGGGTTCGCGTGGGACCTGCGCGCGGTCAGCGAGCCCTACGACACCGACGGCGAGATCGTCCTCAACCTCACGTCGGCGTACGACTACCACCGACTGCTGCTCACCGGGCAGGCCCCCGACGACCTCACCCCCTGCCCCCTCTACCTCCTGTGGACCGAGTAGCCGGTCAGAGGTGGCCGGTGCCTCGGTCAAGTTGTTCGTGAAGAACCTGACCGAGGCACCGTCAGCTATCAGTACGGCGGAGCGGAGCCTCACCGGCGGATGTAGCGCGAGGCCACCCCGAGGCCGCGGTTGCGAACTCTCCTGCGCTGGCCGAGAGTTACAGCGACGCCCCGGCCACCACCTTTGGCCGGGGCGTCGTGCGCGCCTGCGGACTGCCTACTCCGGCCCGGCCTCCTTCATGCGGGCAAGGACGGCGTCGAACACGGTCGAGTCCTGGTCGTCCGCGAACGCGCGCAGCAGGTGGAGCATTAGCTCCCCGCGCGGGATACGGCCCCGGTCCAAGCGGTCCGCGAGCATCACCGCGCGCCGGTCCACGCTCTGCCGTACCTCTCGCGGGACCGCCGGGGCCGCTGGCGCTGGGGCCCGCCCCGGCTCCTCCGCAACGAGCTGCCCCTGGAGGGTCTTGGCGATCTCCATGGGGTCCTCGTCCTTGAGTGCCAGATCGCCGGGCAGCATCCTGACCACCTCACGGAGCCGCGCGGCCGTCACCCCGGCAGCACCCGCCGACTTCACGACCAGCTCGTACACGCCGACAGCGACGGGGATTCCGTGCGCGTTCTTCACCGGCACCAGCTCCAGCACCTGCCCGAGAGGCGCGTCGTATCCCCGGGCCGCGAGGATTTCACCCAGCTCCCAGCCCGCGCGGAGCTTCGAGGCGCGGGACTGCCGGAGCCCCTTCTCCACCCACGCCCACTCTTCGATCGTCTCGTAACAGCGGGCGGGGTCCTCCTTGTGCGGGAGGTCCCGGAAGAGGCGTCCGACAGCCATGGTGTCCAGGCTCTTGCCCGCGATGTAGTACGCCTTGTTGAGCAGGTCGATGCCCTCTTCGCACCGGTCCCGCCGCTCCCTCTCCTCGACGGTGAGGGGGCCGTCCCCCGCCGGGGCGACAGGGTCGGGGATCTTGCTGAGGCTCGGCGTCGCCGCCTCCACCGCGGCCTCGACCTGCCGGGCGACCTCCTCGGCCTGCGCCTGCTGCCGCTGCTCTCTGGTCGTGTCGACGGTGGCGAGGGCATCCGCCGTCTCCTCGGACTCGTCCGGGTCCCCCCAGGTCAGGCCAAAGTCCGGACTCATGCTGCCTTCACCAGCCTCCCCTTCAGCGCGATCTCCCGGAAGAACTGCGCGGTGTCCGTACGGGGACGGGCCTGGCACACGGGAAGCCCCTGGTGCCGCGACTCCTTGATGTCGGCAGCGCGCACGGGGATCTCTGCGAGGCAGCGGATGGTCGGGTGGGCGCGCAGCAGGTCGTAGACGGCCTTGTCGAAGTGGCCCATGGGCTTCTGCACGCGACCGACCACGAGGCCGACGACCTCGAAGTCGTCGCGCTGCGCGCGCGCCATGGCCTTCTTGTGCTGCGCCACCTGCCTCTTCAGGCCGTCCATGGACCACTCATCCACGTCAACCATGATGATCGCCCCGTCCGAAGCCACCAGTTGCGCATCGGTGTCCAGCTCCAGGGCGGGCCGCTGGTCGATCAGAATGTCGTCCCAGAGTCCGAGGGCCCGGAGCTTGTCCACCATCACGCGGTACAGCGTCAGCCCGGTACCGGTGTCGCGCAGGTCGGACGAGAGACCGGTCATGTCCAGGCTCGCGGGCAGCACCTGAATGTTCGGCACATTCGTCTGAGCGATCAAGGGCTGCGGGTCGAGCGCGTCGAGCACCACCTGGGCCTGCGTGAGGTCCCTCGGCCCGGGACTGGCCACGTGGAGGCCCGTGGTCGCGTTGCCCTGGGGGTCGCCATCCAGCACGAGGACGCGGCGCCCGTACTCCGCGAGCGCTCCCGCGAGGTTGATCGTGGTCGTGGTCTTGCCCACCCCGCCCTTCTGGTTGCACATCGCGAGGACGCGGGTTCCCTCGGGGCGGAAGAGGTCGACGCTCTGTTCCGGCTGCTCCTGGTGCTCGTCCGCACCCGGCAGCGCCTCCCTCGACCGTGTCGCCTGAGCGCCGATCGAAGGTTCTGCGGTCGTTTCGGTCATGGGGAGGACGATAGCCAGCCGCACCACCCCGCCAAGACCTGTCACCCCCTTCGCACAACACCCGCCCCCCGACCAAGATCATTCTTGCCTAATTGGGAAAGAATGATCTTGGTCGGGGGGCGGGGCTACAGATGATGCAGGGGCGGGATGACCTTCACGACCTCGATGCGCTCAAAGCGGGGGAGAGGCAGGACCAGCATCCAGCCGCCCCCGGGAAGATCAAACCGTCGCAGGCCGCCGCTGCCGCCATGATCCGGGCCACGGCCGAGGTCGGTCACATCGACGCCGACCTCGGCCAGCTCCACGAGCTGCCGCGCGATCTGCTCGACCTCGGCGACCACGTGCGCGGGAAGGCCCTCGGCGACATGCCGCCGGTCGGGGTCGTACTCCCAGAACCAGGTCACGCGCGCCCGGCCTCGGCCTCAGCCTCGTCCTGGAGCTGCCGCAGCTCGGCGAGGAGCGGCCGTACGGCCTCCATCGACTCCGCCGCCTCCATCTGCTGTACCAGCTCGTCCATCCGCCGCGCGGTCCCCAGCCGCTCCGCCGCGACCCGATGGGCCCACTGGTCGAGCATCTGGTGCATCGGCGTAGCGGCGAGCTGCGTACGCGCCCGCGACATCGCGTCAGCGGCCTCGCGGTCGAACTGAGGGAGCGCCGTCGGGCACAGCAGCTCCAGCGCCTCACGGAGCGCCTTGAGCGTGCGGGGCGGCTGCGGGGGAACGTTCGGGCGGCCCGCGGCGGTCGCTTCGCTCATCGTCGTCTCGCCCCTCCCTGACTCGGCCGGCACCGCCAGCGTACCGGCCGAGGGTCGATCACTACTTCACGAACTGAGACATCGGCGCAGTGCAGCGGAACCCGGTGTCGTCGTCGTACATCTCGCTTGCTGCGTCGTTGTACATCTCGGGGGCGCACCGGAAGAACGGAGTGGTGAAGGCTCCGCCCTTCAGCTCGTACCGCCCCGGCTCCGTCTCGGAGCTGCACCATTCCCAGGTGTTGCCCACCAGGTCGTACACGCCATAGGGGCTTACGCCACTGTGGTAGCGGCTCACGGGGGTCGTGCCCCCGATTCCGCTCTCGCGGACGTTCGCCTTGGCCGCCGTCCTTTGATCTCCCCACGGGTAGCGCTGTCCGGCAGTGCCCCGCGCGGCTTTCTCCCACTGGTCTGCGCTCGGCAGTCCTTTGTCGGCCCACGCCGCATACGCCAGCGCATCGTCATGCGTCACCCAGACGACAGGGTGGTCCATCTGACGGTTCGGGCACCGGCCTCCCTCCCAATGTCGAGGAGTGCGGTGTCCCGTCGCGGCGACGAAGCGGGCGTAGTCCGCGTTCGTTACCGGGTGCATGTCGATGTAGCACGCTGTAGCCCAGCGAGGGGTCAACTCGGCGCCGCTCAGGTAGATACCTTCCGGAACCGGAACCATGGGCTTGCCGTCGACAGGATGCCTGACCGGCTCGTCGAGCAGCACCGCCTCGGGCTCATCAACGACGGCCCGCCCCGTCGCCTCCGAGCCCGACTCGGCCGGGCTCGGAGATACGGCGATCATGAACCGTGCCATCTCATCAGCCGAGAGCGCAGCCAGCACGGCGTCCAAAGCGGCCTGATTCGCGGGGCGGGGGGTGATGAGTTCCCCCTTCTCCTCCCACTTGGACAGCATGCGGGAGGTGATGCCCAGCTTCTCCGCGAACGCCTCCAGACTCAGCCGTTTTGCGGCCCGGAGCGCTGCTGCCTCTCGCCCCGTCCACGTCAGAACCACGGTCATCTCGTCGTCTCCTGCGCTTCGTCAGAGGGGATCGCATGGGAGGGTGCTGTACGTGCGGCGCAGGTCCTCGATGACCTGGTGGTCGACGGGGAACTCGACGTCGTCCACTGCCGAGATGGGCCGGACACCGATGGAGGTGTTCGTCGCGAAGACCGCTTGCGCGCCGAACAGGTCCTCTAGTCCCACAGGCTCCGTGACGAACTCGTGCGCACGCTGAAGGAGCCGCATCGTCACGCCGGGCAGCACCTCGCCCTTGGGCCAGACAACGCCGTGCCCGGTGACGAGGCCGAGGTTCCAGGTTCCGCCCTCCGTCACGTGACCGTCGTCAGGGGAGACGAAGAGAGCGTCATCGAATCCCGCGCGCTGGGCCGAACGACGGGCAGCGAGCTGCCCGAAGAGCCCCATGTGCTTGATCTCTGGCCAGTCGCGCTGATAGCGGACGGTCTGCACCCGCAAGGGGGGAAGGGTGCCAGCATCGATCGCCCGACTCGTGACCATCACCTTCGGGTGCGCGTCCGCCCCCGGGGAGCCCATGCTGAGCTTCGGATCGAAGATGGTGACACGAACGACGAAGGTCTCCGCTGTCTCCGCCGCGACCGCTTGCCGTACCAGGTTCCGCACGTGGACAGGGTCGAGCGTCGCGTCGAAGACGGCGCGGCAGTTACTCACAAGCCGGTCAAGGTGTAGGTCAAGGCCCCGAACAGAGCCGTTGTCGACCCGCATCGACGTGAAGTGGCCAAGGTTGGTGAGCGCAAGGGTCTGAAGGTCGTTGGGGTCTATCGGAACGCCATCCAGGTATGCCATACAGCCAGTCTGTCACTGTGGCCAGCCCCAAGAGCCCAGCTCAGGCTAACTAGTTCAGGGAAAGTTCAGTGCTGCGGCGGCAGCAAGACGTTCCACATGGCGAGACATCGCAGCAAAGTGAAGGCACGTTGAAACGCCTCACTCTGGACGATTCCCATGCAGGCCGCGCAGCACCCTCTGGATCCCCCCTCGGCGACCGTTCCCGCAGTCGTGCTCTGCACCTGCGCTTCGTCGCGGGGGTTCATGGTCGCCACACTCGACCTAGTGGGGGGTCGCTGATGTCCCACCTTTCGTTGCATTCCACCCCCGTCGACGGCGCCCCTGCGTGGCTGCACAAGGGTGCAGTCGTCTACGACCACCGGCTCAAACGGTGGGGTGTCGTGGTGGACGTCGGCTTTCCCGGCAACGAGGCCCGGCAGGCAAAGCGTGCGTGGCTGCGCCCTGAAGGGGGCGGTCGCGAATGGAATCCGCCGATTGAGGACCTGCGCCAAGAAGCACCTGATCCTTTCGAAGACTGGAGCGACGAATGATCCGGCCCTTCGCGCACTGGGGGAGGGGGCCCTCATGATCGAAATCCGACTGGCCTCCATCGACTACTCCGCCCACGATCTCGCCCAGGCGCGTGCAGCGATGAACGAGCTGCTGTCCACGCTGGACGCCCTCGTCAAGGCACATCCCGAGGGTGTTTGGCAACCAGCCTCGTCGGACGCCCTCGCGCAGATCGCCGAGGCCGACGCATTGGTATCCCTGCTGTACCGGTCCGCCGGGGTCGCGCGACGGCCCATCAGGACGGCCGATAGGAACGCGCGTCGCCACCTCCTGGACCGCACGATCCACCAACAGCCCCGATCTGCCTAGCCGCAGGCTGCTCCTGGCCGTCCCCGCCCCACGCGGCCGGAGCCTACGGGCAGCACGACGCCCGCCGTCCCCCGAGCGGCTGTCGTGCTGCCGCTGGCGGCCCCGGCTCCCGTCCGCCCAACATGAGACCGGGAGTCGGGGCCTCCCTACTTCTGGAGGTCACCGTGCACGCAGAAGGGCCCCGCCGATCGGCGGGGCCCTTCTGTCTCGCGCTCGCGTCACACCAACGCCTGCGCTTCGTCTATCCGCGAGAGCACATCGCGCAGCGCCCCGTGGTACTCCTCCCCGCGCAGCCGCAGCAGGTCGACCAGCAGCTCGCCGCCCCACACGAGGTCGGCCGTCTCCTCGACGCGGCACCAGCACGCGTACGCCCGCTGCGCCGCTTCCCGGTACGCGGCGGGGCTGTTGAGGGTGTGCCAGCCCCGCGCGGCCTCCATGTACAGCTCGGCCGCGGCGCCCGGCATCCCTATGGCCATGGTGGCGTGCGCCGTCAGCTCCCGGGCACGCCAGACGTACGGGTGCCCGGTTCCGTAGTCGCGCTCCATGTCGCTCTCCAGCTCGCGCGCGAGCCGCGCTCCGTCCAGCTCATGCCCGCCCGCCACGGCCGCGCCGACGGCGTCGGTCCGGGGCCGGAGATGCGCCGGCACCGCGACAGCGTCGGGGTCCTCTGCCTCGCGGACGGTCTCCTCCTCCTCGGCCCGGCCGTTGGGGTGGACGACGAGCCGCCACGTCCGTCCGTCCGGATCGGTCGCTGCTACCCGGACCGAGCGCCCGCGCTCCTGGGCCCGCGCGGCGACCGTCCGCAGGGCTGCCGTACGGGCCTCGTCCACAGTCCCGTGACCGCTCAGCTCCTGGCCGTCGATCCACCCACGCCCGTCCGAGGCGAGCGTGATCGTCATCGTGTCCACAGCGCCCCCTTGGGATCCGAGCACCCGTCCCGCCGTAAGTGCGTGCCGCCGGACGGGACTTCGCCGAACTCCATCACACCATGCTCCCGCCTCCCGGGAGCGGACGCGCTCACCGGGTCGAGTGAGGGTGGCCTGCTCAAAAATGGAAGCGCGACACGCAACGCCGTGATGGTGCTGGTGCTTTGCGGGACGGTAGAGTCCGTGCGTGTCTGTACGTACGGGAGGGAGACAGACGATGGGACGCCCTGGGTATCCCCACCGCGTGACTCTGGATCTGACGTCGGAGCACTACGAGGCTCTGAACAGCGCGATAGACGAGACGGGCGGCAGCATGGCCGAGTACCTGCGCGCGCTCATCGAGCTGTACTCCGATGATCCACAACTGGCCGAACGTACAGCGCAGCAGATGAAGCAGATGCGCCAGGCGCGGCGCCGCCGTCGTACTCCGCAGAGTCTCGCCGCCGCATAAAAAGACGCTGGGCCCCCGGAGACCAATCCGAAGACCCAGCAAAGCTGACCGCACACCCGCGTGATTCGCCCAACTGCCAAGTAAGGCATTCGCTCGGCCGCTGCCAACGGCCAGACGAGTGGATGCGTGTCCGCCCAACACACGTGAGGGTACCCAATGCCCGCCCCCACTGCCGAGAGCGCAGCCAGCTATGACCGGATTGTGTCCGCTCTGAGAGAGCAAGGATCACGATTCGAATACGAGCGATCACACAAGGCGAAGTGCCAGTGTCCAGCTCACGAGGACCGCACGCCGTCCCTCGCCATTGATCACCTATCGCTCGACCGGAAGACGGTCGTCTGCTGCCATTCGGGTTGCCCCACCGAGGATGTCGTCGCCGCCCTCGGACTACAGCTCTCGGACCTCTACGACGATCCGATGCCCGAGAACAAGCGGAGCGGGTTCCGTCGGGCGGCCGTACCCCGGGCTCGCACCAGGAAGACGTCAGGCTCCGACACTACGGCCCCGCGCAAGAAGACGAAGAAGGACACGCCCTCGTGCGCGGGCCCCTTCCGTGAGGCCGCACGGTACGAGTACCTCCGTCTCGCCGACGACGGCGAGCGCGTACCGGTGGGGGAGAAGATCCGCCGCCAGTGCATCGGCTGCCCCACGTGCGCGGCCGACGGCGTCAAGCCGGAGAAGCGGATCGTCTGGCGCCGTGCGACCGCCGAGGGAACCTACGACTGGCCGGACCGCGCCGACCAGTGGCACATCCCCGAGAACCCCCCGCTCTACCGCACGCCCGAGCTGGCCGCCGCGCCACGCGGCAGCCGCGTCTACCTGGTCGAAGGCGAGAAGGGCGCGGACCTGCTGGCCGCGCGGGGGGAGCTGGCAACCACCAAGCCGGGCAACGCGCGGTCGAAGTGGCGTCCCGAGCACACGCCCCTGCTCGTTGGACAGCACGTGATCATCATCGCGGACCGGGATACGCCGGGCTACGCCTGCGCCCACGCCGCCCGCGAGGCCCTGCTGCACGACGCCGCGTCGGTCGCCGTCGTGCACACTCCCGTGGAGGGCAAGGGCGCGGACATCGAGGAACACCTCGACGCCGGGCTCGGCCTGGAGGACCTGGTCGCAGTCCCCGAATCCCTCCTCGACCCCACCGCGAAGAAGGACAGGGGCGGGGCCTCGCAGGAGGCGCCCGCAGGTTCGGCGGCCGAGGGCGCCCGGGGGGTCGGTGAGCCCATCGAGGGCGACGACGGCCGCCCCAACAGGAGGGACGAGTACGCCGTCCGGGATGGCGAGCTGGTCAAGGTCACCCGCCGCCGGACGGGCTCCGACGAGGACGGCCACCCCGTCTACGAGGTGAATTTCGACGTCGTCCTCGGCCTCGCGGCGCGGATCGTCCGTACCGAGGCCCGCGACCTCGGCGAGGGCCCCGAGCACCAGCCCAACATGGCAGCTCCGGCCGGTGACGACGTACCGCCCACCCTTCCCACCTACAGCTACGTCCTGGAACTGGTCCACCCCAAGCACCAGGATCAGCCCGTCCTCATGCGCGTCGACCGCAAGGACTTTGACGAGGGCACATGGCTGCACAACTTGCCCTGGCCCGACACCTACTGGCGCCCCGGACGGACCGGCGCCGCGCAGATCTGTGCCGCGATCCGCTCGCAGAGCGCGGACGCGGAACGGGCTCTGGTGTACGCAGCCACGGGATGGCGCCGCCTGGATGACGGCCGCTGGATGTACGTACACGCCGGGGGCGGGATCACCGCCGACGGGCACCGGGCGCTCCACTGCCACTTCCCCGGCCGCCTGTCCCTGCTGGCGCTCCCGGAACCGACGCAGGACCCCGCGCGGATCCGTGAGGCCGCGCTCGTATCGCTCACACTGCCCCGTCACCTGCCCGAGCACGCCGCCGTGGTGCTGCTGGGACTCACCTACCGTGCCGCGCTCGGCCGCTGCCCCAGCTCCGTCCTCGCCTACGGCCTGCCCGGCTCCGGGAAGACCTCCACGTGCACGCTGCCTGTCCGGCACTTCGCGCCCGCGCTGCACCGCTCCGAGGCCATGCTGTCGATCTCCGACTCCGGCTCGACTGTCGGGGGCGGCACGGAGATGCAGTACCGCACGAAAGACTCGCTGCTGCTGGCCGACGACTCCGCGCCGGACCGCTCCACCAAGGACGCCGCCGTCCGCACCTCCCGGATGGCCCGTACCCAGTACGGCGGCGAGGGCCGCGTGCGGCTGGCCCGCACCCGCAACGGGGACCTCGACCTGGACGAGCAGCGCGGCCCGCGCGGCAGCCTGATCCAGACCGCCGAGGTGCTGCCCTCCGCGCAGTCCGGGCAGGAGCGCATGCTCACCCTCCAGTTCAGCGCCTCCGCCCTCGACGTGGAGACGCTGGCGCGGCTGTCGAGCCCGGAGACCGCGCAGCAGTGCGCGCTGCTGATGTCCAGCTACATCCGGTGGCTCGCGGCCGACTACGAGCGGCGCCACCGCGAGGTCACCCGCCTCGCCGACGTCTACGCCGCCCGGCTGCGGGACTACTGCGGCCCGCGCCCCGCCGAGCACCTGGGACAGTTCGCGGCGGGCTGGGCCATGATGTTCTCCTTCCTGCGCGACGTCGGCGCCCTCACCCAGGCAGAGACCGAGGGATGGGGCGCGCTGGCCTGGAACGCGCTGCTGGACGCCGCCGACCACGAACGCGACCTGCTCAAGGACCAGGTGATGCACCGCAAGCTGCTGCGCTATCTCTCGGCCGCGCTCTCCGGCGGTCACGCCCACCTGACCGGCCCCGATGGGAAGTGCCCCAGCGACCAGGAAACGGCGCTCCGCTACGGCTGGACGATCACCGACAACAGCGCCGAGGCGAACACCCCGCCGAACACCCCCCCGCCCGCTCCCGTGCTCCGGGCGGGGGGCGTGCCGATCGGCGTCGTCACCCTGGTCGACCGCGAGGACAGCCCCGGCACCCTGGAGGAACGGCTCTGGCTGGACCACCAGCAGGCAACCCGCGTCGCCCTGCGGATGGCGTCCGAGCTGGACGAGCCGTTCAACGTGCAGGCCCACACGCTCACCGAGGCCCTGCGCCAGGCAGGCGTCATCACAGTCGAGTGGGAGACGACGAAGAACGGCCGTTGGGTCAAGCCGCGCAGGAGCATGCCGGGCGGGCGCCGCCGCGTGTGGGATATGCCCGTCCACGCGCTGACCGACCCCGACGGGGGCGAGGGCAACGGTGGCACATCCGGGCCGCGTCCCGCCCCGCCCGGCATGGACCCGCTGTTCGACCTCGGCGACGTCGCCCCGCCCCCGCCGCCGTCCACCCCCGAGTCCAGCCCGCCCGCCGTCTTTCCCGACCACACCTCGGCCGAGGCCCCGTCGGCACCCGCCGCGGTGACGGCCGTACAGCCCGAACCCCAGCCGCAGCAGCCGGAGTTGCCGGACGCGGCCGACGAGCCGACCTCCGGGGACGAGCACCAGGACCCGGACGACGACGAGCACCAGGAGCACGCCGCCGGGGTGCCGGAGGCGATGCCGGGCGCGGACGAGGACCCGGAGGACAACGAGCACCAGGCCCTCGCCGACGGCGCGCACCAGGACCCGGGCACCGAGGAGTTCACGCACCGCAAGGGCACCGTCCGGCAGCCCGTGGACCCGTGGCGCGCGGCCGTCGCCGTCGCCGACCTCGACGGCGTCTACCTCCCGGACGGCGACGTCCTGCCGCTGCCCGCGCCGCCCGGCGAGCTGCACGCCGGGCACCTCGCCCAGCTCGCCCAGGACATCGGGCTCGGGCACGGCGGAAGCCGCCGGGGGAGCGGTCCGTCCGCGCGCTGGCGCCCCGACCCGGGCATGGTCTACATCCATCACGCCCTCGCCGAGGCCCTGAACCTCCCCGACCCCTACGCCGTCGACACCGACACGTTCGAGCACCGCACGGCGCGGGAAGTCCTCGCCCGGCACCGGGGGCACCCGTTCCTCGCCCGCGCCCGGACGGCCGGATGGCAGGTCGACCACTTCGGGCAGCCCACCCGCGTCTGGCGGGAGGCCGAGGACGGGCGGCGCCAGTCGCTGATGCTGGAGGTCACCGACTGGGCCCAGCAGAAGGGCGACAGCCCGTTCCTCACCGACGGCCCGGAGCCCGTGGTGCTGGCCCGTCGCGCGCAGCAGCTCGCCGACACCGTCGGCATCACCTACCGGACCGGGCCCGGCTCCACCGGTCACGATCTGCTGCGCCGCATCCGCTCCGGCACCGGCCGCGCCGAGGCCCTCCAGCCCGTACAGCTCCCCGACGTCGCACGGCGGAACCTCTCGCTGTACTCCGGGCGCTCGTACGCGCGCGGGCTGACCGCCTCGCCGCTGCTGGCCGCGCTCAGCCCCGCCGAGCAGGCCCGCCGCTTCGTCACCCTGTGGGACGCCAACGGCTCCTACCTGTCCACATGCGGCCCGCTGCGGGTCGGGTACGGCGAGGTCACGCACCTGACCGACCCGGACGAGATCGACGCCGCGCTACGCGACCAGCTCCCCGGCTACTACTTCACCACCCCTCCTAAGCACACCGAGACGCGGACGTTCGACTTGTTCGCGCCCCGCCGGGGCGGGGCGCAGCCGTACGCGATGCCCACCGTCCACTACGCCCGGCATCAGCTCGACCTCGACTTCCGCATCCGGGAGGCGTGGGTGTGGCGCAGCCACTACCGGATGCTGGAGCCCTGGTACGAGGTCCTGCGCGGCGCCCGCGCGGGCCTGCCCGCCGACGTCGACCCCACGGTCCGCACCACCCTGAAGGCCGTCGGCAACCACGCGATCGGCCTGTTCGCCGCCCCCGCGCTGGCGGGCAACCCCCGCCGGGGCATCGAGGACCGCGCGACGTTCCAGCCGTACGCGAACGCCGCGATCCAGGCCGCGCAGCAGACCAACATCATGCGCACGATCCTGCGCGTGGCCGAGCGCAGCGCCGCCGAGACCGGCGAGGCCATGTGGCCCATCGGCTTGATGACCGACTGTCTCGTCTACGCCACCGACACCCCGGAGTGGACCCCGCCGCCCGGCATGCGCACTGGTGACGGTCTCGGCGCGTTCAAGCCGAAGGGCGCCGCGCTCATGACCGACGTCCTCGACCACCTCCGGGCCAACGGGCGTCACACCGTGCTCGACACCTCCCTCTACACGGCGCCGGAGGCATGGTCATGGCAGTGAAGAATCAGGCGCACGTGCTGTGGGCGGGGTTGACCGGGAGGCGTCCGCCGCGCAGCGTCGGGGAGATCGTGGACGCCGTCGGCGGCACCCGCGCCGCCGCGCGGCTGGCCGGGGTCGCGCAGCGCACGATGCAGAAGTGGCGCAAGGAGGAGGCCGACGCCGTCGGGAGCGTGCGCGGCATGGTCCGGGCCATGGGCGGGCGCCAGCAGGCCGCCTCGGCCGCAGGCGTCTCCCCCCGCACCATCCGGGACTGGGAGCGCAAGGAACGGCGCGGCGAGGCCCTGGGACCGCGTCAGCAGGCCCGTGCCGGTCGCCTCCAGGACGCCGCCGCGCGCGCCCACGCCGCCAAGGTGGAGCACCGGCCCGGAATCGCGAAGATGCGGCAGGACGTGGTGAACGACGCCGCCGCCCGGCAGCGCGCCATGAACCCCCGCCGGGCCGCCCGGATCGCCAACTCCGGTGCGCGCGTACGGATGCACGCCCACGTCTCAGTGATCGCGACGGACCCGCTCAACCCGGACCGCCGCAACCGGGAGAACATGGACGTGGAACTCCGGGGGCCGGTGCTGGACGAGACGGTCAACGAGTGGATGAACGGCGGGGACGCTGACGCGGTGCTCGGCAAGATGTCCGAAGCGTTCACTCAGCACTACCTTCACCACGACCCCAACGCCGAACACGCAGGGCCGCAGGGCGGTGGCGGGGCACGGTGGACGTTCAACAGCATCAAGTCCATGCAGATCTCACAGGCCACTCCCGGCGCCCCCAACACCTTCCGCTACCGGGACTGACCGAAAGAACGCGCGACGCCCGGCATGCTGCTCAGCATGCCGGGCGTCATGCTGAGCGCAGCCAGCGGGCCCGGTGGCGGGGGAGGGGCAGCCCGCCGCGCGGCGGGCGCGGACCGGACCCGGGCGAGGCGTACAGCAGCGCCGCGACGGTCAGGCTCAGGCCCTCGTCCCCGGGCCCCGCCAGACACTGCGCCGCCTCGGCCCCCGGGTGCCGGAGCGCGCCGACGTCCGCCGGGCCGGCCCCGCACCACTCCGCGGCCGTCTCCCGCGTACGTCCCGCCGCCTGGTGCAGGTCGTACGCCCACAAGCTCGCCGCGTCGGACGGTTCGGGGAACGGCCGCTCCTCGGGATGGCTGCACCACGCCAGACGCAGTAGCAGGTGGACCCGCGCGTCCGGGCACAGCCCGGCCCACAGCCCGGCGAGGACGTCATCCTCCGCGCACGCCCGGGGATCGCGGTCCGCCGCGCGGTAGATGTCCTCCAGCTCCACCAGGAACGTCTCAACAGCCGTGTCCATAGGGCCAGTCTGCCCGGTCCGGGCCAGCCCGAGGTTCCGGTTCCCGGACCCGTGACGATCGGGACGAGAGAGCCGTTGACCGTGTCACCAGCGAGTCATCCCCGACGAGAGCAGGAGCAGCGGCATGCGGTGGCGCGAGGACTCCGGGGGCCGGATGACACCGGGCACGGCGGGCGCGCTGGCCGTGGTCGGCCTCGGTATCGGCGTGGCCTCGGGAGTGCTCGGGGCATGGCCGGGGTGGGTGCGGGTGGCCGGGGCGCTCGGCGCCGTGTTCGCGGTCCTCGCGTTGCGTTCCGGGACCGGAACGGATCGGCCCCGGGCAGAAGAATGGCCGGTGTCCTCAGTCCGCCGCAGAGCAGCGGGTGGCACAGACACCGGCCCCAAACCCCTTAGCCACGAAAGGTGACGTCGGGACCGCCATCATAGCGGCCAGGTCTCCGGACGGGGTACAGCGCGCGCGTCACCGTTGCCACCCGTTGACAGGGTCGGATATTGTTCTCCCTGTCGTTTGTCTCGGGTGCGGCCCGTGCCGTCATGCCTCCGCGCGCCCTCCCTCGCCCCGAAAGGACCCGCCATGATCCGTGCCGGGCGCACCACCTACACCCTCGCCCAGCTCGCCCAGAAGAAGGGCCTCAGCAAGGGCCGGTTCTCCAACCTCAAGATCCACAAAGCGCGCGAGCACCCGGCGCCGGTCAGCTCGGAGCGCGCGCGGCTCACCCTGTGGGACGCCGGACAGATCGACGCCCACTACGCGGGCGAGCCCGTCCCGCCGCTCCCGCCCGAGGGCCCCGGCGACCTCCTCGACCGGCACGAAGTCGCCGCCGTCCTCGGCGTGGACGTGGGCACCTGGGACCGCTACGTCTCCGGCCTGCCCGGCATCCCCGGGACTCCCGACCCCCTAGACGTCCACGGTGTGGAGCACTGGAGGCGCGGGGACATTACCGACTGGGACGCGCAGCGTCCCGGATACGGCAGCGGCGGAGGACGGCCGCGCGCCCGCCACCAGGACGCCCCGACCCTGCGGGACCTGAGCGGCGCCGACCTCCTTCCTCCCGGTCACCCCGAGGCCGCCGCGCTGCTGGACACCCCGGAGCTGACCGCCGAGGCCGCCGCCGAACGCCTCGACCTCACCCCGGACTCCGCCCGCCGCGCCCTGCGCGCCGCGCGGGCCCGCGCCCTCGCCGAGGCCCTGCCCGACCCGGCCGGCATCGACCCGGCCGGCATCGAACAGACGGCGCGCGACGAGCTGGGCTACACCGCCCGGGACGCCCGCACCGCTGCCCGCACCGTGGCCGCCTGGCACCGCGCCGCCGCCGCGCACCCCTACCTGCTCGGCATCCAGACCGGCCTGGAGGCCGAGGGCCTGACCGTCTCGTCCGCGTGGCTGCGGGTGCGCCCCGGCGACATCGTCACCGCCTCCCTCGCCGTCACCGACGGCCCCACCGCCGGATACCTGATCTGGGACGAGCGCTATGGCTGGCGCACCAGCCCGACCGCCGTCGACGCCACCGCCAGCGAGACCGCCCCGCCCACCGGCCCCGGCATCCGCTACCTGTGCCGCTCCGCCCCGCACCCGGACGCCGCGCACCTGCGCCGCCAGGTCGCCGACCGCCGCACCGGCACCCGGCAGCCCAAGCGCATCGTCGCCCCGCCCGGGGCGCTGCCCGCTCCTCCGGTCGACGGCCCCGGGCAGCGCCCCGCCGACGATTACCGGCAGCTCGCGGCCGACGCCCTCGACCGCATCGAGGACATCCGCGCGAAGGGCCGCGAGCCGTCGCTGGAGGACCTGAGCACCGTGAAGGGCATCCTCGACGCCGCGCACGCCGCAGGCATCAGCCGCGACCAGATCAACGCCGCCCGCCGCGGGCGTCAGCGGCCGTAGGCCCCGCGGCACAACTCCAGCGCAGAACCCCGCAGTTGCCCGGAGTCCGCACCCCACCGGCACAGGTCGGCAGGGGAGACCCCGCCGACGCGCGTACGCGGCACCTCCGGCGCCGGAGCAGCAGCACGAGGCGGCGCCGCAGGCCGCCGTGCCGGAGCAGGCTCCGGAGCACGGCCCGGCGCCGCCGTACGGCCCGCAGACGCCCGCACCGGCGCCTGCGGCTCCGGCACCCCCTCCGGGTGCTCCACGGCCCTCCTACGGCCCTCGGCCCGGTCTCCCGGTGCCGTCGGCGGCGCGGCCGAGGGCACCGATGCCGCCCGCCTCGGCGGCTCCTCCGAGGGCTCCTCCGGAGGCGACGCGGGGCGCGTCGCAGCGGGCGCCGCCGCCCTCGGCTCGCGGCCGTGGTGACCCTCGGGGTCCGCGCCCGGCTCCGTCGTCACGCACCCCGCCACCGGCACCGCCAGGAGCAGCACCAGGACGCGAGGGACGCGGGGGGCCTGATTCCTCATCACGCACTGGCAACGCGCGGGGGTGTCTGCGCGTTGCGGGCGTGATTAGTATCGGATATTGTTTCACATGCCGTTCGGCAGTGGCAGCCGTCGGCACCCGAACCCGCCCGACGAAAGGAACACGCATGCCCGAGTTCTCCGCCGGTCAGTACATGTGCACGCGGACCGACTCCGACCCCGTGAGGATCACCGGCGTCTACCCGTGGCACATCACCTACGAGTGCAGTGACGGCGTGCTGGAGAGCGTGGACGAGACGGCCTACCGCACCCTCGCGGAGCAGACCGCCGACTGGCGCCCCGCGACGCCCGAGGAGATCGCAGCGTTCAAGGCGCGCTACCGCCCCGCCCCCGTCAACTACCTCCCGGACGACGAGGCCGCCTACCTGGAGGAGACCTACGGCGACCCGGACACCGGGGAGAGGCCCTGCCACTCCTGCGGCGGCCGTCGCTACCACTACACCCAGGCGGAAGGGCAGCCCCGCCCCGCCGAAGCGGAGCGCGCGTACCAGGAGCTGGAACGCCGTATCGCCGAACGGGGCGTGAGCGAGCTGGACGTCATGGGCGCCTCCCTGTTCGACGACCTCGACCAGCTCCTCGGCGACGGCGCGCAGGCCCTCATGGAAGCGGCGGACACCACCGTCTGGATCCGGGCCGCGTGCGGCTGCGCGGAGAACCTGTGCCGCGTGGTGGACATCAACGATCTGGAGGCGGTGAACCAGTGACCTCTACGGCCGCCCCGTACTGACTTGCCGTGGCGAGGACGGCGAGGCCGCCCGGTCCTGCACTGCGTGCGCGTCGACCCCCGCCCCAAGCGCTGATCCCGCGCCACCCACGGGGCCCCTGCCCGCCGACATGGCAGGCAGGGGCCCCGACGCGTGCGCGGCTCCCACGGCTCCGCGCACGTTCCCCCCGCATCACCCGCACGGAGGACAGCACCGCCTTGCCCGTGTGTTGTGTCTCGGATAATATTCTTCCTGTCGGAACGCGGTGGCAGCGGACCGACACCAGACCCCGACCCGGAAGGGAAGAACATGACCACCCAGCACACCGGCGCCCCCACCACCGACCCGCACCTCGCCCCCCACCTCCCGCCCACCCCGCGGAACCTCGAATCGGCCGTGCGCGCCGTCGCACGGATTACCGAAGACGCGTGGCTGCCGCTCGTGGGCTACCCCGGCAGCGACGTCCACTGGCGCGTGCGCTGCCTGCTGTGCGGCTGGGAAGGCGAGCGGTTCTACAGCCACCTGCGTCGAGGGCGCCCCGCGTTCCGCCACCCGGACTGTCTCCCGCTCGAAGAGCAGCAGGGCGCCCTCGACGCCTACCGCACGGCCCGCTCGCCGGAATGCGTCTGCCTCTTCGCGCACCCCACCACCCCGGCGGCCGTGCGTGAAGTGCGCTCCGCGATCGACTACGCGCGGCGCGTCGGTGACCTCCACGGGCTGATGATCCACCTCGTCCGGCTGCTCGGCCCCTGCCCCGCCGCGCCCGCCCGCGCCGAAGCGTTCCGCGCCGAGGCCGCACAGCCCACCCGCTGACCACCCCGGGGCGGGGCCCGGCGGCCCCGCCCCGCCACCCACTTCACCCGGCGGACACCACCGCCCCACGACAGGAGACACCATGACCGACCGCAAGTTCGTGTTCCTCGCCGGAGCCTCCGTCAAGGTCACCATGCAGGCCCGGACCGAGGAAGCCGCCCGTGCCGCGTACGCCGAGATCCGAGGCGAGACGTTCGCCGTGGAGCACACGACCGGCGACGGGCACGGCATCGACAGCCTCGAACTGGAGGGCTTCGAACCCGAGCTGGAGGAGGACACTGACACCGACAACGGCCAGATCACGCTTCTCGCGGAGGCATCCGTCCTCGTATGCATCCGGGCCCGGACCGAGGAAGCCGCCCGCACCGCGTACGAGACGATCCACGGCCAGCGGTTCGGAATCGACTCCACCACCCGTGACGGGCACTGCCTCGATGACCTCGACCTGGAACAGGCGCACCCGGAGCTGTACGAGGTCGATGACGAGGAACCGGTGACCGACTGCCCCGCCCAGGGGTGCCCCGGCTACCTCGTCGCCGACCGCTGCACCTCCGCCGACCACCCCGCCTGACCCGAGGCCCGTACGGAGCCGCGCACCCCGCGAGGGCGGGGTGCGCGGCTCCGCGCACGTCCGGCCACATCACCCGCCCGGGGGACGACGCCACGTTGCCCCCGTGGCGTGTTTCGGATATTGTTTTCCTTGTCGGAACGCAGTGGCAGCGAACCGGCACCAAACCCCGACCCGGAAGGGAAGACCATGACCCAGGCCCAGGCCCAGCTCACCGTCTCGCACCACACCCTCACGGACGCGCTCAAGCTCGCCGCCCTCGCTGTCCCCGCCCGCCCGAACCCGCCCATCCTCGGAGGCGTGATGGTCGAAACCGCGGCGGCCGGCACCGCCACCCTGCACACCTACGACTACGACGTGTCCGCCCGCGTCACCCTGCACGCCTCAGCCACGGCCGACGGGCGCAGCCTCCTCATGCACGAGGACATGAAGAAGACCCTCGCCGCCGCCGCAAGCGGCGAGACTGCCGCCGTCGCCGGACGCGCGCCGGTCACCGTCGCCGACGGGACGCTGTCCACCCCGGACCTCACCGTCCCCCTCGACACCGGGGACCTGAAGGAGTACCCCAGCGCCCCCGAGCCCGCGCCCGTCATGGCCACGGTGGACGGCGCGGCCCTCATGTCCGCACTCAGGCGCGTCCTGCCCGCCTGCGCCACCGATGAGACGGTCTGGCATCTCACGGGCGTCCACGTGACCCTCACCGGGAAGTCGCTGCGCCTCACCGCCAGCGACCGGTACCGCCTCACGGACGCGGAGATCCCCGCAGACCTCACCGAGCACGCACCCGCGCGCGCCACCGCCATCCTGCCCGGGGCCATGCTGCGGGCCCTGCACAAGCAGCTCCGCACCTACGAGGGCCCCGTCGGCATCGGCATCCTCGACACCGCCCCGTACGTCGCCACGCTCACCCTCGGGCACCTGGATCTGACCACGCGGCTCCTGGAGGGCGAGTTCCCCTCGGCCGACGCCCTGTTCCCCAAGACGTGGCACGCCGCCCTCACCCTGCCCCGCACGGCCATGGAGCGCGCCGCGCGCAAGGCCGCCGCCCTGAGCAAGGTCAAGGGCGGGAAGAACAACCCGGTGATCATCGACTGGCACGACACCATGACCATCGCGCCCAAGGTCGATGCCGACCAGAGCGCGGTTCGTGGCATCCCCGTCCCGGTCCCGGAGTCCCTGGCCCCCCTGCGCGGCACGCGGCTGATGCTCAACGGCGGATTCCTCCTCGACGCGCTCAGCACGTTCGACGGCGAAACCGTCACCCTGCACATCCCCGAGCCGGAGCAGGACCAGGGCCCGGACGACCTGAAGCACGTCATCAAGCCCGTGTGCTTCACCGACGGGTCGTCGGCCTCCGCCGACTACCGGCACCTGCTGATGGCGGTACGGCCGTAGCAGGCCCCAGCGTCCGCCCCCGGAGCACCCCGGGGGCGGACGCACGCCCGGCACCCCGCCGGGCCCCCGACCGCCGACCGTGCGCCAACCGCCCCAGAGAGACCCCATGCCGACTCCCGAACTGACCGACACCGACCGCGCCCTGCTCCGTGTCGCCGCCGCCCACGCCCCGGGCCACATCCCCGGCCCCCTCGCCCGCCGCATCCGCGAAGACCTCGGCCTGTCCACCACCCAGTACACGCAGCGTCTCCTCGCCCTGCTGCGCTCCCCGGAGGGCACCGCAGCAGCGCCTACGCTCGCGCGCCAATGGCACGGCTACCTCGACCACATGGCCGCAGCACGCGGCGAAACGCGGCCGTAGGCCCTCGCAGAGGCCCTGCTCTCCTGTGCCCCCGCCCGGACTTCCGGGCGGGGGCACAGCCGTCCCCGGACCCCGGTAGGCCAGTAGGCCACCCCCAAACCGGCCCACTGACCAGCACAGATGCCCACCCACACCCCCCATGGCCTACCGGCCTACCGGGGTCCGAAACACCACCCCATAGGAGTACACGACACGTTGGAACGCGTGGCACATCTCGGATAGTGTTCTTCCTGTCGGAACGCAGTGGCAGCGAACCGGCACCAAACCCCAACCGAAAGGCAAGATCATGAAGGCGTACGCTCTTCTCCTCCGTCCCGGCGGCCCGTTCGAGGTCCACGACTGGCCGGCCGACGGGGTCCCCCCTCAGCAGACCCTCTGCTCGGACTGCGACAAGGCCCTCGACGTCCTCGACCTCGACGCGGACCTCACCCTGTGGTTCGCCGACCTCGGCGACCAGGACCCGCGCCCCTTCAACCCCGCCGCCACCGCCCTCATCGGTGACTACCTGCCCCACCAGCAGCGACACCACGGCATCGCACTCCTCACGGGAGGCATGTCCGCCCAGGGGCTCATCCTCGGACTCACCGCCCACCAGATCACCGGTCTCACCGCCCACTACTGCGGCCAGCCCTGCGCACTGCCGCCCCAGCGCCAGAGCTGATCAGCACCGGGGGCCGCTCCAGCAGCGGCCCCCGGCCTACCCCGCACCTCATAAGGCCCAAGAGACCGGAGATCCAGAATGAAGTTCACATTCCTCTGCGACTGGACAGACGAAACCGAAACCCAACTCTACGGCGACCCATTCGCCATCGTAGTCACCGCAAACAGCCACGCAGAGGCAGCCCACAAGGCCGCAGAGACCGCCATCAACTCGCACGGGCTCCAGGAAACCCACAACCCAGAGGAATTCTGGAACGAACCCAACGGGGCACGGATCGCATCGTCCCACATCGGAGACATCATCAGCACCCTCACAAACCGCAGGAACTTCGAGATCATGCGCGCGGAGGAGCCGGAGGAAGAGCCAGCGTGCCCGCACGCGGAACTTCTCCGCAACCACGGCAAGACAGTGCTGGAGGCCCTCGCAGTGTACGAAGCGAGGATGGCCAGCAACGTAGCGAAAACCCAAACCGCAGCCGCATTCGGAGCAATCCCAAAAAGGGACGCTAAGGAAATCGCCCAGACATTCCGAGAGCAACAAGAAAAGGGAATTCAAGCGCGCGAGGAAATCAACGCCATTTCACCAGAATAGTTGCGCCGAATAGGTAAAGAAAATCCGCGAGAGGAAATGAATTCCTCTCGCGGATTTTCTTTACCACTACAAAAGCGGGAGAAGATCACGCTTTAGCGTGATCACAACGCTAGAGCCTGGGCGCCCTGGCGCCCAGGAACC
>NZ_BAAAPE010000024.1:0-29910 GCF_039530985.1 Streptomyces albiaxialis
GCCCGTATCGAGACCACCGGTCTGGACACCGGTTACTGGATCACGAACCTGCGCCGCCCCGTCCGCTTCGCCGACACCGTCCGGGCCCTCCTCGACGCGGGGCATCGGGTCTTCATCGAGGCGAGCCCGCACCCGGTGCTGACCTTGGGTATGCAGGAGACTTTCGAGCAGGCGGGCGTCGAGGTGGCTGTCACCGTCCCGACCCTTCGTCGTGATGAGGGCGGTAGTGGCCAGGTGGCCTATGCCCTGGCGCAGGCGTATGTGGCCGGGGTTCCTGTCGACTGGACGACGTGGCTGGACGAGCAGCCAGTGGTCGAGCTGCCGACCTACCCCTTCCAGCACAAGCGCTACTGGCTGAACGGCAGTTCCGGCGCGTCCCAGGACCCCGCCGGGCTCGGTCTCGTGGCCGCCGGGCATCCGGTGCTGGGGGCCACCACACAGCTCGCGGATTCCGACGCCCGGCTGCTCACGGGCAGGCTCGCGCGGCGGACGCAGCCGTGGTTGGCGGATCACCGGGTGCTGGACGGCGTGCTGGTGCCGGGCGCGGCGCTGGTGGAGTGGGCGTTGCGGGCGGCGGACGAGGCCGGTTGCGGGCGCGTGGACGAGCTGGCGCTGCACGCGCCGCTCGCCGTTCCGGACGCCGGCGGCGTACGCGTCCAGGTCGCGGTCGGGGCCGTCGGGGACGACGGGCGTTGCGAGGTGGCAGTGCACGCGCGTCCCGAGGACGACGACCCGGCGTCGGCCGCCACCCGCCCGTGGACGTGCCACGCGCGGGGTCTGCTCGGCCCGGCCGCCGCCGCCGACGAGCCGGGTGACGAGCTGGCAGGAACGTGGCCGCCGCCGGGCGCGGAGCCGTTCGACGTCACGGACTTCTACGCCGGGGCCGCCGCGGGCGGTTACGGCTACGGTCCCGCGTTCCAGGGCCTGCGCGCCGCCTGGCGCGATGGCGCCGACCTGCTGGCCGAGGTCGAACTGCCGGAGGCCGCAGGGGAACCGACGGGCTACGGCATGCACCCGGCCCTCCTCGACGCCGCCCTCCAGACCGCCCTTCTCATGGGCGGGACCGACGACGAGCAGCGCGGGGAACGGGTGTGGCTGCCGTTCGCGTGGAGCGGCGTCTCGCTGTGGGCGACCGGCGCGACGACCGTACGCGTACGGGTGACGCCCGAGGCGTCGGACGCCGAGGGGCAGGGCGAACGCACCGTGCGGGTGACCGTCGCCGACGCGGTCGGCGCGCCCGTGCTCACATGCGAGTCCGTCGTCCTGCGTGCCGCGGACCCCGCGCAGCTCCGCGCGGCCCACGAACAGGACGACGTCGACGGCCTCTTCCGTACGGAATGGACCCCGATCCCCGCGACGGAGACGGCAGACACAACCGGGACCGACGAATGGGTCACGCTGGGCACCGGCCCGTACGCCGACCTCGCCGCGCTCACGGCCGCCCTCGACGGCGGTGCCGTCGTACCGCCCGTCGTGCTGGCCGACTGCACCGCAACCCCTGCCCCGGGCGAAAGCGGGTCGCCCGGCGACGCGTTCCGCGCGGGCACGGACGCGCTGGCGCTCGTCCAGGGCTGGCTGGCGGAGCCGAGGCTGGCCGCTTCCCGGCTGGTGCTGGTGACCAGGCGCGCGGTCGTGGCGGACGACGCCGACGACGGGGCGGAGCTGGACGCCGCCGGGGCCGCCGTGTGGGGCCTGGCCCGTAGCGCGCAGTCCGAGGAGCCGGACCGGCTGCTCCTGCTCGACCTCGGGCCCGGGCACGAGGTGACCGGCGACGCCGCCGCCACGGCGGTCCGCCGGGCGCTGGCGGCGGGCGAGCCCCAGGTCGCCGTGCGCGACGAACGGGTGCTCGTGCCGCGTCTCGTCCGCGCGCGGGGGCGGGCGCTTCCGCCGCTGGACGGCGCGTGGCGGCTGGACTCGGACACGGGTGCCACGCTGGAGGACGTGGCGCCGGTCGCGTGCCCCGAGGTGACGGAGCCGCTCGCGCCGGGGCAGGTGCGGATCGCGGTACGCGCGGCGGGCGTCAACTTCCGCGACGCGCTGGTGAGTCTGGGCATGGCGCCCGGCCAGACCGGACTGGGCAGCGAGGGCGCGGGCACGGTGACGGAGATCGGGCCGGGGGTCGCGGGGTACGCGGTCGGCGACCGGGTCATGGGCCTCTTCGAGGGGGCCTTCGGCCCGCAGGCGGTGGCCGACGCGCGGATGCTGACCCATGTCCCCGAGGGCTGGGGCTGGCGCGAGGCCGCGGCGGTGCCGGTCGTCTTCGCGACCGCCTGGTTCGGGCTCGTCGATCTCGCGCGGCTGCGGCCGGGCGAATCGGTGCTGGTGCACGCGGCGACGGGCGGCGTGGGCACGGCGGCCGTGCAGATCGCGCGGCACCAGGGCGCGGAGGTGTACGCGACGGCCAGTCCCGCCAAGCACCACGTGCTGGAGGGGATGGGCATCGGCGCCGTGCACCGGGCCTCGTCCCGCGACCTGGACTTCGCGTCCGCTTTCCCGCAGGTCGACGTCGTTCTGAACAGCCTCACCGGCGAGGCCGTGGACGCCTCGCTGCGGCTGCTGCGCGAGGGCGGCCGGTTCCTGGAGATGGGC
Source organism: Streptomyces albiaxialis (assembly GCF_039530985.1). NCBI lineage: Bacteria > Bacillati > Actinomycetota > Actinomycetes > Kitasatosporales > Streptomycetaceae > Streptomyces > Streptomyces albiaxialis. The sequence continues at coordinate 2,590 of NZ_BAAAPE010000024.1, forward strand.
AAGAACGACATCCGCGACGCGGCGGAGGTCGAGGCCGCTCACCCGGGGGTGCGCTACCGCGCGTTCGACCTGATCCCCGACGGCGGGCCCGAGCGGATCGGGGAGATGCTGGCCGAGCTGGCGGAACTGTTCGCCGCCGGGACGCTGCGGCCCGCGCCCGTACGGGCCTGGCCCGTGACGCGGGCCCGCGAGGCGCTGCGCTGGCTCGGCCGCGCCCGGCACATCGGGAAGGTCGTGCTGGACGTGCCCCACGGCCCGGACCCCGACGGCACCGTGCTCGTCACCGGCGGCACCGGAACCCTCGGCAGCCGCGTCGCCGAACACCTCGCCTCGGCCTGGGGCGTACGGCACCTGCTCCTGGTCAGCCGCCAGGGGCCGGAGGCGCCCGGCGCGCGCGACCTGGTCGACCGGCTGGCGGAATCGGGCGCCGAGGCGCGCGTCGTCGCGGCCGACGTCACCCGGCGGGACGAGGTGGAAGGGCTCATCGCGTCGATCGGCCAGGAGCATCCGCTGACCGGCATCGTCCACGCGGCGGGCGTGCTGGACGACGGGCTGGTCGGGGCGCTGACGCCCGAGCGGTTGGCACGCGTGTGGGAGGTCAAGGCCGCGGCCGCGCACCACCTCCACACGGCCAGCGCGCATCTGCCACTCGGCCTGTTCGTGCTCTTCTCCTCCAGCGCCGCGACGCTCGGCAGCCCCGGCCAGGCCAACTACGCCGCCGCCAACGCCTACTGCGAGGCCCTCGCCGCGCACCGGCAGGCCGCCGGGCTGCCCGGCGTCGCCCTCGGCTGGGGGCTCTGGGCGGAGGCCAGCGGCATGACCGGGCAGCTCACCGCCGCCGACCTGGCCCGCATGGCGCGTACGGGCCTCGGCGCGCTGAGCACCGAGCACGGCTTGCGCCTCTTCGACGCGGGCCACGGGCACGGGGCCCCGCACCTGCTGGGGCTGAACCTCGACGCCCGTACGCTCGCCGCCCGTTCCGCCGAAGGACCGCCGCCGCTGCTCCGCGCGCTCACCGCCGGGGCCGGTGCCGGTCCCGGGGCGGGAGCCGGGGCAGGAACCGGAGCGGGCATCGGCGCCGCGCGCCGTACGGCCGCCGCTTCGGGCGACAGCCTCGCGGGCGCCGACCTGGGCGGCAGGCTGGCGGGCCTGCCCGAGGACGAGCGGCGGCGCGTCCTCCTCGACCTCGTGCGCACGCACGCCGCGACGGTGCTCGGCCACGCCGGGGCCGAGGCGATCGGCCCCGACACCGCGTTCAAGGACGTCGGCTTCGACTCGCTGACCGCCGTCGAACTCCGCAACAGGCTCGCCGCGGTGAGCGGACTGCGGCTGCCCGCCACGTTCGTCTTCCGTCACCCGACGCCGACGGCCGTCGCCACGTATCTGTACGACGAACTCGCCCCCGCCGCCGACGCCGCGGCCGCCCCCGCGCACGAGCACCCGGTCTTCGCCGAACTGGAGCGGCTGGAGCGCGTCATGACGCGCCAGGCCCCGGACGAGGAGGAGCGCGAACGGCTGCTGCGCCGGCTGGAGACCCTCGTGTGGCGCCTGGACGACCGGCCCGGCCGGCTCGGCCAGCCGGACGCGGCCGACAGCCACCCGGACGGGAACGGCGCGGGGGCCGTGAGGGGCGCGGGACTGGAGACCGCCTCGGACGACGAACTGTTCGAGCTGATCGACCGAGCCGAATGACCGAGTGACAGGGAAGTGTCGTCCTGATGAGGAGCGTGGACCGAACGATGCCGGGGACCGACGTACCGGGGACCGAAGTGCCGGGGACCACACCTTCGGAAGCCGCCGCTCCGGAGACCACAGCGACGGAGACCACAGCGACGGAGACCACAGCGACGGAGACCGCCGCTCCGGCGGCCGAGGACAAGCTCCGCCAGTACCTGAGGAAGGCGGCGGCCGACCTCGCCACGACGCGCGAGCGCCTGCGCGAGGCCGAGGACCGGCACCGAGAGCCGGTGGCGATCGTCGGCATGGCCTGCCGCTACCCGGGCGGCGTCCGCTCGCCGGAGGACCTGTGGGACCTCGTCGCCGAGGGCCGCGACGCCATCACACCGTTCCCCCAGGACCGCGGCTGGGACCTCGACGGCCTCTACCACCCCGACCCCGACCACCCCGGCACCAGTTACGTACGCGACGGCGGTTTCCTGCACGACGCCGACCGGTTCGACGCGGAGTTCTTCGGGATCAGTCCGCGCGAGGCGCTGGCGATGGATCCGCAGCAGCGGTTGCTGCTGGAGGTGTCGTGGGAGCTGCTGGAGCGGGCCGGGATCGATCCGGGCACGTTGCGGGGCACCCGGACGGGCGTCTACGCCGGGGTCTCCAGCCGTGACTACATGACGCGGATGCCGCACGTCCCCGAGGGCTTCGAGGGCTACGCCACGACCGGCACCCTCACGAGCGTCGTCTCCGGCCGGGTGGCATACACCTACGGGTTCGAGGGCCCGGCCGTGACCGTGGACACCGCCTGCTCGTCCTCCCTCGTCGCCGTCCACCTGGCGGCACAGGCCCTGCGCCAGGGCGACTGCGCGCTCGCCCTCGCGGGCGGCGTCACGGCGCTGACGACGCCCACCGCCTTCGCCGAGTTCTCCCGGCAGCGCGGCCTCGCGCCCGACGGCCGCTGCAAGTCCTATGCGGCGACCGCCGACGGCACGGGCTTCTCCGAGGGCGTGGGTCTCGTCCTGCTGGAACGGCTGTCCGACGCCCGCCGCAACGGCCACCGCGTACTGGCGCTCGTACGGGGCTCGGCGGTCAACCAGGACGGCGCGTCCAACGGCCTGACCGCCCCCAACGACGCCGCGCAGGAACGCGTCATCCGCGCCGCCCTGACGAACTCCCGACTCACCCCCGACCAGGTGGACGCCGTGGAAGGCCACGGCACGGGCACGACCCTGGGCGACCCCATCGAGGCCATGGCCCTCCTGGCGACATACGGCCAGGCGGACGACCGGCCACAGCCGCTCCGGCTGGGGTCCGTCAAGTCCAACATCGGCCACACCCAGGCGGCCGCGGGCGTCGCCGGTGTCATCAAGATGGTGCAGGCCATGCGGCACGGCCTGCTGCCCGCCACCCTCCACCTGGACGAGCCGTCCCCCCACGTGGACTGGGAGTCCGGCGCGGTACGGCTGCTGCGTGACCAGGAGGACTGGCCGGACGGCGAACGCCCGCGCCGCGCCGGCATCTCCTCGTTCGGCATCTCCGGGACCAACGCCCACCTGATCGTCGAGGAAGCCCCCGGGCCGGAGGAGACGACCCCCGCCGACACGGCGCACGGCCTCGTGCCGTGGGTGTTGTCGGCGCGGAGTGCGGGGGCGTTGCGGGAGTTGGCCGGCGAGCTTGTGGGGGTTGCTGGTTCGCCGGGTGAGGTGGGCTGGTCCCTGCTGACGACCAGGTCTGTCTTCGCGCAGCGTGCGGTGGTGCTGGGGGAGGGCCGGGAGGGGCTGGGTGCGGGGTTGCGCGCGCTGGCGGCCGGTGAGCCGCATCCGGGTGTGGTGCGGGGGTCGGTGGTGGGTGAGGGTGCTGGTCCGGTGTTGGTGTTTCCGGGTCAGGGGTCGCAGTGGGTGGGGATGGGGGTTGAGCTGCTGGATTCGTCGCCTGTGTTCGCGGGGCGGATCGCGGAGTGTGAGCGTGCTCTGGCGCCGCATGTGGACTGGTCGTTGGGCGGGGTGTTGCGGGGTGATGGTGCCGGGCTGGAGCGGGTGGATGTCATCCAGCCGGTGTTGTGGGCGGTGATGGTCTCGCTGGCGGCGGTGTGGGCCGAGCACGGGGTCACGCCGGCTGCTGTGGTTGGGCATAGTCAGGGGGAGATCGCCGCCGCGTGTGTGGCCGGGGCGCTGTCGTTGGAGGATGGTGCGCGGGTGGTGGCGTTGCGTTCTCGTGCGTTGCGTCGGTTGGCCGGTGGTGGGGCGATGGCCTCGCTCGGTATCGGCCGGGAGCGGGCCGAGGAGTTGCTTGCCTCGCACCCGGAGGTGGGGGTGGCGGGCGTCAACGGGCCTTCGTCCACGGTGGTGTCGGGTCCGCCGGAGGCGGTTGCTGCTGTCGTGGAGGTGGTGAAGGGAGCGGGTGAGCGGGCTCGGTTGGTGGAGGTGGATTATGCCTCGCACGGTCCTCAGGTGGATGAGATCACCGGGGAGCTGGGCGAGGTGCTGGCCGGTGTCGAGCCGGTTCGGGCGCCCGTTGCGTTCTATTCGACGGTGACCGGTGCCCGTATCGAGACCACCGGTCTGGACACCGGTTACTGGATCACGAACCTGCGCCGCCCGGTCCGTTTCGCCGATACCGTCCGGGCTCTCCTCGACGCGGGGCATCGGGTCTTCATCGAGGCGAGTCCGCACCCGGTGCTGACCTTGGGCATGCAGGAGACTTTCGAGCAGGCGGGCGTCGAGGTGGCCGTCACCGTCCCGACCCTTCGTCGTGATGAGGGCGGTAGTGACCAGGTGGCCTATGCCCTGGCGCAGGCCTATGTGGCCGGGGCCCCTGTCGACTGGACGACGTGGCTGGACGAGCAGCCAGTGGTCGAGCTGCCGACCTACCCCTTCCAGCGCGAGCGCTACTGGCTGGACGACGTGGCGTCGTTCGACGCGGGGGAGGAGGCCGGGCGGAAGGGCACGGTCTCCGAGGAGGAGGCGCGGTTCTGGGGCGCGGTCGAGGACGGCGATCTGGACGCGGTCTCCGGGGAGTTGAGGCTGTCCGGGGACGAGGACGCGAGCGCGTCGCTGGGGGCGCTGCTTCCGGCGTTCTCCGGCTGGCGTCGGCGGCTGCGGGAGCGTTCGGCCGTGGATTCCTGGCGTTACGAGGTGCGGTGGTCGCGGTTCACCGTGCCGCGCGGTGACGCGCGTACCGGCCGCTGGCTCCTCGTGCGCCCCGCGGGCGGCGCGGAGGACTGGCTCGATGTGTGCGCCGAGGCGCTGGGCGACCACGTCCGTACCGTCGAGATCGACACCGACGCCGCCGAGGCCGACTCGGGCCGGGAGGAACTGGCCGCGCTGCTCCGGGAGTACGACCGCGAGTCGCCGCTGTCCGGCGTGCTGTCGCTGCTGGCCCTGGACGAGCGGGGGCCCCTGCCGGGCGTGGCGCGCGGGCTCGGGGAGACGCTCACGCTGCTCCAGGCCCTGGTGGACTCCGGCGTACGGGCGCCGCTGTGGTGCGCGAGCCGGGGCGCGGTCGCCGTCGAGGACGCCGAACGGCTGGACTCGCCGGAGCAGGCGCAGTTGTGGGGGCTCGGCCGGGTGGCGGCGCTGGAGCACCCGGAGGCGTGGGGCGGGCTCGTCGATCTGCCGTCGGTGCCGCGCGGGCTGGACGGGGGTCTGCTGCGCGCAGCGCTGTCCGGGCCCGACGACCAGGTGGCGCTGCGCGCCTCCGGCGGCTTCGCGCGCCGCCTCGTGCCCGCGCCGGGCGCCGGGGCCGTCGGCGACGCCGAGTGGGCGCCGAGCGGCACGGTCCTGATCACGGGCGGGCTCGGCGGCCTGACCCCGCATCTGGCGCGCTGGCTGGCCGAGGGAGGCGCGGAGCGCGTCGTGCTGCTGGACCCCGAGGGGGAGACGGCGCCCGGCGCGAAGTCCCTCGTGGACGAGCTGGCCGACCAGGGCGCGGAGTTGGTCGTCGACGGCTGCGACCCGGCCGACCACGCCGATGTGACGGCCCTCGCCGAGCGGCTGGCGGCGACGGGCGCGCCGGTGGGCACGGTCTTCCACACCTCGGCGTCCGGCGAGCTGGCGCCCCTGGCGGAGCTGACGCCGGAGCGGCTGGCCGACACGGTACACGCGGGGCAGACCAGCGCCGCGCCGTACCTGGACGAGCTGTGCGGCGCGCATCCGGACGGCACGGTCGTCTACTTCACCTCCGTCGCCTCGGTCTGGGGCAGCAGGGACCACGGCGCGTACGCCGCCGCGCATGCGTACATGGACGCGCTGGCCCAGCGGCGCCGGGCCGACGGCGGCCACGCCGTGTCGGTCGCGTGGGCGCTGTGGGACCTGCCCGAGAGCACGGGCGCACACGGCACGGCCGCCCGCCGCCAGGGCCTCCCGCCCCTCGAACCCCGGCTGGCGGTCACCGCGCTGCGCCGCCTCCTGGAACAGGGCGCCCCCAGGGCGGTCGTCGCCGACATCGAGTGGGACGCGTTCCTGCCGCTGCTCACCCTGGCCCGCCCCACCACGTTGTTCGACGAGATCCCGGAGGCCCGGCGCATAGGCCGCGGCGCCGGGCACCCGGATCCCGCGACGGACGGGACGAGTGCGCCCGACGACCAGGCGGCGGCGCTGCGCCGCGAGGTGGCGGCCCTCCCCGCGCCCGAGCGCGCCGGACGGCTGCTCGCCCTCGTCCGTACGCATGTGGCCGCCGTCCTGCGCTACCGGTCGGCCGAACAGGTGGGCCCCGACCGGCCGTTCAAGGAGCTGGGCTTCGACTCCATCGCGGCCGTCGAGCTGCGCAACCGGCTGCGCGCCGCGACCGGTGTCGCCCTGCCCGCCACGGTGGCCTTCGACCACCCGACGCCCGCGGCCCTCGCCGGCCACCTGCTGACCGGCGTCCTCCCCGAGGACGGCCCGGAGGGCCCGGACGGCACCGGCGCCGACCACCTCACGGCACTGGAGGGCACGCTCGCCGCGCTGCCCCCGGACGGCCCCCGCCGCACCGCCCTCGTCAACCGGCTCCGCGCGCTGCTCTGGCGCCACGAGGCCCCGGGTCACGACGAGCCCCCGGCGGAGGCGCCGGACGCCGCCGAGGAGGACCTCGCGGCGGCCACGGCCGACGACATGTTCGCGCTCCTGGACCGGGAATTCGGGGCCTGACGAGGAAGGTGGCCGACCCCGACGGGGCCGGCCACCTTCTCTTCCTCCGCGTGCGTGTGTGCCCTTTGTCGCCTCAGCTCTTCTTGTCCGGGAGGGCCGTGAGGCGGCTGTATCCGCCCCGGTAGAAGACGAGAGGACGGTCCGCTCCCCGCGCTTCCATGTGCCGTACGCGGGCGACGACGATCGCGTGGTCACCCGCCGGGTGCTCGTCGTCCACGGCACACTCCAGCCAGCCGATCACCCCGTCGATGAGCGGCAGCCCGGAGGGCGAGTCCGTCCACGTCAGCCCCCGGAACTTGTCGCCCCCACTGGTGGCCATCCGGCGGGAGATGTCCCGTTGGTCCTCGTGGAGGATGTTGACGCAGACCAGCCCGGTGCCGCGGATGCGCGGCCAGGTCCTGCTCGTGCGGGCGACACAGAACGAGACGAGGGGCGGGGCCAGGGAAACCGACGTGAACGAGTTGACGGCGAGTCCGGCGGGCGCGTGCCCGGCCAGCCCCGTGACCGCGACCACTCCGGTCGCGAAGTGCCCCATCACCTCGCGGAACGCGCCCTGTTCGGGCACGGTGGGCGCCCCCGGGCCCGCGCGCTGAGCTCCCGGCGCCGTCATTCCGGCTCGCGGCGGTCGTCCAGCGGAGTTCCGCGCAGAACCGCGCGCGCCAGGTCGAGCATGTCGGCGGCGATTCCGCCGGGATGCTGAGCGTGCAGATCGTGGTCGCCGCCGGGGTACTCGCGTACGGCCGCTCGCGGCAGTCTCGCCATGGCGGCGGCCAGCGACGAGCGGAACCGCAGGAAGAGAGCGCAGAGACCGGGCGACATCCGCTCCTGGTCGATGTGCGGGACGGCGGGCATGAGCAGCACCGGCTGGGTGACGTACGGATGCAGACGGCTCGGCGGAGTGTCCCAGACGCTGCGCATGATGGTGGATCTGAGCGCGGGGGAGAGGTGGGGGGACAGGGTGCCCTCGGGGCCGATCCGCAGGGAGCACAGGGACGCCTCGACGGCGCTCTCGGACCAGTCGGGGTGCGCCGCTTCGAGGAAGCTGCGGATGCCCGGGAGGGTGGCTCCGGCCAGATCGGGCTCGGCCACCGCCAGCAGGTCGACGAAGTTGTCCCAGGTCTCGTAGACCACGGTCGCGTCCATGTAGCCGCCGTCCACCAGGGCCAGGCCCGCCACCAGCGCGGGATGTCCCGCAGCCAGGGAAAGCGCGATGTCGGCACCCCAGGAGTGGCCGCCCACCAAGGCGTGGGTCAGTTCGAGGGCGGAGCAGACCGCCGCCACGTCAGCGGTGGCGGCGTCCGTTCCGTACGCACCGTTCGCGGGCGCCTCGGTCTCGCCGTGCCCCCGGAGGTTCACGGCGTAGACCGGGTGACCGGCGGCGGAGAGCCGTTCGGCGACCTCGCCCCACAATCGCGCGTTCGAGGCCAGTCCGTGCACCAGCAGGAAGGGCCGCTCCTCCGCTCCGGGGTGATGCCGGACGTGAATGGTCGTGCCGCCCTTGATCGGCACGTAGAGGTCCTCGGGTTCCGGCGGGTGCCCGGGCTGCTGGACGCCCGTCGTCGTGCCGGCCCCCGGGGAATGGCGCCCCGCCGTCTCAGACGCGGTCATGGGGTTTCCACGCGGCCGAGATGACGTAGTCGCGCGACGCGGCCCGCAGTTCGGTGACCTTGAGGTGCCACTTGATGCCGTTCCGCTGCTTGAAGGAGGAGAAGCGGGGGTCGCGGAGCAGCCGGGTGCAGCGGGCGCGTATGTGCTCGGCGTTGGGGATGAGCACGCTGTCGGTGATGTCCCGGACCTGGATCTGCGTGTATCCGGCCTGGCGGAGCTGGTCCTCGTAGACCGGGCGGGGGTACCAGTTGGCGTCGGGGATGACGCGCTTGCGGCGCGATTCGTCGAGCCGCCCCATCAGTCCGCCCTTCGGCACGGTGCCCTGGCGGGGCAACGGGTCGGTCGTCGCGAGGACGCCGCCGGGGCGCAGCACCCGCAGTGCCTCGCGGAAGAACTTCTGCCGGGTGTCGAAGTGCGCGGAGGCCTCCAGCGCGACGACCCGGTCGAACGAGCCGTCCTCGAAGGGCAGGGCCGTGGCGGAGCCGACGCGCAGGTCCAGCCTGTCGGCCACTCCCAGCGCCTCCGCACGGCGCCGCGCCCCCTGGACCTGGCTGGGGGTCACATTGATGCCGCTGATCTTCTCCGGTTTCCGGGTCCGGAGCCAGTGGAAGTCCTGCTCCGCGAAGCCGAAGCCGACGTCGAGCACCCGGTCGCCCTCGGAGATGCCGGCCGCGTCCGCGAGTTCGTCGGCGAGCGCCTCGCACGCCGTGTCCGGGTCGTCGCACCCGTCGGCCCAGTAGCCGTAGTTGATGTATGTGCTCTCCATGCCGAGGATTTCGCGGTAGAAGCCGTCCTCGCGAATGTTGTCGAGCACTTCGTAGAAGGAGCGGACCCGGGCGTCGGGGTCTGTCGTGCCGCGGAACATGTGCGCGATCTTGGCGAGGGTGCTCTGACGTCCGCCGGCTGGGCCCTCAGTGATCGTGTGGTCGCTCATCTGCACCTTCCGATGGGCTGATGGATCGCTGGGGATGTGCGCGCGCTCCTGCCCGGTGGTCGAAATGCAGACGCCCTCTCACGGGCGTCCGGGAGATCCGCCGCCGACCCCATTGCTTGGGTCGCATTCTCACGCCCTCGTCTAAAGCGGGTCTAATCCCAGTCGTGAATAGCTGGTCACGACCATTCGTTTTAGAAGGGCGTTATCGCAGTTCTCTACCGTCTCTTGTCGGCACCGTGCCGACGGCCGGACTGGAGGTATGGGAATATGCGTGTGCTGTTCGTGACGTTTCCCTGGAAGACGCATCTCTTCAACTTCGTTCCATTGGCCTGGGCATTGCAGACCGCCGGGCACGAGGTGCGGACGGCCAGCGAGCCGGCGATCACGGCGGCAATTACCCAGGCGGGTCTCACGGCGGTCGAGGTCGGCTCCTCCGAAACCCTCCAGGAACGGGGAGAGAGAATACCCGCCGAGGAGCAGCCGCTCAGGCAGCCGCCCCCGGGGCCGGTCGACTCTCTCTACACGATCGGTGACCGCAGGGAGCGGATCGCCTGGGAAGACCTCGCCTGGCTCGACCGGAACGTGGTGACGCCCCGGACGAGTTTCGTCAACGACACCATGGTCGACGACCTGGTGGCGTACTGCCGTTCCTGGAAGCCCGATCTCGTGCTCTGGGACGCGGTGTCGCAGGCCGGGGCGGTGGCCGCCGAGGTGGTGGGAGCCGCCCAGGGGAGGATCCTCTTCTCCCTCGACCTGAGCCGTCGGCTGCGGAACGACTTCCTGTGGGCGAAGGAACGGCAGCCCCGGGACAAGCGCGAGGACGGACTGCGCGACTGGTACACGGGCTGGCTGGAGAAGTACGGCTGCGAGTTCTCCGAGGACCTGGTCACCGGGCACTTCACGATCGACCAGATGCCGGAGTCGTACCGGCTGGAGACCGACGAGCGATGCGTCCCGCTGCGCCATGTGCCGTACAACGGCCCCGCGGTGGTGCCGGATTGGCTCTACGAGCCGCCCACGGCGCCCCGCGTCCTGATGACCTTCGGGATCACGGGACGGGAACTTCCCGTGGAACAGGCGGTGCCCGTCGAGCGGATGAGGGAGATCCTGGACGCGCTCGGCGATCTGGACATCGAGCTCGTCGCGACGGTCGCGGCCGACCTGCACGAGGAGATCGGCCCGGTCCCCGGGAACACCCGGATCGTGGATTTCGTGCCGCTGCACGCCATCATCCCCTCGTGCTCGGTGCTGATCAACCACGGCGGCCCCGGCAGCTTCAACAGCGCGATGCTGCACGGGGTGCCGCAGATCCTGGTCTCCATCACGCTGGACGCGGCGGGCAAGAACGCGCTGATGGAACAGACCGGCACGGGGATCGCCGTGCCGCCCGGGGAGGTGACCGGGGCCCGGCTGCGGGAAGCCCTGGTGCGGCTGCTGGACGAGCCGTCCTTCCGGGCCAACGCCCGGCGGATCCAGAAGGAGGTGCTCGCCCAGCCGACCCCCAACGGCCTGGTGGCGGAGCTGGAACGGCTGGCCGAGCGGTACCGCCGTGCCTGAGAACGGGCCGCGGCGCCACGCACAGGGCCCCGACCGCGCCGACGCGGTCGGGGCCCTGCCGTGCGTCCGGTGACGTCACCGTCACATGGCCGGCTTCTTCTTCGTCCGCTCGCAGTAGCCGCCGTATTCGACGGTCTTGCCGTCGGGCGTGGTGACGGACGTGTGCACCTTCCGCAGGCCCGGCCGGACGAACGTGTACTCGTCCACCAGCTCCTTCATATGGATGCCCTCCGCCTTGCCGGTCTCGCTGGGCACCATCACCTCGGTGCCGGAGCCGCGGAAGACGAGGCGGCCGTCCTTCGGCCCGGGAGAGGTTCCGCTCTCCGAGGTGCCCCAGTCGTCGTAGCTGTACCTGATGTACTCGTGCTTCACCGGATTCCAGCCGAAGACCTGGCGGCCGCGCAGATTCCCCGGGTTGAGAATCACATCGCTGTACAGGTAGTGCCCGTTCAGCGAGCGATGGGTCGTCATATAGCTGACGGTGCCCTCGGAGCCTTCCGGCGGCTTCGGATCCGTCTGTACGCACTTCCAGTTGCCGAGCAGCGGATCCAGCGCCTTCATCTGCGGTGGGGCGGGCCTGGGGGCTTCCTTTTTCTGCGTGCTCTTCCGGGCGTCCTTCGCGGCCTGCTTCGGGGCGCTTCCCTCGCCGTCCTCGGCGCCCACCGGCGAGGCGGCGATGAGAAAGCCCGACAGGGCAAGGGTGAGGGCTGTCGCCCCCAGGGTGCGCCAGGGGACCCGGTCCCGTTGTGTGTCTGTGGCACGCCTCGTCATACTGCGCTCCTTTCGGGGATCGAACTGAGGGTCACCGGCAACCGGATGAGCTGCCGGGCGTGTGGCTGCGGCCGCCACGCCAGCTCGCCCTCGGGTACGGCGAGCGCCAGACCGGGGTAGCGGCCGAAGAGCGTGGAGAACGCCGCTTCGGCCTCCTGGTTGGCGAGGGAGGCGCCCAGGCAGTAGTAGGCACCGTGCGAGTAGGCGAGGTGCGGGTGGCCCGAGGAGTCCACACGGCGGGTGATGTCCAGCACGTCGGGATCCGGATAGCGCCCGGGATCGTGGTTCGCGGCGCTCAGCACCGCCTGGACCTGCTCCCCTCTCCGGATTCGGGCGCCGCCGATCGTCACCTCCTCGGTGGCGAAGCGGAGCTGGGTCAGGACGATGGGGCTGCACCAGCGGAGGATCTCCTGGACGGCACCCGGCATCAGCTCGGGGTTCGCGCGCAGCAGTTCCAACTGGTCCCGGTGGGTCAGCAGGGCCGTGATGCCGTTGCCGATGAGGTGTGCGGTCGTCTCGTGCCCGGCCACCATCAGGGTGAGCACCATGGTGATCAGCTCGGTGTCCGACAGCCGCCCGCTGTCCTCGTCCCGCGCCTGCACGAGCCCGGTGACCAGATCGTCGGCCGGACGGGCCCGGCGCTCCCGCGCCAGGTCGTCGACGTAGGCGCTCACGTCGGCGAGCATGGAGTTCATCCGCTTCGGGTCCATGCTCGCGATGTCCTCGCTCCAGGCCCTCCACAGCGGCCGGTCCTGGACGGGCACCCCGAGCAGTTCGCAGATGACGGTGATGGACAGCGGGTAGGCGAAGTGCTCGACCAGGTCGACGGCGCCCCGTTCGGCACGGGCCGGCAGGGCGTCCACCAGCTCGTCGGTGATGCCCTGGACACGGGGGCGCAGTTTCGCGATCCGCCGGGGGGTGAAGGCCCGGGTGACGAGCCTGCGCAGCCGCGTGTGGTCCTCGGGGTCGACGTGGACGAGGTTTCCGGTGAGATAGGGGAGCACGGTCTCGTCGATGCCGAGCTGCACCAGCATCTCGGCGTAGAAGTCACTGCCCCCGGACAGCGAGCGGGAGTTGGTGACGAAGCGCCGGTCGCCGAGCATCGCGGTCACGTCGTCGTGTCGGGTGAGCATCCAGACGGGGCTGCCTCCGAAGGGGTCTTCGACCAGCTCGGGGGCGGCCGGGGAGAAGCGGTGAGATGCGTGCTCGACGGCCATCGCGGTCCCCCTAGGCGCTGTCGGCGTTCGCGCCGCTCTCCGGGGCGAATGCCTCGGAGGCGTAGCGCGCGAGCTGGCCGGGGGTGGGATTCTCGATGACCGCGACGAGGGGGATCTCGATTCCGGTCAGGGACGTGATACCCCGGGTGAGTTCCAGGGCCTTGAGGGAAGTGAGCCCGTGTTCGAGGAAATTGCTGTCCTCACCGATGTCGGGCTGTTCGAGAACGCCGGCGGTCTGCGCGCGCAGGGCTTCCCGCAGGAGGCGTTCCCGCTCCTCCGTGCCGGCCGCCGCGAGCGTTGCCCGCAGGTCCTCGCTCTCCACGACCGTGTGCTCCTCACTGGTGCCGCTCTGCGTCATGACACTCCTTCCATTTCTGGGGGCGCTTCTGGAGGGCGATGCGGGCCTTCATGCCTCGCATAGTGGAACGTTCTTCTAAAATCGCTCCAACGCCCCGTTTCACTCGGGTCCCTCGCTCTTCGCGGTGTGCGGCTCTTCCTCCGCCAGCCAGTAACGCCGCCGCTGGAAGGCGTAGGTCGGGAGCGGCACGGTGCGCGGGCTCCGGGGCCCTTCGCAGAGCGCCCCCCAGCCGACCGGCAGACCCCGCACCCAGGCGTCGGCGAGCGCGGTCAGCAAGGCGCCTTCCCCGGTGTCCGGGCCGAGACGGAGCACGAACCCCTCGGAGGGCTCCGCGGATTCGGCGACGCGGGGCGGCGCGGACCGTGTCAGCCGCTCCCACCAGTGCTCCGGGGTGGCCACCTGCTCGTCCGCGGGACGGCCCGTCGCGTCGCGGACGAGGGGGACGGACGGCTTCTCGTAGGCCACCGACCCCAGCAGCGCGCGCAGCCGCTCCCGCGTGCCGGGGTCGGCGGCGCCGTCGTGGTCGTCCAGCGCGGCACGTACCGCCACGAGTTTGCAGGCGTCGTGCAGCCCGAAGACCCCGGCGCGGTGTGCGGCGGCGATCTCTCCCGCACCGTGGCCGGCGAGCTGGGCCGGACGGATCCCGGCCGTGTCCACGAGCCCGGCCAGGGCGATGTGCAGGGCGAACACTCCCGCCCGGGCGTACACGGGCAGGCCGGACAGCTCACGGCCCTCGGCGAACAGCGCTTCGCGCAGCGGGCGGTCCAGCTCCGGGTCGAACTGCGCGCACACGTCGTCGAAGCGGGCGGCGAAGGCGGGGAAACGGCCGTAGAGGACGGCTCCGAGACCCGGGCGCGCCCCGGCCCCGTCGTCGAACACGAGGGTCACCTTCCCGGAGCCGTCCGCCGCGGGGGCTTCCGAGGCCGTGACCCGGGGGTGGTCCGCCCCGGCGGCCAGCGCCTCCAGCCCCGCCAGCAGCTCGCCGCGCCCGTCACCGAGCACGACGGCGCGGTGCTCGAACGCCGAGCGGCCGGCGGCCAGCGACCAGCCCACGTCCCACCTGGACAGCCCGGAATCGTCGGCGACGTGTGCGGCCAGCCGCGCGGCCTGGTCCCGCAACGCCTCGGGCGTGCGGGCCGACACCACCCACGGCACGACGCCGGCGGCCGGAACGTCCCCGGCCTCGACGCCCCGGGCTTGGACGTCCCCGGCCATGTCGTCCGTGTCCGGTGCCGGGCCCGGCGGGGCCTCCTCCAGGATCAGGTGCGCGTTGGTGCCCGAGATGCTGAAAGCCGACACCCCGGCGCGCCGCGGGCGGTCCCGGCGCGGCCAGTCCCGGGGCTCGCCCGCCAGCTCGACGGCCCCGGACTGCCAGCGCACCAGCGGCGTCGGCCGGTCGGTCCCCGGCATGGGCGGCAGTACGCCGTGCCGCATCGCCAGCACCATCTTCACCACACTGACCAGTCCCGCGGCCGCCTGGCAGTGGCCCACGTTCGGTTTGCTGGAGCCGAGCCACACGGGCGCGTCGGCCGGGCGGTCCTGGCCGTAGACGGACAGCACGGCCTGGGCCTCGATCGCGTCGCCGATGGCCGTGCCGGTGCCGTGGCCCTCGACCGCGTCGACGGTGTCGGGCGTGAGCCGGGCATCGTCCAGGGCCTGCCGGAACAGTTGCTGACGGCCGGGTCCGTTCGGGGCCGCCATGCCGGTGCTGGCCCCGTCCTGGTTGACCGCGGAGCCCCGGATCACACCGAGGATCCGTCGCCCGTTGCGGCGCGCCGCCGACAGCCGCTCCAGCAGCACCAGGCCGGCGCCCTCGCCCCACACCATGCCGTCGGAGGCCGCCGCGAACGGTTTGCACCGGCCGTCCGGCGCCAACTGCCCCTGAGCGGCGGACAGTAAGAAGGTGTGCGGGCTGTACATGACGGCGGCGCCGCCCGCGAGGGCCAGGTCGCACTCGCCCAGGCGCAGCGCCTGGCACGCCAGATGCATCGCCGTCAGCGACGAGGAACAGGCGGTGTCCACCGAGACGGCCGCGCCGACGAGCCCCAGGGCGTAGGCCACGCGGCCGGAGGCCACGCTCGCGGCGTTGCCGTTGCCCAGATACCCCAGCAGCCCGGCGGGCAGCGTGCGCAGCCGGGCGGCGTAGTCGTGGTAGGAGACGCCCGCGTACACCCCGGTCCGGCTGCCGCGCAGGCCGCGCGGGTCGATGCCCGCGCTCTCCACCGCCTCCCAGGCGACCTCCAGCAGCAGACGCTGCTGTGGTTCCGTGGCCAGCGCCTCCTCCGGGCTCATGCCGAAGAAGTCGGCGTCGAAGTCCGCCGCGTCGTCGAGGAAGCCGCCGCGCGCGCTCACCCCGGTGTCGAGTCCGGAGAGCCACTCCAGGTCCCAGCCGCGGTCGGCGGGAAGATCGGAGATCGCCTCCCGCCCGTCGGCCAGCAGTTCCCACAGCCGCTCCGGAGTGTCGGCGCCACCGGGGAACCGGCAGGCCATGCCGACGATCGCGACCGGCTCCGAGGTGCCGGGGCCGGCCTCGCGCAGCAGCCGCTGGGTCCGGTGCAGCTCGGCCGCCGTCCATCGCAGGTAGTCGACCAGCGTGCTGGTGTCCGCCATGCCCGGACTCCCGCCCTTCACCGTGCCGCTGCGCCGCGTGCGCCCACGGCACGGCGCGGGCTCAGACCCACGAGGTCCAGTTCCTCCCGGCTCAGCGGGGGTTCCGTGAGGTCGGGACGCATCCCGTCGGCGTGCAGCAGCGCCATGAAGCCGCTGGTGCCGAGCGTGGACTGCGGCGCGGTCATGCTCATCACGTCGGTCACCATGTCGGACACCTCGGGGGAGCGGATGGACCGGCCCGCGACCAGGTCGGCGAACGACTGCCGGGCCGTCGCGCCGCCCGTCAGCCGGGGGTCCCTGGCCTTGTTGCGGCAGTTGACGAAGGCGATGTCCTTGGAAGCGGCCATGATCCACGGATCGTCCACGGCGGCACTGATCGCCCGCTGCGCCCGGTGCGCGGCGCCGGAACCGAAGGGCCGGGCCAGATGCTCGTCCAGGGCCGCGGCGCCCCGGGCCGCCGCGCTCATCCCGTGCCCGTAGATCGGGTTGAACACGGCGAGCGAGTCCCCGAGCACGACCAGGCCGTCGGGCCAGCGCTCCAGCCGCTCCGGGTACAGGCGGCGGTTGATGCCGAGCCGTGAGGCGGACACCGGGGTCAGCGGCTCGGCGTGGCTGATGAGATCCTTGACCAGCGGGTCGCGCAGGGTGTCGGTGTAGGCGAGGAAGTCCTGTTCCCGGGTGGGGAGTTCGCCTCCGCGGGTGCAGGAGAGTGTGACCATCCACTGGCCGTTCTCCTGCGGATAGACCACGCCGAACCGGCCGGGCTTCCGCTCACGGTGGTCCGCGGCGACGTTGACGGCGGGGAACAGCTCGGTCGCGCCCTCCGGGGCCCGGTACATCCTGCTCGCGTAGGCCATGCCGACGTCGACCACGTCCTCCTCCACGTCGGGCAGGCCGAGGCCGGTGAGCCAGCGCCGCATGCGGGAGCCGCGTCCCGAGGCGTCCACCACGAGATCCGCTTCCAGCACCTCCCGCGAGCCGCTGTCGACGTCCCGGACGTGGACCCCGGCCACCCGCCGGTCGTCGCCGGTGAGTTCCAGCGCCTCGGTCCGCTCTCGCAGCGTGATCCGCCCGTCGGCGAGGACCTGATGGCGTACCGTCCAGTCCAGCAGCGGGCGGGTGCACATCAGGCCGTACTGGCGCGGCGGGAAGCGGTGCTGCCATCCGTGCGACGTCAGTGTCACCAGGTCCGTCTGGAAGCGCAGCTTCCGCGACCCGGCCGCCAGCAGCCTGTCCGCCGTGCCGGGCAGCAGCGCCTCGACGATGTCGGCGCCCTCCGACCACAGGATGTGGCCGTGCCGTGCCTGGGGCGTCCCCCGGCGGTGCCGGGGCTCGTCCGGCAGGGCGTCGCGCTCCACCACGGTGACGCTGTCGAAATGCCGGGCCAGCACATGGGCGGCCAAGATGCCCGCCCAGCTCGCGCCCACCACGATTCCATGTCCGGGTCGTGTCACGGTTCCCTTCCTTCGCCTCGCTGCGCCCGATGGCCGGCCGCCCTAGGGGGTGTCTGACAAATGCCCGCGGCGTCGCGGTGTCCGGCACGCACGCTCGCGGCGTTGCCGAAACGCCCTAGTAGCTCCGCTACGAGGGCGCTCCGGCGCCTTGCGATCGCACGCACCAGACACCGCTCCTTCTCCCGCGCTCATGTGTCAGACACCCCCTAGGCGGACTCCGTCCGCTCCCTGGCCGCCCGGCCCATCTCCGTGAGCTGCTGGGCGACTTCGGCGTACTGCTCGACGCCGGCCGGGCGGGGCCCGTCGCCGACGTGGGTGTCGGTCATGCCCCAGAACGCCTGGACGTGCCTGCTCAGGCCGTCCTCGCCGACTTCCATGATTCCGATGACGTGGAAGGTCATCCGGGTCGGTTCCTCGACGGTGATGGTCGACGGCACCACCACCCAGCGTTCGTCCATGGACGTGACCACGCGGCCGGGAGTCTCGTGCACCCCGCCCGCTACGGCCTCGGCGATCCGTTCCCGCAGCTCGGACCTGCCCCGCAGCGGCCGGGCGCCGACCGGGTCCTCGAAGACCACGTCGTCCGTGAACAGGGCGAGGAGGCCCTCGACATCTCCGTCGTTGATGCGCCGGGCGTACTCGTGGACCATGTGCTTCCTGGTCGCCTCGTCGGGCATGTCGCCTCCCGCGTCGTGGCCGGTGGTGGATTCAGGGGGTGAGCGTCAGGTCGGAACGACCCCAGAACGCCCGCAGATCCTCGATCAGGCCGCCCACCCCGGTGCGGAGCACCAGGACGTACGCGCAGGTCAGCCTCGCCTCGTCGGTGGCGGACGGCGGGTCGAGCCAGCCACGCTCGACGAACTCGGGTCCTTTGGGGAGGTAGTCCATGACGGACACGACCGGGGCCAGGGCGTGCAGGCCGTCCTGGCCCGCGACCGGCTGGCCGGTGGTCTCGTCGATCCCCGCCTCGACGCTCCGGGCGAAATGCTCCCGCAGCGCGTCCCGGCCCCGCCGTCTGCCCGAGCCGACGGGGTCCTCGAAGGTGACGTTCTCCGCGTACATCGCCATGAGGCCGTCGAGGTCGCCGACGCTGAGCAGGCGGCTGTGTTCCACGACGATCTTCTTCCGCGCGATCTCGTCGATCATCGCCGCCCCCCACCGTGCCGTTCGAGCGTGGCCTTGCGCAGCATCGAGATGTACGGAAGTCCCTGGAGCACGGCCTCGTCCTCGACGCCGAAGTCGATGAGGCAGGCGATCTCGTCGACGCCCGCGGCCAGCAGCCTGTCGACGACCGGCAGGGCCGTCTCGGGGGTGCCGAACAGGCCGTTCCGTGTGTAGTAGCGCTCGAAGGCGAACTCCGCCAGGTTCCGCTTGCCGGCCGCGTCGGGCGCGTCCTGGTGTCCGCCGGCCTGGTTGATGTGCGTCTCGATGTACTGGACCAGCGGCTCGTGGACCGTAGCGCGGACCTCGGCGTCGGAGGGGCCGAGGAAGGTGTGGATCATCATCGTGACCCGCCCCGCGTCCGGTGCGTGGCCGTTCCCGGCCCGTGCCGCGCGGTAGGCGCGGACGTGGTCGGCGATGTCGTCGAGGGTGGTGGCCACCAGCGCCGTGAGGATGTGATGGCCGCACTCGCCGGCCCGCACCCAGGTCTCGCGGGTGCCCACGGTGGCGATCCACGTGGGCAGTTCCGGCTGGACGGGGCGCGGGTAGGTCGTACGCAGCACTTCCTCCTCCCCGTCCTCGCGGCGCGCGCGCGGCGTACGGACGTCGGCCCGCTCCCCGCGCCAGAGCCTGCGGACCGTGTCGACACGCTCGAAGGTCTCCTCGCGCCGCCTGCCGAAGTCCGCGTCGGACAGGAACGTGTCGCCCGGGGACCAGCCCGAGGCGGCGGCGATGCCGACCCGTCCCCGCGAGAGGTTGTCGACCATCGCCCACTCCTCCGCGACACGCACCGGGTGGTGGAGCGGGACGACGACGCTCCCGGCCCGGATCCCGACGTTCTCGGTGACCGTGGAGATGCCGGCGGCGAGCACCGACGGGTTCGGGTAGAGGGCGCCGAATTTGTTGAAGTGCCGTTCCGGCACCCAGATGCTGTCGAATCCCTCGGCATCGGCGAACTTCGCGGCCTCCAGCACGAGGTGGTAACTGGCCTCCTTGCTCCGCTCGCGGTCGTCGGAGAAGAAGAACAGGCTGAAGGACGGCTGACCGCCGGCCGCCCGGGGACCGGAATGTGTGCTCACGACGTGGGGCCTTCCTCACTGACGACTGCGGGGGAGCCGAGGGGACCGGCGGCGGCCGTGACCGGGGTACGGGGCTCCAGGTTCACCAGGGCCAGCTCGTCGGCGCTCAGCGGCGGAGCGGTGAGTTCCGGAAGCAGCTCGTCCTTCGACATCAGGGCGAGGAAGCGGCTGCTGCTCAGCTCCGCCGGGGAGGTCGAGAGACTGGCGACGTCGGTCATCACCGCACTGACGGCCGGGCTGCGCAGGGCGCGGGTGTCGATGAACGCGGAGAACCGGTGCCGGTCGGCCGCCCCGCCGGTCAGCCGCGGATCAGTGGTACGCACACGGCAGTTGACGTACTCGATGTCCTTGGACGCTGCCATGATCCACGGGGCGTCGACGCGTTCGCCGATCGCCGCCTGCGCGTCGCGGGCCGTGCGGGGCCCCGGCTTCGTCAAGTGCTCGTCGAGCGCGGCGACCCCTCGTGCGGCGGCGCTCATGCCGTGCCCGTAGATGGGGTTGAAGACGGCCAGGGCGTCGCCGAGCATCAGCAGCCCCTCCGGCCACCGGCCGAGCCGTTCCGGGTAGAGGCGGCGGTTCACGCCGAAATGGGAGACCATGAGGCCGGTCAGCGGGGTGGCGTCCTCCAGGAGGTCCGCGACGAGAGGGTCACGCAGCGACCGCGCGTAGGGCAGGAAGTCCGCCTCGTGGGTCGGGAGTCCGGCACCGCGCGTTCCGGCCAGTGTGACGATCCAGCGCCCGCCTTCCTGCGGGTACACGGCACCGAAGCGGCCGGGCTCGCCGGTGTGCGGATCGGCGGCGAGGTTCACGGGCGGGAAGCCCTTGGTGGCGCCCGGAGGCGCCTGGTAGATCCGCGAGCAGTAGGCCATCCCGGCGTCCACCACGTCCTCGTCGAGCGGCGGCAGCCCCAGCTCGCCGAGCCAGTTGGTGATGCGGGAGCCCCGCCCGGTCACGTCCACGACCAGGTCGGCGCGGAGCGTCTCCTCCGCGCCGCCGACCGTGTCCCGTACCCGGACGCCCGTGATCCGCTCCGGCCCGCCGGCGAGGGCGAGGGCCTCGGTGTGCTGCCGCACCCGGATGTGACCGGTGGCCAGGACCTGCTCCCGGACCACCCAGTCCAGCAGGGGGCGCCCGCACATGAGCGCGAACTGCCGGGACGGGAAGCGGTGCTGCCAGCCGTGCGGGCCGAGCGTGACCGCGTCCCGCTGGAGCACGATCCGGTGGGCTCCGGCGTCGGTGAGCCGGTCCAGCGTGCCCGGCAGGAACTCCTCGACGACGCGGGCCCCGCCGGACCACAGGATGTGGCTGTGCCGCGCCTGGGGTGTGCCCTTCCGGGACCGTGGCGTGTCCGGATAGACATCGCGCTCCACCACCGTGACGTGCCGCATATGGCGGGAGAGCATCCGGGCGGTGAGCATTCCGGCCCAGCCGCCACCCAGAACAATTCCCCGTTCGGGTTTGGACATGGATTGCCTCTCGTCGTGATTCGAGGCGGCGCGACGCCGTCCCGTCATGGTCGTCGCCGATTCTTAAGCGGATCTAGCGCTGGTCTTGTCGTTCGCCGCCCGGCCGAGGGATTCGTCGATGAAGGAGAGAAGCTCTTCGACCGACGCGGACTCCAGCCGTTCGCCGACTCCGTCGCCGTTCGCCGGCGCCTCCGATTCCTCCATCCGCGCGAGCAATGACCGCAGGCGCCCTTTCAACGCTCCGCGTCCGTCGTCCCCGTTCCGCAGCAGGCCGGGAAGTGCTGCTTCCAGCTTGACGAGCGAGTCGGAAAGGGAGCGGAACGAGACGGTTTCCCGGGGGGACAGTTCCGTCAGCAGGAATTCCGCGAGGGCAGTCGGATTCGGATGGTCGAATACGGCGGGCGTGGTGAGGAACAGGCCGGTGGCCGAGGCGAGTTTCTCGGCCAGCTCCGTAGCGGTCAGCGAGTCGAAGCCGATGTCGAGGAACCCCCTGTCGGCCGGGATCATCTCGGGCCCGTCGTGCCCCAGGACGTCGGCGGCGCGCGACCGTACGAGGTCGAGCAGCAGCGGCAGCCGTTCCTCGGGCGGTGACGCCGCCAGGCGTGTCGCCAGGGCGCCGGGGACCGTCGTGTCCGCCTCCCCGGCCGGGGCGGCGCCCGGGCCGGTCGTCACGGCGCGCGGCCGCGAGGGACGTGGCGTGTCCCGGGGGGTGCCCCGGGCGGGCGCGGTCCGGGCCACGCGCTCCCGCGCCGCACGCAGCCGTTCGGCGTCGACGGGCCTCCACCGCACGCCTTCCGCCGTGAGCACCGGTTCTCCGGCGGGGTCGGCCAGCGTCAGCCGGACGCCCGCCGAACGGTCGGCATCGCCGGGAAGGGGAGAGAGCGTCGCCCGCAGCGTCGTCGCGCCTGTCGCCCACAGCGTCACCCCCGACCAGGAGTACGGCAGCCGAGGGCGGGCGGCGGCGGGGTCGTCGTCCGGGCCGCCCGGGGCGTCCGGGGCGTCCGGGCCGTACGGGGCGCGGCCCAACAGGGCGGGGTGGAGCGCGGCCTCCAGCAGCACCGGGTGGAGGCCGTACGCGTCGGGGTCGCCCGCACCCTCCGGCAGCACGACATCGGCCAGCAGCGTGTCCCCGTCGCGCCACAGCGCGCGGACGCCGCGCAGCGCGCCGCCGCAGTCGTGCCCTGCCCCGGCCGCCTCGGCGTAGAGGTTCTCGGCGTCGACCGGCTCGGCGCCGGACGGGGGCCAGGCGGCGTCGGGGTCCCGCTGCTCGTCGGTGCCCGGCGGCGGGGACGCGAGGAGAGTCCCCTCCGCGTGGCAGGTCCACCCCTCGCCCCCGCTGTCCTCGTCCTCGGGCTCGGGGCGCGTGTCCACCCGCACGGTGCGTCCGCCGTCCTCCCCGGGCGGGCCCACGGCCACGTGGACCAGGAGGCCGCCGTCAGGGGGGAGGACCAGCGGCTCGTGGAGCGTCAGATGGCCGATGCCTCCTGGACAGCCGGCAGTGTCGGCGGCCCGGAGGGCCCAGTCCACCACGGTGGCGCCGGGTGCGGGTGCCGTTTCCGCGACGGTCTGCCCGTCGAGCCAGCCGGTGTCGTCGCAGGCCAGGCGGCCGGTCAGGGACAGTCCGCCGTCCGGCAGTTCCCAGGAGGCCGCGAGCGAGGGGTGATCCACCGCCCGCAGTCCGGCCGCCGCGACGTCGCCGGTCCGGGGGCCGGGTTCGAGCCAGTAGCGCTCGCGCTGGAACGCGTAGGTCGGAAGCGGGACGGAACGGGGCCGGGCACCGGTCAGGAACGGCCGCCAGTCGACGTCGGTGCCGTCGCCGTACAGTTCCGCGAGCGCCCGCAGGAGCGAACGTGTCTCCGGCTGCCTGGCGGAGAGGATGGACAGGGTGCCGGGGCGGCGGTCGGACCGGTGCTCGGGGCCGGTGCTCTGGAGCGTTTGCCGGGCCGCGGTGGCCAGCGTCCGGTCGGGGCCGATCTCCACGAATGTCTGCGCCTCCGGCGCGAGGTGCGTCACGGCCGGGTGGAAGCGAACGGGCTGACGGACCTGCTGAACCCAGTAGCCGGGTGTGGCGAGGGACTCGTCGGCGGGCTTCCCGGTGAGATTGCTGAGGAGCGGCAGGTCCGGCGCCCGGTAGGCCAGACTGTCGATGGCCGCAGCGAAGTCATCGAGCATGGGCTCCATCAAGGGCGAGTGGAACGCGTGGCTCACCGGCAGGGCCTTGGTCTTGCGTCCGCGTTCCGCCCACGCGGCCGCGATACGGGAGACGAGGGGCGAGGGGCCCGAGAGCACCGTGGCGTCCGGGGTGTTGAGCGCGGCGATCGTGACCTGTCCCTCGCAGGCGGCCAGGTCCTGGGACAGTTCCCCGGGGTGCGCCTGCACGGCGGCCATGGCCCCTCCGGGGGCGAGGCGGCCCATGAGACGGGCTCGCGCGCCGACCAGGCGGCAGGCGTCCGGCAGGTCGAAGACCCCCGCCGCGTAGGCCGCCGCGACCTCGCCTATGGAGTGCCCGATCACCGCGTCGGGCCGGAGCCCCGCCGCCTCCAGCAGGCGCAGCATCCCCACCTGAAGCGCGAACAGGCCGGTCTGCGCGTACGTGGTGTGATCCAGCAGCTCTCGAGGCCCGTGGAAGACGACCTCGCGCAGCGGGTGTTCCAGGCTGTCCGCCAGGTGGGCGCACACCTCGTCGAACCCCTCGGCGAACGCCGGGAAGCGCGCGTGCAGCTCGGCTCCCATGCCGACCCGCTGGCTGCCCTGGCCGCTGAAGAGGAACACGTTCAGGCCGGTGCGGCCGGGACCGGGCGCCGTTCCCGGCGTGAAGACGCCCGGGTGATCGACGCCCGAGGCCAGGGCGCGGACGGCCGCCAGGAGTTCCTCGCGCTCCTCGCCCGACACCACTCCCCGGTGCTCGAACGCCGTACGCGCGGTGGCGAGGGACCAGGCCACCTCCTCGGGGGAGATGTCCGGGTCGGCTTCCAAGTGGGCGACGAGGGCCCGGGCCTGGCCGCGCAATGCCGCCCCGCTGCGGGCCGAGAGCACCCACGGCACGGGCCCCGCCGGGGAGGGACCGTCCGGCGCGGCCGCCGCGCGTGTGATCTCCGCCCGCTCGCGCTCCGCCTCAGGCGCCGGGCCGGGAGGCCGCCCGGGGTCACCGGTTCCGGCCGCCTCCTCCAGGATCAGATGGGCGTTGGTGCCCGAGACCCCGAACGAGGAGACACCCGCCCGGCGGGGCCCGTCCGCCGAGGGCCATGGCTCCGCCCGGTCCAGCAGGCGTACGGCGCCCGCGTCCCAGTCGACGTGCGGCGTGGGCGCGTCGAGGTGCAGGGTGGCCGGCAGCAGGCCGTGCCGCAGGGCCATCACCATCTTGACGACTCCGGCGACGCCCGCGGCGGCCTGGGTGTGCCCGAGGTTGGACTTGACGGCGCCCAGGAGCAACGGCCGGTCGGCCGGGCGGCCCTGGCCGTACGTCGCGAGCAGGGCCTGGGCCTCGATGGGGTCGCCGAGGGTGGTGCCGGTGCCGTGGGCCTCGACGGCGTCGATGTCGGTGGCGGTGAGGCGGGCGTTGGCGAGGGCCTGGCGGATGACGCGTTCCTGTGAGGGGCCGTTGGGTGCGGTGAGGCCGTTGGACGCGCCGTCCTGGTTGACGGCGGAGCCCCGTATCACCGCGAGGACCGGGTGCCCGTGGCGCTCGGCGTCCGAGAGGCGTTCCAGGAGCACCGTGCCGACGCCCTCGGCGAAGCCCGTTCCGTCGGCCGCCGCCGCGAACGGCTTGCAGCGGCCGTCGGGGGCGAGCCCGCGCTGGCGGGTGAACTCGACGAAGATGCCCGGCGTCGCCATCACCGTCACCCCGCCCGCGAGCGCGAGCCCGCACTCGCCCTGCCGGAGGGACTGGCAGGCCAGGTGGATGGCCACCAGGGATGAGGAACAGGCCGTGTCGACCGTCAGGGTGGGGCCTTCGAGCCCGAAGGCGTAGGCCACCCGGCCGGAGAGCGCGCTGCCGCTGTTTCCGGTGGCCACGTAACCGGCCACGTCGTCGGCGACTGTCCCGCCCGCCAGCGTCATGTAGTCCTGCGAGGAGACGCCCGCGAACACGCCCGTCCGGGAGCCCGCCAGCTCCTCCCGGCCGAGCCCGGCGCGCTCGAACGCCTCCCACGCGGTCTCCAGCAGCAGCCGCTGCTGCGGGTCCATCGCCACCGCCTCGCGCGGGCTGATCCCGAAGAACCCGGCGTCGAACAGCGGCGCGTCGGTCAGGAAGCCGCCCTGATCCGTGACGCTGCCGCCGGACCCGTCCGTACGGGCCAGCGCGTCCAGCGGCCAGCCCCGGTCACCGGGGAACGCCGAGACGGCGTCCACCCCGTCCGCGACCAGCCGCCACAGGTCGTCCGGCGAGCGGACGCCGCCCGGGAAGCGGCAGGCCGTGCCCACGATCGCGATCGGCTCCCGTCCCCGCTCCTCCAGCTCGCTCACCCGCCGCCGTGCCTGCCGCAGATCGGCCGTGGCGTGCTTCAGATAGCTGCGCAGCTTCTCTTCGTCGGCCATGTCCTCAATCCCGCTCGGACGGCATGTCGTGGTCGGCGGAACCGGGGCGGCCGTGTCCGCTCAGTTCGCTGTCGAGCATGTCGAACAGCTCGGCGTCGGTGGCCGACCTCAGCCGCGCGTTCTCGTCCGGGTCGGCGCCGCCGCCACCGCCCGTGGGCTGCGCAACGGCCAGCAGCAGCTCCTCCAGCCGTGCCGCCACCCGCCGCCGCTCGTCCTCGGCGAGCGTGGTGACGGCGGTGGCGACCGTGTCGAGCCCGGCGAGCACCGTGCCCGCCGAGCCGTCGTCGGCCGGTCCGCCGCCGCCCGGCCCGCCGCCCGCGCCGTCGGCCGGTCCGAGGCGCCGGTCCAGCAGTTCGGCGAGCGCCGTCGGGGTCGGGTGGTCGAAGACGAGCGTGGCGGGGAGCCGCATCCCGGTGGCGGAGCCGAGCCGGTTGCGCAGCTCGACGGCG
Source organism: Streptomyces albiaxialis (assembly GCF_039530985.1). NCBI lineage: Bacteria > Bacillati > Actinomycetota > Actinomycetes > Kitasatosporales > Streptomycetaceae > Streptomyces > Streptomyces albiaxialis. The sequence continues at coordinate 28,587 of NZ_BAAAPE010000024.1, forward strand.
GTCAGCGAGTCGAAGCCCAGCTCCCGGAAGTTCTGCGTGGCGGGCACGGACGAGCCGGACTCGTGCCCGATCACCGCGGCGGCCTGCGCGCACACCAGGTCGAGCAGGGCGCGCCGCCGTCCGGGCCCGGACAGCGTGGCGAGCGAACGGGCCAGGTCCCGGCCACCGTTCGGGGCCGGGCCGCCGCGCGGCGCCGCGCCGCGCACCAGGTGCCGGAAGACGACGGGGATCCCGTCGGCGCCGGGACCGGCGCCGTCCGTGCCGCCCGCCCTGCGGCGCATGCCGGGGAGGTCGAGCCGGACGGGCACGAGCAGCGCCTCGTCGTCGCGGCCGAGCGCCGTGTCGAGCAGCGCGAGCGCCTGCTCGGGGGCGAGCCCCAGGTCCCCGGCGCGTGCGTTGCGTGCCCGGTCGGCCTCGGTGAACTCGCCCGACATGCCTTCCCGGAGGTCCCAGAACCCCCAGGCGAGGGACGTCCCGGGCAGCCCCAGCGCACGCCGGTGCTGGGCCAGCGCGTCGAGGAACGCGTTCCCCGCCGCGTAGCTCCCCTGCCCGGCGCCGCCCGCCAGGCCCGTCACGGACGAGAACAGCACCAGCGCCGCGAGATCCTTCTCCCGCGTGAGGTCGTGCAGATGCCACGCCGAGGCGGCCTTGGCCCGCAGCACCTCGGCGTACTGCTCCGGGGTCGCCGACTGGACCGTGGCGTCGCGGACGACGGCCGCGGTGTGCACGACGGCGGTCAGCGGACGGTCGTCGGGCACGGACGCGAGCAGCGCGGCCAGTTCGGCCCGGTCGCTCGCGTCGCAGGCGGCGAACTCGGCTTCGGCGCCCAGCTCCGACAGCTCGGCCGCGAGCGCGTCGGCACCGGGTGCGTCCGGCCCCCGGCGGCCGGCCAGCAGCAGCCGCCGTACGCCGTGCCGCCCGGCGAGATGCCGCGCGACCACTCCGGCGAGCGCGCCGGTGCCGCCGGTGACGAGCACCGTGCCGTCCGGGTCGAGCGGAGGACGGAACGTGCGGACGGGGACGGGGATAGGGACGGGGGCGGCCGGTTGCGGCTGCTCCGGGCCCTCGGCGGCGCGCCGGGTGTCCCGGGGCGCGACGGGGAGAGGGCGCAGCACGCCGTCGCCGAGCGGCGCGGTGAGCGCGGGGAACGCCTCGGACGCGGGGCGCCAGTGCGGGGCCAACGCCCGTACGGCGATGCCGTTTTCGCCGCCGCTCTCCGGCTCCGTGCTCTCGGCCGGCGTGTGCCAGGCGGCCAGGTAGCCGGAGAGGGAGCCCGCCGCCTGTGCGTACGTCCAGCCCTCGGGGACGGGGGCGAGGAGCCGCG
>NZ_BAAAPE010000024.1:29919-42317 GCF_039530985.1 Streptomyces albiaxialis
CCAGGACCCGGTCGCCCGGCGAGAACCGGCCGGCCCGCGGGCCCACGTCCGTGATCACGCCCGCGCCGTGCCAGTCCGCCGTCGCGGCGCGCAGTGCGACACGCACCTGTCCGGCGGCGAGGGACGTGCCCGGGTCCGGCGCGGGGTCCGGCTCCGGGAGGGGTTCCGGCTCGGCGTACGCGTCGTGGACGAGGCGGGGGACGAGCGTACGGCCGTTCCGCAGGGCGAGCTGGGGCTCGCCCGAGCCCAGCGCGTCCGGTACGGCGGCGCACGAGGCGGCCTCCTCGTCGAGGTCCAACAGCACGAAGCGGTCCGGGTGCTCGGACTGGGCGCTGCGCACCAGGCCCCACAGCGCGGCGCCCGGCAGATCGCGTACGCCCTCGCGGCCGTCCGCCTCGACGGCGCCGCGCGTGACGAGCACCAGCCGCGCCGCGCTCTCGGGCCCGGCCAGCCACTCCTGGAGCAACGCCAGGCATTCCCTGCCCGCCGCGGACAGCAGTCCGGCCGGGTCGTCCGTGGACGCGGGAGCCGACGCCGTCAACGGGACCAGGACGGCGTCCGGTTCGGGCTCCCCCGCGGCCACGGCGGCGCGGAGCGCCGTGAGACCGGGGTGGCGGACGGCGTCCGGCAGCGCGGCGGCCAGGCCGGTGGGAGCGTCGTCGGTGAGGAGCGCGAGTCGCCCGGGGGCGGTGGCGCCGTGGTCGGGGAGCGGGTGCCAGTCGAGCTGGAAGAGGGTGTTGCGGGCGGCCAACCGGGCCTGGTCCAGGCCTGCGGACCGGAGCGGACGGAGCGTCAGGTCCGCCAGCGTGAGCACCGGCGCCCCGTCGGCGTCGACGGCGGTCAGCCCGAGCCGGTCCGGGCCCTCCGGGCCGGGCGTGACGCGGACGCGCAGGGTGTCCGCGCCCGGCGTGTGCAGCCGCAGCCCGCTCCACGCGAACGGCATCCGGATCGCGTCTTCTCCGCCGCCCTCACCCGGCTCGGCGTCCGCGAGCGCCGCGCCGAGCGCGTGCGCCTGGAGCGCGGAATCGAGGAGGACCGGATGCACGCCGTAGGCGTCCGCTTCGGCACGGGCCTCGTCGGGCAGCGTCACCTCCGCGTAGACGGAGCCGTCCAGCCGCCAGGCGGCGGTGAGGCCCTGGGAGGCGGCGCCGTAGCTGGAGCCCCGGTCGGCGAGGTCCTGGTACAAGTGCTCGGTCGGCAGGGGCTCGGCCCCCGGCGGCGGCCACGCCCCGGTGAGTGAGGCGGGCACGTCGGCCGCCGTCTCCCGGGACGCTGCCGGGGCGAGCACGCCGGAGGCGTGCCGGGTCCACGGGACGGCGTCCTCCTCCGGGCCGGTGCCGTCCGCCGCCTGGCGGGCGTGGACGGTGAAGGCGCGGCGGCCCTCGTCGTCCGGCGCGGCAACGGTGAGCTGCGTCTCCACCGCGCCCTCGTCGGGGACCGTGAGCGGGTCGTGCAGGATCAGTTCCGCCACCTCGGCGCAGCCTGTCCGGCGCGCCGCGTGCAGCGCCAGCTCGGCGAACGCTGTGCCCGGCACCAGCACCGTGCCCAGCACCCGGTGCTCGGCGAGCCAGGGCCGGGTGCCCGCCTCCAGGCGGCCCGTGAACAGGTGGCCGTCCTCCGCGGCGAGGTGCGCGGACGCCCCGAGCAGCGGGTGCCCGGCGGGTGCCAGACCGAGGCCGGCGGGGTCGCCGGAGGCGCCGTCGCGCTCGTCCAGCCAGTAACGGCGGCGCTGGAACGCGTACGTCGGCAGGTCCACCACGCGCGGCGTACGGCCCTCCGGGAACCAGCGCGTCCAGTCGAGGGCGACGCCGCAGGCGAAGCCCGACGCGAGGGCGCGCGCGAGCTGCTCCCTGCCCCCCTCGTCGTGGCGCAGTGTCGGTACCGTCGCCCCCTCGGCCTCGCACTCCTGGAGCGTGTCCTCCAGGCCGAGGGTGAGGACGGGATGCGGGCTGGCCTCGATGAAGACGCGGTGTCCGTCCCGTACGAGGGCGGTGATCGTGTCGGCGAAGCGGACGGGCTCGCGCAGGTTCGTCACCCAGTAGCCGGTGTCGAGTGCCGTGGCCTCGACGGGCGTGGCGGTCACGGTGGAGTAGAACGCGACGGGCGTGGGGCGGGGTTCGACGCCCGCCAGCACCCGGTGCAGCTCGTCGGTGATCCGGTCGACCTGGGGACCGTGCGAGGCGTAGTCCACGTCGATGAGCCTCGCCCGGAAGCCGTCGGCCTTGGCACGGTCCACGAGCGCGGCGACATCGTCGGGCGGGCCGGAGACGACGGTGACGGTCGGTCCGTTGACGGCGGCGACACCGGCGTCGGAGCCCGCTGCCTCGATCAGCGCCCGGGTGTCGTCGCTGCCCATCCCGAGGGAGGCCATGGCGCCGCCTCCGGAGAGCTGTCGCAGGGCCCGGCTGCGCAACGCGACGATCCGGGCCCCGTCTTCGAGGGAGAGCGCCCCGGCCACGCACGCGGCCGCGATCTCGCCCTGACTGTGCCCCACGACCGCGGCGGGAGTGACCCCGTGCTCGGCCCACACCGCCGCCAGCGAGACCATCACCGCCCACAGCACCGGCTGGATGACATCCACCCGCTCCAGCCCGGCCCCCTCCCCGCGCAACACCTCCACCAGCGACCAGTCCACATGCGGCTTCAACGCCCGCTCGCACTCCGCGACCCGCCCCGCGAACACCCCCGAGATATCCAGCAGCTCAGCCCCCATCCCCACCCACTGCGACCCCTGACCCGGAAAGACCAGCACCGGACCCGACCCGGTCGTCAGAGCCGGGGTGCCGGGGTGGATCACGGCGGGGTGCGGCTCGCCGGAGGCCAGCGCCTCCGTTCCGGCCAGCAGCGTGTCCCGGTCGGCGCCCACGACGACGGCCCGGTGCTCGAAGACCGAGCGTGTCGTGGCCAGCGACCAGCTCACGTCGGCGGGGGCGAGTTCCGGCTCGGCGCGCAGCCGCGCGGCCAGCGCCGCCGCCTGTCCGCGCAGGGCCTCGGGCGTACGGGCCGAGAGCACCCACGGCACGGGCCCCGCCGGGGAGAGACCGTCCGGCGCCTCGTGCCCGTCCGGTAGCGCGGGCTGGTCCCGTGGCGCCTCCTCGACGATCACGTGGGCGTTCGTGCCGCTGATACCGAAGGCCGAGATCCCGGCACGGCGGGGCCGCTCCTCGCCCGGCCAGCCGGTCGGTTCGGTGAGCAGGCGTAAGGCACCCGCGTCCCAGTCGACGTGCGGCGTGGGCGCGTCGATGTGCAGCGAGGCGGGCAGGACACCGTGCCGCATCGCCTGCACCATCTTGATCAGTCCGGCGACGCCCGCGGCGGCCTGGGTGTGCCCGAGGTTGGACTTCACCGAGCCGAGCCACAGGGGCCGTTCCTCCGGCCGGTCGCGCCCGTACGTCGCGAGCAGGGCCCGGGCCTCGATGGGGTCGCCGAGGGTGGTGCCGGTGCCGTGGGCCTCGACGGCGTCGATGTCGGCGGCGGTGAGGCGGGCGTTGGCGAGGGCCTGGCGGATGACGCGTTCCTGTGAGGGGCCGTTGGGTGCGGTGAGGCCGTTGGACGCGCCGTCCTGGTTGACGGCGGAGCCCCGTACGACCGCCAGGACGCGGTGGCCGTTGCGGCGGGCGTCGGACAGGCGTTCCAGCACCACCAGGCCCGCGCCCTCCGACCAGCCGGTGCCGTCCGCGGCGGCGGCGAAGGACTTGCAGCGGCCGTCGGCGGCCATGCCGCGCTGCCGGGAGAACTCGATGAACGCGCCGGCCGTCGCCATCACCGACACCCCGCCCGCCAGCGCGAGCCCGCACTCGCCCTGGCGCAGAGACTGGCACGCGAGGTGCAGCGCGGTCAGCGACGACGAACAGGCCGTGTCCACCGTCACGGCCGGGCCTTCGAGCCCGAGCGTGTAGGCGACGCGCCCCGAGACCACGCTGCCGAGGTTGCCCGTGCCGACGTAGCCCTCGACATCGCTGGTGAGGTCCCCGATGAACGACAGGTAGTCGTGCGAGCTGACGCCCGCGAACACCCCCGTCTCGCTGCCGCGCAGCGCCTCGCGCGGCAGCCCGGCCCGCTCGAACGCCTCCCACGCGGTCTCCAGCAGCAGCCGCTGCTGCGGGTCCATCGCGGCGGCCTCGCGCGGGCTGATGTCGAAGAACCCGGCGTCGAAGTCGACGGCGTCCTCGCAGAACCCGCCCTCGGTGACATACGTCGTGCCGTGGTGGTCGGGGTCGGGGTCGTAGAGGGCGTCGGCGTCCCAGCCGCGCTCGGCGGGGAAGCCGCCGATGGCGTCGCCTCCGTCGGCGACCAGCCGCCACAGGTCCTCCGGGGAGCGCACGCCGCCCGGGTAGCGGCAGGCCATGCCGACGATCGCGACCGGCTCGGGCTCGGCCGACGTGGCCTCCCGCAGCCGCTGCCGCGTCCGGCGCAGCTCGGCGGTCATCCACCGCAGATGGTCGAGCAGCTCTTCCTCGGTCGGCCGGGACCTGCCCGGCTCGGACGTGCCCGCCCCGGGCGCGAGCGACCCGGACTTCTCAGGAACGGACTCTTGCGGCACGGAACCCACGCTCCCTAGGACTTGCCGAACTCGTCGGAGATGAGGTCGAAGATGTCTTCGGCCGTCGCCGTCTCCAGGTCGCCGTGCGTGCCGGGGTCCGCGGCGGCGTCCCCGTTCCCGGTGTCGCTCCACTTCGCCAGCAGCAGCTCCAGCCGCTGGGTCACGCGGCGCCGCGCCGGGCCGTCCAGCACCTCCGGCGGGCACGCGGTGTCCCACCGGTCGAGCCCGGACAGCACCTGGCCCTCGGAGGCGGTCCCGTCCTCGGCCAGGTGCTCGCGGAGGACGTCGGCGAGGGCGTCGGTCGACGGGTGGTCGAAGATGAGCGTCGGGGGCAGGCTCAGACCGGTCGTGGCGTTGAGCTGGTTCCGGAGCTGCACGGCGGTGAGCGAGTCGAAGCCCAGCTCCTTGAACGGCTGGCCGGGCGGCACCTCGTCGGGCCCGGCGTAGCCGAGCACGGCCGCCACGTGCGTCTGGACATGGCGCAGCAGCAGATGCCGCCGCTGCTCGGGCGAGGCGCTGTCGGCGAGTTGCCGCAGCAGCGGGTGCTCCCCGGCCCCCGCGCCCTCCCCGTCCGGCGGGACGTCCTCGCCCCGCTCCCCGGCGCCGCCGGGGGCGGCCTCGACGGCCAGGTCGGCGAGCAGCGGGCTCGGGCGGCGCGTGGTGAGCGCGGCCGCGAACCGCCGCCAGTCGATGTCAGCGACGGCGAGCGTCGTGTCGCCGAGGTCGAGCGCCTGCCGCAGCGCGGCGAGCGCGCGGTCGGGGTCGAGCGGCGTCAGGCCCCGGCGCCCGAAGTAGGTGACCGCGGTGTCGTCGGCCGCCATCCCCGAGTCGCCCCACGGGCCCCACGCCACGCTGGTGGCGGGCAGTCCGAGCCCGCGCCGGTGCTCGGCGAGCGCGTCGAGGCAGGTGTTGGCGGCGGCGTACGACCCCTGGAGACCACTGCCCCACGCCGCGGCCCCGGAGGAGAACAGCACGAACGCGCTCAGCTCCAGGCCCCGCTCCCGCGTCAGCTCGTGGAGGTGGAGCGCCGCCTGCGCCTTCGGCTCCAGGACCCCGGCCATGTGGGACAAGTCGAGATCCGGGAACGGCATGTTCTCCGGGACCCCCGCGGCGTGGAAGACGGCGGTGAGCGGATACGCCTCCGGGACGTCGTCGAGCAGTCGCCCCAGGGCCGTACGGTCGGCCACGTCGCAGGCCGCGACGGCGACCTCGGTGCCGGACTCGCGCAGCTCGGCGGCGAGTTCACCGACGCCGGGCGCCTCCTGGCCCCTGCGGCTGACCAGCAGCAGCCGGGGCGCGCCGTTCCGCGCCAGCCAGCGGGCCACGTGCAGGCCGAGCGCACCGGTGCCGCCGGTGACGAGGGTCGTCCCCTCGGGCCGCCAGGTGCCGTGACTGCCGGAGCCGTTGGAGGACGGGGCCCCCGGTGCGGCGGGGGCGCGGCGGAGGCGGCGCGCCCAGGTGCCGGTGGGCCGGATGGCCACCTGGTCCTCGGTCCGGCCGTCCGCCAGGAGTTCCGCCAGCCGGTCGGCGGTGTCCTCGTCCGGTTCGGCGGGCAGATCGACCAGGCCGCCCCAGCGCTGCGGTTCCTCCAGCGCCGCCACCCGGCCGAGGCCCCAGGACTGCGCCTGCACCGGGCGGGGGAGCGGCTCGTCCGGTGAGACGGACACGGCCCCCTGCGTCACGCACCACACGGGCGCCTCGACCTCGGCGTCGGCGAGCGCCTGCACCAGTGCGGTGCCGGCGGCCAGTCCCGCCGGTACGGCCGGCCGGCCGGGGTGCGGGCTCTCGTCCAGGGCCAGCAGGCTGAGGATTCCGTCGGGCCGGGCGCTGCCGACCGTGTCGTCGAGCCGGGCGGCCAACTCCTCGCGGAGCGGGTCCGCGTGGGTGTCGAGCGTCCAGATCTCGCTGTCCGCGCCCCGGCGGCGCAGCGCTTCGGCCGCCGTCCGTACCGCCGGGTGCGCGTCGTCGAGACCGGCCGGGACCACCAGCAGCCAGGTGCCGGAGGCCGCCCCCTGGGCTCCGTCGCCGGTGCCCTCGCCCTCGTCCGGCACCTGTGTCCACTCGGCCCGGTAGCGCCAGGAGTCGAGCCGGGCCTGCTCGCGCTGGTGCCGTCGCCAGCCGGAAAGGATCGGCAGCGCGGGACGCAGGCTGTCCAGCGCCGCCCCGTCGCTGTCCAGATGGAGCGTCGCGGCCACGGTCTCCGCGTCCAGCTCCTCGATCGCGTGCCACAGCCGGGCCTCGGCGGCGTCGTGCGCGTCACCCGCACCACGCGCGCCACCCGCGGAGCCCGTGCCGCCACCGCCGTACCCCCCGGTGGGCGGCGCGACCCAGAAGCGCCGCCGCTGGAACGCGTACGTCGGCAACGGCACGACGCGCGGCGCCGGTTCGGCCGGGAACACGGTTCGCCAGTCGATCCGGGCCCCCGCGGCGAAGGCGTCCGCCACGGCCCGTACGAACTGTGCCCGGTCGCCCCGGTCGCGGTGCAGGGTGGGGACGGCCGTCGCGTCGGCCCCCGCCTCCTCGAAGCACTCCCGCATCCCCGGCGTCAGCACGGGATGGGTGCTGACCTCGATGAAGAGGCGGTGCCCGTCGTCCAGCAGGGCGCGGACGGTGTCCGCGAAGCGCACGCGCTCGCGCAGGTTCGTCACCCAGTAGCCGGTGTCCAGTTCGGCGCCGTCCAGCGGGCCTGCCGTCACCGCCGAGTAGAAGACCACGTCCGGGTCGGCGGTGGGCAGGACGCCCGAGAGCGTCGCCTTCAGCTCGTCGGCGATCCGGTCGACCTGCGCGCTGTGCGAGGCGTAGTCGACGTCGATCAGGCGGGCGCGCAGGCCGTCGCCCTCGGCGCGGGCCACCAAGTCGGCGACCGCCTCGGGCGGGCCGGAGACCACGGTGGACGACGGCCCGTTCACCGCCGCGACGCCCACGGCGTCCGCGTGCCCGTACCCGTCGATCAGCTCCGTCGCGCGCCGCTCGCCCACGCCCAGCGACGCCATCGCGCCGCCGCCCGCGAGCTGCCGCAGCGCCTGGCTGCGCAGCGCGACGATCCGGGCCCCGTCGTCGAGGGACAGCGCCCCGGCGACGCACGCGGCGGCGATCTCGCCCTGGCTGTGTCCGACGACCGCTGCCGGGGTCACGCCGTGGTCGGCCCAGACGGCGGCGAGCGAGACCATCGTCGCCCACAGCGCGGGCTGTACGACGTCCACCCGGTCGAGCTCCGACTCGTCGCCCGCGCCGGTCAGCACCTCGGTCAGCGACCAGTCGACGTACGGCGTCAGCGCCCACTCGCACTCGGCCATCCGGTCCGCGAACACCGGCGAGGAGTCCAGGAGCTCGGCCGCCATCCCCTGCCACTGCGAGCCCTGCCCGGGGAAGACGAGGACAGGGCCGCCCGTGTCGGCGGCGGAGGCGGGGGCGCCCGGGTCGAGGACGGCGGGGTGCGGTCGCCCCTCGGCCAGCGCCTCCAGCCCGGCCGTCAGCGTCCCGCGGTCCTCGCCGACGACCACGGCCCGGTGCTCGAACGCGGACCGGCTGACCGCCAGCGACCAGCCCACGTCCACGGTCGAGAGGTCCGGCGCGGCGGCGAGCCGTCCGGCGAGCGCCGCCGCCTGACCGCGCAGCGCCTCGGCGCTGCGGGCGGACAGCGGCCACAGGACCGGCCCCTGCGCGGCCTCTTCGCACGCCTCCGAACCCCGCGGACCGGTCTCCGCCGGTCCGGTCTCCGCCGGTCCGGTCTCCGCGCCCCCGGCTCCCAGCGGCTCCGGCGCCTGCTCCAGCAGCAGATGGGCGTTGGTGCCGCTGATCCCGAAGGCGGAGACGCCCGCACGGCGAGGACTGCCGGATTCCGGCCACTCCTCCCGCGCGGTCACCAGCCGTACGGCGCCGGACTCCCAGTCGACGTCCGGGGTGGGCTCGTCGATGTGCAGCGAGGCGGGCAGCGTGCCGTGCCGCATGGCCAGCACCGTCTTGATGATCCCGGCGACCCCGGCCGCGGCCTGGGTGTGACCGATGTTCGACTTGACGGAGCCGAGCCGGAGCGGACGGTCCTCGGGCCGGTCCCGTCCGTACGTGGCGAGCAGGGCCTGCGCCTCGATCGGATCGCCGAGGGCCGTGCCCGTGCCGTGCGCCTCGATCACGTCGACATCGGACGGCGCCCACTGCGCGTTGGCCAGCGCCTGGGTGATGACGCGCTGCTGCGAGGGGCCGTTGGGAGCGGTGAGGCCGTTGCTGGCACCGTCCTGATTGACGGCCGAGCCGCGGATCACGGCCAGAACCTCGTGCCCGTTGCGCTGCGCGTCCGACAGTCGTTCGAGGAGGAGCAGTCCCGCGCCCTCGCCCCAGACCAGCCCGTCGGCGCCCGCAGCGAACGCCTTGCACCGCGCGTCGAACGCCATGCCGCGCTGCCGCGAGAACTCGACGAACGCGCCCGGCGTCGCCATCACCGTCACCCCGCCCGCCAGCGCCAGATCGCACTCGCCCTGGCGCAGCGCCTGGCCGGCGAGGTGGGCGGCGACGAGCGACGAGGAGCAGGCGGTGTCCACCGTCACGGCCGGGCCTTCGAGCCCGAAGGCATAGGCCACCCGGCCGGAGACCACGCTGCCGATGTTGCCGGTGGCGACGTAGCCCTCGACGTCGCTGGAGGTGATGTTGGTCAGCGACAGGTAGTCCTGCGAGGTGACGCCGGTGAAGACGCCCGTCGCGCTGCCGCGCAGCGCCTCGCGGTCGAGGCCCGCGCTCTCCAGCGCCTCCCACGCCGTCTCCATGAGGATCCGCTGCTGCGGGTCCATGGCCAGCGCCTCACGCGGCGAGATGCCGAAGAATCCCGCGTCGAACCCGGCGGCGTCCTGGAGGAAGCCGCCCTCCCGGACGTAGCTGGTGCCGGGGTGGTCGGGGTCGGGGTGGTAGACGGTGTCCAGGTCCCAGTTGCGGTCGGACGGCATCGGCCCGATGGCGTCCCGCCCCTCCGCGATCAGCGTCCACAGACCCTCGGGGGAGTGCGCGGCCCCCGGGAAGCGGCAGGCCATGCCGACGATCGCGATCGGCTCGTCCGGCGCGGCACTCCCGGCGGCCCGGGCGGCGGCTCCGGCGGCGGCCGCCTCTCCGGAACCGCCGCCGTCCGCACCCTCTCCCGTCAGCTCCGCCTGCACATACGCGGCGACGGCCAGCGGCGTCGGATGGTCGAACACCAGCGACGCGGGAAGGTCCAGCCCGCTGGCCGCGCTCAGCCGGTTGCGCAGCTCGACGGCCGTGAGCGAGTCGAAGCCCAGCTCGTGGAACGGCTGCCCGGACGGCACCGCGTCCGCGCCCGCGTGCCCCAGCACCGCCGCGGCCTGCGACTGGACCAGGCGCAGCACGAGATGGTGCCGCTGCGCGGGCGAGCTGTCGGCAAGCTGCCGCTGGAGCGGATGTGAGCCGCCATCCGGATCCGCCCCAGCGGTGTCCTGAGCCCCGCCGCCCTCGGCGGGCGGGGCGAGTTCGGCCAGCAGCGGGCTGGGCCGCTGCGTGGCGAAGGCCGCGGGGAACTTCCGCCGGTCGAGATCCGCGACCGTGAGCGTGGTCTCGCCCAAGTCGAGCGCGAGTCGCAGCGACGCCAGCGCTCGGTCGGGCGCGAGCGGGGCGATGCCGAGATGCCCGAAGTACGTCACGGCCGCGTCGTCGGCCGCCATCCCCGAGTCGCCCCACGGGCCCCACGCGACACTGGTGGCGGGCAGTCCGAGCCCGCGCCGGTGCTCGGCGAGCGCGTCGAGGTAGGCGTTCGCCGCCGCGTACGCGCCCTGCTGCCCGCTGCCCCACACCCCGGCGCCCGACGAGAACAGCACGAAGGCGCTCAGCTCGGAGCCCAGCTCCCGGGTCGCCTCGTGGAGCTGCCGCGCCGCGTACGCCTTCCCGCGCAGCGCCGAGGCGAGCCCGGCGGGCTCCAGCTCGCTCACGGGCGCGATGTCGGCGACCCCGGCCGCGTGGAACACGGCCGTCAGCGGGAGTTCTTCCGGAATCTCCGCCAACAGCCGCCGCAGCGCGTCGCCGTCGGCGACGTCGCATGCGGCAATGGTGACCAGGGCACCCTTGCCGCGCAGCTCGTCGGCGAGCCCGGCGGCGTCCGGCGCTTCGGCACCGCTCCGGGAGACGAGGAGGAGATGCGCCGCCCCCTCTTCCGCCAACCGGTGCGCGAGCCGCGCGCCCAGGGCCCCCGTACCGCCGGTGATCAGCACGGTTCCCCCGGGCCGCCAGGTGCCCTCGGCGCCCTCGGGGCCCTTCGGGGCGGGGGCGGGGAGGAGGCGGCGCGCGAGCGTCCCCGACGAGCGGATGGCCACCTGGTCCTCGGACTGACCCGACCGGCCGCCGGACGACAGCAGGGCGGCCAGGCGGGTGTGGGTACGGTCGTCGAGGTCGGCCGGCAGATCGACCAGCCCGCCCCAGCCGCCCGGCACTTCGAGCGCCGCGACCCGGCCGAGCCCCCAGAGCTGGGCCTGCGCGGGCCGCGGAAGCGGCTCGCCGGGCGTCACGGAGACGGCGCCCCGCGTCAGGCACCACAGCGGAGCCTCCACCCCGGCGTCACCGAGCGCCTGGATCAGCGCCGTGGCCGCGGCGAGCCCCACGGGAAGCTCGGGATGCGCCGGATGCGGGACGGTGTCGAGCCCGAACAGGCAGAGCACGCCCGTCGGTACGCCCTCCTCCGCCAGCCTGGCCGCCTCCTCGGCCAGCCGGCCCCGGCCAGCCTCCGCGCACTCCACCTCGTACACACGCGCCTCGGCACCGTACTCGGTGAGGGCCCGCAGAGCCGTCCGCACGGTCTCGTCCTGCGCGGTGGGGGCGAACACCCACCAGACCCCGGTGAGCGAGGGCACGTTCACCTCGGCCGAGTGCTTCCAGCCGATGCGGTAGCGCCACGCGTCCAGCACCGACCGCTCACGCCGCCGCTGCCGCCACTCGGACAGCACGGGCATCAGCTCGCTCAGCATCGGCTGATGCGCCTCCGACGACCCGAGGGTCCGCGTCAGCGCCTCCAGATCCCCCCGCTCGACGGCGTCCCAGAACGGCGACTCGTCCCCCGCTCCCTCCGGAACGACCTCGCGCGGACTGCCGAGCCAGTAGTGCTGGCGTTGGAAGGGGTAGGTGGGCAGGTCGGTGGTGGGGCCTTGGGGGAACCAGGGTGTCCAGTCGATGTCGGTGCCGTGGGTGTGGAGTTGGGCCAGGGCCCGGGCGAAGGCGTGGGTTTCGGGTTGCTTGGCGTTGAGGGTGGAGAGGGCGAGCAGGTCTCCGTCCAGGGTGTGCTGGGCGGTGGTGGCCAGGACGGGGTCGGGGCCGAGTTCGAGGTAGGTGCCGGTCCCGTGGTGGGTGAGGGCGGGGGCGAAGTGGACGGGCTGGCGGATGTGCTGGACCCAGTAGTCGGGGGACGCGATCGCGTCGTCGGCCGGTTGGCCGGTGAGGTTGCTGAGGAGGGGGATGACCGGCTGCCGGAAGTTCAGGCCCTCGATGGCGTGGTGGAAGTCCTCCAGCATCGGGTCCATGAGCGGGGAGTGGAAGGCGTGACTCACGCTGAGGCGCTTGGTCTTACGTCCCTGGGCCTTCCAGGCCTCCGCAACCTCCACCACGGGCTCTTCCGGCCCGGAGATCACAGTGCTGGTGGGGGTGTTGAGGGCGGCCACCGTCACACCGTCGGGCAGCTCCAGCTCGTCTGCTCCGGCCTCGATCGCGACCATCGCGCCGCCCTGGGGCAGCGCACCCATCAACGTCGCCCGGGCCGCCACCAGCGCACACGCGTCCTCCAGCCCGAGCACCCCGGCCACATGCGCGGCGGCGACCTCGCCGATGGAGTGGCCGATCACCGCATCCGGCCGCACCCCGAAGGAGCCCAGCA
>NZ_BAAAPE010000025.1:0-134385 GCF_039530985.1 Streptomyces albiaxialis
CCCGGCACCTCGCTCGCCTGGGGCTTCTGGGCGAACGCCAGCGGCATGACCGGGCAGCTCGGTTCCAGTGATGTGCGGCGGATGGCGCGTAACGGTGCGCTTCCGCTGGAACAGGCGGAGGGCGTGGCGCTGTTCGACCGGGCGTGTGCGGCGCCCGGCTCGGGGCTGTTCGTGCCGATCCAGTTCGACGTGCGCGGCCTGGCCGCGTCCGGCGCGGTGCCCGCGCTGCTGCGGAACGTCGTACGGGTCCCGGTGCGGCGGGCCGCGGCGGCGGCCGGTGAGGCGTCGTCCCTGCGGGAGCGGCTGGCCGGGCTGCCGGCGGAGGACCGCGAGCAGGTGCTGCTGGGCCTGGTGACGACCCAGGTCGCGGCCGTCCTGGGCTACGAGAGCGCGGACGCGATCCGTACCGATCAGGTCTTCAAGGACCTCGGGTTCGACTCGCTGACCGCCGTCGACCTGCGGAACCGGCTGAACGCGGCCACCGGACTGCGGCTGCCCGCCACCCTGGTCTTCGACTATCCGACGCCGCTCGCACTCGTCGGCTGTCTGCGCCAGGAACTGCTGGAGGACGGGACGGCCGCGGTCGTCCCCGTGGCGCGGGCCGCCGCCGACGGCGAGGAGGCCATCGCGATCGTCGGGATGGCCTGCCGCTACCCGGGCGGAGTCACGTCCCCGGAGGAGTTCTGGCGGCTCCTGGCGGCCGGTACGGACGCGATCTCCGAGTTCCCCGCCGACCGAGGCTGGGACACGGACCGGCTCTACGCCCCCGAGCCCGGACTGCCCGGCAGGACCTACACGCGCGAGGGCGGATTCCTCCACGACGCGGGCGAGTTCGACCCCGCGTTCTTCGGGATCTCGCCGCGCGAGGCCCTGGCCATGGATCCGCAGCAGCGGCTCCTGCTGGAGATGTCGTGGGAGGCAGTCGAGCGCGCCGGTATCGCCCCCGCGTCGCTGCGCGGCAGCCGTACGGGCGTCTTCACCGGGATCATGTACCACGACTACGGACTGCAGACCGACTCCGTACCGGAGGAGGTCGAAGGGCACCTCGGCACCGGGACCTCCGGGAGCGTGGCCTCCGGCCGCGTGGCGTACACGTTCGGCCTCGAAGGGGCCGCTGTCACCGTGGACACCGCCTGCTCGTCCTCGCTGGTCGCGCTGCACCAGGCGATGCAGTCCCTGCGGTCGGGGGAGTGCGAACTCGCGCTGGCGGGCGGCGCTTCGGTGATGGCGACCCCGAGCACGTTCGTCGACTTCTCGCGGCAGCGGAACCTGGCGAGCGACGGCCGGGTCAAGGCCTTCGCCGACGCGGCCGACGGCACGACCCTCTCCGAGGGCGCCGGGATGCTGCTGGTCGAGCGCCTCTCGGACGCGCGGCGCAACGGCCACCCGGTGCTCGCGGTGATACGGGGCTCCGCCGTCAACCAGGACGGCGCGTCGAACGGTCTGACGGCGCCGAACGGGCCGTCCCAGCAGCGCGTCATCCGCCAGGCCCTCGCGAACGCGCGTCTCTCCGCGACGGACGTGGACGCGGTCGAGGCGCACGGGACCGGAACGACGCTGGGCGACCCGATCGAGGCCCAGGCGCTCCTGGCGACATACGGCCAGGACCGCCCGGCCGACCAGCCGCTCTGGCTGGGCACCGTGAAGTCGAACATCGGGCACACGCAGGCCGCCGCCGGTGTGGCCGGCGTGATGAAGATGGTGCTGGCCATGCGGCACGGCGTACTGCCGCGGACCCTGCACGTCGACGAACCCTCCACGCACGTCGACTGGACGGCCGGGACGGTCGGACTTCTCGCCGAGCCGCGCGAATGGCCCGCCGCCGACCGTCCCCGACGGGCAGGCGTGTCGTCCTTCGGGATCAGCGGGACCAACGCGCACGTCGTCCTGGAGGAGCCGCCCGGCGCGGCGCCCGAGACCGGCACCGAGGACGACAGCAAGGGCGACAACGAGGGCGACAACGAAACCGCCACCGGGGTCGTCCCGTGGGTGCTGTCTGCCCGCACGGCGGAGTCCCTCGCCGCGCAGGCCGGACGGCTTGCGTCGTACGTGGCGGCACGGCCCGAGCTGAGCCCCCTCGACATCGGCCACTCGCTGGCCACCACCCGTACGTCGCTGGAGCACCGCACGGTGGTCCACGGCACCGACCGTACGGAACTCCTCGCCGCCCTCCGCACCGTGACCCCGACGCCTGAACCCACGGTCGCCGACGGCCGCGTGGGTGTCCTCTTCACGGGTCAGGGTGCGCAGCGGGTGGGGATGGGCCGGGAGCTGTACGAGGCGTATCCGGTCTTCGCCCGGGCCTGGGACGAGGTGTGCGGGGAGCTGGATGTGCATCTGCCCCGTCCGCTCGGCGAGGTCGTGTGGGGCGGCGAGGGTGAGCTGCTGGATCAGACGCAGTACGCGCAGGCGGCGCTGTTCGCGGTGGAGGTGGCGCTCTATCGGCTCGTGGGGTCGTATGGGGTGGCGCCCGAGGTGCTGCTCGGTCATTCCATTGGTGAGGTGACGGCGGCGTATCTGGCGGGTGTGTGGTCGTTGCCGGATGCGGCGAAGTTGGTTGCTGCGCGGGGGCGGTTGATGCAGGCGCTGCCGGACGGTGGCGTGATGGTCTCGGTGCGAGCCTCCGAGGAGCAGGTCCTCCCGCTCCTGGAGGGGCACGAGCAAGTCGGCATCGCGGCCGTCAACGGCCCGGCCTCCGTCGTGATCTCCGGCGCTGAAGACGCGGTCGAGCAGGTGGCCGCCGCGCTGGAGACGGAAGGGCACAAGGTCAAGCGGCTGCGCGTGAGCCATGCCTTCCACTCGCCGCTGATGGACCCGATGCTGGCCGACTTCCGCGCGGTGGCCGAGGAACTCACGTACGACGAACCGACCCTGCCCGTCGTCTCCAACCTCTCCGGCCGTATGGCGGAGCCCGGCGAGCTGTGCGACCCCGCCTACTGGGTCCGGCACGTGCGGGAAGCCGTCCGGTTCCACGACGGCATCGGCGCCGCGCACGCGGAGGGCGTCACGACCTTCCTCGAACTCGGGCCCGACGGCGTGCTGTCCGTGATGGGGCAGGACTGCTTGCCGCCGGAGGCGGCCGTATTGCTGCCGAGCCTGCGCAAGGACCGGGACGAGCCCGAAGCCGTCGTCCAGGCGCTGGGCGGGCTGTGGTCGCGCGGCGTCGCGGTCGACTGGACGCCGTTCTTCCCGGGTGCCCGGACCGTGGAGTTGCCGACGTACGCGTTCCAGCGCAAGCGGTACTGGCTGAAGGCGAGCGCCGGGGCCGGTGACATGACCGCCGTGGGGCTGGGCGAGGCGGGGCATCCGCTGCTCGGTGCGGCGGTGACGTTGCCGGACTCGGTGGTGCTGACCGGGCGGCTCTCGCTGACCACCCACCCCTGGCTCGCCGACCACACCGTCATGGACACGGTGCTGCTGCCCGGCGCCGCCCTGGTCGAACTGGCTCTCCAAGCCGGCGACCGGCTCGGCTGCGACCTCATCGAGGAGCTGACCCTGCAGGAGCCGCTGGTGCTGCCGGAGCGCGGCGGCGTGCAGCTCCGCGTGGTCGTCGCGGAGCCGGACGACGACGGGCGCCGCCAACTGACCGTGTACGCGCGGCCGGAGGAGGCCGCGGAGGAGGAGAGCTGGGCGCGGCACGCCGTCGGCGTCCTCGCGGCCGGGAGTCCACTGCCGATCGGCAGTGCGGAGAGCGGCGAGGCCTGGCTGCCCGAAGGGGCCGAGCCCGTCTCCGTGGACGGCTTCTACGACGAGCTGGCCGCAGCGGGCTTCGGGTACGGCCCCCTCTTCCAGGGCGTCCGGGCCGTATGGCGGCACGAGGGATCCGTATACGCCGAGGTCGCCCTTCCGGAGGACGCGGCCGCCGACGCGGCGAAGTTCGCACTGCACCCGGCACTGCTCGACGCCGCGCTGCAGACCGTCGGACTGCTGGACAACGTCGCCGCGGGGCTGCCGTTCGCGTGGACCGGCGTCCGGCTGCACACGGCGGGCGCGGGCGCGGGCGCGGGTGCGGGCGGGGGCGCGCTGCGCGCCACGCTCACGCCCGCCGACGACGGTGTGCGCGTCGAGGTGTGCGACGCCGCCGGAGCCCTCGTGGCGTCGGTCGGCTCGATGACCGTACGGCCCGTACGCGCGGAGCAACTTGCCGCCGATCGCGGCGAGTCGATGCTGCGGCTGCGCTGGATCTCGCCGCCGGTACCGGACGCGGCAGAGGTGGCCACCGGGGACTGGGCGGTGGTCGGCGAGCACGGTACGGGCCTCAAGGCGGTACCCGAGGTGCCCGTGCTCGACTGGGGCGCGCTCGCGAAGGCCGCCGCCCAGGACGACGTCCCGGGCACGGTGCTGTGGTCCGTGCCGGACGCCGGGCCCGGGCCCGGGCCCGGACAGGAGGATATGGCCGAGGCCGCGCACCGGGTCGCGCGCCTGGTGCTGGAGCGGCTCCAGGGCTGGCTCGCGGAGGAGCGGTACGAGGACACGCGGCTGGTGATCCTCACCCGCGGCGCGGCCCAGGTGGACGGCGAGGCCGTCTCCCCGGCGGCCGCGGCGGTCTGGGGGCTCGTGCGGTCCGCGCAGTCGGAGCACCCGGGCCGGATCGTCCTGATCGACCTCGACGCCGGCACCGACCTCGACACCGGCCAGGGCCTCGACACCGGCCAGGGCCTCGACACCGGCCAGGGCCTCGACACCGGCCTCGACCTCGGCGAGGAGAGCCGGGGCGCCCTCCTCTCCGCCGTCGCCTCCGGCGAACCGCAACTGGCCCTGCGCGGCGGCCGGGTGCTCGTGCCCAGGCTCGCCCGGAGCGCGGCGCCCGCCCACGAGGGCGTGCCGGGCTGGAGCAGCGAGGGCACCGTACTGATCACCGGGGGCACCGGCGCGCTGGGCGCCCTGGTGGCACGGCATCTGGTGGCCGAGCACGGCGTACGGCACCTGCTCCTGCTGAGCCGCAAGGGCCCGGGGGCCGAGGGTGCCGGGGAGCTGCGGGAGGAACTCACCGGGCTCGGGGCCCGCGTGGAGATCGCCGCCTGCGACGCCTCCGACCGCGACGCGCTGGCACGCGTCCTCGACGGCCTGCCCGACGAGGCGCCGCTGACGGGCGTGGTGCACACGGCGGGCGTCCTGGACGACGGGGTGATCGGCTCGCTCACCGCCGAACGGCTCGACGCCGTACTGCGGCCCAAGGCCGACGCGGCCGTGCACCTGCACGAGCTGACCCGGGAGCGGGACCTCGACCTGTCCGCCTTCGTGCTGTTCTCCTCGGCGGCGGGCCTGCTGGGGGCGCCGGGGCAGGCCAACTACGCGGCGGCCAACAGCTTCCTGGACGCCCTCGCGGGGCACCGCCGTGCGCTGGGTCTCCCGGCGGTCTCCCTCGCGTGGGGCCGCTGGGCCGACACCAGCGAGATGACGGGCGGGCTCGACGAGGCCGACCTGCGGCGGATGAGCAGCGGCGGCATCGACGCGCTGACCTCCGCCGAAGGGCTGGCCCTGTTCGACGCCGCCACAGCCGCCACCGCGGGCGGGACCGACACGACCGAAGGGACCGGCGGACGCGGCGGCGACGGCGGAACGGACCTCGCGGACGGCCTGCTGATGCCCGTGCGGCTCAACACCGCCGCGCTGCACGCCCGTGCCGCCGAGGGGATGCTGCCGCCGGTCATGCGGGACCTGGTCCGGACGCGCGTACGCCGTCCGGGCGCCGGTGCGCAGGCCGCGGCCGAGGACCTGAGCCGTCGGCTCGCCGGGCTCGGCGACCCCGAGCGGCAGCAGCTCGTGCTCACGGTGGTGCGTACACAGGTGGCCGCCGTGCTGGGCTACTCCGGTCCGGAGGAAGTCCCCGGCGGACGGCCCTTCAGCGAGCTGGGCTTCGACTCGCTGACCGCCGTGGAGCTGCGCAACACCCTCACCGCGGTCACCGGACTGCGGCTGCCGGCCACCTTGGTCTTCGACTACCCGACCTCGGACGTCCTGGCCGAGAAGCTCTGCGCGGAGCTGCTCGGCGAACGCGAGGAGCGGTCCGGCCTCCTCGCCGCCTTCGCCGGGCTCGACCGGCTCGAACTCTCGCTGCCCGCGCTCGCCGCCGACGAGGGCGCCCGCGACCGGCTCGCCGTCCGGCTCCAGAGCATCCTGGCGGGGCTGTCCGGGGCGGACGGGGCGCGGGAGGACGACGGGGCGGGGGCGGTCGCCGCGACGCTGGACGCGGCGAGCGACGACGAGGTCTTCGACTTCATTGAGCGAGAGTTCGGGAGTTCCTGATATGGCACGCGCACACGTCACGGGCGTCACCTGGGGGGCCGCAGCAGATGGCGAATGAGGAGAAGCTCCGCGAGTATCTCAAGCGGATGACGGCCGATCTCTACGAGACGCGGCAACGCCTCCAGGAGGCCCAGGAGAAGGCCCAGGAGCAGAACCACGAGCCGCTCGCCATCGTGGGGATGAGCTGCCGCTACCCGGGCGGGGCCGGCTCTCCCGAGGACCTGTGGAGGCTGCTCGACTCCGGGGGCGAGGGCATCACGGAGTTCCCCGTCGACCGGGGCTGGGACACGGAGGCCCTGTACGACCCGACGGGCCGGACCGAGGGCACCTCGTACGCGAAGGAGGGCGGCTTCCTGCACGAGGCGGGCGACTTCGACCCCGCCTTCTTCGGGATCGGCCCCAAGGACGCCGCCGCGGTCGACCCGCAGCAGCGGCTGCTCCTGGAGACCTCCTGGGAGGCGCTGGAGCGGGCCGGGATCGACCCGGCCGGCCTGCGCGGCAGCCGGACCGGGGTGTTCGCCGGGCTGATGTACCACGACTACTTCGGCAGCACCAGCTCCGGTTCCGCGCTCTCCGGGCGGGTCGCGTACAGCTTCGGCTTCGAGGGTCCCGCGCTGACCGTGGACACCGCGTGCTCCTCCTCGCTGGTGGCCCTCCACCTGGCCGGGCACGCGCTCCGCAAGGGCGACTGCTCGCTCGCGCTGGTCGGAGGGGTGACCGTGATGGCCACCCCGTGGACCTTCGTCGAGTTCTCCCGGCAGCGCGGCCTGGCCGCCGACGGCCGGTGCAAGTCCTTCGCGGACGCGGCGGACGGCACCGGCTGGGCCGAGGGCGCCGGTGTGCTGCTGGTGGAGAAGCTCTCCGACGCGCGGCGGAACGGGCACCCGGTCCTGGCCGTCGTGCGCGGCACCGCCGTCAACTCGGACGGCGCGTCGAACGGGATGAGCGCCCCGAACGGCCCCGCCCAGCAGCGCGTCATCGAACAGGCCCTGGTCAACGCCGGGCTGGGCCCCGCCCAGATCGACGCCGTCGAGGCGCACGGCACGGGCACGACGCTCGGCGACCCGATCGAGGCGCAGGCCCTGCTGGCGACGTACGGGCAGGACCGCCCCGACGGCCGGCCGCTCTGGCTCGGCTCGGTCAAGTCGAACATCGGGCACACCCAGGCCGCCGCGGGCGTCGCCGGGATCATGAAGATGGTGCTGGCCATGCGGCACGGCGTCCTGCCCAGGACGCTGCACGTGGACCGGCCCTCCTCCCACGTGGACTGGGCCGAGGGCGCGGTCGAGCTGCTCACCGACGCGCGCGAGTGGCCGCGGACCGGGCAGCCCCGCCGGGCCGGGGTGTCCTCGTTCGGCTTCAGCGGCACCAACGCGCATGTCGTGCTCGAACAGCCGGCAGAGGCGGCAGAGGCGGCAGAGGCGGAAGAAGCGGCGGACGCGGCGGAGACGGAACTCGCCGCCACCGGTACGGAACCCGGTACCGGTACCGGTACCGGTACCGGTACCGAGGGCGGCACCGGGCCGGTGCCGTGGGTGCTGTCCGCCCGTTCCGCCGACGCGCTCGCCGCACAGGCAGGGCGGATCGCCGCCCACGCCGAGAGCCACCCCGAGGCCGCCCCCGCGGACCTCGGCTGGTCGCTGGTCAACACCCGCTCGGCGCTGGAGCACCGCGCGGTGGTCGTCGGCACCGACCGGGACGGCCTGCTGGCCGCCGCCCGCGCGCTGTCCGCCGGGCGGAGGCCCGCCGGTACGGTCGCCGACGTCGTCTCCGACGGCAGGCTCGGCGTCCTCTTCACCGGCCAGGGCGCGCAGCGCGCGGGGATGGGCCGGGAGCTGTACGGGACGTATCCCGTGTTCGCCCGTGCCTGGGACGAGGTGTGCGGGGAGCTGGACGCGCACCTGCCCCGCCCGCTCGGCGAGGTCGT
Source organism: Streptomyces albiaxialis (assembly GCF_039530985.1). NCBI lineage: Bacteria > Bacillati > Actinomycetota > Actinomycetes > Kitasatosporales > Streptomycetaceae > Streptomyces > Streptomyces albiaxialis. The sequence continues at coordinate 8,177 of NZ_BAAAPE010000025.1, forward strand.
GTGGGGCGACGAGGACGGACCGCTGGACCGGACGCGATACGCCCAGGCCGGGCTCTTCGCCTTCGAGACCGCGCTCTACCGCCTGGTCGAGTCCTGGGGGCTGAGGCCCGAGGTGCTGCTCGGCCACTCCATCGGCGAGGTGACGGCGGCGTATCTGGCCGGGGTGTGGTCGCTCGCCGACGCGGCGAAGCTCGTCGCCGCCCGGGGCCGGTTGATGCAGGCGCTGCCGGACGGCGGCGTGATGGTCTCCGTACGGGCCTCCGAGGAACAGGTCGTCCCGTTCCTGGAGGGGCACGACGACATAGGTGTCGCGGCCGTCAACGGCCCCGCCTCCGTCGTCATTTCCGGCGCCGAGGAAGCGGTCGAGCAGGTGGCCGCCGCGCTGGAGGCGCAAGGGCACAAGGTCAAGCGGCTGCGCGTGAGCCATGCCTTCCACTCGCCGCTGATGGACCCGATGCTGGCCGACTTCCGCGCGGTGGCCGAGGAACTCACCTACAGCGAACCGACCCTGCCCGTCGTCTCCAACCTCTCCGGCCGTATGGCGGAGCCCGGCGAGCTGTGCGACCCCGCCTACTGGGTCCGGCACGTGCGGGAAGCCGTCCGGTTCCACGACGGCATCGGCGCCGCCCACGCGGAAGGCGTCACGACCTTCCTCGAACTCGGGCCCGGCGGCGTGCTCTCGGCCATGGGCCAGGAGTGCCTCCCCGGCCACGACACCGTCCGGTTCCTGCCCGCCCTGCGGGAGAACCGTGCCGAGCCCGTGGAGCTGCTGGAGGCGGTCGGCGGTGCGTACGCGCGGGGGGCCGCCGTCGACTGGAACCCGCTGCTCACCGGCGGGCGCCGGGTCGAACTGCCCACCTACCCCTTCCAGCGGCGGCGGTACTGGCTGGACGAGGCCGCCCTCACCGGCGGGGAGGACCGCCCCGCCGCCGCTGACGACGCCCCCTTCTGGGACCTGGTCGCCCGCGAGGACCTGCCCGAACTGCTGCGCGCCCTGGAGCTGGACGAGGACCAGCCGCTCGGTGCGGTCCTGCCCGCGCTGTCCGCGTGGCGCCGCCGCCGGGAGCACGCGTCGACGGCGGACCGGTGGGCGTACCGGATCGTGTGGAAGCCCGTGCCGGCCGGCACCGCCGCGCCCACCGGCACCGCCACCCTCGGCGGCACCTGGATCCTGGCCGGACCGGACGAGGGCGGCCGCGTCGAGGAGGCGCTCACCGCGCACGGCGCCGACGTCGTACGACTGGAACTCGGTGGCGGAAGGGAGGAACTGGCCGCGCGGCTGCGGGAGTTCCCCGCCGAGGTCGCCGGGGTGCTGGCCCGGCCGACCGTCACCGAGGCCCTGGCCCTGGTGCAGGCGCTGGAGGACGCCGGGACCGGCGCGCCCCTGTGGTGCGTCACCGGCGGCGCGGTGTCCACCGGCGCGGCCGATCCGCTGCGGGAGCCGGAGCAGGCCCAGGTGTGGGGGTTCGGCAGGACCGTCGCGCTGGAGCAGCCCGACCGCTGGGGCGGACTCGTCGACCTGCCCGAGGAGCTGGACGCGACGGCCGCGGCACGGCTGTGCGCGCTGCTGGCGGGGGCCGGTGACGAGGACCAGCTCGCGATCAGGCCGTCCGGGGTGTTCGCCCGGCGGCTGGTACGCGCTCGCCTCCGCCGGGACGCCGCGCCCTGGAAGCCCCGCGGCACCGTGCTGATCACCGGCGGCACCGGCGCCCTGGGCGCCGCCTGTGCCCGCTGGTGCGCCGCGAACGGGGCCGAGCGCCTGGTGCTCACCAGCCGCCGCGGCCCCGACGCGCCCGGCAGCGGCGAGCTGGCGGCCGAACTCACCGCGCTCGGCGCCGAGGTCGCCCTCGCCGCCTGCGACGCGGCCGACCGGGACGGCCTCGCGCGGCTCCTCGACGGGCTGCCCGAGCCGCCCTCGGCGGTGCTGCACATCGCGGGCACCGGCGGGCCGCTCGTGCCCGCCGCCGAGCTGGACGGCGCCGACCTCGACGCGGTCCTCTCCTCCAAGGTCACCGGCGCCGCCCACCTGGACGCGCTCCTCGGGGACCGGCAGCTCGACGCCTTCGTGCTGTTCTCCTCCGTCGCCGGGGTCTGGGGCAGCGGCGGCCAGGCGGGCTACGGCGCGGCCAACGCCTACCTCGACGCCCTGGCCGAGGAGCGCCGGGCCCGAGGGCTCACCGCCACCTCGCTGGCCTGGGCCCCCTGGGGCGGGGGCGGTCTCGCGGAGGACGCGGCCCTCCAGGAGCAGCTCCGGCAGCGCGGGCTTCCCGCGATGGCGCCGGAGCCCGCGCTCACCGCGCTCGCGGCGGCGCTCGGCCAGGACGAGACCTGCCTGACCGTGGCCGACGTCGACTGGGACCGCTTCGTCCCCGGCTTCACCTTCGTACGGCCCAGCCCGCTCCTCGCCGAACTGCCCGAGGCGCGGCGCCTGCTGGACGGCGGGGGCGGCGCGACCGGCGGCACGGACGGTACCGCGCCCGCCGACTCGGCCCTGCGCCGGGAGCTGGCCGGGCTGGACGACGCGGACCGCGACAGGGCGCTGACGGACTTCGTCCGTACGCAGATCGCGGACGTCCTCGGCTACGACAGCCCCGGACTCATCGACCCGGCAAGGGCGTTCAAGGACCTCGGCTTCGACTCGCTGAGCGCCGTGGAGTTCCGCAACCGGCTCACCACCGCCTCGGGGCTCGCCCTCCCCGCCACGATGATCTTCGACTACCCGACCCCGGCGGTCCTCGTGCGCCGCCTGCGGGACGAGATCACGGACTCCGCAGCCACCTCCTCGTACGCACCGGTCGCCGTCGCGGCGTCCGACGAGCCCATCGCCATCGTCGGCATGGGCTGCCGGCTGCCCGGCGGAGTGCGCGGCCCCGAGCAGTTGTGGGAGCTGCTGGCCGAGGGGCGGGACGGGATCACCCCGTTCCCCGCAGACCGCGGCTGGGACACCGAGGGCATCTACGACAGCGACCCCGAACGGGCGGGCGGGAGCTACGTGCGGCACGGCGGGTTCGTCGACGGGCTGGCCGACTTCGACGCCGACTTCTTCGAGATCAGCCCGCGCGAGGCGCTCTCGATGGACCCGCAGCAGCGGATGCTGCTCGAAGTGGCCTGGGAGGCCGTCGAGACGGCCGGGATCGACCCGACGACCGTGCACGGCACCGACACCGGGGTGTTCGTCGGCGCCAACGGCAACGACTACATGAGCGTCCTGGCCGGAGCCGGGCAGGGGCCCGACGGGTTCCTGGGCACCGGCACCAGCTACAGCGTGATGTCCGGCCGGGTCGCCTACGCCCTCGGGCTCGAAGGCCCCACGATGACCGTCGACAGCGCCTGCTCCTCCTCGCTGGTGGCGCTGCACCTGGCCGCCGCGGCGCTGCGCGCGGGGGAGTGCTCGCTGGCCCTGGCGGGCGGCGTGACGCTGATGACGACCCCCGGGTCCTTCATCGAGTTCAGCAGGCTGCGCGGGCTGGCCCCCGACGGCCGGTGCAAGGCGTTCGCGGAGGGCGCCGACGGCACCAACTGGGGCGAGGGCGTCGGCGTCCTGCTCGTCGAACGGCTCTCCGACGCGCGGCGCCACGGACACCCGGTGCTCGCCGTGGTCCGGGGCTCCGCGATCAACCAGGACGGCGCCTCGAACGGGCTGACCGCGCCCAACGGCCCCTCGCAGGCCCGGGTGATCCGGCAGGCCCTCGCCTCCGCCGGGCTCGCGGCGTCCGAGGTGGACGCCGTCGAGGCGCACGGCACCGGGACGAGCCTCGGCGACCCGATCGAGGCGCAGGCGCTGCTCGCGACGTACGGGGCCGAGCGGTCCGGGGACGAGCCGCTCTGGCTCGGCTCCGTCAAGTCGAACATCGGGCACACCCAGGCCGCCGCCGGTGTCGCCGGTGTCATCAAGATGGTGCTGGCCATGCGGCACGGGCTGCTGCCGAAGACGCTGCACGTGGACGCGCCCTCGTCCCACGTGGACTGGTCCAGCGGCGCGGTGGAGCTGGTGACGGAGGCCCGGCCCTGGCCCGGCGCCGACCGGCCCCGGCGCGCGGGGGTGTCCTCGTTCGGCTTCAGCGGCACCAACGCCCACCTGATCCTGGAGCAGGCCCCGGAGCCGGACCTTGCCCTCGTGGAGCCCGCCCTCCCGGAGCCCGCCGGACCGGGGGACTCCGAGGGCGGCCCGGCGGAGGAGGAGCCGCTGGCGTGGGTGGTGTCCGGCAGGACCCCGCGGGCGCTCGCCGCCCAGGCCGCACGGCTGGAGGAGCACCTCGCGGCCGTACCGGACGCGGGGCCCGCGGACCTGGCCTGGTCGCTGCTCACCTCGCGGTCGGCGTTCGAGCACCGCGCCGCGGTCATCGGCAGCGGGCTCGACGACCTCCGGAACGGCCTGAGGGCGCTCGCCCGGGAAGAGACGGGGGCCGCCGGGGGCGAGGTGGTGACCGGCCGGGCCACCACCGGCGCGTTCGCCCTGATGTTCACCGGGCAGGGCGCCCAGCGTGCCGGGATGGGCGCCGGGCTGCACCGCCGCCACCCCGTCTTCGCGCGGGCCTTCGACGAGGTTGCCGCCGAGCTGGACCGCTGGCTGCCCCGGCCCCTCCGGGATGTCGCGTGGGCCGGGCCCGGCTCCCCGGACGCCGAGCTGCTGGACCGGACGCAGTACACCCAGGCCGCGCTGTTCGCCGTCGAGGTCGCCCTCTACCGGCTGCTGGAGTCCTGGGGCGTACGCCCCGACCGGCTCATCGGCCACTCCATCGGCGAGATCGTCGCGGCCCACGTCGCGGGGGTGTGGTCCCTGCCGGACGCCTGCGCCCTGGTCGCCGCCCGAGGCCGGCTGATGCAGGAACTGCCGTCCGACGGCGCGATGGTGTCGGTCCGCGCCACGGAGGCCGAGGTCGCCGCGCTGCTCGAAGGGCGCGAGGACGAGGTCGGCATCGCCGCCGTCAACGGCCCCGCCTCCGTGGTGATCTCGGGTGTGGAGAAGGCCGTCCTGGAGGTCGCGGAGACCCTCTCCGCCTCGGGCGCCACCACCAGACGCCTGACCGTCAGCCACGCCTTCCACTCCCCGCTGATGGAACCCATGCTGGACGAGTTCCGGCACACGCTGGCGGGGCTGGAGTTCCGGCCGCCCCGGACGGAGATCGTCTCCAACGTCACCGGCAGGCCCCTCACCGCCGAGGAGGCGTGCTCCCCGGACTACTGGACCCGCCATGTGCGCGGCGCCGTGCGGTTCTGCGACGGGGTGCGCGCCCTGGAGGACGCCGGCGTACGGACGTTCCTCGAAGTCGGCCCGGACGGCGTGCTGTCCGGGATGGGCCAGGAGTGCGTGACCGGCGAGGACACCGCCCTGGTGCCCACGCTGCGCCGGGACCGCGCCGAGGACGTGGCCGCGCTGACCGGACTGGCCCGGCTGCACCTGCGGGGCGTCCCCGTCGACTGGCGTGCCGTCCTCGCCGGGCGCGGCGCGCGCCGCGTGGACCTGCCCACGTATGCCTTCCAGGGCGAGCGCCACTGGCCCCGGCCCTCGGGCGCCGCCGGTGACGTCGCCGCCGCCGGGCTCGGCCCGGCCGGGCATCCGCTGCTCGGCGCCGCCGTCGAGGTCGCGGGCTCCGACGAGTTCCTCTTCACCGGGCGGATCGGCACCCACAGCCACCCCTGGCTCGCCGACCACGCCATCGGCGACCTGGTCCTGCTGCCCGGCACCGCGTTCGTCGAGATGGCGGTACGGGCCGGAGACGAGGTCGGCTGCGGACTGCTGGAGGAGCTGACGCTCGCGGCGCCGCTGGCGCTGCCCGAACGCGGCGCCGTGCGGCTCCAGATCGCCGTCGGCGCGGCGGACGAGGAGGGCCGCCGCTCGCTGAGCGTCCACTCCCGGCGGGAGCGGGACGCCGCCGGGCAGGACTGGGTCCGGCACGCCACCGGCGTACTCGCCCCCGCGGGCACCTCGGGCGCCCCCGCACCCGACGCCGGGACGGCCTGGCCCCCGGCCGGGGCCGAACCGCTCGACACCGCGGACTACTACCCCCGCCTCGCCGAGGCCGGGATGCGCTACGGCCCCGCCTTCCAGGGGCTGCGCGCCGCCTGGCGGCGGGACGACGAGGTCTTCGCCGAGGTCGCGCTGCCCGGCACGGCCGCCGAGGACGCCGCCTCCTTCGGCCTGCACCCCGCGCTGCTGGACGCCGCGCTGCACGCGGCCGGGCTGGGCCCGTTCTTCGACGGGGAGGGCGGGGCGCGGCTCCCGTTCGCCTGGAGCGGCCTGACGCTGCACGCCGCGGGCGCCCACACCCTGCGCGTACGGATCGCGCCCGCCGGTACGGACGCCGTCTCGGTGGCGGCGGCCGACGAGACGAACGCGCCCGTCGCCACCGTCGACTCCCTGGTGCTGCGCGCCCAGGACCCGTCGGCGGCGGTGGCGGCGCCCTCGCTGCCCGACTCGCTGTACCGCACCGACTGGCCCGTGGTCGCCGCCGAACCCGCCGACACCACGGCGTGGGCGGTCCTCGGGGTGCTCGACGGGGCGCCGGAGGCGGCCGAGTGCTACGCCGACCTGGCCGCGCTGACCGCCGCGCTCGACGCGGGCGCCCCTGCGCCGGAGGTGGTGCTCGTCCCCTGCGTCACGCCCGCCACGGGCGCCACCGACGCGGATGCCGCGGAACGCGCCGACGCGGGCGGCGTCAGCGACGTACTGCCCGTCCGCGTACGGGAGATGACCGGCCGCATGCTCGCGCTGGCCGCCGACTGGCTGGCCGACGAGCGCCTGGAGCACACCAGGCTGGCCGTCGTCACGCGCGGCGCCGTCGCGACGCACGCCGACGAGGGCGTCGCGGACCTCGCCGCGGCACCGGTGTGGGGCCTGCTGCGCTCCGCGCAGTCGGAGAACCCGGAGCGGATCGTCCTCGTCGACACGGACGGCACCGGCGGCCCCGGGGCGCTCGCCGCCGCGCTCGGCTCCGGCGAGCCCCAGCTCGCCGTCCGCGCGGGCGAGCTGCGCACCCCGCGGCTGGCGCCGCTCGCCTCGGGCGGTGCCCTCGTGCCCCCGGCCGGGGACGCCGCGTGGAAGCTGGACGTCACCAGCTCCGGCACCTTCGACAACCTCGCCCTCGTCCCCTCGGACGCGGACCGCGAGCTGGCACCCGGCGAGGTACGGATCGGGGTACGCGCCGCGGGCCTGAACTTCCGCGACGTCATGATCGCGCTCGGCATGTACCCGGAGAAGGCCGCCATGGGCATCGAGGCCGCGGGCGTCGTCCTCGAAACCGGCCCCGGCGTCGCGGACTTCGCCCCCGGCGACCGCGTGATCGGCATGTTCGCGGGCGCCTTCGGGCCCGTGGCCGTCACCGACGGCCGCATGCTGGCGCGGATCCCCGACGACTGGTCCTACGTGCGGGCCGCCTCCGTGCCGATCGTCTTCTCCACCGCCTACTACGGCCTGGTCGAGCTGGGCGGACTGCAGGCCGGGGAATCGGTCCTGGTGCACAACGCGGCGGGCGGGGTCGGCATGGCCGCCGTGCAGCTCGCCCGGCACCTGGGCGCCGAGGTCTTCGGCACGGCCAGCACCGGCAAGTGGGACACCCTGCGGGAGAGCGGCCTCGACGAGGAGCACATCGCCTCCTCCCGCGACCTCGACTTCGAGGAGAAGTTCCGCCGTACGACCGGCGGGCGCGGCATGGACGTCGTCCTGGACGCGCTGGCCCGCGAGTTCGTGGACGCCTCGCTGCGGCTGATGCCGCGCGGCGGCAGGTTCCTGGAGATGGGCAAGACCGACGTGCGGACCCCGGAGGAGGTCGCCGACGCCCACCCCGGCGTCACGTACCAGGCCTTCGACCTCATGGGCGCCGGTCCGCAGCGGGTCGGCGAGGTGCTGCGCGAGGTGGTGCGGCTCCTCGACTCCGGCGCGCTGCGGCCCGTCCCGGTCACCACCTGGGACGTACGGCGGGCCCCGGACGCCTTCCGGTACCTGGCCAAGGCCCGGCACACCGGCAAGCTCGTCCTCACCATGCCCGAGACCCTCGACGAGCGGGGCACGGTGCTCGTCACCGGCGGCACCGGCACCCTCGGCGGGCTGGCGGCACGGCGCCTGGTGACCGAGCACGGCGCCCGGCGCCTGCTGCTCACCAGCCGCGCGGGCCGCGCCGCCGACGGCGCCGAGGAGCTGGAGGACGAACTGCGGGCGCTCGGCGCCGAGGTGGAGATCGCCGCCTGCGACGCGGCCGACCGCGCCGCGCTGCGCGACCTCCTCGCGGCCGTCCCCGACGACCGTCCGCTGACCGCCGTGGTGCACACCGCCGGTGTGCTGGACGACGGGGTGATCGGCTCCCTGACCCCGGAACGGCTCGACACGGTGCTGCGGCCCAAGGTCGACGCCGCGGTGAACCTGCACGAACTCACCGCCGGACAGGACCTCGCCGCCTTCGTGCTGTACTCCGCCGCGGCGGGCACGTTCGGCGGCGCCGGACAGGCCAACTACGCGGCGGCGAACGTGTTCCTCGACGCGCTGGCCGCGTCCCGGCGGGCCGAGGGCCTGCCCGCCACCGCCCTCGCCTGGGGGCTGTGGGAGGAGACCAGCGGCATCACCCGGCACCTCGACGAGGCCGACGTACGGCGCATGAGCCGCGCCGGGATGCCCCCGCTGTCCACCGAGGAGGGCATGACGCTCCTCGACGCGGCACTGCGTGCCGACGAACCGGCCCTGCTGCCCGCGCGGCTGGACGTCTCGGTCTTCCGCGGCGCGCCCCCCGAGGCCGTACCGCCCCTGCTGCGGGGCCTGGTCAAGGCGACGGGACGGCGGACCGTCGCGGCGGCCACCCGCTCGGCGGACGACTTCGCCCAGCGGCTGACGGGCCTGACGGCCGAGGAGATCGACGAGGTACTGACGGGCTTCGTCCGGGAACAGGCCGCGGCCGTCCTCGGCTTCGGCACACCGGACGCGGTGGAACCGGGCCGCGCGTTCAACGAGATGGGCTTCGACTCGCTCACCGCCGTCGAGTTCCGCAACCGGCTCAACGGCGCCGCCGGGCTCCGGCTGCCCGCCACGCTGATCTTCGACTACCCCAACGTGGAGGTGCTGGCCGCGCACCTCAAGGAGACCCTGGCCCCCGAGGCCGCCGACCCCGCGACCGTGGTGCTCGGCGAGCTCGAACGCCTGGAGAGCGCCCTCGCCGCGGTCTCCCCGGACGAGGGCGCGGGCGCCTCCATCACCAGCCGGTTGCAGGCCCTCACCAAGGCGTGGGAGGACCGCCGGTCCACGGCAGGCACGACCGACGTCAAGGACAGGCTCCAGGCGGCGAGCACCGACGAGGTCTTCGCGTTCATCAACGACGAACTCGGGCTCTCATGACACGCGAACCGGCGACCGACAAGGAAGGCGCGCCTGATGGCGGATGAAGAGAAGCTGGTCGACTACCTCAAGCGGGTCGCGGCTGATCTGCACGACACCCGGCAGCGCCTGCGCGAGGCCGAGGAGCAGGGCCGGCAGCCGCTCGCGATCATCGGCATGAGCTGCCGGTACCCGGGCGCCGCCACCCCGCAGGAGCTGTGGGACCTGGTCGCCGCGGGGGAGGACCCGATCTCCGACTTCCCCGCCGACCGCGGCTGGGACACCGACGAGCTGTACGACGCCGACCCGGAGAAGTCCGGCAAGAGCTATGTCAAGCAGGGCGGTTTCGTCTACGACGCGATCGACTTCGACGCCGCCTTCTTCGGCATCAGCCCGCGCGAGGCCCTCGCGATGGACCCGCAGCAGCGGGTGGTCCTGGAGGCCGCCTGGGCGGCGTTCGAGGACGCGCGGATCGACCCGTCCCGGGCGCGCGGCAGCGACACCGGCGTCTTCTTCGGCGCCAGCGGAGCCGAGTACGTCCCCGTCGTCCAGCAGCTCCCGGACGCGTCCGAGGGCTACACGATGACCGGCGTCGCCAGCAGTGTGCTGTCCGGCCGCGTCTCGTACACCTTCGGCTTCGAGGGCCCCGCCGTGACCGTGGACACGGCCTGCTCGTCCTCCCTGGTCGCCCTGCACATGGCGGCCCAGGCCCTGCGGCAGGGCGAGTGCTCCCTCGCGCTGGCCGGAGGCGTCACCGTGATGGGCACCCCCGGGGTGTTCACCAGCTTCTCCCGGCAGCGCGGACTGGCCCCCGACGGCCGGTGCAAGGCGTTCGCCGCCGCGGCCGACGGCACCGGCTGGGCGGAGGGCGTCGGCGTCGTGCTCGTCGAGCGGCTCTCCGACGCCCTCCGCAACGGGCACCCGGTGCTCGCCGTGCTCCGGGGCTCCGCCGTCAACCAGGACGGCGCCTCGAACGGCCTGACCGCGCCCAACGGCCCCTCCCAGGTCCGTGTCATCCGCCGGGCCCTGGAGAACGCGGGCACCACCGCGGCCCAGGTCGACGCGGTGGAGGCGCACGGCACCGGCACCACCCTCGGCGACCCGATCGAGGCCCAGGCGCTGCTCGCCACGTACGGCAAGGCCCGTACGGCCGAACGGCCGCTGTGGCTCGGCTCGGTCAAGTCCAACATCGGCCACGCCCAGCAGGCCGCCGGGATCGCCGGTGTGATCAAGATGGTCATGGCCCTGCGCCACCGGACGCTGCCGAAGACCCTGCACGTGGACGAGCCCACCCCGCACGTGGACTGGGAGTCCGGCGCGGTCGAGCTGCTCACCGAGGCCAGACCGTGGGAGAGCGGGGACCATCCGCGCCGGGCCGCGGTCTCCTCGTTCGGCATCAGCGGCACCAACGTGCACCTCGTCCTGGAGGAGGCCCCGCAGGAGGCCCCGCAGGAAGAGGGAGCCGGGACCTCGGAGCCCCCGGCGGAGACCCCGGCCGTCAATGCGGGGCTCGCCGCGACCGGCACCGTGCCCTGGGTCCTCTCCGGCGCGACCGCCGGGGCGCTGCGGGCGCAGGCCGCCCGGCTGCGTGCCTTCGTCGCGGACCACCCGGAACTGGACCCGGCCACCGTCGGCCGCTCCCTGGCCACCACCCGGGCCGCGCTGGAGCACCGCGCCGTGGTCATCGGCGCGGACCGCGACGGACTGCTCGGCGGGCTCGGCGCCCTCGCGGGCGGCGAGCCCGCGGGGAACCTGGTCGAGGGCGTCGCGGGCGCCCCGGGCAAGGTGGCCTTCCTCTTCCCCGGGCAGGGCGCGCAGTGGGCCGGGATGGCCGTGGAACTGCTCGACTCCTCCCCGGTCTTCGCCGCCCGGATACGCGAGTGCGAGGAGGCCCTCTCGGCGTTCACCGACTGGTCGCTGACCGACGTGCTGCGCGGCGCCGACGGCGCCCCCGGATACGACCGGGTCGACGTGGTGCAGCCCGCGCTGTGGGCCGTGATGGTCTCGCTCGCCGCACTGTGGCGGGCGAGCGGCATCACCCCCTCCGCCGTGGTCGGGCACAGCCAGGGCGAGATCGCCGCGGCCTGCGTGGCCGGGGCGCTGTCCCTGGAGGACGCCGCCCGCGTCGTCGCCCTGCGCAGCAGGACCCTCGTCGAACTCGCCGGGGACGGCGGCATGGTGTCCGTCGCGCAGCCGCTCGACCAGGTGGAGGACCGCCTGCGCGCCTGGGGCGAGCGGCTGTCCGTCGCCGCGGTCAACGGCCCCGGCACGGTCGTCGTCTCCGGCGAACCCCGGGCGCTCCAGGAGCTGCTGGACGGCTGCGAGGCCGACGGGGTGCGCGCCCGCCGGATCGACGTCGACTACGCCTCCCACTCGGCGCAGGTCGCCCGGATACGGGACCGGCTGCTGGAGGTCCTCGCGCCGGTCAGCCCCCGCGCCGCCGACATCCCCGTCTACTCCACGCTCACCGGCGACTGGCTGGACACCACGGCGATGGACGCGGACTACTGGTACCGCAGCCTGCGCCACACCGTGCTGTTCGAACCCGCCGTCCGCGGCCTGCTCGAAGCGGGCTACGGCACGCTGCTGGAGATCAGCGCCCACCCCGTCCTCGCCACCGCCGTCCAGGACACCGTCGAGACCGCGGGCCGGTCCGCGGTCGTCACCGGTTCGCTGCGGCGCGACGAGGGCGGCCCGGCCCGGTTCCTCACCTCGCTCGGCCAGGCGCACGCCCACGGGCTGAGCCCCGACTGGGACGCCGTGTTCGCCGGTGCGGCGGACGGCACGGTCGCCCTGCCCACGTACGCCTTCGAACGGCAGCGGTACTGGCCCAAGGGCACCATGGCCGCCGCCGGTGACGCCACGGGCCTCGGGCTGGGCGCCGCCGGGCACCCGCTGCTGGGCGCCGTGGTGACCCTCGCCGACGACGAGGGGGCGCTGTTCACCGGGCGGCTGTCGCTCTCCACCCACCCCTGGCTGGCCGACCACGTGGTCTCCGGCCGCGCGGTCCTGCCCGGCACGGCCTTCGTGGAGCTGGCCGTGCGCGCCGGTGACGAGGTCGGCTGCGCCGTCCTGGACGAACTCTCCCTCGCCGCCCCGCTCGTCCTGCCCGAGCGCGGCGGGGTCCGGCTGCAGCTCGCCGTCGGCGGCCCCGAGGACTCCGGCCACCGGCAGCTCACCGTGCGCTCCCGTCCGGAGGACGCGCCCGACGAGGAGCCCTGGACGCTCCACGCCACCGGCACCCTCGCCCCCGGCGCCTCCGCCGCGGCCCCGCGCCCGGAGAGCTGGCCGCCCGAGGGCGCCGAACCCGTCGAGCACGAGGACCTCCACGCGAGCCTCGCCGACGCCGGGCTCTCGTACGGCCCGGTCTTCCAGGGCCTGCGCGGGGTGTGGCGCCACGGCACCGAGCTGTACGCGGAGGTCGCCCTGCCCGAGGGGGCGGAGGACGACGCCGCCTCGTTCGGGCTCCACCCCGCGCTGCTGGACGCGGCGCTGCACCCCCTCGCCCTCGGCGGCTTCGTCGAGGACGGCGGCGAGGACCGGCCGTGGCTGCCCTTCGCCTGGTCCGGCGTGCGCCTGCACGCCGCGGGCGCCGGGACCGTACGCGTACGGCTCTCCCCGACGGGCACCAACGCCCTCTCGGTCGGCGTCATCGACGCCACCGGGGCCCCGGTGGCGTCCGTGGACTCCCTGATGTTGCGTCAGCTCACGCCCGAGGCGCTGGAGGGCTCCGGGCCCGCCTTCCACGACGCCCTCTTCCGCGTCGACTGGACCCTCGCGCCGGCCTCGCCCCAGGGGCCCGCCCCCACGGTCGTCCTGCTCGGCGCCGACGCGGCGCGACACCGCCCGGCCCTCGAAGCCGCAGGGGCCCGCGTCGACGAGTACCCCCGGCTGTCCGCCCTCCGCACCGCCATGGACGCGGGCGCCCCGCCCCCGGACACGGTCCTCGTCACCTGCTCCCCCGCACCGGAGGCCCCGGCGGGTCCCGAGGTCGTCGGGGACGTCCGGGAGGCGAGCGGGCGCGTGCTCGGGCTCGCCCAGGAGTGGCTGGCAGAGGAGCGGTTCGCCGAGGCGCGGCTCGCGGTCGTCACGCGGCGCGCGGTCGCCACCGGACCCGACGAGGCGCCGGAGGACCTGGTGCACGCCCCCGTCTGGGGCCTGCTGCGCAGCGCGCAGTCCGAGCACCCCGGCCGGTTCGTCCTCGTGGACTCCGACGGGCTGGAGACCTCAGCCCGCGCCCTGCCCGCGGCCCTGGCCCTCGACGCGGCCCAACTCGCCCTGCGCGGCGGGGAGATACGGCTGCCGCGGCTGGCCCGTGTGGGCGTGTCGGACGCCGCCGCGCCCGCGTTCGCCCCCGGCGGGACCGTGCTGATCACCGGCGGCACCGGCACGCTCGGCGCGCTCTTCGCCCGGCACCTGGTCACCGGGCACGGCGTCCGGAACCTCCTGCTGACCAGCCGCAGCGGCGCCGCCGCCCCGGGCGCCGCCGAGCTGGCGGCCGAACTGCGCGCGCTCGGCGCCGAGGTGGAGGTCGCCGCCTGCGACGCCGCCGACCGTACGGCGCTGCGGGACCTGCTCGGCACGATCCCCGCCGACCGGCCGCTGACCGGCGTGATCAACGCCGCCGGGACCCTGGACGACGGGGTGCTGGAATCGCTCGGCCAGGAACGGCTGGACGCGGTGCTGCGGCCCAAGGCGGACGCCGCCTGGCATCTGCACGAGCTGACCCGCGACCTCGACCTGGCCGCCTTCGTGGTCTTCTCCTCCGCCGCCGGGGTCCTCGGCGGATCCGGGCAGGCCAACTACGCCGCCGCCAACGCCTTCCTCGACGCCCTGGCCGCGCACCGGCGGGCCGCCGGGCTCCCCGGGCTCTCCCTCGCGTGGGGCCGCTGGGCCGAGGCGAGCGGTCTGACCGAGGCGCTGGACGAGACCGCGCTCGCCCGCATGGCGCGCTCGGGCATGACCGGGCTGGCCTCGGAGCAGGGCGTCGCGCTGTTCGACGCGGCGCGCGCCGCCGAGGACGCGCTGCTGGTCCCCGCGCGCCTCGACCTCCCCGCGCTGCGCCGCCAGGCGGGCTCCGGGACGGTGCCCGAGCTGCTGCGCGGCCTGGTCCGTACGCCCGGGCGGCGGCAGGTGGACAGCGGCGGCGCCGCCGTCTCCGAACTGCGCGAGCGCCTCGCGGGCATGTCCGCGGCGGAACGCGAGCGCACCCTGCTCGACCTGGTGCGCTCCCAGGTCGCGGCCGTGCTCGGCTACGCGGGCCCGCAGGCCGTGGACGCCTCCCGCCCGTTCAAGGAGATCGGCTTCGACTCGCTGACCGCGGTCGAGCTGCGCAACCGGCTCGGCGCGGCGATCGGCCTCCGGCTCCCCGCGACCCTCGTGTTCGACTACCCGACCCCGCGGGAGCTGGCCGGATTCGTCCAGGGCGAGCTGCTGGGCTCGGACGCCGGCACCGCGCGGGGCACCCGCGCCGCCGCCGTCCGCTCCGACGAACCGATCGCCGTCATCGGGATGAGCTGCCGCTACCCGGGAGGCGTCGACTCCCCGGAGAAGCTGTGGGAGCTGCTGACCACGGGCACGGACGCCGTGTCCGTCTTCCCCGCCGACCGGGGCTGGGACATGGAGCGGCTCTTCGACCCGGACCCGGACCACCCGGGCACCAGCTACTGCACCGAGGGCGGCTTCCTCTACGACGCGGGGAAGTTCGACGCCGGGTTCTTCGGGGTCAGCCCGAAGGAGGCCCTGGCCATGGACCCGCAGCAGCGGCTGCTGCTGGAGACCTCCTGGGAGACCTTCGAGCGCGCCGGGATCGACCCCGCGACGCTCAAGGGCAGCGGTACCGGCGTCTTCGCCGGGGTGATGTACAACGACTACGGCGTGCTGACCAGCGCCGCCGAACAGCTCGACGGCTACGTCGGCGTCGGCGTCGCGGGCGGCGCGATCTCCGGCCGGATCTCCTACACCTTCGGCCTGGAGGGCCCCGCGGTCACCGTGGACACGGCCTGCTCGTCCTCCCTGGTCGCCCTGCACCTCGCGGTCCAGGCGCTGCGGCAGGGGGAGTGCTCCCTCGCGCTGGCCGGAGGGGTCTCGGTGATGGCGACGCCGAGCACCTTCATCGACTTCTCCCGGCAGCGCGGCCTCGCCCCCGACGGCCGGTGCAAGTCCTTCGCGGACGCGGCCGACGGCGCCGGGTGGGCCGAGGGCGCGGGCGTCCTCCTCGTCGAGCGGCTCTCCGACGCCGTGCGCAACGGGCACCCCGTCCTCGCCGTGGTGCGCGGATCGGCGGTGAACCAGGACGGCGCCTCCAACGGGATGACCGCGCCGAACGGCCCCTCCCAGCAGCGGCTGATCCGCCAGGCCCTCGCCAACGCCCGCCTCAACGCCGACCAGATCGACGCCGTCGAGGCGCACGGCACGGGCACCACCCTCGGCGACCCCATCGAGGCCCAGGCCCTGCTGGCGACGTACGGGCAGGACAGGCCCGAGGACCACCCGCTGTGGCTCGGCTCGATCAAGTCCAACATCGGACACACCCAGGCCGCCGCCGGTGTGGCGGGCGTGATGAAGATGGTCCTCGCCATGCGGCACGGCGAACTGCCGCGCACACTGCACGTGGACCGGCCCTCCAGCCACGTCGAGTGGGGGTCCGGCGCCGTCGAGCTGCTCACCGAGCCGCGCGCGTGGCCGGAGACCGGACAGCCCAGGCGCGCGGCGGTCTCCTCGTTCGGGATCAGCGGTACGAACGCGCACCTGATCCTCGAACAGCCCGCGGCGCCCCGCCCCGAGGCCCGTACCGCACCCCCTTCCGAGCCCCGTACCGAAGCCCGTACCGAGGACGCCTCCGGCGCCGGGGACGCCTCCCCGGTGCTCCCGTGGGTGCTCTCCGCGCACTCCGCCCAGGCACTGCGCGCCCAGGCCGGGCGGCTCGCCGCCCTCGCCGGGGACGGGGCGGACGCGGGCCCGGCAGACGTGGGCCTCTCCCTCGTCTCGACCCGCTCCGCGCTGCGCCACCGCGCCGTGCTCGTCGGGGACCGGGAAGCGCTGCTCACCGGCGTCCGCGCGCTGGCGGCGGGGGAGCGGCCGACGGGCGCGGTCACCGGGGTCGCGGGGGAGGGCAGGACCGCCGTGCTCCTCACCGGGCAGGGCTCCCAGCGGCTCGGCATGGGCCGCGAACTCCACGGCACGTACCCGGTGTTCGCGCGGGCCTGGGACGAGGTGTGCGCGGAGTTCGAGGGGCTGCTGCCCCGGCCGCTGACCGAGGTGGTGTGGGCCGGGCCCGGCACCCCCGAGGCGGAGCTGCTGGACCGGACCCAGTACGCGCAGGCCGCGCTGTTCGCCGTCGAGGTCGCGCTCTTCCGGCTGGCCGAGTCCCTCGGCGTGGTCCCGGACGCCCTGCTGGGCCACTCCATCGGCGAGGTCACCGCGGCCCATCTCGCGGGCGTCTGGTCGCTCGCCGACGCCGCGAAGCTGGTCGCGGCCCGCGGCCGGCTCATGGAGGCCCTGCCGGCGGGCGGCGCCATGGTCGCCGTGCGCGCCCCCGAGGACGTGGTCCTCCCGCTGCTCACAGGGCAGGTGAGCATCGCCGCGGTGAACGGCCCCGAGGCCGTGGTGCTCTCCGGCGCCGAGGCGCCGGTGGCCGCGCTCGCCGAGGTGCTGGAGGCCAAGGGGCACCGCACCAAGCGGCTCCGGGTCAGCCACGCGTTCCACTCGCCGCTGATGGACCCCGTGCTGGAGGAGTTCCGCGCCGTCGCCGAGAGCCTCGCCTACGCGGAGCCGCGTATCCCCGTGGTGTCCAACCTGACCGGCGGGCTCGCCGGGCCGGACGAGCTGTGCGACCCCGGCTACTGGGTCCGGCACGTCAGGGAGGCCGTGCGGTTCCACGACGGCATGCGGGCGCTCTCCGCCGAGGGGCTGGACCTCTTCCTCGAACTCGGCCCCGGCGGCGTGCTCAGCGCCATGGGCCAGGAGAGCCTGCCCGGCGGGGAGTTCCTGCCCGCCCTGCGCAAGGACCGGCCGGAGAGCGAGGCACTGCTGCTGGCCCTGGCAGGCGCGCACGTACGGGGCGCCCGCGTGGACTGGCTCCCCCTGTTCGGCGGGGCCCGCCGGATCGAACTGCCCACCTACGCCTTCCAGCGGCAGCGGTACTGGCCCGAGGCCGAAGGCCCCGCCGCCGAGCCCCGTGCCGAGGTCTCGGACCCCGTCGGATCCCGCTTCTGGGAGCTGGTGGAACGCGGGGACCTGGACGAACTGCTGCGCACCCTCGACCTCGACGCGGACCAGCCGCTCAGCGCGCTGCTCCCGGCACTGACCGCGCTGCGCCGCGGGGAGTCCGCCGCGGAGGCCACCCGCTACCGGGCCGACTGGCACGCCGTCACCGACCTGCGCGCCGCCGGGCTCTCCGGCACCTGGGCGCTCCTCGTCCCGCACGGGCACGAGGACGGGCCGTGCGCGCGGTCGGTCGCGGAGGCGCTGCGGACGCACGGCGCAGAGGTACGACAGCTCACCGTGACCGGCGAGGACGCCGACCCGGACCGCCTGGCCGGACCGCTCGCCGCGCTGCCCGAGGACGCCGCCGGAGTGGTCTCCCTGTGGGCCCTGGACGAACGGCCGCACCCGGAGCACCCCTCGGTGCCGACCGGCGTGGCCGGGACCCTGGCACTGGCCCAGGCACTCGCCGGAGCGGCTCCGCGGGCGGCGCTGTGGTCCCTGACCCGCGGCGCCGTCTCGCTCACCCGCACCGGCCACACCGCCGGCACCGCGGGCGCGCTGCTCTGGGGCCTGGGCCGCGCCCTCCTCGCGTCCCGCTCCGGAGCCCGCGGCGGCCTGATCGACCTGCCGGGCACGCCGGACGGCGCGTCGTCCGGGCTCGACGGGCGCCAGGGCGCCTGGCTCGCGGGGCTGTTGGGCGCCTCGGCCACGGGCGGAGACGGCGAAGCCGACGGCGACGGGGACGGCGAGGACGAGGTGGCGTTGCGCCCCTCCGGGGTGTTCGCCCGCAGGCTCGGGCACGCGGGGCGGAGCGGCGGCGCTCCGGGGGCCGGGACGTGGCGGCCCACCGGCACGGTGCTGCTCGCCGGTGAACTCGGCCCCGTCGGGGCGCCGGTCGCGCGCTGGCTCGCCCGGAACGGCGCCGCGCACCTGATGGTGCCGCCCGCGCTCGCGGAGGAGCCGTTCGACGTGCCGGTGACCGTCCTCGACGAGGACCTCGCCGACCCGGCGGCGGTGGCCCGGCTGCGGGACCGCGTACCCGACGGGCATCCGCTGAGCGCCGTGGTGCACGGCATCGGCGGCCTCCGGGGCGAGCCGGCCGGCTCCGTCTCCGTCGCCGGGTTCGCGCAGACGGTGGAGCGGGCCGTGCGCGAGTCGGAGAACCTCGCCGAACTCGCCCGCGACACCTCCGCGTTCGTCCTGCTCGCTCCCGCCGCGAGCACCTGGGGAGACCCGTCGCGGGCGGCGGTCACCGCGGCGGGCGCGTACCGCGAGGAGCTGGTGCGCCGCCGCCGGGCAGAGGGGCTCAGCGGCACGGTGCTGTGCTGGGACGGCGCGCCCCCGGCGGAGACCGCGTTCGCCGGGGCGGTCGGGCACGGGGACCAGGCGGTCACCGTCGCCGAGGCCGACTGGGCGGAACTCGCCGCCACCCGGACGGGCTCCCTGCTGCGGGCCCTCCCCGAGGTGCGGCGCCCCGCGCGGGAACCCGCGGAGACGACCGGCGACGAGGTGGACCCGGAGGCGCTGCGGGCCTATCTCAAGGAACTCGACGCCGCGGGGCGGCAGAAGGCCCTTCTGGAAATCGCCTGCGAAGTGGCGGCGAGGGCGCTGGGACACGAAAGCGCGGCCGCGGTCGAACCCGACCTCGATTTCCTCGACGCCGGATTCAATTCGCTGTCCGCCGTCGAATTCCGTAACGCACTCAACAGTATTACGGGACTCTCGCTGCCCGCGGCGCTCGTCTACGATTACCCGACCCCTCAAGACGTCGTCGAGTTCCTGGAATCCGAACTCGCCTGACGCCGTCGCGCGTTGCTCGGGATCCGCCGGACGGGCCCTGTCCCGTCCGGCCGGACCGGCCACGCCCCAGGGCCGGTCCGGGGTGTTAAGGGGGTCCTTAGGGGTGTCCTGGCTCCTGGGGAGACCAATACGCTGCGTGCACCGACACGCTCAGCTCGGAGAGTGAATCCACATGGCAGTTCCCGGCTCGTGGAAATCGTTGACCTCGAACGGAGAGGACCTGGTACTCGCGGTCGATTTCGCGGTGAGCGGGCGGCCGCAGGCCGGATTTCCGGATTTCGCCGCGCTCGCCCGTCCGCAATTCTCGCTCTGGGAGACGCTGCCTCCGGCCCCGGAGGAGGACGCGGACATGACCGGCGTCGACTATGTCGAGCGCTGGGCGGAGGACGCGCTGCGGCAGGAGCGTCCGGTCAAGGCCGTCATGGGCTACTGCGCGGGCGCCGTGTACGCGGCGGCCCTCGCCGAGCGCATCGGGGAGCGTCAGGGCGTGACTCCGGCGCTCATCGGCTTCGACCCCGAGCCGCCCCGGGGCGATGTGATCTGCCACCACTTCGGGACCACCATGGAGGGCATGTCCGGGCTGCTGAAGCCCGAGGAGATCGCCCACGCCCAGCAGGCCGCGGCGCGGGCACTGGCCGACGAGACGGACATCAAGAAGCTCGGCGACAGGCTGCTGGAGATCTTCCGCGACGTCGGCGGCGCCGCCTTCGCCCGGGTGGGCCTGGACGCCAAGCGCAGCGAGGAGTTCGTCGCCACCTTCGGCCTGTTCCTGCACTTCTTCGTGCGCGGCAGCGACCTCGACCCGACGGAGGGCTGGAAGGCGCTCACCGCGATGACCTCCGCGACCCCCACCAGCGGCCTCAACCCCCTCTCCGAGGAGGCCCGGGCCGACCGGGTCGCCAAGGAGATCCGCTTCTCCGTCGAGCACGCCGACCTGCTGCGTACGCCCGACGTCGCCACCACCGTCACCGGCCTGCTGAGCTGACGGGGCCCCGCCCCAGCACGTCGAAAGGAATCCGCGCATGCCGCCCATGAGCACGCCGCCTTCCCGGGCCAGCCAGAAGGAGGAGGCGCTGTGGCTGCTCGACAAGCTGGTCCCGGACAGCGGGGTGAACAACATCCCGGCCGCCGTCCAGGTGGCGGGCCGGCTGCGGACCACGGCGCTGCGCGAGGCCGCAGCGGCGCTCGTACGCAAGCACGAGGTGCTGCGCAGCGTCTTCCACGACGAGGGCGCCGGGCTCCACAAGGCGGTCCTCGCCCCGGAGGACGCGCGGGTCGACATCGAGGTGAGCCGGTCCGGCACGGAGGAGCTGGCGGAGACGCTCACGGCCGTCGCCGCCCGCCCGTTCAAGTTCGACGGCAGCCCCATGCTGCGGATCTGCCAGGTCGAGACGCCCGACGGCGACGTGCTCTGCGTGGTGGCCCACCACCTGGTGTTCGACGTGGCGTCCGCGCAGATCGTGATGGGAGAACTCGCCCGGCTCTACGACGCGGTCCTCGCCGGGGAGGACGTCTCCGGCGAGGCGGTCGTGCCCGTCGCTGCGGTCGCCGCCGACGAACCGCGCCCGGAGAGCTTCCAGTTCTGGCGCGACCATCTCAGCGGCTTCGACGCGGGCGCGCTGGACCTGTGGCTGGAGGGGCAGGGGAGCGCGGAGACGACGCTCAAGGGCGCCACCGTCGCGCACGACCTCTCCGACGAGGCCCGGGAGGTCGTCCGCGGACTGCGCAGGGAGCTGCGGGCCTCCGAGCCCGTCATCCTGCTCGCCGCCTACTACCTGCTGCTCGCCAAGCACGGCGCCGGGCCGGACATCGTGATCGGCTCGCCCGCGGACATCCGCGGGCAGGAGGCCGCCGGAGCCATCGGCTACTACGTCAACATCCTGGCCCTGCGCGTCCGCGCCGACCCGGAGCAGAGCTTCCGCGCGCTGGTGCGGGAGACGCGGCAGGTGTTCCTGGAGGCGATCTCCCACGTCGACGTCCATGTGGACCTGCTGCTCCCGGAGATCCCCCGCGTCAACTCGGCCTGGAGCACGACGCTGTTCCGGCACATGTTCAACTACCTTCCGGCCGGGCTCTCCGCGGAGACGACCGTCGGCGGCCTCCCGGCACGGGCCCTGATGGTCCGCAACGGCTACAGCCGGATGAACCTCGAATTCGACATCCTCTCGGAGAAGGACCGCATCACCGTCGAGGCGCTGTACGGGCAGGAGTCCCACCGCAGGGAAGACGTCACGCTCCTGCTGGAGCGGTACGACGCGCTGCTGACGGCGGTCGGCGCCGGCCCCGACAGGCCCGTCGGCGAACTGGCCGCGTGGTCGGAGCGGGACCGCGAGACCGTCGCCGCCGCGAACCGCACCGCCACCGACGCGCCCACGCCCTCCGTGCTGCGCACCGTCGCCGAACGGGCCGCCGGAGCGCCGGACGCGGTCGCCGTCGCGCACGGCGAACGAACCGTCACCTACGCGGAGTTGTGGCAGGCCGCCCTCGACACCCGGGAGCTGCTGCGCGGCGCCGGGGCGGGCGAGGGGGACGTGGTCGCCGTGGCGGCGCGGCGCGGACCCGAGCTGGCCGCCGCGACGCTGGGCGTCTGGCTGGCGGGCTGCGCCTATCTGCCGGTCGACCCCGACCACCCGGCCGACCGGATCTCCTACCAGCTCGCGGACTCCGGCGCCCGTGCCGTTCTGGCCGGCGAGGCGGTCGAACTGCCCGAGGGCACCCCGCGCCTGGACATGGCCCGGCTGCGCGCCGCCGACGGCGGGAGCGCCGCGGACCGGTGGTCGGCCGAGCCGCCCGCCGAGCCCGACCCCGGCTCCTGCGCGTACCTCATCTACACCTCGGGCTCCACCGGGCGCCCCAAGGGCACCAAGGTCGCGCACGGCAACCTGGCCAACCTCGTCCGGCACTTCCTCGACGAGCTGGAGCCCGGGCCCGGCGACGTCACGCTGTGGATGACGACCTTCGCCTTCGATATCTCGGCGCTGGAGCTGTTCCTCCCGCTGACCTCCGGCGGCACCCTGGCCGTCGCCCCCGACGAGGCGCGGGTGAACGGCGCCGTGCTCAGGGAGCTGCTGGACCGGCACGGGGTGGACATCGTGCAGGCCACCCCCACCACCTGGCGCACGGTCCTCGACCAGGTCGGCGACCGGCTGGCCGGGCGGCGGGTGCTGTGCGGCGGGGAGGCGCTCTCCGCCGACCTCGCGGCGCGGCTGCTGGAGACCGGCGCCGAGGTCCGCAACGTCTACGGCCCCACCGAGACCACCATCTGGTCCACCGCGGGTCGGCTCGCGCCCGGCGACGCGACCGTGCACGCCGGGACTCCGCTGCGCAACACCACCGCCTTCGTCGTGGACCCGGACGGCCGCGAACTCCCGCCCGGCGTCCACGGCGAGCTGTGCCTCGCGGGCGCCGGGGTCGCCCTCGGCTACCACGAACGCCCGGAGCTGACCGCCGAACGGTTCGGCGACCACCCCGAGCACGGGCGCTACTACCGCACCGGGGACCTGGCCCGCTGGCGGGAGGACGGAACCCTGGAGGTGCTCGGCCGGGTGGACCGACAGATCAAGCTGCGCGGCAACCGGCTGGAACTGGCCGAGATCGAGGCCGTGCTGCGCGAGCACCCCGAGGTGGCGGACGCCGCCGTCGTCACCGTCGGGGACCTCAGCGCGGACGCCGTCCTGGTGGCCTTCGTGGTCGCCCACCCCGCCGAGGGCCTTCCCGAGCGGCTGTGGGAGCACTCCCGGGCCACGCTGCCGCCCTCGGCCGTGCCGCACGACTTCGTCGTCACCGACGAACTGCCCACCAACGCCAACGAGAAGGTGGACCACCCCCACCTCGTCCGGCTGGCCACGGCGCGCCGCGCCGCCGCCGGGCACGGCGCCGCCGCCGAGCACCACGAGGACGCCCTGGTCGACGCCCTGCTCGCGCTCTTCCGCGAGCTGCTCGGCCGGGAGGACGTCACCGCCGACGGGAACTTCTTCGTCCTGGGCGGACATTCGCTGCTTGCCGCACTGCTCGTGCAGCGGGTCCAGGAGAACTTCGGGGCCGAGGTGCGCCTCGCCGAGTTCTTCGCCCTGCCCACCCCGCTGGCCCTCGCCGCGCTCCTGCGGTCCCACGGAGTGGATCCCGGTACCGACTGAGCACCGCAGGTACCCCGCGTGACCAAGCACATGAACGGCCCACCGAGGAGAGTTGACACATGCCGGCGATGATCATGAACGGCCACTGCAGGTCCTTCAACGGCGACGGGAAGAAGGACCTGCTCGTCCGCCACGACACCAACGGCGAACTGCTGGTCTTCCCGCACAGCGGCAAGTTCGACGGCACCCGCACCTTTCTCGACCCGGTCAGGATCGGCGACGACTTCGCCTGGGAGAAGCACCTCATCATCCGGACCATCGACATCCGCGGCAACGGACTGGCCAGCGTCCTCGCGGGCAGCGAGGAGTCGGTCAACACCGAGTACCCGCACGGGGTGTACCTCTACGAGAACAAGGGCGGGCTCAACGGCCTGAACACCCTGAGCGAGCCCGTACGGATATCGGGCCGCCGCGACGACGGCCGGATCTGGGAGACCATCGGCGTCGCCGACGTCAGCGGCGACGGCAAGGACGACACCTTCGGCCGGGAGAGCGAACTCGGCCACGTGGACTGGTTCGCCAACCTCGGCGAGGTCGTCGAGAACGACACCTTCGACAAGACGCCGCAGCGGCTGACCGTCACCGAGCCCACCGACTTCCCCTTCGCCATGGCCGACGTCACCGGCACCGGGCGGCTCGACCTGCTGATCCTGCGCGACAACGGCGACCTGTGCGTCTACGAGTTCCCGCCCGGCGACGGCGCCCCCGGCGACGGGAACGGCGAGGGCACCTGGTTCACCGTCGGCAACCTCGGCGCGGACTGGAATCCGCTGGAGGACGCGCTCGCGGTGACCGACATCGACCTGGACGGCAACCCCGACCTGCTGGTCCGGCAGCGCGACGGTGTCGTCGTGGCGTACGCGCACTCCGGCGCTTTCGACCGGAAGAAGCCGCAGAACACCTTCCGCGACCCGGTCGCCGTCCTGGAGGACTGCGCGGAGTACCACACCCTCACCTGATCCACAGGCCCCGGTCGGAGTCCGCGTATGAATTCCCACGACGAAACCACCCCGCTGAGCCAGAAGCTGCGGGGGCTGCCCCGTGCCGAGCAGGACCGGGCGCTGCTGGACCTGGTGTGCCACCACGCCCTCGGGGCGCTGCGCCGGGTACGGCCCGACGACGCGCCGCCGACGCTGCCGCCGGACCGCCCCTTCATCGACCTCGGCTTCGACTCGCTGACCGCGGCCGACCTCCACGGGCGGCTGGCCGCCGCCACCGGGCTGGCGCTCCCGGTCACCGTGGCCTTCGACCACCCGTCCCCGGCGCGCCTGGCCCGCGCCCTGCGCGCCGGGCTGCTCGGCGGGGACGAGGAGGAGCCGGCCCCGGCGGCACCGTCGTCGGACGGGGACGAGGACGGGGGCGAGGATCCGATCGCCATCGTCGGCATCGGCTGCCGCTACCCGGGCGGCATCGCGTCCCCCGACCAGCTCTGGCGGCTCGTCGCCGAGGGCGGCGAGGTCGTCGGCGACCTGCCCGAGGACCGCGGCTGGGGCCCGGAGAACCTGTACGACCCGGACCCCGAGGCGCCGGGCAAGACGTACGTACGCCGGGGCGGGTTCCTCCACGACGCGGCGGAGTTCGACGCGGAGTTCTTCGGGATCGGCCCGCGCGAGGCGCAGGCGATGGACCCGCAGCAGCGGCTCGTGCTGGAGACCTCGTGGGAGGCCCTGGAGCGGGCCGGCATCGACCCGGCCGTGCTCCGGGGCAGCCGGACCGGGGTGTTCCTCGGCGCCGAACCGCAGGAGTACGGGCCCCGGCTGACCCGGGCCGAGGGGCGCGAGAGCCACCTGTCCACCGGCGTCACCACCAGCGTGATCGCGGGGCGCGTCGCCTACGCCCTGGACCTCCAGGGCCCCGCCATGACCGTGGACACCGCCTGCTCGGGCTCCCTGGTCGCGCTGCACCTGGCCTGCCGGGCGCTGCGCCAGAGGGAGTGCTCCGTGGCCCTGGCCGGAGGGGTGGCCGTCATGTCCGCCCCCGGCACGTTCCTGTCCTTCTCCCGGCAGCGCGGACTCGCCCCGGACGGCCGCTGCAAGGCGTTCTCCGCCGACGCGGACGGCACCGGCTGGTCCGAGGGCGTCGGCGTCCTCGTCGTCGAGCGGCTCTCCGAGGCCCGCCGCGCCGGGCACCCCGTCCTCGCCCTGGTCCGCGGCTCGGCGGTCAACTCCGACGGCGCCTCCAACGGCCTCACCGCGCCCAACGGCCCCTCCCAGCAGCGGGTGATCCGCCAGGCCCTGGACTCCGCCGGGCTCGGCCCGCACGAGGTCGACGCGGTCGAGGCGCACGGCACCGGCACCACGCTCGGCGACCCGATCGAGGCCCAGTCCCTCGCCGCGGCCTACGGCACCGGGCGCACGGCACCGCTGTGGCTGGGCTCGGTGAAGTCCAACCTGGGCCACACCCAGGCCGCCGCGGGCGCCGCCGGGATCATCAAGATGATCATGGCGATGCGGCACGAACTGCTGCCGCGCACCCTCCACGTCACCGAGCCCACCCCCCACGTCGACTGGGAGCAGGGCACGGTGGCCCTGCTCACCGAGGCACGGCCCTGGCCGCGCACGGACACCCCGCGCAGGGCCGGTATCTCCTCGTTCGGCTTCAGCGGCACCAACGCCCACGTCGTCCTCGAACAGGCCCCGCCGCCGCCCGAACCCGAACCCCCGTCCCCGGAACCCGCGTCCCTCGGCACGCACCCCGCGCCGCGTGCGCTGCCGCTCTCCGCGCGCACCCCCGAGGCCCTGCGGGCCCAGGCCGCCCGCCTCAGAACCTTCCTGGACGAGCACCCCGCCCCCGCCCTCGCCGACCTCGGCCGCGCCCTGGGCACCGCACGGTCCGCGATGGAGCACCGCGCCGCGCTCGTCGTCACCGACCGCGCGGAGCTCGCCCGCGACCTGGACGCCCTGGCCTCCGGAGACCCGGGCCCCGGCGTCCGCCGGGGGCAGGCGGTGCCGGGCGGCGTCGCCGTGATGTTCACCGGGCAGGGCGCCCAGCGGCTCGGGATGGGCCGCGAACTGCACGCCGCCCACCCGGTGTTCGCCCGCGCCTGGGACGAGGCCTGCGCCGAACTGGACGTCCACCTTCCCCGGCCGCTGCGCACCGTGGTGTGGGCCGAACCGGACGGGCCCGGGGCGGACCTGCTGGACGGCACGATGTACGCGCAGGCGGCGCTGTTCGCCCTGGAGACCGCCCTCTTCCGGCTCATGGAGTCCTGGGGGGTGCGTCCCGACCTCCTGCTGGGCCACTCCCTGGGCGAGATCACCGCCGCCCACGTGGCGGGGGTCTGGTCGCTCGCCGACGCGGCGGCGCTGGTCGCCGCGCGGGGCCGCCTCATGCAGGAACTCCCCGCGGGCGGTGCGATGATCTCCGTACGGGCCACCGAGGACGAGGCCAGGGCCGCGCTCGACGGCTTCGGAGGACGGGCGGACCTCGCCGCGGTCAACGGGCCCGCCTCGGTGGTGCTCTCCGGCGACGAGGACGCCGTCACCGAGATCGCCGACGGCCTCGCCGCGCGCGGCCACAAGATCCGGCGTCTCCGCGTCAGCCACGCCTTCCACTCGCCCCGGATGAGGCCCATGCTGGACGACTTCCGCTGGGTGGCCCGGGTGATGACCTACGCGCCGCCGAGGATCCCCGTCGTCTCCAACCTCACCGGCGAGGTCGCCACGGCCGGGCACCTCCAGGATCCGGACTACTGGGTGGACCACGTCCGCGGTGCCGTCCGGTTCTCCGACGGCGTCCGCACGCTGGCCGGGCACGGCGTGAGCACCGTCCTCGAACTGGGCCCGGACGCGGTGCTGTCCGCGATGGCACCGGACTGCGTGCCCGGCGAGGAGCGGCCCGTGTTCCTCCCGGCCCTCCGCCGCGACCGCGAGGAGACCCGGGAGGTCACCGGGGCGCTCGCCGCCGCCTGGACGCGCGGCGTCGAGGTGGACTGGGCCGCGCTGCACGGCGGTTCCGGCCGGCCGGTGGAGCTGCCGACCTACGCCTTCCAGCGGCGCCGGTTCTGGATGGAGGCCGAGCCCCCCGCCCAGGACGCGGCCGGACTCGGCCAGGACGGCGCCGGGCACCCGCTGCTCGCCTCGGCGGTGGACTCCGCGCAGGCGGACACCCGTACGTACACCGGGCGGCTCTCGCTCCGCACCCACCCCTGGCTGGCCGACCACGCGATCGACGGCGACGTCCTCCTGCCGGGCACCGCCTTCGTCGACCTCGCGCTGCACGCCGGGGACCGGGCGGGCTGCCCCGCCCTGGACGAACTGACCCTGGAGAGCCCGCTGACGCTGCCGGAGTCCGGCGCCGTGCGGCTCCTGGTCGAGGTCGCCGCGCCCGACGAGCGGGGCGCCCGCGCGGTGCTGGTGTCCTCCCGCGCCGAGGACGACCCCGCCGACGTGCCCTGGACCCGGCACGCCACGGGCCGGCTCATCCCCGCGCCCACCGCGCCCACCGCGCCCGCCGCGCCGGACAAGGAGGGGGCCGACCTGCGGAGCTGGCCCCCCGCCGGGGCCGAACCGGTCGCCCTCGACGGGCTGTACGAGGGCATGGCGGAGCGCGGCTACGGCTACGGGCCCCGGTTCCAGGGGCTGCGCGCGGCCTGGCGCCGCGGCACGGAGGTCTTCGCGGAGGTCGCGCTGGACGGGGAGACCGACGGCGCGGACGCGGGTGCGGGCGCTGACGGGGGATTCGCCCTGTCCCCGGCGCTCCTCGACTCCGCCCTGCACGCCCTGGACCTGGGGGAGTTCGTCCCCCGCGACGGACGGCCCTGGGTCCCGTTCGCCTGGACCGGGGTGACCCTGCGCGCCGTCGGCGCGCGGGCGCTGCGCGTGCGGCTGTCCCCCGCGGGGGAGCACGCGGTCGCGCTGGACCTCGCCGACCCCACGGGTGCCCCGGTCGCCTCGGTGCGCTCCCTCGCCTCCCGCCCCGTCGCCTCCGGTACGGGCGCGGCGGCCCGCGAGGGCGTGGTGGCCCGGTCGCTGTTCCGCCCGGACTGGACCACGGTCGCGGCACCGGGAACCCCGGCGGGGGACTGGGCGCTGCTCGGGGACGCCGACGGGCCGCTCGGCCGGGCCCTGCGCGCCGCCGGGTCCGACCTCACGTGCCACGCCGAACTCGCCGCCGTGGACGTGCCGGACCTCCTGGTGGTGCCCTGCCCGCCCGGCGAGGGCCCGCCGCCCGACGCCGCCCGGAGCGCCGCGCACCACGCGCTCGCGGTGCTGCGCTCCTGGCTCGCCGACGAGCGGTTCGCCGGTTCGCGGCTCGCCCTGGTGACCGAGGGCGACGACTTCGCCGCCCCGGCGGTCTGGGGGCTGGCGCGCTCGGCGCAGGAGGAGCACCCGGGCCGGATCTCGGTCCTCGACGTCGACTCCTGGGACGCCTCGGGCGCGGCCGTGGCCGGTGCGCTGGCCGGTGGCGAGGCCCAGACGGTGCTGCGCGACGGCACGGCGTACGTGCCCCGGCTGGCGCGGGTCGCGCCGCCGGACGGCGGCGCGGACTGGGATCCGGACGGCGGCGCGGACTGGGACCCGGACGGCACCGTGCTGATCACCGGCGGCACCGGCGGGCTCGGCGCGCTCCTCGCCCGGCACATGGCAGAAGCGCACGGCGTACGGCACATGCTGCTGGTGAGCCGCAGCGGGCCGGACGCGCCGGGCGCCGGCCGGCTCCGCGCCGAACTGGCCTCGTCCGGGGCGACGGCGACCCTCGCCGCGTGCGACGTCACCGACCGCACGGCCCTGGCCGCGCTGCTCGCGGGGATCCCCGCCGCGCATCCGCTGCGCTCCGTGGTGCACGCGGCGGGAACCCTCGACGACGGCGTCCTCACCTCGCTGACCCCGGAGCGCTTCGACGGCGTCTTCCGGCCCAAGGCCGACGCGGCCTGGCTGCTCCACGAGCTGACGGCGGACCTCGGCCTCGACCGGTTCGTTCTGTTCTCCTCCACCGCCACCCTGCTCGACGGCGCGGGACAGGCGAACTACGCGGCGGCCAACCTGTTCCTCGAAGGCCTCGCCCGGCACCGGCGCGCCCTCGGGCTCCCGGCGACCGCGCTCGCCTGGACGCTGTGGGACGAGGCCGGCGGCATGGCCGGGAGGCTGGGCGAGGCCGGGCTGCGCCGGGCCGCGCGCTCCGGCTTTCCGCCGCTCGCGCCCGCCGACGGCCTCGCGCTCTTCGACGCCGCGCTCGCCACGGGGGAGACCACCCTGGTCCCGCTGCGGATCGACCAGGGCGTGCTGCGTGCCCGCGCGGCGGGCGTACCCCCGCTGCTGGCCGGGGTGGTCCGGGCACCGTCCAGGGCCGCCGCCGGGACCGGGGGACCGGCACGGGCGGCGGAGTCCCTGGCCGCCGGGCTGGCGACGCTCTCCGCCGAGGAGCGGCAGCGCACGTTGCTGACCCTCGTCCGCACCCATGTCGCCGAAGTCCTGGGCTACGACCGTCCCGAAGCGGTCGCGGGCGGGCGGGGCTTCCTCGAACTCGGCCTCGACTCGCTCGCCGCCGTCGAGCTGCGGAACCGGCTGAACGCGGCCGCCGGGGTGACCCTGCCGTCCACGCTGGTCTTCGACCACCCGACGCCCGAGGCCGTCGCCCGGCACCTGGCCGCCGGGTTCGGCGAGGACGAAGCGGACCGCACGGCCTCGGTGTTCGCCGGGATCCGGCGGCTGGAGGCGGAGCTGGCGGCCGTCGCCCCGGACGAGGAGGAGTACGCCGGGATCGCCGCCCGGCTGCGCGGACTTCTCGCCACCTGGACCGAGACACACAGCCCCGAGGAGCGGCCCGAGGAACCCGCGCTGGACTCCGCCACCGCCGAGGAGCTGTTCGACATCCTCGACAGCGAACTGGAGGTCGGCGGCTAGGCTCCCCACCATCCGGCCCCCACCGTTCCGCCGCCCACCGTTCCGCTGCCCACAGCCGTGGCCGGGCAGCCCACCGGCCCCGGTCCGGCGAAGGACCGGGGCGGGCGGCCCTGGGGACGGGGGCTACCAGCGGACCGGCATCGCGTGCAGTCCGAAGACGAGGTTCTGGTACTTGAAGGGCAGCGCGTCCACGGCCTTGTCCAGCTCCAGGGAGGGCATCCGCCGCAGGAGCGTGCCCAGCCCGACCTCCAGCTCGGCGCGGGCCAGGTTCTGCCCGATGCACTGGTGCGCCCCGTAGCCGAAGGCGATGTGGTGCCGGGCCCTGCGGTGGATGTCGAAGGTGTCGGGGTGCTCGAAGGCCCGCTCGTCCCGGTTCGCCGACGCGCTCAGCACGAAGATGCCCTCACCGGCCGTGATCTTCCGGCCGTCGATCTCGATGTCCCCGACGGCCACCCGGTCGAAGGCGGCCCAGTCCGACACGGAGTGGAACCGCAGCAACTCCTCGACGGCGCCGGGCAGCAGCGCGGGGTCCTCGCGCAGCTCGGCGAGCTGCTCCGGGTGCTCCAGCAGGGTCAGCACGCTCAGCGGCAGCATGTTCGCGGTCGCCTCGTGCCCCGCGGTCAGCAGCAGGAAGGCCATGCCGACCAGGCCCGCGCGGGTCAGCTCACCGGTGCCGACCTGCTCGACGAGCAGCCGGCCGATGAGATTGTCGCCGGGCTCCCGCGCGGCCGCCTTGACCAGCTCGTCGAGGTACTCGACGAGCCCCTCCATCGCCGCCCTGACCTGCTCCGGATCGGCGTCGAGCTGGACCATCGTCCGGGTCGCTGACTGGAAGTAGTCGTGGTCCTCGTACGGGACGCCGAGCAGCCGGCAGATGACGAGCGAGGAGAGCGGCAGGCCCAGGTCCTCGACGAGGTCGGCCCGCGAGTCCCGCGCCAGCATGTCGTCGATCAGCCGGTCGGTGACGCGCTGGATCTCCGGGCGCAGCTCGTTCATCCGCCGCGTGCCGAACTCGGAGATGAGCATGCGCCGGAAGTGGCCGTGCCGGGGCGGGTCCAGGTTGATGAACTGGCCCTCGTGGAACTGGGCGATCTCCGCCAGCTCGTTGAGCTGCTCGGCGCTGAGCGGCTCCCCGCCGCCCGTGCCCTCGCCGTCCGCGCCCTCGCCCGCGTCCGCGCTCGCGCCGTCCGGGCGTTCCTCGGGCATACGGACGGTGGGGAAGCCCGGCTTGCTCGCGTCGGAGCTGACCCGGGGGTCGGTCAGCAGCCGCTGGGCCTCGGCGTGACGCGTCACCACCCAGGCCGTGCCCCCGTGCGGCAACCGCACCCGCACCAGCGGGGATTCCGCGCGCATTCTCGCGTACTCCGGTGGCGGGGCGAAGGGGCATTTCCTGGCCATGGGAAAAGCTAATTCTTCAACGGATTCGCCGTTGCCGGTCCTCGTCATGAAATGCTCCCCTCGGGGGTGATTGCAGAGCAGTGATCACCGGATGACGGGGCGTGAGTCTATGGGCGGGCCGCGGCGGCGGTCAATAACCGGAATTTGTGCCAGCGAATACGAGGAAGAGTGCGGGAAGAAGGGCCGGGAGCGGGGGTGGAGTTAACTCCACCCCATCCCGGGACCTAGGTGTGATGCGCCCCCGGCCCGATTCCGGCCAGCATGGAGGGGTCGAAGAGCCTCGTGGGGAGACCGAACCGTGAACGACGATGAGGAACAGGACGCCAAGAGCGATGAGGAGCAGGCCGCCGGGAGCGGCGTGAAGAAGGTCCCGGAGAACTTCCAGGACCAGCTCGCCTTCGCCTGGGACTACATCGGCGGCGTGTACGGCACGATCCTGACCATCCTGCCCGTCATCACCTACATCGTGGTCAACGCGCTCACCAGCATGTGGCCGGGCATCTGGGCCTCGATCGGCACCGCGGTCCTGGTGGGGATCTACCAGTTGCTGCGCAAGGAGAAGCTGGCCGCCTCGGTCGTCGGCCTCGTCACCGTCCTCATCACCTGCGGCGTCGCCGTGCTCGTCGGCGAGGCCAAGGGGTACTACCTGCTCGGCAACTGGATCACGGCCTGCATCGGCAGCGTCCTGCTCCTCTCCGTCCTCCTGCGGCGGCCCCTGATCGGCCAGGTCTGGGCCGCGGCCAACGCCCAGGGCTCGTTCTGGCGCCGGGACCGCAAGTCGCTCTTCTACTACGACGTGGCCACGCTGCTCTGGGCGGCGCTGAGCTTCTCCCGGTTCGCGGTGGAGCGCTGGCTCTACAACCTCGACGAGACCACCTGGCTCGGCGTCGCGCGCCTCCTCATGGGCTGGCCGCTGACCTTCCTGGCCGTCATGAACAGCATCTGGGCCGTCCGCCGGGTGGACCGCAGGCGCAAACTCTACGACCCGAATTACAAGGACCCGAAGAAGGAAAAGGAATCCGAGGAGAGCGACCCGGCGAATTCAGCCGAGACCGCGAAGAGCCACGGAGAATAGCAACGCCGACCCCGTACGGAAGTACGGGCGAGGCGGCCCTCCGGTGAAATGCCCCACCCCCGTGTGTCGGCGGCGTTGCGTGAACGTCGCTGTGCAGGGGCACGACACCGCCACGATTTCCGGTCCGCGACAGCGGGCCGGAAATCGTGTGTTTCCGCCCCCGTGCCGAGGCCCGTTCCCCACCCGTACCCCGGGGGCGCCGAGGGGGTTCAAGGGGCGGTGGTGGAGGGTTAGGGGTTGCCCGGGGGGGCGGCGGGCAAGCACTGTCGTCCGGGGGATTCCACACGTACGGACGCCTGAGGGGACGCACACGTGAACGCGCACGCCGATGAGGATCTGTGGATACGACGGTTCCATCCCGCGCCGGACGCGGCGACCAGACTGGTCTGCCTGCCGCACGCGGGCGGTTCGGCCAGCTTCTACTTCCCGGTGTCCAGGGCGCTCGCCCCGGCGGTCGACGTGCTGGCGGTCCAGTACCCCGGCCGGCAGGACCGCCGCGCCGAGCCCTGCCTGGACAGCATCGCCGCACTGGCCGACGAGGTGGCCGAGCGGCTGCTGCCCTGGGCCGACCGGCCTCTGTCGATCTTCGGGCACAGCATGGGCGCCACGCTCGCCTTCGAGGTGGCGCTCCGCCTCGAACAGCGCGACATCACCCTGCACGCCCTGTTCGCCTCCGGGCGCCGCGCGCCGTCCCGGCACCGCGAGGAGTCGACGCACCTGCACGACGACGCCGCGCTGATCCGCGAGATCAAGGCGCTCGACGGCACCGAGTCCCAGACGCTGGACGACGAGGAGATGCTCCGCGCGGTACTGCCCGCGATCCGCAGCGACTACCGCGCCGCCGAGACCTACCGCTATCAGCCGGGACCGCCGCTGAGCTGCCCCGTCTACGCCATGGTCGGCGACAGCGACCCGAAGGCGAGCGTCGACGAGGTCCGCTCCTGGGGCGACCACACCAAGGAGCGCTTCGAGCTGCAGACGTACCCCGGCGGGCACTTCTATCTGAACGCCCAGGCGCCGCGCGTCATCGACGCGATCTCACGGGCCGTCATGTCGGCGTCCCGCCCCGCCTGATCCGGAGGCCCGGCCCTCCGGCGGGGCCGGGCCGCCCGTCTCACTCGGCGAGCCGGACGGGCGCGATCTCGTGGAAGACGTCTCCGGGCCCGGGGTTCTCGGCGGGCGTGCTGCCGCCGAGGTGCTCGACCACGCCCCAGACCGCGTTGAGCGCGGTGGTCACCGCGCCCTCGGCGAAGCCGCCGGTCCAGGAGACGTCGTCGCCGCACAGGAAGAAGCCGCGGTGCCGCGGGTCGAGGTCGTCCTGCATGAAGTGGCTGAACAGCCGGCGCTGATAGCGGTAATGGCCGGGCAGGTTGGCCTTGAAGGCGCCCATGAACCGGGGCTCGGTCTCCCAGGTGATCGTCAGCGGCTCGCTGATGAGGTGCGAGCGGATGTCCACCCCGGGGTAGATCTCGCCCAGCTTGGCCAACAGGATCTCCACCCGCTGCTCCGCCGACAGGGTGGCGAACTTCAGCGAGTCGTCGTTCCAGGTGTAGGACAGGCACATCACGCCCGGGCGGCCGGGGTCCGAGCCGAACAGATAGACACTGCGCGGCATCCGGTCCGTGAGGGTCATGCCCATCGCCATCTGCCCGGTGTCCGGATCGGTGTCCAGCCAGAAGGGCCGGTCGGTCAGCACGAACACCTTCGAGGAGCCCATGTAGTGGGTACGTTCGACGGCGGTCCACAGCTCGGCCGGGAGCAGCGACGGGTCGCTGTCCACATGCGTCAGCAGCGCCCGGACGTGCGGGCTGAACACCACGGCCGGGTACCGGTCGAGGCGGCCGTCGGCGTCCTTGACCTCGAAGCCCTCGGCGTCCCGTCCGATGCGTACGGCCGCGGGCCGGGGCGTTCCGTCGTGCAGCCCGGCGAGCGAGGTGCCGGCGGGCCAGTGCGCGAGGCGGCCGGGCCGGTGCGTCCACAGCCCGCGCGGCAACTGCTGGGCGCCGCCCTCGATCGTCATCTGGTCGTCGTCCGCCGCGGTGCACACCACGCGGAGGATCTCGATGATGGAATTCGGGAAGTCGGTGTCCCAGCCGCCGGTGCCGAAACCGACCTGCCCGAAGATTTCCCGGTGCCGGAACGAGGCGAATGCGGGGCTGGTGGCGAGGAATCCGTAGAAGGACTGGTCGTCGTACTCCTTGACCAGTTGATTCCAAATCGCTTTCAGCAGGGGTATGTCACGGCGCCGTATCGCGTCCTGCAAAGAGGAGAGTTCGGCACGGTCCTGGAGCACCTTGTCCCAGGCGTCCGCCACTTCCTGGAACTCCGAGGGCAGATCGGCCACCGAACGGGCCCGGTGCGTGCGCCCTTCGAGATGCACGAGCGTGGCCGGGGTGGACGGCGCCAGCGGATTCGGGAACGGCGCGGTGCGCAGCCCGAGCGCGTCGATGTAGTGGAACAGCGCCGTCGCCGACACGGGAAAGCGCATCGCGCCCATCTCGGCCAGGAATTCGGGGTGTTCGGGGAACGGCTCGGAGCGCATCCGCCCGCCGAGCTGCTCGGCCTCGTACAGCACCGGCCGCAGCCCGAGCCGCATCAGCTCGTAGGCCGCCGTCATCCCGGACATCCCGCCGCCGATCACCGCCACCGGAGTGCCGTGCCGGTGCGCGGGTACGGTCCCGAGTCCCGCCGGATGCCGTAGCCAGTCGTCATAGGCGAACGGGAAATCCGGCACGAGCATGGTGACTCGTTCCGAACTGGCCAAGGTCATGAGGCAACCTTTCGATCGGTCGCGGTCGGAGCGGATCCCGCCGCCATGCGGGCTCGTGGGCAACCGGTATTCCCCGCTGGGGAACCTAATTTCCGCGCATTGCACGCGGCAACCCCTACCGACCCCGGCTCCGCAATGCCGGACCCGAGCACATGAGCCGACCCCCTGAAGGGGATTCAGGGGGTCGACCGGGCCCGCCGGAAGAGAGGCGGAGCGCGCGCTAGGGGTGAATGCCCGGAATCCGGGTCAGCCGAATCGCAGGGCGCGGGGGGCGAAGGTGCCCTGGGGGCCGTCGGCGCGGCCGACCGACCACACCGTGTCCGTGCCCGGGACCGGCGCCAGCCGCAGGGTCCAGGACTCGCCCTCGCCGGAGACCGGCGGTTCGCCGTACCCGGTGAACGCGCTCCCGTCCCAGGAGAGGAAGTCGGGGCCCGGCACGAGCGGCGGGGTGCCGCCCGGGTTCCACTTCTGCGAGCGGTTCACCGAGACCCAGCCCAGCTCGCCGGAGGCGGTGGGCGTGAGCGAGTTGACCGAGCCGAAGTCGGTCGGCATCGCCACCCGGCTCCACTTCTCGCCGTCCCAGCGGACCAGCAGCGGCGGGATCGGTTTCCCCGGCGGGCCGCCGACGAAGCCGGCCGTGCCGCCCGCCCAGACCTCCGTCGGCGAGACCGCCAGCACGCTGCCCACGGCCGCGCGCGGGAACCCGTCCACGACCGTCTGCTTCCACTCCCGCCCGTCGTAGTGCGACACGGTCGCGCCGTCCACCGAGGCGCCCGCGGCCCAGACGTCGTCGGCCGCCAGCAGGTGCAGGCCGTGCACGGACCCCGGCGGCGCCGGTACGTCCTGCCAGCCGTTCCCGTCCCTGCGCAGCAGCGCCTGCGCCCCGTCCCGCGAGCCGGTCAGCCAGATCTCCCCGCCACCCGCGAAGACCCGGGCCAGCGTGACGCCGCGCGGCGGGCGGCTCTCGCGCCAGGCGGTGCCGTCGTGGCGCAGCAGCCGGGCGCGGCCCGCCGCGTCGCGGCCGACCGCCCAGACCGAGGAGGGCGAGGCCGCGGCGACGGACAGCAGTTCGCCCTGCCAGCGGACCCCGGGCAGGCTCTGGCGCTGCCACGCCGTGCCGTCCCAGCGCAGCACCAGCGGGAAGCCCGGCGCCTGGCGGCCGACGGCGTCGGCGCCGACCGCCCACGCCCGGTCGGGGCCGAGCGCCACGGCCTCGTTCAACGCGGCCTGCGGGCGCACCTGTTCCGGAACCGGGACGTGCTGCCACGAGCCGGTGTCCGCCGCGGCCGGGATCATCACGGCGACGAGGGCCAGCGCGGCGGCGAGGACCGCGACGAGAAGTCTCCGGGCCATGTCAGCCTCCCCGCCGCTCGCTCATCAGGTTCGGTTTCGCGCCGTAGATCTCGGCGGTCCCGAAGGACAGCAGCGAGGACCCGGCCCGCGTCAGCGCACGCGGCTGGACGTCGATCGCGCGCGGGCGCTCCGGCCCGTAGGAGTAGCGGACGCGGGAGCCGTCGATCCGCGCGTACTTCGACTGGAACGCGCGGTCGCTGCGCACCGGCAGCCACAGCGCGCCGTCCGGGCCGCGCACCATCTCCTCGGTGTACGCGCCGCCCAGCGGCGGCCGGAACGTGCGCCAGGCGTGCCCGTTCCAGCGCATGACGTACGTGCTGGCCACGCCGTCGGTGTACTGCCAGCCGCTGAGCGTGACCCGGCCGGAGGGCTCGGGCAGGATCGTGTGCACGTTGCTGTCGGGCGGCAGCGGCACCCCGGCGTCCCGCCAGGCGGTGCCGTCCCAGCGCAGGACGGTGTTGCCCGTGCTGGTGTCGCCCCAGGCCCAGGCGTCGTCGGCCGTACGGGCGGTGATCCCCATCAGGTACAGCACGCCGTCCGGGGTGGGCTGCGAGGTCCAGCGGGTGCCGTCGTGGTGCAGGACCTTCAGTCCGGTGTCGTCCTCGCCGATCACCCACGCGGCGCCCGGCACCGCCGTGAAGTCCTGGTACGTGCGCAGGGTCTGCGGCAGCGCGAGGGTGGTCCACGCGTCGGAGCGACCGGGCCCGTCCGGGTCATCCGGTCCGTCCGTTCCGCCCGCCGGTCCGCGGAGGATCCGGCCCTCGCCCGCGTGGTTGTGGAAGATCCACACCTCGTCGCCGACGAACCGCACCTCGCGGAGCCGCCCTTCCTCCCCGGCGCCGGGGAACCCGGTCTCCCGGCTCCACGCGGCGCCGTCCCACCGGTACAGGACCGGGCGCTGCCCCTCGGCGGTCTGCTCGGACCCGGTCGCCCACGCCTCGTCCGGGCCGCGCGCGGCGACATCGGACACGCTCACCGGCGGGGACGCCGCCGGGACGGGCAGCGCGGACCAGCTCGCTGCCGCGGCGGGCTGCGGCGCGGGCTGCGCCGCGGGCCGCGCGGTCGCGGCGGACGGTGCCACGACCGCGGCGCCCGCGAGCACAAGGCAGACGGCGACCGCACGGAGACCGTTCATGAGCCCCCCCCAGGACACGAAGGTCGCACACGGTATTGGCCCCCGTACGCCGTGAACAGTCGGCTTCCGGCCGTTCAGTTCACGCGACCAGGCGGAGCCACGCCGCCGCCAGCGCGGCGTGCCCCGCGGGAGTCGGATGGACGCCGTCCTCGGACCAGTGCGAGGTCCCGGTCGTCGCGGAGAGCCCGGCGAACAGGCCGTCGGCGGCGAGCAGATGCGCGCCGTACGTACGGGCCAGTTCGCGTACGGCCTGGATCTTCGGGTCGAGGTCGGCGCGCCACTCCCGTTCGACCTCCGCGTCGAGCACCGTGTCGCCGAC
Organism: Streptomyces albiaxialis; assembly: GCF_039530985.1. Taxonomy (NCBI): domain Bacteria; kingdom Bacillati; phylum Actinomycetota; class Actinomycetes; order Kitasatosporales; family Streptomycetaceae; genus Streptomyces; species Streptomyces albiaxialis. Next base: position 46,517 of record NZ_BAAAPE010000025.1, read on the forward strand.
CTCGACGGGACCGGGCAGCGGCAGGAGGAACGGCTCGATGAGGATCAGTCCGGCCCCGGCCTTCGCGAGGGGCGCGAGGAGACGGTCGTACCCTTCCGCGTACTCGTCCACGGGGATCACCCGGCCCGCGGGGTCGTACGTGTGCCAGCCGACGTCGTTCACGCCGACGAGGACCGACACCACATCGGGGCGCGCGTCGAGCACGTCCGTCTGCCAACGGGCCGCGAGATCGCTGACCTTGTCGCCCGCGACCCCGGAATTCAGCCAGGTCACGGCCCTGTCCGGGTGGCGGAGGCCCCATTCGGCCGCGATGTGCAGGGGGTAGCCGGATCCGAGCCCCTGCTCGCTCTCCAGCCGTCGGCAGTCGGTGACCGAATCGCCGGTGAACATCACGGTGCTGCCCGGGCGGAGGGTGAGGGCCATGTGCGTGCTCCTTGAGATCGCTGTCGCTCAGGGGTGAGGGGTGAGGGGCGTGGGCGGTGGGCGGGGGCGCTCAGCGGTCCGGGTCGCCGAACCAGCGCAGGGCGGTCCGCGTGAACTCCTCGGGGCCCGGGGCGCGTTCACCGGCCCAGGCGACCGTGCCGTCGGGCCGGACCAGGACGGCACCGAGGCCGAGGTCGTTCCTCGCCGGACCGGCCGCGTACCGGATCCGGCGCTCCCACTTCAGGGCGGTGGCGCGGAGGGACGGGTCGGCGCGGAGGTCGAGGAGGACGCCGCGCCCGTCGCGGGCCAGCTCGCCGAGGCGGGTGCCGTCCGCCAGGCGCAGGTCCGGAGCGTCGCGGCCGACCAGCGGATGCGTGCCGCCGAGGTCGTAGCGGTGCGAGGAGCCCGAGACCCGCTCGTACACGTACGTCGTCCCGTCGCGGGTCCCGATCAGCTCGCGGATCACCCCCTGGACGGCCCGCGCGTCCGGGCCCGGCCGCATCGTCGCCGACTGGGCCCGCGTCCAGTCGAGCACCGCGGCGCCGACCGGGTGGCGCTCGCTGCCGTACGTGTCGAGCAGCCCGTCCGGCGCGTGCCCGCGCACGGTCGCCGCGAGCTTCCACCCCAGGTTCATCGCGTCGCCGATGCCGAGGTTGAGGCCCTGGGCGCCGAGGGGCGAGTGGATGTGCGCGGCGTCGCCCGCGAGCAGGACGCGCCCCTGGCGGTACGTCGTCGCCTGCATCGCCCGGTCGGTGAAGCTGGACGCGTGCCGCACGCCGGTCAGCGTCACGTCCGTGCCGGAGACCCGGCGCAGCACCGCCTGGAGGTGCTCGCGCGTCGGCGGCCTCGTACGGTCGAACGCGCCGCCGTCGCTGTCCAGCACCCCGATGTGCCCCGGTGCGGCCATCCGCACGTACATGCCCGCCGGGGTGAGCGTGAACCCCGGGTCCAGCTTCTCCGGATCGGCGAGGTCGGCGAGCGCGACGTACCCGGTGAACTGCGGTCCGGTGCCCGCGAAGTCGAAGCCCGCGAGCCGCCGGACCGCGCTGCGGCCGCCGTCGCAGCCGACGAGCCAGCGCGCCGTGAATCCGTCCTCGTGCCCGTCCGCCCGTACGACCACGCCCGCGTCGTCCTGTTCGAGGGCGGTGACCGTGACGCCGCGCCGGATCTCCACGCCCAGCTCGGCCGCCCGCGCGGTCAGCACCGTGTCGATCGCTTCGAGGTACGTCATCACGCCCTCCGCCGCCGGACCGGGGAGCCGGTACGGCAGCGCGGCGACATCGACCTTGGCCGGATCGAGCACCATGCCCGCGAAGTGACCGGCACTGCGCGGGGGAGAGGGCTCATCGGAGCCGGAGCCGGAGCCGGAGCCGGAGCCGGGGTCGGGGTCGGCTTCGCCGTCCGGGCCGTTCTCGCCGTCCGCCCCCGACTCCGCGCGCAGCGCGCCCAGCAACCCCCGCCGGTGGAACGCCGCGGCCGACGCGGCGGACAGGCCCCGCAGTCCGAGCGGGGCCGACTTCCAGGGGGAGCGGCGTTCCGCCTCCCGTTCGAGCACCAGGACCGAACAGCCCGCGAGGCCCAGCTCGCAGGCGAGGAACAGACCGACAGGGCCGGCCCCCACGATCGTCACGTCATGCACAGGGACGTCATGCACAGGGACGTCATGCACAGGGACTCCTTCGCTCGATGTCTTCCCCCGAGGACCCGGAGCCTGTCGCGGCTCGCTCACACGGGGCTCACACGGCGCTGACACGGCACCCCTCGACGCGGACGGCCCGGCCCGCGCGCGAAGATGGCGGGATGGAACGGGACGCGCGCCTCCGCGTCACGCTGCTCGGCGCCTTCGAGGCGTCGCGCGGTGACGCCGCCGTGCCGACCCCGGTGCGGGTACCGGGCGTACGGCTGCGCGGGCTGCTCGTACGGCTGGCGCTCGGCGGGGGACGTGCGGTGCAGCGGGGCGTCCTCGTCGACGCGGTCTGGGCCGAGGACCCGCCGGCCGGGCCGGAACACGCCCTCCAGGCCCTCGTCTCGCGGCTCCGCCGGGCCCTCGGCGCGGCCACGGACGTCGTGCGGGCGACAGGCGGCTACCGGCTGGACGTGGCGCCGGACGACGTCGACGCGCTGCGGTTCGAACGCCTCGCCGCCCTCGGGCGCGAGCGGCTGCGCGCCGGTGACCCGGACGCGGCGGCCACCGCGCTCGGCGAGGCGGTGGCCCTGTGGGGCGACCGCCCCGGAGCGGAGCCCCCGGCGGTCGCCGCGGTGGCGCCCGCCGCCGCGACCCGGCTGGCCCGCACCTCCGTCGAGGCCGTCACCGACCTCGCCGCCGCCGAACTCGCCCTGGGCCGCGCCGAATCCGCCGCGACCCGCCTCGACGCCCTCCTCGCCGAGCACCCCCTGCACGAGCGTGCCGCCGCGCTGCTGATGGACGCCCTCGCCGACCGGGGCCGCGAGGCCGAGGCCCTGGCCCTCTACGGACGGATCCGCGAGTCCCTCGCCGACGCCCTCGGCACGGCCCCCGGCGCGGCCCTGCGCGACCGCCACCTCCGCATGCTCCGCGCGGAGTCCCCGCGCGAGCCCGCCGCCGCCCCGGCACCCTCCACGGGCGTGGGCGCGGACACCGGCCTGCCCGCCGCCGTGACGAGCTTCGTCGGGCGGGACGGCGATCTCGCCCGGGTCCGTGCGCTGCTCGCCGGAGGCCGGCTCGTCACCGTGGTCGGGCCCGGCGGCGCGGGGAAGACCCGGCTCGCGGTCGAGGCCGCGCGGGCGCACCGCCGTACGTACCGGGACGGCGTGCGGCTGATCGACCTCGCCTCGGTCACCGAACCGGAGAAGGTCGGCGCGGCCCTGCTCGCCGGGGCCGGGGTGCGCGGCACCGCGATGTTCGAGGACCGCGGGCGGGCGGGGGCAGCGGAACCGGACGTCCTCGCGGAGCGGTTCGGCGGCAGGGAGATGCTGCTGCTCGTCGACAACTGCGAGCACCTGATCGACGCCGTGGCCCGCCTGGTCGCCGCCCTGCTCTCGCGCTGCCCCGGGCTGCGCGTCCTGGCCACGAGCCGTGAGCCCCTCGCGGTCGACGGCGAGGCGCTCGTGCCGCTCGGCCCCCTCGCGCTGCCCGGCCCGGACGACGGCGTGGCGGAGGCCCGGCGGGCGGCGGCCGTACGGCTGTTCACCGAGCGGGCCGCGGCCGTACGCCCCGGATTCGCCGTCGACGCGACGACGCTGCCCGAGGTGCTGCGCGTGGTCCGGGGCCTGGACGGGATGCCGCTGGCCCTCGAACTGGCCGCGGCCCGGCTGCGGACGCTGTCGCTGCCGGAGCTGGCCGACGGGCTCTCCGACCGGTTCCGGCTGCTCACGACCGGCAGCCGCACCGCGCTGCCCCGGCACCGCACGCTGCGCGCCGTCATCGCCTGGAGCTGGGACCTGCTGAGCGCGCGCGAACGTACGGTCGCCGAGCGCGTCGCCGTCCTGCCCGGCGGCGTCACGGCCGCCTCGGCCGCCGCGGTCTGCGCGGGCACGCCCGTGCCGCCCGCCGAGGTCCCCGAGCTGCTCGCGGCACTGGTCGACCGCTCGCTGCTCCAGCTCGCGCCCGACCCCGGCCGCTACCGCATGCTGGAGACGCTGCGCGAGTACGGCGCGGACCGGCTGGCGGCGACGGGCGCCCTCGGGGCCGTACGCGACCTGGCCGCCGGGCACTTCGCCGCGCTGGCGGCCCGCCACGAGCCGCTGCTGCGGGGGCCGGGCCAGCTCGCCGCGGTGCGGGCGACCGGCGCCGAGTACGACAACACGCTCGCGGCCCTGCGGCGGCGGTGCGAGACCGGCGACGCCCCCGGCGCGGTCGCCCTCGCGCTGGACCTGGTCTGGTACTGGCAGATGCTGGGCCGCCACGCCGACGCGGCCCACTGGCTGGGCGAGGCGCTGGCGGTCCAGGGCGGCGCACGGTCGGCCGGACGGTCCGCCGAGGAGCCCGTAGAGGAGTCCGCCGAGAAGCCCGCCGAGGAGTCCGCCGGGGAGCCCGTCGAGGAGTCCGCCGCGCGCGACTGCGCCCGTGCGCTCCACCTGCTCAACCGGGCCGGTCCCCGGTCGGGGGCGTCGGCGGGGGAGGCCGCGGACGACCGGGCCGCGCTGCGGGAGTCGGCCGGACGGCTGCTGGCGGCCCCTGACCCGTCCGGCCGGTTCGGCCCGTACGCCGCGCTCGTCGCGCTCCCGCTCGCGGCCCTGACCGGGGAGTGGGCCGTGCCCCCGGCCCTCGCGCGCATGGCGGACGGCGACGACGTGTGGCTGTCCGGACTGGCCCGCATGTTCCGGGCCGGGTTCGCCGAGAACGCGGGCGATCTGGAGCGGACCCGCACCGATGTCGAGGCGGCCCTGGACCGCTTCCGGCAGGCCGGCGACTGCTGGGGCCGCTCCCACGCGCTGCCGATGCGCGCAGTGCTGCGGCAGTACGACGGCGACCTCGACGGCGCGCTCGCCGACCTGCGCGAAGCCCGTGCGCTGGCACGGGAGTTCGGTTCGCTCAGCCTCACCGACGAGGTCTTCGGCGACCTGCGCTGGATCGACCTCCACCTCCGCCGCGGCGACACCGCCCGGGCGGGCGCGGTGATCGCCTCTGCGCGGGAACGGGCCCCGCGCGCGGACTCCCCGGCGATGCCGCCCCTGGTCAACGCCTGGGACGCCCTCCTCCGGCTGCGGCTCGGCGAGCGGGACCGCGCCCGGGAGCTGCTCGACGGCGCCGAACGGTCCCTGCGCGGCGACGCCCCGTTCCCCGGCGGCCACGCGCGCACCCTGGCGGGCTGCGTACGTGCCGCGCTCTGCCTGGAGTCGGGCGACCCGGCGGGCGCGGAACGGGCGCTGGCCGCGGCGTACGGGGCGGGGCTGGCGACCGGGGACCTGCCGATCCTCTCGCTGGTGGGGGTGCGCACGGCCGCGCTCGCCGAGGCGTACGGACAGCACCGCGAGGCGGCCGTCCTGCTCGGCGCCGCGGCCCGGCTGCGCGGGGCGCACGACCGTACCGACCATCAGGTCGGCGCCCTCGTCCGCCGGTCGCGTGCCGCGCTCGGCGCGGTCGCCTTCGGCGCGGCCTACGGGCAGGGCTGGGAGCTGGACCGGAGGGCGGCTGTGAAGGAGACGGACCCCGCGCGCCTCACCCGGAGTTGACCGTGCCCGGCGGCATCTCGGTGCCGCCGCGCGACGATTACCCCTGGATAACCGCACGTTGCCCGATCCGTCGTTGATCATCGCCGGGACGTCGGCTGGAATGGGCGCACGCCCACGCCCACACACATCCACGCACATGCCGCCCGCGCCGAGAGGAAGCCCCCGTGACATCCCCAGTCCCCGTCCCCGCCGACCCGAACGTCCTGCACCCGATGCCCGAGCAGCCCCGCGTGGTGCTGCTCAAGCCGCTGGTGACCTCGCCGTTGATCGAGGTGGGGGAGTTCTCGTACTACGACGACCCGGACGACCCGACCGCGTTCGAGACCCGGAACGTGCTCTACCACTACGGGCCCGAGCGGCTCGTCATCGGGAAATACTGCGCGCTGGGGGAGGGCACGCGGTTCGTGATGAACGGCGCCAACCACCGGATGGACGGCCCCTCCACCTTCCCGTTCCCCGTCATGGGCGGCTCCTGGGCCGAGCACTTCGACCTGATCACCGGGCTGCCCGGACGCGGCGACACGGTCGTCGGCAACGACGTGTGGTTCGGCTACCGCTCGCTGGTGATGCCGGGCGTACGGATCGGGCACGGCGCGGTCATCGCGTCCGGCGCCGTGGTCGTGGACGACGTGCCCGACTACGGGATCGTGGGCGGCAATCCGGCCAAGCTCATCCGCCGCCGCTACAGCGACGCGGACGTCGAACGCCTCCTCGCCGTGGCCTGGTGGGACTGGCCCCTGCCGCACCTCACCCGGCACATGCGCACGGTCATGTCCGGCAGCGTCGACGCCCTGGAAGAGGCCGCCGCCGCCCTGCCATAGGACTCATGGAGGAACGGGGGGGGGGGAGTGAGCAGTGGAATGTGAACGCGCCAGCGGAAACCGCCATGTCGCGGAGTTCCGCGACGTCTACGCACGGGTCTACCGCGAGCCGCCCTACGGCGAGGACGCGGCGGCCGCGGACGCCTTCGCGGAGCAGTTGGCCGAGCACGCGGCCGGTCCGGGTCTCGCCGTGACCACCGTGCGGGACGGCGGTGGGGCTGGACGCCGGTCGGCGCGCTGACGGGGCCGCCGGACGGCGTGGAGCTCCTCGCGCTCCCGCTGACGGCAGCCGGAGCCTGACCGGGCCCGATGATCCGGCCGACCGCATCGGGGTCCTCTCGTGTCAGATAGATGAGCGCTCATTTGATTGACAGTCGCGCAAGTGGTGATTAGCTTAGTGCTCACTTAATCGGTACTCACCCAAGGAGTGCGGCATGCCGTTCACCGCTGCCCGCAACACCCGTGTCCACTACGAACTCGACGGCCAGGGGCCCGGTCTGGCCCTCGTGCACGGCGCCGGCGGCGATGCCGAGAAGGTCTTCGGCGGCGTCGTGGGCCACTTCTCCGACTCCCGTACGGTCATCCGCCCCAACTTCAGCGGCAGCGGCCTTACCGAGGACGACGGCGGGGAGCTGAGCGTCGAGCTGATCGCCGATCAGATCACGGCGGCGATCCGCGACGCGTCCGACGGCCCCGTGGACCTGTTCGGCTTCTCGCTCGGCGCGGTCGGCGCCGCCGCCGTCGCCGCGGCCCACCCCGAACTGGTCCGGCGGCTCGTCCTCGTCGGCGGCTGGGCGCACTCCACCGGGCCGCGCGACCGCTACTACTTCGAGACCTGGCGCAAGCTGCTCGCGACCGACCGCGAGCTGCTCAAGAGGTTCTCCGCGCTGACCGGCTTCAGCCCCGGCATGCTGGACAAGTTCGGCCACGAGGGGCTGGCCCAGTCGCTCGCCGACGCCTGGCCGCCCGCCGGTATCGGCCGTCAGATCGACCTCTGCGGCCAGGTGGACATCCGGCCCCTGCTCCCCGCGATCACCGCCCCCACGCTGGTGATCGGCCTGGCCGCCGACGCCATGATCCCCGTCGAGGGCTCCCGGGAGCTGCACAAGGCCATATCCGGCAGCCGGTTGGTGGAGGTCGAGGGCGAGGGGCACATGGACTGGTTCGCCGACCCCACCCGGATCATCGCGCTCACCCGCGACTTCCTCGACGCCTGAGCGACCCCCACCCTCCCCGCGACACGAAAGGCGGCACCACCATGACGACGACAGAGGCGAAGACGGGAAGAGGCGCGGCGGCGGAGGCGACAGCCGTGACCGTGCTCGGGCTCGGGGCCATGGGCTCCGCCCTGGCCAGGACGTTCCTGGAGCGCGGACACCGTACGACCGTATGGAACCGCACCGCGCACAGGAGCGCGTCGCTGGCCGAGGCCGGTGCCGCCACGGCCCCGACCGCCGCCGAGGCGGTGGCGGCGAGCCCGCTCGTCGTGCTCTGCCTGCTCGACGGCCCGGCCGTCGAGCAGGTGCTGGGCACCCTGGAGGGCGCGGTCGAGGGCCGGACGCTGGTGAACTTCACGAGCTGCTCCCCGGACCGGGCCCGGGAGTTCGCGCGCTGGGCGGACGAGCACGGCGCCGCGTATCTCGACGGCAAGGTCATGGGCGACCCGCCCTACGTGGGCACGCCGGACGTCCAGTTCCCGGTCAGCGGCTCGCGCGAGGCCTTCGCCGCGCACGGGGCGGCGCTGCGGGGCCTGGGCACCGTGACGTACCACGGGGAGGACGCGGGCCTCGCCGCGGTGGAGTTCCTCGCCCAGGTCGCGGTCTCCTACGAGCTGCTGATCGGCTTCCTGCACACGCTCCGCCTCGTCCGGGCCGAGGGCGTCGACGTACCGGAGTTCGCCGCGCGCGTCGCCGCCTCGCTGCCCGCGTACCCGGCGCTGCTGACCTCGATGGCGGGCGCGGTCGACCGCGGCGAGTACGCGCCGGACCTCGGCCCCCTCGACGTCCAGGCCGCGCTGATGGACGACATGATCGGCCACCGGGAAACGCGCGGTGTGGAGGCCGTGCGGATGCGGGAGGTCAAGAAGCTGATGGACCGCAGGATCGCGGACGGCCACGGCGGCGAGGGCTTCTCCAGCCTCTTCGAACTGCTGGGCCGCTGACGCCGGACCCCGCCTCAGGACCTCGGGGGCTCCGAGCCTCAGGGCCTCGGGGCCTCAGGGTCTCCGGACCTCAGGCGGCACGGCAGAGGGCGGCGGGCGCGGCGGCCGCGGTCACCGGCCGGACCGCGACGGTACGGACAGCGACCGCGCCCTCGCCCGTGCTCGCGCCCTCGCCGTCCCGGTCGCCCGCGCCCCGCGAACGGGTCCGCGCGAAGACGACCAGGCGCAGCACCGCGAAGCGGGCGACACCGGCGAGCGCGGACGCGGACAGATAGACGCCCTGTTCGAGGAACGCGCCCGGCGACGCCACCAGTTGCTGGAGGAGCAGCATCGCCGCGCAGGTCACCCCGTACGCGGCCGCCGCCGAACCCGCCGACTGCGCGTGCTGGCGCCAGGTCGCGCGCCCGCCCGCGCCGAAGGTGAAGCGGGCGTGCAGCTCGGTGGCCAGGAGCGTGGAGACCACGGTGACCAGGGCGTTGGCGAGGATCCAGGGGGTCCAGGAGGCGAGGGCCGACACGGCGAAGCTGGAGGCGAGCCCCACCCCGCCGCCGCACAGCACGAAGCGGGCGAAGGCGCCACAGGCCCCGGGCGCGGACCGCGGGCGTATCCCTGCTCCCCGTACTGCCTCTGCTGTCGCCATGACCCCGCCCCCCTGAAGTGCCGACGCCGCACCGCGCGCCGTCGATGGTGCCATCTTGGCACACATGTGGCGCCATTGGCGAGCCATTTATGGCGTCACCCGGTCCCGGGCTGCTCGCGGCATTCCGGGCCTCACGTCAACTCACGCCGTACGTCCGCGAGTTCAGGGGAATTTTTCCGCAGAACAGTTCGGATTCTGCCTGGTTCCGGCGCGGTTCCGCGTGTCAGGCTGTCCGGACTTCGAGACGGGCCCGTCTCCTGTCCCCTCCCCAGACGCTCCTGAACGCAGAAATGGCTCGAACCTCCGTGCTCAAGAAGAACGCACTCGCCGCTGCCGCCGTGGCCCTCGCCGGTACGTTGACGCTGACCCTCGCCGGCTGCGGCGGGGACGACAGCGAGGACAAGGCGGGCGACGCCAAGGCGTCGTCGTCCGAGCGGAAGGGCGAGGACGCCGACGCCTCGCCGTCCCCCTCCCGCACCCGTGACGCCAAGTCGCCCCGCCCGCGCCGCAGCCCGTCGGCCCAGCCGGGCACGGCGACGCCGACCCGTACGTCCCGCCCCTCGGCGCCGCCCCGGACGAGCGCCGCGCCACGGCCCGCGCCCACCCGTACGAGCAGCAGGCCCGCACAGGCGCGCGGTACCCAGGGCACCTGGTACCTCCCCGGCCGTACCGCCGACGGCGGCCTCGCCGTCCTCACCGTGAACGGCACCGCCGTCTCGCTACGGGCCGGAGCCAAGAGCTGCTCGGGAACGCTCAGCGGCAGCATGGCCGTCAGCCTGGCGTGCTCCGGGATGCGCGCCAACGGCAAGGCGGTACTGACCAAGGGAGGCCAGGAGATGGTCTTCAACTGGAACGACGGCAAGCCCAGCGACACCTTCATCCGCAACCGGCCCCCGGGGTGACCGTCTCCTCCGGCTGGAGGTGGTGACCGGGACGGTTCACCGTGCCCGGAAGGCGGCTCGTGGGACGAGCGCACGCGAAACGGCTGATATTACTGGGGTATGCAGGAAGAGACCGCACGCTCCGCGATCGACACGTTCATCTCCGCGTTCAACGCCTCGGACGACCTCAATGTGACTGCCCTTCTTTCCCAGGCCCTGACCTCGGACGTGGTCTTCTGGGGGCCGTTGGGCCGCAGCGAAGGAATCGCGGCGGTCGAGCGGTTCGTGCTGGACATCCGGCGCCACCCGGCGGGGGCCGGCACGATGGTGCGCTGCTCGGCGGTGGACATGCCCGGTGAATGGGCCCGCTACCAGTGGGTCTTCACCACGCCGGCCGGCGGCCCCCGCCTGGCGGGAACGGACGTCGTCCATCTGCGACGGAGCCTCATCGACCAGGTCATCGTCTTCGCGGGGGAGATCGAGCCGTCGGCCTCCTGAGCGCACCCGCGCGATCCGGTCGAGCGTGACTCCTTCCCGTCGCTAGGGGGTGTCGCCCTCGCTCCCGTCCCCGCTCTCGTCCTCTTCCGCCCGGCGCAGCCGCTCGCGCAGTTCTTCGGTGCGCGGGCTGCCCATCTCCTCGTGGATTTCCACGATCCGGGCCAGGTCCTCGCGCAGCCGGGAGTTGTCGGCGCCGGGGCGTGCGGCGATGAGGGCCAGGTCTTCGAGGGCCTCGGCCTCGTACGCGTACGCCTCGCGTTCCCGGAGGGTCGCCGCCGCCTCCCGCAGCGCGGGTACGGCCTCCTCCGTACGGCCGAGGGCGTCGAGGACGCGGCCCAGGGCCGCGGTGGCGCGGGCCGCCATGCGGTGGTCGGGGTCGGGCAGGGAGAGCAGGTCCGTGCGGGCCCGGCGGAGGGTGTCGAGGGCGGGCGCCGGTTCGCCGTTCGCGGCCTGGGCGCGGCCGAGGAGAAACGCGGCGATGGCGGCGCCGCGCGGCTCGCCGCCCTCGGTGTTCAGCTCCATCGAGCGCCGGTAGAACCCGATCGCGCGGGCCGGGTCGGTCCCGTCCCAGTACCGGCCGGTGAACTCCAGCGTGGAGGCGAGCAGCACCGTGTCGCCCGCCACCTCGGCGCACGCCTGGGCCGTGGCCAGCTCCTGCCCGGCCCGCCCCCGCTCACCGAGGTCGAGGAGCGGGCGGGAGAGGAGGGTGCGCAGGCGGGCCTCGGCCGCCGGGGCGACGGCGGCGTTCGCGTAACGGGCGCCCAGCTCCAGGGACTCCCGCCAGTCGGCCAGGTGCCGGTGGTGCAGGAAGAGCACGGTGAACGCCTCCGCGAGCTGCCAGCCCAGGGTGTGCAGCCCGTGGGACCCGGCGGCGCGCAGCACCGCCATGAGGGCGGGGCGCTCGGCCTCCAGCCAGTCCAGCGGCCCAGGACCGCCGGGCGCCGCGAACGGATCGGCGCGCCCGGCGAGCAGCGCGTCCAGGCCGGCGACGCGCAGCCGGTCGGCACGCACCGCGCGGTCGGCGAACGCGGTGACCGCCAGACAGTGCGTCAGCACCCGCCGTACGACCGCGGACTCGCCGTCCGCGGGCTCCTCGGCCGCCGCGCGTTCCCGCGCGTGGGCGCGTACGAGGCCGTGGAACCGGTGGCGTCGGTCCCGGGCCGTCTCCAGCAGGCTCATGTCCTCCAGGACGTCGAGGAGGACCTGGGCCGTCCCGACGTCGGAGCCGAGCGCGGCGGCGGCCGTCGCGGGGTCGAAGGAGGGGCCCGGGATCCAGCCGAGGAGCCGGTACCCGTGCGCCAGCTCCGGGGTCAGTTGGCGGTAGGACGCGTCGAGGACCGCGGACACCGGGGACTCACCGCCCACGCTCAGGGCAGCCAGTCGCGCCGCGTCGTCGGCCAGTTCGGCGGCGAGCGCGGCCATGGACAGGTGCCGGTCGTTCACCAGCCGGGCCGCGGCCACGTGCAGCGCGACCGGCAGCCCCGAGCACAGCTCGGCCACGCGACGCGCCGCCTCCCGGTCCTCCTCGACCCGCGCCGCGCCGCAGCGGTCGGCCAGCAGGAGCAGGGCCGCCTCGGCGGTCAGGGGCTCCAGGGGCAGCGGGCGCGCCCCGTCGAGGGCGAGTTCGCCGAGCTTCGCGGTGCTGGTGGCGAGCACCGCGCTCCCGGGGCCCCGGGGGATCAGCGCCCGTACCTGCCCGGGCGAGGTCACGTCGTCCAGCACGAGCAGCACCCGGAGCCGGGACGTCGTGCTGCGGAAGAGGGCGGTGCGCCCGTCCAGGGACGGGGGCAGGAGCCGCTCGTCGACGCCGAGGGACCGCAGGCAGTGGCCCACAGCCTCGGACACCTCCGCGCCCACGTCCCCGGCCCGGTCGCGCAGATCCGCGAAGTCGACGTAGAGCCGCCCGCCGGGGAAGCGTGCGCGCGCGGTGTGGGCCCAGTGCCGGGCGAGGGCGGACTTCCCGACCCCGGGCGGCCCGGCCAGCAGCCGTACGTCCACGTGCGAGGCGTCCGCCGCCGCGCCCGGCGCCGGGCCGTCCAGCTCGCTCAGCTCGGCGGCGCGGTTGATGAAACGGGTGTGCAGCGCCGGGACCTGCGAAGGAGGGCCCTCGGGGTACGGGGACGGGTACGGGAGCGGGGGCGGCGGAACGGCGTAGGCGAGGCCGACCGGGTCCGCCGCCGCTCCGACGGGCGCGGCGTCAGCGTCCCGCGCGTCCTCGTCGTCCGGTTCGGAGTCGTCCGGTTCGGAGTCGTCCAGTTCGGACAGGAGGGAGACCAGCTCGCGTGCCGTCTCGGACTCCTCGCGCAGCGAGCGGCGCAGCCTGCGCCGCAGGCGGTCGGCGGCGTCCCCCAGCGCGTGCTGGTCCTCCGCGTGCAGCGCGGTGGCCAACTCCTCGACTGCGGCGCGGAGTTCCTCGTCGGCCGCCGACTCCTCGCCACGGCGCCGCCCGAGCACGCGGGCGAGCAGGGTCCGTGTGCGTGTCCATGCTTCCGTGACCGCGAGCCCGACCAATGTGCTCGTCGCGCCCGACGCGGCGACCGCCGCGACCTCGACTGCCACCAAGCGCCCCTTCGCGTACCGGCAGGGCTGCTGGAAGTGCCCCGGACCGTGTGCCGGGGACCACCGTAGTGCCGGTGACGAGGGCTGTGTAGGGGGCCACTTGGGGGCCGATCGGGGGAGACGCTGGTCAGGACGGTGAGGACGGGGCGGGGCGCAGGCGGACGCCGCTGTGGCCGTCGCCGACGTGCAGCGTCACCGTGCCACCGTCCGGGGCGTCACCGGCGCGCAGCCGGGAGTAGACGACCGCGGCGGCCGCCCCGGGGTCCGCGTCCGCGGGGTGGTCGTCCTCGTACGAGACCAGTACGGCCCGTCCGTCGCGCAGCGCCACGAGGCGGTCCCCCGAGGAGAGCGCGGTCGCCGCCAGCAGGCCGCCGGGCCAGCGGTCGAGGGTCGCGTGCGCCCAGCGGCGTGCCGCCCCGGCGGTGGGAGCCGGGGACGAGCCGACCAGGACGGAGGCGCTCTCGACCAGCCGCAGGTCGCGTTCCTCGTCGGGACGGACCGCGAGATGCGTGAACCGCCCCCCGCTCTCGTCCTCGCTCTCGTCCTCGCCGTACTCCCCGGCGACGGCCGCCGGGACGCGGCGGACGCTCACGGCCGACCGGCCGTCATCTTCCGTACGGGCCCGGGTGGTCACTATCCAGGACGCGACGGCCGTGGCGGGCACGTCCGGCGGCGTGAGGGCGAGCGGCTCCTGCGGGGCGGCGGGCGGCGGATCCAGGCGGAGCAGCTCGTAGACGGCGTCGCGCAGCCGGGCCAGCGCGGTGCCGGGCGCGTCGAAGGCGTCGGTGGCCACGGGCGCGTACCGCCCCGGGTCCTCGGCGTGGGCCCGCAGGACGTGCTGGACCTGCCGGAGCGGGCCGCGTTCCGGGTCGAAGCGCGGGGCGAGCCGGGCCAGACGGGCGCCCGCGGTGCCGGGGACGGCGTCCTGCCCGTAGGCGGCGAGGGCCACGGGCCTGCCCAGCGCGGCGCCGTAGAGCGTGACCGAGCCGTGGTCGCCGACGACGGCGTCGGCGGCGACGAGCGCGGGACGCCAGTCGTGGACCGGCGGGACGAGCAGCAGTCCGGCGTCCAGGGCCCGGGCCAGGAGCGTACGGAGGTGCCAGGAGCCGTGCGCCGACCACACGTTGGGGTGCAGGACCAGGGCGACCCGGTACTCGTCCCACGGCAGCCCTGCCAGCAGCCGCGCGGGCAGCTCCGGGTGCCGTCCGATCAGGGACGTCGGCCCCCACGTCGAGCTGAGCAGGACGAGGCGCTGCTCCTCCCGTACGCCCAGGGCGTGCCGGTAACGGCCGCGCAGGTGCGCGCTGACGAGCAGTTCGTCGAGGCAGGGGTCGCCGACGAGCAGCGTGCGCCCGGCGGTCTTCGGGTGCGCGGCCAGCAACTGCCGTTCCTGGTCCGGATGCGACACCGCCGTCCAGGCGCGGCCGGATTCGAGCAGGGACGCGTGGGCGACGCCGGACAGCCTGCTGTGCGGGGAGCGGGAGTCCGGCACGTACTTCTGGAAGCCGATCCCGTGCGGGAGCACGAGGACCGGGCAGTCGCCGCCCGGCACCTCGATGTTCTCGCTCGCGCTGAGGATCAGGTCGGGGGCGACGGCGGACAACTGCTCCCAGGGCATGACCCGGCAGCCCGCGTCGTGGAGGAGGCCGAGCGCGCCGTCGCCGAAGGCGGAGGTGGGGTCGTGGGTGAAGACGACCGTGATCCGGGGGTCCTCGCGCAGCACGGCGGGCAGCGACTCCAGGGCCCGGATCGTCGAGGTGAGGGTGCGGGTCGCGACGACGAGCGTCCGCTCGCCGGGGAAGGTGCTCCAGCGGTGCGCCTCGCTCCCGACCGGAACGCGGAGGAACGGGGTGTCAGCGGAACGCGCGGCCACCCCGAACCCCCTCGCGCTCAGCGCGGCTCGCGGCTCGCGGCTCGCGGCTCGCGGCTCGCGGCTCGCGGCTCGCGGCTCGCGGCTCGCGGCTCGCGGCTCGCGGCTCGCGGCTCGCGGCTCGCGGCTCGCGGCTCGCGGCCATGGTGCGGCTAGTGCATCTCAAGCCGAAGTGCAACCCTTCTGGTCCGGGCCGGGGCCATGCGGGGAGCCTCTCACGGAGTCGGCCGGGACCGCGGGGCCCCGGCGCACGGCCTGGTGCATTGTAGAGCGGCGTCCACGGCCCCCCGGGGGCCGGTCACCCGGCGCCGACCAGCCCGGCGAGGTGCCGCAGGGAGTCGGCGAGATGGCCGGGGCCGAACGGCGGGAACCGGATGTACTCCCGGACGGACTCCGGCACCTCCGACCAGTCGTAGGTCAGCGTGATCCGGGTCTCCGACGGGCCGGCCGGCGCGAGGTCGTACCGCCAGTTCCAGCCGCCGAACTCCAGCCGGCCCTCGCCCTTGTCCTGTCCCGTCAGCCAGCCGATGGCGAGCGGCGGGTCGAGGACGTGCACCTTGTTGGCCACCTGGTAGTCGCCGTCGGGATGTCCGGGGTGGTACATGTCCATCCGGAAGACCTGCCCGACCTCGGTCAGCGGCGCCCGCTCGACGGGCTCACGGACCCAGCCGGTGCCGTCGATCGCGGCATGGGCGGCCGGGTCCGCCAGCACCGCGAACACCTTCGCGGCACGCACGGGGACCGTCAGACTGGCGCTCACCTTCTCCTCGTTCACGATGCGCACGCTCCTTGTCGTCTCGTCTCGCTCGGCCGGATGCCTTCTCCGGATGCAGACGGCCCGGCGGGGCGGAACTCATCGGTGCTTGAGGTGACGAGGAGGATGCATATATGCGGCGTGGGGTGGATAGTGGGGAGCACGTCCGGCCGCGCGGCGACGCGCCGCCCCCGAACCACGGCCTGGGACGCCTCCCCCCCCGGCGTCCCAGGCCTTCCTTCACCGGCCCGCGCGGTCAGGGGTTGCGGAAGAGGACATGGGGGAACTCGGGCGGCTTGCCTCCCTGGAGGTGCGTGGTCGCCTTCTTCGTCCTCTTGTCGACGGTGATCGTGAACCAGGCCTTCCAGGTCTTCGGCGCGAAGCACGGCCAGCCGACCTTGGGCGTGCAGACCCGGGTGGTGAAGCGGCCCTCGTAGCGGGCGTAGCGGTTCCACGCGTTCTCGCCGGTCGAGGTCGTCACGAGGGTCGATTCCTCGCTGACGGTCAGCCCCACGTTCGCGGCCGTCGAGTTCAGCTCGATCCCGGACTGCGTGGACCAGTCCTCGGGGGCCTTGTCCGGGCACACGAGGACGTGCATGTCCCACTGCCCGTAGCGCACCGCGGCCACCGCCGTGCCCGGGTACCACGTGACGGTGTGCGTCTCGCAGCGCGGTGCCGGGCCCTTCTGCTGGGCGGCGGCCGTCGAGGCCGTCGCCGCTCCGGTGGCCAGGACGGTCAGCAGCGCCGCGCCCAGGGCGGCCGCACGTGTCCGCATCGTCGCTCTCCTCGGCGTGCTCATGGCGTCTCGTACAGGGCGGTCCCCAGCGGGAGGGGAGTGTGGAACTCGGGCCGCACCTGGACCGCGCCCGTCGCCTTCGTGAGGGTGACGGTGAAGTACGAGGTGATGCGGGACGTGCTGTAGCAGGGCCACTCCACGTACGGGGTGCAGACCTTGAGGACGAGACTCCCGCCGTACAGGGCGGACTTCGTCCGGGCGTCCTCGTCCGTCTTCAACGCCCGCAGCTTCGGCGAGCCGACGAGGTGCCCGTTGGCGGCGCCCACCCGGTTCGTCTCGGCGCGGGCCGCCAGGGCCCACGCGGAGGCGTCCTGCGACGGGCAGACGGTGACGCTGAAGTCGGCCTCGCCCCACCGCCAGTACGGCGGAAGCGCCGTGCCCGGATACCTCTTGACGTGCTTCGCCTCGCAAGCGCCCTTCGCCGCCTTCGCCACCCGCGTGCCTGTGTCCGACCCGGACACAGCGGATGCCGTACCGGCCGTCAGGCCGAGACAGGTGACGGCGGCGAGCAGAGGCGCGATGGATCTGAGCCTCATGTCTCCTCCTTCTCAGGAGGGCACCTCCGTCTCACCGGGCCGGCGGAGGCCACGCCCGGAGGAAGGTGCCGCTCGGCCCCGGATCCTTCGGCGCGCGGCGGTCCGGCGGAAGGGGAGCCGGGTGTCCCGGACAGCCGCCTCGCTGTCCCGGCAGGTCAGCGAGGCGGAAGGGACGCGTCCCGGACAGGAGGGCGGGCGCGGGGGCGTGGCAGAGGCGGACGTCACCCCTCGTCGCCGGTGGGCTCCTCCTCGGCCCCGGCGGAGGACCGTACGGCCAGGTACCGGCCGGGGAACTCCCCGCCGCCGTGCACCGCCAGATCCGCCCCGTTGACGTACCCGGACAGGTCGCTCGCCAGGTACAGGCAGGCCCGGGCGACGTCTTCGGGAACGGCCATACGTGCCATGGGGATCACCCGGGCGACCGAGGCCCCGCCGTCCCGCCCGTAGACCGGGGCGGCGCTCTCGGTGCGGATCAGGCCCACGGTCACGTGGTTGACCCGCACCTTCGGTGCCCATTCGAGGGCCAGGGCGCGGGTGAGGCCGAGCAGTCCCGCCTTGGCGGCCGTGTACGCGGCGGTGCCCGGCTGCGGGTCGTGCGCGGAGACGCTGCCGATGTTGACGACCGAACCGCCGCTCTCCTGCGCGGACATGACGCGGTGGGCGGCCTGGGCGACGTAGAACGGTGCCAGCAGATTGAGCGCGACGATCTTCTCGACGAAGCGCGGGGAGACGGTGGCGGCGTCCGCCTCGGGGGAACCGCCCGCGTTGTTGACGACCACGTCGAGCCGGCCGAAGCGCTCGACCGCGCTCGCGACCAGCCGGTCGGCGGCCCCCGGGTCGCGGACGTCGGCGGGGACGAAGACGGCTTCGCGGCCGCCGGCGCGGGGCGGCGCGGCGGGAGCGGTGCGCCCGCAGACGACGACGTCCGCGCCGGCGGCGAGGAACGCGGCGGCGACGGCCGCGCCGATCCCCTTGGTGCCTCCGGTCACGAGCGCCGCCCGTCCTGTGTGGTCCAGCGGATTGGCGACCTGCACGATGAGGACCTCCTCGGCGGACATCTGGTTCATGGTTGCCCTCTGCTGCTCTGGGCTGGGCAGGGACTGCCCCGTGCCGTGTGTTGCAGGGCGCGGCTGTCGTCGTGGCTGGGCGCGCAGTTCCCCGCGCCCCTGAGGGGGCACTCCGAGGAGCGCCCTCAACCTCCAGGGGCGCGGGGAACTGCGCGAGCGACCACCCCCAACTCGCAGTCTGCGACGGACAGGGAGGGGCAGCCCCTGCCCGGCAGCCACAGCAGAGGGCAACCACGAACCCGGCACTCATCCCCGCAGCACGCGGGCCCGGCAGGCGGCCGGGGTGCCCCAGGCGTCCCGCAGCGGGCGGGCCTTGCGGATCCAGTGCGACAGGTCCAGCTCCTCCGTGTAGCCGACGGCGCCGTGGAGCTGCAGCGCGGTGCGCGCTGCCCGGTATGCCGCCTCGCCCGCCGCGACCTTCGCCGCCGCGGTCTCCGCCCCGGCCGACGGGGCCTCCGCGGCCAGCGCGAGGGCCGCGCCGTGCAGCAGGGGCGCGGCGAACTCCAGTGCGAGCAGGGTGTCCGCGAGGCGGTGCTTCACGGCCTGGAAGGTGCCGATCGCCGCCCCGAACTGGGTGCGCTGCTTGACGTACACGACGGTGCGCTCCAGCAGCGCGCGGCCGAGCCCGAGGGCCTGCGCGGCGGTGACCAGCGCGGCCGTGTCGCGGGCGTACGCGGCGGCCGAGGCCACCTGGGGGCCGCGGGTGAGGACCGTACCGCCGCCGCCCGGCCGGGACAGCCGCCGTGCCGGGTCGGCCGAGGCCTGGACGGGACCGTGCCCCTCCGCGAGCCGCAAGGAGCCGCCGCGCACGCCGTGCTCGCCGTCCATGCCCTCCGCGCCCTCCACGACGTACACGGCGTTCGCCGCGTCGGCGTCGAGGGCGTACGGACTCGTGTCGGTGACGCACAGCGTGGCCATGGTCTTGCCGGAGGCGAGCCCGGGGAGCCCCGCTGCGGGGGCCGCGTCGCCGAGCCGCCCCAGCAGAGCGGCGGCGGCCACGGTCTCGACCAGCGGCCCCGGCACGGCGTGCCGCCCCAGGGCCTCGAAGGCCACGGTGAGTTCGACCGGCAGGAGGCCGGGCCCGCCGAGCCCCTCGTACCGTTCGGGCACCGCGAGTGCGAACACCCCCGTCTCGGCCAGGCGGCCCCACAGCGCCCGCCCGGGGCCGGAATCGCCGGACGCCCAGGAACGGGCGACGGACGGGGTGTCCGACGAGGCGAGCAGGCCGTCGAGGGAACGGGCGAACTCCCGCTGCTCGGCGTCCAGGAGGAACCGCATCACCGGCGTCCCTTCGGCAGGCCGAGCAGCCGCTCGGCGATGATGTCGCGCTGGATCTCGTTCGTCCCGGCGTAGATCGGGCCCGCGAGGGAGAAGAGGTGGCCCTCCGCCCAGGAGCCGTGGGCGGGGGAGTCGGGCGCGTGGGCGGCGAGTTCGCCGTACGGACCGAGGAGATCGAGCGCGGTCTCGTGCAGGGCGATGTCCAGCTCGGACCAGAAGACCTTGTTGAGGCTGGAGGCGGCGGCGTCCGGGCCGCCGCCCTCCCCGCTCCCGGCCCCGTGCAGCAGGCGCGAGGCCGTCGCGTAGCCGAACAGCCGGTAGGCGCGGGCCCCGATCACCGCGTCCGCCACGCGGTCGCGCAGCGCGGTGTCGGCGGGGTCGGCGCGTTCGCGCCACAGCGCGGCGAGGCGGTCGGCGGCGGCGGTGAACCGGCCGGGGCTGCGCAGGGTGAGCCCGCGCTCGTTCCCGGCCGTGCTCATCGCGACCCGCCAGCCCTGGCCCGGCTCGCCGATGACGTCCTCGTCGGGCACGAACACGTCGTCCAGGAAGAGTTCGGCGAAGGCGGGTTTCCCGTCGAGCCGCCCGATGGGCCGCACGGTCACACCGTCGGCGCGCAGCGGGAACATCAGATACGTCAGCCCGCGGTGCGGCCTGTCCGCGCCGGGGTCGCTGCGGAACAGGCCGAAGGCCCGGTCGGCGAAGGCGGCCCGCGACGACCAGGTCTTCTGGCCGTTGAGCAGCCAGCCGCCCTCGGTCCGTACGGCCGTGGAGGTGAGCGAGGCGAGGTCGGAGCCCGACTCCGGCTCGGACCACGCCTGGGCCCAGACGACTTCGCCGCGTGCCATCGGGGGCAGCACCCGGTCCCGCTGGCCGGGGGTGCCGTGCTCGAAGAGGGTGGGGGCGAGCAGGCTGATGCCGTTCTGGCCGACGCGGCCGGGCGCCCCCGCCGCGTAGTACTCCTCCTCGAAGATCAGCCAGCGCAGGACCGAGCAGTCCCGGCCGCCGTACCGCTCGGGCCAGGACACCACCGACCAGCGGTCCCGGGCGAGGGTGGCCTCCCACCGGCGGTGGGCCTCGAAGCCGTCGGCCGTCTCCAGCGAGGGGAGGGGAGCGGGCGGCACGTGCGCCGCGAGCCAGTCGCGCGCCTCCTCGCGGAAGGCGTCGTCCGCCGCGTCGAAGCCGAGGTCCATCAGCCGCCCGCCCTCTCCCTCGCCGGGCGAACACCCGTGCCGTCGTGGGCAGATGGCATACGCCTCCTCCTTCCCTAACAAGCGTTAGGTAGATTAGCGTACGGTCAGGAGCAGCGTCGAGGAGGTACGCCCGTGACGTCCGTGCAGACCCCGCCCCCCTACGTGCCGGGCCACGCCCTGTTCGACGGCCGTACCGCGGTGGTCACCGCCGCGGCGGGAGCCGGGATCGGCGGGGCGACGGCGCGCAGGTTCCTCGAAGAGGGCGCGCGCGTGGTCGTCGGCGACGCCCACGCGCGCCGCCTCCGGGAGAGCGCCGCGGCGCTCGCCGGGGAGTTCGGCGCGGACCGCGTCGCCGGACTGCCCTGCGACGTGACCGACGAGCGCCAGGTCGCGGAGCTGCTCGCGCTCGCCGCCGAGCGGCACGGCGGCCTCGACATCGTCGTCAACAACGCGGGTCTGGGCGGCACTTCGGACCTCGTCGACATGAGCGACGAGCAGTGGGGGAAGGTGCTCGACGTCACCCTCGGCGGGACGTTCCGGTGTACGCGCGCCGCGCTGCGCCGGTTCCGGGAGCAGGAGGGCGGGGGAGTGGTCGTCAACAACGCCTCGGTGGTCGGCTGGCGGGCCCAGCGCGGCCAGGCCCACTACGCGGCGGCGAAGGCCGGAGTCATGGCCCTGACCCGCTGCGCGGCCCTGGAGGCCGCCGACTTCGGCGTCCGGGTCAACGCGGTGGCGCCGAGCCTCGCGATGCACCCCCACCTGGCGAAGGTCACCACCCCCGAACTGCTGGACGAGCTGACCGCCCGCGAGGCGTACGGGCGTTACGCCGAGCCCTGGGAGGTCGCGAACGTCATCGTCTTCCTGGCGTGCGACTACTCCTCGTACATGACGGGAGAGACGGTCTCGGTCAGCAGCCAACGGGCCTGATGCGTCCCCCCCCGTTCCACGCACCCCTTCACCAAGGAGCACTCATGGCCGAGGCGTACCTCGTCGAAGCGGTCCGCACCCCCGTCGGCAGGCGCCGGGGCGGGCTGGCCGCCGTGCACCCCGCAGACCTCGGGGCGCACGTCCTCAAGGCCCTGGTCGAGCGCGCCGGGATCGACCCCGCCGCGGTCGAGGACGTCGTCTTCGGCTGCCTCGACGCCGTGGGCCCGCAGGCGGGCGACATCGCGCGCACGGCCTGGCTGGCGGCGGGCCTGCCCGAGGAGGTGCCGGGCACGACCGTGGACCGGCAGTGCGGCTCCTCCCAGCAGGCCCTGCACTTCGCGGCGCAGGGCGTGCTCTCCGGCACCCAGGACCTGGTGGTCGCGGGCGGCACCCAGAACATGTCGATGATCCCGATCGCCTTCGCCAGCCGCCAGGCGGCGGAGCCGCTCGGGCTGACCGACGGCCCGTACGCGGGCTCCGAGGGCTGGCGCGCCCGGTACGGGGACGCGCCGGTGAACCAGTTCCACGGCGCCGAACTCATCGCGGACCAGTGGGGCATCAGCCGCGAGGACATGGAGGAGTTCGCGCTGCGTTCCCACGAGCGGGCGCTGCGCGCGATCGACGAGGGCCGCTTCGCCCGCGAGACCGTTCCCTGCGGGGAGGTCGCCGCCGACGAGGGGCCGCGCCGCGACACCTCCTTGGAGAAGATGGCGGGCCTGAAGCCGGTCGTGGAGGGCGGGCGGCTGACGGCCGGGGTGTCCTCGCAGGTCTCGGACGGCGCCGCCGCGCTGCTGGTGGCCTCCGAACGGGCCCTGGACGCGCATGGGCTGACCCCTCGCGCCCGCGTCCACCACCTCTCGGTGCGCGGCGAGGACCCGATCCGAATGCTGTCGGCGCCGATCCCCGCGACGGCCCACGCGCTCAAGAAGGCCGGGATGACCCTCGGGGACATCGACCTCGTGGAGATCAACGAGGCGTTCGCGTCCGTCGTCCTGGCCTGGCTGAAGGAGACCGGCGCCGACCCGGACAAGGTGAACGTCAACGGCGGCGCCATCGCGCTGGGCCACCCGCTGGGCGCGACCGGCGCGCGGCTCATGACCACGCTGCTGCACGAACTGGAGCGCACCGGCGGCCGCTACGGCCTGCAGACGATGTGCGAGGGCGGCGGCCAGGCCAACGTGACGATCATCGAGCGTCTCTGAGCGCCCCGCCCGGGACCCCGGGCAGCGCCCCCAGCGTGGCCGCGGCCTCCGCCATGACGCGGTCCACCAGCTCCGCGCAGCTCGGCAGGTCGTCGATGAGGCCCGCGACCTGCCCGGAGGCCATCACCCCGAGATCGGCCCTGCCCTCCACCATCGAGGCCCGCAGCATCATCGGCGTGGTGGCGGCGAGCAGGACCTGGCTCCACGTCAGGTCCTTGCCGCGCTTCAGCGCGAGCCCCTCCCGCACGAGCCGGGGCCAGCTCGCCCCGGACACCTCGCGGAAGGCCCTCGCGTGCCGCGCGGCCCGCAGCAGCGACGCGACGCGGCCCGAGCGCTCCAGCGCGTCGACCAGGTCGGTGCGCAGCATCCGGTGCGGCAGCCCGTCGACCTTCGTGGTGACCGTGACGTCCTGCACGGAGGCCGCCAGATAGCGGGCCTTGACCTGGTCCGGGACCGTGCTGTCGGAGGTGAGGAGGAAGCGCGTGCCCATGGCGACGCCCGCGGCCCCGTAGG
Organism: Streptomyces albiaxialis; assembly: GCF_039530985.1. NCBI lineage: Bacteria > Bacillati > Actinomycetota > Actinomycetes > Kitasatosporales > Streptomycetaceae > Streptomyces > Streptomyces albiaxialis. The sequence goes on from NZ_BAAAPE010000025.1 coordinate 69,787, forward strand.
CGAGCGCGGCGACCAGGCCGCGGCCGTCGTGGAAGCCGCCCGCGGCGACGACGGGGATGTCCACGGCGTCGACGACCTGGGGGAGCAGCACCGTCGTGGCGACGTTCCCCGTGTGGCCGCCGCCCTCGCCGCCCTGCACCACCACCGCGTCGGCGCCCCACGCGGCGACCTTCTCCGCGTGCCGCCGGGCACCGATCGAGGGGATGACGACGACCCCGGCGTCCTTGAGCTCCGCGATCAGCTCGCGCGAGGGGGCGAGCGCGAAGGACGCGACCCGCACTCCCTCGTCGACGATGATCCGCACCCGCTCCCGCGCGTCGACGGCGTCGGCCCGCAGATTGACGCCGAACGGCGCGTCCGTACGGGACTTGACCTCGCGCACCGCCGAACGGAGCTGCTCGGCCGTCATGGTGGCCGAGGCGAGGATGCCGAGAGCCCCCGCGTTCGCCGAGGCCGAGACGAGCCGGGGCCCCGCCACCCAGCCCATGCCGGTCTGTACGAGCGGGTGGCGTACGCCGGTCAGCTCGGTGAGCCGCGTGGGGAGCGCGACCCCGTCCGCCGGGGGCCCGCTCACGCCGGGACCTCGCGCTCGCGCAGCCCCTTCGGGTCGATGACCTCGCGCACCAGGCGCAGTTCGGCCTCGGTGGGGCGGCGGGTCTCGGGCACCTCGTCGGGGACGACGAGGGGGAAGCCGGTGGCCTCGGTGACCTCGTCGAGGGTGACGCCGGGGTGCAGGGAACGCAGCCGCATCGTACGGTCGGGCGTCTCGAAGTCGAACACGCCGAGATCGCTGACGACCTCGGGAACGCGGTGGTAGCGCGTGGCCGAGGGGCCCGCCGCTGCCGCCCGGTCGTAGCCGACGCCGCTGACCATGTCGACGCGCGCGACGAAGACGCGCTTCGAGTGGCGCGGCACCCAGTAACTCGTCGGGTTGTTGAGGGTGTTGACCGGGGCTCCGCGCGCCCCCAGGAGCTGGCGCGTGGGGCGTTCCCAGGGGCCGATGCAGGAGATGTTCTGGTTGCCGTGCCGGTCGAGCTGGCTCGCGCCCATCATCACGTGCCGCCGCCCGGTGGCGGTGAGCGCGAGGTGCTGGCGGAAGGGCAGCCACCCCTCGACGGCCCCGGGCCGCTCCCCGACGGCCGGCACGTCGCCCATGAGCAGCGCCTCCCCGTCGGTCAGCAGCAGGTCCGGCGCGAAGGTGAGCCGCGCGAGCCGGGCGCCGATCGTGGGGACGGTGCCCATCGGGCTCGCCAGCACCTCGCCCGCGTCCCGCCAGACCTCGGCGCACGCCACCACGCACTGCTCGGCCCGGGTCGCCCGGCCCGGGCGGCCGCCGCCCCGGACGGCCGTCGTCCCCTCGGCACTCATGCTTCCTCCTCGTGGAACGCCGTGACGGCGGCCTGGTAGGCGGCCTCGTCGCCGGACAGGAACCGGGCGGCGAAGGCCCGCCACGCCTCGGGGTCGCGGGCTGCGCGGACGTAGGCGCGCTGGAAGGCCTCGTCGCGGTCGTGGTCGGGCACGCAGGAGGTGAAGTGCGCCCCGTTCGGCGTCTCGACGACCCCGTCCACGAACGCCCGCTTCACCAGCAGGCTCTGCGGCTCGTGCCCCTTGAGCAGCTCCGCGGTCTCCACGATCCGCTCGCAGGAGACATACGCGCGGTCCGCCGCCTCGCAGAACAGGTCGTCGAAGTACGGATCGGGGCCCAGGTACTGGCCGTTGCCCCGCGCGTCGGCGCGGTTGAGGTGGACCAGGGCCGCGTCCAGCCGCAGCGCCGGGGCCGCGACCAGCTCCTCCCCGTCCTCGTACGGCGAGGTCACCGTGCGCAGCCCCGCACCGGCCCGCATCACGTCGGAGCCGAGCCCGGCGCGTACGGGCATGAAGGGGAGGCGCTGCGCGGCGGCCGTCAGGCCCCACATGAACAGGGCCTCGTCCAGCTCGGCCATCTCGAACGCGCCGCGCTGCCGGGCGGCGGTGAAGTGCGGTTCCAGGGGTATCGAGTCGAGCGTCCCGAAGGCCGCGACCAGCTTGCGGATCCTCCCGGCGGCGGCGAGCAGCCCGACGTCCGGGCCCCCGTACGACACCACGGTCAGATCGGTGAGGTCCGAGCGGAGGATCGCCCGGACGAGAGCCATCGGCTTGCGCCGCGAGCCCCAGCCGCCGATGCCGAGCGTCATGCCGCTCTCCAGACGGCCGACCACCTCGTCGGCGGTCATCGTCTTGTCCTGGGTCACCTCTGCTCCTCCTTGCCCGTCCTGTCCGTGCCGAAGGTGTCGCGCACCCGGTCGGCGACGCCGGTGAGGTTCGCCTCGAAGGTGAAGCCCTGCTCGAAGCGGTAACTGCGGCGTACGTCCACCGGGTCGATGCCGTTGATCGCGGACTTGGCCAGCCGGAGCAGCGTGCCGTCCTTCGCGGCGATCTCCCCCGCCAGCTCCAGCGCCGCCTCCCGGAGTCCGGCGCGGGGGACCACCCGCCACACGGAGCCGTGCCGGTGCAGCTCCTCGGCGGTCGCGGTCCGGGAGGTGAAGTAGAGGGCCCGCATGAGGTGCTGGGGGACGAGCCGGGCCAGGTGCGTCGCGGCGCCGAGTGCGCCCCGGTCCAGCTCGGGCAGGCCGAACGTGGCGTCGTCGGCGGCCACGACGGCGTCCGCGTTCCCCACCAGGCCGATCCCGCCGCCCAGGCAGAAGCCCTGCACGGCGGCGACGACCGGGACCTCGCACTCGTAGACCGCGGCGAACGCCTCGTAGCAGCCGCGGTTGGCGCCGACCAGCGCCTCGTGGCCGTCGGTGCGCTGCATCTCCTTGATGTCGACGCCCGCGTTGAAGCCCCGGCCCTCGGCCGCGAGGACCACACAGCGCGTTCCCGGGTCCGCTCCGGCGGCGCGCACCGCTGCGGCCAGCTCGTACCAGCCGCGCACGGGAAGGGCGTTGACCGGCGGGAAATCCACGGTGACGAGCGCGATGCCCTCTTCCGGCACGGAGGTGGAGACACCCATGAGGAGATCAGCTACCTTTCCACCAAACGTTTGTTAGGTGAGAAGGTAACAGCGATCCCGGCGCCCCGGGAGGGCGGCGTGCTCATCTCGCCCCGGCGAAAGGACACTTGGCATGGCCTCCACGACCGGACTGTGCGCCGGACGCGTCACCGTCGTCACGGGCGCGGGCCGCGGCCTGGGCCGCGCGCACGCGCTCGCCTTCGCCGCCGAGGGCGCGCGGATCGTCGTCAACGATTACGGCGTGGGCCCGGACGGCTCGGCCGCCAGGCGCTCCTCCGGCTCCTCCGGCTCCGGGCCCGCCGAGCGGGTCGTCGAGGAGATCCGCGCCGCGGGCGGTACGGCCGTCGCCCACACCGGCGACATCGCCACCGCCGAGGGCGCCTCCTCGCTCGTCGCCACGGCCCTCGACGCCTTCGGCCGGCTCGACACCCTCGTCAACAACGCAGGGTTCCTCCGCGACCGGATGCTGGTCAACCTCGACGAGGACGACTGGGACGCCGTCGTCCGCGTCCACCTCAAGGGCCATTTCCTGCCGCTCCGGCACGCCGCCGCGCACTGGCGCGCCGAGGCCGGGTCCGGCCGTGCGCCCGCAGCGCGCGTGGTCAACACCAGCTCGGGCGCCGGGCTCCTGGGCAGCGTCGGCCAGGGCAACTACTCGGCGGCGAAGGCGGGCATCCTCGGCCTGACGCTGGTGGCCGCCGCCGAACTGGGCCGGTACGGCGTCCAGGTCAACGCCCTCGCCCCGGCGGCCCGCACCCGCATGACCGAGCAGGTGTTCGCGGACGCCATGGCGGCACCGCCGGGCGACGACGCGGACGCGTTCGACGCCATGGCCCCCGAGAACGTGTCCCCTCTCGTCGTCTGGCTCGGTTCCGCCGCCTCCGCCGGGGTCACCGGCCGCGTCTTCGAGGCCGAGGCAGGGCGGATCACCGTCATGGAGGGCTGGCGCGCGGGCCCCACCGCCGACAAGGGCGCGCGCTGGACCCCGGCCGAGGCGGGAGCGGCGGCGACGGACCTCCTCACCGCCGCCGAACCCCCGCGACCGGCGTACGGGGCCCGCCGCTAGGGGGCGTCCCCGGAAGCGGACGTTCGGGTGGCGGTGGGGGGTGCCGGCAGCGTCGTGGCGAGGGCCGCCACCGTCGCGCACAGGACCGCGAGGCCCAGGAACACCGGCCGGAAGGAGTCGGCCGTGCCGGTGTCACCGGCGGCGAGCGTCACGAGGCCGGCCAGGCCGAGGGCGCCGCCGATCTGCCGGGTGGCGTTCATCAGGCCCGAGGCCGCGCCCGCGTCCTGCCGGGGGATGCCCGAGGTCACGGTCGCGGTGAGCGGGGTGATCAGCAGGCCCATGCCGGTGGACATGACGAGCCCCGGACCGAGCAGCCCGGTCAGATAGCCGCTGTCGGCTCCGGTCCGGCTCTGCCACGCGAAGCCCGCGGCGGACAGCAGGGCGCTCAGCGCGATCAGGGCGCGCGCACCGGTGCGCCGCATCGCGGCCGGGGCCAGACGCGCGGCCGCGATCCCGGCCACGGTGTGCGGCAGGAAGCCCACGCCGGTCGCCAACGCGCCGTAGCCCAGGACCTCTTGCATGGAGAGCGAGAGGAAATACCACATGGGGATGAAGCAGGCCCCGGCCAGCAGCATGACCAAGTTGCCCGTACGGACAGCCCGTTGCCGCAGCAGCGCCGGGGGCAGCAGCGGAGCCGTCGCGTACCGCGTCTCGACGACGGCGAACGCCGACAGCGCCACCGTCCCCAGGCCCAGCGCGGCGAGCGTCGTCGCGCCGCTCCAGCCGTGCGTCCGGGCCTGCGTCACGCCGTGCACCACCGCCGTGACGCCGACGGTCACCAGCACCGCGCCGGTGACGTCCAGCCTGCGGCGCGCGCTCCGCGCCCCGTCGGCGGGCAGGAAGCGGAGGGCGGTGAGGGCGGCGAAGGCGCCGATGGGGACGTTGATGAGCAGGATCCAGCGCCAGGAGAGCGCGTCGGTGAGGACCCCGCCGATGAGATTGCCCGCCGCGCCTCCCGCGGAGCTGACGGCGGTCCACACCGCCAGCGCCCGGGTACGGCTCTCGCCCTCGGGAAAGCCGGTGGTCAGGATCGTCAGAGTGGCGGGGGCGAGCACGGCGGCGCCCAGACCCTGCACGGCGCGCATCGCGACGAGGATGCCGGGCGTGGTGGCGAGGCCGCCGACCAGGCTGGACGCGGAGAAGAGCGCAAGCCCCCACAGGAAGACCCGGCGGCGGCCGTACAGGTCGGCCAGGCGTCCGCCGAGCAGCAGGAACCCCGCGAACACCAGCGCGTAGCCGCCCACCACCCACTGCAGGCCCACCGCGTCGAAGCCCAGAGCCGAACGGATCGACGGCAGCGCGACGTTCACCACGGACACGTCGAGCACCACCATGAACTGCGCCGCGCACGCCAGCCACAGCACCGCCGAGGACGCGCGCCGTGCCGACTGCCCCGGCGGCCGGGCGGCACCCGCCTCGGTGCCCTCGCTCCCCGCGTCCGTGTCGCGGAATCCCATGACTCCCCGCCTCCCACCGCTCGCCGCGTTTTGATGATACATATGTACCATCAAAAGTGAGGGAGGGGCGAAGTGCCCAAGCGAGTCGATCACGCCCGGCGGCGGGCGCACATCGCCGATGCGCTGGTCCGGCTGGCCGCGCGCGAGGGCCTGCACGCGGTGACGATGCGCGGCGTCGCCGCGGAGGCCGAGGTGTCGGTGCGACTGGTGCAGTACTACTTCGAGAGCAAGGGAAAGCTCATGCACGCCGCCCTGGAGCGGCTGGAGGAGCAGAGCCACCAGCGCTGGTCGGCACGGCTGGCGGGGATGCGCCGCCCGGTGACGACGCGCGCGTTCGTCGACGCGTTCCTCGCCGAGGCGCTCCCGACCGACGGGCCCAGCCGCGACTTCCACCTGGTGTGGACCTCGTACGCGACGCTGGCCATGACGGACCCGGAGCTGGCGGCCCAGCCCTTCGTCGCCGGACCCGACCGGCTGGAGCGGCGGTTGGCCGAGGCGCTGCGCCGCGCGCAGGACGACGGGGCGCTCGGCCCGGGCCGGGACGCCCGGAGCGAGGCCGCGCTGCTCCTCGCCCTCGGGCACGGCCTGGGGACCAGCGTCCTCGTGGGTCAGCGCACCCCGGAGGCGGCCCGCACGATCCTCCGCGCCCACCTCGACCAGCTCTTCGCGGCGCCGGACGTGACGAGCGCGCCGGGGGACGCCCGTAAGGCATAGCGGTGGGGCAGCCCTACGGGAGGCGTGCGGCGAGCGTGGCGGCGAATTCCTCCGCGCGGGCGAGCTGGGTGCGCAGGTCGGCGACCCGGCGCTGCGCGGCCTCCTCGAAGCCGCGGATCCGCTCCAGCAGCGCCGTCCGCTCGCCGTCGGGCAGCTCCTCGCCGGAGTCGAGGCGGTCCGTGGCCGCGAGCAGGTCGCGCATCTCGTCGAGGGTGAAGCCGAGGGGCTTCATGCGGCGGATGACCATCAGCCGTGCGACGTCCGACTCGGTGTAGAGCCGGAAGCCGCCCTGGGAGCGGGCGGAGGGGGTGACGAGGCCGGTCTCCTCGTAGTGCCGGATGGTGCGCAGCGACAGCTCGGTGCGCGTCGCGACCTCGCCGATCTGCATGTGCTCGCCGCTCACGCCGTTCGCCTTCCTCGTCCTCGGGCGGGTTCGATCTCTACCCTAACGTCAGGGTAGAGTTGCCGGAGACGGGAGCGACGGCCCTGCCGTCCGCCCCGTCCGCGGTGCGGGAAATTGTCCCCCGCGCCTCCCCACTCCCCGCACCGGGGGCGACGAGGCCTCCGGTGACGGCCACGCCGTCGCGTTGGCCGTGCCACCGCGACGGCCGCGTCGCCGTGCCGGGGCGTCCCCGCCGTACGTACGTCCATCCGTACGCCCTGTCCGCTGCCTGCTGTCCTGCCGGCCGTGGACGCGGCGTGCCCGAGCCCGACAGGTGCCCTTCCTTTGTCCTCACCCGCACTGTCCCCGAGCGCGCGGCTGCGCGGTCTCCGCCCTGCCTGGCTGTCCCCGAAGGTGCTGCGTACCGAGGTGCTGGCCGGGCTGGTCGTGGCGCTGGCGCTGATACCCGAGGCGATCTCGTTCTCGATCATCGCCGGGGTCGATCCGGCGGTCGGCCTGTTCGCGTCGTTCACGATGGCCGTGACGATCGCGGTCGTCGGCGGGCGGCCCGCGATGATCTCGGCGGCGACGGGCGCGGTGGCCCTGGTCATCGCGCCGCTCAACCGCGAGCACGGGCTCGGGTACCTGGTCGCCGCCGTGATCCTGGCCGGGGTCTTCCAGGTCGTCCTCGGCGCGCTGGGGGTGGCGAAGCTCATGCGGTTCGTGCCGCGCAGCGTGATGGTCGGCTTCGTGAACTCCCTCGCGATCCTGATCTTCCTGGCGCAGGTGCCGGAGATGCACGACGTGCCGTGGCCCGTCTATCCGCTGCTCGCGGGCGGACTGGCGCTGATGGTGCTCTTCCCGAAGGTCACCAAGGTGGTCCCGGCGCCGCTGGTCTCCATCGTCGTGCTGACGGTGATCACGGTTGCGGCCGGGATCGCGGTGCCGACCGTCGGCGACAAGGGCGAGCTGCCCTCCTCGCTGCCCGTACCCGGGCTGCCGGACGTGCCGTTCACGGTGGAGACGCTGACGACCGTCGCCCCGTACGCGCTCGCCATGGCCCTGGTCGGGCTGATGGAGTCGCTGATGACGGCGAAGCTCGTCGACGAGATCACCGACACCCGCTCCTCCAAGACCCGCGAGTCGATCGGCCAGGGCGTCGCCAACATCGTCACCGGCTTCTTCGGCGGCATGGGCGGCTGCGCGATGATCGGCCAGACGATGATCAACGTACGGGTCTCCGGCGCCCGTACCCGCCTGTCCACCTTCCTGGCGGGGGCCTTCCTGATGGTGCTGTGCGTCGTCTTCGGGCCGGTCGTCTCCGACATCCCGATGGCCGCGCTGGTCGCGGTGATGGTGATGGTGTCCTTCGCGACCTTCGACTGGCACTCCCTCGCGCCGAAGACCCTCAAGCGCATGCCCGCCGGGGAGATCACGGTCATGCTCGTGACCGTCGCCTGCGTGGTCGCGACCCACAACCTGGCCATCGGCGTCGTCGTCGGCACCCTCACCGCCATGGTCATCTTCGCCCGCCGCGTCGCGCACCTGGCCGACGTCACCGCCGTCACCGACCCCGAGGGCGGGTCCGTGGTCTACTCCGTCACCGGCGAACTCTTCTTCGCCTCCTCCAACGACCTGGTCGGCCGCTTCGACTACGCGGGCGACCCCGACAAGGTCGTCATCGACCTGACCGCGGCCCACATCTGGGACGCCTCGTCCGTCGCCGCCCTCGACGCCATCGAGACGAAGTACGCCCAGCGCGGCAAGACCGTCGAGATCATCGGCCTCAACCAGCCCAGCGCCCACCTCCACTCCAAGCTCACCGGCGCACTCACCGGCAGCCACTGACGGAAGGGGCTCCTTCTCCCGAACCTGCAATTATCTGTTCCACGAGGGGAATTCGGCGGGGAAAATGGATTCATCCCGTCCGGACAGGTGAGAGCGGGCGGGAGAAGGGGAATGGTGTATTTCTCCGCAGAATCAGGACGCTGATTCGCGCACATGCGATTCCGGAACGCTGTCGGCCCAGACCCCCAGCGCATCGAAGAGCACATGCCATGGAGTACGGAACCCTCAGCCACAGCCTCAACTTCCGTTTCAGCACCCGCCGGATCTCCGGCCGTACCGTGATCGAGTTCCACGGCGAACTCGACATCGCGGCGGAACACGACGCGACCCCGCGTCTGGACGCGGCGACGGCCCTTCCCGCCCCGCGGATCGTGCTGGACCTCACCCACGCCGAGTTCCTGGACTGTTCGGGACTGCGCATGGTCGAACGTGTGCACCGGCGCGTCGGAGCACAGGGCGGCTCCTTGCGCCTCGTCTGCCCTCATCCCCGCATGCTGTGGCTCCTGGGCGAGGCGGGACTCGACCGTGCCGTCCGTCCCGTGCCCACGCTCGCGGAGGCGCTGGCCCCCTGAGGTCCGCCTGAGGTCCCTGAGGTCCCTGAGGTCCGCGCCGCGAATATTCCCGTGCGGTTCGGCAGGGACGTGTGCATGATTCCCAGGGCCTCGGCACGGCCTCCGGCACCCGTACTCGTGCCCGCGTACGGCCCGTACGCCCGTACGCCCGTGCGTCGATACGGATGCCGGAGGCCGCGCTGCGGTCAGAAGTTCGGGCCGACGAGGAGCCCCTTCGTGTGGCTGCCGCCACCGGCCGCCACGGGGCCCGCCTTGGCCATGGAGGCGTCGGACGCCTTGAGGGCGATGCCCGCCATCGGGTCGCCCCCGGCCGGTGCGGCGGACGCGGAGCCCGCGGCCCCGAGGAGGGCGGCTCCGGCGATCAGGACGGCGGCGAGGGCCTTGGTGGTCTTCATGGGGAACTCCTCGATCGTTGCTGTTCAGGGCGTAGAAGAGCTGCCTGGCCTGGATCCCGGATATGCACGGACGACCGAGGAGTCACTCCGCCGGGTGCGCCCACCCGGCGCACCGCACGGCCCCGCCGGACGGATGAGAGACGAGGAGAAGACGCGATGAGCGACCAGGAGTACGCCCGGGAGACGGCGGGCGTCCGGCCGTTGACCATGGCTTGGGCGGAGCGGCAACTGGGGGACGGCGAACGCATCGTCAGGGCCGAGGCGCTGCACGGCGGCATCACCGCCGAGGTGTGGCGCCTCACCGTCCGTACGCGGAACGGCGGCACCCGTCATCTGGTGCTGCGGACCTTCGCCGACACGTTCGACGCGGGGCGTGCCGAGGGCTGGCTGACCAGGGAGGTCGAGGCGCTGACCCTGCTCGCGGGGACCGACGTTCCGGCCCCCGCGCTGGTCGCGGCCGATCCCGCCGCCGAACAGTGCGCGAATCCGTCGCTGCTGCTGGCCCATGTGCCCGGCCGGACCGTCCTCGACGACGAGGGGGTGGAGGAGCGCGTCCCGCTGCTGGCGCGCCAGCTCGTGGCGATCCACGCCCTGCGGCCCGCCGAACGGCCCCGCCCGTACGAGGCGTTGACGACCGCCGAGACCGTGGTCGTGCCGAGGGGCGCCGACGCGGGGGCGTGGGCGGCGGCCGTCGACGTGATCCGTGAGCCCCCGCCGCCGTACGAGGGGTGTTACCTGCACCGGGACTTCCAGCCCGGCAACGTGCTGTTCGCCGTGCCGCCGACGGGGCGGGCGGGCACCCGTATCACCGGCGTCATCGACTGGGCGCAGCCCTCCTGGGGCCCGGCGGACCTCGATGTGGCGCACTGCGCCACCGTCCTCGCGCTGCTGCACGGCCCGGCGTGGGGCCTGCGGTTCACCGAGGCCTACGAGGAGGCGGGCGGGGCCCTCGCCGCGCGCCCGGACGCACGGCTGTACTGGCGGGTGCGGGACGCGTTGTCGTCCTCGGAGGAGGTACGGGAGGTGGCGGAGGCCTGGCGGAAGGCGGGGAGGCCGGAGCTGACGACGCGGGCCGTGGAGGAGCGGCTGGACGCCTACGTCATGGCCCTGCTGGGGGCGTGACGTGTTTCCGTAGCGGAAATTCGAGTCTTGCCGCAATGGAAACTCACGGCTACTGTTTCCGGCATGGAAACCAACGGGGGAGTCCGTCCGACCGCTCGGCAGGCCAGCGCGGCCCTGGCGGACATCCAGCACGTCCAGGCGGCCACCGCCGCCCTCTCCGCGACGCCGTGGCCACGCTGGTTCACCGCCACGCTCACGCTCTACACGGCGGCCCTCCCGCCCGTCTACGGGGGAGTGGTGGCGAGCCCGCAGTGGCTCCTGCCGCCCTTCACCTGGGGCGTCATCATGGGCCTCCTCACCGTGGGATATCTGGCGCTCTTCGCGGTCGCCGGGGCCAACTGGCGCCGGAAGACGGGGGTCGCGCTCCGTATGGACGTCCTCCCCCGCCCCGCCGTGCTGTCGCTCCTCATCGGGCTCCCGGCCCTGCTGCTGGGCTCGGTGGCGCTCTTCCGCCTCACCGCGCAGCCCGCGTGGCTGTTCGCCGCCTCCGCCCTCGGGGCCGGGGCCTCCCTCGCCGCGCACCTCGCCTTCGTCCGCCTGCACCGGAAGGCCGTATGACGTCCCCCGCCCGTGCCGGTGACGGCTTCGACGCCACGATCCACGCGCCGAACCGCCTGCGCATCTGCGCCCTGCTCGACACCGCGGGCGAGGCCGAGTTCGGGGTCGTCCAGCGCCAGCTCGACGTCTCCGCCTCGGTGCTGAGCAAACACGTGACGGTCCTGATGGACGCCGGATACGTCGAGCAACGCAAGGCCGTACGCGACACCCGCCAACGCGTCTGGCTGACCCTCACCCCCGAGGGCCGCAAGGCCTACGAGGCCCACCGGGCCGCGCTGCGCGCGATCGTCGGCGAGTGACGGGACGCTCCGCCCCGGTGAACCGGTCGGGGGGGCTGGCCCCTCCCGTCCCGGCGGCTCCGGAGCGCGGTGCCCGGCCGTGTGCCGGGCGCCGTCGGGGTAGCGTGGCTCGCGAGACGTACCGGGACCGCAGCGTGAGAGGGCCGCATGCCGCACCAGGACGGGGAGGGTGGGGGCGGCGGGGCTTCCGGGGCTCCCGGGACTCCCGGGGCGGCCGGCAACCGGCCGGGGGAGCTGTCCCTGGCCCTGGGGATCGTCGCCCTGCTGGGCTCGTTCTTCCCCGTGATCGGCGACTTCGTGGCCGCACCCCTGGGGGTGCTCGCTCTTCTGCTCGGGGCGCGAGGGGTCTGGAACAGCGAGCGGGGCCGGGCCACGAACTTCGGGCCCTCCCTCATCGGCGCCACCCTCGGCGCCCTGGCGGTCCTGATCGCCGCGCTCATGTTCGCCGTGACCCGCTGACCGCCGTCACGGTCGCGGTCGTGTCGAGACGCCGCACCGGCTCCGTCCCCGGGACAGGAGCGGCCGCCGACGGGCCGCGCGGGTCACGGGGGCCGAACCGGTGGGCGAGGTGGCGCGGTGCAAGGACATCTGCCGTCCTGCTATGTCCGCGGCCCCGAAGGCAGCATCATCGGGCTGGTCGAAGAACTTCACTGAAGGGACCGTCCGCCATGGCAGTCGCCGATGACCTCGACCGCGCCACCGACTCGCAGTGGGACTGGGTCGCCGAGCAGACCCGAACCTATCTGGCCTCGGGCGGCACCGAGGGGCACGAGATGAACGGCGTCCACACGCTCGTGCTCGCCACGACCGGACGCCGGACCGGCACTCCGCGCCGCACGTGCCTGATCTACGGCACCGCGGGCGACGACTTCGTCGTCGTCGCCTCCAAGGGAGGCGCCGACGAGGACCCGGCATGGTTCAAGAACCTCCGGGCCGAACCGAGCGTCGGGGTCCAGGTCGGCCCCCGCCGGTTCACCGCCCGGGCCCGGGTCGCCTCCCCGGCCGAACGCGAGACCCTCTGGCGCCAGATGGCCGGCATCTTCCCGCTCTACGACGAATACGCGCGCAAGACCGAGCGCGAAATCCCCGTCGTCCTGCTGACTCCGCAGTAAATGCCCGCCCCGACCGGGCACTAGGCTGCGCCCCCGGAACCGTATGCCGAGGGCGAAGAGAAGCGCGAAAGGAGCCGAATGGTGCAGCCCAGTGACATACAGGCGCATGTGGTCTTCATGGTGGACTCCGACACGGAGGAGCCCTGGTTCCCCATGCCCCTGGGGGAAAAGCATGACGACTGGCGCGAGAACTGGGCCGGGGAATGCGCCAGGGCGATGCTGCTCCTGCACGGGGAGAGGCCGAAGCGGCGGAACGTGAAGAAACTCCGGGACTGGCTCGTGGACTTCTCGCGGCTCTTCTCCTCGTTCCCGGCGCACTACGCGTACCTCTTCGCGCCCGAACCCGGCAAACCGCCGCACCAGGCGTTCGCCGTCGTCAGCGCCATCGAGGGGGACCGGGAGACGGAACTGCGCACGATGGTCCGGGGCAACGCGGAAGAGCTGTCGCATCCCTTCGCGCCGGAGGCCTTCCCGGGCGGGCGGCTCGGTGAGGGGATGCGCGCCGTCAACCGCTGGCACGACCGGGAGGCGGGGCCCATGATCTCCGTCCGGTACGGCTGGCGGGTGGAGGAGTCCGGCGTCGACGTCGTCTTCTACGTGGTCGGACACGAGGTGGACTTCATCACCGCGCACCTCGCCGACTTCGACGCGTACGCCCGCACGCTGTACCTCAAGGAGCTGTGAGCGCGAGGGGCGGCGGGCACCGCCCGGGCGGCGTTCACCAGTCGATCCCGGCCGCCACCGGCAGATGATCGCTGCCGGTGGCGGGCAGCACCCACGAGCCCTTCGGCTCCGCGCCCCGCACGAGGATCTGGTCGATCCGCGCCACGGGGAACGACGCGGGCCAGGTGAAGCCGAAGCCGTCCCCGGCCTCCTCCTGCGCCGAGCGCAGCCGCGAGGTGAGACCGGCGAACGCGCGGTCGTCCACGGTGCCGTTGAGGTCGCCGAGCAGCACCACGCGCCTGTTGCGCTCGGCGGCCACGGCCCTGGCGAGCGCCCTCGCGTTACGGTCGCGGGTGCCCGTCGCGAAGCCTTCGCCGGGGAGCACCCGTACGGACCCCAGGTGCGCCACGTACACCGCGAGCGGCCCCCGGTCCGTGGCCACCGTCGCGCGCAGTGCCCGGCTGTCGGCCATCCTGGCGGCCTCCGGCTTGGTGTCCGCGAGCGGCCCGACGTCGGTCTCGGTGTCGACGGCGCGGACGTCCGACAGCGGCCGCTTGCTCCACAGCCCGACCGTGCCCCGCACGGCGTGGTGAGGATAGGCCTTCGCCAGCGCCTTCTCGTACCGCGGCCTCGCCTCGGGGGTGATCTCCTCCAGGGCGAGTACGTCCGCGCCGGAGGCGGTCAGGTCGCGGGCGGTGGCGGCCGGGTCGGGGTTGTCGGCGCCGACGTTGTGACTGGCCAGGGTGAGGGCGCCGCCCGCGTGGGACTTGTCGGTGAGCAGACCCCCGAAGAGGCTCAGCCACACCACGGCCGGGAGCAGCAGCGCGACCGCCGCGGAGGCGGAGCGCCGCCACACCGCCCCGGCCAGCAGCACGGGGACGAGCAGGCCGGACCACGGCAGGAAGGTATCCACCAGGCTGCCGAGGCCTCCGCGGTCCGTGAGGTGCGTGTGCAGCAGCAGGAGGAGCCCGAGCAGGAGTGCGAGCGCCGCGAGCAGCCTGCCGCGTTTCCAGGGCCCGGCTGTCGGGGTCTGTTCCGCCGCGCCGACGGGTTCGGCCGTGTCGGCCCGTTCGGCCGTGTCGACGGGTTCGGCCGTGTCGGCCCGTTCGGCCGTTTCTGTGCCGGTCACTTCCGCATCCTCGGGTCGTGGGTGGGGTCGGCGTACATGCGGGGGCAGCCCTGGTCGGTAGCTTCGGGGCGCAGCTCGTAGTGCCAGGGCTCGTTCCGGTAGATCTGGCAGAGCCCGTACGCGGCGCCGTGCCCGGAGAGCCATTCCGTGGCGTCGGAGCGCCCGAGATCGACGGCCTCTCCCGACACATGGGGTGACGTCTTCGGGGTGGCCACCCATTGGGCGGCCTCGGATTCGGAGCCGTACTCGGATATCGCTTTCCGGAGCAGCTCGTCCTGGTATTCCGGGGAACGCCAGCCGCTGTTGACATAGAGGATGACCCCGTCGCCCGCGGCGTCCTCGGCGGCCCGCTGAAGGGCCTTGAGTAATTCCGGCCCGAGTCTGCTCACCGCCGGAATGCGGCCGCCGAGAACCGTCGTCCCGTCGGGAACGGCGCCGTCGGCCTCGCCCAGCGGGCCGTGGGGTTTCCCGCCGGGGAACTTCGAGGCCGAGGCGGCCGGGGGAGGAGCGGAGGACGAGGAGTTCTCCGCCTCGTAGCCGAGGGCCGCGGCGGCCGTGGCGACGAGGGCGATGAGACCGACGACGAGACGCCGGTGAATCCGCTGGGCCAGGGTGCGCGACGAGGATGTTGTGTGATTCATGCGGCCAGTCAAGGCCCCGCCGTGTTGCCGGCACGTATGGGATTTTCGATACGCCGACGATATGCGCCGCCCCGTAGCATCGGGAGCATGCGCGTGCTGATCGTCGAGGACGAGCCCTTCATGGCGGAAGCCATCCGTGACGGCCTGCGCCTGGAGGCGATCGCGGCCGACATCGCGGGCGACGGCGGCACGGCCATGGAACTGCTGGGTGTCAACGCCTACGACATCGCCGTCCTCGACCGCGACATCCCCGGGCCGTCCGGTGACGAGATCGCCCAGCACATCGTGGCCTCCGGCAATGGCATGCCGATTCTCATGCTGACCGCCGCCGACCGGCTCGACGACAAGGTCACCGGCTTCGAACTCGGCGCCGACGACTACCTGACGAAACCCTTCGAGATCCAGGAACTGGCGCTCAGGCTCAGGGCCCTGGACCGCAGGCGTGCCCACAACAGGCCGCCCGTGCGGGAGATCGCGGGCCTGCGTCTCGACGCGTTCCGCAGGGAGGTCTTCCGGGACGGCCGCTATGTCGCGCTGACCCGGAAACAGTTCGCCGTGCTCGAAGTCCTCGTCGCCGCGGAAGGCGGGGTCGTCAGTGCCGAGGAACTTCTGGAACGGGCATGGGACGCGAATGCCGACCCGTTCACCAATGCCGTACGCATCACCGTCTCGGCACTGCGCAAACGCCTCGGGGAACCCTGGGTCATCGCCACCGTGCCGGGCGTGGGATACCGCATCGACACGGCCTCCGGAAACGGAACCGAGAATGGCCACTGAGGCAGCCGCGTCCATGGTGTTCCTGCTGGTATTCGGCCTCGTGGGCGGGTGGATCCTCGCGGGCAGCATGCTCTCCCCGCTGGCCAGGATCTCGGACGCCACCCGTTTGGCCACGAACGGTTCCCTCTCCCACCGCATCCGGCTGCCGGGCCGAAGGGACGAATTCCGGGAACTCTCCGACGCGTTCGACGTGACGCGCACAACGCGATCGTCCACAACCTGCCCGAGGGAGGCCTCGTGCGGGTCCACACCGGCACCGGCACCGGCGTCCGCCCCGAGGCCGTGACGCTCACCGTCGAGAACACCGGCGAGAGGCTCGCCCCGGACACGGTCGCGACGCTCACCGAGCCGTTCCAGCGCGGCACCGAACGCATCCACGCCGACCACGCGGGCGTCGGCCTCGGGCTGGCGCTCGTCAAGACCATCGTCCAGGCCCACGACGGCACACTGACCCTCGCCCCGCGCCCCGCCGGCGGCCTCCGCGTCACCGTGGAACTGCCGGCGACGGCGCCGCGCGGGGAGGGTCAGGCCTGACCGGTCAGCGGTTCCGCTCGGCCATGGCGGCGATTCCGTCGAGCAGGGCGCGCAGGCCGAGGTCGAAGGCGTTCGCGGCGGCCTCGGCCGCGTCGCGGTCGAAGCCGCCGTCGTGCCAGGTCTGCGCGATCGCCGGGTAGCGCGCCGGGTCGAAGAAGCTCTCCCAGAACACCTGGCGCTCGGCCCACCACGCCTCGTCGGACTGCCCGCTGAGCCGCTCGGCACGGCCGTGCTCGGCGAGGTTGGCGGCCGCGCCGTCGACGAAGGTGACCAGGGAGTCGCTCGCCGCGGACATCTCGGCGGCGGGCAGCCCGGCCGTGGACAGGGCCGCCAGCAGGAAGTTGTCCCGGGCGAGCAGCCCGGGGCCCAGGGGTGGCCGTACGGTCGAGACCGTCCGCAGCCACGGGTGGCGCTCGTGCAGGGCCACGGTCTGCTTCGCGTAGTGCTCGATCCGGGCGCGCCACGGGCCCGAGGGGGTCAGGTCGAGTTCCTGCCGGGCGGCATCGACCATCAGGTCGACCAGTTCGGCCTTGCCGGGCACGTGGCTGTAGAGCGTCATCGTGCCGACCCCGAGGGACGCGGCGACCCGGTCCATGGTCATGGCGTCGGGCCCCTCGCGGTCCGCCAGCGCCACGGCCGCCGCGACGATCTTCTCCAGCGAGACCTTGGGCGGCCTGCCGCGCCCCGACCGGGCCCGCGGGGAACGCCAGAGCAGGCGCAGGGTCTCCCGGGGGTCTCCGCCGCCGCTGCGTTCCATCGGGCCTCCTTCTTTTCCGTAGATGGTACGGTAAAGAATATCCGTAGGGCGTACGGAAAAAGGGAGGGCACACGTGCGAGTGCTGGTCACCGGGGCGACCGGGAATGTGGGACGGCATGTGACAGCGGGTCTGGTCGAGGCGGGGGTACGGGTGCGGGCGCTGACCAGGGACCCGGCGAGGGCGGATCTGCCCGGTGCGGAGGTCGTCCGGGGGGACCTCACGGAGCCGGCGAGCGTGCCGTTCGACGGCGTGGACCGGATGTTCCTCTTCCCGGAGCCGTCGACGGCGAAGGAGGTCGTCGCGCGCGCCGCGCGGGCGGGTGTCCGGCGGATCGTCGTGCTCTCGTCGGGCGCGGTGACCGGCGGCTTCGACAGGACCTTCCATCCGCCGGTCGAACGTGCCGTGGAGGAGTCGGGGCTGGAATGGACGCACCTCCGGCCGGGCGAGTTCGCGGCCAACAAGCTCGCGCTGTGGGGGCCGTCGATCCGGGCCGAGCGCGTGGTGCGGGACGCGAATCCGGACGCGGCCTGGTTCCCCGTGCACGAGCGGGACGTCGCCGACGTGGCGCTGAAGGCCCTGCTGGAGGACGGGCACCACGGCAGGGCGTACGACATCAACGGGCCGGAGTCGATCAGCTCGCGCGACCAGGTCAGGGCCATCGCCGACGCGCTCGGCGAGGAGATCGCGTTCGAGCGGGTCACCCCGGCGGAGGCGCGCGAGATCTACGCGCGGATCGGCGGACTCGCCGCCGAGGCCGCGGACTTCCTGCTGGGCTTCACCGATTACGACGGCAATCCGGCCGACCCGGCGGACATCGAGGACTTCGACCCCGACGCCCTGGGCCCGCTGCCGACCGCCGAGGCCGTGACGGGCCGCCCGGCCCGCACATTCGCCCGGTGGGCACGCGACCGGGCGGAGGACTTCCGCTGACGGCGCCCCCTGTACGCCGTACGCCGCCCGCCGTACGCCGCGATGTGGAACGCTGAGCGGCACGCGGGGAGGTGGCGTACGGCGCGTACGCCGCGGAAGTGGCCACGGGGACAAGGAGTGCCGGAGTGATTCGGAAGCTGCAGGCTGTCGCGTTGGACTGTGCCGATCCGGTACGGCTGGCGGAGTTCTACGCGGAACTGCTCGGTGGCCGGGTGGTGTCCGACCCGGGCGACCTCGACTGGGTCGAGGTCCACGGGTTCGAGGGGACGCCGCTCGCGTGCCAGCGGGTGGACGGCTACCGGCCGCCCGCCTGGCCCGGACAGGAGCACCCGCAGCAGCTCCACCTGGACTTCGACGTGGACGACCTCGACGGCGAGGAGGCGCGCGCTCTCGCCCTCGGCGCGACCGTGCTGGAGCGGACCGACGAGATCCACCCGGAGGCCAACTGGCGGGTGTACGCGGACCCGGCGGGCCATCCGTTCTGCCTCTGCGTGCACTGAGCCCCCTCGGGCGGGGCCTCGGGCGCGGGAGCGTGATTGATACGCTGCCGGGGCCAGTCGTGCCTGCCGAGGCCAGGGAATCCGGTGGAAATCCGGAACTGACGCGCAGCGGTGAGGGGGACGGGCGGGGCAGTAGACGCCACTGGGGCGGAGCGGGCGGGCCGAGCGGCCGGCGCGCGAGGCACCGGGAAGGCGCCCCGTCCGGACGAACCCGAGTCCGAAGACCTGCTGGCACCGCGGCGCCCGACGCGTCGCGGAACCATGTAGGCCAGGCTCCGCGTTCCCGAGCCCCGACAGCACAAGGTCATATCCGTGTTCCGCATGCCCCTGTTCCGTGCCCGGCGTGGCGCGGCACTCCTGCTCGCCCCTGTTCTCCTGCTCACCGCGTGCGGAGGTGGCGGGGGCGGTGCCGCACAGCAGAAAGCGGCGGCCCACGGCTACCCGCGCACCCTCAGCAACTGCGGCCACGAGGTCGAGTTGAGGACGGCGCCGCGCCGCGCGGTCTCCCTCAACCAGGGCACGACGGAGATCCTGCTCTCCCTCGGCCTCGAAGACCGGCTGGCCGGCACTGCCACCTGGACCGACCCGGTGATGAAGGGGCTGGGCAAGGCCAACCGGTCCGTGCCGCGGCTCGCCGACAACAACCCCTCCTTCGAGAAGGTCCTGGACTCCGAGCCCGACCTCGTCACCGCCTCGTTCGTCTCCACGCTCGGCAGGGGCGGAGTCGCCACCCGCGAGCAGTTCGAGAAGCTCGGCGTGCCGACGTACGTCTCGCCGTCCGACTGCGCCGCGGGCAAGGACAACGGCAGCGGCGGCGACGGGTCGCGCAGCAGGCCGCTCGGGCTCGGCACCGTCTACGGCGAGATACGCGACCTGGCCCGGGCCTTCGGCGTCGAGAAGCGCGGCGACCGGCTCGTCGCGCGGCTCAAGGAGCGCGTACGGAAGGCCACCGACGGCCTCGAAGTCCGCGACACCACCCTCATGTACTGGTTCGCCAACGCCCAGTCGCCCTACCTCGCCGGCTGCTGCGGCGCGCCCGGCGCGATCACCCGCGCCGTCGGCGCGAAGAACGCCTTCTCCGACACCCGGGACGAGTGGCCGCAGATCAACTGGGAGACGGTGGCCGACCGGGACCCGGACGTCATCGTCCTCGGCGACCTGACGAGGAAGTCCGAGACGGCGGAGAGCGCGAAGGCCAAGATCGCGTACCTGGAGAAGAACCCCTCCACCCGGCACCTGACGGCGGTGCGCGAGAAGCGGTACATCCTGCTCAGCGGGCAGGCGATGAATCCCTCGATCCGCACCGTCGAAGGAGTCGAGCAGGTCGCCGACGGCCTGCGCGACCTCGGGTTCGCCAAGTGACGGGCCTGACCGGGGCCCGCCGGGGGACGGGCGTACCGCGGATCCGCCCGGCCACGGGCGTCCGTACGCCGCTGCTGCTGTCCTGCGCGGGCCTCGCGGCACTGGCCGTGTCGGTCGCCTTCGCGGTGACCATCGGGCCCGCCGACATCTCCACCGCCGACGTGTGGACATCGGTCGCGGCCCACTTCCGAGGGGAGCGGAGCGCGCTCACCCCGCTGCGGGACGGCATCGTGTGGAACCTGCGGATGCCGCGCACCGTGCTCGCCGCGATCTGCGGCGCAGGACTCGCGCTGTGCGGCGCCGTGATGCAGTCGCTGCTGCGCAACTCGCTCGCCGACCCCTTCGTGCTGGGCGTCTCCTCCGGCGCCTCCACGGGCGCGGTCGCCGTGGCCGTGCTCGGGACGGGGGCGGGGGCGGTGTCGCTGTCCGGGGGCGCCTTCGCGGGGGCGCTGCTGTCCTTCGCGATGGTCCTGGTGCTGAGCCACACGCTGGGCGCGAGCCCCGACCGCGTCGTGCTGTCCGGCGTGGCCGCCATGCAGCTCTTCTCGGCGCTGACCTCGTTCATCGTGCTGACGTCCGCGGACGCCGAGACCACCAAGGGCGTGCTGTTCTGGCTGCTCGGCTCGCTCTCCGGGGCCGGCTGGGGCCAAGTGCTGCTGTGCGCGGGCGTACTGGCCGTCGCCCTCGTGGTCTGCCTGGGGCACGCGACCACGCTGGACGCCTTCGCCTTCGGCGAGGAGGCCGCCGCCGGGCTGGGCGTACGGGTGGGCCGTGCCCGTCTCGTCCTGCTGTGCGTGACCGCGCTGCTGACCGCGGCGCTGGTGAGCTGCGCCGGGGCGATCGGCTTCGTCGGCCTGGTGCTCCCGCACGCCACCCGCGCGCTCACCGGGCCGGGCCACGCCCGTCTGCTGCCGGTCACGGCGCTGGCCGGGGCCGTGTTCCTGGTGTGGGTGGACACCCTCGCCCGCACCGTGGTCGATCCCCAGGAGGTGCCGGTGGGCGTGGTCACGTCCCTCATCGGCGTCCCGGCCTTCGTGGCCGTTCTCTACCGCGACCGGAGGCGGGCATGAGCACGAACGAACGGACACGGCGCCCGGAAATCGCAGGCCCCGAGCCCGCGCCCGGCCCCGACCCCGGGCTGCGCGCCGAGCGCGTGGGGCGGCGCGCCGACGGCCGCCTCATCGTCGACGGCGTCACGCTCTCCCTCCGCCCCGGCGAGACGGTCGGCCTGCTCGGCCCCAACGGCTCGGGAAAGTCGACACTGCTGCGTCTGCTCTCCGGCGTGCTCGCCGCCTCGACGGGGGTCGTCACCCTGGAGGGCAGGCCCCTGCCGCAGGTCGGACGCCGCGCCACCGCGCGCCGGGTGGCCGCCGTCGAGCAGCACGCGCACACCCAGACGGAGCTGACCGTCCGCGAGGTCGTGGCCCTGGGCCGTATCCCGCACCGCCGCGCGTGGTCCCCGGCCCCGGGCGCCGACGGACCGGCCGTCACGGACGCCCTGGAACGTACGGGCCTGACCGGCCGGGCCGCCCAGTCCTGGCACACCCTCTCCGGCGGCGAACGCCAGCGCGCCCAGATCGCCCGGGCGCTCGCCCAGGAGCCCCGCGAACTCCTCCTCGACGAGCCCACCAACCACCTGGACATCCAGCACCAGCTCGACCTGCTCGACCTCGTCGTGAGCCTCCCGGTCACCACGGTGATCGCCCTGCACGACCTCAACCTCGCCGCGATGTACTGCGACCGCCTGCTCGTCCTCCGCGACGGCCGCACCGTGGCCGAAGGCACCCCGGCCGACGTGCTCACTCCCTCCCTCATCCAGGACGTCTACGGCGTACGCACGGAGGTCACCCACGCCCCCGGTCACCCCGTCATCCGCTACCTCCGCCACCGGACGGCCGCGCCGCCGACCGGTCAGTAACCTCGGGACGGCCGTAGGAGACGGACGGCCCGCGGCCGCGCTTCAGTGGCGGCCGTGCGCGCTGCGGGACGCCCCGCCCAGGAGCCGGGCCACGGCGCGGAACGGCAGCGTCACCACCGTGGCGATGGCGCCGCCGATGGCCCTGAGCACGTCTGCGATGGCTTTGAGCATGATGCCTCCTCCTCCGGCTTCTCGTCCCGGAGCGGGTGACCGCCTCATGACGCGGGAAACCGCGGCACGGGCAACGGCGGGTCCGCGGCCTCATGTGTGCGGCTCCCCGTGCGGTCCACCCGGACACCGGAGAGGAGGCCGGGAGACGCAGCGCTCCCGGCCCGGCAACGGGAAAGGAATCGGGGGCAAGGTCGGACGATGGGCCGCGAACGTACCTCCGTGACGGAGCGTCGGCGCCGCGTGCGCGCGTGGGCGTCTCGGGTGAGACAGCCCGGGGGACTGGAGCGCCAGACGCTGGAGCTGATCGGCAAGAGCGCCCTCGCGGCGAGCATCTCCTGGTACCTCGCCCATGACGTCATGGCCGCGACGTCCCCGGCGTTCGCGCCGTTCTCCGCGGTGCTCATCACGCAGGTGACCGCCTACCAGTCGCTGCACCAGGCGCTGCGCTACCTGGGCGCCGTGGGCCTGGGGGTCTTCGTCCAGGCGGGCCTGGGGCTACTGGCCGGGCCCGACCTGCTGACGTTCGTCCTGGTCGCGCTGATCGCCCTGGTCATCGGGCGGTGGCCGACGCTGGGCCCGCAGGGCGGCCAGGTGACGACGGCGGCCTTCTTCGCGTTCTCCGCGTACGCCGCGGCGAGCGGCACGGCACAGCGGCTCACCCAGCTCGGCGAGATCCTCGCCCTGGTCGGTATCGGCTGCGCGGTCGCGCTCGTGATCAACCTCGGCGTCTGGCCGCCGGTCCGCTACCGCCGGGCCGAGCATGGGATCCGCATGCTGGCCCAGGCCCTGGTCGGGCTCCTGGACGACATCCACCCGGCGCTGCGCGACGAGGACTGGGACGAGGAGCGCTCCGACAACTGGCGGAAGCGCGCCACTGCCCTGGGCACCACGGTCACGCACAGCCGCTCGGCCTTCGCCACGGCCTGGGAGAGCCGCTTCTACAACGCGCGCCGCCACCTGCCCGGCAGCACCCATGACCAGGGGCTGGACAACTATCAGGCGTTGATCGACGCCCTGGAACGCGTCACCTACCAGGTGGCGTCGATGACGCGCACGCTGAGCAAATGGCGCCGCGAGGAGGACGGCGAGGAGAGCCGCGGCTTCCTGACGGACTACGCGGACCTGCTCGAAGCGCTCGCGAGGATCATCTGCCGGTTCGCCGAGATCGACGGGAAGGATCTCGCGCAGCAGGCCCGGGAGGCGTGCGCCTGTGCCGAGACGGCGCGGGACAAGCGCGAGGAACTGGTCGCCGGCGCCCGCCGGACCGAGCTGCCGCTGAGCGACCCCTCCCAGCCGTACGGGATCCTCCTGGCGGAGGCGACCCGGTTGATGGACGAGGCCCAGTACGCCTGCGACGTCCTGCGTCACGTCGTCGACGGGACCGCGCGGCACAGCGCTGGTACCAGGTGAGACCGCGCCGACGCTCCGGCACCGGGCGAGGCGCTCCGGAGGGGGGCGTCAGGCGCTCCCGGGGCCGCCGCTGCCGAAGGAGCCGCTGTTCCCCGGCGTCCACCTTCTGTGCCCGTGGCCCTCCGGGGAGTCGTCGGTGGCCGAGCCGTAGTCGCGGACGCCCTCGTGGGGGAGGCGCCGCACCCCGTCGCGGGGCATCTCGTCGGGCATGCGGGATTCCTGGACCTCGCCGACCGGCCCCGTTTCGGGCAGCCTCGGCTGGGATTCCGGGGAAGGGGGCGCGGGCTCGCGGCGGCGTATTCTCTTGCCGAGCCACACCGCCCCGATCAGGGCGATGACGATCCCGATGCCCAGCAGCAGCGGCACGATGCCGACCAGATGGTCGCGCATCACCGCCAGGTCCTGCGCATATGTTTCCATCGGTTCCGGGCTCCTTCCCGAGCACCGCTCCGACCAGCACTCCTGTACGCGCTCGCCGCACGGTGCCTGCCGGGTTACCCGCGTTTCCCGGCACACACGGATCGCCCGATACCCACCTTTTTCCGGAGGGTCGCGCGTATACGCCGTACGGAGCGTGGCACCCGCCCGGGGAATTCGATTCGAGGGAAGGGGATCGGAAATGACGCAGCACGGCAGGGACAAGATGAGCCCGGTACGTGACGACGAGATCAAGAAGGAGATGCAGGGGGAACTCAAGGCGGACCGCGCGCTCCGGGTCGAGGAGGAACACGAGCTCCAGCCCGCGGGTGACGACCAGCCCGAGGCCGGGCGCGCCCCGGAGGCCCCGCTGGCCACCTCGGAGAGCGTGGCGCTGCGCAGCGACCTGGCCCGCCATCTGGAGCGCGGGATCTATCCGGCGGACCGTTCCGCGGTCCTCGCCTGCCTGCGGCGCAACCACGCCCCGGACCGCCTCCTCGACGTGGCCGCCCGCCTCCCGGCGGGGGACACGTTCACCAATGTGCAGGACCTGGCGGACGCGCTGGGCCTGGAGACGGAGGAATCCGGCGGGCGTACGGCCTGAAAGCCCTCCGCAACGTGACAGGAGGTGTCGTCATTCGGTGAGACCTTGATCCGACGACCTCCGGGCGGCCCGGGCGGTCACGCGACGCGAGAGGGTCTCTGGTGGGATCTCGGATCAATCCGTGCCTCATGTTCGACGGCGACGCCCGGCAGGCGATGGAGTTCTACCGGCAGATATTCGGGGGCGAACTGGAGCTGGGAACCGTCGCGGACTTCGGCTCACCGGACGCGCCCGACGCCGACAAGGTCATGCACTCCCGGCTGGACACCCCCGCCGGACACACGCTGATGGCGTGGGACTTCCCCGCACACAGGCCGGGCCACCCGCCCTACCGGCCGGGGAACGACGTGGCGGTCTTCCTGGGCGGCGACGACGAGAGCGAACTGCGCGGCTACTTCCAGAAGCTGTCCGAGGGCGGAACCGTCACCCTGCCGCTGGAACGGCAGCTCTGGGGCGACGAGGCGGGCTCGGTCGTCGACCGGTTCGGGATCACCTGGATGTTCAACATCAGCGCCCGGCGCCCCGGCATGCCGTAAGGCATCCGGGGCGCCGGGCGGGGCGTCAGCCGTTGGCGAGGGCTTTGACGCGCTTCAGCGAGCCGTTGAATCTGTTGTGGTCCCCGACGGTCGGACCGCGCGAGGTGTACTGCCACATCGTGTGGAACTTCCAGCCGGCCGGGAGGGGCCCGACGGACGAGGCGTAGCGCGCGACCCACAGCGGGTGGCGGGAGGCGAAGCCGCCGTAGTTGCCGGTGCAGCGCTTCCACCAGTTGGTGGAGGTGTAGATGACGGCCTGGCGCCCGGTGCGGGCCTTGTACCGGTTCAGGAAGTCGCGGATCCAGGAGACGAGCTGACGGGACGACTTGCCGTAGCAGGTCGATCCGTAGGGGTTGTACTCGATGTCGAGCACGCCCGGCAGCGTCTTGCCGTCCTTGGACCAGCCGCCGCCGTGCTTGACGAAGTAGTTCGCCTGGGTGGCGCCGCTCGACGTGTTCGGGGTCGCGAAGTGGTAGGCCCCGCGGATCATGCCCGACTTGTACGAGCCGTTGTACTGCTGGGCGAAGTACGGGTTGCGGTAGGACTTGCCCTCGGTGGCCTTGACGTAGGCCCACTTGACGCCGCTCTTCCTCAGGGTCCGCCAGGCGACGTTGCCCTGATGGCTGGAGACGTCCACGCCCTCGGTCCGGGCGACGCGGGTGGAGACGGGCGCACCGTGGGTCCCCTCGTGGAGGAGGACCCCGGCGCCCATGTGGGCCGAGCCCGGGCTCGGCCTCGTCTCGTTGGTGTCCCCGGCCGGCGCGGAGACCGCGGAGGTCGCGGGCAGGGTCAGCAGGAGCAACTGGGAGGTGAGCAGGGCTCCTGAGGCGAGCAGACGGCGGTGGGACCTGGACGCGGCTGCGATGGAGTTGTGCATGGGCCACATCTGATCGTGTGTCACCGCCCGGCGCACCTCGCGTTAGGCCAGACGGGCCCCGCACGCCGCCCGGTCAGCGCCAGTAGACCGAGCTGGCCCTGTTGTCGAAGTTGTTGTTGGAGAAGGTCTTGTCGTAGCTGACCGGCTTCGCCGTGTACTGGATGCCCGAGTAGTTGGCGAGCTGGAAGAGGATGATCTCGGAGCCCGTCTGGTTCGCCATCGAGCTGGCCTTGTTGTCGAAGCCGCGGGCCGCGAGGTCCGGGGTCTTCTGCCGCTCGGGAATGACGAGCCGGGAGCCCCCGTAATTGTCGTACTGGAAGAGGCACAGGCTCACCGACGGGCAGGAGAACTGGAGCTGCGCGTCCTGGGCCGAGGCCGTCCCCTCCTCCTGGGCGTACGCGGCCGAGGCCGTGCCCAGCAGCGAGGCCGCACCCAACGACAGGGCCCCCAGGGCCCCGACGAACTTGCGCTTCATGAAGCCATCCTTCATTTGCCAGAGAGAATGCCAAAGAATCGGGCTTCGATTTCCGGAGAGCCCGCGTGAAGATGAGTAAAGCAGCAAATCAGAGGGTGGTAAAGAGAGTTGGGGTGCGAGCTTCCCCGCTCGGGATGCCGGTTCGCCATTGCTCCTGCGACTCAACGGGAAGGGGGTCGGCGCGGCGCGTTCAGGCCTTCTCCAGCACCCGTTTCGCGGCGTCCACCCACGCGCTCCGCGCCTTTTCCAGCTTCTCGAAAGCGGCCGGTTCGGCCTTCACCGCCGCGCGCTGGACGCGGGTCTCCGCCGCGTTCCAGACCGCCACCAGGCCGGTCCGCTCCTTGCAGCGCACGTCCGCCCGCGCCTGCCGGATCTCCTCGCGCGAGACGTGGTCCCCCTTGCGCCACCGGGCGTCCGTGATGGCCTGCATCGGGCCCGGGTAGTCGTAGCCGCCCTTCTTCATGCAGGCGCTCCAGGCGCGGAACACCCGTACGACCTCCGGCTCCTTGAGCGCCCGGTCGTAGGTGGCGCCGAGCGTGGAGTCGAGCAGGCCGTAGTCGGCGTCGGGCAGGCCACGCGTCAGGGTCTCCTTGGCCTTCCGCACGCAGCCGCCCGGCGCCTTCCCCGACCCGTGGGCCGCCTTGCGCGCGGCGGCCCCGAGCCCCTTCTCGCGCGCCTTCTCGGCCGCTGCCCGCCTCGCCACCGCCGGGCGTTCGGCGGGCATGTGGTAGCCGTAGATCTCCGCGATCCGGGGTTCGACGACCCCGTAACGGCGGCGGTTGCGCGGCTGGGTCTCCTCCCCGGGCACTCTCGGCGCCGTCTTCCACTCCACGCCCTTGCCGCGCATGCACCGGCCGGTCAGCACGTCCTCGGCGGCCCTGATGGTCTCCAGCTCGCCGGGCGACGGGCCGTAACGGTCCAGCGGGACGCTGATCTCCGTCGCCTCCTTGCCCGGCGGCGGTACGGGTGCCGTGGGCCCGCCCGCCTTCGACGGCTCGGCGCGCGGCGGCCCGGCGTCCGCGTCCCCCGCGCAGCCGGTGACCGCGCAGGCCAGGACCAGGACGGCCGCACCAGTGGCGGCAGCCCTCGACCGTACGGACACAGCACCCTCCTCGGGGAATCGGGGAATCGGGGAATCGGGAATCGGGGAATCACAGAAACGGCGCGGTCTCCGGGGCTCCCTCCCCGGCGCCGCACCAGCCGCATTCTCACCCGCGCCCGGGCGCAGACGCCACAGATATCGGGTGCCCGTGCGGCCTCGTGCGGCCTCAGCCATCGCGGTGACGCGGTTACTGCGGTCAGCGGGGTCAGGGTGAGGTCTCCCCGGCGCCGTTGGTAGGGGTGACCGACATGGATGTCGTGAACAGACGCGCTGCTCTGAGACTGGCGGCCGGCGGTGCCACCGCGGTGGTGCTGGGGGCCACGGAGGGACAGGGGTTCGCCGCCCCGGCTCCGGCCCCGGCTCCGGCTCCTGCCCCGATCCCGGGGCCCGACGGCCCGACATCGCCGGGGTGGTGCACCACCGTCGGCTATCGCGGGCACACCGTCACCGTCTGCCCCGGCGACAAGATGGGCCACGGCCTGCTGAAGAAGGCGGTGCTGCTCGACGACCAGCCGCTGATGGTGATGGCGCACGGGGGCGAGTTCATCAGCATCCTCAACGCGCACGAGACGTATCCGGACCTGATGGACCTCGCGAGGGACGCCGTGCGCCAGCTCCACGGCGCCTCGCTCCAGGCGCCCCCGGCCCGTCTCCCCGACGTCCCCGCAGAGCTGCAGATCCCGTCCTCCGGCCGCTCCCGTACGGCTCCGCGGCGGCGCCCGGTCGTACGCAAGAACGTCGCCGCCCTCTCCCGGGCGGAACGCGAGAGCTTCGTCGACGCGCTGCTGGCGCTGAAGGACGACGGGCGTTACGACTTCTTCGTCGCCGTCCACCAGCAGGCGTTCGTCACCCCCGAGTGGGGTGCGCACATGAGCCCCGCGTTCCTCCCGTGGCACCGGGCCTATCTCAACCTCTTCGAGGAGCAGCTCCGCGACGCCGGGGCGCGTGCGCTGCCGTACTGGGACTGGAGCAGGCAGCAGACCGTCGGCGCGGTCCCCTTCACGGACGACCTGCTGGGCGGCGACGGCTACCACCGGCCGGAACTCGACGACGAGGACGACCCGCAGGAGGGCGAGGTGCTCACCGGGCCGTTCGCCGCCTCCACCGGGAACTGGCCCGTGACGGTGAGCGAGGACGACCGCGACTTCCTGCGCCGGGACATCGGGCGCCGCGTCCGGCGGCCGTCCGGCCCCGCCGACGTACGGAGCACCCTGGGGCACAGGCGCTACGACAAGCCTCCGTTCGACCGGACGACGCCCGCCTTCCGCGGCTATCTGGAGGGGTGGGCCTTCCGGCGCGCCGCGATGCACGGCTCCGCGCACGCGTGGATCGGCGGCAACATGTCCACCGGCTCGTCCCCGAACGACCCGGCGTTCTTCCTGAACCACAGCTACGTCGACAAGATCTGGGCGGACTGGCAGGCGAGGTACCCCTCCGTGCGCCACTACGCGCCCACGTCCTCGCCGTCGCCCGGGGTGCCCGGGCTCGACACCCCGCTCGAACCGTTCCACAGCGCGATGAAGTGGACCGTCACGCCGCGCATGGTGCTGGACCACAGACGGCAGTACGTCTACAGGTAGGCCCCCGGGTCGCTGTCCGGGCGGGCCGTCAGGGCACCAGCACGACGCGGGTGCCGGACCGCCGCAGCGGCCAGGCGCGCTCGATCCCGTCCAGGGGCACGGCCTGCGCGGCGACGCGCAGGCCGGTCTCGGGGAGGGTCGAGATCAGCTCCCGGGTGGCGCCGCGCACGGCCTCCGGCGCGACGGATCCTATTCCGCTGCCGAGGAGTTCGAGGTCCCGCTGGCGCAGCGCCCGCGCGGGCAGCGTGATGTCCGGACCGGCCGCGTCCCCGACCTGCACCCACCGCAGGCTGCGCCCGCTGCGGGCCCGGTCGCGCCGCCGGAGGACCGCGGCCAGCGCCCGTTCGGTGACGGGCCCCCACAGGTAGTCGACGACGACATCGGCCCGCGCGGCGGCCTCGGCCAGCGCGGTGCCGCCGTCCTCCGGGTCCCCGTCCGCCCGGCTGCCGTCATCGGGGGCATCGTCCTCCGTGCCGCCGTCCAGGGCGACCGTGCGGGTGGCGCCGAGCGCGGGCAGTTCGCCGAGCGCCGTCCGGTCGCGTCCGGCGGCGGCGATGTCGGCGGCTCCGGCGAGGTGGGCGAGGCGGACGGCCATCCGTCCGGCGCAGCCGGTGGCGCCCAGGACCAGCACGTTCTCGCCGGGCCGGAGACATGCGCGCAGGCGCAGCGCGAGCCAGGCCGAGAGTGCCGGGTTCACCAGCGCGGCGATCTGGACGGGGTCGCAGATCCCGGGCGGTGTGCCGGGTGGCGCCTCGGGCAGCGGTACGAGCGCGGCCTCGGGCGCGGCGACCCGTTCGGCCATGCTGCCCCGCCCGGGGGCCAGACCGGAGAAGTGGACGAGGGTGCCGTCGGGGCGGCGTCCGACGCCGTCGATGCCGGGGACGTGCGGCCAGGAGCCGTCCGACGCGTAGTGCGCGCCCGACGCCAGCGCCCGTACGACGGGGTGGAGCCCCGCGGCCACGACGTCGAGGACGACCTCGCCGGGGGCGGGCCGGGGTTCGGCCGCCGTGCCGTATCGCGGGGGCCGGCCGGGGGATGTGACGACTGCCGCGCGCATCTGGACTCCGGTCGCCGCGCTCTAGTGCCAGTCCGGGTGGTCGAACTTCTCGGGGCGCAGCAGGCGGCACATCTCGATGGTGTCGAAATGGTCCTCGAATCGCGTGACTTTCCCGTCGGCCAGCGTCCAGGAATGGACGAAGTCGAGTACGGCGCTCCGGCCGTCGAGGGAATGCACCTCGCGGGTGCCGAACACGACGACCCTGTTCCCGGCGACGAGGAACTCGTCCGGGTCGAGCCGCATCGGCCCTCGGGTGCGGGGTGCCTGCTCGAAGAACGCGCGGGCCTCGTCGTGCCCGCGCTTGACCCCGGCGATTCCGGGCCCGATCTCGCGTACGCCCAGGGGGTGGACGATTTCCACGTCGGGGGCGAAATAGTCGAGCATGCGCGTCAGTTCGCCGGTGTTGAAGACTTCGTAGAGGTGCCGGACCCGGGATTCCACCGTGCCGGGGTGCGGGGAGGAGGACGGTTCGGGCATGGGGCGTGTCCCTCGCGGTTGTCGTGGACGGGTTCGGGTGGATGCGCGGTTCAGCCGTCCCCCATGGCGCGGCCGATCTCGACGCGCAGGATTTCCTGGAACGTGGGGACGTGGGTCGGGCCCATCAGGGTGTAGTGCTCGCCGGGAACGTCGATGAAGCGGTTCGGCTCGTCCGTGAACGCGTTCCAGCCGTGCAGTTTCCGGACCCATTCCTCCCGGGTGCCGTGCAGCGGATCGGCGCAGAAGACGCTCATCGCGCGGACGCTGCCGGACGGCTCGTAGGTGCGGCCGAGTCCCGTGAGATGCGAGGCGAGGCGGGCCCATTCGGTGAACTGCCGCTGGTCCAGACCCAATTGCGCGGAGCGTTCCGGGGCCGCGGAGCGGAGCAGCGTGGCGATCTGTTCGTGTTCCGGCAGTTCACGGATGCGCGGCGGAATCGACTCGGCCTGTTCTTCACCGATCAGTTCGAGGAACATCGCGAGATTGACGGCGGTCTCCGCGAAGTCCAGCTCGTTCATGCGCTGCCGGATGTGCGGCGGCAGATTGAAGTTCCCCAGGAACCGGACCTCTTCCCCGTCGGCTTCGAGGATCTTCGCGATCTCGAAGGCGACGGCGGCGCCGAAGGAGTAGCCCGCGATCGCGTAGGGGCCGTGCGGCTGCCGTGCGCGGATCGCCTCCGTGTAGACCGAGGCCATTTCCGCGAAGGTGCCGAAGGGCCTCTCGCCCGGGTGGAATCCGGGCGCGCGCAGGGCGTAGAAGGGCCGGTCACCGGCGAAATACTTCGCGAGGTTCACGAACACCAGCACCTCGCCGACCCCCGGGTGCACGCAGAACAGCGGCGTCCGTCCGCCCGTCGTCTGGAGCGGGACCACGGGGTCGTACGCCGTACGGGCCCTGGTGCGCTCTCCCTCGACGAGCCCGGCGAGCGCGCGCGGGGTCGGGGCCGTCATCAGGGTCGAGAGCGGCACGGACGTCCCGTGGAAGCGCTGGTCGATCAGGCGGGAGAGGCGCAGGATGTCGAGGGAGGTGCCGCCGAGGTCGAAGAAGTTCGTCGTGGCCCCGATGGCGGCGGCGTCCTCGGGGAAGATCTCGGCGAAGACATCGACGATGGTGGATTCGGTCCCGCCCCGCGGCGGTGTGCGTTCCTCCGCCATCCGTCCGAGCAGCGCGTCGACCTCGGCGCGCCGCTCGTCGAATTCACCGTTCCGCAGACGCTCGCGCAGCCGCGACCGCTGGACCTTTCCCAGACTCGTCCGGGGAAAAGCGGACCGGGGGAGCGGCAGCACGATGTCCGGCCGGAATCCCCAACGCCGGACGACCGCGCCCCGTACGGCGGTTACCAGGTCGTGCAGGCCGTTCTCGCTCTCATCGGCGAGAGTGCTGCCGAAGAGCACCGCCAGTTTCTCCGTGTCGCTGCCGGGCGGGCACACGGCGAACGCCGCCACATGGGTCTCGTCGACGCCGGGGACTTCCCGGACGACCGCTTCCATGGCACGGCCGGAATAGCTGACGCCGTTGACGATGACGGTGTCCTTGCTGCGGCCCACGAGCGTGAGGCGGCCGTCGTCCAGCCGCCCGAGATCGCCGGTGCGGAACCAGCCGTCATCGGTGAACGCGCCCTCCGTGGCCGCGGCATTGTTCTCGTATCCGCCGGTCACCATCGGGCCGCGCACCTGGACCTCGCCCATCTGCCCTTCGGCGACGGGGAGATTCGCCTCGTTCACCACCCGGAGTTCCAGCCCGTTCACGGGGCGGCCGACGGCGGCGGTCTCCGCGCCCCGGTCGCGTTCCGGGAATTCCACGTTGACGATGCTGCCCGCGCAGGTCTCCGTCATCCCGAAAGCGGGATGCAGCACGTTCCCGCCGAGCCCGGACGGCGCGAGCTTCTCCAGGAACGCGACGCCGGTGGCCACGGGATTGGCCTCCCCTCCGGACAGGATGTGCCGCACGCAGCTCAGATCGGCGTCCAAGGGTGACGTACGCGAATCCAGCGCCGTATTGATCTCCCCGAGGAGGAAATTCGGCGTGAACGTGAGACTCACCCGGTGCGCGTCGATGGTCCGCAGCCATTCCAGCGGGTCGGCCATCACGGATTCCGGCGCGGTCTGCACCTGCGCGGCGCCCACCGCGAGCGGGAGCAGGTGCCCTTCCCAGGCGGCGACATGGTCGAACGAGACCCAGTTGAACGCGGTGTCCCGTTCGGAGAGAGCGAGCAGACCGGCCTTCGCGCGCATGGACGCGAGCAGATTGGCATGCGTGAGACGTACGGCCTTCGGCACCCCGGTGGAGCCCGACGTCAGCAGGAAGAGCGCGGGATCCTCCGGGGCGGCGGGGGAGGGGCCGGGATCCGGCAGGCCGTCCCCGGACGGCCCGGCCGACAGCCGCTCCAGCGCCACCACGCGTCCGCCCGCCCCCGCGAGCGGACGGCTCAGCGCCTCCGTCGTGACCGTCAGCGGGGCGTCCAGCAGCCCGGTCACCTCGCCCAGGCGCTCCGCCGGATCCCGCGCGTCGCCGCTCCCGGTGCTCATGGGGCACATCGGCATGCCGCCCAGCACGCAGGCCCAGAACACCGGGACGAAATCGGCGGGCTCGTGCAGCAGCGCCACGACGGGGCGGCCCGGCTCCGCCCCGCTCTCCCGGAGCCCCGCGAGCAGCCGAAGAGCCTTCTCCAGCAGTTCGGGGTACGTGCACGGGGCCCCGGGTGATCCGGAACCGAAACGGATCCCGTTGCCGGGGTGCCGGTCGGCGGCGTCGGACAGGAGCCGGCTCAGCCCGGACGCCTCCGGCGCGTGCGCCGCGGCCTGCTGATGGGCGGTCATCAGATCTCCCACGGGGTGATCGAGGCAGGAAGAAGGAGCATAGCCTGCCTTTCCTCGCAGAAAGGCTGATAAAACGCCAAGAGCAGTTAAAGGGCATAAGCCCCTTTTCGGGCTTCATGGTGAGGCGCTCGGCCCCGGCGGTCGGTCGGGTCGGTCGGTCAGTCGGGCCGCCGGTCGGTGAGCCGCCGGAGGGCGGCGGCGACCGCCGAGGAGTCGATGCCCGCCTCGCGGAACCGTTCGGCGTGGGTGGCCGGGCCCGGCACGGTGTCCACCGCGAGCCGCACCATGCGCGGTGCCGGACGGCCGTCCGCGAAGGCCGTCGCGACCGCGTCGCCCAGCCCGCCCTCCGGCACGTGGTCCTCGACGGTCAGCAGACAGCCCGTCGCCGCTGCCGCCTTGTGCAGCGCTCCGGCGTCGACGGGCTTGAGCGAGTACAGGTCGATCACCCGCACCGCGAGGCCCTCCGCCGTGAGTTCGTCGGCGGCCCGGTGGCTCACGGCCCTGAGCGCGGTACGCCCCTGACAGCTCAGTGGCACGCCTCTGACGGCTCACAGGAAGAGCCGCGCGACCGCGACGGTCCGTACGCAGGCCAGCAGATGCACCGTCCCGGCGCCGTCCTTTGTGCGGAAGGGATCCTCTCGCCTGTCCGGTACCGGTTCAGCCAGCACCGCGCCCGGTCCGGCACGGGTACGGGCACGCCCGCGCTCGCGTCCAGCGCGTGCTCGTCCCACGCCCCGGGCGAGTCCGCGAGCGACACCCGCCGGAAGGGCAACCCCAGCGCCGTCGCGGCGTGTTCCGCCGTGGTGGGGGCGTTCAGCTCCGTTCGCCCCTCCGTTCCCCCCCCCCCGTGCCTCCAGCGGCCCTCGACGCCGACGGTGCGCGGCGTCTCCGGGAGGCATTTCCGCGGGCGACACCTCCAGCACCGTACGTCCGGCGGGTTGTAGGAATCACCAAGGCCGGGGGAGGTGCCGGGGGTGGCTTCATGGCTTCCTCTGAAGCAATATCGATCTCTCGCGCACAGGGTTGACCGGGGGATCCGCCGCAAATTAGCTTCGGTCGCACCGGTTGGCTCCGGTCGCACCGGCTCGCGAACACATGGAAGGAGGCGATGTCGGATGTCCACCATTTCGGATCCCGATCTGAATCGCCTCGTCAGGCGCGCCGCCTGGACTCCGGGCCGTATCGCGCACGACTGCTGAGCAGCCTCTTTCCGGCGGACGCGAGGCGCGCCGCCGGTGTCGTTTGAATTCCCTTTCCCGTCCGCGGCACGTCGTGGCGTGCTGGTTTCGCACCCCGGGTTCTCACGCTGCGCCACAGAAAGAGAAAGCCCCTGAAATGGCGACTGGAACAGAAATGACGGCCGCGCGCCGAAATGGTGATGCCGCATGGTAGCCGCGCGGATCACGGTCAATGGGGAGGAGCTGCCGATTTCCCCGGCCACACCCCACACCACGGTCCTGGACTTCCTGCGTGAGCGCGGTCTCACGGGGAGCAAGGAGGGCTGCGCCGAGGGGGAGTGCGGCGCGTGCTCGGTCCTGGTCGCCCGTCCCGGAGTGGACAAGCCCACCGACTGGGTGGCGGTCAACGCCTGCCTGGCTCCGGTCGCGGCCCTCGACGGGCAGGAGATCGTCACCTCGGAAGGCCTCGCCACCGAGGGTGCCCCGGGAACCCTGCCCACGCTGCACCCCGTGCAGCGGGAGATGGCCGTACGCGGCGGATCGCAGTGCGGCTACTGCACGCCGGGCTTCGTGTGCAGCATGGCCGCCGAGTACTACCGGCCCGGCCGCTGTGCGCACGGGGGCACAGAGGGCGGTGCTGACGGCGCCACTGCCGACGGCCCCGACGCCGAGCACGGCCCGAACGGGTTCGACCTGCACGCGCTCAGCGGAAACCTGTGCCGCTGCACCGGCTACCGCCCGATCCGGGACGCCGCGTTCGCCGTCGGCGCGCCCGCCGCGGACGACCCGCTGGCGCGGCGCCGCGAACAGGCCCCGCCGGAAGCCGTCGCCACCGAGTACGCCCAGGACGACAGCGTGTTCCTGCGTCCCGGCACCCTGCCCGAGGCGCTGCGGCTGCTGCGCGAGCGGCCCGACGCCGTGCTCGTCGCCGGGAGCACCGACTGGGGCGTCGAGGTGAACATCCGCTCCCGCAGGGCCGATTGCGTGATCGCCCTCGACCGGCTGCCCGAGATGCGGGAGCTGCGGACGACGTCCGATCACATCGAGATCGGTGCGGCCCTCACGCTCACCGAGATCGAGCGCCGGCTCGACGGCCGGGTCCCGCTGCTGGCGCAGCTCTTCCCGCAGTTCGCCTCCCGGCTCATCCGCAACAGCGCGACGCTCGGCGGCAACCTGGGAACCGGCTCGCCCATCGGCGACAGCCCGCCGGTGCTGCTCGCGCTCGACGCGACGGTGGTCCTCGCCGACGCGGACGGCGAGCGCGAGGTCCCGCTGGCCGACTACTTCACCGGCTACCGGCAGAGCGTACGGCGTCCCGGTGAGCTGATCCGCGCGGTGCGCCTGCCGCTGCCGCTGTCGCCGGTCGTGGCCTTCCACAAGATCGCCAAGCGGCGCTTCGACGACATCTCCAGCGTGGCCGCCGCCTTCGCGCTCGACGTCCGGGACGGGATCGTCCGGAAGGCCCGTATCGGCCTGGGCGGCGTGGCCGCCACCCCGGTCCGCGCCCTCGCCGTCGAGGCGGCGCTGGAGGGCGAGCCGTGGTCGGCGGAGACGGTCGAGGCCGCGGCCGAACTGCTGCGCGCCCAGGGCACGCCGATGAGCGACCACCGCGCCAGCGCCGACTACCGGGCCGCGATGCTCGGCCAGAGCCTGCGGAAGCTGTACGCGGAGTACGCCGAATCCCTTGAGGCGGTGTCGTCATGAGTCATCTGTCCGAGCGTCCCGAGAAGCCCGTCGTCGGGGTCCCGCTGCCGCACGAGAGCGCGGCCCTGCACGTCACGGGTGCCGCGCTCTACACCGACGACCTGGTCCACCGCACCAAGGACGTGCTGCACGCCTACCCGGTCCAGGTCATGAAGGCCCACGGGACGATCACCGCGCTGCGTACGGAGGCCGCGCTCGCGGTGCCCGGCGTGGTCCGCGTGCTGACCGGTGCCGACGTGCCCGGCGTCAACGACGCGGGGATGAAGCATGACGAGCCGCTCTTCCCCGACGAGGTCATGTTCCACGGCCACGCCGTGGCCTGGGTGCTCGGCGAGACCCTGGAGGCCGCCCGTATCGGCGCAGCGGCCGTCGAGGTCGAGCTGGACGAGCAGCCCGCGCTGGTCACGCTGGACGACGCGATCGCGGCGGGGAGCTACCACGGCGCCCGGCCCGTGATGGTGACCGGCGATGTCGACGCCGGCTTCGCCGAGTCCGCGCACGTGTTCAGCGGCACGTTCCAGTTCGCCGGGCAGGAGCACTTCTACCTGGAGACGCACGCCGCGCTGGCTCAGATCGACGAGAACGGCCAGGTGTTCGTCCAGAGCAGCACCCAGCACCCCTCGGAGACGCAGGAGATCGTCGCGCACGTGCTCGGGCTGCACAGCCACGAGGTGACCGTGC
The DNA here is from genome assembly GCF_039530985.1 of Streptomyces albiaxialis. NCBI lineage: Bacteria > Bacillati > Actinomycetota > Actinomycetes > Kitasatosporales > Streptomycetaceae > Streptomyces > Streptomyces albiaxialis. The sequence goes on from NZ_BAAAPE010000025.1 coordinate 106,604, forward strand.
AGTGCCTGCGGATGGGCGGCGGCTTCGGCGGCAAGGAGATGCAGCCGCACGGCTTCGCGGCGGTCGCGGCGCTCGGCGCCAAGCTGACCGGGCGTCCCGTGCGGATGCGGCTCAACCGGACCCAGGACCTGACCATGTCGGGCAAGCGGCACGGATTCCACGCCGAGTGGCGGATCGGCTTCGACGCCGAGGGGCACATCCAGGCGCTGGACGCCACGCTCGTCGCGGACGGCGGCTGGAGCCTCGACCTGTCCGAGCCGGTGCTGGCCCGCGCGCTGTGCCACATCGACAACACGTACTGGATCCCCCACGCGCGCGTCGCCGGACGCATCGCCAAGACCCACACGGTCTCCAACACCGCCTTCCGCGGCTTCGGCGGACCGCAGGGCATGCTCGTGATCGAGGACATCATGGGCCGGTGCGCGCCGCTGCTCGGCCTGGACCCCATGGAGCTGCGCGAGCGCAACTTCTACCGCCCCGGCCAGGGACAGTCGACGCCGTACGGGCAGCCGGTCACGCAGCCCGAGCGGATCTCCACCGTCTGGCGGCAGGTCCATGACGACGGCCGTATCGCGGACCGCGAGCGCGAGATCGCCGCGTTCAACGCCGCGCACCCGCACACCAAACGGGCGGTCGCGCTCACGGGCGTCAAGTTCGGCATCTCGTTCAACCTGACCGCCTTCAACCAGGGCGGCGCGCTGGTCCTGATCTACAAGGACGGCTCGGTCCTGATCAACCACGGCGGCACCGAGATGGGCCAGGGCCTGCACACCAAGATGATGCAGGTGGCGGCGACCACGCTCGGGATCCCGCTGCACAAGGTGCGGCTGGCCCCGACCCGTACGGACAAGGTGCCCAACACCTCGGCCACCGCCGCCAGTTCGGGCGCCGATCTGAACGGCGGGGCGATCAAGGACGCCTGCGAGCAGCTCCGCGAACGGCTGCTGCGGGTGGCCGGTTCCCAACTGGGCGCGAACGCCTCGGACGTACGCATCGTCGAGGGCGTCGCGCGTGCGCTGGGCGGCGAGAAGGAGCTGGCCTGGGACGACCTGGTGCGCGCCGCGTACTTCCAGCGGGTCCAGCTCTCGGCGGCGGGGTTCTACCGGACCGAGGGCCTGCACTGGGACGCGCAGACGTTCCAGGGCTCCCCGTTCAAGTACTTCGCCGTCGGCGCCGCCGCGACCGAGGTCGAGGTCGACGGCTTCACGGGCGCGTACCGCATCCGGCGGGTGGACATCGTGCACGACGTCGGCGACAGCCTCTCCCCGATGATCGACATCGGCCAGGTCGAGGGCGGCTACGTGCAGGGTGCGGGCTGGCTCACGCTGGAGGACCTGCGCTGGGACACCGGCGACGGGCCGCACCGCGGGCGCCTGACGACCCAGGCCGCGAGCACCTACAAGCTGCCGAGCTTCTCGGAGATGCCCGAGGAGTTCCACGTCACGCTGCTGGAGAACGCCACCGAGGAGGGCGCGGTGTACGGCTCCAAGGCCGTGGGGGAGCCGCCGCTGATGCTGGCGTTCTCCGTACGGGAGGCGCTGCGGCAGGCCGCCGCCGCGTTCGGGCCCGCCGGGGTCAGCGTGGAACTCGCCTCCCCGGCGACGCCGGAGGCCGTGTACTGGGCGGTCGAGTCGGCTCGCGCCGGGGGCACGCGGCCCGACGGCGGCGGCGATGACGACGGTGGTGGTGTCGCCGTGGGCGCGAGTGTCCTGAGCAATGCCTGACATGACCTGGGTCGCCGCGGTCGCGCGGTTGCGGGAGCGCCGGGAGCCCGGCGTGCTCGTGACCGTCGCGGGCGTGCGCGGTCACGCCCCCCGGCGGGCGGGCGCCAAGCTCGTCGTGGGCGCGGCCGGGACCTGGGGGTCGATCGGCGGCGGCAACATCGAGGCCGCCGCGATCGACCGCGCCCGCGAGCTGATCGGCACGCCGGTTCCGGAACGGGTGCCGGTGCCGGAGCCGGTTCCAGAGCCGGTGCCGGTGCCGGAGCCGGTTCCAGAGCCGGAGCTGATGGAGTTCGCGCTGAACGACAAGGTCACCAACCGGCACGGCGTGCAGTGCTGCGGCGGCACCGTCACCGTGCTGCTGGAGCCGCTGCCGGTGGTCCCGGCCGTGGCGGTCTTCGGCGTCGGGCACGTCGGGCTGGAGCTGGCACGCGTCCTGGCCCGCCACGACCTCGACCTGCACCTGATCGACACCCGCGCCGACATGCTCGCCGACGAGCGGCTCGCCGCGCTCGCGGACGCGGTCGCGCGGGTCCACGTCCACCACACCCCCCTGCTGCCGGAGGAAGTGCTCGCCGGGCTCGCCCCCGGCACCCACATCCTGATCATGACGCACGACCACGCGGAGGACGCCGCGCTGGCCGACGCGGCCCTGCGCACCGACCACCTCGGTTCGATCGGGCTCATCGGCTCCGCCGCCAAATGGGCGCGGTTCCGCAAACGTCTGGCCACCGAGGGCGGCCACGACGACGCCACCATCGACCGGATCAAGACCCCGATCGGCATCTCCGAGATCACGGGCAAGGAGCCCGCCACGATCGCGGTGAGCGTCGCGGCGGACCTGCTGCGCACCTTCGAGCAGAGCCGGACCAGTATCAGTACCAGCACCGACAAGGAGCACTCATGACCGTCAGTACCCAGGAACCGGGCCTCCGCGAATCCGAGCGCGCCTGGATGGAGCGGGCCATCGCGCTGGCCACCACCAGCGCGACCAGCGGAGGCGGCCCCTTCGGTGCGCTGATCGTCAAGGACGGCCGGGTCGTCGCCGACGCGCACAACCAGGTCACCGCCAACCTGGACCCGAGCGCGCACGCCGAGGTCAACGCGATCCGCGCGGCCTGCCAGGAGCTGGGTACCTTCGCCCTCGACGGCTGCACGCTGATCACGTCCTGCGAGCCCTGCCCGATGTGCCTGGCCACCTCCCTGTGGGCGCGTATCGACCGGCTCGTCTTCGCCGCCGACCGGCACGACGCCGCGGTGGCAGGGTTCGACGACCGCAGGTTCTACGACCTGTTCGAGAAGAAGCCCTCCGAGATGTGGCCGATGCAGGTCGAACAGCTCGACCTGCCGGACCGCACCGCCCCGTTCGACACCTGGGTCGCGAAGTCCGACCGCGTCGACTACTGACGCACGGCGGGCCACGGGTGCGGTGCCGGCACCGGTGCCGTGCCGCAGTAGGGCGGTACGGCACCGCGCCCGTGCGTGCGCGTACGTGCGTGCGCGTGTGCGCAGCGGGCCGGTAGGCCCAGGGACACGCCCTGGAGGAGGCGCTGCCGAGCGGCCCGTCCGAAGGGGACGGGACTCTCGGCTCCCGGCCGGCGCACGTCGTTGGCGCGGAAGACCGGATACGCGGTCGGGTTCGCGAGGGCCGTCGGGGGCGAGCAGGTACCTCCGCCGGTGCGGCTGCACGATTCCCGACGAGACCAGCTTGCGCCGCGGACCGGCGGCGACGTCGGTGCGACCGAAGGCGGCCGCCATGCGGTACCCGTTCGCATGGCCGGGGAGGAGGCCGAGCACCTGCTGGACGGCGTCGTGTCGCGCCCCGGCCGACGGCTTCGGGCGGATCTCCGACCACGCGCCTCACCGCGAGGAGCGGTTACGCCATGGGACGTATCGCGGGCGTATCGGAAAACGCATACGCCACAGAAACGCTCTCCCGCATTCCCTGGGGACGTGGACCGCCGCGCGTCGGCGGTCGGTTCGTCGATCGGGAGAGGCAGGGCGTGAGCATGGACGCGGAATCCGCGCGCGGGGTGAACCGGCGGAAGCTGCTGGGGTGGGGCGGGGTGGCGGCCGTCGGCGCGGCGGCGGCCGGTACCCAGCGGGCGGTGGCGGCGCCGCCCGCCGCCGGTGCCGAGGCCGGTGCCGATTCCGGAGCCGTCCCGCCGGACGCCCGGCCGGGAGGGGCGTACGACCGGTACGTCGCGAAGCTGGCCGCCGAGGACAAGTTCTCCGGCGTGGTGCTGCTGTCGCACCGCGGCCGTACGATCCTGTCGCGCAGCTACGGGATGGCCGACAGGGAGAGGAAGGTCCGCAACCACGAGGGCATCGCGTTCAACCTCTCCTCAGCGGGCAAGCCGTTCGGCGCGGTGGCCGTGCTGCAGCTCGCGCAGCGGGGCAAGGTGCGGCTCTCCGACACGGTGGGCACCCATCTGAAGGGCTTCGCGAAGGAGATCGCCGAGCAGGTGACCATCCACCACCTGCTCTCCGGCACCTCCGGGCTGAACACCCCGGAGGAGGACCCGCAGCGCGTCTTCCGCAGCCGCGAGGAGGTGCGCGAGTACAACGAACGGTGGGCCAGGAAGGCCAAACTGGTGGCCCCGCCCGGCACCCCCACCGACCACGCGGGGGCCGAGGTCGCCATCCCCGCGCTGATCGTCGAGGCCGTGACCGGCACGACGTACTGGGACTACGTCCAGGAGCACATCTTCGAGCGCTGCGGCATGACCGGTACGGGGTTCTACACCAGGCCGCAGTGGCTCACCGACGAGCACATCGCCCACTCGTACATGCGAGTCGCCGACGGCAGCTTGGTGGACGCCGTCCGCAACCTGGACCAGGGCAGCCCCGACCCGAACCAGCTCGGCAGGAACCCGGGCCGCAACTTCATCGACGCACCCGGTGACGGCGGCTTCGCCACCGCGCCGGACCTGGTCCGCTTCGCGCACGCGCTCCGTGACGGCACGGTGCTGGACCGGCCCTACGCCGAGTTGTTCACCGGGCCCAAGATCCCGCTCGCCCCGCAGGGCGGCGGGGGCCTGCGGAAGGGGCGGCAGGCCCCCGCCGACGCGTCGTTCGGGACGTACATGATGCCGGTCAGCCTCGTCAACGGCCAGTGGGTCAACGGCCGCGCCGGCGTGAACCCCGGCAGCGTGGCGAGCTGGAACATCTACCCGGACACCGGCTGGGTCGGCGTCATCCTCGGCAACTGCGACGGCGTGCCGCTGTGGGAGATCGCCGAGCGCGAGATCCGCACCCTCACCGGCTGACGCCTTCTCGTACCACGGCGGTAGAGGTCCCCGTGACGGCAGGTGTAGTCAACTGGCCGTGGTACGCCCGTAGTTGCCTCGCGAGGTCAATCCGCTGCGGGATGGCAGCGCGCCCCGCGCGCCGTAGCTTCGTCTCTCGGAACGACGGGGCCGGACCGGCCCCACCGCCTCCCCGTCGGCACACGGGGAACCAAGGGGGAACCATCATGAGGCAGAAGATCCGACTGGGGCTGGGCGCGGCAGCGTTGACCGTCGCGGGCGTGCTCAGCTTCGCACCGGCGGCCGGTGCCAGCACGGGCACGTCCGGGGGAGGAACGGCCGCGGGCGCGTCCGGGGGAACGGCCGCGGGCGCGTCCGCCTCCGCGGCGGCGGCATGCCCCGCACCGCTGCACGCGTACCAGTACACGAGCTACACCGGGGGCTACAAGAAGTTCTGCAAGTCGGACTACAAGCTCTCCGACAACCGCTTCAACAACGGGGGCAGGGTCAACGACCACATCCGCTCGGTGAAGAACCTGACCCGCGGCTGCTGGTGGACCCTGTGGACCGACTATTACAACCGCGGCTCGCACAACACGTTCAAGCCGTGGAGCTGGGACGCCAACCTGTCCAACAACAGGGTCGGCTACCGCACCAGCTCCCTCTACAAGTCCTGCCCGTGACCCGAAGGGCTCCCAAGGGCTGGGGCACCCCGCGCTCGCGCGGGGTGCCCGCACTGGCTGTCGCCGCGCTCCTGCTGACCGCCGGATGCGCGGACGAGAAGGGGCCGGCCCCGTCCGACGCCGCCGAGTCCTCATCCGGCCCCCGTCCCGTACTCCCGACCCGTGAGGTCCGCGAACTCACCCTCCCCTTCGACTCCTACGCGCTGGACTCCCCGCAGATGGCGCACATCACCCTCGCGCAGGACCGCCTCATCGCGTCCTGCATGGCCGACAAGGGCCTGAAGTGGAAGCGCCTGCCCCGCCCCGAGGCCAAGAGCTGGCCGCACCGGGGCCGTTACGGCCTGATCGAGGCCGAGGCCGCCCGCCGCTACGGCTACCACCCCGTTCCCGAACCTCGGGCCGAGGCGCGCGAGCGCTGGATCGCGCGACGGGAGGCGGGACTGACGCCGGAGCAGCGGAGCGCCGCCTACGGCCGGGACGGAAAGGGCGGCTGCGAGGAACGGGCGGCCCGCACCCTCCTGAAGAACGTGCCCCGCGCCGACTTCGAGGGACTGGACCGCGCCGCCGCCTCCCTCTACGAACGCTCCAAGCGCCACCCGGACGTCGAGCGGGCCTTCCGCCGCTGGAGCGCCTGCATGCGGGAGAAGGGCTTCTCGTACTCCACGCCCTCCGCTGCCAACAACGACCCCAGGTGGCAGAAGGCCTCCGCGAAGCCCACCGCGAAGTCCTCCGCGAAGGCCTCCCGCGAGGAGAGGACCACGGCCCGGGCCGACGTGCTCTGCAAGCACAGCACCTCACTCGTCGCCGTCTGGCGGCGGACCGAGGCCGAGTTGCAGCGGGACGAGATCGACAGGCACCCCGAGCGGTACGCGCTCCTGCACCGGGCCAGAAGCCATTACATGGCGAACGTCAAGGCCGCAAGCGGGCGTCGGTGAGGGCGATACGCTGTGGACGGTTCGAGCGACGAGCGTGGCGGGAGACCGGCGTCGCCGTTGCCGGGTGTCGCCGCCAGCGGAGGAGAGGTCCGTGTCGGGTGCCGAAGGCGGAGGGCTGCGGATCACGCGGGTCGGCGGCAGGTGGCGGGTGACGCGGGCATGGCCGCCCTGGCTGCGCCCGTATCTGCACAGCTACGTCGGCTATTGGGAGACCGGCACGCCGGTGCCGTACCGGGCCCGCGTCGTTCCCACGGGCCGGGCCGTGGTGGTGATCAACCTGCGGGAGCCCTTCGCGCAGGTGTGCAGGCTGCGCGACGAGGGCACCAGGAGCGGCGTCGTCGGTTCGCTGATCGCCGGGCTGGAGGACGGGCCGCGGGTGCTGGCCCACCCCGGCGGCCAGGAGGCGATCCGCCTGGAGCTGACGCCCGTCGGCGCGTACCGGCTGTTCGGGGTTCCCATGCGGGAGCTGGCCAACCGGGTGGTGGAGCTGGACGACGTGCTCGGACCCGGCGCCCGCCTGCTGGTGGAGCGCCTGGCGGGCACCGGCGACTGGTCCGCCCGGTTCGATCTGCTGGACCGCGCCCTGCTGTCCCGCCTCGAACGGGGCCCGGACCCCGCGCCCGAGGTGAGCCACGCCTGGCATCTGCTGTCCGGTACGAGCGGGATGGTGCCGGTCGCCCGGATCGCGCACGAGGTCGGCTGGAGCCAGGGCCATCTGGTGCGGCGGTTCACCCAGCAGATCGGCCTCGCGCCGAAGGCCGTGGCCCGGGTGCTGCGCTTCCACCGCGCGGTGGGGCTCCTCACCGTCGGGGAGGCGCACCCCACGACGGTCGCGGACACCTGCGGGTTCTACGACCAGTCCCACCTCAACCGCGAGTTCCGGGCACTGGCCGCGACCACGCCCGGCCAGGTGGCGGCCGCCCGCTGGGCGGAGGGGGCGCTCGCCCGGTGAACGGGGCGCTCCGGTAGGTCAATTTTTTCCAATACGGGCCGCCGGCACGTCGTTAGGGTTCTTCGTAGTGATCCCTCAGGGCCCGCGGACCGGTCGCATGGCCGGGCCACTTCGGGGGAGCGGCCGGTCTCCGGTCGTCGGAGGCCGCAGTGGGATACCGGGGGAGGGTCCCGGGCGCCGGTGCAGACCACGGTGGCCCGGGACCTGGCACGGGGCCGGTCGGGGACCTGTTCCAGTTCGACGCCTCCGGCGTTCGGGCCGAGAACATGATGCTGCCCTGGGCGGACGTACGCCAGTTCGTGTGGTGGCCACGCCGCCCGGCCCGTGGCCGCCGAGCCCACCCGGCGGCGCGCGGCGGTCAGTCCCGGGGCAGGCAGCCGTGGAGGAAGGTGTGGACGCCCTCGGCCACGAGCTGCTCGGTCTCGGGCCGGGGGAGGGGGAACGCGCCGTAGTACGTCCGGTCGATGATCTCGCCGCCGACCAGGTGGAGGAAGTGGCGTGCCGTCCGGCCGGGGTCGCCGGGCCGGAGCCACCCCTCCTCGGCCAGGGCGCCGAAGCGGTCGGCGAGGGCCTGATGGACCCTCGCGGGGCCCGCCTCCCAGGTCTCGCGCAGGCCGTCGGGCAGGTGGGCGATCTCGGCGCGCATCTGGCGTACGACCGCGAAGTGGTCCGGGTAGGCGGTCAGGGGCTCCGCCCAGGCGACGCCGAAGTCCACCAGGTCGGCTTCCAGGTCCCGGATCCTGTGCAGCCACCGGTCGATGACCTCTAGCTGCGCCCGTACGATCTGCTCCGTACCCTCCTCGACGATGAGGCGGAACAGCTCGGCCTTGCCCTGCGGGAAGTGGTTGTAGATCGTCCGCGTGGAGACCCCGGCCTCCTTGGCGATCGCGTCGACACCGGCACGGGTGAACCCGTCCCGACCGAAGACCGTGCGGGCCCCCTGCACGACCGCTGCTCGTTTCTCCGCCGGTCTGCCAGCCACTGTGCTCCCGTCCCTTCGTGTGCGACACCGAGGAGATTACTGGGGCGCTGGGCGCCCCAGTAATCTCCTCGGCTCCCGCCTCAGAGCCTTTGCGCCGTCAACAGCCACGCGCGGGCGAACAGCCTGCCCTGCGGGTCGCTGCCGTCGAAGTCGGTGCGGAGATGCTCCTCCGGGCTCGGATAGCCGAAGAGGTCCGCGTGCCGCTCGATGTGCCAGGGCGTGAAGGCCGTCAGATAGCGGGCCCGCCGCAGCGTCAGCAGCCGCCAGCCGCTCCGGGCCAGGGCGCGCAGGTCGTCCTCCGCGACGTAGTGGATCTCGCCGAGCGGCGGTTGGCCCTCGTCGGAGAAGCAGAGGAGATGGAGCCGTCCGCCGGGCCGGCAGACGCTCCTGAGGAAGTCCGCGTAGCGCTCGCGGCGTTCGCGGTCGAGGCAGTGGTAGAGGGCGCTGTCGAGGACGGTGTCGAAGCGGCCGGTGAGGCCATCTGGCGGGGGCTCGGTCACGTCCACCGTGGCGAACGAGGGTGCGTGCGTACGCGTGACGGCGCGGCGCCGTGCGCGCTCCACGGCGGTCGGGGACGCGTCGACGCCGGTCACCCGGTATCCCTTGTCGCTCAGGAAGAACGTGTTGTCGGCCGGGCCGCAGCCGACGTCCAGGACGTCACCCGTGATGCCGCCTCCGCCTTCCAGCGCGACGACTTCGGGCTGCGGTTCGCCGATGTCCCAGGGGGTGAGGGCGGTGCCGTCCGGGGTGCGGAAGGGTGAGGCGCCCCGGTAGACGCGCTCGAAGCGGTCGGCCGCGTGCGGTGTCGCGTGGTCCGATGTCACTGTGCTGAGCCTCCTGTTCAGGGGGGCCGGGGGCGAGGGGGAAGGGGATCAGTTCTCCGTCGTACCGGCCGGGGGGAGGGCGGCGCGGACCTGGCGGAGGGCGCCGGACCAGGCGACGAGGTCGTCGAGGACCTCCATGAGGGTGGGCTCGTGGTGGTCCCCGGGGGTGATCTCGCCGGGCTGGGTGGGGTCGGGCAGCTCGAAGTCGGTGAACGCCGACAGCGCGACCTGTCCGCCGACGGTGGCGACCTTCACCTCGGACAGGACCGTGCGCAGGTGCTCCACGGCCCTGGTGCCCCCGTGCACCCCGTGGCTGACGAACCCGGCGGCCTTGTGGAACCACTCGCCGTACAGGTAGTCGATCGCGTTCTTGAGGGCGGCGGGGAAGGAGTGGTTGTACTCGGGCGTGACGAAGAGGAAGCCGTCGAAGCCGTCGATGAGGCGTGCCCAGCGGCGGGTGTGCTCGTGGCTGTACTGGCCGAAGGCGGCGGACACCGGCTCGTCGAGCAGGGGGAGCCCCTGGTCGGCCAGGTCCACGAGTTCGACCGCGGCGGCACCGTTCTTGACCGAGGGGTGGCGCCCTGCGGCGTCGAGAGCCCAGCGCGCGACCACCTCGGTGCGGCGGTGGGGACGGGTGCTGCCGACGATGACCGCTATCCGGATCATGCTGCCTGCCTTGGGGTGTTGAGGACGGGACAGCAAAAGTACAACGACCACGGCAATAATTACAACGATCGTTGTACGTCCGGGTGGCCTGGGTACGATCCGGCTCGGCATACGCAGGAAGCAGGTACGGGGGAGCAGCTCGTGTTCGGAATCGTCAGGCCCTGCAAGCACCGGTTGTCGGAGGGACTCAGGAACGAGTGGATGGCGCACCTGTGCGGGCTCTGTCTCGCACTGCGTGGCGACCACGGGCAGTTCGCCCGGGTGGTGACCAACTACGACGGGCTGCTGATCTCCGTGCTGACCGACGCGCAGACGGGGACCGCCGGTGCCCGGCGCAGGACCGCGGGGCCGTGTCCGCTGCGCGGCATGCGTACCGCCTCCGTCGCGCGAGGGGAGGGGGCACGGCTGGCCGCCTCGGTGTCACTGGTGCTCGCCTCGGCGAAGGTCCGGGACCACATAGCCGACCGTGACGGGGTGCTGCGCCGCCGCCCCGCCGCCGCCGTCGCCCGGCGGATCGCCGCTGCCTGGGACCGCGCGGGCGCGCGTACGGGCGGCGCGCTGGGCTTCGACACGGCCGTACTGGTCGACGCGGTGGACCGGCAGGCCGACGTCGAACGCGCCGCGGGCCCCGGCACCGCGCTGACGGCCGTCACCGAGCCCACCGAGACGGCGACGGCCGCCGCCTTCGCGTACACCGCCACGCTCGCGGGCAGGCCCGGCAACGCGGCGCCGCTCGCCGAGGCCGGCCGGCTCTTCGGGCGCCTCGCCCACCTGCTGGACGCGGTCGAGGACCGGGCCGCGGACGCCGCCGAGGGCGCCTGGAACCCCATCGCCGCCACGGGCGCGAGCCGTGCCCTCACCCGCGCGCTCTGCGACGACGCGGTGCACGGCATCCGCCTCGCGCTGCGCGACGTGGACTTCGCCGACGCGCGGCTCGCCCACACGCTGCTGGTGCACGAGCTGCCGCGCGCCGTGGACCGCGCGTTCGGCACGGAGCGGTGCGTGCACACCGGGGGCGGCCCGGACTCCGGTTCGCTCTCCGGCCCGATCCCCGGCCCGGCCGCGCACGGCGACCCGCAGCAGCGCCCCCCGCAGCAGCCGTACGGGCAGGCACCGTACGGTCAGCCTCCGTACGGCCAAGCACCGTACGGGCAGCCCCCGTACGGTCAGGCGCCGTACGGCCTCAATCAGCCCGCCGGGCCCGGCGGCGGCCCGGGCGGCCCCGGTGGGCCCGGTGGTCCGGGTGGCTGGGGCGAGGGCCCCGAGGGGCGCGGGCACCGGCCCGGCCACCCCTCGCCGCGCGGCTTCTTCGCGGGCTGCGCGGTCTTCCTGGGACTCTGCTGCACCTGCCAGCTCTGCTGTGCCTCGGAGTACGAGGGGCCCTGGTCCCGCAAGAAGCGGGAGGGCTGCTGCTCGGACTGCTGTGACTCCTGCGACCTCTGCGGCAACTGCGACTGCTGCGACTGTGACTGCGGGTGCGACTGCTGACGCCCGCGTCACGCCGGGCGCGTCGGTGAGGCCTTCTCCGTCAGCGCGACGGTACGGCGGACGTAGTCGGGGTGCGCGAGAGGCACGTCGAGCAGCGCCTCCGGCACGTTGAGCAGGCCGAGTACCGCGGCGGGGTCCTCCGCGCACCGGTCGCTGAGGGCGGCGCGCTGTGCCAGCAGCCCCCGGACACCGGCGCCGTCGAGGAGTCCCTCCGCCAGCAGGTGCTCGGCAAGGCCCAGGAGGCAGTGCACGGCGTAGAGCTGCCGCAGGGCGTCGTCGGTGGCGCCCTGGGAATGCCGGGCCCACCGGCGCAGCAGCAGGGCGGCGCGGCTCGCCCGGACATGCGGTCGGCACAGGGCGCCGCGCTGCGAGGACTCCCAGCGCCGCAGCAGCCGCCCCGCCAGGTCCCCCAGCAGTCCCGCGCCGTGCTCGCCGTCCCGCAGGCCCTCCTCATCGACGGCGGGTACAGGAGGGACGACTCTCCCGGAGGTCTTCGCGGCGGCGCGGGTGCTCTCGTAGCACAGGACCGTGTTGTCCCCGCCGAAGGTGGTGCTGATCTCGCCGTCCACCCGCGCGGTGACGATCTCGTTGTAGCTGTGGAATCCATGGCCCCCGCACAGCTCCCGCAGGGCGACCAGATTGGCGTTGGCCGCCCAGGAGGCGTACGCCTTGGCCCCGGAGGTCAGCCCGTAGAGCGAGGCCGCCGGGGCCTCGCCGGTCCACTCCTCGATGAGGTGCTCGGTGAGGTGGTGCAGGGCCAGGGCCTCGGCGACGACGGGCATCAGGCGCTCGCGATAGTGCTGACGCTCCAGCAGAACGGCGCCGAACGCTTCCCTGTGGGTGCTGTACCGGAGAACGATCGCCGCGCTCCGGCGCAGCACCCCGGCGGCCCCGGTCACGGGGAACACGCGTTCCTGGGTGAAGGTCCGCAGGCAGCGCACGTACCGCTCGCGGCGGGCGGTCCCGGAGACGTAGCGGCCGTCGGCGTCGATGTGTGCCCAGGCGCTCATCAGCGCGTCCACGGGCATCCGGTACTGATCGAACCGGATCATTCCCGTCTGGCTGGCCTCCAGCCCGCCCTTCGGCCCGGCCGGGTCGATCCGCACCCCCGCGAAGGGCGCCGCGCCCTCGTCCGGCCTGAGCGGGACCCGGAACCAGTGGTGGCCCTCGTCGGTGCCGTCCACCACCAGCCGGGCGAGGGTCATGGCGTGGGTCGCGGAGAAGAGGGTGTTGCCGATCCAGTACTTCGCCGCGTCGTCGGACGGAGTCACCACGCGCAGCGAGCGGTCCTCGTGCCGGTAGTGGACCTCGGTCCCGAGGGAGAGCAGGTTGGTGCCCCGGCCGATCTCGGTCACCGCGAAGGCGTACACCCGGTCCATCCGGCTGATCTCGTCGCGGTACGCGGCGACTTGTGCGGCGCTGCCATGCGTGAGCAGCGCGCTTCCGGCCATCTGGTGGTCGCAGACGGTCGATACGAGGGAGAGGTCGAACGCGCAGAGCCAGCCCAGCGTACGGACCAGGTCCGGGAATTCGGCCTCCCGGCTCCCTCCGCGCCAGCACTCGCTGCTGACCAGGCCCTTGTCGTGGAGCGCCTTGGCCCGCCGGGCGGTCAGGCGGATCAGCTCGTCCGTGCCCAGCTCGTACCGGGCCCGGGGGTCGAAGAGGGGGTCGTCCAGGAAGTCGAGACACGGGCCCGGACCCGGACCCGTGTCAGCCACGTGTCTCTCCCGTCGGACGGCCGGGCGGGGAGCCGGGCGCGGGGAGGTCGTGGCGGGTCAGGTGCAGGGCCTTGAGCGTGGGGCCGACGATGTCGCGCAGGTACACCTGGGAGTTGATGCCGGTCGAGCGCATCAGGGCCGAACGGGCCTCGGGGTCGGGGAGGAGCTGCTCTGCGGGCATGCGGAACGTCCGCAGGACATGGGCCAGATCGGCGAGGGTCCCTTGCCGGTCCTCGTCGAGATGGAGGGCGACCATGTGCTGGTAGAACTTCGTGTGGGCCATCTCGTCGCGCCCGATGAGACGGTAGATGTCGGCGAGGACCGCGTGCCCGGTGTCCAGGGCCAGGGTGCGCTGCGAGCGGTAGACCACGAACGTGGTGAGTTCCTGGATCATGCCGTAGATCACCATCTGCCGGGGGCTGTCGTACGGCCGTTCCCAGCGCCGGGACAGGATGGTGTCGGCGTAGTCGTGGAGCTGTTCCTCCGTGCGCTGTCCGCTGCGGTGCAGGTATTCGCGGAGGACGAGGGAGTGCTTGGACTCCTCGTACCCCCAGTTGGCGGCGAACCAGGCCTGGGCGTAGTCGCGGCCGAAGAGTTCCAGGTGGGCGTCGAGATAGTCGGGCAGGAACATCTCGACGCCGCAGAAGGTCTCCGCGTTGACGGCGAGTTGCCTGTCGGGTTCCGCGGCGTCGAGCGCGTCCCAGTCGATGTCGTTGAACGGATTCCACCTGCGGGTGCGCTCGGCGTTCTCGAAGAACGTCATATAGGCCCGGTGGAAGGATTCGCGGAGCTTCTTGTTCATGAGGCCGGGTCGGCGGTCAGCTCGGCGGATATCAGCTCGCACAGCCCCTGGACGTCGGTGACGTTGTAGAGCTTTTCGTCCGGGAGGAGGATCTCCAGCTCCTTCTCCGTCCAGGTGACCAGCTCCAGGAGCTGGAGGGAGTCGATGCCTGCGGCGTGGAGGTCGGTCTCCGGGGTGAGCGGGGGGCGCCGGGTGGTGGTGATGTCGTGCAGGCCGCGGTCGAGGAGCCGCAGCAGTTCGTCCTGGGTCACCGGTGATTCCTTACGTCGTTCGGGGGCTGGCGTGGATTACGCGGGGTCGTCGACCCGGCGCAGGCACCACTGGGAGAGGGTCATGTGCCGCCGGGCGAAGGCGTTGACGCAGCAGGTCAGATAGCGGTCGTAGGTCTCGAAGAGGTCCGGGCCCCAGCGGTCGCGGATCTCCTCCTCGTGGGCGCGCAGCCGGGAGCGCCAGTGGGTGGTGGTCTTCTCGTAGTCCTCGCGCCTGGTGCGCAGCAGCATCACCTCCCAGTACGGGGCGACCGCCACGACGAGGTCCTCGGCGCGGGGTGCCATGCCGCCGGGGAAGATGTTCTCGCCCAGCCAGCGCAGCTCGCGGGCCTCCTCGGGGCGGCGCGGCACCCGGTCGCGCAGCCCGGTCTGGAGCGCGAAGTGGGCGCCCGGAGCGGTCCAGGACCAGGCCTTGCGGAAGTAGTCGCGGTAACGGGCGACGGCGTGGCCCGCGCGGGCCTCCTCGGGGGTGCAGACGTGCTCGATCATGCAGATGGACTGCACCGCGTCGAAGGGCTCGGAGGGGGCGAAGTCGCGGTAGTCGACGCAGGAGACGGTCACGCCCGGCAGCCGTCGGCGCAGGATCTCGCCGTACTGGGCCTCGGAGAGCGTGATGCCGTGCGCCCGGGCGACACCTCGGTCCCGGGTGAGATACGCGAGGTTGTTGCCCCAGCCGCAGCCGATGTCCAGGACTCTGCTGGCGGGCGTGATGCGGGCGAAGTCGTGGAGGACGCCGAGCTTGGCGACCTGGGCGGCCTCCAGGTCGTCGGTGTCGTCGAAGACCCCGCAGGTGTAGTTCATCCCGCTGTCGAGCCAGAGGCGGAAGAACTCCGGGTCGAGGTCGTAACTGACGGCCAGTTCAGCCTTGTCGGACATGGAGCGTGCCTTCCAGGTACTGGCGGCGCGTCTCGCCCCGCCGTGGCTTTCCCGATGTCGTCTTGGGCACGGTGCCCGGACGTACGGCGACGACGTCGTGGACGGGGAGCGCGAGCGCACCGGCGACGGCGTCCCGCAGGGCCTGCGCCAGGCCGACGGTGGCGGAGGTGCGGCACTCGGCGACGACGACCAGTTCCTCTGACTGCTCCCCGGGGCGTGTGCAGGCCACGACGCCGCCCGCGCGGACGCCTGGCACGGTCTCGGCGATCCACTCCACGCGCTGCGGGTCGATGTTGCGGCCGTTGAGGATCAGCAGGTCCTTGGCGCGGCCGGTCACGAACAGCTCCCCGTCGGCCAGATAGCCGAGGTCCCCGCTGCGCAGCCAGCCGTCCGCCCCGAACGCCGCCGCGGTGTCCTCGTCCGAGGCCCCCACGTACGTACGTGCGTTGGAGGGGCCGCGCAGCCAGATCTCACCGACGACGCGCTCGTCCAGGGGCGCGCCGCGGGTGCCGGTGCCGACGTCGGGGTCCGTGTCCGTGTCCGCGTCCGCGTCGCGGATGGTGACCTCGTGCCCCGGCAGCGGCGGTCCGCAACTGACGACGGCGACGGCCGCCTCCCCGTCCGACGGTGCGGCCCGGCCCGCCGAGAGGGCGGACGGATCGACGGAGTCCACGCGGTGGCCGCGGCCCAGGGGCGAGAGCGTGGCCGCGAGGGTGGCCTCGGCCAGCCCGTAACACGGCATCAGCGACTCGGGTTTGAGCCCGGAGGCGGCGAAGGCGGTGGTGAACCGTTCCAGCACGGAGGGGTTGATGGGCTCGGCCCCGCACCCGAGCACCCGTACGTGAGCGAGGTCCAGGGCCGCGGCCTCCTCTTCGGCGGTACGGCGGGCGGTCAGGGCGTAGGCGAAGTTGGGCGCGAAGCTGATCGTGGCCCGCCGTTCGGACATGGCCCGGAGCCACAGGCCGGGGTCCCGGATGAAGCCGCGGGTCGGGACGAAGGAGACGGGGACTCCCGTGACCAGGGGCGCCAGGACGAAGCCGACCAGCCCCATGTCGTGGTGGAGCGGCAGCCAGGACAGCCCCCGGTCGGTGGCCGGGTCGCTGTCCAGCCCGTCGCGCATGATGGCCAGGGAGTTGGCGAGCACCGCCTCGACCCGGGCCGGGACGCCACGGGGGATCCCGGTGCTGCCGCTGCTGAACTGCACGTACGCCGTGGCGTCCCCGTCCGGGCGGTGCGGCGGCGGCGCGGCCTCCGGGGGCGCGGCGACCACGGCGTCCAGATCGACCTGCCGCCACTTCTCCGCCCACCCGTCAGGAGCCGGCGCGTCGTCGCCGCCGCGCAGCGCGATGGCCCGGGGCTGCGCGACATGGGCCATCACCTCCACGTACGCGTTCCAGGCGGGGCGGCGCCCCGGCGGGGGAGGCGGCGCGACGGGCACGGGGACCAGACCGGCCCACAGGGCCCCGAGGAAGGCCGGGACGAAGAGATACGGATCGGCTGCCTCGACGACGACCCGGTCCCCGGGCCGCAGACCCGCCTCGGACCACCCGGCGGCGGCGGACCGGACGCCGCGCAGCAGCTCGCGCCGGCTGACCGAGGCCCATGTGCCGTCTTCCCGGAGGTACTCGTGCGCGGGCCCGTCGTCGTGCTCGTAACTCTCGACAATGTCCGTAACCCATGCCCCGCGCATGCGTCACCGCCTCTCTGGTGCGACTGACAGGGACGATGCCGGGCGGGGGAGCGGCGCCGCGTCGGCGAAAATTACGTAACCCGGGCCGCTTACGTGATCGGGCCGCGGGCTTCCGCCCGGGCCCACCGCGAGGGCCGGGTCCGGCCCCGCGTTCCAGGACCCCGTTCCGGAGGGGTAGGGATTCGCGCAGGTCAGAGGGGTATTCCTCGTTCCGGCGTCCCGTCCTGCGGCGGAGCGTTGCGGGGAGGACCGCCCCTCGGCGAGGCTCTTGCTCCGGTGGGAAGATCTCGTGCTGTTGCTCGGAGGCGGTTCGCCGTGGGGTTCGTGGCCCGGCAGGTGGAGTTGGGGGAGATCGAGGCGCTCATGGCCTCGGCGGCCGGTGGCGCCGGCGGGGCCGTGGTGGTCGGGGGCGAGGCGGGCGTGGGGAAGTCGTCGCTGGTCGACGCGGCGGTGGGCGGACTTGAGGGCTTCGAGGTGCTGCGCGCTGCGGGCACCGAGTTCGAACGGGACCTGCTGTACGCGGTGTTGCACCAGGTGTGCGCGCCCGTGCTCGAATTCCGGGCGGGGCTGCCGGGCGTACAGCGGGAGGCGCTGGAGGCGGTGCTCGGGCTGGGCGGGCGGCAGGCCTCGCCGAACGTACTGACGGTGGGGCTGGCGGTGCTGGGGCTGCTGCACGAGGCGGCGCGGAAGCGGCCGGTGTGCTGTGCGGTCGACGACGCGCAGTGGATGGACGAGGCCTCGCGCCAGGTGCTGGTGTTCGTGGCCCGGCGGGTGGCCGCCGAGCGGATCGCCCTCGTCTTCGCCGCCCGGGACGCGGAGGCGGTGCCCGGACTGGCGTGCCTGCCACGACTGCCCCTGGAGGGGCTGGACGAGGAGGACGCCCGGACCCTGCTGGCCACCGCGCCGGGGGCGCCGCACGCGGGGCTGGACGGGGAGGTCGCCGACCGGATCCTGGCCGAGGCACGCGGCAATCCGCTGGCCCTGCTGGAGTTCGCCCACGAGGCCGGGCCGTTCGGGGTGCCCCGCGCGCGGCGGAGGCGGGCCGGTGTGGCGGGGGCGCTGGAGGAGCAGTTCGCCCACCGCCTCGGGCAACTCCCGCCCGGGGCACGCGAGCTCGTGGTGCTCGCCGCCGCCGAACCGGTAGGCGACCTGGGCCTGCTGCGGCGCGCGGCAGAGCTGCTGGAACTGGACGCCGACCGGTTCGCTCTCGCGGAGAACGCCGGACTCCTCTCGCTGGGCCCCCGGCTGCGGTTCCGGCATCCGCTGGTCCGCTCGGGGGTGTACGACTCGGCCACCCCCGGCGTACGGCGGCGGGTGCACGGGGCGTTGGCGGAGGCCACCGACCCGGCCACGGACCCGGACCGGCGGGCCTGGCACCGCGCGCACGCGGTGATCGACGCGGACGAGGACGTGGCGGGCCAGTTGGAGGAGTGTGCGGACCGGGCACGGGGCCGGGGCGGGTTCACCGCGGCGGCCGCGTTCATGGAACGTGCCGCGGACCTGACGCCCGACCGGGTACGGGCGGACGCCACGCCCGACCGGGTACGGGCGGACGCCACGCCCGACCCGGTACGGGCGGAAGCGACGCCCGTACCGGGGCGCCGGGCGGGGCGGCTGCTGGCGGCGGCACAGCTCCGCCTGCAGGCCGGTGCCCCGACCACCGCGCGCGCTCTTGTCGCGCGCGCCGAGCGCCACGGGATGGACGGGGCCGTGCGGGCGGAGGCGCGGCTGCTGCGGGCCCGGGTGGACTACCAGTTGGGGCACAGCCCGCAGGCGACGGCCGCGCTGATCGACGCGGTGGCGGAGCTGGCGCCGGAACGGGCGCGGGAGACGGGCCTGGAGGCGTTCGCGTCCTGCATGTACAACGAGGACCAGCCCGGCCACCGGCTGCAGGAGCTGGGGGAGCGGATGCGGCGCCGGGCGCCGCTGCCCGAGCGGGCGCGTCCGGTGGACCTGCTGCTGGAAGCGCTCCTGGACCAGGTGATGCTGCCGGTGCCGCGGGCCGTGCCCGCGATGCGGGCGGCCGTGGACGCCTGCCGTACCGCCGCCGTCTCGGCCGGGCCCTGGCGGATGAACCTGGCGTGCCAGCTCGTGCTCGATCTGCGGGACGACGCGGGCATGGTGGACCTCTCCGACCGGCAGGTCGAGGTGGCCCGCGCCCAGGGCGCGCTGGCCGCGCTGCCGCAGGCCCTGCGCTACCAGGCCATCAGCCGCACCACCACCGGCCGCTTCGAGGAGGCCGCCGCGAGCCTCAGCGAGGCCAGGGCGGTGGACGAGGCCGCGGGCACCACCCCGCTGATCGGGGCTGAACTCGTCCATCTGGCGTTCCGCGGGGACGTCGAGGGCTACCGGGAACTGGCCGCCCGGATGGGGAAGGACGGACTCCCCGTCGAGAGCGCCGGGGAGCACTACGCCCGCGCCGTCCTGCACAACGGCCTGGGCGAGTACGGGACGGCGCTGGAGTCCGCGCTGGCCGCCCAGCGGCGCCACCGGTCCGGCTCCTACGCGATCTGGGCTGTCTACGCCGAACTGGTGGAGGCCGCGACGCGTGCCGGGCGCCCCGCACAGGCCGCCGAGGGCCTGGCCCACCTCGAAGCCCTGGCCGCCGCGAGCCCCACCCCGTGGGCGCGGGCCGAGTGGCTCCAGGCGCGGGCCCTCCTCGCCGAGGGCCCGGAGTGCGAGAAGCTGCACCGGGAGGCCATCGACCACCTCGCGCGGACCCGGGCCCGGGTGCTGTACGCCCGCGCCCGGCTGACGTACGGGGAGTGGCTGCGCCGCGCGAACCGACGGGCCGAGGCCAGGGTCGAACTGCGCTCCGCACACGACCTGCTGGCCGCCATGGGGGCGGCGGCCTTCGCCGCCCGCGCCGCCCGCGAACTGCGTGCCACCGGCGAACAGCCCCGCCCCCGCGGCCAGGACCCCCTGGGACAGCTCACCGCGCAGGAACGCCTGATAGCGGAGAAGGCCGCGACCGGGGCCACCTCCAAGGAAGTCGGCGCCATGCTCTACCTCAGCCCGCGCACCATCGACGCCCACCTGCGCAACGTCTACCGCAAGCTCGGCATCAGCTCACGCCGCCAACTCCGCCACATGCCCCTGTGACCACATGACCGCGTGACCACGTGACCGCCGGGTTACCTAGCGTCGAGGGTAGGTAGTTTTCGCCGACGCGACGGCGGCCCCCGCCCCGGCATTCTCGGCTCCCGTCACACAGGCATCGGCCCGGAGACGAGGGACGTACTCGATGATCACAGAGGTCGTGCTGCGGGGCGTCGGGGAGCCCGCCGGGCCGCGGCTGCGGCTGCGGACGAGACCCGTCCCGCCCCTCCTGGCCGGCCAGGTGCTCGTACGGGTGGAGGCGGCGGGGGTCTCGCGCGCCGAGCGGCAGATGTGCCGGGGCACGTACCGGGACCAGCCGCCGTTCCCGTTCGTGCCGGGCCACGACGTCGTCGGGGTCGTCGACACGCTCGCGGGCGTCGGCACGCAGGCACCCGACGGCTCCCAACGGCTCGCCGTGGGCCAGCGCGTGGCGGCGCTGACCGGGACCGGCGCCTGGGCCGACCGCCTGGTGCTGGCGGCGGACGATCTCGTCGCCGTGCCCGACGGGCTCCACGGCACGGAGGCGGAGACGGTGCTCGTCGACGGCGTCACCGCCCGGCGGATGCTCGCCGCCGCGCACGTGAGCGACGGCGACACGGTCGTCGTGCTCGGCGCCGCCGACGCCGTCGGCTCGCTGCTGGTCCAGCTCGCGCGCCACGTCGGCGCCCGGGTCATCGGCGTCGCCGCCGCGTACCACCTGCCGTACGTGCGCGAGATCGGCGCGATTCCCCTGGACCGGGACACGGACGTGGCCGCGGGGATCCGGCGCATCGCGCCGCGCGGTGCGGCGGCGGTGTTCGACCACGCAGCGGACGGGACCGGCGGTCCTGTCTGTGGTCCTGACGGTCTCGTCGGCCGTACGGTGACGTCCGTCGATCTCTGGTCCGGACGGGAGCGGAACCCCCGGAGCCACCGGGCGGAGCTGCACGCGGACCTGCACGCCGTGTTCGGCCACCTCGCGGCGGGCGAGATCACCGCCCGTATCGCCCGCGCCTTCCCCCTGTCGCAGATCGCCGAGGCCCTGCGCTACGCCGGTTCCGGAGCCGCCGCGGGGAAGGTCGTCCTGCTCCCGGACACCGCCTAGGCGGGAGCGGAGCGCACGTCGCGGAACGCGGCCCTGATCTCGGAGACCAGCAGGTCCGGCTGTTCGAGACCGGGGAAGTGGCCGCCGCGGTCCAGCTCGTTCCACGACCGCAGGTCGAGATAGCGGCGCTCGGCCCAGCGCCGCGCGGTCGGCCACGGGTCGGCCGGGAACAGCGAGCAGGCGGTGGGCACCGTCACCGGCCGCGCGTTCTCCTCCTCGGCGCTGCGCGGCACCCACCGCATGGCCTCCCAGTACCAGCGGGCGCTGGACGCGCCCGTTTCCGTCAGCCAGTACAGGGCGATGTGGTCCACCTGCCGCGCCAGGCTCACCCCGCCTCCGGCCTCCGGCCGGGTGTCGGCGTAGGCGGCGAACTTCTCCCCGAGCCATGCCGCGAGCCCGGCGGGCGAGTCGAGCAGCGAGTAGCCGAGCGTCTGCGGGCGCGTGCCCATGATCAGGCCGAAGCCGTATCCGTCCGTGAGGTGGGCGTCACGCCGCTCCAGCACGCCCCGCTCCGCCGGGTCGGCGGAGCCGCGGTCGCCGGGCAGGGGAGAGGCGAGCGGCATCGTCAGATGCAGGCCGACGACGCGCTCGGGCGCCTGGCGGGCCAGTTCGGTGCTGACGCTCGCGCCCCAGTCCCCGCCGTGCGCGCCGAACCGCTCGTAGCCGAGCGCCGTCATCAGCTCGCCCCACGCCCGCGCCGTACGGCCGGGGTGCCAGCCGCTCTCGCGTGGCCGCTCGCTGAACCCGAATCCCGGCAGCGCCGGGACGACGAGGTGGAAGGCGTCGCTCGCGGAGCCGCCATGGGCGACCGGGTCGGTGAGCGGCCCGAGGACGTCCTCGAATTCGAGCACGGAGCCCGGCCAGCCGTGGGTGAGCACGAGGGGAAGCGCCGTGGGTTCGGGTGAACGTACGTGCCAGAAGGCGATGTTCAGCCCGTCCAGGCGCGCGCGGTAGTGCGGAATCGCGTTCCAGCGCTTCTCCGCGGCCCGCCAGTCGTGCTGCCGCCAGGCGTCCAGCAGCGCCCTCAGCGCGTCCAGTTCGATGCCCTGCGACGCGTCCGGCACGGTTTCGGGCTCGGGAAGCCGGACCGCGTCGAGACGCGCGCGCAGGTCCGCCAGTGCGGCGTCGGGAATGTGCGGAGGAAAGGGCTCGGCAAAGGGCATGGACGGAAGCCTAGAAAGGGACCGACGCCCGGTTCCATGCGTGGAATTGTCGGGACAGAGGTCGGGAATTGCGCGTCGCCGTCCTCCCCTGCCACGGGGGGGAGCCGAGGGGGACGGCGACGGGGTCTTTCGACCGGGGTCCACGATGGCGGGGCGGGGGAGGGCGCCGCATCGGCCAAAAGTACGTAGGCCCTCGCCTACGTAATGCGGCTCGGCCGTGCTCCGGCTGACGCCCGGAAGCAGGCCCCCTGCGCAGGCGCCCGGCAGCAGGCGCCTTGGGCGGGGGTCAGTCGCGGTCGGTGTGTTCGCGGAGGACCTTGCGGGTTGCGGCGTCGATGTCGAAGGTGGTCTTGGTCCAGTCCTTGGGCGTGACCACGTCCACGGACCAGATCACCTTGCCCGCGTCGTTGTCGTCCAGTTCGACGGCGCTGACGGAGCCGCCCTTCTTGTCGAGCGCCGTCCGGGCGGCCTGTTCGGGCGTCACCTTCGCCTCGCGCAGCCGGTCGGCCAGCTTGTCGCGGTCGTCGCTCTCGCGCTCGGCGTCCCGCGGCTTCTGCGCCTTGCCGGAGACGGCGTCGACGAGCACGGTGCTGGCCACGCCGCGCGCGGTGGCCACCTCGGTCTCCCAGCGCGGCCGGTCGCCGGAGTCGGATGCGGAGTCGAGTTCGGCCTTGACCGGCTCGGTCCCGCGCACGGCGTGGGTGGCGGCGGCCAGGGCCTTGCGGTAGGACACCTTCGACGCGGAGATCATCCGCTTCCGCTCGCGCTGATCGTCCGTCAGACGGCCACCGGGACTCCCGCTCCCCTCGGACGCCGACGGCGAGGCGTCACCGCCGTCACCGCCCTCGCCGTCGTCCCCGCAGCCGGTGAGCACGCCCCACGCCACCGCGAGCACACAGGTCACGCCCACCGCGCGTCTCGCCGCCGACGAGCGCCCGGGCTTCGTCGTACCAAGCAATCCTCGTTCTCCCATGGCGGCACGATAAGTGGTGAAAAGCCGCATAGGGGGTTAGCCGAGACCTGCCGTTACGCCTTTCGGGGAACGGGTCTCATGGCCGCGCCTCCCCGCCTCGGGCGGCGGCTCGCGCGGCCTGTGCGGCTTGCTCCACGGTGTCCACGACGGTGAGGCGGCCCCCGTCGCCGGGGTCGGGATCGGGCATGAGCGACTCCGGGTCGACGAGAGAGACCTCGTGGCCGTCCAGCGTGAGCCGGCGCGTGACCTCCAGGATCATGCGCCGCGCCACGTCGTCGATCGAGTGGACCATCGTGAGGTCCACGGCGACCGCGGCCTCCGGGGGCGCGGAGTCCACGGCCTCCCGGACGACCCGCTCGGCTCCGGCGAAGCCGATTCCGCCCTGCAGTTGGAGGACGCGCAGCGCGCCCGGGCCGCCGCCGACGACATGGTGGGAACGTACGACCGCACGCGCGGCGGCCGGGACCCCCATCACGTGCAGGCCCATGTCGGACGAGAACCGTTCGAACAGGGACACCCCTCGGACGCTGTTCCCGTGGGGGTCCAGCCGTGGGGAGAACGTGGCGATGCCGATCTGGCCGGGCAGCGCGCCGATCAGGCCCCCGGCCACGCCGCTCTTCGCGGGAATGCCGACCTGGGTCGCCCAGTCACCCGCCGCGTCGTACATGCCGCAGGTGAACATCACGCTCAGGACCTGACGCACCACCGGTTCGGGAATCACCCGCTCGCCCGAGAGGGGATTCTCCCCGCGGTTGGCCAGGGTCGCGGCCATCATGGCCAGATCCCGCGCGGTGACGAGCACGGAGCACTGGCGGACATAGCCGTCCACGACGGCTCTCGGGTCCTCGCCGAGAACGCTGTGGCTGCGGAGCATATGGGCGATGGCGAGATTGCGGTGCGCGTGCTCCATCTCCGACGCGCACACCGCCTCGTCCGTCCTCAACGGGCGTCCCGCGAAGGCCGAAAGGCCCTGGACCACGCGCTCCACGCGCTCTGCCGGATTCAGGTCCGCCGGGCCGACCAGCGAGTGCGCGGTGATCGCGCCCGCGTTGATCATCGGGTTGAGGGGGCGCCCGGTGTCGCTTTCGAGGGAGATCTCGTTGAACGCCTCGCCCGACGGCTCGACACCGACCTTGGCCAGTACGGCGTCGAATCCTCGGTCGGACAGGGCGAGGGCGTACGCGAACGGCTTGGAGATCGACTGAATCGTGAATTCGGTATCGATGTCCCCGGCTCCGTAGACCTCGCCCTGAACCGTGGCGAAGACCGCGCCGAGGCGGTCGGGGTCCGCCGACGCGAGCTCGGGAATGTATCCGGCCGGCTCTCCGGACGTATCCGGCTCCACATCTCCGAGTGCCTCGGTCAGATAGTCGGGAATGACCGACCGCATTCGCCCTCCTCCGTCGTCGTACCCGTATCTTCCCGCGACCCGCGGTCGCCGCCCCGAATCACCACGCGCCGCCGTGCTGCGCCAGGACCTCGGCGGCGCCCGGCACGGTCTTCTCGCGGGCCCAGTCGCGCTGCCATTCGCCCCTCACGGCCTGCCAGGTGATCGGGACCACGCCCGCCTGGACCATGCGCCGCACGGCCATGTCGTGCGTCTCCTCCGAGACGCCGCCCGAGGCGTCCACGACGCGCTCGTCCTGCCAGGCGTTGATGAACGTCCTGTTGATCGGCGATCAGGCGGATGGCGAAGCGCGGCCTGGTGGCCAAGGAGGACTGTCCCGACGACGGGGGCGGCGCGTTCATCGTCGCCACACCGCCGCCGGAAACAAAGGAATCCCCCGGCTGAATTGACAGCCGGGGGATTCCTTAGGACTATGGGTTGTTTGCGAATTCACTTTGCCTGAACCGCAAATCACCTTCAATGACAGCAGTCTATCCGGGCGGGAGTCGCCTTGTCAAATATTGCGTCGCACGACGCGGAATTGCAGCGTGAACAGGAATTCGTCGACCGGCTCTACCGCCGCGTCGACCACCTGCGCGGCGAAGCGGAGAGCGCCGTGGAGGGCGGGCTCGGCCGCGCGGAGACCGGACAGCAGGCCCGGCTGGAGCGGGACGTGATGATCGCCGAGCAGTCCGGGCTGCTCGCCGCGCTGAACTCCGTGGACGGCTCGCTGTGTTTCGGGCGGATCGACCTGGTCGGCGGCGAGGCGCACCACATCGGCCGTATCGGAATCCGCGCCGACGACGCCGACCGTACGCCCGTCCTCATCGACTGGCGGGCGCCCGTCGCGCGCCCCTTCTATCTCGCGACCGGCCACACCCCGATGGGGCTGCGCCGCCGTCGGCACATCACCAGCAGCGGCCGTACGGTCACCGCGCTGCACGACGAGTTCATGGACCCGGACGACCGGGAGCGCACCGGGCACGAGGACCCCGCCGGGGACGCGGTGCTGCTCGCCGCGCTCAACTCGGCGCGCACCGGCCGGATGGCCGACATCGTGCGCACCATCCAGGCCGAGCAGGACCGGGTGATCCGCGCCTCGCACCAGAAGGTCATGGTGGTCGAGGGCGGCCCCGGCACCGGCAAGACCGCGGTGGCGCTGCACCGCGCCGCGTATCTGCTCTACGAGCAGCGCGAACTGCTCGCCCGCCGCGCCGTGCTGATCGTCGGGCCGAACCCGGCGTTCCTCGGCTACATCGGCGAGGTGCTGCCCTCGCTCGGCGAGACCGGCGTGCTGCTCGCGACCCTCGGCGAGCTGTACCCCGGCATCCGCGCCACCGGCACGGACACGGCGCGCGCCGCCGCCGTGAAGGGGCGCACGGACATGGCGGAGGCGCTGGCGGCGGCCGTACGGGACCGGCAGGCGACACCCGAGCCGGGGGCGCCGCTGGTGATCCCGCACGACGACGGCGACCTCGTCGTCGACTGGGAGATCGCCTACGAGGCGCGCCAGGCGGCCCGCGACACGCTCCTCCCGCACAACCTGGCCCGCCCGCACTTCGCGTTCCACGTCATCGACGCGCTCACCTCGCAGCTCACCGAGCGGCTCGGCGCCGACCCGTACGGCGGCCCCAACTTCCTCGGCCCCGACGACATCGCGCAGCTCGGCAAGGGCGTCGCGGCCAGCCCCGAGGTGCACGCGGCGCTGGCGGAGCTGTGGCCGCCGCTGACGCCCGAGGGCTTCGTCGCGGACTATCTGTCCGAGCCCACCCACCTCGCGGCGGAGGACGCGGCGGCGATCCGCCGTCCGCACGGCGCGGAGTGGACGCCCGCCGACGTGCCGCTGCTGGACGAGGCGGCCGAACTGCTCGGCGTGGACGACAGCGCGGAGCGCGCCGCGGCGGAGGCCGAGCGGCAGGAGCGGATCGCCTACGCCGAGGGCGTGCTGGAGGTGGCGCGCGGCTCGGAGACGTACGAGTACGAGGACACCGAGTCCGAGGTGCTGGGCGCGCACGACGTCATCGACGCCGAACGCATGGCCGAACGGCAGGAGGAGGCCGACCACCGCAGCGCCGCGGAGCGCGCCGCGGCCGACCGCACCTGGACGTTCGGGCACATCATCGTGGACGAGGCGCAGGAGCTGTCGCCGATGGCGTGGCGGCTGCTGATGCGGCGCAGCCCCACCCGTTCCATGACGCTGGTCGGCGACCCCGCGCAGACGAGTGAGGAGGGCGGGGTCGGCTCCTGGGAGGGGATCCTGCGGCCGTACGTCGAGGACCGCTGGGAGCACACGAGGCTCGGCGTCAACTACCGCACCCCGGCCGAGGTGATGGACGTCGCCGCCGCCGTGATGCGGGCCGTACGGCCGGACTTCGAGCCGCCGCACTCGGTACGGGCCACCGGCGTACGGCCCTGGATCCGGGCCTGCGCGCCGGACGAGCTGGCCGCCCGGACGGCCCGCGCCGCCGCCGACGGGCTGCCCGACGAGGGCCGCCTCGCGGTGATCGCCCCGCACCGGCTGCACGCGGCACTCTCCGCCGCCCTCCCCGACGCCACCACGGGCCCCGACCTCGACCTCACCCGCCCGGTCGCGCTGCTCGGGCCGCGCGAGGCGAAGGGGCTGGAGTTCGACTCGGTGCTCGTCGTCGAGCCGGGCGAGATGCCCACCAGCGACCTCTACGTCGCCCTGACCCGCGCCACCCAGCACCTCGGCATCCTGCACGCGGGAGAACTGCCGCCGGGGCTGGCGGAGTTGGAGGGCCCGGAGGGGCGGGACGGCGAGTTCTGACGGCGACGGCGACGGCGACGGCGCGGCGGCGGTCAGCGCCCCGGAGTCAGCGCGTCACGAGGGAGTCGTCCTCGGGGCGGGCGCCGGGGAGTCGGTAGCGGGCGGCGACGAGCGCGGTGTCCACGTCCTGGGTCCCCGTCGCGACGCACAGCGTGTAGCAGACGTCGTCCATGCGCTGCCGGACCCGTGGCCCGCCGACCTCGGAGGCGTGGAGCAGCGTGAGGGCCTCGTACTCCTCCATGAGGTTCCGCAGCACCGTGGGGTGGGCCATGAGCATGGGCTTCTCCTTCCGCTCCGGACACTCTCGTGACCGCGTGGCGGGTCCCCTCGCAGCCGTGCATCTAACGTGCCGTCTTCCGTACGCTCCCTACGGTCCAGGGCGGGGATCCTGACGTCGAGCAGCGGGGAGAAGGCGCGATGACGCAGGCGGGGGC
>NZ_BAAAPE010000025.1:134400-168620 GCF_039530985.1 Streptomyces albiaxialis
CGGGTGAGGTGTGTACCGCCGGTACACACCTCACCCGCGGCGTCGGCGCCCTCGTCCCGGAACCCCTTCTGGCCATCAACGAGGCGGATTCCGACCACGACGTCGTGCACCGGCCGACCCCGGTCACCGGCCAGAGGTACGCCGCCGCCCCGGCCACGACCTGACCGGGCCCGGCCTGCGCTGATTCGTACCGCCGGTTTCCGGCTTCTCTCCCGGGGCCGCGTCACCGCGTCGCGGCAGCGGTGACCGCGGCGATCAGGCGGTGGTTCTCGGGGGCGCCGCCACCGCCGCCCACTGCGAAGCGGCGGCGGGTGTAGCTGTAGGCGATGCCGGTGGACGGGTCCGCGAAGGACTGCGCGCCGACCGCGCCGCTGTGGCCGAACGCCCGCGCGCCCAGCGCCGGGTACCGCACGCCCTGCGCCTCGAAGCCCAGCAGGAAGTGGTCCGGCTCCCCGGTGACCAGGTCGACGCCGTGGGTGTGCGGGGTGGTGAACTCCGCGAGCACGTCAGGGCCGAGCAGCGGCGCGTGGCTGTCGACGTCCGAGATCGCCGCGGCGTAGAGCTTGGCCAGACCCCGGGCCGTGCCGACGCTCCCCGAGGAGGCCGGGCCCTGGGCGCGGACCTCGCGCGTGTTGGCGTACGCCACCAGGTCGGTGGGCCGGCCGACGTGCGCGTTGAAGGCGAGGGCGGTCAGACCGGTGGGTTCCGGCTGATCCGGCCCGTCCGGCCGCTGTTCCTGGGGCTGCGCGGGCAGATAGCGGGGCTCCTCGCTCTCCGGGAGGCCGAGGTGGAAGTCCAGCCCGTACGGGATCCGCAGCCGTTCCGCGTAGTGCTCCTGGAGGGTGCGGCCGGTGGCGCGGCGTATCACCTCGCCGGTCAGCGCCGTGACGGTGAAGGCGTGGTAGCCGTAACCACTGCCCGGGGGCCATGCGGGGGCGGAGGGGGCGAGCAGCTCGGCCAGGCGCCGTTCGTCGGCGAGTTCCGCGGTGCTCAGGCCCTCGGCCGTACCGAGGAGCCCGGCGCGGTGGGACAGCAGGTCGCGCAGCGTCAGCCCGGCCTTGCCCCCGGCCGCGAACTCGGGCCAGTCCCGGACCACGGGCCGGTCGAGCTCCAGCACGCCGTCCTGTACGAGCAGCGCGGTGACGAGGTGGGCAGCGCCCTTGCCGGAGGAGTAGAGGGCGAGAAGGGAGTCGCCGGTGACCTCGGGTCCGGTCCACAGGTCGACGACCTGACGGCCCCGTAGCCGTACGGCCAACTGCGCGCTCAGGCCCGGTTCCTCGGCGGCGACGGCGGCGAACTCCTCGCGTACGCGCGCGAACCGCTCGTCGGTGGTGCCCCGCACCGGGGCGTCCGTACGGGGCGTGGGTGACACGTTCATCGAGCGGGCTCCTTTCAGGCCGCGGCGGCGGGGGCAGTCGGGGCTACCGGGGCTACTGGGGAAGCCGGGGCGGCCTCGGCCTTGCCGACGAGGGCGTCCAGCAGCTCGCGGAGGAGGCGACGCGTGGTGGGGTCGGTGAGTTCGCCCAGCTCGTCGAACCGCTCGTGCGAACGGAAGACGATGACCTCCGGCTTCACGACCAGGTCCGAGTCCGTCCAGAGGAACACCTGCCGCAGCGCCAACTGCGCCCGTACCGAGCGGAAGTTGGTGGGCGCGGCCCCGGTCAGGGCGATCGGCTTGCGGCGCAACGGCAGGCCTTCTTCGCCGGTCCAGTCGGTGCTCACCCAGTCGAGAGCGTTCTTCAGCACGCCCGGTACCGAGTAGTTGAACTCGGGCGTGGCGATCAGCAGGGCGTCCGCCGCCGTCACGCGGGTGCGCAGCTCGCGCACCGCGTCCGGGCGGCGCTCCGGGGTGTCGAGATCCATGTCGTACGGGGGGATGTCCCGCAGTCCGTCGTAGAGGTTCACGGCGACATCGGCGGGGGCGAGGTCGCGGGCGGCGCGCAGGAGGGCGGTGTTGTGCGAGTCGGCGCGCAGGCTGCCGGAGATGGCGAGGACGTCGGTTCGGCTCATGGGTGCTGTTCAACTCCGTCGTGTCGCGTGGTGGGTCCGGAGGTCCGGTGGGTCCCGCTGATGGAGTGAACCGTACTGTCCAGTTCATGTAAACTCAACTGTTCAGTTCATGAGCTTGCTAGGATGCGGGCGATGAAGGACTCCACGACGACCCGGCGGAAGCCGTCGGGGGAACGCGCGGCACGCAAGCACGCGGCGATCATCGACGCCGCCCGGGACCAGTTCCTGCGGCACGGCTTCGGCGTCGGCATGGACCAGATCGCCACCGAGGCGGGCGTCTCGAAGGTGACGATCTACAACCACTTCGGCAGTAAGGAGGACCTGTTCACCGAGGTGGTCGGCGACGCCCTCGAACAGGCCCTGGGCGACTCGGCCCGTGCGATGAACCGGCAGCTCGCGGCCGACGACGACGTCCGCGAGGTCCTCGCCGCCGCGGCCCGCGGCTGGGTGGAGGGCATCGCCCAGGACGAGGTGCTGGCGCTCCGCGCCCTGATCGCCGCCGAGGCCAACCGCTTCCCCCAACTGGGCCGGGCCTGGCGCGCCCAGGGCCCGGACCGCTTCGCCCGGCCGCTCGCCGCCGCGCTGGAGTCCCGCACGGACCTGGCCATCGACGACATGGAGGTGGCGATCCTCCAGTTCTACGCCCTGGTGCTCTACCCCCATATCGTCCACAGCGCCTACGGCGAACGCCTCACACCCGACCTGGCGGAACGCCTGGTGGAACGCGGCGTGGACATGTTCCTGGGCTACTACCGCAGAGCCTGACGGCCACCTCGTCCGGGACCGAATCCGGTCGTGGCGAAGCACGAGGGGGGGCTCGCCGAGCGAGGCATGTTGGCGCACGCCGGACCCGACGGTTCTACCTCCCTCGGGGTAGGGCGCGGGTACTCCCTCGGATGGATGCTCCGTATACCCCTCAGGGGCATAGTGGTCGCTGCGTCGGAGTCGATCGAGTGACAGGAGTTCGGGATGCTGCTGATCGAGGTCTTCGTACCCAGGGGCGCTTTGAGCGACGAGGAGCGGCAGGCGCTGGGGCAACGGCTCATCGACACGCTCATGGTCGAGGACGACAGCCATGCCATCGAGATCATCGAAGCCCAGCGCACGATCACGCAGGTGCTCGTGCACGAGCCCGCCACCTGGGTCCTCGGCCAGAGGCCGACGGCGGACCCGGCGGATCCGCCGCGCTACCTGGTGCGGGTCACCGTTCCGGCGTCGTGGCGCAAGGAGATGAGCGGCCACACCGTGGAGATCGTCACCGGCGTACTGGCCGAGACGGAACGGAGCGCCGGCCGCGACCCCGAACGGGTGCGGCGCGAACCGCACGCGGTGATTCTGGTGGACGGCATCTCCGAGGGCGGCATCGGGATCCACGGGAAGGCCATGGGAAGCCTGGACCTCACCGAACTCATCTCCCGCCCGTACCGGGACCACAACAACACCGCCCGCCCGGCCCCGAATCCACCGCGGGGCAAGCTGACCGACCCGATCTGCGGCATGAGCGTGGACCTCGACGACTCCACGCTCACGCTGGTCCACGAAGGAGTCCTGTACGGCTTCTGCCACGGCCTGTGCCGACGGGCCTTCGCGGACGAGCACGGGGTACCGCTCAACCAGTAGTCGGCGGATCAGCTCCGTCACGTCGGCCTTTTCAGGCGTGCGGTTCCATGCCGTGGTCGGATCTGTGGCCGGCTCAGTCCTTACGGGCGCCCTTTGCGATCGTCTCGATGACGCTGGCGATGCCGCTCGCGCCGTGACCGTCGGCCGCCGCCTGTTCCAGCAGGGACCGGAACAGGGCCGGTACCTCGGTGCCGACGCCCTGCGCGGTGCCGGTGTGCGCGAGGTGCTCCATCGCGGCCCGGTGCACCTCTACGGTGCCGTCGTCGTCCGGGAACGACCCCTCCTGCGCCTGCCGGGCGTGCTCCGTCATCAGCGAGGTGACGAACTGCATGTGCGCCGCCGCCACCCCGGCGAACGCGGAGGGGTCGACGCCCGCTGCCCTCGTCAGCGCGACGGAGTGGTAGAAGCCCGCCAGCGCGCCCCAGGCCAGGCCGAACAGCGCGGTGTCGTACACCGGTGCCAGCGCCGGATCGGCGCCGAGGTACACGGTGTTGCCCAGGCTCCGCAGCACCGCCTGGTGTGTGTCGAAGGCGGCGCGTGAACCGCTGAGGACGAACAGCGCCTCGGGGCGGCCGACCAGTCGGGTGCCGCTCATGGCGGCTCCGTCGAGGTAGGCGGCGCCGTGCCCGGCCGCCCGGTCCGCCGCGTCGGCGGCCTCCTCCGGGGTGCCCGAGGTCAGGTTCACAAGGGTCCGGCCGCGCAGCTCGGCCGCCACCGGTCCGAGCACGCCGTGCACGGTCGCGTAGTCCGGCAGGCAGACGACGACCAGCGGGCCGGCCGTCACGGCCGCCGCTGCCGTCGCCGCGCGGACGGCGCCCTGTGCGACGAGCGCGTCGGCCTTCGCCGGGGAACGGTTCCAGACGGTGGTGGCGTACCCGGCGGCCAGGAACGCCTGGGCGAGCCGGGTCCCCATCTGGCCGAGGCCGATGACGGACACCGCGGACTGCTCGTCGTTCTCGGTGCGCTGTTCGGCGAGTGACATGTGAGTGCTCCCGTCGGTGAGTCCGGCCGCGGCACCGCCGGGGCGGTGCGTGCGATGTGCCCCTCACCGTGCCCGCCGCGACTGTCGGGGTTCTGTCGGACCGCTGACGGTTCCCTGACGGCCCCTCACCGGCCGCATCGGGCGGGAGGACGCGCCGCCCGCCGTGGGCGAACTGCTCGCCGCCCGCCGACTGGTGACGCCGACCGGCCCCGGTGACGCCCGGTCGTGCCGGTTGGGACCGGCCCGTCCCGTCACACGAGCCCACGGGACGGAGGGATCAGCGCTCGGCGAGCGCCTTCGCCCAGACGGGGCTCTCGTAGTAGTGGTTGTCGTACTGCTGGGAGCTGTCCCGTATGTCCTGCACGGTGGCTTCGCCGCGGTGGACCCGCTCCAGCAGGCGGTAGTAGTCGAAGCGGTGCAGGCCGGGAGTGAAGACGACCAGCAGCTCGGCCTCGCTGCCGGGCGCCGGTGCGAAGGCGTGCGGCACGGTCGGCGGGACGGTCAGGAAGTCGCCCTTGCCCAGGGTGAGGACCTCCTCGTCCACCAGGATGCGCATCGTGCCGTCGAGGACGAAGAACATCTCGGTGGCCTTGGTGTGGAAGTGCGCGGGGGCGCCCGGCGAGCCCTTCTGGAACGTGGCCTTGTTGGCCGTAAGAGCACCACCGGTCGCGCCCGCGTCGGCGAGCAGCGTGATCAGGCTGGTCGGACCGTCCTGAAGGGTCGGCGCGTTCTCCGCGCGGACCAGGACGGGGGCTGCTGCCGGCGCATTCGTTGCGGTGTTCATGACTCTCCCGATCATCCGGCCCGGCTCACCGCCGGACCCTCGTTGCTGTCACGGATGAATCTACGGAGCCAATGACCCTTGGCAGAGTGCAATCAGAGGCAGAAATCACGGGTCAATTTCCGTCGGAGGGGAGCACCCGGCCGGGCTCGGGGGCGGGGGAGTCCCGGGCGAACAGCTCTGCGGCGAGTTCCAGGCAGCGCCGGCGGGCGGGGGAGAAGTCGTAGGGCATCTTGGTGGTGGCTTCGAGGGCGCTCATGGGGCCGGGCTCGGCTTCGGCTTCGGTCTCGGCTTCGGCCTCGGTCTCGCCGTCGTCGGCGGTGGCGGGGTGCGCGGCGTCCCAGGCGTCGAAGAGGGCATCGTCTTCCTCGTTCAGGCCGGACTCCTCGATGACGGCCTGGAGGGCGCTTTCGAAGGCGTGGCGCTCGGCGGCCACTTGGGCCACGCGTGGATCATCGACGGAGACGCTGTCGTCGAGTGCCTCCTCGGCGGCATCGACGCGGTCGGAATCCTCGCGCAGGGCGGGATGCGTGGCCAGGACGACGAAGCGGGTGGCCTGGACGGCCGCGCCGAGGGGGCCGAAGATCCGCTCGGTGACCAGCAGAGTGTCCAGTTCCGCCTGGCGCAGGGAGCCCTCGGGCAGGCCCCTGAGGCGTTCGGTGACGAAGTCCGAGAGCAGGCCCATTCGGCTGCCTTCGGCGCGCATCCGCCGCACGGCGGCCCGTTGCCGCCGCAATTCCGCCTCGTGCTCGGCGAGGG
Organism: Streptomyces albiaxialis; assembly: GCF_039530985.1. NCBI lineage: Bacteria > Bacillati > Actinomycetota > Actinomycetes > Kitasatosporales > Streptomycetaceae > Streptomyces > Streptomyces albiaxialis. The sequence continues at coordinate 140,553 of NZ_BAAAPE010000025.1, forward strand.
ATTCCTCCAGCCGTTCCAGGACGCCCGTGACTTCGTCGTCGCCGTCCGTACCGGCGGGAGCCGTGTCGGCGAGAGCCGTGCCGGCCGGAGCCGTGCCGGTGGTGAAGGCGTCGCGGATGTCGTCCAGGGCGATCCCGGCGTCGGCCGTCTTGCGGATCCACAGCAGGCGGATCATGTCCTCGTACCCGTAGCGGCGTCGGCCGTCGGCACCCCGCTCGGGCTCGGGGAGCAGGCCGATCTCGTGGTAGTGGCGAATCGCCCGCGGCGTGGTGCCGGCAAAGGCGGCCGCGTCACCGATCTTGACCTGGCGGGGCGGCACGAAAGACGCGTGCATGAGCGGAGGGACCTTTCTCATGGGGCCGGGGCGTAGGTCCACAGGACCACATGCCGCTACGGAAGGTGCAACCCCAGGCACGGGCCCGGCTCGGTAGACACTCCGCGAGGCCGGGTAGGAGGGGGCGGTGACCGATGACTACCGTGCCGCCGCGAACACCCTGCTGCGCGAATCCGCCGCCGATCCATGGGCCTGGCTGACCCCCTCGGTGTACGAGAGCGCCCGCCTGGTCTCCGACGCACCGTGGCTCGGCGGGCATGCCGAGCGGCTGCGCCACCTGTGCGAGCGCTCTTGGGGCCAGGACGGGTTCGCCTTCAACGCCACGCTCTCGGCGACCGAGGCCCTCCTCACGGTGCTCGCCAGACGGGAAGAGGCGGACGAGGCCGTGCCGCGCGAGCGGGTCCGTGCCGTGGCCGGAGAGGGCCTGCGCGTGCTGCGCGACTGGCTGGCGCCCGGCGGACGGTACGCGGGAGGGCCGCCGCAGACGATCAGCGTGGAGTTGATCGTGCCCATGCTCGTGGAACGGATCAACTCGCGGTTGGCGGCGACCGTTGACGGCGGGAACGGCGGCGCGGCGCTGCTGCCGATGCCCGCCGGTTGCGCCACCGACCGGCTGGCAGCCATACGCGCGGACGCCGCGGCGGGCGCGGAACTGCCCGCGGACATCTGGCATGCCTGGGAGATCGCCACGCCCGCCGCCCTGCCCGACGGGCCCCCGCACCCCTACGCGGGCTCGGTGAGCTGCTCGGCGGCCGGGACGGCGGGCTGGCTGCGTACGGCACCGGAGCCGGACAGTCCGGCCGGGCGCTTCCTCGAAGAGCTGCAGCGGTACGGGAACGGGCTGGTGCCGGTGGCCGCGCCGATCGACTACTTCGAGCACGCCTGGATGCTGAACACCTTCACCTGGCACGCGGTTCCGCACGACTGCCCCCGCGAGATCCTGGACCGGCTCGAACCGGAACTGGGCCCGTACGGGATCGCGGGCGGCAGAGACCTCACCGTGGACGGGGACGACACCGCCGCCGTCCTCAACGCGCTGCTCTGCCACGGCCGTACGGTGAGCCTCGACGGCCTGCTGACCTACTGGACGGACGACCACTTCCAGATCTATCCCGGCGAGGCCGTCTCCTCCCCGGCCACCAACGGCCATACGGTCAGCCTGCTGCGCCGCTGTCTCGACGAGGACCCCGAACGGTACGGGCCGCTGCTGCGGCGCAACACCGAGTGGCTGCTCGACCAGCAGCGCGCGGACGGCAGTTGGTCCGACTTCTGGCACGTGTCCCCGTACTACGCCACCGTGTGCGCGGTCGAAGCCCTGTCGGCGATGGACGGGGAACGCGCCCGGGCGGCCGTGGCACGGGCCCGGCGATGGGTCCTCGATTCGCGGCATCCCGGGGGCGGCTGGGGCGTGCGCTGGGTGACCATGGAGGAGACCGCGTACGCCACGCTGATCCTGCGGGGGAGTACGGGGAACGGGGTCGCCGAGGCGCTCGCCGCGGCGGAGCCGGTGCTGCGCGACGGCGTGGTGGACGCGGGGATCACCCCGCTGTGGCTGGTGAAGGACTACTTCGCGCCGATCCGCGTGGTGGCCGCCGCGGTACTTGCCGCACGGCACACCCTCGCGAACCGCCGTAACCGCCGTAACCTTCGTAGCCGCCAGGGCCTGCTGTGAAAGTGGATCGTCTGTCAGTCCTGCCTGGGATGCTCCGCGTATGGAGATGACAGTGCAGCTAACGATCGACTGTTCCGACCCGCAGAGAATGGTGACGTTCTGGGCCGAGGCCCTGGGCTATGTGCCTGAGCCCGCGCCGGACGGGCACGCTACGTGGCGTGCCTACTGGGCGGCGGTGGGGGTGCCCGAGGCAGAGTTGCCCGCCGGTGCCGGGGATATTCCGGAGTCGATCGTCGATCCCGCGGGACATGGACCGAGGGTGTGGTTCCAGCAGGTTCCGGAGCCGAAGGCCGCCAAGAACCGGTGGCACTTCGACCTGAAGGTCGGTGGGGGCCGTGACGTCCCACTGGACATCCGCACACAGCGGGTCAAGGCCACGGTGGAACGGCTGGTCAAAGCCGGCGCCACCGTGCTGCGGATCAAGGACGATCCGGATGCGGGGTTCTACGCCGCCGCCATGCAGGACCCGGAGGGCAACGAATTCGACGTCGTCTGACAGCCGCTTCGAAGCGGACAGCGAGCTTGTCTGCCGCTGGCGGGCCTACCGCTCCCCGAGCCGTACCGGCAGCGCTTCGAGCCCGCGCATCAGCGTGCTGTGCCGCCAGCACAGTTCGGACGGGGGCACGGCGAGCGCGAGGTCCGGGAAGCGGCCGAGCAGCCGCTCGAACGCGATCTCCGCCTGCGCCCTGGCCAGGTGTGCGCCGACGCAGTAGTGCACGCCGTGGCCGAAGGCGAGGTGGCCGGCGGTGGCCCGGTCGAGGTCCAGGGCGTGCGGGTCGGGGAACCGCTGCTCGTCCCGGTTCGCCGAGAGGAGGGCGATCACCACGAACTCGCCCTCGGGGACGGTGAGGCCGCCGATCGGCACGTCCTCGGTGGTGAACCGGAAGGTGGCGAAGTTGACCGGCCCGTCGTAGCGCAGGAACTCCTCGATCGCGCCCGGCAGCCCGTCGGGGTCGGCGCGCAGCGCGGCGAGCTGGTCCGGGTTGCGGAGCAGGGCGAGCGTGCCGTTGCCGATCAGGTTGACCATGGTCTCGTGGCCGCCGACGAGCAGCACGAACACCATGGCGCGCAGCTCGCCCTCGTCGAGCCGGTCCCCGGCGTCCCGCGCCTGTACGAGCGCGGAGATCAGGTCCTGCCCGGGCGCACGCTGCTTCTCCGCGATCAGCGCGTCCAGATAGCCGAGCATCGCCTCGGCCGCGGCGGCGAGGTCCGCCTCGCCGACGCCGGTGTTGAGCAGGGTCGCGGTCCAGTCCCGGAAGTCGGCCCGGTCGTTCTCCGGGACGCCGAGGAGTTCGCAGATCACCGTGATCGGCAGCGGATAGGCGAACCCGTCCACCAGGTCCACCACCTCACCGAGCGGAAGGGCGTCCAGCAGTTCGTCGGCGATCGCGGTGATGCGCGGGCGCAGCTCGGCGACCCTGCGGCTGGTGAACGCCGCGCCGACCAGCTTGCGCAGTCTCGTGTGGTCGGGGGGATCGGTGTTGAGCATGTGCGAGTTGAGGAACTCGGGTATCACCGGGGTGGAGTTCGTCTCCTCCGCCTGCCGTGCGGACAGCTCCTGCTGCCGTACGGAATCCTTGCGCAGCCGGGGGTCGGCGAGCGCGGCGCGGGCGTCCTCGTAACGGCTCACGATCCACACCCGCAGCCCGTGCGGAAGCAGCGCGGGGGCGACCGGGCGCCGGACGCGCAGCCGTTCGTAGAGCTGGTAGGGGTCCTGGAGGAACTCCTCGTCGAGCCGGATGGGGGCAACGGGCGCGGTGCTCCCCGGCGGCCGATGCCCGGCTCCGCCGTCCGCGACGGCCGCCGTGCCGCCCGTACGCCCGTTGCCGCCCGTACGCCTGCCGTCGTCCGTACGCCTGCTGTCGTCCGTAAGAGCGCCGCTTTCCGTACGCGCGCTGCCTTCCGTACGTCCGCTCACGAGGGCATCTCCTTCCGCTGGGCCGCCAGGGCCTGTTCGCCGGGGGCACACAGTTCGCGCAGCTCGGCGAGCTGGGCGGCGGGCAGCGCCCGGGCCCCGCCGACGCGGCCGCGGTCGAGCAGCCGCTCCCCGGCCGCCAGCCAGTCCGGATCCGGTTCGACGGCGAGGAAGGCGGCGAGCCGGGTGAGCTCGGAACGGGGGTCGGCCACCAGGTCCTCGTAACCGAGCGTGCACCGCCGCCCCGGCGGCAGCGCGGCCAGGTCCGTCACCGCGTCGCGGATCTGTCGGCTCCACAGCAGTGCGAACTCGGCCAGCGGGAGCGGCTGTTCGAGCACGGCCGGTTCGAACCGGTCCGGCAGCACCCTGGTCAGTTCGGGCGGGAGCGCGGCGATCTGGGCGGGGCCAAGTTCCGTGATGGCCCGTACCCCGGTCAACGCCTTGATCCGGTTCTCCAGCACGATCAGCCGGAACCCCGGGTGCCTGCTCATGGACAGCGCGCAGTCCGGCCCGTCCCGGAACATGTGCACCAGCCCCGCGGTCGGGAACCGCCGCGCCAGCGTGGTGATCCACTGCACGGAGAACCCGGAACGCTCCACGACGGCCGGGCGCCCGAAGCGTGCGGCCAGCCAGTCGAACAGCGCCGTGTAGTGCTCGGCGACCGGCCGGGGCGGCCAGTCCGGCACCCGTTCGGCGAGTTCGTCGAAGAGCGCGTCGGGGTCCGTGCTGAGCTGTGGCAGCACCATCATCGCGATCGCCGGGATGCCGGTCCTCGCCGAGAACCGGCCGGGGGCGCGCGTGTACCGGAACTCCGGGACCCGGACCTGTTCGCGGACCATCGCGTCGAAGAACGGATTCGGCTCGGCCAACAGCCGCCAGAACTCGGCTCCGGTCAGCGTGCCGGGCGGAAAGGTGTGCGGGGCCACCGAGGCGAACAGCTCGCTGAGGCTGAGCACTTCCGGATGCTCGGCGAGCACCCGGGACAGCGCGGTGGATCCGCAGCGCCCGGTACCCACCACGACATTCAGCGAACCCATGGCACGCCCTCGAACATGATTCCCCTTCTGTCGCGCTGGGCAAGATCCCGGGGTGCGGTCGAATGCGACTGGCCATTGTAGGTCGGCCGGATCTTCTTGCGTAGTACGCGAGATCACGACAGAAGCGGCACGGGAAGGCGATGGTGGCGACCGAAACCGGACCCGAATCCGAATCCGAGCACGCGGAGCGGCAGGTCCGGTCGCTGTACGGACTGGTCGAACGGACCATGGCCGCCCTGCTCGCCGAACACACCACGGAGTACGGCCATTTGCGTACGCTCGTGCCCGCCGTGCTCCACGGCGCCCGCCCGGACCGGCACGAGTTCGCCCTCCCCCTGCTGGTGCACGGGGCCGAGTCCGGGGACCCCGCCGGGGCGGTGCCCGTCGCCGCCCTGCACGCGCTGTGGTGGCGGGCGGCGAACGTCATCGACGACCTCGCCGACGGCGCCGCGGGCGAGGCGGTGCGCCGGATCGACCCGGGAGCCACCATGCTGGCGGCCTTCAACTGGGCCTACGTGGTCCCGGTGCGGGTCACCGAGCGGCTGCCGGTGCCCGAGTGGGTGCGCAGGGCGCTGGCCACCGAGTTCCTCGACGCGTGCACGGCGGCCACCGAGGGGCAGCTCGCGGATCTGTTCACCGCGCCCGCCGAGACCTCGTACGCCGAGATTCTGCGCATCTACCGGAACAAGAGCAGCGCGCCGTACGCGATGGCGAGCGCCATGGCGGCCAGGACCGCGGGCGCCGGTGACGAACGCACGGAGCAGTGGCGGCTGTTCGGCCGCTGCCTCGGGCTGCTCGGACAGTTCCGCAACGACCAGGAGGACCTGCAGTCCGGCCGGATGGAGGACCTCGCCAACGCCACCCCGACCTTCCACCTCGTCTCACTGTTGAACGCCGGCCCGCCCGGTGCCCGCCGGGACCGTGTGCTGGCCCTGCTCCACCGCGCACGGGAGGACCGGGGCGCCCGCGCGGAACTCCTCGAACGCATGCTCGATGCGGATGTCGTGCGCTCCTACCTGGCCCAGATCGACCGGATCCGGCGCGACGCGGACCGGGCGCTCGACGCACTCGGCGGCACCGCCCCGTTCACGGCCGCGCTCCGCGCACGCGCGCACGCCGCCGCGACCCCGTGCGACCTGCTGGCCGAGGCGGCACGACCCGCCCCGCCGCCCCCTGTCCCGGAGAGACGCCCCGCCTGACGACGGGGCTCACGCCGCCAGGCGGTCCGTTCACGCCGCCAGCCGCTCCGCCCCCACCACGGCCGTGTCCCGCCGTACGACCGCGAGCGGGCACCGCGCGTGCTGGAGGAGCGCCTGGCTCACCGAGCCGAGCAGCAGTCCGGTGAACCCGCCCCTGCCGCGCGCGCCCATGACCAGGAGCTGCGCGTCCTCGCTGGCGTCGATGAGCGCGGGCCTGACGCGCGCCCGTTCCGTACGCTCCGTGACCCGGACGTCCGGGTACGCCTCGCGGTGGGCGGCGACCGTGAGGTCGGCCTTCTCCCGGGCGGCCTCGCGGCCCGGGTCGCGGGGGTAGTCCTCGAAGACCAGGGCGTCCATCGCGCTCATACCGGCCGGCGCGGGGCCGGGCAGCGGGGACGCGATGTGCAGGGCCAGGAGCGGCGCGCCGCGCAGGTCGGCCTCCGCGAAGGCGAAGGCCGCCGCCGCGTCGGCGTCCCCGGAACCGTCGACGGCCAGCAGCACCGGCCCCTCCGGCGCCCGGCGCCCCCGCTGGACGAGGACGGGGCAGGGGGCGTTCGCGCTCATGTGGACGGCGACGGACCCCGCCGCGGCGCCGAGCGGGCCCCGTCCGCTGCTGCCGAGCACGAGCAGATCGGCCTCCCGCGCCTGCGCGTCCAGTTCCGTCAGGGGCTGGCCGATGGCGACCTGCCAGGAGACCTCCAGTTCCGGCTCCGTCTCCGTGGCCCGCTCCACGGCGTCGGTCACGATCAGTTCCGCCTGCTGGTGCAGCGCGCTGTCCGGCGGCGGCAGCGGCATACGGGCGGTCGCCATCAGGGGCCAGGCCAGCACGTGCACCACGTGCAGCGTCCCGCCGCGCAGCCGTGCCTCCCGAGAGGCGAGAGCGGCCGCCTCGGTACCGGCCTCCGAGCCGTCCACGGCCACCACCACGCGGCCCTCGCCCTGCGCTGCGGACGCCGTCATCTGCCCACCTCCGGTCTGCCCACCTCCGGTGCCGGCGGCCGGCCCGGCCGCCTCCCGCCCAGGATGACCGGCGCCGGTCCGGCACGCACATCGGGCGGGGCGGGCCGACGGCTCCTATCCTGAACGGAGAGACGGGCGGCCCCACGAGGCCGTTCCGGCCGTCCGACCGCTTGGTCACCCGGCCGCCCGCCCCTCCGGCGCGTCGCACTCAGGCACTCGGCATGCGGCACGCGGCTCCATGAGGGAGGTGTCCGGTGACAGGAGAGGCCCTCGACGCGGAGACGGTGGCGGCGCTCGTCCGGGACGCCACGGCCGCCCCCTCGATGCACAACGCACAGCCGTGGAAGTTCCGCTTCCTCCCCGCCGGCGGCACGTTCCAGGTACGCGCCGACCTCGACCGGACCCTGCCGCTCGTCGACCCCGTCACCCGCGCCCTGCACCTGGGCTGCGCCGCCGCCCTGTTCAATCTGCGGGTCGCCGCCGCCCACGCGGGCTGGGAACCGGTCACCCGGCTGCTGCCCGACCCCGAGGACACCGGGCTGCTCGCGACCGTACGCCTGACCGAGCCCGCGTCCCCCGGCGACGAACTCGCCGCGCTGTACCCGGCGATCCACCGCCGCCGCACCAGCCGCTCGCCCTTCACGGACGAGGACATCCCCGAGCCCGTCAAGGATGGCCTGTGTGCCGCGGCCCTCGCGGAGGAGGGGCGCCTGACGTTCCCCGACGCCTGGCACGTGGAGTCGCTCCTGAACCTCGTCCGCGACGCCGAGGACCTCGACACCCTGAACCCCGCGGTGGCCGACGAGTCGCAACGCTGGATCCGGGCGGACGGCGACACCGCGGCGGGCCGGCCGACCGCGGGGATCCCGGACCATGCCCTGGGCCCCCGGAAACGCGACGGCAAGGCACCGGCGCGCGACCTCGCCCGAGGGCGCCACGTCGAGGGCCGCGGAACGGCCACGTTCGAGCAGGCGCCCCAGCTCGCCCTCCTCGGAACCGCCGACGACAGCCCCCGGGACTGGCTGCGCGCGGGGCAGGCCATGGAACGCGTCCTCCTCCGCGCCACCCTCGACGGCCTCTCCGCCGCCCTCAACTCGCACGCCCTCGAATGGCCCGAACTCCGCTGGGACGCCCGCGACCCGCGCTCCGCCATGGGCTACGTCCAGATGCTGTTCCGCCTCGGCTACGGCACCGAGGCCCCTGAGGGCCCCGGGGCCCCCGGAACTCCCCGGACCCCGCGCCGCCCCGTTCAAGAGGTCCTCGAATTCGGGTGAGGGCCGCGCCGTGACCGCCGCGCGGCAGGGCTGTTCTCGGCGAAGAGCCGGAGCGGTCCGCCGAAGGTAGTGCCAGCACGCACGGGAACTGGGGGGGCTCCACGATCGCCTGGGCTGTTCACTGGCCGTTACCGTCGTTCGCAGACCTTGACGGGCTAGGGCTGGGAGTGGACGACAGATGATGCGACGCCGCTTGACCTCCGTCGTGCTCGTGGGGGCCTTCGCCATGGGCGGTCTGGCGGCCTGCGGGCCGGCGGAGACCTTCGAGGACGATGCGTCGGTCTCGAAGAAGATCTCCTCGGTGCGGGTGGAATCGGACAAGGGCGATGTCACGCTCCGTGGCCGAAAGGGCGGCAAGGTCGCCGTGCACCGTGAGGTCGTGTACCACGACGACAAGCCGGAGGACGAGACCCACCGTGTGGAGGACGGGCAGTTGGTGCTCGGCGGCTGCGGCGACGACTGCAAGGTGCACTACACGGTGGACGTGCCCGTCGGCCTCCCGGTCACCGGCGAGACCTCGACAGGCTCGGTCGATCTGTCGCGGGTGGGCGCCGTGGACCTGTCGACCGGCTCCGGGGACATCGAACTGGACGCGGTGTCGGGGAAGGTGAAGGCTCACACCTCCAACGGCGGGGTCAGCGGAAGCGGCCTGCGCGGCGACGGCATCGAGGTCGAGACGTCGAACGGGGAGGTCGATCTGACACCGGCCGAACCCCAGAACATCCGGGCCAAGACCTCCAACGGTGAAGTGTCGGTCAAGGCGCCCGAGAGCAGCTACCGGATCTCCGTGAAGACCGGCAAGGGCGACAAGGACATCCAGCTCCGGAACGATCCGTCCGGTCGCTACCGCCTGGACTTGACCACCGGTAACGGCGACGTCAGCCTGAAGCGCGGCTGAGGTGCCGGGCGTTCGGCGGCCCGACGCTGCTCCTGGGGTGGCCGTAGCAATGAGAGGACTGCGCGTGAATCACATCGAACCGAACCACCCGGGCCCGGGCTCACCGCAGCTTCCCGGACACCCTTCGGTGGAGCAGCAGCCGGGAGCACCGATGGCTCCGGCAGCACCGGTCCCGGGCGCTCCGGGGCACGTCGCCGCGCCCTACGGGTACGACCCCTACGGACGCCCGTACTCCGACAAGTCCAAGACGGTCGCCGGTGTACTGCAGATCGCCCTGGGCTCGTTGGGCATCGGCCGTTTCTACATCGGGGACAACAAGATCGGGGCCTGGCAGTGCGCCGTCTCGATCCTCACCCTCGGCATCGGCGGCCTGTGGGGAATCGTCGACGGCGCCATCATGCTCGGCACCGAGGGCAAGACCGACAGCGAGGGGCGCGTCCTGCGCAAGTGAGCGCGGACGGGCACGCGGCACCGGACCATCCCGAACGTCCCCGCACAGGAGGTCGGTTCACGTCATGCTGCGCATCGCACTCCCTCACAAGGGCGCGCTGTCCGAGCCCGCGTCGGCGATGCTCCAGGAGGCGGGCTACGCCCAGCGCAAGGACCGCCGTGAGCTGGTCCTCGTCGATGCCGCGAACGACGTCGAGTTCTTCTTCCTGCGCCCGGGCGACATCGCCGTCTACGTCGGCTCGGGCAAGCTCGACCTCGGCATCACCGGCCGCGATCTGCTGGCGGAATCGGGCGCGGGCGCCGAGGAGATCATGCAACTCGACTTCGCCCGCTCGACGTTCAGCTACGCCGCCGTCCCCGGCACCGCCGAGGATGTGCGGGACTTCGCGGGCATGACCGTGGCCACGTCCTTCCCCGGCCTGGTCGCCAAGCACCTCGCCGACAACGGAGTGGACGCCGCCGTCGTCCGGCTCGACGGCGCGGTCGAGACGGCCGTTCAGCTCGGGGTCGCCGATGTCGTCGCGGACGTGGTGGAGACGGGGACCACGCTGCGGCAGGCCGGGCTGGAGATCGTCGGAGCCCCGATCCTGACCTCCGAGGCCGTCGTCGTCCGGCGCACGGAGGCGTCCGCGGACGAGCCGGAGGTGCGGCGGTTCCTGCGCCGTATGCAGGGCGTGCTGGTCGCCCGGCGCTACGTGATGATGGACTACGACATCCACGTCGAGCACCTGGAGCGCGCCGTCGCGCTCACGCCCGGCCTGGAGTCGCCCACGATCTCTCCGCTGCACCACGGGGGCTGGGTGGCCGTGCGCTCCATGGTCCCCGCCCGGCAGGCGCAGCAGATCATGGACGACCTCTACGAACTCGGCGCCCGTGCCATTCTCACGACCTCCATGCACGCCTGCCGCCTGTGAGCGCGGAGCGGGCACGGGAAGGGGCGGTGGCCCGTCAGCTCCGCCGGTGCTTGATCGTCAAGCGGCCGTACTCCATGCTCCCGGTGATCCGGACGCGCGGGCCGTCCGAACCGCCGTTCCGCGAGGGCCTGTGGACCGGCTGCTTCCAACGGGCCCGCAGGCCCTCGTAGTCGACCGTCGCGTCGGCGGGCAGGATGATCCGTGCCCAGCCGTACTCCAATGCGAGCTCGACGTCGACGACGGGGTGGTCGATGCGCGCGCGGGAGAAGTCCAGGTCGACCTTGGCCATGCGTGAGGCGACCTTGAAGGTGCGCGGCGCGTGCCAGCGCCCGCGCCGCTTGACCCGGCCGCCGATGGGGTTGACCTCGACCGTGTGCCCGTCCTCCTTCGAGGGCAGCGAGGCCAGGGCCGAGGCCAGTTCCCCGTGTGTGGTGGCGGTGAGGGCCGACTGCAGCCGTGCCTCCATCTCCTCCCGGGAGAGGTGCCCCCCGGCGAACGCGTCCTGGAGACGTTCGACGGCCGTGTCGCGGTCAATGTCTGTGACGCGCGGCGGTACGTTCTCTGGCACGGAGGACATGCCATCACCTTAGCGTTCGCCGGGCGGCCGACGTTGAGGTTTGCACTCCTGGCTCCTCCCCTTCGGCTCCCCTCCGGCGGTCTTGCCAACTTTTGCTTGCGGTTTGACAAGCACCTCTCTAGTGTTATGACGCACGTGACGGGGGTTGTCAATTTTTGTGACAGGGTCGGGGAGGGGGCGGGGCGACCGTCGTGACCGGCGGAGGGACTGCGCGCCGCAGGGCCCGTCCCCGGTCCGGGCAACGCCCCCGTCGCGGCATGTCTCTTGGCCGGCGAGGGGCTCGACTCCCGTGAACGACAAGGCGGCTGGACCGACGGCGGCGGCGTTCTGAGGGACGCCACGCGCGCCCCGCTCCCTGTCGGATGGCGCTGGAGGACACAGTCTCGCGCGCCTCGCCCGGCCCCGTCCTCGACCCTTCGACACAGGAGTGCGCGAAGAATGGTTGATCTTCTCGGCGCGAGATGCGTGTCCGAAGTCTTCGAACTGCACGCACGCGAACGCGGCGACCGGCCCGCCGTCGCCATCGTCGGCGACCCCGCCGACCCGGCGAGCGCGCAGGTCCTCAGTTACGCCGAACTGGACCAGGCCGCGCGGACCGTCGCGCGAGAGCTGCTCCAGACGTGCCCCGCGGGTTCCCGGGTGCTGCTGCTCCAGCCGACCTCGGCGGAGTTCGTCGCCTCCGTCCTCGGCTGCTTCTACGCCGGCATGGTCGCGGTGCCCTCGTCGATGCCCGGCCGGTACCGGCAGGACCGGGAACGTGTGCGCGGGATAGCCCACGACGCCGAGGTCGCATGCGTGCTGACCACCCCCGGCGAGCAGGAGGAGGTGCTCGCCTGGACGGAGCAGCACGGCTTCACGGTTCCGGTGCTGCCCCAGCGGATCGATCTCACCCTCCCCGCCGACGACTTACGCCCGTACGACTGCGACCAGCACAGCGTGGCCGTACTGCAGTACACGTCCGGCTCCACGAGCGCCCCCAAGGGCAGCGTGGTCACTCATGGCAACCTGCTGGCGAATGCCGCGACGACCGCGGCGGCCTTCCCGCTGGAGGAGGGCGAGCGGTTCGGCGGCTGGCTGCCCAACTACCACGACATGGGCCTCATGGGGCTGATCCTCTCCCCGCTGCTGGCCGGATACGGCACGGCTCTGATGAGCCCCTCCGCCTTCCTGCGCCGGCCCCGGACATGGCTCCAGTTGATCGACAACTTCGACATCGCGCTCTCGGCCGCCCCGAACTTCGCGTACGACCTGTGCGTCACGCGCCTGTCCGAGGAGGACGTCCGGGGCATCGACCTGTCCCGCTGGAAGTACGCGGTCAGCGGCTCGGAGCCGGTCAAGGCGAGCGTGCTGAACAGCTTCGCCGCGCGGTTCGGGACGACCGGGTTCCGGCCGGACCGGTTCGTTCCGTGCTTCGGCATGGCCGAGGCGACGCTGCTGGTGTCCGCCTCGCCGCGCCGTACGCCCGTCGTGCTGCGCTGCGACGCCGCCGCGCTGGAGCAGGACCGGGTGGAGCCCGCCACCGGCGACGACGCGCCCGCGGAGCTGGTGAGCTGCGGCGAAGTGCTCGACATGGACGCCCGGATCGTCGACCCGCGGACCCTGCGGGAGCTGCCGTCCGGCCAGGTCGGCGAGATCTGGCTGCGCGGCCCGTCGGTCGTCCACGGCTACTGGCGCAACGAGGAGGCGACCGGCGCCGCCTTCGACCGCCGCGTCGGCGGCGAGGGCGGCTTCATGCGCACCGGGGACCTCGGCGTGCTCATCGGCGGGGAGCTGTACGTGACGGGGCGGATCAAGGAACTGATGATCATCCGCGGCCGCAACATCTACCCCCACGACATCGAGCACGAACTGCGCGAGCAGCACCCGCAACTGCGCGACGCCGTCGGCTCGGTCGTCTCCGTCGCCACCCCCGAGGACGACGAGGGACGGCTCGTCGTGATCCACGAGGTCCGCCGCCGCTCACCCGACGAGGAGCTGGCCCAGCTCGCCGCGCGCCTGCGGAGCACGATCTCCCGCGAGTTCGGCCTGAAGGCCCACTCTGTCCTGCTCATGCGACGGGGCGGGGTCCGGCGTACGACGAGCGGCAAGGTCCAGCGCTCCACCATGCGCGAGCTCTACCTGCGCGGCGAACTGGAACCGCTGTGGGCGGACGGTTACCGGCCCCAGGCCGCGCCGACCGCCTCGGGAGCGGGGGAGTCGTGAGGGGCCCGGCCCGGTTCGCCGAGGTGGTCGAGGACTGGTCCCGGCAGGGCGGCCCCTTCGACCCCGCGCTGCTGACCGCGCACGACGAGGCGGAGTCCTTCCCCGCCGAGGCCTGCGCGGCGCTCGACCAGTGGGGACTGGCCGACCACTATGTTCCCGTCCCGTACGGAGGCCGTCTGGACCGGCTGGACGAGATGCAGGCCCTGCTGCGCACGGTGGCGGCACGGGACCTGACCACCGCGGTCGCGCACGGCAAGACCTTCCTCGGCGCCGCGTCCGTATGGACGTCGGGGGACAGCGATCTCGGCACCCGGCTCGCGGGGCACATCATGGCGGGCGAGGCCGTCGCCTGGGGGCTCACCGAACCCGGCGGCGGCAGCGACCTGCTCGCGGGGGAGCTGACGGCCACCCGTACCGGATCCGGCTGGTCCCTGTCCGGCAGCAAATGGCCCGTGAACAACGCGACGCGGGGGCGCCTCGCGACGGTGCTGGCGCGCACCGACCCCGCCGGAGGGCCGCGCGGATTCAGCGTCTTCCTGGTCGACAAGCGCTCCACCGCACCGGGAACGGTGCGGCACCTGCCGAAGATGCCCACGCACGGCATCCGGGGCGCGGACATCAGCGGCGTCGCGTTCCGCGACGCCCGCGTGCCCGCCCACGCGCTCGTCGGCACCGAGGGGGAGGGGCTGGAACTGGTCCTCAAGGCCCTCCAGTTGACCCGCACCTCGTGCGTCGCGCTCTCGCTGGGCGCCGGGGACCACGCGCTGCGGCTGGCGCGGCGCTTCCTCCTCGAACGCCGGCTGCACGGACGGCGCCTGGTGGACCTGCCGCACGCCCGCGCCATGGCGGGCCAGGCGGTGGCCCGCCTCCTGCTCGCCGAGGCGGTCGCGTACGCCGCGGCGCGCGCGGCACACGAGGTGCCCGAGGAGCTGAGCGTGGTGTCCGCCGTCACCAAGGCGCTGGTCCCGACGCTCGTCCAGGGCCAGCTCCGGCTCGTCAGCGAACTCCTCGGCGCACGCGGCTTCCTGACGGAGGTCGAGAGCTACGGAGGCTTCGCGAAGATCGAGCGCGACCACCAGATCGTCTCCATCTTCGACGGCAGCACCTGGGTCAACCGCGGCGGCCTCGCGCAGCAGCTCCGCCTGCTCCGTCCCGGCCGCCGTCCCGCGGGTCCGGCCGGCCGGCCCGTGTACGAGTGGCTGCGGGAGGACGCCGGGACCGCCGCGCTGGACCCCTCGCGGCTGCGGATGATGACGCGGGGCGACACCCTGCTCAACGGCCTCGCGGACCTCGTGTCCCGACGCTCGTCCGAGCCGGACGCGGCCACCGACACCCTGGCCCCCCGGCTGCTGGACGCCTACCGGGAGCTGGCCGGGCCCCTGTCCCGGGTCCGCCCCTCCGCCGGGCCCCCGTCGACCGAGGTCATGCGCCTTGCGGAGCGCTACGAGTGGTGCTTCGCCGGTGCCGCCGCCCTGGGGGTGTGGGCCGCGAACCCGTCCCGCCACGGCCGTACGTGGTGGGACGGCGGGGACTGGCTGCGCGGCTGCCTCACCCTGGTGCTGCACGGCCTCGGGCTGCCGACGCCGGACGCGTCAGCGGCATACGACCAGCTCTGCGAGCGGCTGCTGAGCGGGGACGGCACCGATGTCTCACTGTTCGGCAGCAGAGCGGGGGTCCCCGTATGACCGGCATCGACACGCGCGTGGACGAGCTGGAGGCGAGGCTCGGCGACCCCTGGGACCCGGACAACCCGGCGGGCTTCGCGGCGATCGTGGCCGCGGACGAGCGCGAGGAGACCCCGAGCGGAGGCAGGGCCGTCCTCGACGACTACGGGATCCTGGCCGAGTTCGTGCCGCGAGGGCTCGGCGGCCGTCTGGAACGCGTGGATCACCTGGTCGAGCTCATGCGGTCCGTCTACCGGCGCGACCCGAGCCTCGGCCTCGGACACTGCTCCAGCTCGCTGCTCGGCGCGGTCAACGTCTGGACGGCGGGCAGCGAGGAGCAGCGCCAGGACGCGGCCAAGCTGCTGTTGGCGGGCGGCAAGATCTCGTGCGCCTTCCACGAGCTGGCGCACGGCAACGACATCGGCTCCGTGGAGTTCTCGGCGACCCCCGCCGGGAACGCGCTGATGCTGAACGGCCGCAAGGAGTCGATCACCAATCTCGACCGGGCGGACGCGGTGGTGTTCCTGGCCCGCACCGACCCCGCCGGGGGCCCGCGCTCCACGTCCCAGCTATTCGTGCCCGTGACGGGCATCGACCCGGCCAGGGCGCGGTTCCTGCCGCGGTTCCGCTCCGTCGGGATGCGCGGAGTGCGCCTGGGCGGGATCGAGGTGGACGGCGCGCCCGTGGACCGGGACGCGCTGCTGGGCCCCACGGGCACCGGCATGGAGACGGTCGCGCGCGCCTTCCAGCTCACCCGCATGGCCCTGCCGGGCATGAGCACGGCGATGCTGGACACCGCGTTGCGCGTCACGCTGCGCCATGTGCGCGGCCGGCGGCTCTACGGCCGTACCGCCGCGGACATCCCCATGGTGCGGACCACCCTGGCCAACGCCTTCACCGACCTGCTCGTCTGCGAGGCGTTCTCGAACGTGGCCGCCCGGTCGCTGCACGTGCTTCCCGCGTCGGGCAGTGTGTACGCGCCCGCCGTGAAGTACCTGCTGGCGGGGGTGCTGCTCGATGCCGTCGAGCAGTTGTCGCTCGTGATGGGGTCCGAGTTCTACCGCCGGGACGGGGAGCACGCGGTGTTCCAGAAGACCGTGCGGGACATCAAACCCGTCGCCTTCGGCCACATCGCCCGCGCGGCCTGCCTCTCCGCGGTGCTCCCGCAGCTTCCGGTCCTCGCCCGCCGGGCATGGGGGAAGCCCGGCCCCCGTCCTGGCACCGGCCCGGGTCCCGGCTCCGGTCCCGGTCCCGGCTCCGGTCCCGCGCCCGCAGAGCTGTTCGTGGCGGACCACGCGGTGCCGCCGCTGGACCTGCCGGGACTGAGCCTGGTCTCCGGGGGACAGGACGGGCTCGCGCTGTCGCTCGGCGCCGCGCTGGACGACGAACTCCCCGGCCCGCTGCGCCCGCTGGTCGAGGCGCAGGCGGACCAGCTCGCCTCGCTCGCCGAGGCATGCGCCGGGCTCAAACCCCGGGACCTGTCGATCGCCGCCCCCGTGGCCGTGCGGGACCTCGCGGCCCGGTACACCACCGTGCTGGCCGCCGCCGCCTGTGTCGGGGTCTGGCGGCACGCACCGGCGGACGGCTTCCTCGCCCGCCCCGAGTGGCTCGTCGCGGCGCTGACCAGGCTGGCCGGTGTCGCCGCCGGAAGCCCCCGGGACGTGCCGTACGAGCTGGAGGGCGGGCTCGTCGACGAACTGCTGGACCGGGAGCGGCGCACGGTCGGCTTCGGAGTCTCCGGGCGCCGCTACCGATGACGGACCAGACCGCCAACAGCGACATTCGAACCTTGAGGAGCGATCACATGGGCAACCCCGCTGTCACATCCTTCGACGAGCTGCGGAGCTGGCTCATCGAGCGGGTCGGCGAGTACGTGCCGGACCTGGACGGAACGGTGGACCCGGACCAGGACCTCGGCGAGTACGGACTGGACTCCATCGCGGTGGTGGCCTTCACCGCGGACGTGGAGGACGAACTGGGCATCCGTATCGACCCGACGGCCGTCTGGGACCACCCCACCCTCACCCAGCTCACCAAGTTCCTCCTCACGGAGAGCGAGCCGGCGGAGCGGCACGATGCCTGAGCCGACGCACGCCTCCGGCGCACGGCTGATCGTGTCCCGGAACCCGGCGGACCTGACGGACATCGTGGTCGAACGGCCCCTCGGGGGAGTGGAAGAGCTGGTCGCGGCCGCACGGGCCGCGCACGGCGCGCAGCCGGAATGGGCCGCCTGGCCCGCGCCGCTCCGCGGGCGGACCGTCCAGAACACGGGGCGGCTCGTGGCCCGTAACAAGGAGGCACTGGCCGGGCTGATCACCCGCGAGATCGGCAAGCCGTACGGAGAGGCGCTCGGCGAGGTGCAGGAGGTCATCGACACCTGCGACTTCTTCCTCGGCGAAGGCCGGCGGCTGTACGGGCAGACGGTGCCCAGCGAGATGCCCGACAAGCAGCTCTTCACCTACCGCAAGCCGTTGGGCACCGCCATGGTGATCACCGCGGCGAACTTCCCGGCCGCGGTGCCCTCGTGGTATCTCGTCCCGGCGCTGCTCTGCGGCAACACGGTGGTGTGGAAGCCCTCGGAGTCGGCCGCCGCCGTGGCCGAGGCGCTCCTCGCGCTCTTCCGCGCCGCCGGCGTCCCGGAGGACGTGCTGCGCCTGGTGCACGCCGACGGCGACACCACGTACGCGGGGCTCGGGCAGTGCCTGGAGGAGGGGCTGGTCCAGAAGATCGGCTTCACGGGGTCGACCGCCGCGGGCCGCCGCGTGAGCGAGCTGGCCGGACGGCACCTGCAGTCCCCGTGCCTCGAACTGGGCGGCAAGAACCCCCTGGTGGTCGCCGAGGACGCCGATCTGGATCTCGCGGTCCAGGGGGCGCTGTTCAGCGGCTTCGCCACGGCCGGTCAGCGCTGCACCTCGCTGGGCACGGTGCTCGCCCACCGCGCGGTGCACGACGAGTTCCTCGCGCGCCTCGGCGCCGCCGTGGAGGACCTGGTCGTGGGCGACCCCCGCCGGGACGAGGTGTTCTACGGCCCGCTCATCGGCGAACGCTATCTCCAGGGCTTCCTCTCCTCCCTGGAGCTGGTCCGGCCGCACCACCGGCTGTCGGGCTCCACCGCCACCGGCCGCATCACGGGGGACAGCCCGCGCAAGAACTTCGCGGGGGACCCGGACACCGGCGTGTACGCGCACCCGACGATCGTGGCCGGGGTCCGGCCGGAGGACGAGCTGTACCGGACCGAGACGTTCGGGCCGCTCGTGTCGGTCATGGAGTACGGGAGCTTCGACGAGGCCGTCCGGCTCGCCAACGGGCACGGGTACGGCCTCTCGGCCGCGATCTACACCGACTCCCCGCGAACGGCGTTCGCCTTCCGCGAGCGGTGCTCGGCGGGCATGATCAGCGTGAACAACTCGACGGTCGGCGCGGAGGCCCATCTGCCGTTCGGCGGCAACGGGCTGTCCGGCAACGGGAGTCGGCAGTCCGGCATCTGGGTCCTCGACCAGTTCACGTCCTGGCAGTCCGTGAACTGGGACTACGCGGGAACCCTGCAGCGTGCGCAGATGGACGTCCGCGAGATCGGCGCCGACCCCGGCTTCCGCCTCGGCTGAGCCCCACGGGAGCCGCACAGGGTGGTGGCCGGCGCCGAGACGGCGCCGGCCACCGGCATTCGCGAGGCCGCGGGGGTCAGCCCTCGCGAATGGTCACATCGCCGATCTTCGTGCGGGCCTCCACGGCGGCACCGGACGACGAGTCCTGATCCACCGTCACTTTCCGGTCGCCCACACGGGTCTCGGCGTTCACATCGAACGGGCCGGCGTCCGAGGGGAGATGCAGCTCCACGTCCCCCATCTTGCTGACGGCGGTCACCTTCTCGAAGGGGGAGATGTCCTCGACGCGGACACCCCCGAGCTTCGAACGCGCCTCGGCCGTACCGAACTTGACGTCCTTGAGCGTGACGTCCCCGGTCTTGCTCGTGGCGACGATCCGGTCGCCGGAGACGTGCCGCACGTCGACGCTGCCCACCCGGGTACGTCCCTCGACGGACCCCTCGACCCCCTTCACCGAGACGTCGCCCATGCGGCTGACGACCTTCACCCGGGTGTCGGCCGGCACGGTCAGGCGGTAGTCCGAGGCGCACTGGCCCACGCCCTCCCCGCAGTCGGCGCTGATGCTGAGGCTGTCGCCCTTCCGCTCGATGTCCTCGTCGGGCGAGCGCAGCGACTTGGTCAGCTCCTTGTGCAGCTCGGTCTTCTCGCCGCTTCCCACCACGTCGATCTCCACGTCGCCGCTGCTGATGTCCACCTCCACGGACCGCACCGACGGGTCGATCGGCTCGGTGGCGGTATCGGTGCGGGTGACCAGGAACAGCAGCGCGTACCAGGCGGCGCCGCCGACGAGCGTGAGCCCGGTCAGGAGGGCGGCGATACGGACCACGCGCCGCACGAGCGGACGCCCGGAGCGCTCCGGGCGGCCCGACGCCGAAGACGGCGAGGAAGGGGAGGGGGAGGGCGAGGAGGCCGAGTCGAGGGTCTCGGGCATCTCTGACTCCGGTTCTGACGATCGCGCGGACGTCGGGCTCATGTCTGGCTCATCCTCCGCGGTTCGAGAGGGAGTCGAGATACTGCAGAACGGCCCGGACGCGGCGGTGGTCCTGCTCGTCCGGGAGCAGATCGAGCTTGGTGAAGATCGAGCGGATGTGCTTCTCGACGGCACGTTCGGTGATGCACAGGCGCGCGGCGAGCCCGTTGTTGCTGAGCCCCTCGGCCATCAGCGCGAGGACCTCGCCCTCCCGCTCGGTCAGCGCCGCCAGGCTGTCGTTCTTCTGGTGACCGGCGAAGATCTGGGTGACCACGTCCGAGTCGATGGCGGTACTGCCCTCGGCGACACGGTGCAGCGTGGCCACGAACTCGTCCACGTCCGCCACGCGGTCCTTGAGGAGATAGCCGAGCCCCACGCTGCCGTGCGCGAGCAGCTTGGAGGCGTACTGCGCCTCCACGTACTGGGACAGGACGAGGACCGGGCGGTTGGGCTCCGAGGCCCGGATCGTCAGGGCGGCGCGCAGCCCCTCGTCGGTGTGGGTGGGCGGCATGCGCACGTCCACCAGGCACAGGTCGGGGTCGCGGTCGGCGACCAGGGCGAGCAGCTCGTCCGCGTCGCCGGCCTCCCCGACGACATCGATGTCCTCGTCCGCGAGCAGTTTGGCGAGGCCGGTGCGCAGGAGGATCGAGTCCTCCGCGATCACGACGCGCAACATGTCGCTATGCCCTCCAGGGAAGGGTGACCCCGACGGTGGTCGGGCCGCCGAACGGACTGGTGAGCGTGAGGTGCCCGTCGACCGCGTGGATCCGGTCCCGCAGCCCGCGGATGCCCGAGCCCAAATCCGGATCGGCGCCGCCGATCCCGTCGTCGGTGACCGTGAGCCGCAGCAGACCGTCCTCGGCGAAGACCTTGACCACGGCGCGGGTGGCACCGGCGTGTTTGGCGATGTTGGTGAGCAGCTCCGAGACCACGTAGTACGCCACGGCCTCGGCACGCGGGCTGGGGCGCTCCGGCAGCCGCACCGACAGGTCGACCGGAACGGGACAGCGGGCCGCGATGGTGGCCAGCGCGGGCTCCATGCCCTGCTCCGTGAGGATGGCGGGGTGCAGGCCGCGCGTGACGTCACGCAGCTCCTGCATCGCTGCCTTGGCCTCCTCGTGCGCGGACATCAGCAGCCGCCGGGCCTTGTCGGGGTCCCGTTCGAAGCGTGACTTGGCCCGTCCCAGATTCATTGCCACCGAGAGTAGACGCTGCTGCGTTCCGTCGTGAAGATCGCGCT
This sequence comes from Streptomyces albiaxialis, assembly GCF_039530985.1. Lineage (NCBI taxonomy): Bacteria > Bacillati > Actinomycetota > Actinomycetes > Kitasatosporales > Streptomycetaceae > Streptomyces > Streptomyces albiaxialis. The sequence continues at coordinate 161,464 of NZ_BAAAPE010000025.1, forward strand.
CGATGCGCTGCCGCTCCATCTCCGCCGCGTCGACCATCCGCGAACGGCTGTCCTCCAGGTCGATCATCCGGCGCACGAGATGGTCGACCTGGTTGGCGCCCAGCATCCGGCCGACCAAGGCGGACTCGGCGCGGGCCAGCGGCCCGCCGAGCCAGGTGCCGGCCGCGAGCAGGAGCAGGCCCACCACCCCGCAGAGCACGGCGCCGAGAGCGGTCCCCAGCTCGATGCCGAGCAGCGAGACGCCGTCCGGCAGCAGCGGACCGAAGAAGGCCAGCAGCGTCAGCAGCAGCCCGGCGGCGAGCACCACCATGACCATGCCGCCCGCTCCCAGCGCCCACAGCGACATGAAGACGGTGTAGCCCAGCTCGCGCCAGGCCCGCCGCCCGAAGAGCCGCGCCAGGCGCTCCTTCAGCCGGCCGTCGGACGGGTTCGCCGGCATCTCGATCTCCACCCCCCGCAGGAGGTAGAGGCGCTGGCGGTCGAGCCGGGCGATCCAGTCGGCCAGCTTCATCGAGAGGGGGAGCAGCGGAAGGCCGAGCAGGAGCACCGGGGTCAGGGCGGCGCCGAGCGTGAACAGCGTGACGGGCACCCAGTAGACCGCCGACATGGCGAGGGTGGTCAGCAACTGCAGCAGGTCGTCGCGCACTTCCCGGGTCAGCAGACGCCGCGCGGCCCGGTAGAGGGCCGCTCGGATCCGCGGTGGTCTCAGCCTCATAGCACTTCCCGGTCTCAAATCGGCTATCCCGGATTCTAGGTTCCGGGGAACGGCCGTTCCGAGCGTGCTGGCGCTCCCATTCCCGGTAGTGGCACCACCACAGCGGGACGGGTGACTGCACGCCCGACGGTCCAGGGGGGCGCTGCGTAGGTTCACGCTGTACCCCTTCTGAGGAGCCTTCACGATGTCCTTCACCGAAGAGAAGAGTGCTGTGCGTGAGCGCGCCGCGCAGTCGGCAGCTCCCCCGTCACCGCGCGGGTTCGTAGAGCGAACGGCAGCCTGGAGTATGGCGCACCGCAAGCTCACCATGGTGCTCTGGATCGCCTTAGTGATCCTCGCCTACGCGGCGAGCACGTTCACGGGCGTAAAGGAACAGGATGACGCCGACGGCCTCACGGGAGAGTCCGCGGTGGCCGAACGCATGCTGGACGACGCGGATTTCGCCGACGACGGCATCGAGAGGGTGCTGATCCAGGCCCGCAGCGGGACGCTGCGCGACGGCGAGGCCGATGCCGTCGTCGACTCGCTGCGCAAGCGCTACGGCTCCGTGGACGATGTGGGAGAGGTCGGTGATCCGGTCACCTCGAAGGACGGGCGCAGCGTCCTCGTGCCCGTCACCCTCGAACTCGGCACCGGCGACGACAAGAAGAAGCCGAAACAGGTCGTCGGCCCCATGCTCGAGGAGACCGAGGCGGAACAGAAGGCCCATGACGATCTGCGCATCGAACAGATGGGCAAGGGATCCGTCACGAAGGAGCTGAGCAAGCAGCTCGGGGCCGACTTCCAGCGCGCGGAGTTCATCAGCGTGCCGCTCACCCTGATCATCCTGCTGGTGGCCTTCGGGGCGCTGCTCGCGGCCGGCCTTCCCGTGCTGCTCGGGATCACCTCGGTCGTCTTCGCGCTGGGCCTGGCGGGCGTCACCTCGCTGCTGGTCCCCGTCGACGCGAACCAGGCGAGCCTGATCCTGCTGATGGGCCTGGCCGTCGGCGTCGACTACTCGCTCTTCTACATCCGCCGTCACCGCGAGGAACGGGCACGCGGAACCACCGCCGACGCCGCGCTGCGCGTCGCCGCGGCCACCTCGGGCCGGGCCGTCATGATCTCCGGTCTCACGGTGGCGTTCGCGATGGGCGGCATGTTCCTCTCAGGCAACATGCTGTTCTACTCGCTCGCCCTCGGCACCATCCTGGTCGTGCTGGTGGCCGTGGCCGGATCGCTGACCGTGCTGCCCGCCGCGCTCGCGGGCCTCGGCGAGAAGATCGACCGGCCGCGGATCCCGGTGCTGTGGCGGCGTACCGCGGCGCGGGACGAGAGCAGGCTGTGGGGCGCGGTGCTGCGTCCCGTGCTGAAGGCGCCGGCCGTGTTCCTGTGCCTCGGTGTCGCGGCGATGCTCGCGCTGGCCGCGCCGGCCCTCGGCATGAAGCTGAAGATGCCGGGCGACGAGGACCTGCCGCGCTCGTACGCGATCATGCAGACGTACGACCGCGTGGTCGAGGCCTTCCCCACCGAGGGAACCGCGCACGCGGTGGCGGTCGAGGCCGACAAGAGCCGGTCCGGCGAGGTGGCCGAGACGCTGACCGGACTGCACGAGAAGGCCATGGAGACGGGGCGGTTCGCCGAGTCCTCCAAGCCGGACATCACCCTGTCCAAGGACGGCGACGTCTCGCGGCTCGAACTGCATGTCGAGGGCGAACCCGGCAGCACGGAGGCGAAGGAGACGCTGGACCTGCTGCGTTCGGACCTGGCGCCCGAGGCCATGAAGGGCGCCGAGGTCGAGGAGTGGGCCGTCGGCGGCGTGACCGCCTTCTCGGAGGACTTCTCCGACACGCTGCGCGACCGGCTGCCCCTCGTGATCGGCTTCGTCACCCTGCTCTGCCTGGGCGTGATGTTCCTGGCCTTCCGGTCGGTGATCCTCGCCCTGCTGACGGCCGCGCTCAACGTGCTGTCCGTCGCCGCCGCCTACGGCGTGCTCGTGCTGGTCTTCCAGCACAAGTGGGCCGAGGGGCCGCTCGGTTTCGAGTCGAACGGAGCGGTGGTCTCCTGGCTTCCGCTCATCCTCTTCGTCGTCCTGTACGGACTGTCCATGGACTACCACGTGTTCGTGCTGAGCAGGGTGCGCGAGGGCGTCCGGCTGGGGGGCTCCGCACACGCCGCCATCAGGCACGGAATCCTCTCCTCCGCGGGCGTCGTCACCACGGCCGCTGTGATCATGGTCGCCGTCTTCGCCGTCTTCGCGACGCTCTCGACCCTCGACATGAAGCAGCTCGGAGTGGGACTCGCCGTCGCCATCCTCCTCGACGCCACGCTGATCCGCGGCGTGCTGCTGCCCGCCGCACTCGCCCTCTTCGGCAAACGAGCCTGGCCCGCGCGGCACAACTCACCGCAGGCCCCGGCCGCCTCCAACGATTGATCGCTCCCGAGGGGAGAGCAGGCCCGTCATGAGCCTGCTCTCCCACCCCCGCCGTGGGGGCAGCAAACGAAGGAGATTCCTGATGGGTGAGTGGGCTCCGGTCCCGTGCGGCCTGAGAGTGCGGTCGGGGGAACTGCATGTGTTCAGGTCCCGTCTGGACCTCTCGCCGCAGGCTGCCGACGAGGCGGCTCGTCTGGTCAGCGAGGACGAGCTGGTCATGGCCGAAGCGCTGGACAGGCCCGGCGACGGCCGGGCGTTCCTGTGCGCCAGAGCCCTGACCCGCCGAGTGCTCGGCTGGGTGCTCGACCGCCACCCGGCCGGGATCGAGTTCTGCCGCACCGAGCACGGAAGGCTCGCGCTGGTGGACCGGGAGGTCTGCTTCAGCGTCTCCTACGCGGAGGGCGAGCTCCTGGTCGCCGTATCGCGGAAGAGCGAGGTCGGCGTGGACATCCATGACAGCGAAGTGACGTACAACGAGGACCTCCATCTGGCCCTGACCGAGGGGGAGATGCGGCTGCTGCGGCGGCTGTCCCCCTCCGCGCGGCAGATGTTCTTCCTCGGACTGTGGGCCCGCAAGGAGGCCGTGCTCCGCGCGGTCGGCTACGGGCTGCGCGTCCCGCCGGACGAGGTGGACGTCCTCCTGGAGGACGGCAAGGGCACGGTGGCCGTGCCGCTCCCGCACGGCGGCGGGGTCATCGAGGTCCATGTGCGCGACCTCCCGTCGGGGCGCGAGACGGTGGCCGCCGTGGCCGCCGCCGGGGCCGTCACCGGCCTGCACGCGTGGACGTTCACCCCGCATGTGGGCGCGGCCCTCTGGAACGCCGGCTGATCGAACCGGGATACATCCCCCGCGTCCGGCTCGATCGGTCGGTCAGGCCGACGGCTCCTTCCCGGAGCCGTCGGCCGCAAGCATTTCGCTCAACTTCCGCCAGGTCTCGGAGGACTTGCGGTAGGCACCCACCCGTTCCAGGGTCATCGCGGCCTGCCGGTAGCACTCCATGACCGCCTTGACGTCCCCGTTCAGGGCGTGGGCCCGCGCGGCCAGCAGATCGCACTGCCCGTGCTTGGCCAGCGGCAGTTCGGAGCCTCGGCCCCGCACCTGGCCGGTGATCTCCAGCACGCGGTCCGGCCGCCCCTGCCGCAGCGCGAGCTGCGCCTCGGCCAGCAGGAGGTCGTCCATGTCGCCGTTGAGGCTGATGAGTTCGACGGCCTGACGGGCGCGCGCCAGCAGGGCCGACGCCTGCTCCAGGACCTCGTCCGAGTGGTCGTGCTCCAGGCGGAGCGCGGCGGACGTCCGGCACAGCCGCGCCCAGTCCGCGAGGTTCACCTCCGGGCGCAGACAGCCGAAGGCCGCCTCGTGGAGACGGGCCGCCTCCTGCGGCAGTCCGCGCAGGTAGCACGTGCTGCCGGTCGCCCAGTGGACATGGCCGCGCAACTGACGCGAGGGGATCTCCTCGGCGATCTCCTGGAGGGCGTCGGCGATGCTGGTGGCGTTCTCCAGCTCTCCGCTGTCGGCATAGGCGTTGAGCAGCGCGAGCATGGCGTTCACCCGCTCGTGGGCGGTCGGAGCCAGGGTGACCATGTCGGCCACCGCGCTCTCCGCGACCCGTACGGACTCCCCGAGACGTCCCTGGCGGCGGAGGTTCTCGGAGAGGGCCGTGGCGACCCGGGCGGCGAGCCGGGGTGCCTCGCGCGACAGGGCGGTGTCGGCCAGCCCGGTGAGCACCGCGTGCTCCTCGTCGGTGTGGCCCAGTTCCCGGAGGACCTCGGCGAGCAGCCAGGCGGCCTCCCAGAGCAGGTCGTCCTCGGTGTGCCCGTGACTCTCGGCGTTGATGCCGCGCAGCATCTCCGCCGCCTCGGCCAGTTCGCCGTCCTTGCGGAGCGCGCGCGCCGCGAGCAACTGGCCCGCGACATCGAGGCGTCGGCTGCGGTGCTCGGCGACATCCTCGGAGTCATGGCCTGTCAAGGCTTCGAGCGGCACTTCGAGCCGGCGTGCGAAGAGTGTGGCGATCAGGTCGTTGGGCGAACGTCCGCCGCTCTCCACCCGGGACACGTAGCTGGCCGACACGTCGGCTCCGGCCAGTTCGCTCTGGGACAGACCGCGCTGTACTCGCAGCTTTCGAAGTCTGCGTCCAAAGGCGGGCTGTTCAATCATCTTCTCATCCTCCGGGACCGCCCCCGGCCTGCGCGAAAGAGGGCGAGCGGCTGTTGTGTGGCCCGGCCGCATGGGCCGATCCCGGTGGCGTTCCCGGTGCGAACGGGCAGCGTCAACGAGATGCGCTGGCAGCGTATGGCGAGCGTCATGGAGGTGTCGAATCCGCCCCCGCCGAGGGTGCCGATCGAGACACGCCCCGGGTTGACGCAGGTCAAGGCACGCTGTCACGCAGCCTGTCAGATCCTGCTTGAGATTTGACAAGTGTATGTCTAGTGTTGTGCTTCACGTGACGGATGTCGTCAAGTTCTGTGACAGCACGGGGGATGTGAGTCGGAATGGCTGTCGTGCATGGCCAGAAGAGCGCCTCGGAGCCTGGGAGACGGGGCCGTGAGACGGACGCGGAGAGCGTCGTACCGCTTTCCGCGGGGCAGGCCTCGCTCCACTTCTTGCAGCTTCTTGCGCCTGACTCGCCCGCATATCACGTTACCGGGTGTGTCACAGTCATGGAGCGGTTTGACATGGCACGGCTGCGATGTGCCTGGGAGGCCGTCAGCGCCCGTCACCCCGTTCTCAGTGGCGTGATCACGGCCCGGGGCGACGTGCCCGCGCAGCGCTGGTTCGCGGCCGAACCGCCCCTCACCGTGCGCGAGACGCCGGGGATCGGCGCCGAGGAGCTGCGGCTGCTCGCCACTCGGGACTACGAGCGCGCGTTCGCCCTGGACAGCGAGGCCCCCGCGCGCCTGTTCGTCTACCGCGACGAGGGCGCCACGACCCTGCAGCTCGTCCTGCACCACATCGCGGGGGACATGAGCTCCCTGTTCCTCGTCATCGACGATCTCCTCACGGTCTACCGGTCCGAGGGCGACGTCACGTCCGTACTTCCCGCCGGACCTGACACCTCGTACGCACGCCATGTGACTGCCGAGCGGGAATTTCTTGACAGCCCTCGCGCGGCGGCCTCGCGGCGCTACTGGGAGGGGCAGCTCGCCGGCTGCCGGTTCGCCCTCGACCTGCCGGGCATGACCGCCCCCCGCCCGGTCGCCGACCCGGGAGCACCGGCACACGTCCGGTTCGCGCTCGACCCCGACGTCGTGTCCCGGGTACGGGAGCTGGCCGGGGAACGGCGCAGCACCACCGCGGGCGTCCTGCTCGCCGTCTTCAACGTGCTGCTGCACAAGCTGACCGGCAGCGACGACATCGTCGTCGGGTTTCCCGTGGAGGGCCGGAAGAGCTCCTTCAAGCGGACCGTCGGGCACTTCACCAACTCCGTGCTGATCCGCACCCCGGTCACCGGCGAGGCCACCTTCGGCACCGTCCTCGACGCCACCCGGGCCGCCCACCTCGACGCCGTCCGGCACCGGGCGCTGCCCACCCCCGAGGTGCTGGGACGGCTGACGCCGGGATCCGCCACGTCGGGCCAGTCGCTCTACCAGGTGAGCTTCCAGTTCGAGACCGGCCGGCTCGCCGACGGCACGCGCGCGGTCCTCGGGGACCTGGGGACCGTCCGGTTCGCGGGTTACGACACCCACCCGGTTCCGGTGCGTCAGCAGGTGGCCCAGCTCCCGCTGCGCCTGCAGGCCGGGGAGGTGGACGAGGGCGTACAGGGCGTCCTCCACTTCGACCCGGCCCGGCTGGACGCGACGACCGTCGCCGGTTACGCCCGGCTCTTCGAGACCCTCGTGGCCGAGGCCGTGGCCGCCCCCGGCACGGCGGTCGCCTCGCTGGGGAGCGAGGGGAGCACCCCCGCGCACTGGTCCGGCGCCGGAACACCCTCGGCCGGTGACGGCACCCTCGTGCACCGGTCTGTGGTGGGTGGTGGGGTGGTGGTGCCGTCTGGTGTGGCGTTGGTGGATGGGGGGCGTTGTTGGACGTATGCG
>NZ_BAAAPE010000026.1:0-32710 GCF_039530985.1 Streptomyces albiaxialis
TCGCCTGGGGCTTCTGGGCGAACGCCAGCGGCATGACCGGGCAGCTCAGCGACACCGACCTGCGGCGCATGGCGCGGGGCGGGATCATTCCGCTCGGTCAGGCCGAAGGCACCGCGCTGTTCGACGCCGCGCTCGCCTCCGCACGGCCCGTCGCGCTGACCGCCCGTCTCGACCTCAAGGCCGTAGCCGCGACCGGTGACGTCCCGGCGCTCCTGCGGGGGCTGGTGCGGGTCCGGCGCCGTGCCGCGGCCACCGGCGGCGGCACGGCCGACACGCTCGCCGAGCGCCTGCGTCCGATGAGCGGGGCAGAGCGCGAGCGGACCTTGGTGGAGCTGGTCCGCAGGCAGGCGTCCGCCGTGCTCGGCTACGACGGCAGCGACGCCGTGGGCACCACCCGGGCGTTCAAGGACCTCGGCTTCGACTCGCTCACGGCCGTGGAACTGCGCAACCGGCTCAACGCGGCCACCGGGCTGACCCTGCCCGCCACGCTGATCTTCGACTATCCGAACCCGGAGTCCCTCGCGCGCTACGTGCACGGGGAGCTGCTGGGTGTCGTGGCCGCGTCGGACAGCGCCCCGGCCGTTCCGGCGGTCCGGCCCGCCGACGACGATCCGATCGCGATCGTCGGCATGGCCTGCCGCTACCCGGGCGGAGTCACGTCCCCGGACGACCTCTGGCGACTCGTGGCCGGGGGCGGGGACGCCGTCTCCGGCTTCCCCGTCGACCGCGGCTGGGACCTGGACAATCTGTTCGGCGGTGACCCCTCCGAGAGCGGGAAGAGCGTCACGCGGCAGGGCGGATTCCTCTACGACGCGGGCGAGTTCGACGCGGGCTTCTTCGGGATCAGCCCCCGGGAGGCGCTGGCGGCCGATCCGCAGCAGCGGCTGCTGCTGGAGGCGTCCTGGGAGGCGTTCGAACACGCGGGGATCGACCCGACGGCCCTGCGCGGCAGCGCCACCGGGGTCTTCGCCGGGATCAACTACCACGACTACGCGCCCGTCGACGGCAACGTCCCGGAGGACATCGAGGGGTATCTGACGACGGGCGGCGCGGGCAGCGTGCTCTCGGGCCGTATCTCCTACTCGCTCGGCCTCGAAGGGCCCGCGGTGACCGTGGACACGGCGTGCTCCTCGTCGCTGGTCGCGCTCCATCTCGCGATCCAGGCGCTGCGCTCCGGGGAGTGCTCGATGGCCCTGGCGGGCGGTGCCTGCGTCATGGCCACGCCGGGCAACTTCGTCGAGTTCTCCCGGCAGCGCGGGCTCGCGCCGGACGGCCGCTGCAAGCCGTTCGCCGCCTCGGCCGACGGTACGGGCTGGGGCGAGGGCGCCGGCATGATCCTGGTCGAACGGCTCTCGGACGCGCGGCGCAACGGCCACCCGGTGCTCGCGGTCGTACGGGGCTCCGCCGTCAACCAGGACGGCGCGTCCAATGGATTGACGGCGCCGAACGGGCCGTCCCAGCAGCGCGTCATCCGCCAGGCCCTCGCGAACGCGGGCCTCGCGCCGTCCGAGGTGGACGCGGTCGAGGCGCACGGCACGGGCACGACGCTGGGCGACCCGATCGAGGCCCAGGCGGTACTGGCGACGTACGGGCAGGACCGCCCGGCCGACCAGCCGCTCTGGCTCGGTGCCGTGAAGTCGAACATCGGGCACACGCAGGCAGCCGCCGGTGCGGCCGGGATCATCAAGATGGTCCTCGCCATGCGGCACGGCGTCCTGCCCAGGACCCTGCACCTGGACGAGCCCACCCCGCACGTGGACTGGTCGTCCGGTGCCGTGGAACTCCTCGGCGAGGCCAGGGACTGGCCGGAGACCGGCCGCCCGCGCAGGACGGGCATCTCCGCCTTCGGCATCAGCGGCACCAACGCCCACGTCATCCTCGAACAGGCCCCCGTGGAAGAGCCCGCCGAGCCGGGTCCCGCGCCCGAGGCACCCGTCGAGAGCGGAGGGGCGGCCGCTACGGGCATGCTGGCGTGGCCGCTCTCCGCGCGCACGCAGGACGCCCTCTCCGCGCAGGCCGGGCGGCTCGTCGCCCACGCCGCCGAGCACCCGGAGGCGACCCCGGCCGACATCGGCTTCTCCCTGGCCACCACCCGCGCGGCACTCGAACACCGCGCGGTCGTCACCGGCACGGACCGCGACTCCCTGCTGGCCTCGGCCGCACGCCTGGCCGAGGGCGAGCACCCCACAGCGCTCGCCGGTGACCCGCGCGTGGGCGTGCTGTTCACGGGCCAGGGCGCGCAGCGGGTGGGGATGGGCCGGGGGCTCTACGAGGCGTATCCGGTCTTCGCCCGTGCCTGGGACGAGGTGTGTGCGAAGCTGGACGCGTACCTGCCGCGTTCGCTCGGTGAGGTGGCGTGGGGCGGCGAGGGCGGACTGCTGGATCAGACGCAGTACGCGCAGGCGGCGCTGTTCGCCGTCGAGGTCGCCCTGTACCGGCTGATGGAGTCGTACGGCCTGACGCCCGAGGTGTTGCTGGGCCACTCGATCGGTGAGGTCACGGCGGCCTATCTGGCGGGTGTGTGGTCGCTGGCGGATGCGGCGAAGCTCGTCGCGGCCAGGGGCCGGTTGATGCAGACCCTGCCCGCCGGTGGCGTGATGGTCTCGGTGCGGGCCTCCGAGGAGCAGGTCGTCCCGCTCCTGGAGGGGCGCGACGACGTGGGTGTCGCGGCCGTCAACGGGCCCGCCTCCGTCGTCGTCTCCGGCGCCGAAGAGGCCGTGGGGCAGGTGGCCGCCGCCTTGGAGACGGAGGGCTACAAGGTCAAGCGGCTGCGGGTGAGCCATGCGTTCCATTCGCCGCTGATGGACCCGATGCTGGCCCATTTCCGCGCGGTGACCGAGGAACTCGCCTACGCGGAGCCCGTGTTGCCGGTCGTCTCGAACGTCTCGGGCCGTATGGCGGAGCCCGGTGAGCTGTGCGACCCCGCCTACTGGGTCCGGCACGTGCGTGAGGCGGTTCGTTTCCACGACGGCATCGGCGCCGCGCACGCGGAGGGTGTGGGCACGTTCCTCGAACTGGGGCCCGACGGCGTGCTGTCCGCGATGGGGCAGGACTGCTTGCCGCCGGAGGCGGCCGTACTGCTGCCGAGCCTGCGCAAGGACCGTGACGAGCCCGAAGCCGTCGTCCAGGCGCTCGGTGGGCTGTGGTCGCGCGGCGTGGCGGTCGACTGGACGCCGTTCTTCCCGGGCGCGCGCACCGTGGAGTTGCCGACGTACGCGTTCCAGCGGGAGCACTACTGGCTGCGGGCCGACGCGGGGCGGGGCGACGTCGCCTCGATCGGGCTGGGCGCGGCGGACCATCCGCTGCTCGGCGCGGCGGTGACGCTGCCGGACTCCGTGGTCCTGACCGGGCGGCTCTCGCTGACCACCCACCCCTGGCTCGCCGACCACACCGTCATGGACACCGTGCTGCTGCCCGGCACCGCCCTGGTCGAACTCGCCGTCCAGGCCGGCGACCAGGTCGGCTGCGACCTGCTGGACGAGCTGACCCTGCACGCCCCGCTGGTCCTCCCGCCGCGCGGCGGCATGCAGCTCCGCGTCACGGTGGGCGAGGAGTCGGCCGAGGACGGGCGCCGCGAACTCGCCGTGCTGTCCCGGAACGAGAACGAGCCCGACCAGGAATGGACCCGGAACGCCACCGGCACGCTCGCCGTCGCGACGGACGCCGCGGCGCGCTTCGACGAGACCGTGTGGCCACCTGCCGAGGCCGAGCCCGTTCCGGTGGACGAGTTCTACGAGGAGCTGGTCTCCGTCGGCTTCGCGTACGGGCCGGTGTTCCAGGGGCTGCGTGCGGCCTGGCGACGGGGCGGGGAGGTGTTCGCCGAGGTCGCGCTGCCGGAGGACGCGGCCGCCGACGCGATGAGGTTCGCGCTGCACCCGGCCCTGCTCGACGCCGCGCTGCAGACCGTGGGGCTGCTGGGCGACGCCGCCTCGGGGCTGCCGTTCGCCTGGACCGGGGTCCGGCTGCACGCCGTCGGCGCGACCGCGCTGCGCGTGCAGCTCTCCCCGGCCGGTGACGGCGGGGTGCGGGTCCTGGTGGCGGACGAGACGGGCGCGCCCGTGGCCACCGTCGACTCCCTGGTGACGCGGCCTGTCCCGGCCGATCAGCTCGGCGCCGCCGAACGGCGGGGCTCGCTGTACGAGCTTGCCTGGACCGGCGTCGAGGCCGCCGCGCAACCCCTGTCCGGGCCCCTGACGGAACCCCTGCCCGGACCCCTGTCCGACCCCTTGCCCGACCCCCTGTCCGGCAACTGGACCGTGGTCGGCCCGGACGCGGAGCGGGTCGCCGCGCTCCTGCGGCGTACGGGCGCGGACGTCAGCACCTGCGCGGAACCGGAGAAGGCCGGGGGCCAGGACGCGGCGCCGGACTTCGTGGTGCTGCCGGTGGCGGCGCCCGTATCCGGCGCAGCGGGGAACGCGACGCCGGACGCGGTGCGCGCGGTCGTGCACGGAGTCCTCGGCACGGTCCAGGCCTGGCTGGCCGACGAACGCCTCGCGGGGGCACGGCTGATCGTGCTCACCCGGGGCGCGGTCTCGCCGGACGGGGCGCCGGCGGAGCTGGCGACGGCGCCGGTCTGGGGCCTGCTGCGGTCCGCGCAGTCGGAGCACCCGGGGCGGATCGTGCTGGCCGACCTCGACGACGAGGACGCCTCGACGGCGAAGCTGCCCGCGCTGCTCGCGACGGGTGAGCCGCAGGCGGCGATCCGCGGCGGGACTCTCACGGTGCCGCGCCTCGCAGCCACGGCCGTACACGCGCCGGAGGGGTCGGCCGGGCCGACGGGTCCGGCGGGCTCGGCGGGTCCGGAAGGAGCGGACGGCGCGGACGGCGCGGCGGTGTGGAACACCGGCGGCACGGTGCTGATCACCGGCGGCACCGGCGTCCTGGGCGCCGAGATCGCCCGGCACCTGGTGACCGGGCACGGCGTACGGAGCCTGGTGCTGACCAGCCGTACGGGCCCGTCGGCGGCGGGCGCGGCGGAGCTGCGGGACGAACTGACCGGGCTCGGCGCGCGGGTGGAGGTCGTCGCCTGCGACGCGGCCGACCGGGACGCCCTCGCCGGAGTGCTGGCCGGGATCCCGGCCGACGCCCCGCTGACCGGCGTGGTGCACACCGCCGGGGTCACGGACGACGGGGTGATCACCTCGCTCGACCCCGACCGGGTGGACCGCGTCCTGCGGCCGAAGGTCGACGCGGCCTGGAACCTGCACGAGCTGACCCGGGACCTCGGCGCGGACCTCTCCGCGTTCGTCCTGTTCTCGTCGGTCGCTGGGATTCTGGGCGCACCCGGGCAGGGCAACTACGCAGCCGCCAACACCTTCCTGGACGCGCTCGCCGCGCACCGGAGGGCGGCGGGCCTGCCCGCGGTCTCGCTGCCCTGGGGCCTGTGGGCGCGGAGCAGCGGGATGACCGGGAAGCTCGCCGACACCGACCTGCGGCGCATCGGGAGCGGCGGCCTCGTGCCGCTCTCCTCCGAGGCCGGGGCGGCGCTCTTCGACGCGGCCACGGCACTCGCCGCGCGTACCCCCGTATCCGGTCCCGCTCCCGGCGCGGCCGTCGTCGTCCCGATGGACCTGGACCCGCGCAAGGTGGCGGCCTCGGGCGACGTACCGCCGGTGCTGCGCGGGGTGGTACGGGCTCCCGCGCGCCGCGCGGCGGCCTCCGGGCCGGTCACGGCGGAGGTGTCGCTGGGCGAGCGGCTGGGCGCGGTGCCGACGGCCGAACGGTCCGGAGTCGTGCTCGACCTGGTGCGTACGCACGTCGCCGCGGTCCTCGGACACGCGGACACGGCGAAGACGAAGGCGGAGCAGCAGTTCACCGAGCTGGGCTTCGACTCGCTGACCGCGCTGGAACTGCGCAACCGGCTGCACACCGCCACCGGGCTGCGGCTCCCCGCCACGCTGATCTTCGACTACCCGACCTCCGCCGCGCTCGCGGCGCACATCCTCGACGAGGTGGGCGTCGACGAGCCCGATCCCGTCGCGACGGTGCTGGCCACCATCGAAAAGCTGGAGGCCGGGCTCTCGTCGCTGCGGACGGAGAACGGCGACCGGAGGGAAATCACCAAGCGCCTGGAGCGCGCGCTGAGCCAGTACCGCGACGGCGACGCGGCGGAATTCGGCGACGACGCGGACAGCGATCTCCGGGACGCCTCCACCGATGAACTGCTGGACGTCTTTGACCGGGAGTTCGGCAACTCATGATCTTCCAGAACATCTTTCGTGCCGGTCGAAGGGGCGGAACCAGGTGACCAACGACAAGAAACTTGTCGAGTATCTCAAGCAGGCCACGATCGACCTCAGGCAGACGCGTCGCCGGATCTGGGAACTCGAATCCGAGCCGATCGCGATCGTCGGCATGGCCTGCCGCTATCCCGGCGGGGTCGCCTCTCCGGAGGAGCTGTGGACCCTGCTGTCCGAGGGCCGCGACGGCATGTCCGCCTTTCCGGAGGACCGGGGCTGGGACGTCGAGGGCCTTTACGACCCCGACCCGGAGAATCCCGGCACCTCCTACGTCCGCGAGGGCGGATTCCTGCGGGACGCCGCGGAATTCGACCCGGGATTCTTCGGCATATCGCCGCACGAGGCCCTGGCAATGGACCCCCAGCAGCGCCTGCTGCTGGAAACCGCGTGGGAGACGTTCGAACGCGCCGGAATCGACCCCGGCACCCTGCGGGGCAGCAGGACCGGGGTCTACGCCGGGCTGATGTACCACAACTACGCCGCGCGGGTCGTCGACGTCCCCGACGAGATCGCCGGCTTCATGAGCACCGGCGCGGTGAGCAGCGTGGTGTCCGGCCGGATCTCGTACCTCTTCGGCTTCGAGGGCCCCGCCGTCACCGTGGACACCGCCTGCTCCTCGTCGCTGGTCGCGCTGCACCAGGCCGTACTGGCACTGCGCGCGGGGGAGTGCGAACTCGCCCTGGCGGGCGGCGTGACGGTGATGGCCACGGCGGACACCTTCGTCGACTTCTCCCACCAGCGCGGCCTGGCCGCCGACGGCCGCTGCAAGCCGTTCGCCGCCGCGGCGGACGGCACGGGCTGGGGCGAGGGGGCCGGGCTGCTGCTGGTCGAGCGGCTCTCGGACGCGCAGCGCAACGGCCACCCGGTGCTCGCGGTGATACGGGGCTCCGCCGTCAACCAGGACGGCGCGTCGAACGGTCTGACGGCGCCGAACGGGCCGTCCCAGCAGCGCGTCATCCGCCAGGCCCTCGCGAACGGACATCTGTCCGCGACGGACGTGGACGCGGTCGAGGCGCACGGGACCGGAACGACGCTCGGGGACCCGATCGAGGCCCAGGCGCTCCTGGCGACGTACGGCCAGGACCGCCCGGCCGACCGCCCCCTGTGGCTGGGCGGCATCAAGTCGAACCTCGGACACACGCAGGCCGCAGCCGGCGTCGCCGGGATCATCAAGATGGTCCTCGCCATGCGGCACGGCGTACTGCCCCGGACCCTGCACGTCGACGCGCCCTCACCGCACGTCGACTGGTCGGCGGGAGCGGTGGAGCTGCTGACCGAGGAGCGGGACTGGCCGGAGAGCGAACGGCCGCGCCGGGCCGGGGTGTCCTCGTTCGGCATCAGCGGCACCAACGCCCACGTCATCCTCGAACAGGCCCCCTCCGACGACCGCTCTGAGGGCTCCGAGGACTCCGAAGGCCCCGCTCCCGCGCCGCCGACGGCGTCCGACCCGTCCGGCCTGGTGCCCTGGGTGCTGTCCGCCCGTTCCCGGCCCGCGCTCACCGCGCAGGCGGCCAAACTCGCGGCCTTCGTGGACGAGCAGCCGGACGCGCACCCCGTGGACATCGGCTTCTCCCTGGTCACCACGCGTGCCGCCCTCGACCACCGCGCGGTCGTGCTGGCCGCCGACCGCCCCGGGCTGCACACCTCGGTCTCCGCCCTGGCCACCGACGGTGCGGCCATCGGCGCCATCACCGGCCTGGTCGCCGACGGCAAGCTCGGCGTGCTGTTCACGGGTCAGGGTGCGCAGCGAGTGGGGATGGGCCGGGAGCTGTACGAGGCGTATCCGGTCTTCGCCCGTGCCTGGGACGAGGTGTGCGGGGAGCTGGACGCGTACTTGCCCCGTCCGCTCGGCGAGGTCGTGTGGGGCGGCGAGGGTGGGCTGCTGGATCGGACGCAGTACGCGCAGGCGGCGCTGTTCGCGGTCGAGGTGGCGCTGTATCGGCTGGTGGAGTCGTACGGGGTGGCGCCCGAGGTGTTGCTGGGTCACTCCATTGGTGAGGTGACGGCGGCGTATCTGGCGGGTGTGTGGTCGCTGGCGGATGCGGCGAAGTTGGTTGCTGCGCGGGGGCGGTTGATGCAGGCGCTGCCGGACGGTGGGGTGATGGTGTCGGTGCGGGCGCCGGAGGATGCGGTTGTCCCGCTCCTGGAGGGGCGCGAGGATGTGGGTGTCGCTGCGGTCAACGGCCCGGCCTCCGTCGTCATTTCCGGCGCCGAGGAGGCGGTCGAGCAGGTTGCTGCCGCTCTGGAGGCGGAGGGGCACAAGGTCAAGCGGCTTCGCGTGAGCCATGCCTTCCATTCGCCACTGATGGACCCGATGCTGGCCGACTTCCGCGCGGTGGCCGAGGAACTCACGTACACGGAGCCGGTGTTGCCGGTCGTCTCGAATGTCTCGGGTCGTATGGCGGAGCCCGGTGAGCTGTGCGATCCCGCGTACTGGGTCCGGCACGTGCGTGAGGCGGTTCGTTTCCATGACGGCATCGGTGCCGCGCACGCGGAGGGTGTGGGCACGTTCCTCGAACTGGGGCCCGACGGGGTGCTGTCCGCGATGGGGCAGGACTGTCTGGCGCAGGAGACGGAGGACGTGGCCTTCGTGCCCGTGCTGCGCAAGGACCGTTCGGAGCCCGAGGCGGCGACGGAGGCACTGGCCGGGCTCTGGGTCCGGGGGGTCTCCGTCGACTGGGAGCGGATGGTCGGCGGCGGACGTCGGGTGGAGCTGCCGACGTACGCGTTCCAGCGGCAGCACTTCTGGCTGGAGGGCGACACCGGCGTCGGCGATGTGACGGCCGCGGGGCTGGGCGCCGCCGAGCATCCGCTGCTCGGCGCCACCGTGAGCCTGCCGGACGCCGTCGTCCTCGCCGGGCGGCTGTCCCTGGCCACCCACCTCTGGCTGGCCGATCACGCGGTGCTCGGCGCCACGGTCCTGCCCGGCGCGGCACTGGTCGAACTCGCGGTCCAGGCCGGGGACCAGGTCGGCTGCGACCTGGTCGAGGAACTCGCCGTACGGTCGCCGCTGGTGCTGCCGGAACGGGGCGGCGTGCAGCTCCGGGTCGTCGTCGCCGAGCCCGCCCAGCCCGCCGAGGACGGCGCGCCCGGCGCGGACGGGCGGCGGGAACTGGCGGTGTACTCCCGGTTCGAGGACTCGCCCGAGCAGTCCTGGACCCTGCACGCCAGCGGCGTACTGGCGGCCGACGGCGCCGGAACGGCGGTGCCCTCCGGCGCCTCGGCCCGCCCGCCGGAGGGTGCCGAGGCGCTCTCCGTGGACGCCTGTTACGACGCGCTCGGCGCCGCCGGCTTCCATCACGGCGCCCTCTTCCAGGGCCTCCGGACCGCCTGGCGGCACGGGGACGAGATCTACGCCGAGGTCGCTCTGCCCGACGAGGCCGCCGCCGACGCGGCGAAGTTCGGGCTGCACCCCGCCCTGCTCGACGCCGCGCTGCAACCGGCGCTCCAGCCTGCGCCCGGCGGGCCGCGGCTCCCCGCGTCCTGGTCCGGGGTGCGGCTGCACGCGGTGGGCGCCACCTCGTTGCGGGTCCGGCTGACGAGGGAGGGCGACGGCTACGCGCTCCTCGTCACGGACGAGGCCGACGGCCCGGTGGCGACCGTGGACGCGGTGCGCTGCGAGCCCGTGGACCCCGAGCAGCTCGCCGCGGCGGCGGATGCGGCCATGGCTACGGCTTCCGCTTCGGCTTCGGCCATGGGCGTTCCGGGCGAGCGCGACGCGCTCTTTGCGGTGGAGTGGACGCCCCTCCCGGAACGCCCGCGTACCGCCGCCGGTAGCGGAGGCGGCGGTGACGACCTCGTATTCCTGTACCCGTCGGCGGGTGGGGCGGCGAGCGTTCCGGACGGCGTACGCGCGGCGGCCGGGCAGGTGCTGGAGCGGCTGCGGAGCTGGGTCGCCGACGGCCAGGACCGGAGTGCCGGTGACCGACTGGTGATCGTGACGCGGGGCGCCGTGTCCGTAGCCGGTGAACCGGTGGATCTGAACGTGGCGCCGCTCTGGGGGCTGGTGCGCTCGGCGCAGTCGGAGCACCCGGGCCGCTTCGTCCTGGTCGACGTCGACACCGACACCGATACCGACACCGACACCAATACCGACACCGGCACAGGTATCGATGAAGACATACGTGCCGCCATCGGCGCGGCCGTAGCCGCTGGCGAGTCCGAACTCGCCCTCCGCGACGGGGTTCTGTCGGCCCCCCGGCTCGTCAGGCCCGAGGCGTCGCCCGGCGGGAACACGCCCTGGGGTCCCGACGGGACCGTGCTCGTCACCGGCGGCACCGGCACCCTGGGAGCCCTGATCGCCCGGCACCTGGTGACCGCGCACGGCGTCCGCCACCTCCTGCTGACGAGCCGCCGCGGCCCGGAAGCGACGGGAGCGGACGCGCTCCGCGAGGAACTGACCGGACTGGGCGCCCGGGTGGAGATCGCCGCCTGCGACGCCGCGGACCGCGAAGCACTCGCCGGACTGCTCGCGGGGATCCCCGAGGACGCCCCGCTGACCGGCGTGGTGCACACCGCCGGTGTCACCTCCGACGGCACCCTCGGCTCCCTCACGGCGGAGCGCATGGAGACCGTGCTGCGCCCGAAGGTGGACGCGGCGTGGAACCTGCACGAGCTGACGAGGGACCTGGACCTCTCCGCGTTCGTCCTCTTCTCCTCGGCCGCCGGACTGCTCGGCGCCGCGGGACAGGCCAACTACGCCACCGCCAACGCCTTCCTCGACGCCCTCGCCCGCCACCGCCGCGAGACCGGGCTTCCCGGCGCCTCCCTGGCCTGGGGCCTGTGGGCCGAGAACAGCGAGATCACCCGGCAGCTCAGCGACACCGACCGGCGGCGGATGGCCCGTGGCGGACTCGTCCCGCTCGGCGCGGCGGAGGGAGTCGCCCTCTTCGACGCCGCGCTCGCCACGGACAGCGCGCTGTCCGTACCGCTGCGGCTGGACCTACGGGCACTCGCCGCCTCCGGCGAGGCGGCACCCGCCCTGCGCGGCCTGGTGCCGCTGCGCCGGCGTGCCGCCTCGGGGATCCCGGGCGGCGCGGGCGCGGGCAACGCGCTGCGGGACCGCCTCGCGGGGTTGCCGCAGGCCGACCAGGACCGCGCGCTGAGAGAGCTGGTGACGGCCCAGATCGCGCTGGTGCTCGGCTACGCGGGCGGCGGCGCGGTGGAGGCCTCGCGGGCGTTCAAGGACCTCGGCTTCGACTCGCTGAGCGCCGTGGAGCTGCGCAACCGCCTGGACGCCGCCACGGGGCTCGGCCTCTCCGCCACGCTCGTCTTCGACCACCCGACGCCCGCCGCCCTCGTGCGGCACCTGCGCGAGGAACTGCTCGGCGGGCACACGGCCGCACCCGTGGCGCGGGCCCGGGGAGCGGCGGACGACGAGCCGATCGCGATCGTCGGCATGGCCTGCCGCTTCCCCGGAGGCGTCACCTCGCCCGCGCAGCTCTGGGACCTGCTGGCCCGTGGCGAGGACGCGGTCGGCGGCTTCCCCGGCGACCGAGGCTGGGACGTCGAACGGCTCTACCACCCCGACCCCGACCACCACGGCACCTCCTACGTCCGCGAGGGCGGCTTCGTCCGGGACGTGGCGGGCTTCGACCCCGCGTTCTTCGGGATATCGCCGCGCGAGGCCCTGGCCATGGACCCGCAGCAGCGGCTCCTGCTGGAGACGTCCTGGGAGGCCCTGGAGGACGCGGGCATCGACCCGACGACCCTGCGCGGAGCCGACACCGGCGTCTTCGTCGGCACCAACGGCCAGGAGTACGGCTCGATCCTGCCCCAGGGCTCCGCCGACGTGGACGGCCACCTCGCCACCGGCACGGCGGGCAGCGTCGTCTCCGGGCGCATCTCCTACTCCTTCGGCCTGGAGGGCCCCGCACTCACCGTCGACACGGCCTGCTCGTCCTCGCTGGTCACGCTGCATCTCGCGGTCCAGGCACTGCGCTCGGGCGAATGCTCCCTGGCCCTGACCGGCGGCGTGACGCTCCTGGCCACCCCCGGCGTCTTCGTCGAGTTCTCGCGGCAGCGCGGCCTCGCGACGGACGGCCGCTGCAAGGCGTTCGCGGACGCGGCGGACGGTACGGGCTGGGGCGAGGGCGTGGGCATGCTGCTGGTCGAGCGGCTGTCCGACGCGCGCCGGAACGGGCATCGGGTGCTGGCGGTCGTACGGGGCTCCGCCGTCAACCAGGACGGCGCGTCGAACGGTCTGACGGCGCCGAACGGGCCGTCCCAGCAGCGCGTCATCCGGCAGGCGTTGGCGAACGCGGGCCTCGAACCCTCCCACGTGGACGCGGTCGAGGCGCATGGGACCGGGACGACGTTGGGTGACCCGATCGAGGCGCAGGCGTTGCTGGCGACGTACGGGCAGGGCCGGGACGAGCCTCTGTGGCTCGGGTCGATCAAGTCCAACATCGGGCACACGCAGGCCGCCGCCGGTGTGGCGGGCGTGATGAAGATGGTCCTCGCCATGCGGGAGGGCACCCTGCCGCAGAGCCTCCACATCGATGAGCCCTCGTCGCACGTGGAGTGGTCGGCGGGCGCGGTGGAGCTGCTCGCCGAGGGACGCACTTGGCCGGAGACGGGGCGTCCGCGTCGTGCGGGTGTGTCGTCGTTCGGGATCAGCGGTACGAACGCGCATGTGGTGCTGGAGCAGGCGCCGGAGGTGGAGGAGCCGGAGCCCGCTGTCGAGGCCGTTGAGAGTGGCGGTCCGGTGCCGTGGGTGGTGTCGGGGCGTTCTGAGGGTGCGTTGGTGGCGCAGGCGGGGCGGTTGGCCTCGTTCCTGGAGGAGCGGCCGGGGCTGTCGCCGGTGGCGGTCGGCGTCTCGCTGCTGAACTCGCGTGCGGCGCTGGAGTACCGGGCGGTGGTGCCGGGTGGGGACCTTGACGCCCTGCGGGCCTTGGACGGCTCGGGTGTGGTGCGGGGGTCTACGGGCACGGGCGCGGGCTCGCGGGTTGTGCTGGTCTTCCCTGGTCAGGGGTCGCAGTGGCTTGGGATGGCCGATGAGCTGTTGGCGTCCTCGCCGGTGTTCGCGGGGCGGATGACTGAGTGCGGGGCGGCCCTGTCGGAGTTCGTGGAGTGGGAGTTGCTGTCTGTCCTCGGGGATGAGGACATGCTCGCGCGGGTGGACGTGGTCCAGCCGGTGTTGTGGGCGGTGATGGTCTCGCTGGCCGGCGTGTGGGAGGAGTGCGGGGTCACGCCTGCTGCCGTGGTGGGTCACTCGCAGGGTGAGATCGCGGCTGCTTGTGTCGCCGGGGCGCTCTCGCTTCGTGACGGGGCCCGGGTGGTGGCGTTGCGGAGTCAGGCGATCGGCCGGGTGTTGGCCGGTGGCGGCGGCATGGCCTCGGTGGCGGCTTCGCGGGAGGCGGTGGAGGAGCGGATCGCCCAGTGGGGTGAGCGGATCTCGGTCGCGGCGGTCAACGGACCTTCCTCGACGGTTGTTTCCGGTGAGCCGGAAGCCCTGCAAGAGCTGCTGGCCGAGTGTGAGGAAGCGGGGGTGCGGGCGCGTCAGGTTCCCGTGGATTACGCCTCGCACGGCCCTCAGGTCGAGGCCCTGCGGGACGAGCTTGCCGCCCTGCTCGCAGGCGTCGAGCCGGTCGAAGGCCGTATCCCGTTCTACTCGGCGGTGACGGCGGCGCCCGTATCCGGTGAGGAGCTGGGCGCTTCGTACTGGTTCGAGAATCTGCGCAACACGGTTCGGTTCGAGGAGGCCGTGCAGGCGCTCCTGGCCGACGGGCACGGAGTGTTCGTCGAGTGCAGTGCGCACCCCGTCCTTACCCCGGGCATCGAGGACACCGCGCAGAACGCGGACACCCCGGTCGTCGTGACCGGCACGCTGCGGCGCGACGAGGGCGGACGAGCCCGGCTCGTACAGTCCCTCGGGCACCTGTGGGCCCACGGCGTGCCCGTCGACTGGAGCACCTACCTCCCGACCACCGGCAAGCGCGTCGATCTGCCGACGTACGCCTTCCAGCGCCAGCGCTACTGGTTGTCCGGTTCGGGGACCACGCAGGATGCCGCCGGGCTCGGGCTGCGACCGGTCGAGCACCCGCTCGTACCGGCTGCCGTGCCCATGGCCGGGGCGGACACGGTCGTGCTCACCGGGCGGATCAGTACGGTCACGCACCCCTGGATCGCCGAGCACGCCGTTCAGGGTGCCGCGATCCTGCCCGGAACGGGCTACGTGGATCTGGCGATCAGGGCGGGCGACCAGGTCGGCTGCTCCAGGGTGGAGGAACTCGTACTGGAGGCACCGCTGGTCCTTCCGGAGAAGGGCGGGGTGCAGCTCCAGGTCACCGTCGGTGCTCCGGACGAGCAGGGGCGGCGGCCGGTCAGCGTGCACTCGCGGGCCGACGACGCGCTCGACGGCGAGCCGTGGACCGAGCACGCGAACGGGCTTCTCGGGCCGGACACCGCCGCGGCCGGAGGTACCGGGCTCGATGTCTGGCCGCCGAAGGGCGCCACCCCCGTGGACCTGGACGGGATCTACGAGCAGCTCGCGGCGGCCGGGGTCGAGTACGGTCCCGTCTTCCGGGGCCTGCGCGAGGTCTGGCGCCAGGGCGACGATCTCTACGCGGAGGTCGCGCTGCCGCAGGACCAGCGGGACGAGGCCGGGCGGTTCGGGCTGCATCCGGCTCTGCTCGACTCCGTGCTGCACGCCCTGTCGTGGGGGCCGCTCGCGGAGCAGGGCGAGGGCCCGTGGATGCCGTTCACCTGGAACGGGGTCTCGCTCCACGCGACCGGCGCGACCGCCCTGCGGGCCCGCCTGACCACCGATCCGAACGGCGCCGTGACGCTGGACGTCGCCGACGGTCTGGGCGAACCCATCGCCACCGTCGACGCGTTGCGGCTCCGGGCCGTCACCGCCACCGCGCTGACGGCCGGCGCCGCCCCGCGCGACACGCTCTTCCGGCCCGAGTGGACGCCCCTGCACGGGCCGGAGTTCATGGGCACCTGGGTCGTGCTCGGCGCGGACCCCGACGGCCGGCTGGCAGCGGCGTTCACGGGATCCGAGGCCGCGAACGGCAGCGTACGGGACAACCCCGCCGACCCCACGGACCCCACCAGTCTCGCCGACCTCGCCGCCCTCGGCGCGGCGGTCGACGCGGGCGCGCCCGTACCCGACGTCGTACTGGTGGCCGCCCCGCGCGGCACTCATGACGGGACCGTCCCGGAGACGGTGCGCGGCGCCGTCGGCGACACCTTGGCGCTCGTCCGGGACTGGCTGGCGGACGACCGGTTCGCCGCGTCCCGGCTGGTGCTGGTCACGCGCGGCGCGATGGCGGCCGAGGGCGACGAACCGGTGAGCGATCTGCCGCACGCGGCGAGCTGGGGGCTGCTCCGGTCCGCGCAGTCCGAGCACCCGGGACGGTTCGTCCTCGTCGACCTCGACGAGGACGCCTCCTCGGCCGCGGCCCTGCCGCAGGTGCTCGGCTCGGGCGAGCCGCAGGCCGTGGTCCGCGAAGGCATGCCCCGCGCCGTACGGCTCGCGCGGGTCCACCGGACGGGCGAGGCCCCGGACCTCGACGCGCGGGGCACGGTCCTGATCACCGGCGGCACCGGAATGATCGGCGCCCTCGTGGCCCGTCATCTGGTGACGCGGCACGGCATGCGGCACCTCGTGCTGGCGAGCCGCCGTGGCGCGGCGGGCCCGGGCGCGACGGAGCTGCGGGACGAACTGGCGGCGCTCGGCGCGGAGGTCACGCTCGCGGCGTGCGACGCCGCCGACCGGGACGCGCTGGCGGAGCTGCTGGCCGCCGTCCCGGGGGACCGTCCGCTGACCGCGGTCGTGCACGCGGCCGGGGTGGTCGAGGACAGCGTGGTCACCTCGCTCACCCCGGAGAAGCTGGAGGCCGTGCTGCGGCCCAAGGCGGACGCGGCGTGGAACCTGCACGAGCTGACCCGTGACCTGTGCCCGGACCTGTCGGCGTTCATCCTGTTCTCCTCGGCGGCGGCACACTTCGGCAACGCCGGGCAGGGCAACTACGCGGCCGCCAACGCCTTCCTGGACGCCCTGGCGCACCGGCGCCGGAGCGAGGGGCTGCCCGCCGTCTCGATGGCCTGGAGCGTCTGGGCCGAGCGGGTCATGGCGGCGGACCAGGCCGAGGAGATGCGCGCGGAGCGGATCTCGGCCGGAGCGATGACCGCCGAACTCGGCATGGTCCTCTTCGAGCACGCCCGCCGGGCCGACGAGCCCGTGCTGGTGCCGATCCCGCTGGACGTCCCGGCGATCCGGGCCCTGCCCAGGGACCGGGTGCCGGTCCTGCTGCACGGCCTGATGCCGGGCGAGGCGCGGCGCTCCGCCGGCGCAGAGGGACCGGGAGAGAAGGGCTGGGCGGAACGGCTCGCCGCGATGCCCGCCGACAAGCAGCGGGAGACCGTGCTGGCCCTGGTCCGGCACCAGGTCGCGTCGGTGCTCGCCTACGAGTCCGCCGACCAGGTCGAGGACCAGCGGCCCTTCAAGGACCTGGGGTTCGACTCGCTGACCGCCGTGAAGCTGCGCAACCAGCTCGCCGCGGTCGGCGGCGTCACCCTGCCCGCCACCCTCGTCTTCGATCACCCGACCCCGGTCGCGCTCACCGAGTTCCTCCTGACGGAGCTGGTCCCGGCCGAGGCGGACCCCGCGGCCCGGCTGCTCGCCGAACTCGACAGGATCGCCGCCGGGCTCCCGGACCTCGACCCCGACGCCGCGGAACGGGAGAAGATCACCACCCGGCTGCGGACCCTGCTGTGGCAGTGGGACGAGAACCGGAACGGCGAGGGCCCGGAGAACTCCGGCGAGGACCTCGAAAAAGCCACCGACGACGAGCTCTTCGAGGCGCTCGACAACGAACTCGGAATGTCCTGACGCGTGCGGATCAGCGGATCAAGCGCCTGACAGTGTTTTGGGGGAAGGTACCGGATGGAGAATGAAGCCAAACTCCGGGATTATCTCAAGCGAGCAACTGCTGATCTCCGCCGCACGCGCCAGATGCTGCGCGAGGCCGAGGAGAAGCAGCACGAGCCGATCGCCATCGTCGGAATGGCCTGCCGCTATCCGGGAGGGGTGAGCACCCCCGCGGAGCTGTGGGATCTGGTGGCCGGAGGCCGGGACGCCGTCACCGCCTTTCCGGACGACCGCGGATGGGACCTGGAATCCCTGCACGACCCGGATCCGGATTCCCCCGACCCCCGCACCTCGTACGTCCGCGAGGGCGGATTCCTGCACGACGCCCTCGAATTCGACCCCGGAATGTTCGGCATCTCCCCGCACGAGGCGTCCGCCATGGATCCCCAGCAGCGGCTGCTCCTGGAGGCGTCCTGGGAGGCGCTGGAGGACGCGGGTATCGACCCGACGTCCTTGCGGGGGAGCCCGACCGGAGTGTTCGCCGGGCTGATGTACCACGAGTACGGCTCCCGGCTGAACGACGTCGCCCCCGAACCCGCGCAGTTCCTCGGCACCGGGACGATCGGCAGCGTGCTGTCCGGCCGTATCTCGTACTCCTTCGGCCTGGAGGGCCCGGCGGTGACCGTCGACACGGCCTGCTCCTCGTCGCTGGTGACGCTGCATCTCGCGGTCCAGGCGCTCCGGGCGGGGGAGTGCTCGCTCGCCCTGGCGGGCGGCGTGACGGTGATGTCCACCCCGGACACCTTCGTCGACTTCTCCCGCCAGCAGAACCTCGCACGCGACGGCCGCTGCAAGCCGTTCGCCGACGCCGCCGACGGCACGACCCTCGCCGAGGGCGTGGGCATGCTGCTGGTCGAGCGGCTCTCGGACGCGCGCCGGAACGGGCATCGGGTACTGGCGGTCGTACGGGGCTCGGCGGTCAATCAGGACGGTGCGTCGAACGGTCTGACGGCGCCGAACGGTCCGTCGCAGCAGCGCGTCATCCGGCAGGCGTTGGCGAACGCGGGCCTCGAACCCTCCCACGTGGACGCGGTCGAGGCGCATGGGACCGGGACGACGTTGGGTGACCCGATCGAGGCGCAGGCGTTGCTGGCGACGTACGGGCAGGGCCGGGACGAGCCTCTGTGGCTCGGGTCGATCAAGTCCAACATCGGCCACACGCAGGCCGCCGCCGGTGTGGCGGGCGTGATGAAGATGGTCCTCGCCATGCGGGAGGGCGCCCTGCCCAAGTCCCTGCACGTCGACGCACCCTCGTCCCACGTGGACTGGTCCGCCGGAACGGTCGAGCTGCTGAACGACCTCCAGCCTTGGCCGGAGACGGGGCGTCCGCGTCGTGCGGGTGTGTCGTCGTTCGGGATCAGCGGGACGAACGCGCATGTGGTGCTGGAGCAGGCGCCGGAGGTGGAGGAGCCGGAGCCCGCTGTCGAGGCCGTTGAGAGTGGCGGTCCGGTGCCGTGGGTGGTGTCGGGGCGTTCGGAGCGGGCGTTGGTGGCGCAGGCGGGGCGGTTGGCCTCGTTCCTGGAGGAGCGGCCGGGGCTGTCGCCGGTGGAGGTCGGTGCCTCGTTGCTGAACTCGCGGGCGGCGTTGGAGTACCGGGCTGTGGTGCCGGGTGGGGACCTTGACGCCCTGCGGGCCTTGGACGGCTCGGGTGTGGTGCGGGGTTCTACGGGCACGGGTGCGGGCTCGCGGGTCGTGCTGGTCTTCCCGGGCCAGGGGGCGCAGTGGTTGGGCATGGCCGATGAACTCCTCGCGTCCTCGCCGGTGTTCGCGGGACGGATGAACGAGTGCGGTGCCGCGCTGTCGGAGTTCGTGGACTGGGAGCTGATGGGTGTCCTCGGGGATGAGGACATGCTCGCGCGGGTGGATGTCATCCAGCCGGTGTTGTGGGCGGTGATGATCTCCCTCGCCGCCGTGTGGAAGGAGTCCGGCGTCACGCCTGCTGCCGTGGTGGGTCACTCGCAGGGTGAGATCGCGGCTGCTTGTGTCGCCGGGGCGCTCTCGCTTCGTGACGGGGCCCGGGTGGTGGCGTTGCGGAGTCAGGCGATCGGTCGGGTGTTGGCCGGTGGTGGCGGGATGGCGTCGGTGGCGGCTTCGCGGGAGGCCGTGGAGGAGCGGATCGCCCAGTGGGGCGAGCGGATCTCGGTCGCGGCGGTCAACGGACCTTCCGCGACGGTCGTTTCCGGTGAGCCGGAAGCCCTGCGGGAGCTTCTCGATGAGTGCGAGGCCGAGGGAGTACGGGCGCGTCAGGTGCCCGTGGATTACGCCTCGCACGGCCCCCAGGTCGAGGCCCTGCGGGACGAGCTTGCCGCCCTGCTCGCAGGCGTCGAGCCGGTCGAAGGCCGTATCCTGTTCTATTCGGCGGTGACGGCGGCGCCCGTATCCGGTGAGGAACTCGGCGCCTCGTACTGGTTCGAGAACCTGCGCAACACGGTCCGCTTCGAGGAGGCCGTGCAGGCGCTCCTCTCAGACGGGCATGGCGTGTTCGTCGAGTGCAGTGCGCACCCCGTCCTTACCCCGGGCATCGAGGACACCGCGCAGAACGCGGACACCCCGGTCGTCGTGACCGGCACGTTGCGGCGCGACGAGGGCGGACGAGCCCGGCTCGTACAGTCTCTCGGGCACCTGTGGGCGCACGGCGTGCCCGTCGACTGGAGCACCTACCTCCCCGCGACCGCCCGTTGGGTCGATCTGCCGACGTACGCCTTCCAGCGCCGGCGCTACTGGTTGGAGGATTCCGGGGCCGTCGGCGATGTGACGGCGGCCGGGCTGAGCGGGGCGGATCATCCGCTGCTCGGGGCGGCCGTGTCGATGCCCGGTGCTCATGTGCTCACCGGGCGGCTGTCGGCGGCCACCCACCCGTGGCTGGCCGAGCGGAGCGTGCTCGGCGTGTCCGTGGTGCCCGAGACGGCGTTGGTGGATCTTGCCGTACGGGCCGGGGACCAGGTCGGCTGCGACCTCGTACGCGAACTCACCGTCGAGACACCCCTGGTGCTCCCGGAGCGGGGCGCCGTTCTGCTGCGGGTGCTGGTCGAGGAGGGCGACGGGGGCGGTGACCGGAAGGTCACGGTCCACTCGCGGCCCGAGGACGTGCCGGACGCTCAGTCGTGGACCCGGCACGCCACGGGCGTCCTCGCCCCCGGCACTCCGGAGGCCCCGGGGCCCGGAGAGGGCGGACTCGACTCCCGCGCCTGGCCCCCCTCGGGCGCCGAGCCCGTCGAGCCCGTCGAGCTGGAGGACTTCTACCGCGCGCGGGCCGAAGGGGGAGTGGGTCACGGGCCCCTGTTCCAGGGCTTGCGGTCGGTCTGGCGGCGCGGGGAGGAGGTCTACGCCGAGGTCGCTTTGCCCGACGAGGGCGCCGCCGACGCGGCGGGGTTCGGGCTGCACCCCGCGCTTCTCGACGCGGCGCTGCACTTCGCCGGGCCCGTGGGGGCGTATCTGCCGCTCGTGTGGCAGGACGTGCGCCTGCACGCGGTAGGGGCGACCGCGCTTCGGGTGGGGCTGACCCGTACCGGGGGCGGCTGGTCCGTGCGGCTCGCGGACGCCGAGGGCGGCCCGGTCGCCTCCCTTGCCCGTGTGACCTGGGCCGAAGTGCCCGCGGAGCGGCTCGCGCAGGATGCGGGGCGGGGCGAATCGCTGTACGGGGTGGACTGGGTGGCCCCGTCCACGGGCGGCGCCGCCGGGGCGGCGGGCCCCGAGGAGGGTGCGCCGGTAGTGCTCGGGGGCCCGGGGCCCGACGTGGAGGCCGTGCCGGGCTGCGAGGTCATGGACCTGGACGCGGTGAAGGCCCTCGCGACGACGCCGGAAGTAGTGGTCCTCCCCGTGCCCGGCACAGGGGTTGTCGGGGTTCCTGGTGGGGTTCGGGAGATCACATATGGGGTGTTGGAGACGCTGCGTGCCTGGTTGGCTGAAGAACGGTTCGCCGGGTCACGGCTGGTGATTCTGACCCGGAACGCGGTGTCTGTGACGGGGGAGGAAGCAGATCTGGTGACGGCACCGGTATGGGGGTTGGTGCGTTCTGCGCAGTCGGAGAACCCGGATCATTTCGTGCTGGTCGACAGCGACGAGCGGCAGGTGCCGCCCGCCGCGCTGACCGCTGCCGTGGCCCTGGGGGAGCCCCAGGTGGCCCTGCGCGACGGCGCGTTGTCCGTTCCGAGGCTCGTGAGGCTGGAGCCGGCGGAGGAGACCGTCGGCGCGTCACCCGAGGAGAACGGCGCCCCCGCGTGGGACCCGGAGGGCACCGTACTGATCACCGGCGGCACCGGAACCCTGGGCGCGCTGGTCGCCCGTCATCTGGTCGTCGAGCACGGCGTGCGCAGCCTGCTGCTGACCAGCCGCCGCGGCCCGCGGGCCGAGGGTGCCGACGAACTCCGGGCCGAACTGGGGGCCTTGGGCGCCCGAGTGGACATCACGGCCTGCGACGCGGCCGACCGCGACGCAGTGGCCGAACTCCTCGCGACCGTGCCGGCCGACGCCCCGCTGACCGGGGTCGTGCATACGGCCGGTGTGCTGGACGACGGCGTCGTCGGGTCCCTGACGCGGGACCGCGTCGACGCGGTGCTGCGGCCGAAGGTGGACGCGGCGTGGAATCTGCACGAGCTGACCAAGGACGCGGCCCTCTCCGCGTTCGTCCTGTTCTCCTCCGCCGCCGGAGTCCTCGGCAGCGCCGGGCAGGGCAACTACGCGGCGGCCAACACCTTCCTGGACGCCCTCGCCCGGTACCGCCGCCTGGCGGGGCTGCCGGGGACGTCGCTGGCCTGGGGGCTGTGGGAGCAGAGCAGCGGGCTGACCGGCACGCTCGGCGAGGCCGACCGGCAGCGCAAGGCCAGGGACGGCCTGCGTCCGATGCCCTCGGCGAGCGCCCTGTCGCTGTTCGACGCCTCGGTCGCGGGCATCCGGCCGTTCACCGTGCCGGTGCGCCTCGACCTGACGGCGCTCGGCGCGGGCCTCCAGGCCGACGAGGTCCCGCCGATGCTGCGGCGCCTGGTGCGCGGGACGCGCCGCAGCGCGGCCGTCGCGGGCCGGGGCGGCGCGAACGGGCTGCCCGAGCGGCTGCGGACCGCGTCCCCCGCGCAGCGCTCGCGCCTGCTGCTGAACCTGGTGCGCGGGCACGTCGTCGCCGTGTTGGGCTACGCGGACGCCGACGCGGTCGAGGCGGGCCGGGCCTTCAAGGATCTCGGGTTCGACTCGCTGACCGCCGTCGAGCTGCGGAACAGGATCAACCGGGACACCGGGCTGAAGCTCCCCGCGACCGCGGTCTTCGACTACCCCACCTCGCGCGTGCTCGCCGACCACCTCGGCACGTACTTCGCGGCGGACGGGGACACCGGCACCGCCGGGCGGACGGGCGCGGGCGCGGACGGCATCCCCTTCGGCGCCGACGACGAGGAGACCGTCCGCCGGATGCTGGCCTCGATCCCGCTGCACCGCCTCACCGAGGCCGGACTGATGGGCTCCCTGCTGGAACTGGCCGGGATCGCCGAGGACACGTCCGGGCCCGCGGAGGACGACGACGAGCGTGCGTCGATCGACTCGATGGACGTGGAAGCCATGATCGAGCTGGCGCTCGACGGTTCCGGGCCCGACGGCCCCGGTTCCGGCTCCGAAGACGACACGACGCGAGGACTGTGAGTTCACGATGGCCGTGCAGAAGGACCGCGTCGCTGAGGCTCTGCGAGCATCGCTCAAGGAGACCGAACGGCTGCGCGAGCAGAATCGGAAGCTCGCGGGCGCCATGCGCGAGCCGGTCGCGATCGTCGCGATGGCGTGCCGGTTCCCCGGCGCCGACTCGCCCGACGCGCTGTGGCGGCTCCTGGAGTCCGGCACCGACGCCATGACCGGGTTCCCGGCCGACCGCGGCTGGGACACCGACGCGCTCTACCACCCGGACCCCGACCACCGCGGCACCTCCTACGTGCGCGAGGGCGGCTTCCTCGACCGGGTCGGCGACTTCGACGCCGGGTTCTTCGGCATCTCGCCGCGCGAGGC
This sequence comes from Streptomyces albiaxialis, assembly GCF_039530985.1. Taxonomy (NCBI): domain Bacteria; kingdom Bacillati; phylum Actinomycetota; class Actinomycetes; order Kitasatosporales; family Streptomycetaceae; genus Streptomyces; species Streptomyces albiaxialis. The sequence continues at coordinate 23,104 of NZ_BAAAPE010000026.1, forward strand.
CGTCGCGCTCGACCCGCAGCAGCGGCTGCTGCTCGAAGCCTCCTGGGAGACCTTCGAACGGGCGGGCATCGACGGGCTCTCGCTGCGCGGCAGCCGCACCGGCGTGTTCGTCGGGGTGAACTACCAGGACTACAGCTCGCAGCTCCGGGTGGCGCCCGAGGTGGCCGAGGGCTACGGGGTGACCGGCGCCTCGGCGAGCGTGCTGTCCGGGCGTATCGCCTACACCTTCGGGCTGGAGGGGCCCGCGGTCACGGTGGACACCGCCTGCTCCTCGTCGCTGGTCGCCCTGCACTGGGCGATGCAGGCGCTGCGCGCGGGGGAGTGCTCGCTCGCGGTGGCCGGCGGGGTGTCGGTGATGTCCACCCCCGACCTGTTCGTGGAGTTCTCCCGGCAGCGCGGCCTGGCGGCGGACGGCCGCTGCAAGGCGTTCGCGGGAGCGGCGGACGGCACGGGCTGGGGCGAGGGGGCCGGGCTGCTGCTGGTCGAGCGGCTCTCGGACGCGCGGCGCAACGGCCACCCGGTGCTCGCGGTGATACGGGGCTCCGCCGTCAACCAGGACGGGGCGTCGAACGGTCTGACGGCGCCGAACGGGCCGTCCCAGCAGCGCGTCATCCGCCAGGCCCTCGCCAGCAGCAGGCTCTCCGCCGACCAGGTCGACGCGGTCGAGGCGCACGGCACCGGCACGACCCTCGGCGATCCCATCGAGGCCCAGGCCCTGCTCGCCACGTACGGCCAGGGCAGGCCCGCGGACCGGCCGCTCTGGCTCGGCTCGGTGAAGTCGAACATCGGGCACACCCAGGCCGCCGCCGGAGCCGCGGGCGTCATCAAGATGGTCATGGCCCTGCGGCACGGCCTGCTGCCCAAGACCCTGTACGTGGACGAGCCCACCCCGCACGTCGACTGGTCGGCGGGAGCGGTGGAGCTGCTGACCGAGGCCCGCGACTGGCCGGAGAGCGAACGGCCGCGCCGGGCCGGGGTGTCCTCGTTCGGCATCAGCGGCACGAACGCCCACGTCATCCTCGAACAGGCCCCGACTGCCGGGGCCACCACGGCCGCCGAGTCCGACGGACCGGCCACCGAACCGGCCGCCGAACCGGCCGCTTCCGGGGTGCTGCCCTGGGTGCTGTCCGCCCGATCCCGGCAGGCACTCGCCGCGCAGGCCCGTGAACTGGCCGCCTTCGTCGCCGACCGCCCGGACACGGACCCGCTCGACATCGGCTACTCCCTCGCGACCACCCGCGCCGCCCTGGAGCACCGCGCCGTCGTCTTCGGCGCCGGGCCGGACGAACTCCTCGCCCGCATCGAGGAGTTGGCGGAGCGGGGCCCCGACGCCGCCGAGTCCGCCCGGACGCTGTACGGGGTCACGGGCGAAGGCCGCGTGGGCATGCTCTTCACCGGCCAGGGCGCCCAGCGGGTGGGCATGGGCCGGGAGCTGTACGGGACGTATCCGGTCTTCGCCCGTGCCTGGGACGAGGTGTGCGCGGAGCTGGACGCCCACCTTCCCCGCCCGCTGCGGGAGGTGGCCTGGGGCGAGGAGCAGCGGCTGCTCGACGAGACCCAGTACGCGCAGGCCGGGCTCTTCGCGGTCGAGGTCGCGCTCTTCCGGCTGGTCGAGTCCTGGGGGCTGACGCCCGAGGTACTGCTCGGCCACTCGATCGGCGAGGTGACGGCGGCGTACCTGGCCGGGGTGTGGTCGCTGCCGGACGCGGCGAAACTCGTGGCGGCGCGCGGCCGGTTGATGCAGGCCCTGCCCGCCGGTGGCGTGATGGTCTCCGTACGGGCACCGGAGGACGCGGTCGCCCCGCTCCTGGAAGGGCGCGAGGACGTGGGCGTGGCGGCCGTCAACGGCCCGGCCTCCGTCGTGCTCTCCGGCGCCGAGGAGGCCGTCGGCGAGGTCGCCGCCGCGCTGGAGGCCGAGGGCCACAAGGTCAAGCGGCTGCGGGTGAGCCACGCCTTCCATTCGCCGCTGATGGACCCGATGCTGGCCGACTTCCGCGCGGTGGCCGAGGAACTCACGTACACCGAACCGGTCCTGCCTCTCGTCTCGAACGTCTCGGGCCGCATGGCCGAGCCCGAGGAGCTGTGCGACCCCGCCTACTGGGTCCGGCACGTGCGGGAAGCCGTCCGCTTCCACGACGGCATCGGCGCCGCGCACGCGGAGGGCATCGACCTCTTCGTGGAGCTGGGCCCCGGCGGCGTGCTGTCCGCGATGGGGCAGGACTGCCTGCCGGAGAGCGTCACCTTCCGCCCGAGCCTGCGCGAGGACCGTCCCGAGGACGAGGCGCTGCGCGAGGTCCTCGCCGGTGCCCATGTGCGCGGCGCCGACGTCGACTGGACCGCGCTGCTCCCGGGCGGGCGGCGGACCGGCCTGCCCACCTACGCCTTCCAGCGGCAGCGGTACTGGCTCGAAGGCTCCGCCGGAGCCGGGGACGTGACGGCCGCCGGGCTCGGCACCGCGGGGCACCCGCTCCTCGGCGCGGCCGTGACCCTGCCCGACTCCGACGGGTTCCTCTTCACCGGCCGTCTCTCCCTGGCCACGCACCCCTGGCTCGCCGACCACGCGGTCTCCGGCACCGTGCTCGTACCGGGCACCGCGCTCGTCGAACTCGCCATCCGCGCCGGGGACCAGGTCGGCTGCGACCTGCTGGACGAACTCACCCTCCAGGCGCCCCTGGTCCTTCCCGACAACGGAGCCGTGCAGACGCGGGTCACCGTCGGCGAGCCCGTCGCGGACGGCCGCCGCGAGATCGCGGTGTTCTCCCGCCACGAGGACGCCGAGACCGACGAGCCGTGGACCCAGCACGCCACCGGCGTCCTCGCCACCGCGTCCCCCGCCGACCCGCTCCCCGCGCCCGAGGAGGTCTGGCCGCCCGCCGGTGCCGAGCCCGTCCCCGTGGAGGGCTTCTACGAGGAGCTGGCCGCCGCCGGATTCGCGTACGGGCCCGTTTTCCAGGGCGTACGGGCCGCGTGGCGGCGGGACGGCGAGGTCTTCGCCGAGGTGGCCCTGCCCGCCGAGGCCGCCGAGCAGGCGGGCCGGTTCGGCCTGCACCCCGCCCTGCTCGACGCGGCAGTGCAGACCGTGGGCCTCGGCCCCGAACTCACCAGGGGCGGGCCCGGCCTGCCCTTCTCCTGGACCGGCGTACGGCTGCACGCCGTCGGCGCGGCCACCCTGCGCGCCCGGCTCTCGCCCGCCCGGGACGGCGGGGTCGCCGTCCTCGTCGCCGACGACTCCGGCGCGCCCGTGGCCTCCGTCGGCTCCCTGGCGATTCGGCCCGTCTCCGGCACGCTCAAGCCCGCCGCCCACGACCGCTGGGCGTCCCTCTTCCACCTCGACTGGACCGCGCTGCCCGAGAGCGCCGCCCCCGCCGGGCCCCCGGCGGCCACCTGGGCGGCCGTCGGCACCGGGAACGCGACCGCGAGCGGGTCCGGCGCCGGAGCCGACGCCGGGATCGCGGGCGTGGTCGCCGCGCTGCGCGCGGACGGTGCCGAGGTCGTGGAGGCGGAGGACTTCGCGGCCCTCGCCGCCCTCGGCACCGTGCCGGACGCCGTGCTGTGGGCCCTGCCCGAGCCGGCGCCCGGCGCCGTCCCGGACCAGGTGCGGGAGACCACCGCACGGACGCTGGAAGCGCTGCGTGCCTGGCTGACCGAGGAGCGGTTCGCCGCGTCCCGGCTCGTCGTCCTCACCCGTGACGCGGTCTCCGTCGCCGAGGAGAGCGGCCCCGTCCTCGCCCCCGCGCCCGTATGGGGCCTGGTGCGGTCCGCGCAGTCCGAGAACCCCGACCGGTTCGTCCTCGTCGACCTCGACGGCGAACAGACCTCGCTCCGCGCCGTGCCCGCCGCCCTCGCCTGCGGCGAACCGCAGCTCGCGCTCCGCGACGGCACGCCGTACGCCGCCCGGCTGGCCAAGGCCGCCCCCTCGGCGCCCCTCACCCCGCCGGACGGCCGGGCGTGGCAGCTCGCCAGCACCGCCAAGGGCAACCTGGACGCCCTCGCGCTCGTGGAGAGCGACCGGGCCTGCGGGCCGCTCGCCGCGCACCACGTCCGGATCTCGGTACGGGCCGCGGGCGTCAACTTCCGGGACGTCCTCAGCGCCCTCGACATGTACCCCGGCGACGCCGGGCCGATGGGCCTGGAGGGCGCCGGCGTCGTCGTCGAGGTCGGCTCCGGCGTGTCCGGACTCGCCCCGGGAGACCGGGTGATGGGCACGTTCACCGAGGCGTTCGGGCCCCTCGCCGTCGCCGATCACCGGACCCTCGCCCGTATCCCGGAGGGCTGGTCCTTCGCGGAGGCCGCGGCCACCCCCATCGTCTTCCTCACCGCCTACTACGCCCTCGTCGACCTGGCCGGAGTACGCCCGGGGGACACCGTCCTGGTGAACTCCGCGGCCGGCGGCGTCGGCATGGCCGCCGTCCAGCTCGCCGTCCACCTCGGCGCCGAGGTGTACGGCACGGCCGGTCCCGCCAAGTGGGAGGCCCTGCACGCCTTCGGCCTGGACGACGACCACCTCGCCTCCTCCCGCACCCTGGACTTCGAGGAGAAGTTCCTGGCCGCGACCGGCGGCCGGGGCGTGGACGTCGTCCTCAACTCCCTCACCGGCGAGTTCGTCGACGCCTCCCTGCGGCTGCTGCCCTCGGGCGGCCGGTTCGTGGAGATGGGCAAGGCCGACATCCGCGACGCGGACGAGGTCGCCGCCGCCCACGACGGCGTCGCCTACCGCGCCTTCGACCTCCCCGAGGCCGGGCCGGAACGCACCCGCGAGATGCTCGCCGACATCCTCGCCCTCTTCGAGCGCGGCGTGCTGCGCCCCCTGCCCCTCACCACCTGGGACGTGCGCCGCGCCCCGGAGGCGTTCCGGTACATCAGCCAGGCCCGCCACATCGGCAAGGTCGTCCTCACCGTGCCGCCGGAGCCGCACCCCGACGGCACCGTGCTGATCACCGGGGCCGGCGGCACCCTCGCCGGTGTCCTCGCCCGGCACCTGGTGAACGCGCACGGGGCCCGCAACCTCCTCCTGGTCGGCAGGCGCGGCCCCGACGCGCCCGGCGCGGACGCGCTGCGCTCCGAACTCACCGGACTGGGCGCCCGGGTGGAGATCGCCGCCTGCGACATCGCCGACCGCGAAGCGCTCGCCTCCCTGCTCGCCGCGATCCCCGCCGAGACCCCGCTGACCGGCGTGGTGCACACGGCGGGCGTCCTGGACGACGGAGTCATCGGCTCCCTCACCCCGGACCGGCTCGACACCGTGCTGCGCCCCAAGGCCGACGGCGCCTGGAACCTGCACGAGCTGACCCGCGACCTCGACCTCTCCGCGTTCGTCCTGTTCTCCTCGGTCTCCGGGATCTTCGGCGGCCCGGGACAGGGCAACTACGCCGCCGCGAACACCTTCCTGGACGCCCTCGCCGCGCACCGCCGCGCACGCGGCCTGCCCGCGCTCTCCCTCCCGTGGGGACTGTGGGCCGAGTCCAGCGCCATGACCGGGAAGCTCGCCGAGCACGACGTGCGGCGGGCCGCCTCCGGCGGCGTCCTGCCGATGACCTCGGAGGAGGGCGTCGCGCTGTACGACGCGGCCACCGCCTTCGCCCGCGCGGTCGTCGCCCCCGCCCGGCTGGAGCTGAAGGGCGCCTCCGCTGCGGACCTGCCGCCCGTGCTGAGCGGGCTGGTGCGCGCCCCGGCCCGGCGCGCCGCCTCCGCGCTCGGCGGAGCGGACGCGGGCAACACCCTCGTCGAGCGGCTCGCCGCCATGACCCCCGACGACCAGGACCGCGCCCTGCTCGACCTGGTACGTACGCACGTGGCAGCCGTCCTCGGCTACCCGGGCCCCGAGGCCGTGGAGGCCGAACGCGCCTTCTCCGAGCTGGGCTTCGACTCGCTGACCGCGGTGGAGCTGCGCAACCGGATCAACGGCGCCACCGCGCTGCGCCTGCCCACCACCCTCGTCTTCGACTACCCGAACTCGCTCGCCCTCGTGGACCACCTGCGGGGCGAACTCCTCGACCGCCACACCGAAGCGCTGGCCCCCGTGCGGGCCACCGGCGGCACCGACGACGAGCCGATCGCGATCGTCGGCATGGCCTGCCGCTACCCCGGCGGAGTGGCGTCGCCCGAGGACCTCTGGCGCCTGCTCGCCGACGGCACCGACGCGCTCACCGACTTCCCCGCGGACCGGGGCTGGAGCCTCGACGACCTGTACCACCCCGACCCCGACCACCACGGCACCTCGTACGCGCGGGCGGGCGGCTTCCTCGCCGACGTCGCCGGCTTCGACCCCGCCTTCTTCGGCATCTCGCCCCGCGAGGCCCTGGCCATGGACCCCCAGCAGCGGCTCCTGCTGGAGGCGTCCTGGGAGGCGTTCGAGAGCGCCGGGATCGACCCCCAGTCGCTCAGGGGCACCAAGACCGGCGTCTTCGCGGGCGCCACCTCCGACGACTACGCGACGCGCCTGGCCCCGGTCTTCGACCAGACCGAGGGCTACGCCAGCACCGGCACGGCGGGCAGCGTCGTCTCCGGCCGTGTCTCCTACTCCTTCGGCCTGGAGGGCCCGGCACTCACCGTGGACACGGCCTGCTCGTCCTCGCTGGTGGCCCTCCACCTCGCGGTCCAGGCCCTGCGCGCGGGCGAGTGCTCGCTCGCCCTCGCGGGCGGCGTCACCGTCCTGGCCACCCCGGACGTGTTCATCGAGTTCTCCCGCCAGCGCGGGCTCGCGACGGACGGCCGCTGCAAGCCGTTCGCGGACGGGGCGGACGGTACGGGCTGGGGCGAGGGCGTGGGCATGCTGCTGGTCGAGCGTCTCTCGGACGCCCAGCGGAACGGGCATCCGGTGCTGGCGGTGGTGCGGGGTTCGGCGGTCAATCAGGACGGTGCGTCGAACGGTCTGACGGCGCCGAACGGCCCGTCCCAGCAGCGCGTCATCCGGCAGGCGCTCGCGAACGCGGGTCTTGAGGCGTCCGAGGTGGACGCGGTCGAGGCGCACGGCACGGGCACGACGCTGGGCGACCCCATCGAGGCGCAGGCGTTGCTGGCCACGTACGGCCAGGAGCGCCCGGAGAACCGCCCCCTGTGGCTTGGCTCCATCAAGTCCAACATCGGCCACACCCAGTCGGCTGCCGGTGTGGCGGGCGTCATGAAGATGGTCCTCGCCATGCGGAAGGGCATGCTGCCCAAGTCCCTCCACGTGGACGAGCCCTCGTCGCACGTGGACTGGTCGTCCGGTGCGGTGGAGTTGCTGGCGGAGGGGCGTGCGTGGCCGGAGACCGGTGAGCTGCGTCGTGCGGGTGTGTCGTCGTTCGGGATCAGCGGGACGAACGCGCATGTGGTGCTGGAGCAGGCGCCGGAGGTGGAGGAGCCGGAGCCCGCTGAGGGTGAGGGTCCGGTGCCGTGGGTGGTGTCGGGGCGTTCTGAGGGTGCGTTGGTGGCGCAGGCGGGGCGGTTGGCCTCGTTCCTGGAGGAGCGGCCGGAGCTGTCCCCGGTGGACGTGGGTTCTGCGCTGCTGAACGGGCGTGCGGCGTTGGAGTACCGGGCTGTGGTGCCGGGTGGGGACCTTGACGCCCTGCGGGCCTTGGACGGCTCGGGTGTGGTGCGGGGTTCTACGGGCACGGGTGCGGGTTCGCGTGTGGTGTTGGTCTTCCCGGGCCAGGGGTCGCAGTGGCTGGGGATGGCCGATGAACTCCTTGCTTCCTCGCCGGTGTTCGCGGAGCGGATGAACGAGTGCGGGGCGGCGCTGTCGGAGTTCGTGGACTGGGAGCTGCTGTCTGTCCTCGGGGATGAGGACATGCTCGCGCGGGTGGATGTCATCCAGCCGGTGTTGTGGGCGGTGATGGTCTCCCTGGCCGCCGTGTGGGAGGAGTCCGGGGTCACCCCGGCTGCGGTGGTGGGGCACTCGCAGGGTGAGATTGCTGCTGCCTGTGTCGCGGGGATCCTCTCCCTTCGCGACGGCGCGAGAGTTGTTGCTCTGCGGAGTCAGGCGATCGGCCGTGGGCTGGCCGGTGGTGGCGGGATGGTGTCCGTAGCGGCCTCGCGGGAGGCGGTGGAGGAGCGGATCGCCCAGTGGGGTGAGCGGATCTCGGTCGCGGCGGTCAACGGACCGTCCTCGACGGTTGTTTCCGGTGAGCCGGAAGCCCTGCAAGAGCTGCTGGCCGAGTGTGAGGAAGAGGGAGTACGGGCGCGTCAGGTTCCCGTGGATTACGCCTCGCACGGCCCCCAGGTCGAGGCCCTGCGGGACGAACTGGCCGCCCTGCTCGCAGACGTGGAGCCGGTCGAAGGCCATGTCCCGTTCTATTCGGCGGTGACGGCGGCGCCCGTATCCGGTGAGGAGCTGGGCGCTTCGTACTGGTTCGAGAATCTGCGCAACACGGTCCGCTTCGAGGAGGCCGTGCAGGCGCTCCTCTCAGACGGGCATGGCGTGTTCGTGGAGTGCAGTGCGCACCCGGTGTTGACGTCGGGGATCGAGGACACGGCGCAGTCGGCGGGCAGCCCGCTCGTGGTGAGCGGGACCCTGCGGCGGGACGAGGGTGGACGCGGGCGGCTGATGCAGTCTCTCGGGCACCTGTGGGCGCACGGCGTTCCCGTCGACTGGAGCACCTACCTCCCCGCCACCGCCCGGTGGGTCGATCTGCCGACCTACGCCTTCCAGCGCCAGCGGTACTGGCCCGCCGGTGTCGTGCTCGGTGGGGACGCTTCGGGGCTCGGGCTCACGGCGGCTGAGCATCCCTTGCTCGGTGCTGCCATGGCGCTTCCGGACTCGGACGGGTTCCTGTTCAGCGGCCGGTTGTCGCTGGCCACGCATCCCTGGCTGGCCGACCACGCCGTCATGGACACCGTGCTGCTCCCCGGCGCCGGACTCGTGGAGCTGGCCGTACGGGCCGGGGACCAGGTCGGCTGCGACGTACTGGAAGAACTCACCCTCGAAGCCCCGCTGGTCCTCCCGGCCACCGGAGGGCTGCAACTCCGTGTCACCGTCGGCGAGTCCGACGCGGACGGGCGCCGCGAACTCGCCGTCCACTCGCGGGCGGAGGAGGCCCCGGACGACCAGCCGTGGACCCGGCACGCCAACGGCATGCTCACCGCCGGGGCAGAGCCGGCGGAGTGGGGCGAGGAGAGCTGGCCTCCGCGTGACGCCGAGCCGGTCTCCGTGAGCGAGGTGTACGACGACTTCGCCGCGGTCGGCATGAGCTACGGCCCCGTCTTCCAGGGCCTGAGCGCGGCCTGGCGGCGCGGGGAGGAGATCTTCGCCGAGGTCGCTCTGCCCGAAGACATGGCCTCGGACGCGACGAAGTTCGGGCTGCACCCCGCCCTGCTCGACTCCGCGCTCCACGCGATCGGCCTCCACCCGGCCACCGAGACCGGGCAGGCTCAACTGCCGTTCGTCTGGAACGGGGTACGCCTGTACGCCGTCGGCGCGGCCACCTTGCGGGTCAAGCTGGCCCCCGCGGGCGGCGGCTTCGCCGTCCTCGTCGCCGACGGCACGGGCACTGTCGTCGCCGCCGTGGACTCCCTGGTGACCAGGCCGGTGACCGCCGACCAGCTCAACGCCGCCCCGCGCAACGACGACCTGTTCACCGTGGAGTGGTCGTCGCTGCCGCTGGCTTTGGGTGCGGTGGTGCCGGAGTAC
>NZ_BAAAPE010000027.1:0-3409 GCF_039530985.1 Streptomyces albiaxialis
GGGTGGGCAGGAGTTGGTCGGCCGTCTCACCGAGCTGGGCGCCGGTGTGGAGGTCGTGGCAGCCGATATGTCTGATCCCGAGGCGGTGAAGGACTTGGTGGCCGGTATCGATCCGGCCCGTCCGTTGACCGGTGTCATTCATGCCGCCGGGATTCTGGAGGACGCTGTTCTGTCCGCCCAGACTCCCGAGGGCCTCACCCGCGTCTGGGGGCCGAAGGCGAGGGCCGCGTATCACCTCCACCACGCCACCGCCCACCTCCCCCTCACCCACTTCGTGATCTTCTCGTCGGCGGCCGCCGCGTTCGGCAGTCCGGGGCAGGCCAACTACGCGGCAGCCAACGCCTATTGCGATGCCCTGGCCGCGCACCGCCGTGCCCTCGGGCTTCCGGGCCTGTCGATCGGCTGGGGCCTGTGGGCGGAGGCCAGCGGCATGTCCGGCGGACTCGGCGAAGCCGACCTGGCGCGGATCACGCGTACCGGCTTCCGGCCCCTCGCCACCGAGCGCGGGCTGGCCCTCTTCGACGCGGCTCTCGCCCGCGGACGAGCCGGGGCGCTCGCCGTCGACATCGACCCCGGAGCCGCCCTCGCCTCGGGCGGTCAGGGCGACGCGCCGGTCAGGGCTCTGCTGCGTACCCTCGCGGCCGGGGCGGCGAGGGGACCCGTACGGCGTACCGCCGCCAACGGTCGGGCCGCGTCCCCGGCGGCCGACCTCGCGGACCGGCTCGTCGCCCTGCCGCCGGACGAGCAGGAACGCCTGCTGCTCGACCTCGTACGGACGAACGCCGCGTCCGTGCTGGGGCATGCCGATGCCGGGGCGGTGCGGGGGGACGTGCCGTTCAAGGAGCTGGGGTTCGACTCGCTGACCGTCGTCGAGCTGCGCAACCGGCTCGCGGCGGCGACCGGGCTGCGGCTGCCCGCCTCGCTGGCGTTCGACTACCCGGAGGCCGGGGCTCTCGCCGCGCACCTGCGGCAGCGGCTGGCGCCCGACGGGGCCGGGCCACCCGGGACGGGGACGGGCACGAGGGCAGGCGGCTCGGTGGATCCGTTGCTCACCGAACTCGGCCGGATCGAGAGAGGCCTGAGCACGCTCGACCTGGACGACGAGGCGCGCCGCCTCCTCGCGAGGAGGCTCACCGGCCTGCTGTCGGCGGTCGACGGCGGCGGAGCCGGCGCCCGTGAGGAAGCGGGCGACGGCGCCGACACCACGTTCGACGGCGTCGAGTCCGCGACCGACGACGAGATCTTCGAGCTGATCGACCGGGAACTGTGAGGTCGTCGATGGAGGACCAGAAGTGACGTCCGGTACGGAAGACAAGCTCCGCCAGTACCTCAAGCGGGTCACGGCGGACCTCGGGCACACGCGCCGCCGGCTCCGCGAGGTCGAGGAGCGCAGCCAGGAGCCGGTGGCCGTCGTCAGCATGGCCTGCCGGTTCCCGGGCGGAGTGCGGTCCCCGGAGGAACTGTGGAGCCTGGTGTCCGAGGGCCGCGACGCCATCGGCCCGCTGCCCACCGGACGCGGCGGCGCCTGGGACGCTGAACGGCTGTACGACCCGGACCCCGACCACCCCGGCACCAGCTACGTACGGGAAGGCGGCTTCCTCTACGACGCCGACCGGTTCGACGCCTCGTTCTTCGGCATCTCGCCGCGCGAGGCCCTGGCGATGGAGCCGCAGCAGCGGCTGCTCCTGGAGTCGGCCTGGGAACTGCTGGAACGCGCCCGCATCGACCCCAAGACCCTCAAGGGCAGCGCAACCGGTGTCTACGCCGGTGCCGGGCTCCCCGGCTTCGGCACTCCGCACATCGAGCGGAGCACCGAGGGCCACCTGCTGACCGGCAACGCCCTGAGCGTGCTGTCCGGACGCGTCGCGTTCACCCTCGGCCTCGAAGGCCCCGCGGTCTCCGTCGACACGGCGTGCTCGTCGTCGCTCGTGGCCGTCCACCTCGCGTGCCAGGCGCTGCGCCAGGGCGAGTGCGAGCTGGCGCTGGCGGGCGGGGTGACGGTGATGGCGACCCCGGCGATGTTCACCGAGTTCTCGCGGCAGCGCGGGCTGTCCCCGGACGGACGGTGCAGGCCGTTCGCCGACGCGGCGGACGGCACGAGTCTCGCCGAGGGCGTGGGTCTGGTGCTGCTGGAGCGGTTGTCGGACGCGCGGCGTAACGGACATCGGGTGCTGGCGGTGTTGCGCGGGTCGGCGGTGAACCAGGACGGGGCGAGCAATGGTCTGACGGCGCCGAACGGCCCGTCGCAGGAACGCGTGATCCGCGCGGCACTCGCCAACGCCGGTCTCTCCCCTTCCGAGGTCGACGCCGTCGAGGCCCACGGCACCGGAACCCGCCTCGGCGACCCCATCGAGGCAGGAGCCCTGCTCGCGACGTACGGCCAGGGTCGGACGGAGGAACGGCCGCTGTGGCTGGGCTCGGTGAAGTCCAACATCGGCCACACCCAGGGCGCCGCGGGCGTCGCCGGGATCATCAAGATGGTGCAGGCGATGCGGCACGGCGTACTTCCGGCCTCTCTGCACATCGACGAACCCTCGTCACGGGTCGACTGGACCTCTGGCGCGATCCGACTTCTGACGGAGCGGCACCCCTGGCCCCGCGACGAGGACCAGGGCCTTCGCCGCGCCGCCGTCTCCGCGTTCGGAATGTCGGGAACGAACGCCCATGTGATCTTGGAGGAGCCGCCGGTCGGTGAGGAGCCGGAGCCGGTGGAGGCCGGTGACCTGGGTGGCGTGGTGCCGTGGGTGGTCTCGGCTCGGGATGCGGGGGCGTTGCGGGATCAGGCGGCTGCGTTGGCGGCGGTTTCGGGGTCGGTCGGGGTTGTGGGCCGGTCGTTGGTGTCGTCGCGGTCGGTCTTCGAGCGGCGGGCGGTCGTGCTCGGCGAGGAGCGGGAGGAGCTGGAGGCGGGGCTTGCGGCTCTGGTTGCCGGTGAGACCCACGCTGGTCTGATCGGGCCGGGGGAGGGTCCGGACGGTGGCTTGGTGTGGCTCTTCAGTGGCCAGGGGAGTCAGCGGGTCGGGATGGGTGCTGGGTTGTATGGCCGGTTCCCGGTGTTCGCTGCTGCTTTCGATGAGGTGTGCGGGTTGCTGGACCCGCACCTGGAGCGGCCGCTGCGTGAGGTGGTCTTCGAGGGTGCGGCGTCCGAGCTGGAGCACACCACGTATGCGCAGGCCGGACTGTTCGCGTTGCAGGTCGGCCTGGCCCGGCTGCTGGGCTCCTTCGGGGTGCGGCCGGATGCGGTGATCGGTCATTCGATTGGTGAGGTGGCTGCCGCGCATGTGGCCGGGGTGCTCGGGCTGGAGGACGCGTGTGCGCTGGTGGCGGCGCGGGCGACGTTGATGGGTGCGCTGCCCGAGGGCGGCGCGATGGTCGCGATCGAGGCCGGAGCAGACGAGCTGGAGCTGCCCGA
>NZ_BAAAPE010000028.1:0-393592 GCF_039530985.1 Streptomyces albiaxialis
CCGGCCCGCCGACGCCGACGAGGCCCTCACCCGCGTCCAGGCCCTCATCGACGGCACACCAGAACCCGAACCGGCGAAGCAGGAGCCCGAGCCGGAATCCAAGGCGGTCGCCGCGAAGTCCGACGCGGACGAGAAGCCCGCACCGGTGGCGCGGAAGGCCACGACCCCCGCCTCCTCCCCGTACGCGCCCCAGCCGCGCCCGGCACTGGCCCCCATCAACCCGCCGCCGCCGATCCCCGACCAGCCGCGTCCGAACCGGGGCAAGGTGCTGTTCGGCGGCGCGCTCGCCGGGGTCGTCCTGGTCGGCGGCATAGGCGTCGCGCAGATAGACGGCGATCCCGAGCCACGCCCCGCGCCGCACCCGCTCCCCACCTCCTCGACCGGCTCGCCGACGCCCCCGTACAACGGCTACACGATCGCCGTCGCGTACGAGGAGGACGCCACCGGCACCGAGGTCGGCGGCGAGCAGCGGGCCCGCGTCGTCCGCGCGGCCCTCAAGGAGGCCACGAAGGACGAGAAGAAGAAGCTCCCCGTGCGGGTGGTGCCGGTCAAGACCGGTTACTCGGGCACCACGGCCAGTTCGCTGCCGGACGGCACCATCGCGGTCGTCGGCGCGGCGAGCGACCTCGACCTGTCCCTGAGCACGAGCGACCCCGGCCGGGAGATGGCGTCCCTCGACACCTGTTCCGCCTCGCGCTACAGCAACGACGACTTCTCGACCCTCGCCGGGGCCCGCGAGCTGGGCAAGCAGGAGGGGCGCTACCTGAAGCAGGTGAAGGGCGTCTCCCGGGTGCTCGTCGGCGCCGAGGACGACACGGAGATCGACGACGGCGAGGGCACCACCGCGGGCCTCAAGGACGGCGGCATCACCTACCGCGAACCGAGCGGCGAGGGCGGTGAGATGGAGGCGGACGCGGTCGCGCAGGACCTGCGCGACAAGCGGGCCGAGGCCGCCACGCTCCCGGTCTCCTCCGACACCTGGGTCGAGGCGCTGAAGAAGGAGGACCGGCTGGCCGTGGTCGAGCCCGCGCTCGGCGACCTGTGCGATCCGGCGGAGCAGCGCATCACGGGCGAGGACGCGGCACGCGACCTGCCGGAGGGCTCGCTCCGCTTCCGCCAGTACCGGGACGAGACGCAGAAGCCCGACTGCGAGCGGATGCCCAAGCTGTGCGCGGTCCCGGCCGACGTCAAGCCGCTGCTGCGGCACCGAGGCGCGGCCGAGCTGTACGACGCGACACTCGTCCTCGCCCAGCGCCTCCCGGCCGTACTCAAGGGCGAAACGAGCGTCGGCGCCGTCCAGCGCACCCTCCGCGCCGAGTTGGAGGGCAGCACCACGAACGGGCTCCTCGGCCGCTACGAGTTCCGCAACCACCGCGCCCAGGACCGCCCGGTCTGGGTCGACGAACGCCGCGACGGCAAGTGGAAGGAACTCGGCACGGTCCAGGGCATCCTGGGCGATTAGGCCCGGGACGATCGATTCCTGTCGGTCTTGTGCGGCGATCCGATCATCTAAGGTGACCGCATGTCGCTGGTGGGGAGAGATGTCGAGCTGGCGCGGATCCGGCGCCTGCTGACGGACGCGCGCGACGCCCGCAGCGGTGTGCTGGCGCTGCGGGGCGCGGCGGGCATCGGGAAATCGGTCCTCCTCGACCACGCGGTGGCGGCCGCCGGGGCCGAGGGCGGCATGCGCGTGGTGCGCGGGGCGGGGGTCGAGTCCGACTCCGAGCTGGCGTACGGCGGTCTGCACCAGCTCCTGTTCCCGCACCTGGGCCGGCTGGACGCCCTGCCCGCTCCGCAGGCCACGGCGCTGCGGTGCGCCTTCGGCCTGGCCGAGGGGGACGAGGCCAACCGGTTCCTGATCTCCGCCGGCACCCTGTCGCTGCTCGCCGACCTGGCCGAGGAAGCGCCGCTGCTGTGCGTGGTCGACGACCTGCAATGGCTCGACCAGGGCTCCGTGGAAGCGCTGTTGTTCGCGGCCCGCCGCTTCGTGGCCGACCCGATCGCGATGCTGTTCGCGGTGCGCGAGACGTCGGCGCCGCTCGACATCGCGGGCGTCGAGGCCGTGGACCTGTCCGGCCTCGCCGCGCCCGATGCCGCCCGGGTGCTGGACGACCACGCGCCGGAACTCGTCGAACCGGTGCGGGCCCGGGTCCTCGCGGAGTCCGGCGGCAACCCCCTGGCGCTCATCGAGCTGGGGTCGTCGCGGCTCGCGGCACGCGATGCCGACGAGCCCGACCCGGCCGAGCAGGTCGGCCCGCTGCCGGTGACCCGCCGCGTGCAGGAGGCGTTCCGCCGCCAGATCGTCGAGCTTCCCGAACCCACCCAGCGCGCGCTGCTGGCGGCGGCTGCCGACACGGCGGCGCCGCTCGCGACGATCCTGCACGTGATCGAAGCCCTCGGCGGCGCTCCGGACGACCTGGCGCCCGCCGAACGCGACCGGCTGCTCCGGATCGACAGCCGGATCACGTTCCGCCACCCCCTGGTGCGGGCGGCCGCCTACCAGGACGCGCCGCTGCACCGCCGGATCGAGGTACATCGCGCGTACGCCGACGCGCTGGCCGCGGAGGCCGAAGCGGACCGCCGGGCCTGGCACCTCGCCGCCGCCACGACCACCCCCGACGAGGCGGTGGCCGCCGAACTCGAAGACGCGGCGGAGCGGGCCTGGCACCGGGGCGGCGCGATGGCGGTGTCCGCCGCCTACGACCGCGCGGGGCGGCTCAGTACCGACCGGGAACGCAAGGCCCGGCGTATCGCCCGGGCCAGCCAGGCCGCGTTCGACGCGGGCAAGGCCGACCGCGCCGCCCGGCTCGCGGCCGAGGCGCTCTCGCTGACCACCGACCCCGGCGTCCGGACCGACGCCATCTATACGCGCAGTGCCGTGGAGTACGAACGCACCTCCCCGCGGGCCGACGCGGAGCTGGCGGTCGAGGCCGCCGCGCTGGTGCGCGACAGCGATCCGGAGCGCACCGCGCTCACGTTGTTCGAGGCCGCGCACGCCGCCCGGCACGGAGCGGCGCACGACCTGTTCCAGCGTGCGGCGGAGCTGATGCGCGGGTTCACCCCGCCGGAGGACTGGGCACCGGTTGTCGCCGCCCTTCTCGGGTGGGCGGAGCTGTTCGACGGGCGCCCGGAGCTGGCCGTCGGCCCGATGCGCGCCCTCCGTACCGCCGTCCGCACCGCCCCGCGCGGCGGCGGGAACGACCTGATGCACCGCATCACGCTCGGGTTCGGCGGGCTCATGATCGCGGACGACGACGGCGTCGTCGCCGGGATGGAGGACATGCTGGCCGAGGTGCGGGCCACCGGAGCGCTGGGGTGGGTCCCGTACACCCTGAACGTGCTCGCCGTGGCGCGGATGTTCCGCGGCGAGTTCGCGGACGCCCGCGCGTGCGTGGCGGAGGGCGCGTCCGTGAGCGCCGAACTCGGGAACACCACCGAGCACTTGGCGCACCGGTCGGTGGAGGTGTGGCTGCACGCCGTGTCGGGCGACGAGCCGCGCTGCCGGGCCCTGGCCGAGGAGGTGCTCCCCCGGGTCCGCGCCCGGCACCACGTCAACGCCGAGATCGCGGACTGGGGGCTCGGCATGCTCGACCTGTCCGCCCGGCGATTCGGCGAGGCGTGCGACCGGCTCGAAGGAGTGTGCCGGGGACCCGCGAGCCGCGACCTGCTGGTCCGGGCGGTGCCGGACCTGGTGGAGGCCGCCGTGCGCGGCGGCGAGCCGGACCGCGCCCACGGACCGCTGGCGGCGTTCCGGCACTGGGCCGAGCCCGTCGACCGCCCGGTCGCCGCCGGGCTCGCCCTGCGCTGCCGGGCGCTGCTGGCCGACGACGGCGACGCCGACGCGCTGTACGCCGAGGCGCTGCGGCTCCAGGAGCGGCACGGCGGCCCCTACGAGCGTGCCCGTACGCAACTGGTCTACGGCGAGTGGCTGCGCCGCCAGCGCCGCCGTACCGAGGCCCGCGCCCATCTCGCGGCGGCCGTCTCCGCGTTCGAGGGCATCGGCGCGGAGCTGTGGGCCGCGCGGGCGCGCGGCGAGCTGGCCGCCTTCGGCGAGCGGAGCGACGAGCCCCGGAGCAGCGGCCCGCTCACCCTGCTGACCCCGCAGGAGCTGCAGGTCGTACGGCTGGCGGCCACCGGTCACACGAACAAGGAGATCGCCGCGCAGCTCTTCCTCAGCCCGCGGACCGTCGGCCACCACCTCTACAAGGCGTATCCGAAACTCGGCGTCACCGCTCGCGCCGAGCTGGCCGGCCTCGTCTGACGGCCGACGCCAGTCATCGGTGACCGGACACCGGTCACGATGACCGATACGCCGTGGGGGAGCCCCCGCATAGCGTTTCCGTCATCGAGAGCAACACCGATGACGAGGAGACGACGATGCCGAAGTACTTTCTGAGCCTTCCCCACGACGCCGCCGACGAGCCGACGATGGAGGACATGGACCCCGCGGAGCTGCAGAAGCTGATGGCCGAGGTCGGCGCGTTCAACACCGCCGTCCAGGAGGCGGGCGCGTTCGTGTCCGCCGGCGGTCTGCAGCCGCCGTCGACCGCGACCACGGTGGACTACTCCGGCGACAGCCCCGTCGTCACCCCCGGCCCGTTCGTCGAGGCCAAGGAATACCTCGGCGGCTTCTGGATCATCGAGGCCGAGAACGACGACGTCGCGCTCGAATGGACCAAGCAGGCCTCGCGCGCGCTGCGGAGCAGGGTCGAGGTCCGTGCGCTGCAGGAAGAGCCGCAGGGCTGAACGGCACACCGGCCCTCCTCAGGGGCGGGGGAAGCGGGCGCGCGGGGCGTCGACGCAGGTGTCCCGGGACGTGGGGCCGCCGAAGCGGAGGCGGTCGTACCCGGTGAACTCCGGTACCAGGGCGTCGAGTTCGTCGACCAGGGCGTGCAGGCGCTCCAGTCGGCGGGCCGAACCCGCGTCCGCCTCGTCCACCGCCGCGCCGATCGCGGCCGTCAGGTGGTCCTTGCGCCGGATGGCGGCGGGGGTCACCGAGCGCAGGCACACGTACCGCCCGCTGAGGTACGCGTTCCACTCCGCCTTTCCGGCGGCCGGGTCGGCCCAGTGCGCGGTGAACCACGCTTCGAGCCGCTCCACCCCGCCGGCCTCCTCGGCGAGGGCGAACAGGTCGGCCGGCACCATCTCCGCGCCGTCGGAGCGCAGATAGCCCGGGAGCGGGAGCCGGTGTCCCAGCATCAGCTCGCGGACCGCGTCGGCGTCGCGGCCGTGCTCCGCGCACAGGTCCTCCAGGACGGCGTACTGTGCGCTGACGTACGCGTCGTCGGCGTCCGTCATCGGATGGTCGCCGTTGACCTCGCGGAACCGCTCCGCGAGCTGCCGCCTCAGGGCCGTGTCCGTGTCCGGCATGCGGGCCGCCTCCCGTGTCACCGGCGCGGGCACCTCCCGCGCGGGAACCGGCACGCTACCGACCGGACGGTTCGGCGCCCGCCGAACCGAGCGCGCCGCCACCGCCTCCCACGGGTCTTGACAGCGGTCGCCCCGCGACGGTCGCCTGTCCCTCTGCGGAGGAGGTGGGCCATGCTGCGGGTGTACTTCACGGCCGAGGACCTGGCGCGGGTGCGGGTCGCCGCCGGGCCGGATCACCTGTGGGAGATCAGCAACAGCGTGCAGACGCTGCAACGCACGGACGGTACGCGGGTGTTCGGCGAGTGGCGCCGCTGGGCGCGGCCCCGGCTGCCGGAGAGCTGCCGCCTCCTCTCGCCCCTCCTGCCGCCGCACGGCTGCTCGCCGGACTTCCTGACGCCCGCGCACGGCGAGCGCCGGTCGCTCCAGGCGGCCGTGGAGGCGCTCGTCCGTACGCCCCGGCCCCGGCTGCGTGCCGACCTGTCGCGGGTGGCGGCCTCGCGGCGGCTCCCGGGGTGGACCTCGGCCCTGGCCGACGGGGACGGCGCCGCGCTGCGGCGGCTGGGGGAGGTGCTGGGCGCGTACCACCGCCAGGTGCTGGCGCCCTTCTGGCCGCGCGTGCGCGCGCACATCGACGCCGACCGCGCCCTGCGGGCGCACGGCCTCCTCGACGGCGCCGTCGAGGGGCTGCTGGCCGGGCTCGGCCCCCGGTTCCGCTGGCGGCCCCCGGTGCTGGAGGCCGACTATCCCGTCGAGCACGACCTGCGGCTGAACGGGCGGGGGCTCCTGCTCCAGCCCTCGTTCTTCTGCTGGCCCACGCCCATCACGCTCGCGGACGGCGCGCTGCCGCCCGTGCTGGTGTACCCGATCGACCACGCGCGGGACTGGTCCCGGCCGGGGCTTCCGGGAGCCCCGGCAGCCCCGGCAGCCCCGGGCCGTACGGACGGGGGCGGGGCCCTCGGGCAGCTCATCGGGCACACCCGCGCCGCGGTCCTGCGGGCGGCCCGTACCGGCGCCTCCACGGTGGAGCTGGCCCGGCTGCTGGGGGTCACGCATCCGGCCGTGAGCCAGCACGTGAAGGTGCTGCGCGCCGCGGGCCTGGTCACGACGGTGCGCCGGGGCGGACGGGCCCTGCATCTGGCGACCGCCGAGGGGCGGGCGCTGCTGCGGAGCGGCGAGCGCGGCGGGGGAGCGGTGTAAGCCTGGGCTTTCGGGCGTTGCCTCTGTCATGCCCATGCGAGGAGCCTGTTCGGGCCGTCGTGCACCCCACCCACGACCCCCACGAAGGAGCTGGCGTGCGCACCCACCTCACCCGCCCCGCCGTCCTGGCCGTCTCGCTCGTCGCCGCGGGGACGCTGCTCGCCGCGCCGGGCACGGCCCAGGCGTCGTCCGCCTCCCCCTCGGCCGCGCAGGAGTCCGCCCGGGAGGGCGGCCACGGCCTGAAGAAGTTCCAGGAACGGCACGGCCTGCCCCGTACCGGCACCGTCGACAGGGACACCGCCAAGGCCCTCGACCGGGCCTCCGACGCCGAGCTGCGCCGGACCTTCCGCACCGCCGCCGACCTCGGCCCCGAGGAACTGGCCAACGCGCGCACCGTCATCGGCGTCGGCAAGGGCGCGGGCATCCCCGAACAGGGCCAGGTCATCGCGCTGATGACGGCCATGCAGGAGTCGAAGTTCGTCAACTACCTCACGCCCGTCGACCACGACTCCCTCGGCATCTTCCAGCAGCGCCCCAGCACCGGATGGGGCACGCCCGAGCAGATCACCGACGTGCCCACCTCGTCGAAGTCCTTCTACGGGGTGGCCGACTTCGGCAGCAACCCCGGGCTGATCCAGATCGCCGGCTGGGAGACCATGCCGCCCGGCGAGGTCTGCCAGGCCGTGCAGGTCTCGGCCTACCCCGACCGGTACGCCCAGTGGGAGCAGTTCGCGCGCGACCTGCTCGCGCAGGAGGGCCCGACGGTCCCGCCGATCCCCTGACCCGCGTGCTCCCCAGACAACGAGTTTCCCCCCACCCCTTGTCCTCCCCTCCAGGAGTCCGTATGCGCAAGAGACTCGTCTCGACGGCCGTCGCCGTCGCCGCCGCGGGTGTCCTCGTCACCCCCGCCGTCGCCCAGGCGGACAGCGGGCCGGCCGCCGCCCCCGCCCCGGCCCCCGTGCAGGTGCTCGGCGGCGGTACGGAGTCCGGCACCGCCGTCGTCAGCGGGCGGAACGGGCCGGGGACCCGGCTGAGCGTCGAGGGCGCGCGCACGAAGAGCGCCCACACCCTGAAGGTCGACTACCAGGTCCAGGAGACCGGTTACTGGTGCGGTCCCGCCGCCACCCGTATCGCGCTCTCCGCGCGCGTCGCGCCGCCCAGCCAGGGGGACCTCGCCGCGCAGCTCGGCACCCACGAGGGCGGCACGGACCACATCGGCCAGGTGACCGGCGTCCTCAACAACAACCTCGGCACCGGCTGGTACGAGACCAAGGAGATGCCGGACGACCCGCCCACGCAGGCCCAGAAGGACCTGCTGTGGAACGACATCGTCAAGGACGTCGACAACAACTACCCGATCGTCGCGAACATCGTCGCCCCGCCCGGCAACCAGCCGCCCGGCTATCCCGGCGACCAGACGATCTACCACTACTTCACGGTGATCGGCTACGACGACGCCAACCGCACCGTCCTCATCGCCGACCCCGCCTCCTTCGGCGGCAACCAGATCTACTGGCTCTCCTTCGACCAGTTGGCCAGCCTGATCCCGCCGAAGGGCTATGCCGCCTGACCGACCGGCCGGCTCACCGGGCCCGGCGGCCGCCATCCCCCTCGGCGGCCGTCACCACCGCGGCCCCCGATACGTCCTGCCGCCCCTCCTGGGGAGCTTGGCCGGGACGTCGTCGGGGGTCGCGAGGGTCTCCGCCGCGAGATGCAGTTCCGCCCTGACCGTGGGCGAGGACAGATCGAGGTCCAGGAGACGGCCGCACTTGGCGAGCCAGGCGGTCAGCGTCTCGCGGTGCACGCCGAGTTCGGCCGCCGCGGGCGCCGTACGGCCACGGTGCCGGAGCCAGCAGCGCACGGCGATCCGGAGCTGCGTGTCCAGCGGCGACAGCAGCGTGGTCGCCCAGCGCGCGGCCTCCTCGGGGCTCAGGAGCCCGGCGGGGAGCGGTGGTTCGGGTGCCGGGCGCACGGTCGGCGCCGACGGGGCCGCCGGTGCGCGCAGGGCCAGCAGGAGCTGGGCCTGCACGGTGGGGTGGTCCAGGTCGGCCGCGAGCAGTGAGGCGATCACGGGCAGCCGGGCGCGGACCGTGCCCTCGGAGACGCCGAGCACGGGCGCGGCGGCGTGGGCCGAGCCCGCCCTGAGCCAGGCCTCCAGCGTCCGGCGCTGCTCGCGGTGGAGGGGCATGAGCACGGCGCCCGACCACGCGGCGAGCCGGTCCGCGGGGACGACGTGCAGCAGTTCGTGAGCGCCCAGGCTCGTCGTGAGGCAGCCCACGGCGGCGCTGTCGCGCGCGGTCCCGGCCTCCGCCCACGCCGTGCCGATCATGTCGAGCGGCGCCGGGTCGGACACGCCGCCGGTCAGCTCGTGCCGGTCGGCGGCGCGGGCCATGAGCGAGAGCATGGCGTGCTGTTCGTCGTGCGCCCCGTGGAGCGCGACGACGACCAGTTCGTCCGTGCCGTACCGGCAGACCAGCGCCGGTACGGGGCCCGTGCTCGCGCCCGTGCCCGCGCCCGGCAGTGCCTCGCGCCACAGCTCCCGGTGCGCGGCCCGCACGGCGTCGCCGGTCAGCCGGTAGACCGTGGCGTGCGTCGCGCTCGTACCGCCCAGCAGCTCGGCGGCCAACTGCCGCTGGCCGCGCAGCAGGAGGCGCAGTACCGCCGAGTGCAGCCGCTGCTCGGCGTCGTCCGCGCGCCGCGAACGTACGCGCAGCAGGTCGGCCGCCGTGTCCGCGACGAGCGCGGCGTCCGCGGGGTCCGAGGCGTGCGGGACATGCGCGGAGTGCGAGGCGTGCGCCGTGGCGCCGGGGCCGAGCACGAGGACGGCCCCGGCCACCTGGCGGGTGAGCAGCCGCGGGTAGGCGTGCGGACGCGTGGCGGCGCCCACGGCGGCGGGGCCCGCGCCGCGCGGGGAGCTGTGCACGGTGCCGTGCAGGGGGTTCACGACGGCCGCCCAGCCGTCGACCAGCGCGGCGGCCTCCGCGAGCAGCGCGTCCTGGGACTCGGCCGCCGCCCGCGTGAGCCGCCGCACGACGCCGAACCCGCCGTCCCCGGGGGCCGCCGGGGACGGCGCCGTCGCGGCGGAGGCGGACGCCGGCTCCGCACGCCGCGCGGAGGACGCGCGCTGCGTACGGCGCCGCGCGTCGCTCGTCACGGGATCCGTGCGACCGCGCCCCACCCCGCACGCTCGGTGGTGCGGCCCGTGGTCGGGTCCGGGCGCCAGTTGGGCCACGACACCATGCCGGGCTCGACCAGTTCGAGGCCGTCGAAGAACGCCTTCGTGACCTCCGGCTCCCGGAAGATGTACGGGATCGCGCCCGAGCTGTTGTACTCCTCCTGTACCGCGCGGTGCTCCTCGTCCGAGGCCGTCGAGTGGCTCAGCGACAGATAGCTGCCCGAGGGCAGCCGGTCCGTCAGCCGCCGCACCAGGGACAGCGCGTCCTCCCAGTCCACGATGTGCCCCAGCACGTCGTTGATCACGAGGGCGACCGGGCGGTCCATGTCCAGCGTCTTCGCGGCGCCCTCCAGGACGGCGTCCGTGTCGCGCATGTCCGCCTCGACGTAGGCGCTGGCGCCCTCGGGGGTGCTGGTGAGCAGCGCGTGGACGTGGAGCAGGACGAGCGGGTCGTGGTCGACGTACACCACGCGGGACTCGGGGGCGATGCGCTGGGCGACCTCGTGGGTGTTGTTGCTGGTCGGTAATCCGGCGCCCAGGTCGAGGAACTGCCGGACCCCGGCGTCCCGCGCCAGATAGCTGACGGTGCGCCGCAGGAAGTCCCGCGACTCCTGGGCGAACTGGGTGATCAGCGGGTACTTGCTGGCGTACGCGTCGCCCGCGGACTTGTCGGCGGGGAAGAAGTCCTTGCCGCCGAGCCAGTAGTTCCACACCCGGGCGCTGTGCGCCACGGTCGTGTCGATCTGGTGGGGCTGGTCCGGGGATTGCCGCTCGGTCATTCGAGAGCCTCTTTCGACGTGTCGGGATGGGGTGCGCGCGTGCTGGAGGAGTCCATCAGCAGGCGGTAGTTGGTGACGGTGGTCGCCGCCGTGTCCGTGTCCCAGACGTCGGCGGTGCCGACGGGCCCCGCCTCCCGCACCATGCGGTCGGGGATCTCCGGCGACTCGACCCGGTAGAGCGTCAGCGCCGGGATGCCGGTCAGGGCGTGCGGGGGACCCGTCAGGGGGTGGATCTGCAAGGTGAGCCCGGGCCGTTCGGCCTCGGCGCGGAGGACCTTGCGCTGCTCGGCCATGACCTCCTCGCCGCCGACCCGGGTGTGCAGCGCGGAGGCCGACATGAGCGCCCAGATACGGGTCCGCTGCGCCCGTAACCGCTCCTGCCGCGCCATCAGCAGCTCGGTCCGCTGCTCCATCTCGGCAGGGGCGAGATCCGGCCGTAGCGCCTCGTCGAGGGCGCGGGCGTACGCCGGGGTCCGTAACAGCGCAGGTACGAGGGCCGGTTCCCAGATGCGGATGATGCGCGCGGCGGACTCCACGCTCATCAGGTCCCGCTGCCAGGTGTCCATGACGGCGCGCCACGGGTGCCACCAGCCCGGCAGGCTGGCGGCGGAGAGCTTCCCGAGGAAGTCCTCGATCTCCTCTGCCCCCGCGCCGTACGCCGTCAGCAGCGTGTGCACCTGCCCCGCGTCCAGCGACGTCTTGGCCTGCTCGATACGGCGGACGGTGTCCCCGTGGGCACCGAGCGCGTCGGCCGCCTGCTGGGGCGAGAGACCCGCCGCCTTACGGAGGATCCGCAGCCGCGTGGCCAGAACGACGTGCGCGAAGTTCGGGCCGGACCGTTCGCGGGCCAAGCGCACCTCCCTCTGGCTGTTTCCGTCCGACTTTGGCCGGACCTCCTCCGGCATTGTCCGCAGGTTGCGGATCATGCACACCTTGCTGCTTGCATTCGCTGCGGGCGACCCGTTGAGTATGTTCCGTCACGCAGAAGTGAGCAAGCCGTTCCCGACCGTTACGGGGGGATGGTCGGTACGGCTGCCGGGCGTGCGCGGCACGCCCGGCTCGGCGTGTGGATCCCTTGGCACCTGACCTGCGATAACGCGTCCGGGCACGGGGGTTCCGCGCACCCCGCGGGCAGTGGAGAAGGGGGAGTTGTCGTGTGGCGCCGTCGAGACCCCGGCCGGGAACCGCGTACGCCGCGCGGCCGGCGGGCCGTCCGCCTCCCGGCTCCCCGGCGCCCGGTCGGGGACACCGTCCGGGACGCCCTCGGTGACCAGGGCCGCACGGCGGCGCCCGTCACGGACGAGGGCCCGCGGCACCGGCGTTCGGTCCTGGTCACCGAGGGCGACACCGGCATCGGACTGGCCGTCGCGCGCCATCTCCAGGCGGCGGGCGACCGGGTGGCCGCGACCTACCGCGGAGTGCCGCCCGACGGCGAGGAGTTCCTCGCACTCCGGTGCGACGTGACCGACGCCCGCCAGGTCCGGGGGACCTGGCGGGCGGTCGAGGAACGGCACGGCCCGGTCGAGGTCCTCGTCGCCAACCCGGGCACGGGCGACACCCTGCTGCGCGACGACGGAACGTTTCCCTCGTCCGTCGTACGGGAGTCCCTGTACGGCATGCTGCGGGGCGAGTTCGGCCGCATCATCCTCATGGGCGGCGCCGTCGCGGGCTCCGCCGAGGGCGACTCCGTCCACCGCGCCACGTCCAAGTCGGCCCTGCTCGACCTGGCCCGCAGGCTCACCGTGGTCTACGGCTCGCACGGCATCACCGCCAACGTCGTCGCCCCCGGCCTGCCCCTCGCCCACGCCACCGCCCGCCTCACCGCCGACGAGCGCGCGGTCCTGACCCAGCAGATCCCTCTCGGCCCCCTCGCCCGGCCGGAGGACATCGCCCACGCCGTCCACTGGATCTCCACCACGGACGCCGTCTCCGGCGCGGTGATCCCGGTGGAGGGCCCGGTGGAGGGCCCGGTGGACGGCCACGGCCTGGAGCACTGACCGGACGCCCGGTGTCGCCCGGCGCCCCCGGGTGTCAGCCTGGACGCATGACGGCGAAGCCGAACGCGGCGCGGCGGAAGGCACCTCCGGTCCGGCTGACGGCCGGCGCGCCGTCGTGACCGGGCCCACGGTGGGGCTGGAGGAGGAGTACCTGCTCGTCGACCCGGTGACGCGCCGTGTGGAGCCGCGCGGGCAGGACGTCGCGGCCATGGCCGCCTCGGACGGGCTCGGGGACCGCGCCGTACCGGAGCTGACGCGCTATCAGGTCGAGGCGCGCACCGTGCCGCACACCGCCGTACGGGAGCTGGGCGAGGAGGTCCGCGACCTGCGGGTCGGCGTCGCGCGGGCGGCGGCCCGCCGGGGCCTGTGCATCGTCTCCAGCGGCTCCCCGGTCCTGGGCCAGACCGTGCCGCCGCCGATCTCGGAGGGCGCCCGGTACGCGCGGAGCGTCGCGACGTTCCGCGCCCTGGACGACGAGCAGACCGCCTGCGGCTGCCACATCCACGTCGGCATCCCCGACCCGGCCCGCGCCCTCCGGGTCAGCAACCATCTGCGCTGCTGGATCCCGGCGCTCATCGCGCTGTCGGCCAACTCGCCGTACTGGCAGGCGACGGACACCGGGTACGCCAGTTGGCGCACGATGACCCTGGCCCGCTGGCCGGTCGCGGGTCCGCCGCCGTACCTGGAGTCCCCCGCGCACTACGAGGAACTCGTGGGCCGTCTCGTCGAGACCGGGGCGCTCATGGACCGGGGCGGCGTGTACTGGGACATCCGGCCCTCCAGCCATGTGCCGACCCTGGAGTTCCGGGCCCCCGACGCCCTGGCCACCGCCGAGGAGGCCACGCTGCTGGCCGCGCTCGTCAAGGCGATGGCGGCGACCGCGCTCGCCGCCGTGGCGGCGGGGGAGCCCGCGCCGCGCCCGCAGCAGGAACTGCTGCGCGCGGCCTGCTGGCGGGCGGCGAGGGACGGCCTGTCCGGGCAGAGCGTCGACCTGCCCGCCAGCAGGCTCGTACCCACGGCCGTACGGCTCGACCGGCTCCTGAACTGGGTCGCGCCCGCGCTGCGCGCGCACGGGGACCTGGACCTGGTGTGCGGGGCCTGGACGCGGCTGCGCCTCGGCGGGAACGGGGCCGACCGGCAGCGGGCCGCCTACCGGCGCGGCACCCGCCTGCCCGGCGTGGTCGACCACCTCATCGAGGCGGCCACCCCCGCCAACCGGCGGGTGGACGAGCACTGAGCGAGAGGCCCCACGGGGGCGAGGGCCCCTCGCTCGGTACGTGTTCACGCTACGGCCGCGGGGACCGGCACGGCGTCGGTCCACAGGCTGATCACCCTCTCTAACCAGAGATAGAGCCCCGCCCCGTCCCCCACACCGGCCCCACTCCCGTCCCCAACTCCCGCCCCACGCACAACCATTCGCACGCCTGAACGGTCTGAATCCCGGCACCACCACCCACCCGGCTCACCCGTCTCACAGAGAGCGAAGAGGATCCGTATGCGCATTCGTACGTTCGTCACCGCGGCGACCCTGACGGCCCTCGCCGCCACCGGTCTCGGGGTTCCCCTCGCGACCGCGGGACCGGCGGCGGCCGCGCCCTCGGGGCAGCGCGAGGACTTCAACGGCGACGGCTACACCGACGTGGCCGTCGGCGTGCCGAAGGCCGGCGGGAAGACCGGAGCCGTCGTCGTGACGTACGGCTCGGCGTCCGGCGTCTCCCCGTCCCGCTCGGTGCGGATCACCCAGGACAGCGCGGGCGTGCCCGGGAAGGCCGAGGCGGGCGACCAGTTCGGCGAGAACGTCACCAGCGGCGACGTTGACCACGACGGCTACGCGGACCTCATCGTCGGCTCCCCGTACGAGAAGGTGGACGGGAAGCCCGACGGCAGCGTCACCGTCCTGTGGGGCGGCGCGAAGGGGCTGACCAAGGGCGGCATCGCGCTCGACGCCCCCACCGCCGGGGACCGGAACTTCGGCCAGGGCGCCTCCTTCAGCGACCTCGACGGGGACGGCACCCCGCAGCTCCAGATCGTCAGCGGCCGTCACTTCTGGTGGTACTCGGAGGCGGTGCCCAAGGGTGACGGCACCGATGTCGCGCTCGGCCTGGAGGACGACTTCCTCCCCGAGGACGTCCAGCTCGACGGCGTCGCCGCCGGGAACTTC
Source organism: Streptomyces albiaxialis (assembly GCF_039530985.1). Taxonomy (NCBI): domain Bacteria; kingdom Bacillati; phylum Actinomycetota; class Actinomycetes; order Kitasatosporales; family Streptomycetaceae; genus Streptomyces; species Streptomyces albiaxialis. The sequence goes on from NZ_BAAAPE010000028.1 coordinate 14,680, forward strand.
ACCGGCGGCCCGGCGGGCGACTTCGTGGTCTACGGGCAGCGCGGGGACGGCGACGGCGACTACCTGGCGACCTTCCGCGGCGGGCCCGGCGACATCGGCTACCAGCACACCGTCCTGTCCGACGGCGGCACCGAGCTGCGCTCCGTCGCGACCGGCGACATCGACAAGGACGGCAGGGACGACCTGGTCACCGGCGAGCCCGTGGGCGGCCGCGAGGCGGGCTCCGTCACCGTGCGGTGGGGCGCCCGGGGCGGCCTCGGCACCGGCAAGGAGACCGTCGTCCTCGACCAGAACAGCCCCGGCGTGCCCGGCACCGGCGAGACCGGCGACAGCTTCGGCGCCGATGTCTCCGTGCGGGACGTGACGGGCGACGGCCACGCGGACATCGCCGTCGGCGTCCCCCACGAGGTCGTACGCGGCACCGACGCCGGAACCGTCGTCCTCCTCAAGGGCTCGGCGAACGGCGTCGCCGCCACCGGCGCGCAGACCTTCCACCAGGAGACGACCGGCGTCCCCGGCGTCGGCGAGTCCGGCGACCGCTTCGGCTCCGCCGTGCACCTCGCGGACATCGACAAGAATGGCAAGGCCGACCTGTTCGCCGCCGCCGACGGCGAGGACATCGGCACGGTGCCGGACGCGGGCGCGGTCTGGGTGCTGCGCGGCGCGTCCTCGGGCCTGACGACGGACGGCGTCACCTCGTTCAACCCGGCCGACTTCGGCTTCACCGACACCGCGGGCCTCACCTTCGGCGAGGTCTTCGACCACTGACCGGCGGCAACCGCCGCGAGGTCAGCGCGGGCATCCCTCCGGCAGCACGTGCCCTTCGGCATGCAGGTGCCGGAGGGCGGCGGCGAAGGAGTGGCAGTCGAAGAGCGCCGAGTGCTCGCTCCCCGCCATGGGCCGCGGCAGTCCGAGCGCCTGCCACAGGCGGCCCGAGTCCGCCGTCGCCGTGTCCGGCGCGACCGCGTTGAGCCAGGGGCGGATGTTGAGGAAGGCCGCGTCGAGGAAGCTGTGCTTGAGCTGTTCGCCACGGGAGCGGACCCAGCCCATGTTCTCGCCGAGCACGACCATGTCGTTCCCGTACGAGAGGACCGTCTGGTCGCGGCAGAAGCCCAGGAACTCGCCCAGCGCCTCGGCGGGGCAGGCCCCGTCCCGGTCCACGGCCTCCTGGCCGATCCCGGTCAGCCCGGTGAAGTACGGCGACAGCTCCGGGTTCACGACCGGCCGGACCAGCGTCTCGAACTCCTCGACGACCGCGCACTCCGCCGTCAGCCGCAGGGCGCCGATCTGCACGATCTCGCGGAACTGGCCCGGCTCGCCCCAGTCCCGCTCAAGTGCCTCCGGCCACGAGGTGAATTCCAGGTCGAAGACCACGAAGGTGGACAAGATCCGCACGCTCCTTGCCTCGCGGGGAGGGGAGTGGAGTCTACCGAGCCGCGCCCCGGGCGGCCCGCCCGGCGGCCTGGCATAGGCTCGCGCCAGGAGCACCGGAGGAGAACGCGTGACCGAACGAGACGCCCGCCGTGAGCGCTACGCGAGGGCGCTGTACGCGACGCTCGGCTTCAGCGCCGAGCGCCACCCCTGGGAGGGCCTGGCACCGGCCAGACGGGAGGTCTGGTACGCCCGCGCCGACGCGGCGATGGGCGTGGCGGACGAGGAGATCGCGGAGGCGCTGCGGGCGGCGCGCGGCTGAACCGGTGCGTCCGGCCCCGGCGTTCAGCGGTCGGCCCCGCTCCGGCCCAGGCCCCGGCGCAGGGCGCGGACGCACCAGTGGATGAGGGCGGCGTTCACCAGCGCGCCGAGGCCGACGGCGAGGTAGAGCGCGGACGCGTGGTCCGGCAGCACGAGGAAGACCAGGCTCGCCGGTGCGGTCGCGAGCACCGGGATCACCCCGGCGAACGACGCGTCGGGGTTGTCGCCGTTGCTCACCACGACGGCCCAGATGAGCAAGGCGGCGCAGACGACGAGATAGCCGCCGGCCAGCGCCGAGCCGAGCGCGTCACGGCTGTCCCGGCTGTCGCGGACCTCGCGCCCGTCGCGGGCCTCGCGGACCCCGCGCCCGTCGTTCCCGCCCCCGGAGCGCCGGAGGCGCGGGAACGGGCGGGCGGAGCCGGAGCGGGCCATGAAGTCGGCGTCCTCGTGCGCGGTGCTCATGATGGGGGGTTCCTCTCGACGGCGTCGGACGGCGCGGGCGGCGGTGCGTTCGCCCACGTACTCAGGCTAGGAACCCACCGGCCCCCTCAGCATCGGGCGTGAGAGCGAACGGCGTCTCCAACCAGAGATAGAGAACCGGAACCCCTGCCATAAGGTCATGCGCATGCTGAACGGGATCGACGCGCTGGACTGGGCCGCACTGGAACACGCGTACGGTCCGGCCGACGACATCCCCGCCCTGCTGCGGGCGGCCGCCGGGCCGGATGTGGCCGCCGAGGTCCGGGACGAGGCGCTGGACGAGCTGTTCTCCTCGCTCTGCCACCAGGGCTCGGTCTACTCCGCGACGGCCGCGGCCGTGCCGTTCGTCGCCCGGCTCGCGCGGGACGCCGGGCCCGGCGTCCGGCTGCCCCTGCTGTGGCTGCTGCACGGCGCGGCCGACGGCACCGGCCCCGAACGCCCGCGGGTGCGCCGCGCCGTGGCCGGGGCGCTCCCGGGCCTGCTGGACCTGGCGGCGGACCAGGACCCGTCCGTGCGGAGCGCGTTCGTCCGGACCGTCGCCGCCTGCGAGGAGGCGTCCCTGCCGCTGCTCCCGCTGCTGCGCGCCCGCTTCGACGAGGAGGACGACACCGGGGTACGGGCCGACCTCGTCACCGCGCTCGGCCTGCTCGACGTCTCGCCGGACGCCGCGCGGGCCCGCAACCGCGCCCTGCTGTCGGCGCCGCCCGAGGTGCGCAGGGCCGCGGCGGCCGAACTGCTGCGCACGGCCCCGCTCCCGCTGCCCGCCGACCTGGTGGAGGAGGCGCTCGACGCGCACGAGGCGGCGCCCGGGGACGACACGGACCACCCGTGGCCCGCCGCCCATGTGCCGCTCACCGAGCGGCTGATGGACGACCCCGAAGCGGCGCTGCGCGCCGTGACGCGCGGACTGCCGCTCGCCCGGGAGCTGACCGAGACCTGGCGCGACCGCGAGCAGGACGTCCTGCCGTGGCTCGCGGCGGAGGCCGCGGACGCGGAGGACCTGTGCGGGGTGGCGCGCGTGGGCGCCGCACTGGAGGGCGGCGAGCCCGCGCCGTGGCTCGCCCCGCACCTGGCCTCCGAGGACCCGGCCGTACGGGTGGCGGCCACGCACTGCGCCGTACGGCTGCGCGTACCGGGTGCCGTCGGGCTCGTCCTGCGGCTGATGGACGAGCTGCCGGAGGAGGCGCGCACGCTCGGGCCGACGCCGTTCGCCGGGCCCGGCCTCGCCGTGACCGCGGCGGTGGAGGTGTTCGGCACGGCGGCCGAGCCGGTGGCCCGGCGCGTGGCCGAAGACCCGTGCGCCGCGTGGCTGGAGGCGCTGACGCCCTTTCCCGCCCTCGCGGCGGCCCGCGTGGCCGAACTGGTGGACCTCCTGCCCGCCTCGGCCGGAGCGCTGGCCGCCCTCGGCGGGGCCGCGGGTCCCGTCGCGGCACGGGCCCTGCGCGTACGGGCGGGCGCGGGCGACCTCGCGGCAGCGGCGGCGCTGGCGCGCGTCACGGGCGAGACGGGGCCCGCGCTGGACGCCGTACGGGCGGCATGGGGCGACGTCGCGCGGCGCGGGGAGGCCGTACGGGTGGCGGGCGGGCTCGGGCCTGCCGCCGCGCCGCTGCTGCCCCTGCTGGAGGAGCGGCTGCGGGCACCGGCCCGCGAGAGCCGCGCGGACGCGGCCGCCGCGATCTGGCGCGTCACGGGCCGCGAGCGGGACACGGCGCCGGTGATCGCCGATCAGCTCGCCCGCGCGGGCGACGTGCACGAGCCGTACCCCGGCGCGCTGCGCGCCCTGGCCGCCATGGGACGGCTCCCGGCGGCGGCACGCCCGGCGGTCGAGCGCTGCGCCACGTCCCCGCGCCGCGTCGTCTCCGGCTTCCCGTGCGACGGCACGCCGCACCCGGACCTGGAGGTGAGGAGGCTGGCACGCGCCCTGCTGGCGGTGGCCGGCTGAGGAGGGGGCTGAGGGACGCTCAGGCGGCAGGCGGCGCCTGGATCCCCCGGAGCAGCAGCTCGATCAGGCGCCGGGGGTCGTAGCGGGGGTCGGTGTCGCCTCCGACGCAGAGATTGCCGATGCCGCGCATCAGCTCGTAGGGCTGCGTGCCGGGCCGGACCTCGCCCGCGTCCACGGCGGCGCCGAGCAACTGTTCGGCCACGGGCAGCAGACGGTCGAGGAAGTAGGCGTGCAGCGAGGCGAAGCCCTCGGCCTCCGAGTGCAGCGCCTCGGCGAGCCCGTGCTTGGTGACCAGGAGGTCGACGAAGAGGCCGATCCAGCGGCGCAGCGCGGCGAACGGCGAGTCCTCCTCGGCCAGCAGCCGCGGACCGGCCTCCGCGCACTCCTCGACCTGGTGCCGGAAGACGGCGATGACGAGGTCGGCGCGCGTGGGGAAGTGGCGGTAGATCGTGCCCATGCCCACGCCCGCCCGGGACGCGATCTCGCGGATCGGCGCGTCGACGCCGGAGCTGACGAAGACCTCGGCGGCCGCGTCCAGCAGCTTCTGCTGATTGCGCCGTGCGTCGGCCCGCTTGGCCCGCGCGGGCGTCTGTGGGGACTGCTCCACCCCGGCCACCCCGTCTCCCTCCGCGTCTCCCGGCATCCGAACGGAGCGCCGCTCCGCTTTCCCAGCCTAGCGGAGGGGCGGCCCGGCCCGGCACGCGGAAGGCCCCGCTCCACGGGGAAGCGGGGCCTTCGTGCGGTGCCGGAGCGCCGGGCTCAGTTGCTGCAGACGCCCTTGCCCAGCAGGCCGATGCCGCACAGGACATTGAGCCCGATGCCCGTCGGGCCGTCGTCGGTCACGGTCACCGGACGGTGCTTGACGAAGTTCTCCGGGCCGTCGGCCGCCACCGCGGCGGAACCGGCACTGAGCACCAGGGCGCTCGCCGCCACAGCCGCGGCAATTCCGGTACGGATACGCATTGCGCCTCCAAGGGAAGGTTGTGCTGACAGTAAAACGATCACGGCCGTCCCCGGAGCGCGCGATTTGTGATGCTCCGATCGAGCCATCGACGGAAACAGGACCAGAGCGCCCGCCCCGTCGCGTCGTCCCGCGCACTCCTCCTCCGGCTCCCGGACACCGGGGGCTCAACCCAGTGGAGCGGGGTCGGGCCACCGTGTGATGAGGGCGCGGGCCTTGTGGAGGGTGGCGCTCTTGTCGAAGCCGGCGGGGGCGTCGGAGCGGGGCGTGTGCCAGGTGGTGGCGCGCAGGGTGCCGCGGTCGCGGTACGCGCGCATGATCCGCCGGTGGTCGGGGCGCGCCACGAAGCGCCGCAGGTCCTCCTCGTCGTGCCAGAGGGAGACCGACCCGGTGCGCGGGCGCAGCAGCCCGGGGACGGTCCAGAGCCAGAGGCCTATCGCGCCCTCGACGTCCGGCCAGGCGCGGCGCAGGGCGAGCCCGGCCCTGGTGACGCCGACCGCGTGCCAGGGCCGGTGCGGGGCGAACTCGGTGAGGCTGACGACGAGGGGACCGGGCCCGTCGTGAGCCGCGGCGGGCCCGGGCTTCCACGCGGCGAACCGGACTGCGGGGGACGGCATGGCACTCTCCTCGTTCTCTCAAACAATATGCACGACCGTTCGGTTAAATGTAGCAGGGCGGCGGCGTGCACCGGGTCGAGTAACCTCGTCGGCGCCAGGAGGACGGCCCAGGAGAGCGGGTGGACGAGGGCGTGGCAGGCACAAAAGGCGAAGGGCGGGTCGACGGGCGGGTCGCACGGGGGAACGAGACGCGGGCGCTGATCCTCAAGCGCGCCGTGGACCTCGCCTCCGTCGAGGGCCTCGAAGGGCTCTCCCTCGGACGGCTCGCGGGCGAGCTGAAGCTCAGCAAGAGCGGCGTCTTCGCGCTGTTCGGCTCGAAGGAGGACCTCCAGCTCGCCACCGTCCGCGCGGCCGTCGAGGTCTACGTACGCCATGTGGTCCGGCCCGCCGCCGAACTCCCGCCCGGCGTCGGCCGCCTGTGGCACCTGTGCCTCAACTGGCTGGCGTACTCCCGCGACCGCGTCTTCCCCGGCGGCTGTTTCTTCTACGGGGCCGCCGCCGAGTTCGACGCCCGCGAGGGCAAGGTCCACGACGCCCTGGCCGCCGCCCGCGCCGACTGGCGCGCGTACGTCGAGGAGACGGTGCGCGAGGGCCAGGCGGCCGGTGAGATCGACGCGGGGACCGACGCCGCCCAGCTCGGGTTCGAGCTGCTCGCCTTCCTGGAGATGGCCAACGCCGAATCGGTCCTCCACGACGAGTCCGGCAGCTACGACCGCGCGGCCACGGCCCTCCTCACCCGCCTCCGCGCGGCCACCACGGACCCCTCCCTCCTCCCGGACGCCCCGTGAGCCCGTTGAGGGGCCTGACGGAACTGTGGGAGGACCGGTGGGGGGAGTGCGCGCCCGTGGCGCATCTGCTGCGGGGGCCGTACCGGGACGTGTGGGTACGGTTCCACTCCCTGCCGGGCTCGAAGCGGTACCCGGAGGACGAGCGTGAGTACGGGATCGCGCTGGACCGCTACAACACGGTGCTGGACGAGCTGTTCGCCGGGCAGGACGTGTACGTGATCGCGCCGGTGTGGACCGACGGCCCGCGCGTCCCGCACGGCGGTCAGGGCGGCGGCCCGGGCGGCGTCCCCGGTGCCGTCCACTGGCGGAGCCTCCCCTTCACCGACGACCCCGACCCCGAATTCCACGTCCACTGCCACCTCTTCGCCGCCCGGCGCCCCTGGCGGCGCGGCTGCGTGGACGGGCTGCTGCGGGACGTCGCCGACGACCGTACGGCGGACGTCATGATCGCCGACACCGGACTGCGGCGCGTCCACCACCCGTACGACGGCGGCGCGGACGTCTTCCTCGCCTCGGCCGGGGAGCGGGACCGGATGCGGGAGCGGCACGCGGAGTGGCTCTCCTCGCACCCGGCAGGCCTCTGAGCGAGCCGATGCCGAAGGAGAAGCCGACGTAGAAGACGCTCAGCCCGGCGACCGCGAGGTAGCCGGTCGCGGTGGTCTGGTCGGGCTGCGCGAGGACCAGCGCCATCGTCAGATGGCCGACGACCATGGCCGTGGTGCCGAGCAGCAGGGGACGGCGCCGCCCCCCCAGCGGTCCACGACGAGCATGGACAGCACGACGCCCAGCGCGGCCACGGCCTGGACGAGGGCGGAGACGAGGAGGGAGTCGGACTCGCCGCTGATGCCCGCTGTCCTGAAGATCGTGGGGCCGTAGAACAGCACGGTGTTGTTGCCGGTGATCTGGACGAAGAAGCCGAAGGCGATGACGAAGAACGTGGCGCGGGCGTAGCGCCTGGTGAACATCTCCCGGAAGCGGCCCTGTTCGCCCCCGGCCAGGTCCGCCTCGATGGCGTCGAGCCGGGCGCGCGCGTCGCCCCGGGGATCGACGCGGCGCAGGGTGGCCGGCGCCTCGTCGTACCGGCCCTTCGGGACCGCCGCTTTCCCGGCCGCCGCGCAGGCTCCGTCCAGGGCATCGGCTCGGTCCCGGGCCCCGGGCCCGTAGATCACCAGATCTCGACGAGCCAGCCCAGGAAGAAGACGGCGAAGCAGACGACGATCACGGCGATCAGGGCGACCGGTGCCTTGCTCCAGCCCTTGGCCGGGTTGTGGGACTCGTCGGGGCCCGCGTCCGGGGTGCTGCCCTCCGCCGGGGGCGTCTCCCCCGGGGGCACCTGGCCGCCGCGCTCCAGACCGGGGGTCCGGTCGGGGTCCGGGTCCGCTTGTCGGGGTGTCATGCCCGACGGGTGGACCCCCACACGCCGCGCAAACGTCCGTACGGAACGCCTGTACGGGACGTTCCGTAACGGTGCCGCCGCGTCACGTTTCGCCTCCGTGCCGTGGGCACCCGGCGGGACGGATCCTGGATGGTCCACCGGGGACGAGGCGCCGGGCCGGCGGTCACCGCATGTCAGCGGTCCGTGGGTCGGGCGCCTCGACGCGGGTGTGACGGGAGCGCACGGTGGTACTCGCCTTCATCCGGATCCGCGAGATGCTGATGCGCTCGCGATCGCCCACGATGGGAGGAGCGATCGATTCCGCACGTTGACGAGCGCGCTCCGCGAGGCCCGCAGCACGGCGTTCCACGGCGAGCGCCCTTCCGCAACCGGCCCCGAACGAGGAGGTGAGCGCTGTGACCTGCACTTCCCAGCCCCCGTTGTCCGGTCGACGCCCCCACCCCGACACCCCCGACACCTCCGCCGAGTTCGCCGAGCTGGCCCGGCTCGGTGACGGGCCGGCCAAGCGCACCCTCCAGGACGAGGTGGTGGCCGCGTGGCTGCCGCTGGCGCACCGGCTGGCCCGCAGATTCCGCAATCGCGGCGAGTCGCTGGAGGACCTGGAGCAGGTCGCGGCGCTCGCCCTGGTGAAATCCGTCGAGCGTTACGACCCGGAGCAGGGGACCGGCTTCCTGTCCTTCGCGCTCCCCACCATCCGGGGCGAGCTGAAGCGGCACTTCCGGGACTACATGTGGGAGGTCCACGTCCCGCGCCGCGTCCAGAACCTGCGCAACCGGGTCCGCAACAGCATCCGCGAACTGGAGGCGGCCACCTCCCGTCCACCCACGGTGCGCGAGGTCGCCGAGCACAGCGGCCTCCCCGAGGACGACGTACGCGCCGGTATGGAGGCCCTGCACAGCTTCACCTCGCTCTCCCTGGACGCGTCCGCGGCGACGGGCGACGAACCCGGGGGCCGGGAGGGGCAGTTGACCGAAATCCTGGGCGAGGAGGACCCCGGCTACGACACCGCGGTGGACCGCGAGGCGGCCAGAACGTATCTGAGCTGTCTGCCCGAGCGCGAGCAGCGCATCCTCTACCTGCGCTTCTTCCAGGGCCTCTACCAGCACGAGATCGCCGAGATCCTCGGCATCTCCCAGATGCACGTCTCCCGCCTCATCACCGGCGCCTGCCGCCAGGTCCGCGAGGCCGTCGACAACGACGAGCCCGCGACGCGGTAGGGGGCGGCCGGGCCGACGTCACAGTGGTTCGACGAGCCCGTGCGGGGTTGTCCACAGGGCTACCGGGCTCGGCCGCGCGGCCATACCGTCGTGCTGGACGGGAAGACAACGGGGACAAACGGGGGTAGTCATGCACGGAGTGGTGATGGACGACAAGGCGGCCCAGGTCCTGGCCGGACTGCCCGACGACGCCGCGTGGCACGAGGTCGCCGAGCTGTTGGCCGACGTGAGGGCCCGGCCCAGGGCCCATCCCGATGTGCGGGAGATCGTGGGCGCCGAGGTGCGGGAGGCGTTCTCCGCCTTCGGCTGGGTGCAGTACGCGGTGCGGGACGGCGCCGTCGCGGTGCGCGACATCGGCTGGACCGGCTGAGAGCCGGAGAGCCGGAGAGCCCGGAGTTGACCTTGACACGGTGACAAGGTCTTCACTGCGTGCCGAGGAGGTGGTCGTCGTGACGGTCACGGGACAGGGCACGCGGGCGGAAAGGGCGCTCCGGGGGCTGGAGGACGAGCGGGCGTCCGTGAGGCTGAGCGCCGCGCTGGCGGTCGGATCGGCACCCGACGGGCGTTACGTGGAGGTGCTGGTCGAGCGCTGCGCGGTCGAGCCCGAATTCTTCGTGCGGGACATGCTGACCTGGGCGCTCACCCGGCACCCCGTGTCCCTGACGCTTCCGGCGCTGCTCCGCGAGGTCCGTTCGGAGCGCACGCAGGCGCGGAGCCAGGCGTTGCACACGCTGTCCAAGCTCGGGGACCGACGGGCGTGGCCCGCGCTCACGCCGGAGCTGCTGTGCGACGCCGAGGACGAGGTGGCCCGGAGCGCGTGGCGGGCCGCGGCCGTGCTCGTACCGGACGGTGAGGAGACCGCGCTGGCCACGGTGCTGGCGACGCAGCTCGGCCGGGGCGGCCAGGAGACACAGCGCAGCCTGAGCCGGGCCCTCGTCGCCCTGGGCGAACCCATCGAGCCCGTCCTCCACGCCGTGATGACAACGAAGACGCCGCCGCCACCCCCGGACTCGGGCCCAGGCTCGGATGCCGGGTCCGGTTCGGGCCCCGGCCCCGGCCCGAACCCAGCCCCCGGCTCGGGCGTCGGCCCCGGCCCCGGCTCGGGCCCCGGCTCTGGTTCTGGCGCGGACCCCGACTCCGGACCGTGCCTCGGGGCACCCGCGTACGCGGGTGCGTACGCGCATGCGCTCGCCACGCGGCGGCTGCTGCGCGACCCTGACATCGGGTTCGCGTTCGCGATCGAGGAGGCGAAGCGCGTGGTGGCCCTCGGGGGGTCGGGTCGGGGGGAAGATTAGGGCGTGTTGATCGGTGAGGTGGCGCGGCGGTCCGGGGTCAGCGCGCGGATGCTGCGGCACTACGAGTCGCTCGGCCTGGTGCGCCCCTCGGGGCGCACCGGTTCCGGGTACCGGGCGTACGCGCCGGAGGACATCCGGCGGATCTTCCACATCGAGAGCCTGCGCTCGCTCGGGCTGCCGCTGCGGGAGATCGGCCGCGCGCTCGACGAGCCCGGATTCGAGCCCTCCGCGCTCGTCGGCGACCTCATCCGGCAGACGCGCGAGCGGATCGCCGCGGAGACCGAGCTGCTCACCCGGCTGCGCCGGATCGACGCCGCGGGCCCCTCGGGCTGGGAGGACGTCCTCCAGGTCGTCGCGCTGCTCCAGGCGCTCCAGTCGAAGAGCGCCGGTACGCGCCAGCGCGCGGCTCTCTCCTCCGCCGACGAGGCCCCGGTCCCGGTGGAGGCCCTGGCCGAGGCGGCACTGAGGGAGACGGACGCGAACGTCGCCGGGGCCCTGCGCTGGGCCCTGGCCCGGGCGGGCGACGGCGCCGCGAAGCCGCTGGCCGAGGGGCTCGGCTCGCCGGTCGCCGCGGTGCGGGTGCGCGCCGTGCGGTCCCTCGCCGAGATCCCCGGCGAGGAGGCCGCCGCGCGGCTGCGGGAGGCCCTCGCGCACCCCGACCGCGCGGTCCGCGGATACGCGGCGCTGGCCCTCGGGGCGCAGGGCGAGGCCGCGTCGGTGCCGCCGCTCGTCGAGATGATCGTGGACGGCATGAACGACACGGACGCCGCTGACGCGCTGAGCGTGCTGGCCGGCGACGCGGCGACGGCGGACCGGATCGCGGGCATGCTCGTCGACCGCCTCGCCCTCGACGGCACGGAGGCGCCCGCGCGCGGCCGCCTGACCCAGGCGCTCGCGGGCATCCCGGGAACGCGGGCGTCACATGCCCTGGCGGAGCTGGCCCAGGACCGGGACCGCGCGGTCGCGCTCACCGCCACGTATCTGCTGCGGCTGCGCGACGACGCGCCGGGGACGTGACGTCCCCACACCGACGGCCCCGGCCCGCCCCGCCCCGGCCCGCCCCGCTCAGGCCCGGTCCGCTCAGGCCCGGTCCGCTCGCGCGCGGAGGCCTGCCAGGACGGTGTCGAGCATGCGGTCGAACTCGGCCCGCGAGCCGAAGCCGCCCAGGCGGTGGGCGAGGGAGGCCAGCGTCGGGTGCGTGCCCGCGTCGATCGTGGGCACCGCGTCCGGCCCGGTCTCCCCGCCGCTGGTGCGGGCCAGCAGGAGACCGTTGAGGAAGCTGATCAGCACCATGGGCGCGTCCGCGGCCAGTTCTTCGTCCAGCCCGGCGTCCCGCATCGCGGTGAGCAGCCGTTCCAGGGCGGAGACGAGCGCGGGGGAGGTCTCCGAGAGCGCCGCGGGTGAGGTCTGGGCGTGCGTGAGGAGGAGCGGGAAGATCCGCGGATGGCGGAGGGCCATCTCCCGGTAGCTGTAGGCGAGCCGACGGGCCAGTTCCTCCCAGCCCTCCGGCGCCCCCGTCCCCGCCCCCGTCCCTGTCCTCGTCTCCGGGCTCTCGCCGCCGTCCGCGATGCCGACCTCGGCGAGCACCGCCTCGCAGACGGCGTCGAGCAGCGCCGCCTTGCCCTTGATGTGGTGGTAGATCGACATCGGGTCGACCCCCAGCTCGTCCGCCAGCCGCCGTACCCCGAACCGTTCCGGGCCGTCGCGGTCGATGAGCGCGACCGCGGCCTCCGCGATGCGTGTGCGGTCGAGCCCCGCCGAGGTGCCTCGTGCCCGTCGTGCCACGTCCACGTCCTTTCCGTCCCGCGTCCGCCCGCGTTCCCGCTTGCCAAACCTACGACGTAGAACTTACCGTGCAAGCGAAACCTACGCCGTAGGTTTGACACGGAGGGGAGGAGGTGGGGTGCGGTGAAGGAGCTGGTGCGGCCGTATCTGCCGGGGTTCGCGGGCGTGGTCGTCCTCCAGGTGGCGGGCGCCCTCGCGGGGCTGGCGCCGCTGCTCGCCGTCGTCGAGCTGGGCCGCACGCTGCTGGCGCCCGGGCCCGCCGACCGAGGGCACGTCTGGACGGTCGTCGCGCTCGGCGCGGCCGGCCTGTTCGTACGGCTCGGGTGCACGGCGGCGTCGTCCGGGGTGGCGCATCTGCTCGACGGGCGGGTGCAGTTGGCGCTGCGGCGGCGGCTGGCGGCGAAGCTGGCGCGGGTGCCGCTCGGCTGGCTGGCCGGGCGGCGGACCGGCGAGCTGAACAAGGTGGTGGGCGAGGACGTGGGCGCCGTGCACCCGTTCCTCGCGCACGCGCCGGGCGAGCTGGCCGCCGCGTTCGTGGTGCCGCTGGTCTCGGCGGTGTACCTGTTCACCGTCGACTGGCGGATGACGCTGATCACCCTCGTCCCGGTCGTGCTGGCGCTGGCCCTCGTGCCGCTGATGACGACCTCGGCCCGGCAGCGCGAGCAGCGCGATTTCGACGCGGCCATGGCCCGGATCGCCGATACGGCCGTCGAGTTCGTACGGGGCATCGCGGTGATCAAGGCGTTCGGCGGGGGAGAGCGCGCCCACCGCGCGTTCCTCACGGCGACGGGCCGCTTCGCGGACGTCTTCGGCCGCTGGGTGCGCGGCATCTCCGCCCCCGCCGCGGGCATGCAGCTCGTGCTCTCCCCGCCGTTCGTCCTGCTGGTGGTCGTCACCGGAGGCGCGGCCCTGATCACCGGCGGCTCGCTGGCCCCGGCCGATCTGCTGCCCTTCCTGCTCCTCGGCCTCGGACTGACCGCCCCCGTCGCCGCGCTCGGGCACGGCTTCGACGATCTGCAGGCGGCCTGGCGGGCGCTCGGCCGGATCCGCGAGGTGCTCGCGGTGCCGCCGCTGCCCGAACCCGCGCACCCCGCCACGCTCCCGGCCGCGCCCCGGGGGCCCCGGGGGCATCGGGCCCACCGGGTGGAGCTGAGCGGCGTCCACCACGGCTACGAGCCCGGGCACGAGGTGCTGCGCGGCGTCGATCTCACCCTGGAGCCGGGCACGTTCACCGCGCTCGTCGGCCCCTCGGGCAGCGGGAAGTCCACACTCGTCCAGTTGCTGCCGCGGTTCTTCGACCCGACGCACGGCACGGTCTCCCTGGGCGGCGTCGATCTGCGCGAGCTGAGCAGCCGCGAGCTGTACCGGCACGTCGCCTTCGTCTTCCAGGACGTACGGCTGCTGCGCGCCCCGGTCGCCGACAACATCGCCCTGGCCGTGCCCGACGCCGGACGCGAGGCCGTCGAACGGGCCGCCCGGCAGGCGGGCATCCACGAGCGGATCCTCGAACTGGAGCGCGGTTACGACACCGTGCTCGGCGAGGAGGCCGCCCTCTCCGGCGGCGAGGCCCAACGCCTCGCGCTGGCCCGCGCGCTGCTCACCGAGGCACCGGTGCTCGTGCTGGACGAGGCGACCGCGTTCGCCGACCCGCTGACCGAACGCGCCGTGCGCGAGGCCCTGTCCGCGCTGCGCGGCACACGCACCCTGCTGGTCATCGCCCACCGCCTGGAGACCATCGCCGACGCCGACACGGTCCTCGTCCTGGAGGACGGCGTGATCACCGAGCGCGGCCGCCCCGCCGAACTCCTCGCCCGAGGCGGCCCGTTCGCCGCCCTCTGGCAGGCCCACCGGTCGGCGGCGACGGACACGGGAGAGGCGGCGCAGACCCTGACCGCCGCCCCCGGAAGCACATCCGACGAGATCCCGCACGCCGTACGGCAAGGAGGCGAGCCGCGATGATCCGCACGCTGCTGCGCGTACTCGGCCCCGAGTACACCCGCCCGGTGCGCCGCACCGTGGCCCTCATGACCGCCGCCGCCCTCGCCGAGGGGCTGTCCTGCGCGCTGCTGGTGCCGGTGCTGCGGGCCCTGTTCGGGTCCGAACCCGGGGACGTATGGCCGTGGCTGGCGGCGTTCGGCGCTGCCGTCGCGGGCTGTGCGGCGCTGCGGTACGTCGCCGACCTGTCCGGGTTCCGCGTGGGGACGACGATGCTGCGCGGCATGTACCACCGGCTCGGCGACCATCTGGCCCGGCTGCCTCTCGGCTGGTACGGCGCGGGCCGTATCGGCGAGGTCTCGGTGCTGGCCAGCCAGGGCGTGCTCCGGGCGATGAGCGTGCTCGCTCACGTGCTGGGCCCGTTCCTGTCCGCCTGTGTGACCCCGCTGACACTCGTCGCCGTGTTGCTCGGGTTCGACTGGCGGATGGGGCTCGCGGCGCTGGTGGCCGTGCCGCTGGTGGCCGCGGTCCAGGCGTGGTCCGGCCGTGCGACGGGCGAGGCCGACGCGCGGCGCGCCGCGCACGAGCGGCAGGCCACCGCGCGCGTGCTCGAATATCTCGGGGCGCAGCCCGTCCTCCGGGCCGGGGGCCGCGCCGACGAGCGCTTCGAGCTTCTCGACGCGGCGCTGCGGGACATCGAGCACACCTCGCGCCGCCTCACGCGCGCCACGCTGCCGGGGGTCCTGGGCCTGACGCTCACCGTGCAGGCCGTCTTCACGGCCCTGCTCGCCCTGGGCGCGTTCCTCGCACTCGGCGGAGACCTCGGTACCGCGGACGTGCTGGCCCTGCTGGTGCTGGCCGCGCGCTGCGCCGACCCGCTGCTGTCCCTGGCCGACATCGGGGGCCGGATCCGCGCCGTCCGCGCGGAACTGGGCCGGCTCGACACGGTGCTGCGCACCGAGCCGCTGCCCGAGCCGTCCGACCCGGTACGGCCGGCGGGCCACGGCCTGGAGTTCGACGCCGTCACCTTCCGGCACGGCGACGGCCGTACGGTGCTCGACGGCGTGTCCCTGACCGTCCCCGAGGGGCAGCGGCTCGCCGTCGTCGGCTCCTCGGGCGCGGGCAAGAGCACCCTGCTCCAGCTCCTCGCGCGCTTCCACGACCTGGAACCCGGCTCCGGCGCGGTGCGTATCGGCGGCGCCGACGTGCGGACGGTCGCCTCCGACGACCTGATGGCGCGGATCGCCCTGGTCTTCCAGGACGTCTACCTCTTCGACGGCACCATCGAGGAGAACGTACGCCTGGGCCGCCCCGAGGCCACCGGGGCGCAGGTGCGGGAGGCGGCGGCCGCGGCGCGGCTGGACGAGGTCGTCGCGCGCCTCCCGGACGGCTGGGCCACCGGCGTCGGCGAGGGCGGGGCCCTCCTGTCCGGCGGCGAACGCCAGCGCGTCTCGATCGCCCGGGCCCTCCTCAAGGACGCCCCCGTCGTGCTGCTGGACGAGGTGACGTCCGCACTCGATCCGGTGAACGAGGCAGCCGTCCACGAGGGCATCGAGCGCCTCATGGCGGGCCGGACCGTCGTGATGGTCGCCCACCGCATGCGCACCGTCCACCGCGCCGACACCGTCGCCTTCCTGGACGGCGGCCGGGTGGCCGAGCAGGGCACACACGAGGCCCTGCTCGAACGGGACGGCCGCTACGCCGAGTTCTGGCGCCTGTCCCGGGAGGAACCCCGCCCGTACGTGTGAGCGGCGGCGGCCAGCACCTCCAGCGTCTCCGTCCGCTCCTCGCCCCACGGGACCGCGATGAGATCGGTCGCGCCCGCGTCCCCGTACCGTTCGAGCGCGCGGAGCACCTCGGACTCCGAGCCCACGACCGCCGTCTCCGCGACGTTCGTCAGCCCGTCGCGCTCCAGGACCGCGCGGTACGCGGGCATGGCCGCGGCGCCCCCGAACGCCGCGGCCAGCTCGTCCCGCACCCGGTCCGGCTCGGCGGTGACCGCGACGAAGGCCGAGACCACGACGCGCGGCGCGACACCCGGCGCGGCCCCCGCCCCGACTCCGGGCACCAGATGACGGGCGATCAGGCCCGGCCGTACCCAGGTCGCGAGCGTGCCGTCCGCCAGCTCGCCCGCCAGCCGCAGCATCCTCGGGCCGAGCGCGGAGAGCAGCACGCCGGGCGCCCGCGCGGGGGGCACGCCGGAGCCGCCGCCCGGCACGTCGAGGCGCGTGACCGCCGTGAGCCGTTCGCCCCGGTGCTCGACGGCCTCGCCGCGCAGCAGGGGCCGCAGGATCTCCAGATACTCCCGGGTGTGCGCGACCGGCGCCTCGTACGGGATGCCCCACTGGCCCTCGACGATGCCGGGATGGCTGGGTCCGATGCCGAGGGTGAGCCGCCCGCCCGTGAGCGACTGCACGGTCAGCGCGGCGGCGGCCAGGTTCACCGGGTGCCGGGGGTACGTCGGCACGATCGCCGTCCCCAGCTCGACGTCCGGCGGGCCCGCCGCGCCGACCGCCGCCAGCACGCCCAGCGGATCGTGGCCCGTGGGCCCCTGGTTGACCCAGGCGTGCGCGAAGCCGCCCTCGGCGGTACGGCGCACGGCAGCGACCGCCTCGGGGGCGCTCAGTCCCGTGTCCATGGTGTGGATTCCGACTCGCATGGTGACGAGTCAAGCCCGGGAATGCGGGCCGAACCAGACGCGTTCGCCCTGCGCAGTCATCACGTCCCGTGATGAGTGAGGGAGGGGTCGGTCGCCCATGGAGCTGCGCGCGCTGCGCTATTTCGTCGTCGTCGCCGAAGAGCTGCACTTCGGGCGGGCCGCCGAGCGGCTGCACATCGTCCAGCCCGCCGTCAGCCAGCGCGTCGCCCGGCTCGAACGGGAGCTGGGCGTCGGCCTCTTCGACCGCTCGACCCGGCACGTCCGGCTGACCGACGCCGGGCACCGGCTCCTCCCGCACGCCCGCGAAGCGCTCGCCGCCGCCGAACGCGTCCGCGCCACGGCGGCCGAACTCGCCTCGGAGCAGTGCGGCGTGATGCGCATCGGCACGGGTTCCGGTTTCGGCGCCCGCCTGGCCCACGGCGTACGCGCGCTGCGGCACGCCCACCCCGCGGTCGAACCCGTGCTCGTCGACCGCCCCGTGGCCGCCCGCCTCGACGGCGTACGCCGCGGCGAGCTGGACTTCGCGCTGGCTCTGGGCGTACGGGAGGGCACGGGAGAGACGCGCGGGCTGCGCGTCCTGCCGGTGTGGAGCGAGCCGCTCCACGCGGTGCTGCCCGCCGGGCACCCGCTGACCGCCGAGCGCGCGCTGCCTCTCGCCCGGCTCGCCGCGCTGCCGTTCCGCTTCCCCTCGCGGGAGCGGGACGCGCCGCTCCACGCCATCGCCACCCGCGCCTTCCACGCCGCGGGCGTCCACCCGACGCTGGGCCGCCCGGCCGGAACGGTCCAGGACACCCTCCTGGAGATCGGCACCAGCGCCGACACCTGGACCCTGGCGACCCCGGGCATGCTCGCCTCGGCCCCGTTCCCCGCCGCGTCCCAGGTGACCGGTGTCCCCCTCACCTCCCCGCCGGAGGTACCGGGCACCCTGGTCGCCCCCGGACAGCTCACCGAACCCTGCGCCCGCGCACTGGTCCGCGCCTTCTCCGGCCGGGGCGGAGCCGGGGCCGGGCCCGGGGGCGCGGGGGCTGCCGGGGTCAGCCCTGAAGACGGGCGCCGATCCTGAGGAAGGCCTGGACGAGAGGGGCCTGGGGGAGGGACGGGGAGACGATCTGCGAGGCGTAGTGGACGACGACCAGGTCGAGGGCGGGGGAGACGAAGAGCCGCTGGCCGTGGATGCCGCTGGCCATGAAGGAGCCGTACGGATCGTTCGGGACCCACCACAGGTCGTGGTAGGAGAGGGTGGCGGGCGCGTCGGGCGGGGCCGCGGGGAAGCGGACGCGGCGCGGGTAGCCGTCGGGCACGCCGGAGACGATCGTGGAGGCGACGGCCTCGGGGACGATCTGGCGGTCGCCGAGCGCGCCGCCCAGCCGGACCATCTCGCCGAACCGCGCCAGATCGCGGGCGGTGGCGCTGAATCCGCCGCAGGCGGCCTCGGTACCTTCCCCGTCGAGCACGTAGTAGGCGTCCTCCTCGGCGCCGATCCGGGACCAGATCATCTCGGAGAGCAGCGCAGAGGTGGTGGTGCCGGTGACGCGCCGCAGCACTTCGGCGAGGGCCTCGACGTTGCCGTTCTCGTAGCGGAACTCGACGCCCGGCACGCCCGTCGCGCGCGCCGTGGCGAGGTGTTCGCGGATGGTGGCGGGGCCGGTGTAGCCGTACGGGCGCAACCGGGGCGCGAGCACGGCGAAGTAGCGCTGGGCCTCCAGCGCCTTGTCGTACGGGCGGCCCGCGTAGCTCATCCGGGTGCCCATGTGGAGCAGGTGGTCGACGCGTGCCTCGCCGAAGGCGGTGCCGGCGAGTTCGGGGACGTACTTGGTGACCTCCGCGTCCCGGTCGAGCGCGCCCTCGTGGGCGAGGACCGCGGCGACGAGGCCCAGATAGGACTTCGCGGCCGAGGCGTTGAAGTGCGGTACGTGCGGCTCGTACCCGTGCAGGTACCGCTCGTGGACGAGCGTCCCGCGGTGCAGGACGAGCAGGGCGTCGGTCTCGGCGCCCGCGAGCAGCTCCGCGAGGGAGAGCGAACGGCCGTGCGGGCCCTCGAAGTCCAGGCCGTCGAGCGCGTCGGGTGCCTCGGGAGAGCCCGCCTCCTGCCGCCCGCGCGATGACGGCGACGGCACCGGCGACGGTGACGGCAACGGCTCCGGCGTCCCGGAGCCCCGCCAGACACGGCAGCTCGGCAGCAGCTCCCGGCCCGAGGTCGTGTGCCATCGGGCCCAGGCCGGGTCGGTGTATCCCCGCGCCCAGGCGAGGTCGGCCAGGGGAGGCGTACCGGTCATGCGTGCGCTCCGCTCGTGATCGTCGGCCATCGCCGTCGTCCGTCGCTGAGCTCGTTACCGTACATTGTGTTCGGTAACTCGACCAGAGTGCACCCTCAGGGCGTGAGGTCGAGGGCCCCGGGGGCGTCGGAGGGGGTGAGTCCGGTGGCCCAGACGCGGCCGTAGACGGACAGGTCGCGCAGGTGGGCGGTGATCTCGGCGGCGCTGTACCCCGTGTCGTTCTCGACCCACCAGGTGAGCAGGCCGATGAGTTCGCCGGTCCACGCGCGGGCGACGACGTCGAGGGGGATCCGCGGCACGACGCCCAGTTCCTCGGTGCGCGCGCGGAACGCGGACTCGGCGTGCGCGCAGATCAGGTCGGTGAACTCACGCAGGGCGCGCCCGTCGCCCTCGCCGCGCAGCACGACCCGGTAGACGGCCTTCTCCTGCTCGGCGTGTTCGAAGACGTACTTCACCGGCAGGCCCGTGAAGCCCTCGGCGTGCGCCTGCCGCACGGCCGGCAGGAGGCGTTCGCGGTCCTCGGCGAGGTCCCGGACGATGCCGACGAGCAGGTCCTCCTTGTCGCGGTAGTGCGCGTAGAAGGTGGCGCGGCCGACGTCGGCGCGTTCGGTGATCTCCTCGACCGTGATCGCCTGGAACCCCCTGTCCAGGACCAGTTCGACCAGGGCCTGGCGCAGTGCGGCGCGCGTCCTGCGGACGCGGCGGTCTCCCGCGGGCTTCGTGTCCACTTCGCTTCCTTCGTCTCCGGGTCCCCGTCCTCCGGACCGTTGACCTGACCCTAACGCTGGCCTTACGTTGCCGCACACCAAGCTAGTTACTGGACATGTTGTTCAGGAACGAAGGAGTGTCGCCATGAATCTCGGGCGGTACGTGCGCCGGTCTGCCGGTCACCACCCCGATGCCGAAGCCGTGGTCTGCGGCCCCGTACGGCTGACCTACGCGGAGCTGGACGAGAGCAGCGACCGGCTGGCCGTCGCGCTGCGCGGCCTGGGACTGGGCCGGGGCGACCGCGTGGCCACCCTCGCCGCCAACCGCGCGGAGCTGGTCGTCACCGAAGTCGCCCTCTACAAGGCGGGGCTGGCCCGCGCGCCGATCAACGCCCGGCTCGGCACCGCGGAAGTCACCCACCTGCTCACGGAGTCGGACGCCCGGGTCCTGCTCGTCGACGCCGCCCACCTGGAGGCCGCCCGCGCCGCGGTCCCCGGCACCGGCGTGAAGACGGTGCTGGGCTACGACGGCGCGAGCGACCTCGGCCCCGGATACGCGGAGACGCTCGCCGCCACCGCCCCTGAGCCCGTCGAGGCGGACTGCTCCGAGGACGACATCGCGGTCCTGCACTTCACGTCCGGCTCCACCGGCAAGCTCAAGGCGGCGGTCCAGACGTACGGCAACCGGCTCGCGCTGCTGCGCAAGTCGGTGATGAGCGCCGCCACCCGCGTCGGCCCCGGCGACCGGCAGATCCTCGCGGGCCCCGTCACGCACGCCTCGGGCATGCCGCTGCTGGGCATCTTCTTCGCGGGCGGCTGCGCGGTCGTCCTGCCGCGCTGGGACGCCGAGGAGTTCCTCGCGACCGTCCAGCGCGAGCGCGCCACCCACGCCTTCGTCGTGCCCACGATGGTCAACACGCTCCTCGCGCTCCCGGCCGCGCGGGACTACGACGTCTCCAGCCTGCGCCAGCTCATCTACGGCGCCGCGCCCATGTCACCGGCCCGCATCCGCGCGGCCTGGGACCTGTTCGGGCCCGTGCTCTCGCAGGGCTTCGGCTGCGGGGAGACCACCTCGGGCGTGCTCTTCCTCACCACCGAGGACCACCGGCGCGCGATCGAGGACGGGGACGAGGAGCTGCTCCTGTCCTGCGGACGGCCGCTGGCCGAGGCGGAGGTGCGGATCGTCGACGAGAGCGGGACGCCCGTTCCCGACGGGGAGATCGGCGAGATCGCCGTCCGCGGCCCCGACGTCGTCCCCGGCTACCACAACGCGCCGGACCTCACCGCCGAGTCCTTCCACGACGGCTGGTTCCGCACCGGGGACCTCGCCCGCCGCCGTTCCGACGGATACGTGTTCATCGTCGACCGCAAGAAGGACATGATCATCTCCGGTGGCTTCAACATCTACGCCGTGGAGGTCGAGTCCGTCCTGCACCAGCACCCGGGGGTGTACGAGGCCGCCGTCGTCGGCGTCCCCGACGCGCGCTGGGGCGAGGCCGTCCACGCCGTCGTCGTGCCGCGCGACGACGCGCCCCTCGACGGGCCCGCGCTGATCGACTTCTGCGCCGGACGCCTCGCCCGGATGAAGAAGCCCCGCTCCGTCGACGTCGTGGACGCCCTGCCCCACAACCCCAACGGCAAGATCGACCGCCGCGCGATCCGCGAGCGCTACTGGGCGGGCACCGAGCGCCGCGTCCACTGACCCCCGCACAGGCACAGAGAAGGAATCCCGCCATGCCCTACACCCTCGAACCCTCCTACGACGACAACCCCCGCCTCCAGGACCTCGTCGAACGGCTGCGCGCGTACCTGACCGGCGAACTCCTCCCGTACGAGCAGGCGCACGGCATCACCGCCGAGAGCGCGCTCGACCGCCCCACGCTGGAGCACGTCTGGAAGCGCAGCGCGGAACTCGGCTTCTACGGCATCAGCCTGCCGCCCGAACTCGGCGGCCAGGGCCTGAGCTTCACCGAGCTGTGCGCGCTGAAGGAGGAGCTGACCGCCTCCGGGGCCGCCCTGTCCCACTCGGTGCTGGGCGACATGGGAGGACCGCTGCGCGTCGGCGCGCTCATGAAGTACGCGACCGAGCACCAGCTCGACCGCTACCTGATGCCCGTCGTCCGCGGCGAACTCGCCTGCTGCTTCTCGATCACCGAGCAGGACGCGGGCTCCGACGTACGCAGGATGCGTACGACCGCGACGCCGGACGGCGACGACACATACGTGCTGGACGGGCACAAGGTCTTCTCCTCCGCCGCGCCCTTCGCGGACTTCGCGATCGTCGTCGCGCGCATGGCCGGTGCGGAGGAGGAGTACAGCGCGTTCCTCGTCGACCTCGACACCCCCGGCTGCCGGGTGCTGGAGGGCGAAGTGCCCATGTCGGGCCAGCGGATGGAGGGCGACCTGGTCTTCGAGGGCTGCCGGATCCCCGCCGCGAACCTCCTCGGCGAGATCGGCCAGGGGCTGCGCATCGGCATCGGGCGCATCACCCTCAACCGGCTGCTGCACTGCCCCTCCCTGATCGGCGCCGCCCGGCGGGCCTGGGACCTGTCCGTGGCGTACTCCAAGAGCCGCGTCGCCTTCGGGCAGCCGCTGCTCGCCCTCCAGTCCGTGCAGCACAAGCTCGCCGACATGGCCACCGAGCTGTACGCGGCCCGTTCCATGGTCATGGCCGCCGCCGCGCGCGCCGACGGCGGCGAGAACATCGCGGTCGAGGCCAACATGTGCAAGCTCTTCACCTCCGAGGCCTGCTTCCGCGTCGCCGACCAGGCCGTACAGCTCCACGGCAAGGCGGGTCTGACCCGCGGCCACGAGGTCGAGCGGATCTTCCGCACCCTGCGGATGTTCCGGATCGTCACCGGCACCACCGAGATCCACAAGAACGCCATCGCCAAGGCCCTCGTCTGAGCCAGGCCCGCGTGCGGCGTGCGTCAGCCCCGTACGGAGCCGGGCCCTACCCGCAGGAGTCACCCATGGCTTCCCAGCCCTCCGCGCCGCCCACCGGCCTCCCCGCCGCAGAGACGGCCGCCCCTCCGCCGTACGACCGGGTACGGGCCTGGCTCGTCACCGCCATGATCGTCACCTTCATGGTCGTCAACTTCGCCGACAAGGCCGTCCTCGGCCTCGCCGCCGTGCCGATCATGGACGAACTCCACATCAGCCACGGCACGTACGGGCTGATATCCAGCTCCTTCTTCCTGCTGTTCAGCCTCGCCGGGCTCGTCGTCGGCTTCGTCTCCTCCCGCGTGTCCAGCCGGACGCTGCTCTTCGTCATGACGCTGACCTGGGCCGTCGCCCAACTGCCCGTCCTCGTCGTGGCGGCCGTGCCCACGCTGGTCGCGGGCCGCGTCCTCCTCGGCGCCGCCGAGGGTCCGGCCGCCTCGATGTCCATGCACGCCCTCTACAAGTGGTTCCCTCCGCACCGCCGCGGGCTCCCCTCCGCGCTGCAGATCAGCGGCGCCGCGCTCGGCACGCTCGTCTCCGCGCCCGTCCTCACCTGGCTCATCACGGCCCACGGCTGGCGTTCCGCGTATGTCGCGCTCGCCGTGGTCAGCGCGACCTGGGCGCTGGTCTGGTGGCACGTCGGCCACGACGGCCCCTTCGACGACGCCCGCCCGGCGCGCGCGGCACGACGACGGGACGTGCCGGACGTGCCGGACGTGCCGACCTCGCCGGACGTACCGGACGCGCCGAAGGCGGCCGCGCGCGTGCCGTACCGCAGGCTGCT
Organism: Streptomyces albiaxialis; assembly: GCF_039530985.1. NCBI lineage: Bacteria > Bacillati > Actinomycetota > Actinomycetes > Kitasatosporales > Streptomycetaceae > Streptomyces > Streptomyces albiaxialis. Next base: position 38,157 of record NZ_BAAAPE010000028.1, read on the forward strand.
GCTCACCGGCACCGTCCTGGGCAGCGTCTCCAGCGCCTTCGGCGCCTCCTGGGCGCTCTCCCTCAGCCAGGCCTGGCTGCCGTCCTACCTCCGCACCGAGAGGGACATGACCCCCGGCGCCGCCGCGAGCACCATCAGTGCCATCGCGGCCTTCAGCCTCGTCCTGCTGCTGACGGTGTCCCCGCTGATGGACGTGCTCAAGGCACGAGGCGTCACCAGCCGCTGGTCCAGCGGCGCCACGCAGGGCATCGCGGTCTGCGTCGCGGGCTGCGCGATGGCCGCGTTCCCCTTCACCGACGCGCCCCTCGTCCAGCACCTGCTGATCGGGCTGGCCTTCGGCACCGGCGCGGTCGCCGTCCCCCTCCACTACATGACCGCCGCCGAGGTCGTCCCCGCGGCCCAGCGCGGCGCGCTCTTCGGCATCGTCGCCGCCACCGGCACCCTCCCCGGACTCGTCGCGCCCGCCCTCACGGGCCACCTCATCGACGCGGCGGACACCACGGCCTCCGGCTACACGTACGCCTTCCTCATCAGCGCCGCCGTCATGCTCCTCACCGGCCTGCTCGCGGTGGCCTGTATCCGGCCGGAGCGCGACGCGGCACGCCTGGCCCCGTACGTCTGAGGCTCAGGCCGCGGTGACGACGAGGGAGACGTTCTGGCCGCCGAAGCCGAACGAGTTGCTGAGCACGGCCTCCTGGGGGACGTCCCGCCGCTCCGTGACGACGTCGAGGGCGATGCCGGGATCGACCCCGGCCGCGGCGAGGTTACGGGTCGGCGGAACGACCCCGTGCTCCACGCTGAGGACGGCCACGAGCGCCTCGATCGCACCGGCGGCGCCGAAGAGATGGCCCAGCGACGCCTTGGGGGCCGTCACGGTGGCGCGGCCGAACAACTCGCCGACCGCGTGCGCCTCGGCGGCGTCACCGACCGGGGTCCCGGTGGCGTGGGCGTTGATGTGGCCGACGCGCGCGGGGTCCAGCTCCGCCTGGGCGAGCGCCTTCCGCATGGCCGCGAGCTGACCGGCGCCGTCCGGCGCGGGTGCCGTGATGTCGTGGGCGTCGGCGGCGATACCGGTGCCCGCGAGCACGGCGTGGACCCGGGCACGCCGTGCGGCGGCGTGCCCGGCGCTCTCGAGCACCACGACGGCGGCGCCCTCGCTCAGCACGAACCCGCTGCGGTCGGCGGCGAACGGCCGTGACGCCGAAGCGGGTTCGGCCGTGTGCCGCGACAGCGCCCGCGCCTGGGCGAACCCGGCGACGGTGATCGGAGTGATCGCGGCCTCGGTCCCGCCCGCGATGACCACGTCCGCCTCCCCGGCACGGATGAGCCTGGCCCCGAGGGCGAGCGCCTCGGCGCCCGAGGAGCAGGCCGAGACGGGGGTGTAGGACCCGGCCCGTGCGCCGTACTCGATGCTGATCAGCGCCGCGGCGGCGTTCGGCATGAGCATCGGGACCGTGCGCGGCGAGACCCGCCGGGCCGTCCCGGCCGCCTCCAGCGCGTCGTCCTCCTTCAGCAGCGTACGGACGCCTCCGATGCCCGTGCCGATCGCCGAGGCGAGCCGGTCCGGGTCCACCTCCGGGGCACCGGCGTCCGCCCAGGCCTCGGCCGCCGCGGTGAGCGCCGCCTGCTGCGCGCGGTCGAGCCGCCTGGCCCGCACCGGCGGCAGCGCACCGGCGGGGTCGGCCGCCATCGTCCCGGCGACGGTCCCGGGGAGTCCGGCGTCCCTGATGCCGGACTCGCCCGCGAGCAGGGCGTCCCAGGTGGACTTCACGTCCCCGCCGAGCGGCGTGATCGCGCCCAGTCCGGTCACGACGACTTCTGTCCGGTGCATGTGTTCCGCCCCTTCTTGTATGCGATACAAGCGAACGGCTTTGTTGTATCACATACAATTCCGGTGTGAGGAACGAGGAGAGCGCGAGCGGGGCGAGCGCGACAGAGGAGAGCAGGAACGAGGAGAGCCGGAGGGCGGACGCCGCGCCCCCGGCCCCGCCCGCGCCGCCCGCGCCGCCCGGGCGTGGGCACGCGACGAAGCGGCGGCTCGTCGAGGCCACCGCCCGGCTCTGCGAGAAGCACCCCGGGGGGCAGGTGAGCGTCGCGGAGATCGCGAAGGAGGCCGGGGTCTTCCCCAACCAGGTCACGTACCACTTCGGATCCAAGGACTCGCTGCTCGTGCACGCGGCCTTCCTCGGCCTGCTGCACGACACCCGGCGCATCGAGCGCATCGGCCGCCAGGCCCCCGACGCGGCGGCCTTCCGGCGCAACATCGCCCGGGCCGTCCTGGCCCTGCCCTCGCTCCCGTCGGTCGCGCACGCCCTCGCGACCGGAATCTCCAAGCCCGAGCTGGCCCCCGTGGTCGACCAGCACCTCCAACTGCTCTTCCGGCAGTCCGAGCGGTTCGTGAGCCGCCTCGTCGAGGCCCGTGGCTGGCACGCCCGCAGACCTCTCGCCGTCGAGGTCCGTACGTTCTGGAGCACCGCGCTCGGTGCGGTGCTGCTCGTCCGCGCCGGGGCCCACGGCACGGGCGCCGACCTCGACCTCGCCGGATCGCTGACGATCCACGACGACGGCCCCTGATTCCCCGCTGGTTCCCTTACGCGAACGGCGGGGTACGCCGCGCTCCGGTGCGCGCGGCGTACCCCGCCGTGGCCGGTCCGGTCCGCGTCAGGCGGCCGGCGCGTCAGTCGCCCGGCAGGTCGGGCTGGACGTCGACGCAGTTCAGGGCCACGTAACCCTTCTTGCCCTTGTACGAGACCTTGACCCACTTGCGGGAGTTGATGGTGCCCTTGCTGCCGCAGTGGTTGTGCGTGCCGCCCTTGTAGACCCGCATGTTGTCGGAGCCGGACCAGTTGGCGGCCTTGCCCATCGCCTTCTTCGGGAAGAGACCGACGGCTGTGCTGCTGAGCTTCGTGCTGGTCCGGAGCTTCACCGACTCCGTGGCCTTGACCGGGGTGGTCCCGGCGGCGGAGGCCCCAGGGGCCTGCACCAGGGCGAAGGACGCGGCGGCGGCGACTCCGACCCCGACAAACGTGGCGATCCTGCTCTTGCGCACTCGTGCTCCATGAGATGTGTGTGACGTGCGTGCCGGCCGGAGCCGGTCTCGGTCAGTGGCGCTCCGCGCGCGGGGACGTGCGCCGCGGCGTCGGGCGTTGGCGCGTGGCGCTCGGCGCGCGAGGCGAACCGCTCACGATTCTGCACACGGTTCGCCGCGCCTCCGGCCCTGTCGCCCTTCAGGAACGTGCAGTGCAGGAATACGCAAGCGGGGCACAGGAGGGGCGTCGCGGGGGGGATTCATCAACCCCACTCACCTCACTGGCCACACGTGGCACGATCCCCCCTGCACAACAAGCCTGCACAACAAGCCTGCACAACAAGGAAGCCAGGAACGGAAGTTGAGAACGGGGAACGCCATGCGCGTTTGCAGGACGGCGGCCTGCCTGGCCGCCGCGGCGGCACTGATGGCCGGACTGACCGGCTGCTCGGACGACGGCGGCTCGGGCGGCGGGAAGAAGTCGCGGGGCGCCGGGAGCGAATCGGGCACTGACACCGGGGACGGGGCGGACGGGAAGATCACCGTCGAGTTCCAGCTCACCGGCGACTCGCCGACCAGCGTCTACATCCCGGGCATCGTCTACAAGAACGGCCAGTTCGAGGATTACGACGTCGAGAAGGTCAAGACGCCCTGGAAGAAGAAGTTCAAGGTCGACCCGGGCAGAACCCTGTCCATCCAGTCCGGGCCCGAGAACCCGAAGCGGTCCATCGGCTGCAAGGTCATCGTGAACGGCGAGGTCAAGGACCAGGAAACGCGGCGGTACAAGGAGGGCTCCACCCTCACCACCGGCTGCACGACGTCCTCCTAGGCGGGCGTCCCGCTGCTGAGCGGGCCCCCGAGAGCGCGCGGTCCGGCCCCGGGGCATGCGCCCTCGGGGCCGCGACGGCTCACCTCGCGGACGTGCGGGAGGGGCGGCCTCGTCGGCGTGCGGGACGGTTGCGCCGTGCCTGTTGCGAGGGGCCGGTGCGCTGGGGCGGCTGGGTGTCGGCGGCGGTGAGGGGGATGCCCGAGGGCGCCTGAGCTCCGGTGATCCGGTTCAGTTCGGCCTCACCGGGGTGGATCCGGGTGTGCTGGGCGGTGATGGCGGCGTTCGCCATCAGGCGGTTCATGTCGCGGCGTTGACCGGGGAGGACGAGCGTGGCGACGGTGCCGGACTCGCCGGCACGGGCGGTGCGCCCTCCGCGGTGGAGGTAGTCCTTGTGGTCGGTGGGCGGGTCGACGTTGACCACGAGGTCGAGATTGTCGACGTGGATGCCGCGGGCCGCGACGTTGGTGGCCACCAGAACGTTGGTGTGGCCGGACTTGAACGCCGTGAGGGTGCGAGTGCGCTGGGACTGCGACTTCCCGCCGTGCAGGGCCGAGGCCCGTACGCCGCTCCTCAGGAGGTCGGCCGTCAGCCGGTCCACCGCGTGCTTGGTGTCCAGGAACATGATCACCCGCCCCTCGCGGGCGGCGATCTCGGTGGTCGCCGCGCGCTTGTCGTCGGCGCCGTTCACGTGCAGCAGGTGGTGCTCCATCGAGGTCACCGCGCCTGCGGAGGGGTCGACGGAGTGGACCACCGGGTCGGTCAGATAGCGGCGTACGAGCAAGTCGACGTTGCGGTCCAGGGTGGCGGAGAACAGCAGCCGCTGTCCCCCGGGGCGCACCTGGTCGAGCAGATGGGTCACCTGGGGCATGAAGCCCATGTCGGCCATCTGGTCGGCCTCGTCGAGGACCGTGACGGCCACCTGGTCCAGACGGCAGTCGCCGCGTTCGACGAGGTCCTTGAGGCGGCCCGGCGTGGCGACCACGACCTCGCTGCCGGATTGCAGGTCACGGGCCTGGCGGGCGATCGACAGGCCGCCGACGACCGTGGCGAGTCGCAGCTTCAGCGCGCGGGCGTAGGGGGTGAGCGCGGCCGTCACCTGCTGGGCCAGCTCCCGGGTGGGGACCAGGACGAGGGCCAGCGGTTGCCTCGGCTGGGCGTGCTGCCCCGCGGTACGGGCCAGCAGCGCGAGGCCGAAGGCGAGGGTCTTGCCGGAGCCCGTACGGCCGCGCCCCAGGACGTCCCGGCCGGCCAGCGCGTTGGGCAGCGTCGCGGCCTGGATCGGGAACGGCGCGCTCATGCCCTGGGCGCGGAGTGTGGTCTTCAGCCGGTCGGGCATGTCGAGCCCGTCGAATGTCTCGACCGGCGGCAGCGGAGGAGTGCGGCTGACCGGCACGGCGAACTCCCTCGGAGCGCCCGCGCCCCCGCCTCCGCCGCGCCTCTGCCCCTGCGGCGGGCGCGTGGCCGTACGGGATGTTCCGCCGCGGCGGTTGGTCTGGGGGTGACGGCGGCGGCCGGAGCCGTGGTCGGCGTTGCCTGCGGTGGCGGGAGCGGTGCGAGTGGTGCGGTTCATACAGAACCTCCTTGATGCGGCATGTGCCGAGGAATTCGCCGTCGCGCGGCATTGAGCCGCACGCGAATTCACAGGACTGAGCCGAAGGAAAATACGAAGCAAAACCGGGGGTCATTTATGACCGACGGAGCTTCACGAAAACGCACCAGGCTGCCGCCCACGGAGACCGGGGCCGAGACAGGGGTGCGGGGGAGCCGTGGAGACGGGCGGGGAACAGCGAAACGAGCTGGGGCCCGCACGCCGTGCGTGCCCCAGCTCGTCGAACGCGTCAGCGTCAGGCGGGAACGATGTTCTCCGCCTGCGGGCCCTTCTGGCCCTGCGTGACATCGAAGCTTACCTTCTGGCCTTCGAGCAGCTCACGGAATCCGGAGGCGTTGATGTTCGAGTAGTGGGCGAACACGTCTGCGCCGCCGCCATCCTGCTCGATGAAGCCGAAACCCTTTTCCGCGTTGAACCACTTGACGGTACCAGTAGCCAAAATACATCTCCTTCAGGGGCGGTACCCGGCATCCGCACTGCGCGGGCGCCGGAGCTGCCGCGATGATCGCCCTCCGGAAACACCGAAATACACAAGAATCCCCCGCTGGGAAGCGGAGGGAGCTCTTGAAGTCTGGGGAACCACAACTGCAACTGGCGTAACCGTAACACGGAAATTTCCGAGCGGGCGACCGTTCCGCTGTTCCGGTACGGGCGGGAGAAAACTTCTTACCGCGCATTGCTCGTATTTCTGTGGCGGCGAAAAGAGATTTCCCTGCCTCTGGGCAGCACTCTCGGACCCGGCCGGCACCGGTCAGGTGTCGGCGGGCGGCTCCGGGGGCACCCCCGTCTTGCGGAGCTGCTCGTTGATGCGCTTGGCCTCTTCGAGCTGGTCTTCCAGGATGATGATGCGGCAGGCGGCCTCGACGGGCGTGCCCTGGTCGACCAGTTCCCTGGCCCGGGCGGCGAGCCGGAGCTGGTAGCGGGAGTACCGGCGGTGCCCGCCTTCGGAGCGCAGCGGCACGATCAGGCGCGCCTCGCCGATGGCCCGCAGGAAAGCGGGCGTGGTGCCGATCATCTCGGCGGCCCGCCCCATGGTGTAGGCGGGGTAATCGTCGTCGTCGAGATTGCTCGACAGGGTGGACGGGTTGTCTGCGGCCACTGGCACCTCTCGGGAAACGCGTCGAGGGGCCCTGGTGCCGCACGGCACCAGGGCCCCGAAGGGGTCAACACCATCTACCGGCTATCTGTGCCGGTTTCCTCTTTCGCACCACCGCCTGGGAAGACGGGTGCGGGGATCGCAGTTGCGTGACCGGGGACCACCTTCCAATCCGGGGTCTGCGGTACCCGAGCGGAGCGTTCCCGCCCGGGCGATCCTGATGGCGTCTTCCTCCTTCTCCTCTTCTTCTCTACTGCTCTGTCATGCACTGCTCGACCTGCGGGGCCACGTGCGCCCCTCGGGGCGCACGGCCCGCGAGGCAGTTCGTCATCTGCCTCGCCCTCTTGATCTCTGCGAGTACGAGAAAAACGGTACTCCCGGCAAGCCCCAATGTCTACTCCGGCGATGACAGATTTTCTCCGTGGGGCAGGGCCGCCTGGACAGTGAGGTGCTGGGCGGAGCGGCGGATCCCGTTGCCGGGGCGGTTCGGTGACGGCGCCGCCGGGCTTCAGCCCTTGTGCGCACGGGAGAGGCGCTTGCGCAGACGTGAGTCGTCCTCCAGCGCGGAAGGGACTTCGCTCGTGTGGTCGAGGCGCGCTTCGAGGAGCTGCTCCACGCTCACCCGGGCCGGCTGTTCGGGTGCCGGGGCCTTCGTGCCGGAGCCGTCGTTCTTGTCGTCGTCCTTCGGGGGGCGGCACGCAGCCGGGCGCCGCGCAGGTCCGCGCCCTTCAGATCGGCGTCGGTGAGTCCGGCGCCGCGCGAGCGTCTCGAACGCCGCCTGCACATCCGGCGCCGGGCGCCCCGAGGCGTCCCGCTTTGGCCTTGCCGCCCCGGCGGCGGGCGCGTGCGTGCGGACGTACGCCGAGAGGACGTCGACGACGGCGGGCTGGTCGCGGGGCGAGTCCTCCATGATCCGGCGCAGGGCGAAGATCCCCCCGAGCCGGACTTCGTCCGCCTTGTCGCCGAGGTTGTCGACCGCGTTGTTGAAACGGTCGGTGATCTGCCCCTGCCGGGTCACGTCCACTTCCTTGCGGTTCTGCCGGTCCTGCACCTGGAGCGCGACCACGGCGGCGACGGCGGAGAAGAGCGTCGCCATGCCCGCGGGCACCGCCCCCGTGACCTCGGTCCGCCGAGTCCAGTCGGGACGCGGCTCGGTGGCAGCCGCGCCGCCCGAACTCCCCGTGCCCTCGTCGGCCGGTGACGCCTCCGCGCCCGTCGGATACGCGGAGGTGGGGGACGCGGTGCGGGCCCTCTACACCGACGGCATCACGGCCCGCCGGGGCGCCTTCGCCCCGGAATGGGCGGACCGGGTCCGCGAGGACATCGAGCAGGCCTTCGAGGAAGCGCGGCAGCGGCCGGGCGGCGCGGTGGGGCGGGGCCCGAACCGTTACTACGTGGAGATCCATCCGGAGCAGCTCCGGGGCTTCGTCGACCTCGTCGACCATCCCTGGGTACGTGCCGTCAGCGAGGCGGTCCTCGGGCCGGACTACCGCATCGTCGAGCTGGGCTTCGACATTCCGTTCGCCGGAGCGGTCAACCAGCCCTGGCACCGCGACTTCCCGCCTGGAAGCCGGGCCAGCACTGTGGGGCACCGCACCGAGGGGTGACACCCCCTTGCCGAGGTGCGGCTGACGCGAAGCACGAGGCCCGGCAGCGCGGCAGCGCTGGTGAAGCATGCCCGTGAACACGTACGGACACCGTGTGCGGACAATTGTTCGGCGCTGGAAGAGGCAGTGCTCGGCCGGATGACGCGAAGGGACGACCGTTACGACGCGGCGCCTGCGATCAGGGGAGTGCGTTCGAGGCCTGCGTCGAGGTCTGGACGAACCGTGCGCGCCAAGCATTGGCAGACCTGAGTGACTGCCCGCTGGAGCCGTGCTGCGGGTGAGCCGTCACGAAGCAGTTCTTGCCCACTGTTGGCCGTGGGCTGCGTTCGACCAGAGCGCAGGCCGGTTGGTGTCTTACTCGACCACGAGGTGGAAATTTCCGAATCCTCGTTAGTTGCTCAGAACGGCTTCCCGGCGTGGTAAACCACCAGGTCAGCGAGACTGCTCCCCGCGCACGCGGGGTGGGCCCGATTACCGACTTACTGTGGCGGTCGCGTCCTCTTCTCTCCGCGTGCCGAGAGCGCGGAGCGGCATGTTGCTGTGCCGGCCCGTTCGATGTTCTGCCCCTGCTCGTGTGGAGATCAGCCTCCATCGAGGCGTGGAGAGGGACGGGAGCGGGATGGCTGATCGGCGAGTGAGGGAAGGGCGGTCGGAGGGCGAGGCGGGAGTCAGCGGTTGATGGACTGGACTTCCTGGACGGTGACGGGCTGTTCGTTGCCGAAGGTGCCGTCCGGGAGGGTGTCGCTGGTTCCGTCGGACCCTTTCCAGGCCGCTTCCCAGACAACGGAGGCCTGAAGGGTGTAGGTCTCGCCCTTGGGGGTGGAGCGCAGGTAGGTCAGGCCGCAGGGCGGGGTCTTCTTGGCGTTTCCCTTGGTGTAGGGGGTGCCGATGGTGCCGCTCTCTTTCGCCGGGCACTTCCCGGAGGCGGGGTGGAGCTTCGCGTCCTCGGTGCCGGGGTCGAGGTTGAGGGCGCCGGGTTTGGCGGTGGTGGTGGCGGAGAGCTCCTCGCCGCCGCCGAGGTCGACGGAGGCGGTCACCGAGACGGGCTTGAAGGTGGCTTTGTCGAGCCAGGTCCAAGTGGGCAGGCGGACGGTCTGCTTGTTCTTGGGGTTCAGCTCGACTTCGGTGTCGGGGACCTCGATGGCCTGGTAGGCAAGCGCTGCGAGGATCTTGGTGTCGATGGCGCCGGGCACGTCAGGCTGTTCGCCGTTCTTCACCCAGAAGGGCAGCTCGGTGCAGGACTGGGCCTTGGCCTTGTCGGGCTCGTTGGGATTGGGGACGGCGGCCCAGAACATGCCGTCGCCCTGCTTTTTGAGGTTGAAGTTCTTGTAGTCGCCCTTCGTGTACTTGTCGCGGATGGAGCCGTCGACGTCTTCCTTCTTCCGTCCGTTGTCGGGCCGCTGTCCGGTCAGTTCGTAGGGGGAGGCGTCGACTTCCTTCTTGAGTTCCTTGGGGGTGTATTTGGGGGCGTACCAGCAGGGCGGGGGCTCCCAGTTCGCGGCGGGGACGGAGAGGTTGCCGCCGCCTCTCGCCGAGCCCTCTTGGCCTTGGGCGTCGCCCTTGAGGGAGACCTGGCCGGCGGAGGCGGAATACCGCTTGCCGTCCTTCTGGCCTGACGCCTGGTCTGAAGCCTCTTGGACCGCGCCCCAGCCTGACGGGTCCTCGTCCGCCAGTGCCGGCGAACCAAGAGCGACCAAGGCCAGGGCCGGGGCGGTGGAGACGATCGTGCACCGTGCGGCTACTTTGCGCATTCCTTCACCGCCTTCGTCGTCAACTCGATGGTCTTCGCACGCCAGATGCTCTTCTCGTCCGTTCCCTTCTGCATGACCAGCGAGAAGTGAAGGTATCGGCCGGGTCCGGGCTTGGTGCGCAGGATCTTTCCGCTCTCGACGTCCTTGCTGAAGTACCTGGACTGGTCCGCGCAGAAGGAGACTTCGGCCAGATTTCCTTTCACCACATCACCCACGTTGGCGCGGTAGTGGTGGAAGGTGCCCGTCACCGTCTTCTTGGACTTCATCCCTGCACGGGCCTTGGCGGATGCTGCCGCCTGAGCGCTCTGCAGAGGTACGGAGTGCTTGGCGATCAACGGGTCCTTGGGGTCCAGCGTGGCGCTGCTGTGCATCATGGCTCGCACGTAGTCAGCGGCTCCATCCAGCGCCGCGGCCTTGGCCGGGTCCGATGGCTTGTCCCAGTCGTAAGTGAGCTTGAGGTCCTTCGGCAGCTTGATGTCGGCCGTGCCGAAGTTGTCCGCTGCGCTCGCCCGTTCACCCGTTGAGGACGAAGGGGAAGCCTTCTTCCCGTTCCCGGCTCCCTGGATCTTGTCACTCTTACCGTCGCCTCCACCCCCGCCGTCCCCGCCGCCGCACCCGGCGAGTACGAGCGCCGATGCGGTGGCGAGTGCGGCCAACGAGACAGCGATACGGCGGCGTTGCATGGTGGGTGCTCCCTGTGGGGCGGGGGTGACGGGCGTGGAACTTGACGCGTACCCGACCGTAGCAACTGTAGTGAAGGGATCACAGTCAGTTCCGATAAGGGGCGTGGGAGCGCTACCCGACTACCTCTTGCGATCTGACGGTCGCGTAGAGATACGGTACTCGCTCACCGAGACGAGGGAGGGAGAGGCGGACTCGTGGGTGACGCGGGCGACTTGCAGGTGGACGAGTCCACGGTCAGGACGCTCACCAAGGGCATCAACTCCGCGCTGGACGAGCTGCGTGAGGTCGGCACGGCCACGGACGCCGCACAGGGCAGCGGGTTCGAGGAGATGAAGCTGACGAAGAAGCAGGCGGGGGACAAGGCGCTGTCCGACGCCTTCGAGGGCTTCTGCGAGGAGTGGGAGTGGGGCGTGCGCGGCCTGATGGCGGACGCGGACGAGATCGCACAGGCCCTCGGGCTGGGCGCGGGGATGACGTGGGAGGAGGACCGCTACCGCTCGACGACGATCAAGCAGGCCGCACAGGCGCTCTCTCCCGCGGCCAACCCGCACACCACCGAGGACGAGCTGGCCGAGCAGGGGTACGGGGACGCGGCGTTCGGCCTCTTCGACTGAGACGGCTGAGACGGCTGATGGGACAACGGCCGCAGGGGCGGCCGGGGGGTTGACGGGTGGGTTGGAAGGACAAGCTCGGCGACGGCCTGGGCAAGCTGGGCGACGGCGCGAAGGACCTGTACAACGACACCGCGCCCGACTGGGTCAAGGATCCGGTCGAGGGAGCCGTCGAGGCCGGTGGGGAGCAGCTGCGTAAGGGTACGGACGCGGCGGCCGGTCAGATGGATGAGTGGGGCTGGCACAAGGCCGCGGATGTCACGCGGGGGTTCGGCGAGGGCGTCAACAACCGCACCGGCGGCGACGTGCCGGAGCGGGAGCTGGGCGAGTCGGAGTCGGCGAAGGACCTGATCCACGGCAGCCCGTCAAAGCTGCGCTCCACCGCCCGTTATCTGAAGGATTTCGAGAAGGCGTTCAACGCGGTCGGGCGCGGGATGCGCGGCCTGGACTCGCGCCATTTGAGGGGTGAGGCGGCCAACGCGTTCCGGGAGAAGGCGGATGTCCAGCCCCGGCGTTGGTTCAAGGCGGCGGACGCGTGTGAGAAGGCGGGCAAGGCGCTGGACGACTTCGCCGGGACGGTGGAGTGGGCGCAGCGGCAGGCAGGCGACGCGATCCGGGCGTACCGCAAGGGGCAGTCGGCCTCGGCGGCGCACGGGCGGGCGGCGAAGTTCTACGCGGACGCGCTGGCGGCGTACAAGGAGCTGCCGAAGAAGGACCGTAAGAAGGGGATGCTGCCGGACAAGCCGTCGGCCGAGGACCCGGGCGAGGCGGGGATGGCCGAGGCCCGCGAGACGCTGGCCGAGGCGCGTCGGCAGCGTGACGAGGCGGCCCGCGTGGCGACGGCGGCGGTGGAAGCGGCGCGGGAGGCGGCCCCGCCCAGGCCCTCGTATCTGGCTCGGGCACGCAGCGGCGTGAAGGGCTGGGCCCTGAACGCGGAGCATGGGATGGCCGGGGCGGTGAAGGCCGGCTCGGGCATGGTGAATTACGGCAAGCAGACCAGCCTGGTCAATCCGTACAACCTCACGCACCCGGACGAGTACGCCACCCGCCTCAACGGCATGGCGAGCGGCATGCTCGCCTCCGCGCAGGACCCAATCGGCATGGCGAAGGGCGAGTGGCGCTCGTTCATCAAGGACCCGCAGGAGTACCTGGGCACCTTCTCCGTCGACGCGCTCATGGGCGGTGCGGGCAAGGCGGGCGGCACGGCGAGCAAGGCGGCCCGCGGCGCGGAGCGGGCGGAGGGCGGAGCCGCGCGGCGGGCCGGGCGCGAAGCGGCGGAGAAGGAGCCGCACAACGGGAGCAGGCCCGAGGAGTCCAAACAGGTCGGTGAGGATCCAGTCGACTTCGCCACCGGCCGGATGCTGATGCCGCAGACGGACTTGACCCTTCCGGGCGTACTGCCGCTGCTGGTACGACGGCAGTTCGAGTCCTCCTATCGGGCGGGGCGGTGGTTCGGTCCGACCTGGTCCAGCACCTTGGACCAGCGCCTGGAGATCGACGCGGAGGGCGTCGTCCTGCACGGGGAGGCGAACCTCCTCCTCGCCTTCCCGCACCCGGCACCGGGCGTGCCGGTCCTCGCCCGGACGGGGCCCTGCTGGGAACTCGCCCGTACGGCCGATGGCGACTACACGGTCACCGAACCGGACTCCGGCCGTGTCCTGCACTTCACGGGCCCCGCCGGGGATCCGGCCTGCGACGGGGTCGCGCTGCTCGCCGAGATCTCGGACCGGAACGGCAACGAGATCACGTTCGAATACGACGGGGACGGCGCCCCGCGTGCCCTCGTCCACTCCGGCGGCTATCACGTGAAGGTGGCGACGGCGGACGGCCGCATCACCTCCCTGTCGCTGGCGGGCGCGGCGAAGGACGGCAGCGATCAGCCGGTCGTCCACTACGGCTACGACGCGGCCGGGAACCTGGCCGAGATCACGAAATCCTCCGGCCTCCCCCTGCGCTTCGGCTACGACGCGCAGGGCCGCATCACGTCCTGGACCGACACCAACAACTCCCACTACCGGTACGCCTACGACGAGCACGACCGCTGCGTATGGCAGTCCGGCGAAGAGGGCCACATGCAGGCCACCTTCACCTACGACCAGCGGGACGCCGCAACAGGGCACCGGGTCACGACGGTCACCAACTCCCTCGGGGCGCGGACGCGGTACCTGGTCAACGACCGCAATCAGATCGCCACCGTCATCGACCCGACGGGCGCGATCACCCGCACCGAACACGACGCCCATCACCGAGTGCTCGCGCGCACCGACGCGCTCGGCCACACGACGCGTGTGGAACGCGACGCGGAGGGCCGCCCGACCGCCAAGACCGCGCCGGACGGCACACGGACGAGGGTGACGTACAACGCCCTGGGGCTCCCGATGGAAGTGACGGGCCCGGACGGCGCGGTCTGGCTCCATACGTATGACGAGCGCGGCAACCGCACGGCGACCACGGATCCGGTCGGCCACACGACGCGCTACGCGTACACGCCGGAGGGCCACCTGACCGCGGTCACGGACCCGCTGGGGCACACGACACAGGTGCGGTGCGACGCCGCCGGCCTGCCGGTCGAGATCACAGATCCGCTGGGCGGACGCACGACGTACCGCCGCGACGCCTTCGGCAACCCGACCGCGATCGTCAACCCGCTCGGCGATACGACCCGCCTGACCTGGACGGTCGAGGGCAAGCTCGCGCGCCGCGTCGGCCCGGACGGCGCGGAGGAGCGCTGGGAGTACGACGGCGAGGGCAACTGCACCCGTCACATCGACCCGGTCGGCGGCGCAACAACGTACGAGTACACCCACTTCGACCTGCTCACCGCCCGCACGGGACCCGACGGTGTCCGCTACACGTTCGCGCACGACTCCCGGCTGAGACTCACACAGGTCCGCAACCCCCAGGGACTGACGTGGAGCTACTCCTACGACGACGCGGACCGGCTCGTGGGAGAGACCGACTTCGACGGACGCACCCGGCGCTACGACCTGGACCCGACAGGCCGCCTGTCTGCCACGACGACCGCGCTGGGCGAGCGGATCACGTACGAGCGGGACGCGGCGGGCCGTCTCATACGCAAGGACGCGGCGGGCGCGATCACGACGTACGCCTACGACCCGGCGGGCCGCCTGACCCAGGCGACCTGCCCCGACACCGACCTGATCCTGCAACGCGACCGCATGGGCCGCGTGAAGACGGAACTGATCGACGGCAGGGCCACGACCTTTGTGTACGACGCACTGGGCCGCGCAAGGCGTCGTGAGACGCCCACGGGCGCGCAGACGACTTACGCATACGACGCGGCTGGCAACCGCACTAGTCTCACTACACAGGGCCGTACGCTCACCTCGGTGTACGACGCGGCGGGTCGCGAGCGAGACCGCCGAATGGAGGGTTCGCCTCTGCTGTCCCAACGCTGGGACCCGACAGGTCGCCTCACACATCAGAACGTGGCCGACATCCAGCAGCGGACCTACTCCTATGGGCCGGACGGCAATCTGTTGGAGGTCCGGGACAGCCTGAACGGAACGCGCCGCTACGAGCTGGACAGTGCAGGCCGTGTCACAACAGTGCGGGCGCGTGACTGGGCGGAACGCTATGCGTACGACGAGGCAGGGAACCAGACAGAGGCAGTCTGGCCGTCAGGACTGGCCCCTGCGCAAGCCGCGGGAGCCCGAACCCACACCGGCACGAGAATTCAATCGGCGGGTCGTATCCACTACGAACACGATGGCGCGGGCCGCTTGGTCCTTCGCCGGAAACGCCGACTTTCGAAGAAGCCGGAAACGTGGCGTTACGAATGGGATGCGGAAGACCGGCTCCGGCGAGTCGTGACCCCGGGCGGCACAGAGTGGACGTACCGCTACGACCCGTTGGGCCGCCGGATATCCAAGGAATCTGGTCGGGAACGCGTTGACTTCACGTGGCATGGAGCCACACTCATCGAACAGACCACCATGGGCCCGAACCCGAACCCGGTCACGCTCACATGGGACCACCAAGGCTTCACGCCCGTCGCACAAACAGAACGCGTCACCCGCGACTCCTCCCAGTCCGAGATCGACTCCCGATTCTTCGCCATCGTCACGGATCTGATCGGCACACCAACGGAGTTGATCTCAGAAAGAGGGGACCTGGCCTGGCACGCCCGAACGACTCTGTGGGGCACGACGACGTGGAACGCCGACGCCACGGCGTACACACCCCTGCGCTTTCCGGGCCAATACGCTGACCCGGAGACGGGGCTGCACTACAACTGCTTCCGCTACTACGATCCGGAGACGGCGCGCTACGCATCTCCCGATCCCCTGGGCCTGGCCCCTGCTCCGAACAGCGCGAGCTATGTTCACAACCCGCATACCTGGGCCGACCCTCTTGGGCTGGGGCCGTATCGCGACTTCGCCCACGGCACCACGCTGGCGCACGCGGAGAGCATCGTCAGAGACGGCCTGAATACGGACGCGGCCCGGGCTGCCACCAATGGAGGCTCACTGAGCAGGCCAGGTCACTTCTCTGTGCACGAAGTGGCGGGTCCACAGTCACCGGGGTTCCAGGCGGCCTACGAATGGGGGCTCCGAGTGGACAACCATGCGCCATCAAGCGTTGTCATTGCGCGCATACCGGAAGAGGTGTATGAAAAGCTGGTGAATGAAGGGAAGGTGGCGACAAGGGAGGTGGGTGAAGATGTGCCGACGGAAATAATATTCCATCCGGATTCCTTCGAAGAAATAAACAGGGTTGTGAAATGGATCGGTCCGATAACTCCATGAGTGAAGCGCCGGACGAATATTCGGTGTCGTACCTCCGGAAGACGAAGTGGGGTGACGTCAGAAAGCTGGAGGATGGCTCGTGGGAGACCACTTGGAGCCTCACCCTCAAACAAGCTGACGCTCAGGTGTGCGAATCCGTCGTCCTCAGTGACCCCAGGATCGGTTTTGAATCGCATCTCGCGGTGGTGAGCCCCCAGGATGTCAGGCTGGTAGTGATCACCAGTGAGCACGCGATGTCAGCAGTGAATTATCAGCCCACGTACTCTTCGCTGCGTATCGTGAACGACGATATTGCTGAAATCGAGTCCATCCAGGGCCTGCCGAAGAATTGGTACGCGCCCTTTCGGTAAGCGGATCCCGACGGGCGCGGAGCCGTCGACTCTTCGGTATCCTCCAACCCGCCCGTGACGGGTTGGCGAGGGGGCGAGAAATTCGATGCCGGCGGCCTGACACGGAGGTCTTCGGCGAGGACTTTGCGGGACAACCCTGCAGGCGCGGAGAACACGTTCGCCACGAGACCACCGACCTCCCGGCCGTCGCCCGGTGGAGCAACGAGGTGCAGACCGAGCCCGCTGTCACCCAGGCGTGGTTTGCCTCTGTGGAGGCGGCGTCCGCTCGTCGAATCATCAATGGGTGAGCTCCGGAGCCTCGTCGAGGTTTGGGTAGCGGCGGTGGGTGCGTATTCCTCGTACGTGTATCGGCAGGGGTTCGCATTGCGGGGTGGGGCGGAGCCGGCCGGCGAGCGCGTCGTGGTGGCCGTTGGTGGCGGACTGGCCTCCGGTGGCGCTGCCGCTGGCGGTTGAGCTGCTCGTCCACCGCGCTCGGGCCCCATGCGAGGGGGCTTTGGCTCTGGGGGACGTGGGAGGCGGGGACGGATGGTCGGGTGAGGGTGATCCCTCGCTGGGGGAGGCGCTGGCGAGGGATTCGCGGCACCGTGAGGTGCACCAACGTCCTGTCTCCGCGGAGACTCTGCGGAGGGACCTGCATATCGGTGCCCGTCGGGCCCGTGAACTCGTGGCGGCTGTGCGAGTCGACGATCCGCGGTTGCCGTGAGGGCATGGAGGCGTTGGGGTGCGTGCCAAGCGTCAGCCGGTCTGGACGGGTTGCTCTTCTGGAGCTGGGTTGTGGTTGCGGCTGAGTCGGGAGGGCTTATGGCTCGGGGCGTCTCGGTGCTCCTCACGGCCGGAATCTGCTCCCCGCGCACGCGGGGATGGACCCGACTCCGGATTCTGGGACTCCTGGCGCACCGACTGCTCCCCGCGCACGCGGGGATGGACCCACGGGGAGAGGTGCTGCCGCCCTCTTACGTGCTACTGCCGCACAGTGGATACGACACGCTCCCGGAAACGAATGAAGGGCAGCGCCACAGTCGTTCGTGGCGGTTGCGCGCCATACGGCACGGACGACGTGAGCGATGACGTCACGCAGGACTCGGCGCTCATCTTCGCAAAGCGACTGCGCGTGATCATGAGCACGTGCGATGTCGCCGCTGTCTGGGTGGAGTCAGGAGAGCCGTGCGCGTGGCAGTACGTCAAGCGCAACGGGGAAACCCCTGTAGTGGATCGCCGGACGATGCATCACTGAGCTGTTTGCGACGCGGCGGCCCGTAACAGCTACCGGCTGGACGTGCGCCCCGACGAGACGGACAGCACACCAGGGGCGCAGTTCGTAGGCGGGATTCCCCACGCGGACAGCTTGGCCACCCTCGCGGTCGTTCCATATCTGAACGGAAACAGCGAAGCGATCTTCCGGTCCGCCTCGGGCGACGGCTCGGAGTACCCAACGCTTCGGGGTCTCCGTGCCATCGGCGACCAAGCAGGTGATCTTGGGCGTGAAGGCGTCAGTAGCCGCCAACCTCCTCCTCCACCAGCTCCACGACCACCTCACGGCCCTACCCCGCACCCTCCGCGCAACCCCTGACCCGCACCGGCCCGCCCTCTACGCTCCCTGTACAAGGACACCCTGGACCGGCAGCCAGAGGGGGGAGCCGTGCACACCGCAAGCCCCGAGACAGGTCCGGCACGATGACCCCGGAGACCGAGGAACTGCTGCTCGACGTCTCCGCCCGCCTGGAGTGGGCCGTCACCGCCCGCGACTGCCCAGCCATCGTCTCCATCCGCGGCACTCGCCAGTGGACCATGTCCGATTACGACTACCTGCGCGACGACGCCACCGCAGCGGCCTTCGAGCAACACGCGGCCCACAAGGCCCGCACCGTCGAGGCCAGAGTCTGGGTGTTCATGGTGTCCATGGTGGTGGTCTTCCAGGACGACTGCGTTCTCGGCCGCCCCGTGGCCAACCTCCCGCTGCGCGAAGGCGAGCAGGAAGCCCTCATGTGGACCAGCTACCACGCCACCGACGGCATCGACTTCGGCATGGTCCCCTACACCCGCTGCCCCAGCGGCGAACCCGTCTACGACGACCCGGAAGTCTTCGAAGACCCGATCCGGGCGGAAGACGCCGACCCAGGGCGGCTCATGCGGGCCACCTTCCTGGCCGGGGAGCCGGAGGCGTAACACAGTCTGAATTCACCGGGGTTGCTGTCTTGACGGGATCGACACAGGTGCTCGACCTGGTCCTCTGTCTTGAGGGCGGGGGCCCGCTGTTTCGGACTGTGACTAGACGGTCACGGATCCTCTTGTGTCGTCAGTTGCGGGCTCATAGGGTCGTGTTCCGCTATGGGATTGTTGCGTCTGTTGTTCAAGCGAAGCTATGCGAAACGACCTCCCGAGGGCGTTGATCCATGTTCTTCGGAGGAGGTACGAGCTGCTCTGCTCGGCCTCAACGGTCCGGACGTCCCCTGGGCCGTGCGCGACGGTACCCCGGAGGGCGCCGACCTTGTGGCGGAGTGGCGTCTCGCGGAGCCGGCAGGGCGGAACTTCTTCATCCGGCATCAGCTCGACCGTACGCTCACGATCCGGATGCGCTTGTCTGCCGAGGAGCGCGAGGTGCATGCCATTGAGGAGCAGCGGGAGGTCACCTGGGCCGGGGACCCGCCCAGGGCGCAGGTAGGACGTCAGTGGAGCCGGGGGCCGGCGAGGACGGTTTCCAAGAAGTGGGCTATCGAGCGGGGGCCCGATGGTCGTCGGCGCCTCCGGGAGTCGTTCAGCTTTGACAGCGCGGATATGAAACAGCCCGTGCAGGATGTGGTCCTCAAGGCGGGATGGGCCTGGCGCAGCGTAGTACCGAAGGATTTCTGACCGGGTGAGCTGTTTCCGGCCCTGGTCAGATTGATGGGTGCAGGGGGGAATATATGTCATCGGATGCGGGCTCGCCCCACTTTCAGCAGAACCGGCCGCCTTACCCGCCTGGGGGCGGTGGTCAAGGTCCCGTCAGCATGGCGTCGTTGGAGAGTTCCAAGAGGCGGGCGGCGAAGTATCTCGAAGAACATCTGGCTCCCGATACGAAGAGGGTCGGCGGGCATGCCGACCTTGAGACGTCCGGCGTCATCGGTGCGTCGCAGGGGCAGGGGGTACCGATGAGCCCTTCGGGTACTACCGGTGACAGCGTGTTCACGGGCGGCCAGTTTCAGGGGTGGGAGATATCGAAGGGGTTGTCCGACGCGCATACGGTGTGGGAGCGGCAAGTGAAAAACCTGCTGGACCGGCTCACTTCGGAGAGGGATGCCCTGCGCGGAGCGAAAAAGCTGATTCATGGGAATGATGCCGGTACGGAGCGGAAGATTCGGTCGGTAGCGCCGGAACCCTCCCCCTACAGCAAGATTAACAATCTCTGAGGCATGCCGACGGGGACGTCATGACGCTCACTTACCACGACATCATGCACGTGAACCTGTCCTCCCTGTTGGATGCCTCGCGGGCATGGAAGAGGATGGGGGACAAGTTCCGCGAGCTGCAGGGCCGATACAGCGACCATGTGCGCGGTCTGTCGGACGACTCCTGGCGGGGAGCGGCCTTCGAACTCTACGGATCGGCTTCGGACAACACTCATTCCGAGTTCGGTGCGGCGAAGAACGAGGCTCACGCCATATCCAAGATTCTGCGCGACGCCCATGCGCAACTGACGGATTCGAAAGGGGCACTGTCCGACTACATTGAGGATCTGCGCACCAGGGGCTACACGGTGAGTTCCCAAGGGGAGGTCTTCTTTGAGCCTGACGGTCCGGAGGAGAAGCGGTCACTGGTGCAGTCGGGCAGTTGGCAGGCCGTCATGGACGAAGTCGCCGACGCCAACGCCGAGATCAAGAAGTACGTCAAGAGCATCAATGAATTCGACGTGGGGGTCAAGACCGCGCTCGAAGCGGCCGTTGTGGAGAAGGAGGACAAAGGCGCGCCCGGGGGGTTCAACGCTGACGCCAAGGACGTGATCCCGGAACCGGCGGCACAGAATGGTGGAAATAAGAAGGACAAGACGTCCACGACTTCCGGTGGGTGGCACGCAGAGGGCAGTCTCAAGGGGAACGGGCTGGACGCTGGTCGCTCTGCCAGCGGCGTTGGTTACGGCCGGCAGGGGATGGCCAAGGCGTACATCGACCTGGCCCATACTACTGCGGAAGGGTCCGTGTCCAACGGCGACGTGAAGCTCTCCGGACTCGCCGACGGCTATGTGGGCGGAAAGACCTCCGCGAACTTCGGGGTCACCGAATCGGGAATTGACGCCGAAGCCGAGGCGTCCGGGGGTGTACGAGGGCTGGCCGAGGGGCGCATGGAGGCCGGATATTTCGGTGCCTACGGTCGCGGCGGCTACTTCGCCGGCGCGGAGGCCAAGGGCACCGCCGCCGTCGGCGCGCCGCAGACCGGACTCGGCGGGAAGGCGTTCGCCGGGGAGAAGCAGACCGCGGCGGGCGGCGTGGAGGCGGGAGGCATCGGGATCGGCGGGACGGCCGAGACCTGGGAAGGCGAGGGGGTGGAAGCTTTCATTGGAGTGGAAAAAGACGACAACGGCACGTGGCACGTCGGAGGCAGAGCGGGGGCAACTCCCGTGCTCCCCGTTGGTGGCCTGGTGGGCCTTGAGATAACCGTCGACCCCGGCAAGGTGGCCGACACCGCGAAGGATTGGGGCGGGGCTGTGGCCAGCGGAGCCGGAAAACTCAAGGACGGAGTCACGGGCGCGTTCTGAAGATCTGTTCTGAGGTGATGCCCCGGAAGGAGGGCGTGAGATGCCCACGACACTGCCGGTTCCCGTCGTGTTCCGGCTGCCGGAGGGGTGGAGCCCCGCGGACCCTGACAAGGTCGGTGCGCCCGGCGTGGCCTTCGCCGCGTTGTACCCGGAGCTTGACGACGGCTTCAGGGCCAGCATCACTATCGATGGTGAGTACCGGCCGGACGTGGCGTCGCTGGCCGAAATCGCCGATGAGTCAGTACAGCGGATGCGTGAACTCGCCGATTCGGTCGAGGTGGTCGACCGTGCGGAGGTCGGATCCCCTGACGCCCCTGGTCTGACACAGGTGATGAGATTCTCGGCTCAGGCAGGGGGCGCGCGTCGCGACCTTGTCCAGGTCCAGGCATACCTGGCCATGCTCGACGTCAACACCCCCAACAAACGAGCGGTGATCCGCGTGGCCCTGACCGCCACTGCGGCCCAGACGGACGCTGTCATCGGCGACTTCCAGGAGTTTCTGGGTACCGTTCGCCCGGACACCGGAGCCGAGTCCTAGCGTTGGCAGCAGGAACGGCTGTCCTCGTCCTCGGTACGGTGAACTCATCGCCTGCCAGCCGCGACACTCTCCGGCCCTGCTCAACGCCCCGGCCACGAAGGTCCGTGGTGATGTCGCTGCTGCGGTTTCACTGCGGCTTTTCGTCGACCTTGATGTCGAAGTTCGCTTTCTTGCCGCTCTGCACGCTGCTAACCGTGACGGTGACCCCATAGCGGGGCCCTTCCGGGGTGGTGAGCGTGCACCGGGTCTCTGCGCCCTTCTCAGCCTCTAGCTCGTCGGGACAGTCGACCTTCTTCGGAGACTGGCCGACCTTCTGGGTCAGCGCCTGATTCACCTGCTTCTCCAACTCCGGTGTCGCTACGGAGGAGTTGGATGACCCGGAACCCACACTACAGGCGGTCAAGGCCAGGGCGGTGACACTCAATGCCACTGGTATCCGGATGAAGCTGCGCATAAGTCCCCTGCCATCAGTTGCCTCGATCATCACTGCGCGGCGCTGGCAATGCACGCCCATTCCAGGCCCGCGTATCCGGTCAATTCGACGAGCGAGCCCTCGGGCGCGGCACCACGCGACCGTACCAGTGGGCGGACGCCGTGCCGTCATGCGATGGCGAAACCGCACGGCATAGCCGAGGACGCGTGATCTTGCCCTGGGATCCAGGTTGACCCTTTGGCTCGCACCCAGGATTCCCGTAGACGGCCCGCTGGCCGCCGGACCACCCTCAAGCTGGTCAGGGCGTCTTCCGGCTGCTCCGCCAGGGCGACCCCGAGTGGGCTCTTGCAGCGATCACGGGGAGTCGTCACTAGGAGCCGTCCCGGCCGGTGAGGATGCTGTCCGATGAGAGGTGAGGGCGATCGGTGGGGCGGGTGGTTCCCCAGTACCGGGTTCTTGGTAGTGCTCGGTCCGGATGGTGGCGCCTGGCTTCGGGGCGTGGATCATCTGGCCGCCCCCGGTGTAGAGGCCGACGTGGTGGATGGTGCCGGGGTGTCCGTAGAAGACGAGGTCTCCGGGGCGCAGGGGGTCTGCGGCGGGGACTTCGGTGGTGGCGGGGTATTGGTCCTCGGCTACACGGGGCAGGGGGATTCCTGTGGCGGCGTAGGCGGCTTGGGGCAGGCCGGAGCAGTCGAAGCCGCCGTCGGCGGGGCCGTTGCCGCCCCAGCGGTAGGGCTGGCCGAGGTGCGCGCGGGCGAACGCGATGGCGCGCGCGGCCCTCGGGTTGGAGGCGCGGGCGGGTGCGTGGCGGTAGCGGCGGGCGGTGGCCAGCACCTCGCGGACGTAGGTGGGGGAGTGGTTGTAGGCGTAGAGCGCTTTGCGGAGGTTGTGCTTGTCGCGGGCGCCGCTGCTGCACAGGTAGGCGGCTGCGGCCGGGATGGCGTCGGCCGGGTCGTCGGGGGAGAGGGACCCGCTCTCGCGCAGGGTGGGGCGGTTCGCGACGACGGTGTCGAAGGTGGGCTGCAGGAACTGCATGGGCCCTTGACTCCGGCGGAGTTCGTACCGGAGCGGACGCCGGGGAGGCGGCTGTGGCCGTGGTTCGATTCGATCTTTCCGACGGCGGCGAGGACACTCCAGTCCAGGCCGGGGCAGGTGCGGGCGGCCTGCTGGTAGAGGGTCAGGTACCGGGGCGGATGTCCGTGCGTGCGTGGCTGCTGGGGCGGGTGCTGCTTGTGCCGGTGAGCGCTGAGGGGGCGCCGCCCGTGCTCGCGGCGAGGAGCACCAGGACCAGGAGGAGCGCGGCGAGCCCGGCGCCGATCACAGCCATGGGTCACCCCCTGCTGATGAACGGGTCCGCAGTCAACCGGCACCGCAGCGGTATCGCCTGGTCCAAGAGCGCGATCCGCGTGATCCTCACCAACCCGCGCTACACCGGGCACCAGGTCTGGAACCGGCAGCGCAGGCAGGAATCCCTCATCGACGTGGAGAACGTCGCCCTCGGCCACCAGAGCAAGCAGTTCTGGAACGCCAAGGAGGCGTGGATCCGCTCCGAGTACCCCGCCCACACCGCATTGATCAGCCAGGACATCTTCCAGCAGGTCCAGGACCGCATGGCCTCCCGTTGCCCCGCGTCCACCGGACGGGAAGTCGTACGCACCCGGCATCCCCGCGTCTTCAAGGGAATGATCATCCGCGAGTTCTGCCAGCGGCGGATGCAGGGCAACTGGAGCGGGGGAGTCACCCGCTACCGGTGCCGTTTCCCCGAGGAGTATGCCTTGGCCAACCGTATCGACCGCCCACTGAGCGTCTCGCTGCGCGAGGACGTCCTGGTCGGACCGGTGGACGCCTGGCTGGCTGGTGCCTTCGCCCCGTCCTCGATCGAGCACTCCCTGGCTGCGTTGGAAGAGGCCCAGCCGGACACCAGCCCTACGGCGGAGAGCGCCCGGCAGGCGCTCAAGGAGTGCGATCGGAAGCTCGGGCGCTACCGCGCGGCTCTGGCGGCGGGGGCCGACCCGGCGCTGATCGCCGAGTGGAGCGGGGGGCCCAGGCGGCCCGTGCCGCCGCGACGGAGCGCTTGAGGGAGCTCACTTCTCCGAAGGGACCGAGCCCACGGATGGGCCGGAGTGATCTTCGTGCCCTCATCGACTCACTCGGTGGCCTGCTCTCCGCCCTCCGCCGGGCTGACCCCGACGACAAAGCCGAGGTCTACGCCAGGCTCGGGCTCCGCCTCACCTACGAGCCCGCACAACAACTAGTGCGGGCCGAGACTCATCTCGACCCGCACACGTCGGGATTACCGTCTGTGTCGGGAGGGGGACTTGAACCCCCACGCCCTGTAAAGGGCACTAGCACCTCAAGCTAGCGCGTCTGCCATTCCGCCACCCCGACTGGTGGGCCGCCCGGCGCCGTGGCCGTTGCGACGGGGTAAACCTTAGCACTGGTTCGGGGTGTGGATCACCCGGCTCTTGGGGCGGGGGACGGGGAGCGGGAGGATGGGGGCGAACCCGCGAGACGAGGAGGCAGTGTGAGCGCCGAGAGCAGCCCCCAGGGCAGCGCCGAGAGCGAGGTCGTCGAGCTGTGCCGCGATCTGATCAGGATCGACACCAGTAATTACGGCGGCAATGAGGGACCGGGGGAGCGCGCCGCCGCCGAGTACGTGGCGGAGAAGCTCGCCGAGGTGGGGCTGGAGCCGCAGATCATCGAGTCGCGCCCCGGGCGGGCCTCGACGATCGCGCGGATCGAGGGGGAGGACACGTCCCGGCCCGCGCTGCTGATCCACGGGCACACGGACGTCGTGCCCGCGAATGCCGACGACTGGACGCACCACCCGTTCTCCGGCGAGATCGCCGACGGGTGCGTGTGGGGCCGGGGCGCCGTCGACATGAAGGACATGGACGCCATGACCCTCGCGGTCGTACGCGAGCGGCTCCGGAGCGGGCGTAAGCCGCCGCGGGACGTCGTACTGGCGTTCCTCGCGGACGAGGAGGCCGGCGGGGTCTACGGGGCGCGGCACCTGGTCGACAACCACGCGGACCTCTTCGAGGGCGTGACCGAGGCGATCGGCGAGGTCGGCGGCTTCTCGTTCACCGTGAACGAGGACCTGCGGCTCTATCTGATCGAGACCGCCCAGAAGGGCATGCACTGGATGCGGCTCACCGTGGACGGCACGGCCGGGCACGGGTCCATGACCAACAACGACAACGCGATCACCGAGCTGTGCGAGGCCGTCGGCCGGCTGGGCCGGCACAAGTTCCCGGTGCGGGTGACCAAGACCGTACGGTCGTTCCTGGACGAGCTGTCGGACGCGCTCGGCGTCGAGCTGGACCCCGAGGACATGGAGGAGACCCTCGCCCGGCTCGGCGGCATCGCGAAGATCATCGGGGCGACGCTCCAGAACACCGCGGCGCCCACGCAGCTCGGTGCCGGGTACAAGGTCAACGTGATCCCCGGGCAGGCGACCGCGCACGTGGACGGAAGGTTCCTGCCGGGGCACGAGGACGAGTTCCTCGCGGACCTCGACCGGATCCTCGGGCCGCGCGTACGGCGCGAGGACGTGCACGCGGACAAGGCGCTGGAGACGTCGTTCGACGGCGCGCTCGTCGAGGCCATGCAGTCCTCGCTGAAGGCCGAGGACCCGATCGCGCGGGCCGTGCCGTACATGCTGTCCGGTGGTACGGACGCGAAATCGTTCGATGATCTGGGTATTCGCTGCTTCGGGTTCGCGCCCCTCAAGCTTCCCCCGGAGCTGGATTTCGCGGGAATGTTCCACGGGGTGGACGAGAGGGTGCCGGTCGACGGACTTCAGTTCGGGGTCCGCGTGCTGGACCGATTCCTGGACCAGTGCTGACGCCCCTCGGGTGCCTTCCGGGGGCCTGTTGGAAGCCTTTCGGGTGTCCCTCCGCGTCGACCGCGGAAACGGAACTTCACTATTCGCCAGGGTGTGCCCATTCGACTGAGAAGAGTGAATGATTCCATAGTCTCGTAGCCCAATTCCTCCGTCCTCGTTACAGGTGATGCGGTCCCCGTTGGGGGGCCGCATTGCCTACTAGGAGGAACAATGCTCAAGAAGGTCGTCGCCGCTGCGGCCGCCACCGGCGGTCTGGTGCTCGCGGGCGCGGGTGTGGCCGTTGCCGATTCCGGTGCGCAGGGTGCTGCCGTCGGTTCCCCGGGCGTCCTGTCCGGCAACAACATCCAGGCGCCGATCCACATCCCGGTCAACGCCTGCGGCAACACCGTTTCCATCGTCGGTCTGCTGAACCCCAGCTTCGGCAACACCTGCGTCAACTCGTGATGTCGCGCATCGCATAGAGGTCCGATGCGACTGATGAGGATGTGAAGCCCGAGCGGCCCCGGAGCGCGTGCCATGCGCTCCGGGGCCGTCGGGTCTTCGAGGGGGCGGGAGTGCGAACAGGGCCTCCCCCTGAGAATTCGTACGGCACATCGCGAGGCAATCGCGGGGCAGGGGAACCAAGCATGCGACAGGTCACCAAGAAGGGCCTGATCACGGTGGCGGCGGCGAGCGGGGTGCTCGCCATGACGAGCGGTACGGCGTTCGCGGACTCGGACGCGCGGGGCGGGAGCGAACGGTCGCCCGGGGTGCTGTCCGGCAACTCGGTGGAGCTGCCGGTGAACGCGCCGGTCAACGTCTGCGGCAACTCCGCCGACGTCGCCGGGGTGCTCAACCCGGCGGCGGGCAACGGCTGCGCCAACGGCGGCGGCCAGGACTCCGGCGGGAGCGACGCCCACGCGCACGGCGGCACCTCGGACTCGCCGGGCGTCGGCTCCGGTAACGACGTCCAGGTCCCGATCGACCTGCCGGTCAACGTCTGCGGGAACAGCGTCGACGTGGTCGGCATCGGCAGCCCGGCGACGGGCAACGGGTGCGGAAACGAGGAATCCCCGGGAGGGGGCGGGGAGAGTCCGGGTGAGCCTGGCGGGCCGGGTGGGCCCGGTGGGCCTGGCGGGCCGGGTGGGCCCGGTGACTCGGATACGCCCGGCGGGCCTGGCGGTCCCGGCGGTCCCGGTGGGCCCGGCGAGCCGCACTCGCCGGAGCAGCCCGGCAGCCCCGGCAGTCCCGGCACTCCCGGCCAGCCTCACGATCCGCCCCGCGGGCAGACGCCCGGTTCGCCCGGCGGGCCGGAGCAGCCGCTGCCCTGGGAGACGCCGGGCGACGACGACGTGGTCCGCGGCTCCTCGCAGCCCGAGGCACCGGCGCGCGCCGCGTCCGCCACGCACGTCGTGGACGCCGACGGCGCCGCCCCCGAGGCCCGGGCCGCCGCGCCGCGCGGCGAGCTGGCGCAGACCGGCTCCGGCCCGGAGCTGGGGGTCGTCGCTCCGTTCGGCGCCGGGCTGGTGCTCGGCGGCTACGTGCTCTACCGGCGCTCGCGGCCCGCCGCGCGCCGCTGAGCCACGGCACGCGACCCCGCCGCGCCCCGTACGCGGAACGGAGCGGGCCCCGTGCACAGCGCACGGGGCCCGCTCCGTCGTACATCGGCCCGCAAGGCGGTCCGGAAGGTCACCAGGTGGCCCGGAGCTGGCGGATGATCCGGCGGCGCAGCCGCACGCGTCGGCTGCCGTCGGGGTACAGCCGGGTACGGGCCAACTCCCACTGCCCGTACTCGGCATGGTCGGTCAACAGTCGCGTCGCGGCCTTGCGGGAGACACCGCGAGGGACATACACATCGCGAAATTCGTATTCCGGCATCTCATCTATTGTGCGGGCAGTGCCCGTCTGCGGATAGCGTCTGCACTATGTCTGATGCTGCGCAGCCCACCGCTGCCGACGTACGCGCCGCCGCCGAGGCGGTCAAAGCCGCGCTGGACCGGCACCTCGAAGCGGTCGAGCGACGGGCGGGGGAGTCCGGCGACGCCGAACAGCGGGAGGCCGCCGCGCTCGACTCCGCCGTCTACGCCGCGTTCGACGAACTGGCCGCCGCGGGCGAGGCGTACGACGAGCTGCTCTACGAGGTCTACGACGAGGTCACCCCCTTCGAGATCCCCAGCAGCGACACCCTGCCCGCCTATTCCGGGCCCGAGTCGCCGAGCGCGCTCAGCGTGCTGCTGCGGCGGGACTACACCGTCTCGGAGCCGCACCGGCTCCTCGCCCAGGCCCAGCGGGTCGCCGACCTCGACCCGGAGTCGGCGGACGACGACGGGGGTGAGGGGCCCTCGGCCGGGAGCAGCGTGCACGCGGCGCTCGGCGTGCTCTTCGGTGAGTACGAGGCGGACGAGATCGCCACGCGGCACAAGGAGTTCGGCCTGGAGGAGGGCGACTCCACGCTGTGGGTGCTGGCGGGCGACGAGCCCAGCGAGCCGGGGGAGTGGCTCTCCGCGCCCTTCGAGCAGGTCGATCCCCAGCGCGTGGTGTGCCGCTTCGACGTCAGCTCGGTCTTCGACGAGGGAGACCTCGGGCCCGACACGGGGCTGGACCTCGACGACGAGCCCGTGGACGAGGACGGCGAGGACGAGGACGTCGACGAAGAGGTCGAGGACGAGCTGGAGGAGGTCGTCCTCGACGACGACCGGGACCGCTAGCCGCTAGCCGCTGGTCCCGTCGGCCTGCCCGCAGGCCCGGCTCCGCCCCGGCCCCGCTAGCTCTCCGTCGGGGTGTCGTCCTGCTCGCGGGCCGACGCGGCCGCCGCCTGCTCCGCCTCCTCGCGGAGCGCCGCCTCCAGCAGCGTGCGCAGGCGGGTGGTGCGCTCGGGGGCGTGCACGGAGGCGACGGCGCGGGGGAGGGCCTCGCCCGCGCCGTGGACGACCGACAGATGGCGCTCGCCGCGGCCGAACGCGGTGTAGACCCACTCGCGGGTGAGCGCCCCCGTCGCGTCGCCCGGGAGCACGACGACGGCCGCGGGCCAGCGCATGCCCGCCGCCTGGTGCGCGGTGACCGCCCAGCCGTGCCGCACCGTCTCGGCGACCCGCTCACGGGGCACCGTGACGGTCTGCCCGGCGCAGTCCAGGTGAAGGCCGGCCTCGTCGGCGGAGACCACCGCCCCCATCGTCGTACGCCCCGGGGAGGGGGAGTGGGCGACGCGATCGCCGGGGTCGAAGCCGCCGAAGCGGCCGGGGCCCGGGTTGAGCCGCTCCTTCGCCGCCGCGTTGAGCGCGCGGGTGCCCGCCGCGCCGCCGTGGCCCGGGGTGATCACCTGCGTGTGCTCGGCGGGCACGCCGATCGCGCGGGGCACGGAGTCGGCGAGGAGCTGCACCGTGCGGTGCACGGCCTCTCCCGCGTCCCGCACGGGGACGATCACGACCTCCTTGCCGGGGGCCTCGACCTGGTTCAGCTCGCCGATACCGATGCCCGAGACCAGCTCGCCGACGGGCCCCGGATCCGGCGTACGGGAGACGACCTGGGCGCAGAAGCGGGCGGCGAGCAGGTCCTTGAAGACCTGCCCGGGACCGGCGGAGCCGAGCTGCGCCGGGTCCCCGCTGAGGACCAGCCGGGATCCGTCCCGGAGGGACTCGACCAGCATCGCCGCCGTCTCGGTGTCGAGCTGCGGGGCATCGCAGACGACGAGCAGGTCGAGGTCCCAGGCGCCGTCCTCGTCCCTCCCCGGCCCCTCGCGCCCGGCCAGCAGTCCGGCCACGGTCACGACATCCGAGCCCGCACCGACGTTCTCGGCGCCCGTTCCGGCCCCGTCGTCTTCGGGAGCGGGCTCCCGAGGCGTCAGCTCCTCCAAGCGCGCGCGCCCGTTCTCCGTGTGCGCCGCCCCGTACGCCCGTACGCCCAGGGCACGGGCCGCGGTGAGCAGCGCGGCGGGCTCGGCGCGGGCCGCCTCGCCGCCGGTGTGTGCGACGAGGCCGTGGCGGGCGGCGGCCGTGATCAGCTCGGCGGCGGAGGGCGAGGGGGCGGAGCGCGCGGCCTCGGCCCAGCCCTCGTCCTCCTCGGCGGAGGGCGCGAAGGTGCTGGTCAGACGGGCGAGGCCGTCGGCGAGGCTCTCCTCCGCCAGTGCGTACCTGTCCAGGCCCACCAGCATCCTGACCGGGGTCTCCGGCTCGCCCTCCCCGTCCTCGCCCTCCTGCGGGGCCGGGGGTGCGGGGACGGGGCCCGCGTCCAGCGCGTCCTCGAAGACGAGCACCGCGCCCGCCTCGATGGCGCCGCGCACCGCCTCGTCCGGCTCCGGGACCGCGTGCTGCGCGAGGCCCTTGGCGAGGGCGTCGGGCTCCAGCGCCGTGTGTCCGGAGAGGGCGGCGCGCTCCAGGAGATGGACGACGAGGGCCTCGGCGCGGCGCGGGTCCCCGGGACTGCAGTCCTCGCCCAGCAGGGCGCGCGCGAAGCCGTCCGCCTGCTCGGGGCGCACGCCCGCGACGGCCAGCAACTGCCAGGGGTCGGCCCGCAGCAGCTCGGCCGCGCCCTCGCCCAGGGCCTCCGCGACCCGGCGGCCCAGCGCCTCGGGCGCGCCGCCCTCGGTGAGCACCGCGCGCACCTCGTCGGGCACGGTGACGGTACCGGCCGCGGCGGCCCCCGGGCCGCCCGGCGGCGGGACCGCGGGGCGTGCCGACGGCGCCGCGGGGCGGCCGGGGCGCTCGGTTCCGGGGCGCTCGGGGCGCGACGGCTTGGGCTCGGCGAAGAACGAGGCGGCGGAGCGCTCGCCGCTCTCCACCGCCCGGACCGCCGCGAGGAGTTCCGCTGCCTTGTCGTTCGTCACAGCTCGCTCCAGTCGTGGTCGGGGTAGCGGTGCACGGGCGCCGACACGTCGTCCAGCGCCTGGCAGATTTCTTCAGGAAGACTAAGACCCTCCACTGACAATGCCGCCGCGAGCTGCTGCGACGTCCGCGCGCCGACGAGCGGCGCGGCGACCCCCGGGCGGTCCCTGACCCAGGCGAGCGCCACCTGGAGCGGGGGCAGCGCGAGGCCGTCCGCCGCTATCATCACCGCGTCCACGATCCGCCCGGCCGTCTCGTCGAGGTACGGCTCGACGAACGGCGCGAGGTGCTCCGAGGCCCCGCGCGAGCCCGCGGGCGGCGGGCCCGCCTGGCGGTACTTGCCGGTGAGCACGCCCCGTCCGAGCGGCGAGGACGGCAGCAGCCCCACGCCCAGGTCCAGCGCGGCGGGCAGCACCTCGCGCTCGATGCCGCGCTGGAGCAGGCTGTACTCCATCTGCGTGCTGGCCAGCCGGGTGCGCGTGCCCGGCACCGCGAGCTGCCAGGCCGCCGCCTTCGCGAGCTGCCAGCCGGAGAAGTTGGAGACCCCCGCGTAACGGGCGCGGCCGCTGCTCACCGCGATGTCGAGGGCCTGGAGCGTCTCGTCCAGCGGCGTGACGGGGTCGAAGGCGTGCACCTGCCACAGGTCCACGTGGTCGGTGCCCAGGCGGTCCAGCGAGGCGTCGAGCGCGGCGAGGAGATGGCCGCGCGAGCCGTCGAAGCGGCGGTCGGGGTCGGGCACGCTGCCCGCCTTGGTCGCGATCACCAGGTCGCGGCGGGGCACCAAGTCGTGCAGGAGCCGTCCGAGCAGGTATTCGGCGCCGCCGTCCGCGTAGACGTCGGCGGTGTCGACGAGGGTGCCGCCCGCCTCCCAGAACGTCTTGAGCTGGTCGGCGGCGTTCTGCTCGGCCGAGGTGTGGTCGCCCGTGCCGCGCGCCCAGTTGAGAGTGCCGAGTCCGATCCGGGATACGCGCAGGCCAGTGCGGCCGAGGTGCCTTAGCTCCATGGGCGTTGAGCGTACTTGCGGCGGGCGCTAGAGTCCGAGGGGTCAGGGACATTACTGATCAGTAAGGGGAGCCGGATGCAGATGCGGCTGGGCATCAACCTGGGCTACTGGGGCGCGGGCATGGACGCCGACAATCTCGCCGTCGCGCAGGAGGCGGACCGGCTCGGCTACTCGGTCTGCTGGGCCGCCGAGGCGTACGGCTCGGACGCGGCCACCGTCCTCACCTGGGTCGCGGCGCACACCGAGAACATCGACATCGCGTCCGGCATCTTCCAGATCCCCGCGCGCACCCCCGCGATGACGGCCATGACGGCCGCCACGCTCGACTCGCTCTCCAAGGGCCGCTTCCGGCTCGGTCTGGGCGTGTCGGGGCCGCAGGTGTCCGAGGGCTGGTACGGCGTGAAGTTCGACAAGCCCCTGGCCCGCACCCGGGAGTACGTCGAGATCATCCGCAAGGCCATGTCCCGCGAGCGCCTCAGCTACGAGGGCGAGCACTGGACGCTCCCGCTGCCGGACGGGCCGGGCAAGCCGATCAAGCTGACGGTGCACCCGGAGCGCGAGGAGATCCCGCTCTACATCGCCGCGATCGGGCCGAAGAACCTGGAGCAGACCGGCGAGATCGCCAACGGCGTGCTGCTGGTCTTCTTCTCGCCCGAGCACGCCGAGGAGACCACCCTCAAGCACCTGCGCGCCGGGCGCGCCTCCGCGGGGAAGACCATGGAGGGCTTCGACGTCTGCCCGACCGTCCCGCTGGCCGTGGGCGACGACATCGACGCGCTGGCCGACCTCTTCCGCCCGTACACCGCGCTGTACGTCGGCGGCATGGGCAGCCGGAAGCAGAACTTCTACAACAAGCTCGCGCAGCGCATGGGCTACGAGAAGGCCGCCGCCGAGATCCAGGACAAGTACCTGGCGGGCGACAAGGAGGGCGCCGCGGCCGCCGTGCCGCAGGAGCTGATCGACTCCACCACGTTGCTGGGTCCGGTCGAGCGGCTCTCGGACCGGATGCGCGCGTACGCCGAGGCCGGGGTGACCACGCTGTCGCTGGCCCCGGCGGGCTTCTCGCTGGACGAGCGGCTCGCCTCGCTCCGCGCCGGGATGGAGGCCCTGGA
The DNA here is from genome assembly GCF_039530985.1 of Streptomyces albiaxialis. Taxonomy (NCBI): domain Bacteria; kingdom Bacillati; phylum Actinomycetota; class Actinomycetes; order Kitasatosporales; family Streptomycetaceae; genus Streptomyces; species Streptomyces albiaxialis. Next base: position 70,952 of record NZ_BAAAPE010000028.1, read on the forward strand.
GCGCGCCGGGCTGGCCTGATCCCCGCTTCGAGGGGCCCCGGGCGCGCCCCGGACATGCCTGCGGCCGTGGTGGGGGCTCGGGGGTCTTCCCCGCCACGGCCGTCACCGAACACAACGCGCGGCGGCCGCCCGGGGTTACGCGCCCGTCGGCACCTGCCCGGTCCTTCTTTCGGCGCAGATCCGCGCCCTAGCTGTTGCCGGAACGCGTGTCCCGCATTTGACTCGTTCTTTGCGGATGTCGTGTACGGAGGTGGCAGTGATGCTCTCGGCGAAGAGTCTGTTCCAGGAGATCCACGACAACGACGAGTCGTTCCGGCTCTTCTGTTCCATCGCGGCCAGCGGTGAGGCGCAGGGTGGCTGGGAGAACGGCCGCATCGCGGCCCTCATCCCGGACAGCCGGCGGCACCTCGCGCCCAAGGTCGTGCGGCACGGTGCCGACGAGGACAAGCACGGCCGTATCTTCACGGCCCTGCTGCGCAAGCGCGGCCTGGAGCCCTCCGAAGTGCCGGAGGACACCGACTACACGATGCTGCTGGAGGGCCTCGGCATCGGCCTGGCCCACGAGAAGCTGCGGGCCGACGAGTCGCTCTCGGAGCGCGACATCATCACGTACCTCGCGCACAGCCGCGTCACCGAGCAGCGGGCCTCCGAGGAGATGGTCATGCTGCTGAAGGTCTTCGGGGACCACCCCGAGATCGGCCGCGCGGTCCGGATGATCTCGAACGACGAGGACAACCATCTCGCGTACTGCCACGAGGAGTTGCTGCGCCTCGCCCGCGAGGGACACGGCCGTACCATCCAGGCGCTGCTGCGCGAGTGCGCCCTCGCGGAGATCAGGGTCTACCGCGACGTGAGCCTCGCCGTGATGGGCCGTATGGGCACCATCCTCGGCTGGTCCCGGCTCAGGGCGGGCCTGCTGGCCCTCGGCATCCACGGCCGGTACGTGTACGAGCGGCTGGGCGGCTGGCGCCGCATGGTCAGCCTCAAGATGCCCGAGCGGCGCGACGCGCTCGGCGGCCGTACGGGAGGACCGGCGCCGGAATTCGCGTGACCGCCGCCCACGGGGACGTACGCCTCAGATCCAGCCGCGCCGTTTGAACACCCGGTACAGCACGAAACAGACCGACACGATCAGCAGCAGCACGGCCGGATAGCTCCACGTCCAGTGGAGTTCCGGCATGTGGTCGAAGTTCATCCCGTAGATCCCGGCGATGGCGGTGGGCACCGCGAACATCGCGGCCCAGGCCGAGATCTTGCGCATGTCGTCGTTCTGGCGCACCCCCATCTGCGCCAGATACGCCGACAGGACGTCCGACAGCAGCCGGTCGATGTTCTCCACCTGGTCGTTGACCCGCGTCAGATGGTCGCTCACGTCCCGGAAGAACGGCCGCGAGCTCTCGTGCACATACGGCACCCCGCCGCCCGCCAGGCGCGCCATGGGCTCGCTCAACGGGCCCGTGGCGCGGCGGAATTCCAGGGCCTGCCGCTTGAACGCGTAGATACGGCTGGCCGTTCCGGCGTCCACGCGGCGCTGCTGCGGCGCGAACACGTCCTCCTCCAGGCCGTCCAGGTCGTCGTGGAAGGCCGCGGCGACCTCCAGGTAGTTGTCCACCACCGCGTCGCTGACCGCGTACATCACGGCCGTCGGCCCGTGCTGGAGGACGTCCGGGTCCTCCTCCAGCCGCTTGCGCACCTCGCCCAGCGGATTGGCCTCGCCGTGCCGCACGGTCACCACGAACGAGTCGCCGACGAACAGCATCAGCTCGCCGGCCGAGACGGCCTCCTCGCTCTCCTCGTACGCGACCGGCTTGAGGACGAGGAAGAGGGAGTCCGCGTACACCTCCAGCTTGGGCCGCTGGTGCGCGGAGAGCGCGTCCTCGACGGCCAGCGGGTGCAGGCCGAAGTCGCGGGTGACCCGGGCGAACTCCTCCTCCGTCGGCTCGTAGAGCCCGATCCACAGGAAGGCGCCGGGCCGGGCGCGCGCCGACTCCAGCGCCGCGGAGTAGTCGCTGGGGCGCTCCGTGCGGTGCCCGTCACGGTAGAGGGCACAATCGACGATCACCCTCGCCATTGTCGTACGCCCGCGCCGGGGCACAAGTGGACGAACGGCACCACAGGTCCCGCCTCGCTTAGGGTGGCAGCCATGCCCACGCTGATCCTCGTACGGCACGGCCGCTCCACGGCGAACACCTCCGGGGTGCTCGCGGGCCGCACGCCCGGTGTCGCCCTGGACGAACACGGCCAGGAGCAGGCCGCCGCGCTGCCCGCCAGGCTCGACGGGCTGCCCCTCGCGGCGGCCGTCAGCAGCCCCCTCCAGCGCTGCCAGGAGACGCTGGCCCCGCTGCTCCGCACGCGCCCGGACCTCCCGGCGCACACCGAGGAGCGGATCACCGAGTGCGACTACGGAGAGTGGAGCGGGCGCAAGCTCGCCGAGCTGAACGACGAGCCGCTGATGACGACCGTGCAGCAGCACCCCTCGGCCGCCGCGTTCCCCGGCGGCGAGTCCCTGCGCGCGATGCAGAACCGCTCGGTGGAGGCCGTACGGGACTGGAACGCGCGGATCGAGGCGGAGCACGGGCCCGACGCGCTCTACCTGATGTGTGCGCACGGCGACATCATCAAGTCCGTCGTGGCCGACGCGCTCGGCATGCACCTCGACCTCTTCCAGCGGATATCCGCAGGGCCCTGCTCGCTCACCGTCATCGCCTACACCCCGCTGCGCCCCTTCCTGCTGCGGCTGGGCGACACCGGAGAGCTGCGCTCGCTGGCCCCGCCCGTCGAGCGGGGCGACGCCGACGGCACCGCGGGGACCACCGACGCCGAGCGGGGCACCGCCGCCGTGGGGGGCGGAGCGTAGGCGTGATGATCGTCGCGCAGTAGGGTGCCAGTGTCCGGATCCCCAAGCACCACTCATCGTCGACTTCAACGGAGCAGGACGTGTCCCGTCAGGTGTTCCTGTACGACCCGCCCGACCGGTTCATCGCCGGCACGGTCGGGTTGCCTGGCCGCCGCACCTTCTTCCTCCAGGCCAGCGCGGGCGGCCGCACCACGAGCGTGGCACTGGAGAAGGCACAGGTCGAGGCGCTCGCCGAGCGGATCGACGAACTTCTCGACGAGGTGGTGCGCCGATCCGGCGGCAACGCCCCGGTCCCGGCCGTGGCGCCCGCCGAGGTGGACGACACGGAGCCGCTGGAGACCCCCGTCGAGGAGGAGTTCCGGGTCGGCACCATGGCCCTGGCCTGGGACGGCGAGGGCGAGCGGATGGTCGTGGAGGCCCAGGCCATCGTCGAGCTGGAGCCCGACGCCGACGAGGACCTCGCGGACGCGGAGGAGCGGCTGCTCCAGGACGACGAGAACGGGCCGCCGATGCTCCGCGTCCGCATCAGCGGCAGCATGGCCCGCTCGTTCGCCAAGCGGGCCCTGGAGGTCGTGAACGCGGGACGTCCCCCGTGCCCGCTGTGCAGCCTGCCGCTCGACCCGGAGGGACACGTATGCCCGCGCCAGAACGGATACCGCCGCAGCGAATGAGCGGCGGGGGAGCGGTCGGCATATGAGCGGGGGCGGCGGAGCGGAGCCGGCGGGGGAGGCCACGCGGACCTTCCTCGCCGAGGGCACGCTCACGGTGCGCGGCCGTATCAGGGACGCCTCGAACGCGGTCCTGTACGGCGTGGTCGAGCGCGGCGGCGAGAGCCTGCCGTGCGTCTACAAGCCGGTGCGCGGCGAGCGCCCGCTCTGGGACTTCCCCGACGGCAATCTGGCGATGCGCGAGGTCGCCGCGTACGAGGTCTCCCGCGCGACCGGCTGGGACCTGATCCCCGCGACGGTGCTGCGCGACGGGCCGTACGGCGAGGGCATGTGCCAGGTGTGGGTCGGGGCCCTGCCGGACGCGGAGCCGGGGGACGCGGAGCCCGGGGACGGCGAGGAAGGCGGGGACGGCGAGGCGGGCGACGGCGAGGCGGGCGACGGCGAGGACGAGGAGGAGCCGCTGCTCGCGCTCGTCGAGGCCGAGGAGCCCGAGGAGGGCTGGAAGGCCGTCGGCTTCGCGGACGTCGGCGGTGGCAGGACGGCGCTGCTGGTGCACGCCGACGACGCGCGGCTGCGCCGCCTCGCGGTCCTCGACGCCGTCCTCAACAACGGCGACCGCAAGGGCGGCCACCTGCTCCGCCCGCCCGGCGGGCGGCTCTACGCGATCGACCACGGCGTCACCTTCCACGTCGACGACAAGCTGCGCACCCTGCTGTGGGGCTGGGCGGGGGAGGAACTCACGGCCGAGGCCGTCGAGGTGCTCCGCGGGCTGTCCGGCGCGCTCGCCGAGGGCGCCCCGCTCGCCACCCGGCTGGCGGAACTGCTCACCGGGCCCGAGGTCGACGCCGTACGCAAGAGGACCGAGGCCATGCTCAGCTCCGGGCGGCACCCGCTGCCCAGCGGGGACTGGCCCGCCATCCCCTGGCCGCCGGTGTGAGCACGGCCGGACGGCGATGAAACCCCGAACGGGGCACGTGTAGATCACACACATCCGGCCCGTATACAGAACAGCCGTCCGGGTTAGGCTCATGACATGCATGCCTGGCCCGCTTCCGAGGTCCCCGTCCTGCCTGGCCAGGGCCGCGACCTCGACATCTTCGACACCGCGACCGGCGGACGGGTGACCCTCGCCCCCGGTCCTGTCGCCCGTATCTACGTCTGCGGCATCACGCCGTACGACGCGACCCATCTGGGGCACGCGGCGACCTACAACGCGTTCGACCTCGTGCAGCGCGTGTGGCTCGACAACAAGCGGCAGGTTCACTACATACAGAACGTCACCGACATCGACGATCCGCTCCTGGAGCGCGCCGTCGCCAACGGTGACGACTGGACCGACCTGGCCGAGCGCGAAACGGCCCTGTTCCGCGAGGACATGACGGCCCTTCGGATGCTGCCGCCGCGCGCGTTCGTGGGCGCCGTCGAGTCCATCCCGAAGATCGTGCCGCTGGTCGAGCGGCTGCGCGACATGGGCGCGGCCTACGAACTGGAAGGCGACGTCTATTTCTCCGTCGAGGCCGACGCCCACTTCGGCGAGGTCTCGCACTACGACGCCGAGACGATGCGGCTGCTCTCCGCCGAGCGCGGCGGCGACCCCGAGCGGCCCGGCAAGAAGAACCCCCTCGACCCGATGCTGTGGATGGCCGCGCGCGAGGGCGAGCCCTCGTGGGACGGCGCCTCGCTGGGGCCCGGGCGGCCCGGCTGGCACATCGAGTGCGTCGCCATCGCCCTCGGCCATCTCGGCATGGGCTTCGACGTCCAGGGCGGCGGCTCCGACCTGGTCTTCCCGCACCACGAGATGGGCGCCTCGCACGCGCAGGCGCTCACCGGGGAGTTCCCCTTCGCCCAGACGTACGTGCACGCGGGCATGGTCGCCCTGGACGGCGAGAAGATGTCGAAGTCCAAGGGCAACCTGGTCTTCGTCTCCGGGCTGCGGCGCGAGGGCGTGGACCCCGCCGCGATCCGCCTCGTGCTGCTCGCGCACCACTACCGGGCGGACTGGGAGTACACGGACGCGCTGCTGGAGGAGGCCACCGCGCGGCTCGCCCGCTGGCGCGCCGCCGTCTCGCGGCCGGATGGTCCGGCCGCGGAGGGTCTGTTGGAAGAGGTCCGGGCGGCCCTCGCGGATGACCTCGACACGGCTTCCGCTCTCGCGGCGGTCGACCGCTGGGCGGCCTCGCAGGAGCGGAGCGGCGGCGACGACGAGGGAGCGCCGGGTCTGGTGTCCCGGACCGTGGACGCGCTGCTGGGCGTGGCGCTGTAGCCCTCCGCAGCCGGGGAAGCCTCTGCTCTGTCTTTGCTGCTGAGCAGAGGCCCCTCACCCCTGACGGGGCACTTTCGCTTTTCCCTGCTGTGCTTGCCGCTGAGCAGGGGCTGCCCCGCGCTGTGCTTCGCAGGCCGCGCCGCCGTCGTGGCCGGTCGCGCGGTTCCCCGCGCCCCTGACGGGCAAGCCCCGACGCCTAATCGTCCCCGTCGTCGGATTCGTCGGGTGACTCGGGGCCCAGCTCGGGTTTAGGGGGCTCACCGGACGGTTTGGGGGAGCCGTCGCGGCGGCGGAGGTAGCGTTCGAACTCCTTCGCGATGGCCTCGCCGGACGCCTCCGGGAGTTCGGCCGTGTCCCGGGCCTCCTCCAGCGACTGCACGTACTCGGCGACCTCGCTGTCCTCGGCGGCCAGTTGGTCCACGCCGAGCTGCCAGGCCCGGGCGTCCTCGGGCAGCTCGCCCATGGGGACGCGGATGCCGAGCAGGTCCTCCAGCCGGTTGAGCAGGGCGAGCGTCGCCTTCGGGTTCGGCGGCTGCGAGACGTAGTGCGGCACGGAGGCCCAGAGGCTGGCCGCGGGGACGCCCGCGTGGGTGCACGCCTCCTGGAGGATGCCGACGATGCCCGTCGGGCCCTCGTAACGGGACTCCTCCAGGCTCATCGTGCGGGCCAGGTCGGGATCGGAGGTCACGGCCGTCACCGGCACCGGACGGGTGTGCGGGGTGTCGCCGAGCAGCGCGCCCATGACCACGACCATCTCGACGCCCAGTTCGTGCGCGAAGCCCAGGATCTCGTTGCAGAACGAGCGCCAGCGCATGCTCGGTTCGATGCCCTTCACCAGCACCAGGTCGCGCTGGCGGCCCTGGCCGTCCGCGTCGTCCACGCGGACGACGGAGAGCCGCGTCGTGGGCCATGTGACCTTGCGGACGCCGCCGTCCAGCCAGACCTGCGGGCGGTTGACCTGGAAGTCGTAGTAGTCCTCCGCGTCGAGCGCGGCGAAGACCTCACCCTTCCATTCGCGTTCCAGATGGCTGACCGCGGTGGAGGCGGCGTCACCGGCGTCGTTCCAGCCTTCGAACGCGGCCACCATGACTGGGTCGACCAGCTCGGGAACCCCCTCCAGCTCGATCACCCAGCGCCTCCTTCCGGCCGGAGGAGAGCCCCTCGCTCCGCCCCCGGCAGCCGTTCTCAGTTCCTGCTGACCTACGCGGTCGTTCCGTGCGGGCCCAGCCTACGGCGTGACCGTGCCCCCGCCGCAGCCCCCGCACGCGTCCCGATTCCTGTTGCACACCCCTGGACGCCGTGGAGGTGACGCGGCTATACATCGGACCTATGAACAGAGGTCCGATGTATCGCGTCACCGGGGTCGAGGTCCACGACATTCGTTTCCCCACCTCGGAGCAGCTCGACGGCTCGGACGCCATGAACCCCGATCCCGACTACTCCGCCGCCTATGTGGTCCTGCGCACCGACGCGCCGGACGGCCACGAAGGGCACGGGTTCTGCTTCACCATCGGCCGCGGCAACGATGTCGTCGTCGCCGCCATCGACGCGCTGCGGCCGTACGTCGAGGGGCGCGCGCTGGACGCCGTCACCGGCGATCTCGGCGGCCTGCACCGGGAGTTGACCCACGACTCGCAGTTGCGCTGGCTCGGGCCCGAGAAGGGCGTGATGCACATGGCGGCCGGCGCGGTCGTGAACGCCGCGTGGGACCTCGCCGCCAAGCGCGCCGGGCAGCCGCTGTGGGCGTACCTCGCCTCGCTCAGCCCCGAGGAGCTCGTCGGCCTCGTCGACTTCCGCCACCTCACCGACGCGCTCACGCCCGAGGAGGCGCTGGAGCTGCTGCGCGCCGCCGAGCCCGGCAGGGCGGAGCGCGCCGCCGCGCTGCGCGCGCACGGCTACCCGGCCTACACCACCTCGCCCGGCTGGCTCGGCTACTCGGACGAGAAGCTCGTCAAGCTCGCCCACCAGGCCGTCGCCGACGGCTTCACCCAGATCAAGCTCAAGGTCGGCGCCGACCTCGACCACGACATCCACCGGATGCGGCTCGCGCGCGAGGCCGTCGGGCCCGGCGTCCGTATCGCCGTGGACGCCAACCAGCGCTGGGACAGGGACGAGGCCGTGCGCTGGATGAGCGCGCTGGCCGCGCACGACCCGTACTGGATCGAGGAGCCCACCAGCCCCGACGACATCCTCGGCCACGCCGCCGTGCGCGCGGGGCAGCCCGTGAAGGTCGCGACCGGCGAGCACGTGGCCAACCGGATCGTGTTCAAGCAGCTCCTCCAGGCGGGCGCCGTGGACTTCGTCCAGATCGACGCGGCCCGCGTCGCCGGGGTCAACGAGAACCTCGCGATCCTGCTGCTCGCCGCGAAGTTCGGCGTGCCCGTCTGCCCGCACGCGGGCGGCGTCGGCCTGTGCGAACTGGTCCAGCACCTCGCGATGTTCGACTACGTCGCCGTCTCGGGCACGACCGAGAACAGGGTCATCGAGTACGTCGACCATCTGCACGAGCACTTCACCGACCCGGCCGTCGTACGGGACGGGTGCTACCAGGCGCCCTCCGCGCCCGGGTTCTCCGCGCGGATGCGGCCCGCATCGGTCGAGGCCCACCGCTATCCCGACGGCGCGGTCTGGCGCGAGCGCGCCCGGAGCGGCCGGCACGGCGGGCACACCCAGCACGACGAACCGGAGGTACGCCGATGACGCCGACGAACCAGCACCAGCACCCGCACTCGCACGCCGCCCAGGACTTCGACGGTGTCCCCGCGCTCGTCACCGGCGGCGCCTCCGGCATCGGGGCCGCCGTCGCCGCGCTGCTGCGCGACCGGGGCGCGCGCGTCGCCGTGCTCGACAGGGAGCCGTCCGGGGCACCCGGGGGCACCCTCGCGCTCAAGGCGGACGTCACCGACGACGCGGCCGTACGCGCCGCCGTGGACCGCGCGGCGGCCGAGCTGGGCGGCCTGCACGTGGTGGTGGGCAACGCGGGCATCGGCGCCGTCGGCACCGTCGCCGACAACGACGACGCCGAGTGGCAGCGCGTCCTCGACATCAACCTGATGGGCCTGGTCCGTACGGACCGCGCCGCGCTGCCCCATCTGCGCCGCGCCGCCGCGGAACGGCCGGGGCGCGTCTCGATCACGCACACCTGCTCGATCGCGGCCACGGCCGGGCTGCCGCAGCGCGCGCTGTACTCCGCGAGCAAGGGCGCCGTCCTCTCGCTGACCCTCGCCATGGCCGCCGACCACGTGCGCGAGGGCATCCGCGTGAACTGCGTGAACCCCGGCACCGTCGACACCCCCTGGATCGGACGGCTGCTCGACCAGGCCGACGACCCGGCCGCCGAGCGCGCCGCGCTGGAGGCCCGCCAGCCCACCGGGCGGCTGGTCGGCGCCGACGAGATCGCCGACGCCGTCGCGTATCTGGCGAGCCCCCGCTCGGCGGCCGTGACCGGCACCGCGCTCGCCGTGGACGGCGGCATGCAGGGGCTGCGGCTGCGCCCGGCCGGGCCGGACAACTGACAGACAGCACCACGCGACACCCCCCCCGAGGACCCCGAGGACAGGACGACCTCATGCGACCGCACACGCGCACCCCTCGTACCGCCCGTACGACGCGCACCCTCCGCACCACCGGCGCCGTCTCCTGCGCCGTGCTCCTGGCCGCCGCCGCGCTCGCGGGCTGCAACCGGGGCAGCGAAGGCGGAGCCGCCGCCAAGGGCAAGGTCGGCATCGACATGCCGCGCACCGACACCGACTTCTGGACCGCCTACCAGGGCTACGTCAAGAAGGGCGTCGGCAAGGGCACCGTCGACGCGCTGCCGCTGTCCAACTCGCAGAACGACGTCTCCAAGCTCGTCACCAACGTCCAGGCGTTCAGCGACCAGGGCGCCAAGGCCGTCGTGATGGCGCCCCAGGACACCGGCGCGATCTCCTCCACCCTGGAGAACCTGGAGGAGAAGGACATCCCCGTCGTCAGCGTCGACACCCGCCCCGACAAGGGCAAGGTCTACATGGTCGTGCGCGCCGACAATCGCGCGTACGGGCGGAAGTCCTGCGAGTACCTGGGCGAGAAGCTGGGCGGCAAGGGCCGCGTGGCCGAACTCCAGGGCGACCTCAGCTCGATCAACGGGCGCGACAGGTCGCAGGCCTTCGCGTCCTGCATGAAGAAGAAGTACCCGAAGATCAAGGTGCACGAGCTGCCGACCAACTGGGACGGCAAGGAGGCCTCCGGCAAGCTCCAGAGCCTGCTCGCCCAGCACCGCGACCTGGACGGCATCTACATGCAGGCGGGCGGCGCCTTCCTCCAGCCCACCCTCGCGCTCCTGGAGCAGAAGAAGCTCCTCAAGAAGGCGGGCGACAAGGGCCACATCACGATCATCTCCAACGACGGCATCCCCGAAGAGCTGGACGCCATCCGCGAGGGGAAGATCGACGCGACCCTCTCGCAGCCCGCCGACCTCTACGCCAAGTACGCCCTGGAGTACGCCAGGGACGCGCTGGACGGCAAGAAGTTCAAGCCCGGCCCGACCGACCACAAGTCGAAGATCATCAAGCTGGAGAACGGCCTGGAGGACCAGCTTCCCGCGCCCCTCGTGACCAAGGAGAACGTCGACGACAAGGGGCTGTGGGCCAACCAGTTGGAGAAGAAGAAGTGACCGGGCCCGGCTCCCGGACGGAGGGCACGCCCCCGGCCGTGCACGCCGAGGGCATCGTCAAGCGGTACGGCGCGACGCTCGCCCTCGACGGCGTGGGCCTGACCGTACGGCCCGGCGAGGCGCACGCCCTGGTGGGACGGAACGGGGCGGGCAAGTCCACTCTCGTCTCCGTCCTCACCGGCATGAACCGCCCCGACGAGGGACGGATCACCTTCCACGGCGAACCGGCCCCGCACCACGGGGACACCGAGGCGTGGCGCTCCCGCGTCGCCTGCGTCTACCAGCGCTCCATGGTCGTCCCCGAACTGACCGTCGCCGAGAACCTCTTCCTCAACCGCTTCCCCGGCGGTCCCCGCATCCGCTGGCCCGAGCTGCGCGCGCGGGCCCGGGAGCTGCTGGGGGAGTACGGCGTGGAGGTGGACCCGGCCGCGCGCACCAAGGACCTCGGCGTCGAGCAGCGGCAGTTCGTGGAGATCGCGCGTGCCCTCTCCTTCGGCGCCCGTACGGTCATCCTGGACGAGCCGACCGCGCAGCTCGACGCGGGCGGCATCGAACGGCTCTTCGCCAAGCTGCGGGAACTGCGCGAGCAGGGCGTCGCGTTCCTGTTCATCTCGCACCACCTCCAGGAGGTCTACGAGCTGTGCGACACGGTGACCGTCTACCGTGACGCCCGCCATGTGCTGACCGCACCCGTGGCCGAGCTGCCCCGCCGCGACCTGGTCGCCGCGATGACGGCCGAGGAGGCCGAGGAGGGCGAGGAGACCGAGGAGGCCGACGGCGCCCCCGGGCGCGCGGGAGGCGCCCCGCGCGCGGAGGGCGGCGCCGTGGCGCCCACCTTCCAGGCCGAGGGCGTCTCCGCCGACGGCGGCCCCGTGCTGCGCACCCGAGGGCTCGCCCTGGAGGGCGAGTTCGAGCCCGTGGACCTGACCGTCCGCGCGGGCGAGGTCCTGGGCCTCGCCGGGGCCACCGCGAGCGGCAACACCGCGATCGGCGAGACCTTGGCCGGGCTGCGCCGCCAGAGCCGCGGGACGGTGACCGTACGGGACCGCGCCGTACGGCCCGGGAGCGTGCCGCACGCGCTCGACGCGGGCATCGGCTACGTCCCCGAGGACCGGCACATCCAGGGCCTCGTCCCGCAGCGCAGCGTGGCCGAGAACGCGACGCTGACCGTCGCCGACCAGCTCGGGAAGTGGGGCGCCGTACTGCCGTCCCGTACGCGGGAGTTCGCCCGCAAGATGATCACGTCCCTGGACATCAAGACGTCGGGGCCCTCGCAGCCCGTCTCGGGACTCTCCGGCGGCAACCAGCAGAAGGTCGTCATCGCCCGCGCGCTCGCCCGCGACCCGCGCGTCCTGGTCGCCGTCCGGCCGACCGCCGGGGTGGACGTGAAGTCCAAGGACGCGCTCCTCGGCGTCGTCCGCGAGGTCGCCGACCAGGGGCGCGCCGCGCTCATCGTCTCCGACGAACTGGACGACCTGCGGGTGTGCGACCGGGTGCTCGCCCTCTTCCACGGGCGGGTCGTCGCGGAGTACGGCACCGGATGGAGCGACCAGGAGCTGGTCGCGGCGATGGAAGGCATGACGGAACAGCAGGAACGGCGAGAGCCGCGAGAGGGTCAAGAGGGGAACGCATCATGACCGACACCGCCCAGCCGTCGGCCCGCGAGCTGGCGGACGGCCTCGACAGAGCACAGGAGGAACGTGCCCGGCCGAAGCTCGACTTCGCCCGGTGGCGCGACCTGTCCCTGGTGCCGGTCATCCTCGTCCTCGGACTGATCGGCTTCATCGTCTCGCCCGCCTTCCTCACGACCGACAACCTCGTCGGCGTCGTCCAGCAGTCCACCGAACTGGGCCTGCTCGTCCTCGGGCTCGCCCTGGTCCTGATATGCGGCCGCATGGACCTCTCGCTGGAGTCCACCCTCGGTGTCGCGCCGGTCGTCGCCATGTGGCTGGTGCTGCCCGCGGAGGGCAACAGGTTCCACGGGCTCGGCCTGTTCCCGACGTGGATGGCGATCCCGCTCTGTCTCGCCGTGGGCGCGCTGATCGGAGGCACCAACGGCTTCCTGATGCTGAAGCTGCGCGTCAACGGGTTCATCGCGACCCTCGGCATGCTGACCATGCTGCGCGGGCTGCACGTCGGCATCTCCGAGGGACAGTCGATCGTCAACGTGCCCGACTCGTTCCGCTACCTCGGGAAGGCCGACTGGCTGGGCGTACCGGCGGCCGTATGGCTGTGCCTGCTGCTGTACGCGGCGGCCGGGCTCTTCCTGGCGTACATGCGGCACGGGCGCGCCCTCTACGCGATCGGCGGCAACCCGGAGGCCGCCCGCGCGGCGGGCATCCGTACGGACCGCATCACCTGGATCGTGCTCGCCCTGGCGGGCGTCCTGGCCGCCTTCGCCGGGATCCTCTACACGGGCCACTACGGCTCGGTCTCCGCGAGCCAGGGCGACGGCTGGATCTTCCAGGTGTTCGCCGCCGCCGTCATCGGCGGCATCGGGCTGCGCGGCGGCCGGGGCACGGTCTTCGGCGCGCTGACGGGCGTGCTCACCCTGCAGCTCGTCGTCAACGTGATGACGCTCGGCGGGGTGCCGCCGCTGTGGAACCAGTTCCTCAACGGCATGATCATCATCGTCGCGCTGATCATCTCCCGGTTCGCCAGCGGCGAGCGGCAGGAGTGAGCGGCCGATGGCGAACCCTCCGGTGACCCCGCCCGGCACGCCGTCCGGCGCCCAGCTCGGCTCCCCGCTCGGCACCCCACGCCTGGGCCTCGGCTGCGCTCAGCTCGGCAACCTCGCCGCGCCGATGCCGGACGAACGGGCGGAGGCGATCGTGCACACCGCGCTGGAGCTGGGCTGCACGTACCTCGACACCGCGCCGCACTACGGCGTGGGCCTGTCCGAGGAGCGTCTGGGCCGGGCCCTGGCCGGTGTGCCCCGCGACACGTACACGCTCTCGACGAAGGTCGGCCGCCGGCTGCGCCCCCTCTCTCCGGGGGAACGGCCGCCCGCCGAGGGCTTCGTGGACACCCCCGCGCGCGCCCGCGAGTGGGACTTCACCGCCGACGGCATCCGCCGCACCCTGGAGTCCTCCCTCGAACGCCTCGGCACGGACCATGTCGACATCGTCTATCTGCACGACGTCGAGAACCATCTGCCCGAGGTGTACGGGACCGGGTTCCCCGCGCTCGCCGCGCTGCGCGACCAGGGCGTGGTGCGGCACATCGGCTTCGGCATGAACTTCAGCGACGTCCTGGCCCGCCTGGTCGCCGACCTGGACGTGGACGCCGTGCTGTGCGCGGGCCGCTGGACGCTGCTCGACCGCCGCGCGTACGACGACCTGCTGCCCGTGTGCGCGCGGCGCGGCACGGCCGTCGTGGCGGGCGGCGTCTACAACTCCGGGCTGCTCGCCGACCCGCGCCCCGGAGCGCACTACGACTACGCCCCGGCCGCCGCACCGCTGGTGGACCGGGCGGCGCGGACGGCCGAGGTCTGCGCCCGCCACGGCGTGCCCCTGCGCGCCGCCGCGCTGCGCTTCCCCTTCGCGCACGCGGCGGTGGCCTCGGCCGTGGTGGGCGCCTCGACGCCGGACGAGGTGCGTGACAACGTGCGCCTGTCGGGGCTGACCGTTCCGCACGCGCTGTGGCGGGACCTGGTCGCCGAGGGCCTGCTGGACGACGATCTGCCGCTGCCGGGGGAGGCTCCGCTGACATGAAGGACCTGCTCACATGATCCGTATCGACGCGCACCACCACCTGTGGGACGTCGACCGCCGCCCGCTGCCCTGGATGGACGGCCCCTGGGCCGACCCGGTCAACCGCACCTGGACGGAGGAGGACCTCGCGCCCCATCTCGACACGTACGGGATCGACGCCACGGTCGTCGTCCAGGCCTGCCACTCGGTGGAGGAGACCCGCGAACTCCTCGCCCTCAAGGAGCGCTCCGAACGGGTGGCGGCCGTCGTCGGGTGGGCCGACCTGACGGCACCGAACGGTCTCGAACTGCCGCCGGGCCTCGCCGGGATACGTCACCAGACCGAGGGACTTGACGATCCGGACTGGCTCGGCAGGGCGGACGTGCGCGAAGGTCTCGCCCGTCTGGCCCGCGAGGGCCTGGTGTACGACCTTCTGGTGACGCCAAGGGAGCTACCGTCGGCCGTGGCGGCCGTACGCGCCCTTCCGGAACTGGAGTTCGTCCTCGACCACGCGGCCAAACCGCGTGTCGCGAGGGGGGAGTGGCAGCCCTGGGCGGACCTGCTCGCCGAGCTGGCCGGGCTGCCCAATGTGAGCTGCAAGCTCTCCGGGCTGGTGACCGAGGCCGACTGGAAGACCTGGACGCGCACGGAGATCCTCCCGTACGCGCGCCACGTCCTGGAGACGTTCGGGCCCGACCGTGTCCTGTTCGGCTCGGACTGGCCGGTGTGCACCCTGGCCGCGAGCTACGACGAGGTGGCTGTCCTGGCGGAGGAGGCCACCGCGGACCTCACCGCGCGGGAGAGGGAGGCCGTCTTCGGCGGCAACGCGGCCCGCGTGTACGGCATCCCCGTGTAGGCATCCCTGTGGACGGGATCCCCATGACCCGGCCCTCCGGGGACCGTTCCTAGGCCACGTACGAGTCCAGCACCCGCCGCAGCGCCCGGTCGAATCCCGCCTCCAGGTCGATCGGGCCGTTGTCCTCCGCCAACGCCGCCGACATCCGGGGGTGTTCGCCCCCGGCGAGCTGGCGGATGAGGTAGGCGCCGCGCACGGCCTGCTCCTGCTCCTCGCTCCAGGGGAGGGAGCGGGTCCGTTCGGCCGTGGCCAGCTCGTTGGAGACGAACGTGGTGACCATCCCGTTGAGCATGGCGAGCAGCTCCAGCTTCGCTCCGTAGGTCACCTCCAGGCTGTCCATGCAGCTCAGGGCGTGCTCCAGATACCGCAGCCCGTTCGGGCTGAAGCCGTGGACCGGCGACATCATGCGCGGCAGCCAGGGGTGGCGGTGCATCAGCGCGCGCGTGCGGTAGGCCATGTCGAGCAGGTCGGCCCGCCAGTCGCCCGAGGGCTCCCGCGAGAGGTCGTACTCGCCGATGACGGCGTCGGCCATCAGCTCGTGCAGGTCCTCCTTGCGCGGCACGTAGTTGTAGAGCGACATCGTGCCGCAGCCCAGCTCCGCCGCGACGCGGCGCATCGAGACCGCGTCGAGACCGTCCGCGTCGGCGATCCGGACGGCTGCCCCGGCGATGTCCTTCCGCGAATACGCGGGCCGGGGCCCGCGGCCCGTCCGCTCGGGACGGGACCAGATCACACCGGGCTCGGCGGTACGCCCTGACATTGCTCATCACCTCGGGACCATCCTAGTTACGTACACCGTACGTAGTGCGCTATGGTGAGCGCATGTCTACTACGTACGCCGTACTTAGTGACGGCCTGGAGAAGCGCTTCGGGGCCGTGCGCGCGCTGCGCGGCCTCGACCTGGCCGTGCCGGAGGGGACCGTCCACGGCCTCCTCGGCCACAACGGGGCCGGGAAGACCACCGCCGTCCGCCTGCTCACCACCCTGCTCGCCCCCGACGCGGGCACCGCGCGCGTCGCCGGGCACGACGTCGTCCGCGCGCCCCACGCCGTCCGCGCGCACATCGGGGTCACCGGACAGGACGCCTCGCTCGACGTCGACCTGACGGGCCGCGAGAACCTGCGGCTCTTCGCCCGTCTGCGCCGCCTCCCGGGCACCGAACGGCGCCGCCGCGCCGACGAGCTGCTGGAGCGCTTCGAGCTGACCGACGCCGCCGACCGGCCCGTCGGCACCTGGTCCGGCGGGATGCGCCGCCGCCTCGACCTCGCGGCGAGTCTCGTCACCCGGCCCCGGGTCCTCTTCCTCGACGAGCCGACCACGGGCCTCGACCCCGCGAGCCGCCTGCGCATCTGGGACGCCGTCGCCGAACTCGCGGAGCGCGGCACCACCGTGCTGCTCACCACCCAGTACCTGGAGGAGGCGGACCGGCTGGCCCACAGCGTCACCCTGGTCGACCAGGGACGCGCCACGGTGACCGGTACGCCCGCCGAGCTGAAGGCCCGCGTCGGCAGCTACGCGGAGGTCGTCGTCCCCGACGGCGCCTCGCTCGGGCCCGCCGCGCACACCCTCGCCTGCCTCACGGGCAGCACGCCCGTACGGGACGAGGAGAGCCGGACCGTGCGGGCCCGGCTCGCGGACCGGCGGAGCGAACTCACCCTCCCCGGACTGGTCCGCGAACTCGACGCCGCCGGAGTCCCGGTGAGCGACGCGGGCCTGCGGGCGCCCAGCCTGGACGAGGTCTTCCTGCGCCTGACGGGCGCCGAGGAAGGGGACGACGAGACGAAGGAGCGAGCGGCATGAGCGCGACCGACGCGGCGGCGGCGACCGAGGGACGCGGCCCGTTCGCGGCCGTCGCCGACGGCTGGGCCATGCTCGGACGGCAGCTCCAGCGCGTCCGGCACAACCCCGGGCTCCAGATCCTCTCCCAGACCATGCCGATCACGATGCTGCTCTTCTTCGGGTACGTGTTCGGCAGCGCCGTCGCCATGCCCGGCCAGGAGTACCGCGCGTATCTGGTGCCGGGGCTGCTGTCGGCCACCGCGCTCGGCGGCATCATGACGGGGATGTTCCAGGCCGCGCAGGACACCCACCGCGGCGTGACGGACCGCTTCCGTACGCTGCCGATCAGCCGCTCGGCCGTCCCCGTGGGGCAGACCGCCGCCGACCTGGTCACCTCCGCCGTGGGCCTCGTCCCGCTCGTGCTGGTCGGCCTCGCCGTCGGCTGGCGGATCGAGGGCGGCGCCGGGGAGGCCGCGGGCGCGTTCGCGCTGCTGCTCCTCTTCCGGCACGCGGCGACCTGGACGGGCACGTATCTGGGGCTGCTGACGCGGAACGAGGAGGCGGCGGGCCAGTTGGGCGGCGTGACGTTCATCCTGCCGCTGCTGTCGAACGCGTACATCCCCTCCGAGGGCCTGCCCGGCGGCCTGCGCACGGTCGCCGAGTGGAACCCGGTGAGCGCGGTGACGGCGGCCCTGCGCGACCTGTTCGGCAACGCGCCCGCACCCGCGGACGCGGCCTGGCCCGTCGCCCACCCCGTCGCGGGCAGCCTGGCCTGGTCGGCGCTGCTGCTCGCGGTCTTCGTCCCCCTGGCCGTACGGCGCTACGCGCACGGCGGACGGTGACCGGGCCCGCCCGCCCCGGTGCTCACAGCGTCGAGCGCAGCCACTGCTCCACGCTCGCGATGTGCACCGTCGACCACGAGCGGGCGGCCTCCGTGTCGCGGGCCCGCAGGGCGCCGAGGATCTGGCGGTGCTCGTAGAGGGTCCTGCTGACCGCGTCCTCCTGGGTCAGGCCGCGCCACACCCGGGCCCGCGTCGTCGGCCCGGAGAGGCCGTCGAGGAGGGAGCACAGCACGGAGTTGCCCGAGGCGGCCACGATGCGGCGGTGGAACTCCAGGTCGGCGGCGACCAGTTCCTCCACGGACGGCTGCTCGCCCAGCGCGTCGAGCTGCGCCTCCAGCTCCTCCAGCTCGGCCTCCGGGATCCTGGACCCCGCCATCGCGGTCGCGGCGGGCTCCAGGATGCGGCGCACCGCGAGGAACTCCAGGACGGTGTCGTCGCGGTGGAAGTCCACGACGAAGCTCATGGCCTCCAGCAGCAACTGCGGGTCCAGGCTCGTGACGTACGTGCCGTCGCCCTGGCGCACGTCGAGGATCCGGATCAGGGAGAGGGCGCGCACCGCCTCCCGCAGGGAGTTGCGGGACAGGCCCAGTTCGGTGGCCAGCTCGCTCTCCTTCGGCAGCCGGTCGCCGGGGCCCAGCGCGCCCGAGACGATCATTCCCTTGATCTTCTCGATCGCCTCGTCGGTAACCGCCACTGTGCCTCCCTGGCCCGCAATCCCTGATCCCTGACGCCGCAGACATCCGATGTCTGCGTCCACATTATGACCCGGAACCCCCGGACCAGCCCCTCCGGTACGCCTCCCAGTCGCCGTCGGCCGCCGCGAAGTCGGCATACAGGGCGAGGCCGGACGGCCGTCGCTCCCGGCCCTCACCGGCCGGCCCGCCGTACAGGCTCTCCAGGGGCAGCGCCGTGTCGTACGACATCACCGCGACCTGGTCGACGCGCCGCGCGACCTCGCCGGAATACCGCTGCGACCACCACGTGGGCCGCCCCGTCAGGGCGCCCGCCGCCGAGTGCGGCCCCGGCAGCGGGTCGATCTGGTGCGTCGCGACCGACAGTACCCCGCCCTCCCGGTGGACGGCGGGCCGCAGCCGGTCCAGCGGGCGCAGACAGTCCCAGGCCGGCACGCGGACGCCCGGCAGCTCCCGCTCCACCGCGCGCAGCGTGCCGTCGTGCTCCAGCGGCCCGGCGTGGACGTAGAGGTCGCGTATCCCGGTCCCGGCCAGCTTCCGCTTGAGCGCCGCCCGGATTGTTGTCCGTACCGTCGCCCGTAACGCCCCCGTGCGCCCCTCAGCGCCGGGAGCACCCCCGTTCCTCATGGGAGAGGAGGATGCCACGCGCCGGAGTCTCCCGCGTCGGCAGGGAGCGGCGCCTGCGGACCGGCGAGAGGAACACCGGCAGGAACGCCAGCGCCATGCAGCAGCCGCCCACCCAGAGCGCGGGCCGGAGCCCCGCGAACTCGCCCAGTACGCCCGCCGCCGCGGACCCGAGCGCCACCGCGCCGGTGAGCATGAAACGGAACGTGGCGTTCATACGGCCGAGCAGCGGCCCGGGCGTCAGCCGCTGGCGCAGCGTCACGCCCAGCACGTTGTCGATGCCCATCTTCGCGGCGACCAGCAGCCATCCGGCGCCCGCCAGCCACAGCCAGCCGCCCCGGCCGATCAGCGGCACCAGCAGAGCGGCGGGCGCCACGCACAGGCCCGCGAGGCCCAGCGTCCGCCCGAAGCCGAGCCGCCCGGCGAGGGGCTGGGCGGTCCGTGCCCCCAGGAAGATCCCGGCGCCGCCCACGGCCCAGTAGAGACCCAGGACCCCGGCGGACAGGCCGAGTTCGCGGGTGAAGAGCACGGGGAGCAGCGTATTGACGATCTGCGAGCCGAAGTTGGTGAGCGAGGCCGTGAAGGCGAGGGCACGCAGCTCCGCGTCCCCGAGCACATGCCGCAGCCCCTCGCCGATCCGCGCCCACAGGCCCGGTTCCGCCCGCCCGTCGGCCCCGCCTGTCCCCTTTTCCGCATTCGAGGCCGAGGCCGAGTCCGAGTCCGATTCCGCGGTCCGGCCCCGGGCCCGTATGCCGAGCAGGCGCATCGCCGACGCCAGATAGAGCACGCCCACGCCGATCACGGCGACGGGCGCCGTCAGGAGCTGCACGAAGCCGCCGCCCGCGCCCCGGCCCGCGACGTTGCCCGCCGCCTGGAGGCTCACCACGGCGGCGTTGGCGCGCACGAGCCCCTCCCGGCCGGCCAGCGTCGGCAGGAAGCTCTGCGAGCCCACGTCGAAGAAGACCGTCGCACAGCCGTTCAGCAGGACGACCGCGTAGAGCTGCCCGAGCGTCAGCGCGTCCAGCGCCCAGGCCACCGGGACGGAGGCGAAGAGCGCGGCCCGCGCCGCGTCCGCCGCGATCAGCACCCGGCGGTGGCGCATCCGGTCCACCCACGCCCCGGCGGGCAGCCCGATGACGAGGAACGCCAGCGTGCTCAGCGTGGCCAGCAGCCCGACCTGCCCCGCGCTCGCGTCGAGCGAGGAGACGGCGACCAGCGGAACGGCCACGTAGCCGACGTTGGTGGCGAGCTGGCTGAGCGCCGAGGCGGTGAAGAGCGTACGGAAGTCGCGTACGCGCCAGGGACTTGTGGCCGATCTTGTCGCGGGCATGGCCGGTACGGTGCCGCCCCGCGCACGGCGGGACCAATGATTTAGCCTCAGCCGAATGGTGCGCCGTGAGCAGTCAGGGAATCCATTGGAGATCGCGTTCTCGGCGGAGGACATGGCCCGTACGCGCTTCGCGGTCTCCCCGCTGTGGGAGGTCGTGGCCAGCGTGCGGGTCCTCAAGGGCGCGGATCCGGGCGGGCTGCACCGCCGCTGGACCGAGCGCGTACGGCCAGCGCTGGCCGCCGCGAAGCTCGACCTCGCGCCCCTGTTCGACCTGATCGCCGTGCCGACGCGCGGCATCCCCGGCTTCCTCGTCCCGCCCCCGACCACGCCGCAGCCGTCCCTGGAGGTCGAGCTGACGACGCTGCGCGCCACCCCAGAGGCCGAGCTGCGCCGCACCACCACCAAGGCGGCGCTGCCCCGCGTCGAGGCGCTGTGCGCCGACCCCGACCGGGAGCTGGGCCGCCTCGCCGAGGCGGTCGCCGCGTACTGGGAGGTGGCGCTCGCGCCGCACTGGGCCCGTATCCGCGCGCTGTGCGAGGGCGACATCCTGTACCGCGCCACACGCTTCGCCGACGGCGGCGCGCGCCGCCTCTTCGCCGACCTGAGCCCCCAGACCGCCTGGGACTCCGGCACGCTCCGCCTGGAGCACCGCTTCCTGAGCGGCCGACGGGACCTCGCGGGCCGGGGGCTGCTGCTCTGCCCGTCCGTGTTCGTCTGGCCCCGGATCTTCGTCACGCTGGAGGACCACGAGCCCCAGCCCGCCCTGCGCTATCCGCCGCGCGGTGTCGGCACCCTGTGGGAGCCGCGCCCCTGCCGCAGCACCCGGGTCCTGGCCGCGGTCCTCGGGCGGACACGGGCGCTGCTGCTGGCCGAGCTGGCCGAGCCCGCGTCCACGACCGACCTCGCGCACCGCATGGGCCTCTCGCCCGGCGCCGTCTCCCAGCATTTGACGGCCCTGCGCGACGCGGGGCTGGTCAGCGCCCACCGCACGGGCCGCGTGGTGCTCTACGCCCGTACGCGCGTGGCCGAGGCGCTCGTGGAGGGCGAGCGGCGCTGAATCCGGCCCGCGACGGCGAGCACGACGGGCGCCGCGAGCCAGGACAGATACGCGCCGGTGCTCGTGGTCAGGAACGCGACGGGGACGGACAGCGCGAACACCGAGGCCAGGCAGAGGCTGCGCACCCGGTTCTGGGCGAACGCCCGGGGCGGGACGTCGGCGCGGTACAGGTGCGCCCGCCGGACCTCCCGGATGATCAGCGCGAACGTCGCCGACGCCAGGACCTGCGTGAGCGCGTACAGGCTGAACCGGGGCGGGAAGGCGCCCTCGGCGGTGATCACCCGGGTCGCGAAGGGCATCAGGACCTGTATGAACAGCCAGGCCAGGGTGAGGCTGGTCAGGCGGCTGCTCAGCGCGCGGACGTGCTGGAAGATCTCGTGGTGGGCCCGCCAGTGGGCGGCGATCACCACGAAGCTGACGGCGAAGGCCAGGTACTCCCTGCCGTGGTCGGACACCGAACGCAGCATGGCGTCGGTGCTGTCGCCGGAGGGGACGGGGAGGTCCAGCGCCAGCAGGGTGAGCGCGATCGCGACGGCCGCGTCCACGAACGCGGTGAGCCGCGCGGTGGCGGCCGCCCGCACTTCCTCGGTCCCGTCGTCGGGCGTGTGGCCGTGAGGAGTCGTCATGGTGAGGATCAGCTCCAGCGGTGTCAGGCGGCGATTTCCGCGGCGGGCCGGGGCGCGGGCCCCAGGCGCCGGGAGCGCACGGCCAGGATGATCATGACTGCGGGGAGCAGCAGGTCGGTGACGAGGACTCCGCCGGTGTTGCCGGGGGCGTGGTCGCCGCCCGCGAACCACTGGTAGACGTGGCCGACCAGGGCTCCCCAGAGGAACATCCCGCCGCCGAGCCCGATGGTGATGCGCTCGCGGGCGGACGCCGAGGCCGCCCGGAAGCCCATGACGGCCAGCCCGAGATTGGCGAAGGCGATCTCGAACATGAAGGGCGTCCGGTCGAAGCCGATCGCTGTGGACATGACGTCCGGGGCGGCGAGGAACGCGACGGTCATCCACAGGCTTCCGCAGCCGAAGGCGCCGATGGCCCACCAGCGTTGCCAGGTCTCCAGGGCCTGCTGGGGCGACTCGGCGCCGCGGGTCCTCAGGAAGGCCCCGAGGGCCGGGACCACGATCCAGACCAGCGGGGAGATCTGCTGCACCGCGTGATGATGCTGATGGGCGAGGCGGCCCGACGGCGCACCGACGACAACGACGGCCTGACCTACAGCCAGATACGGCTTCTGGGCACGCTCGAAGAGATCGAGCCCGTGACGCAGCACGGGCTCGCACAGGCGCTGTCGGTGTCCGACCCGGCGATCAGCCGGGCGCTGGGACCGCTCAAGGCGGACGGCCTGGTGCGGGTCACCGTCGATCCCGAACACGCGCGGCGGCGGCTGGTCCGCCTCACCGAGGCGGGCCGCACGTCCTTCCACGCCACGGGAAAGCCGCTCGACGAGGAGTTCCGGACCGCGCTCCTCGCGGCCGGTTTCCCCTACGACCGCTACCTCGAGGACACCCTCCGGCTGGCCGAAATCCTCGCGTCCGACGAAGGCCCCGGGGCGTCCGACGAAGGCCCCCGGCCGGCGGAGGCGGGCTGAGAACGGGAACCGCGGGCCGAGAAACGGGAACGGCCCGCCCGCCCCGGGGGAGCGGGGCGGACGGGCCGTGTGCGCGGCGGCGGGAGGGTCAGCCCCGCCGCTCCGAGAGGATCTTCTCCACGCGCTCGCGGACCTCGGGTGTGTCCAGGCCGCGGATGGTGAGCGTCATGCGGCGCCGGGCCACGTCGTCGACCGTCTCGGCCCACTCGTGGTCACGGGCGTAGACGACCTGGGCCCAGATCTCCGGGCCGTCCGGGTGAACGCGCTCGCCCAGCGAGGGGTCCTCGTTCACCAGACGGGCGATGTCGAAGGAGAGCGAGCCGTAGTGCGTCGCGAGCTGGCGGGCCGTCAGCGGG
This sequence comes from Streptomyces albiaxialis, assembly GCF_039530985.1. Classification (NCBI taxonomy): domain Bacteria; kingdom Bacillati; phylum Actinomycetota; class Actinomycetes; order Kitasatosporales; family Streptomycetaceae; genus Streptomyces; species Streptomyces albiaxialis. The sequence continues at coordinate 94,210 of NZ_BAAAPE010000028.1, forward strand.
TCCATGCGGACGCCCGGCTCGCGGTCGACCAGCAGCCGGTGCGCGACCGCGTTCGGGTTCGAGATGCCGGGCAGCGGGGTGCGCCGCACCAGCTCCTTGACCGGCACCGAGTCCTCGGCGAGACCGCCGCCGGGCAGCTTCTCCAGCTTGTTCATGACGGTGCGGCCGATGTGCCGGTACGTCGTCCACTTGCCGCCCGCGACCGAGAGCATCCCGCCCCGGCCCTCGGTGACGACCGTCTCGCGCTTGGCGGACTCGACGCCGCCGGGGCCGCCCGGCAGCACGCGCAGCCCGGCGAAGGCGTACGTCATCAGGGAGCGGTCGAGATCCGCGTCCTGCACGGAGAACGCCGCCTCGTCCAGTATCTGCTGGATGTCGGCCTCGGTCGCCCGTACGTCCGCCGGGTCGCCCGTGTACTCCTCGTCGGTGGTGCCCAGCAGGAGCTGGTCCTCCCACGGCAGCGCGAACGTGATGCGGTACTTGTCGATCGGGGTCGCCATCGCGGCGCGCCACGGCGACTTCCGCTTGAGCACGATGTGCGCGCCCTTGGACAGCCGGATGGACTGGGCGGCGCCGCCGTCCTCCATCCTCCGCAGGTGGTCGACCCAGGGGCCCGTCGCGTTGAGCACCAGGCGCGCGTTCACGCCGAACTCGGTGCCGTCCGTACGGTCCTTCAGCTCCGCGCCCGTCACCCGGCCGCGGGTGAAGCGCAGCCCGGTGACCTCGGCGTGGTTGAGGACGACCGCGCCCGACTCGACGGCCGCGCGGACCGTCATGACGGCCATCCGGGAGTCGTTCATCTGGTGGTCGCCGTAGACCGCGACCGCCTTCAGGTTGTCCGTCCGCAGCGCCGGGTTGTCGGCGGCGGCCTTCGCGGGGGAGATGACCCGGCCCACGCCGTCGCCGAAGGCGGACAGCGCGGAGTACGCGAAGACGCCCGCGCCCAGCTTGGCGGCGCCGTGCGGGCCGCCCTTGTAGACGGGCAGGTAGAAGGTGAGCGGGTTCACCAGGTGGGGCGCCACGTCCTTGGCCAGCACCCGCCGCTCGTGGTGGTTCTCCGCGACCAGCTTGACCGCGCCGGTCTGCAGGTAACGCAGGCCGCCGTGCACCAGCTTGGAGGAAGCGGAGGAGGTGGCGCCGGCGAAGTCGCCGGCGTCCACCATCGCCACCCGCAGTCCCGACTGCGCCGCATGCCAGGCCACCGAGGTGCCCAGGATGCCGCCGCCGATCACCAGCAGGTCGTACGTCGCGTTCGCGAGCAGCTCTCTGGTCTCGGCGCGGCCAGGGTTGCTGCCGGCAGCCGGGTGCGTCCCGAGGGTGGGGACGCTCTGCAGGGTGTTCATCTCTATCAGTTCTCCTCTTCGATCCAGCCCATGGTCCGCTCGACGGCCTTGAGCCAGCTCTTGTATTCCCGCTCGCGGGTCTCCGCGTCCATGCGGGGGGTCCATTCGGCGGCGCGCTTCCAGTTGGCGCGCAGCTCGTCGGTGTCCGACCAGAAGCCGACGGCGAGACCGGCGGCGTAGGCGGCACCCAGGCAGGTGGTCTCGGCGACCATCGGGCGGACGACCGGGGCGTCCAGCACGTCCGAGATCGTCTGCATCAGGAGGTTGTTGGCCGTCATGCCGCCGTCGACCTTGAGGGCCGTCAGCTCGACCTCGGAGTCCTTCTGCATGGCGTCGACGATCTCGCGCGTCTGCCACGCGGTGGCTTCCAGAACCGCACGGGCGAGATGCGCCTTGGTGACGTAACGGGTGAGACCCGCGATCACACCCCGCGCGTCCGAGCGCCAGTACGGCGCGAAGAGCCCGGAGAACGCCGGCACGAAGTACGCGCCGCCGTTGTCCTCCACGGAGCTGGCCAGCGTCTCGATCTCGGCGGCGCTGTTGATCAGGCCCATCTGGTCGCGCATCCACTGGACGAGCGAGCCCGTGACGGCGATCGAGCCCTCCAGCGCGAACACCGGCTCCTGGTCGCCGATGCGGTAGCCGACGGTGGTGAGCAGGCCGTTGTACGAGTTCACGGGCTCGTGCCCGGTGTTCATCAGCAGGAAGGTGCCGGTGCCGTAGGTCGACTTGGCCTCACCGGTGGCGAAACAGGTCTGGCCGAAGAGCGCGGCCTGCTGGTCGCCCAGGGCCGAGGCGACGGGCAGCCCCTCCAGGCCCTCGCCGACGGCCTCGCCGTACACCTCGGCGGAGGAACGGATCTCCGGCAGGACCTCCATCGGGATGCCGATGGACTGGCAGATCTTCTCGTCCCACTGCATGGTGTGCAGGTTCATCAGCAGCGTGCGGGAGGCGTTGGTGACGTCGGTGACGTGCCGGCCGCCGTTCGGGCCGCCGGTCAGGTTCCAGATCACCCACGAGTCCATCGTGCCGAAGAGGATCTCGCCGTTCTCGGCGCGCTGCCGCAGGCCGTCGACGTTGTCGAGCAGCCAGCGGATCTTCGGGCCCGCGAAGTACGAGGCGAGGGGGAGGCCCGTCTCGCGGCGGAAGCGGTCCTGGCCGACGTTGCGGCCCAGCTCCTTGCAGAGGGCGTCGGTGCGGGTGTCCTGCCAGACGAGGGCGTTGTGCACCGGCTTGCCGGTGGACTTCTCCCACATGACCGTGGTCTCGCGCTGGTTGGTGATGCCGAGCGCCAGGACGTCCTTCTTGGTGATCCCGGCCTTCTCCATCGCACCGGTGACGACCTGCTGGACGTTGGTCCAGATCTCCGTGGCGTCGTGCTCGACCCAGCCCGGCTTCGGGAGGATCTGCTCGTGCTCCTTCTGGTCGACCGAGACGATGCGGCCGTCCTTGTCGAAGACGATGCAGCGGCTGGACGTGGTGCCCTGGTCGATGGCCGCGATGAACGGTCCGCCGCCGTGCGCGGAGGCCGTGGTGGTGTGTGCGTCGCTCATGCTGTGCTCCTGCTCCGATGGTCCGTAGGGTCGGTCGGCCGTGCTGCTGCGCTCATCCCCAGGCGAGGTTGTAGACCCCGCCGGCGATCGCGGCCCCGAGGAGGGGACCGACGACCGGGACCCAGGCGTAGGTCCAGTCGCTGCCGCCCTTGTTGGGCAGCGGCAGCAGTGCGTGGACGATACGCGGTCCGAGGTCGCGAACGGGGTTGATCGCGTAACCCGTCGGGCCACCCAGGGAGAGGCCGATGCCGACGACGACCAGCGCGGTGATGAGCGCGCCCATCTTGCCGAGGCCGACGGTGCCGTCGGCGTCCTTGACCAGACCCTGCGTGAGGATCGCGATGATCAGCACGAAGGTCGCGATGACCTCGGTGAGCAGGTTGAGGAACGGCTTGCGGACCTCGGGGGAGGTGAAGAAGACGCCGTGCACCTGGCCCGGGTTCGCGGCCTTCTGCTCAGCCGCCTCCGGCGTCTTGAGCGTGGCCTCGAACTGAGCGTAGTAGGTGATCCACACGAGGATCGCACCGGCCATGGCGCCGAGGATCTGCGCCCCGACGTAGACCGGGACGTCGCTCCAGTCCGTGTCGCCCTTGATGGCGATGCCGAGCGTGACCGCCGGGTTCAGGTGCGCGCCGGAGGTCTGGGAGATGTACGCGCCGGTGAGCACCGCGAAACCCCAGCCGAAGGCGACGGCGACCCATCCGGCTTCGAAAGCCTTCGACCGCTTGAGATTGACGGCGGCGCACACGCCACCGCCGAGGAGCACCAGCACCATCGTGCCGATGAACTCGCTCGTGAAGATGTCGGAGCTGGACACCCGCGACTCCTTTGTCCTTTTGCCCAGATGGATAGGCGGGCCGGGTAACGTCCGGTGTTCGACATTGTCGACCGCCGAACGGCAGTTTTCTCCCTGGTAGAGATCTCGTCAAGGGGTTGTGACGGATGACTCCTGGGAGCCCATCCTGGTATCAAGTGGCCCAGTTGGCACGTTGGCGGCTTTTCACACCGTTCGCCCCTGGCCACAGGCGGGCCGGGGGGGGGGCCAGGGGCGGCGCGGGCGGCCCTCAGAAGCGGCGCAGCGCCCCGAGGTCGCGCGAGACGGCGCGGGCACAGTCCCGTACGGCCGCCACGAGCCGCGGATGCAGCTCGCCGTCGGCGCACACACGCTCGACAGCGCCGGTAATGCCGACCGCGCCCACCGGCATCCTCCGGCGGTCGTAGATGGGGGCCGCGACGGACGCGAGCCCGTTCCAGGTCTCCTCGACGTCCGCGGCCCAGCCCCGGGCCCGGACCAGCTCCAGCAGCTCCTCGAACGAGCGGCCCTCGGTGACCGTCCGCTCCGTGAATGCCTGCCGCTCGCCGTCCACCGCCTCACTGTGCGCCACCGGGTCGTAGGACGCCAGCACCTTGCCCAGCGCCGTGCTGTGCAGCGGCTGCATGGCGCCGACCTCCAGCACCTGGCGGCTGTCGTCGGGCCGGAAGACGTGGTGGACGATCAGGACGCCCTGCTGGTGCAGCACGCCGAGGTAGACGCTCTCGCCGCTGGAGCGCGCCAGGTCGTCCGTCCAGACGAGGGCGCGGGCCCGCAGCTCGTGCACGTCCAGATAGCTGTTGCCCAGCCGCAGCAGCTCGGCGCCGAGCTGGTACTTGCCCGTGGCCGCGTCCTGCTCGACGAATCCCTCCTGCTGGAGTGTCCGGATCAGCCCGTGCGCCGTACCCTTGGCGAGATCGAGTGCCGTGGCGATCTCGGAGAGTCCGAGCCGCCGCTCACCACCCGCCAGCAGCCGCAGCACCGCGGCGGCGCGCTCCAGCGACTGGATGGACCGGGCCATCAGTACCTCCGTGCTCTGCAGTCCTGAGGTGTTCTTTCCGTGTTCGACAATGCCGAACGGTATCGCTTCATGCCGACCACGCGGTAGTCGGGTTTGAGCCGGGAGCTGTCCATCCAGCGGAATGTCGACGGGCGCTCTTGCGCAGGCCCTATACGCTGACCGGGTGCGCTGTCTCCGAGAGGGCGGCGCAAAGCCGACAGCCGTCGCATCCCAGGGAGCTCTTCCATGGCCTCGTCGCCGAGCAGTACGTCCGTACCCACGAACCCCACCCGGGCCGACGCCCTCCGGCAGGCGCTCGCGGAGCGAGTGGTCGTCGCCGATGGGGCGATGGGGACGATGATTCAGGCGCAGGACCCCACTCTCGATGACTTCCAGCAGCTCGAAGGCTGCAACGAGATTCTGAACGTGACGCGTCCGGACATTATCCGCTCCGTCCACGAGGAGTATTTCGCCGCGGGTGTGGACTGCGTCGAGACCAACACCTTCGGCGCGAACCACGCCGCGCTCGGCGAGTACGAGATCACCGAGCGGATCCACGAGCTGTCCGAGAAGGGCGTGGCCATCGCCCGCGAGGTCGCCGACGAGTTCGGCGCCAAGGACGGCCGCCAGCGCTGGGTCCTCGGCTCCATGGGCCCCGGCACCAAGCTGCCCACGCTCGGCCACGCCCCGTACGCCACGCTGCGTGACGCCTACCAGCAGAACGCCGAGGGCATGATCACGGGCGGCGCCGACGCGCTGCTGGTCGAGACGACCCAGGACCTCCTCCAGACGAAGGCCTCGCTCATCGGCGCCCGCCGCGCCATGGAGGCCCTCGGCGTCGATCTGCCGCTCATCTGCTCGGTGACCGTCGAGACCACCGGCACGATGCTCCTCGGCTCGGAGATCGGCGCCGCGCTCACCGCGCTGGAGCCGCTCGGCATCGACATGATCGGCCTGAACTGCGCCACGGGCCCGGCCGAGATGAGCGAGCACCTGCGCTATCTGGCCCAGCACTCGCGCATCCCCCTGTCGTGCATGCCGAACGCCGGTCTCCCGGTCCTCGGCAAGGACGGGGCGCACTACCCGCTCACCCCCGGCGAGCTGGCCGACGCCCACGAGGGCTTCGTACGGGACTACGGGCTCTCCCTGGTCGGCGGCTGCTGCGGCACCACCCCCGAGCACCTGCGGCAGCTCGTGGAGCGCGTCAGGGACGCCGAGCCCACCCCGCGCGATCCGCGCCCCGAGCCCGGCGCTGCCTCGCTCTACCAGACGGTGCCGTTCCGCCAGGACACCTCGTACCTCGCCATCGGCGAGCGGACGAACGCGAACGGGTCCAAGAAGTTCCGCGAGGCCATGCTGGAGGGTCGCTGGGACGACTGCGTGGAGATGGCCCGCGACCAGATCCGCGAGGGCGCCCACATGCTCGACCTGTGCGTCGACTATGTCGGCCGGGACGGCGTCGCCGACATGGAGGAGCTGGCCGGACGCTTCGCCACCGCCTCCACCCTCCCGATCGTGCTGGACTCCACCGAGGTCCCCGTCATCCAGGCGGGCCTGGAGAAGCTCGGCGGCCGCGCGGTCATCAACTCGGTCAACTACGAGGACGGCGACGGCCCCGAGTCCCGCTTCGCCAAGGTCACCTCGCTGGCCAGGGAGCACGGCGCGGCCCTGATCGCCCTCACGATCGACGAGGAGGGCCAGGCCCGTACGGTCGAGCACAAGGTCGCCATCGCCGAACGCATCATCGACGACCTGACCGGCAACTACGGCATCCGCGAATCGGACATCCTCATCGACACCCTGACCTTCACCATCTGCACCGGTCAGGAGGAGTCCCGCAAGGACGGCATCAACACGATCGGGGCCATCCGGGAGCTGAAGAAGCGCCACCCGGACGTCCAGACCACCCTGGGTCTCTCCAACATCTCCTTCGGCCTCAACCCGGCCGCGCGCATCGTCCTGAACTCCGTCTTCCTCGACGAGTGCGTCAAGGCGGGCCTCGACTCGGCCATCGTCCACGCGAGCAAGATCTTCCCCATCGCCCGGCTGGAGGAGGAGCAGGTCACCACCGCGCTCGACCTGATCTACGACCGCCGCAGCGAGGGCTACGACCCGCTGCAGAAGCTCATGGAGCTGTTCGAGGGCGCCACCGCGAAGTCCATGAAGGCCGGCAAGGCCGAGGAGCTCGCGGCCCTCCCGCTGGACGAGCGGCTCCAGCGCCGCATCATCGACGGCGAGCGCAACGGCCTGGAGGCCGACCTCGACGAGGCGCTGACCGAGCGCCCCGCGCTGGCGATCGTCAACGACACGCTGCTGGCCGGGATGAAGGTCGTCGGCGAGCTGTTCGGCTCCGGCCAGATGCAGCTCCCGTTCGTCCTCCAGTCCGCCGAGGTCATGAAGACGGCGGTCGCCCATCTCGAACCGCACATGGAGAAGTCGGACGACGAGGGCAAGGGCACGATCGTGCTCGCCACGGTCCGCGGCGACGTCCACGACATCGGCAAGAACCTGGTGGACATCATCCTGTCCAACAACGGCTACCAGGTCGTGAACCTGGGCATCAAGCAGCCCGTCGCCGCCATCCTCGACGCCGCCGAGGAGCACAGCGCCGACGTCATCGGGATGTCCGGGCTGCTGGTGAAGTCCACGGTGATCATGAAGGAGAACCTGGAGGAGCTGAACGCCCGCAAGATGGCGGACGACTACCCCGTGATCCTCGGCGGCGCCGCCCTCACCCGCGCCTACGTCGAGCAGGACCTCCACGAGGTCTACGAGGGCGAGGTGCGCTACGCGAAGGACGCCTTCGAGGGCCTGTCCCTGATGGACGCCCTGATGGACGTCAAGCGCGGCGTGCCCGGCGCGACCCTGCCCGAGCTGAAGAAGCGCCGGGTGCCCAAGCGGGAGCTGGACATCCCGGAGCCCGAGGTCAACGACGGTTCCGTACGCTCCGATGTCGCGGTCGACAATCCCGTCCCCGAGCCGCCGTTCTGGGGCACCCGGGTGGTCAAGGGCATCCCGCTCAAGGACTACGCGTCCTGGATCGACGAGGGCGCGCTCTTCAAGGGCCAGTGGGGCCTGAAGGAGGCCCGCAAGGGCGACGGGCCCTCGTACGAGGAACTCGTCGACACCGAGGGCAGGCCCCGGCTGCGCGGCTGGCTCGACAAGCTGCACACCGAGGGCCTCCTGGAGGCCGCCGTCGTCCACGGCTACTTCCCGTGCGTCTCCAAGGGCGACGACCTGATCCTCCTGGACGAGCAGGGCAACGAGCGCACGCGCTTCACCTTCCCGCGCCAGCGCCGCGGACGGCGGCTGTGCCTGGCGGACTTCTTCCGCCCGGAGGAGAGCGGTGAGACCGACGTCGTCGGCCTCCAGGTCGTCACCGTCGGCTCGAAGATCGGTGAGAAGACGGCCGAGCTGTTCGCCGCCGACGCCTACCGCGACTACCTCGAACTGCACGGCCTGTCCGTCCAGTTGGCCGAGGCGCTGGCCGAGTTCTGGCACGCGCGCGTCCGCTCGGAGCTGGGCTTCTCCGGCGAGGACCCGGAGCAGATGCAGGGCATGTTCGACCTGAAGTACCGCGGCGCCCGCTTCTCGCTGGGCTACGGGGCCTGCCCGAACCTGGAGGACCGGGCGAAGATCGCCGAGCTGCTGGAGCCCGAGCGGATCGGCGTCCAGCTCTCCGAGGAGTTCCAGCTCCACCCGGAGCAGTCCACCGACGCGATCGTCCTTCACCACCCCGAGGCCAAATACTTCAACGCCCGCTAAGCGAGCGTCGTACACTATTCGGTCCGGTACAGGCCGGTCGTCCCTTCCCGCCGGGAATGGGCGACCGGCCTTCTTGTCCCTGAAGGAGGTGTGCGGATGACCAGCTCTCTACCCGCCGTCGGCACTCTTACGGCCGAGGGCTCAGCTCTCCAGGGTGTGCTGCTCGACATGGACGGCACCCTGGTCGACACCGAGGACTTCTGGTGGGACGCCGAGGTGGAGGCCTTCGCGGAGCTGGGGCACGAGCTGCGCGACGAGTGGCGCCACGTGGTCGTGGGCGGTCCCATGTCCCGCAGCGCCGGATTCCTCATCGAGGCGACCTCGGCGGACATCGCGCTGGACGAGCTGAGCGTGCTGCTGAACCGCAAATTCGTGGAGCGGCTGGAGCGGGGCGTCGCGCTGATGCCCGGGGCCCGGCGGCTCCTCACCGAGCTGGCCGCGCACGGGGTGCCGGCGGCGCTCGTCTCGGCCTCGCACCGCGTCGTGGTCGACCGGATGCTCGTCTCGCTGGGCCGGGAGAACTTCGCCTTCACCCTCGCGGGTGACGAGCTGCCGCGGACCAAGCCGCACCCGGACCCGTACCTGACCGCCGCGAGGCGCCTGGGGGCCTCTCCTGAGCGCTGTGCGGTCCTGGAGGACACGGCGACGGGGGTGGCCTCCGCCGAGGCCGCGGGATGCCCCGTGGTGGCCGTCCCGTCGCTCGCCCCGATCGAGCCCGCGCGGGGGCGTACGGTCGTCGGCTCGCTCGAAGAAGTCGATCTCTCATTTCTCCGTTCCCTGATCTTGGTTTCCCGGTGAGAGCGGCCCCGCCGCAAAGATCATCCCCACCGGTAATAAAGAACGGGGACGCAGGGCGTCGGAGCGCTCATTTTCCGTGACCGCGCGGGCCGCCGAGAACCCCAATTCCGGTGTCCGGTCCGCGAATTGACGGCGTGACGTTCGTCACGCGCGCCGGGGTCGACAGAACCTCCGGGGTGTGGTGGAGCGGTGGCTCCGGCGTGGCTTCATGTTCCTTTGTGTCCGCATTGATTGAGGGAAGTGTCGTACGTTCCCCCGTCCGGATAGCGGACAGCATGCCTCTGGTTTCTGTGTGTGAAAGGGAGAGCCCGGAGGCCCCTCGGGAATGACGGTTCGGGACGATTAATGTCTGTGCACCGGCCATCTGACCTTCCGCAACAAACCCGGCCGGATGAGGAGACCGTCGACCATGAACCGTAGAACTGTGGTGCTGCCCGCGCTGGCAGGGCTGCTCGCTCCCGTACTCGCCGCATGCGGGTCGGACGCCTCGGGCGGCGGCGACGGTGATCCCATCGTCGTCGGCACGACGGACCACTTCGTGGCCAACAAGGACACGCCGGCCCCCTTCGACCCGGCCGCCGCCTACGACGTCGCCGCCTGGAACGTCATGCGGAACACCTTCCAGACCCTCGTGCGCCTGCCCCGCACCGGCACCGAGCCCGAGATGGACGCGGCCCGCAAGTGCGGCTTCACGGACGCGCAGAACGAGCAGTACCGCTGCACCCTCCGCGAGGACCTCGCCTTCTCCAACGGGGACGAAGTCGACGCGAAGGACGTGGAGTTCTCCATCAAGCGCGTCATCGGCATCAAGCACCCCGGCGGCCCCTCGTCCCTCTTCGCCAACGTGGACCAGGTCGAGGCCATGGGCAAGCGCGAGATCGTCTTCCACCTCAAGTCGCCCGACGCCACGTTCCCGTACAAGCTGAGCACCCCCGCCGCCGCGATCGTCGACAGCGAGGTCTACCCGAAGAACCGTCTCGCCAAGGGCTTCAAGGTCACCGGCTCCGGCCCGTACGCGCTGGACGAGTTCCGCAACGGCTCCAAGAAGGCCGTCCTCACCAAGAACTCGCACTACGGGGGCGGCCTGGAGATACGCAACGACAAGATCGAGATGCGCTTCTTCGACACCCCGGCCGGCATGGAGAAGGCCCTCCGGTCGAAGAAGATCGACGTCATGGGCCGTACGATCTCGCCCGGCCAGGTCCAGAAGCTCGACCTCGCCACGGACAAGGGCATCAAGCTCGTCGAGCAGCCCGGCCAGGAGATCCGCTACCTCGCCTTCAACACCGAGCACCCTGTCGCGGGCAAGCAGGCGGTGCGCCAGGCCATGGCGGAGCTGGTCGACCGCAAGAAGATCGTCACCGACGTCTACTCCGGCAGCGCCGAGCCGCTCTACAGCCTGGTCCCCGGCGGCCTCCCCGGCCACCGCAACTCCTTCTTCAGCCGCTACGGCGAGCCCGACGAGGCCTCCGCCAAGCGCACCCTCGCCAAGGCGGGCATCAGCACGCCGGTGAAGCTCACGCTCACCTACACCAAGGACCACTACGGCGAGGCCACCGCCAAGGAGTTCGCGGCCCTCCAGCGGCAGCTCAACGACAGCGGGCTGTTCGAGGTGAAGACCCAGGGCAAGATGTGGGACAAGTACCGCCCGGCCGCGACCAGCGGCAAGTACGCGGTCTACGGCTACGGCTGGTACCCGGACTTCCCCGACGCCGACAATTTCATCGCCCCCTTCTTCCAGGACGAGAACTTCCTCGGCACGCCGTACCGGAACAAGGAGATCGACAAGATCGTCCCGCAGACGCGGCGGCAGACCGAACGTTCCCGCACCGCCACCGCCTTCGGCCGCGCGCAGGACATCGTCGCCCGCGACGTCCCCGTCCTCCCGCTGTGGCAGGGCAAGCAGTACATCGCGGCGCGCGACGACATCACCGGCGTCGAATGGGCGCTCAACTCGGCCTCCGTGCTCCAGTTCTGGGAGCTGGGCCGCGGCGCCAGCGACTGACGCCTCCGCCTCACACGCCTGAGCGCCCGTACGTCACGGTGACGTACGGGCGCTCACGCGTACGGGGCCCGCAGGCCCGGCACACCGTGCGCGGGTGCGCGTCACGGATTCCCGGGCCTGACCAGTCCGCTCTCGTACGCGTACACCGCGGCCTGGACGCGGTCGCGCAGGCCCAGCTTGGTCAGCACATGCCCGACGTGCGTCTTGACCGTCGTCTCGCTGACGAAGAGGTCGGCGGCGATCTCCGCGTTCGACAGGCCCCGGGCCACCAGTTTCAGCACCTCGACCTCGCGCTCGGTGAGCTGGTGCAGCGTGTCCGGCACGGGATCCTCGCCCGAGGGCAGCTTCCCCGCGTACTTGTCCAGCAGACGGCGCGTGATGCTCGGGGCCAGCATCGCCTCGCCCGCCGCGACCACGCGGATGGCCTGCACCAGCTCGCCCGCGGGCGCGTCCTTGAGCAGGAAGCCGCTGGCCCCGGCGCGGAGCGCCTCGACCACGTACTCGTCCAGGTCGAACGTCGTGAGGACCAGCACCTTCGCCGGGCCGTCCTTCGCGGGGCCCGTGATCCGGCGGGTCGCCTCCACGCCGTCCATCCGCGGCATGCGGATGTCCATCAGCACCACGTCGGGCTGGAGCGCCCGCACCTGGTCGAGCGCCTGGAGGCCGTCCCCGGCCTCGCCCACCACCGCTATGTCCTGCTCGGCCTCCAGGATCATCCGGAAGCCGGTGCGCAGCAGAGGCTGGTCGTCGACCAGCAGTACGCGGATTGCCACGGAAATTCCTCCAGAGGGGCGCCGGCGGGTGCACCCTCCCGGCCCGCACCGGGAAGGGTGGGCCCCATTCTTGCCTAAGCCACCGGACCGGACCCGGCGGGCCCTCCGGACCCGGCGGCGTCGGCCGTATCCGCGTGGGCCGTATCGGTGTCGGCCGCACCCGCCTCGTCCGTGCCCGCCTCGTCCGTGCCCGCCTCGTCCGTGCCCGCCTCGTCCGGCACCCTCGGCTCCGGCAGCCGCGGCTGGATGGTCAGCGGATACGGCGGGGGAGTGCCCCCGAACTCCGGACAGTGCGCCTGATGGTCGCACCAGTCGCACAGCCTGCTGCGCTTGGGCCGCCAGTCCCCGGACTCCGTCGCCCGGCTGATCGCGTCCCACAGCGCGAGCAGCTTCCGCTCGACGCCGCGCAGGTCGCCCTCGTCCGGGTCGTACGTCAGGACGTCGCCGCTGCCGAGGAAGACGAGCTGGAGCCGCCGGGGCACCACCCCGCGCAGCCGCCACAGCACCAGGGCGTAGAACTTCATCTGGAAGAGCGGGCCGTCCGCGAACTCGGGCCGCGGGGCCTTCCCCGTCTTGTAGTCCACGATGCGGACCTCGCCCGTCGGGGCGATGTCCACTCGGTCGATGATCCCGCGCACCCGGAGACCGGACTCCAGCCGCGCCTCGACGAACAGCTCGCGCTCCGCGGGCTCCAGCCGCGTCGGGTCCTCCAGCGAGAACCACCGCTCGACCAGCGCCTCGGCCTCCGCCAGCCAGCGCGCCAGCTCGGCCCCGTCCTCGGTGTCCTCGGCGAAGAGCTCGGCCAGCTCCGGGCGCTTCGCCAGCAGCCGCTCCCACTCGCCTGCGACCATGGAACGGGCACGCGGCGCACTGCGCTCACCCGCCGGTGAGTCGAAGAGTCTTTCCAGCACCGCGTGCACCACCGTGCCCCGGGTGGCGGCGGCGGAGGGCTTCTCCGGCAGTTTGTCGATCACCCGGAAGCGGTAGAGCAGCGGGCACTGCATGAAGTCGCTTGCCCGGGACGGCGACAGCGAGGTCGGCGGTGTGGCCGCGCGCGTTCTCATGGGGTAAGACCCTACGGCCCACCACTGACAACGGACACTTACCATCGACGGCAGACGCTCCCGCATCGCATGATCACCGGAACCGCGCGGGACGCGGGGTGCGAGGGCAGCAGCAGAGGGGAACCCGTGGCGGACACGGACAACGACGGGAAGCCGCGGACCGACGGCTCGGACGAGGACAGCGGCGAGAGCCGCCCCGCGCCCGCGCCCGCACCCGCGGACGAGCCGGGGCCCGACGCCGGGAAGGACGGCGCCACGGAGAAGCGGGACGCGCGCGACGACCGGGACGAGCGCGACGAGCGCGACGCGGCGGAATCGGATGCGGATGCGGATACGGATGGCGACGCGGTCGCGGACACAGGCCCCGACAGCGGCGACGCCGAGCACCCCGAACGTACGACCGACGCCCCGCGCCGGGCCCCGGACCCCTCGGACGCGCCCGTAGAGCTGCGCAAGGCCGACGAAGCGCCCCGTAAGGCCGCCGACGACACGCCTCCGCCCCCGGCCCCCGCCTCCCCCCAGGAGAAGACCAGGAGCGGCGACGCGGCCAAGGACACCGAGCGCGCCAAGCCCGTCGGCGGCGGCATCCTCATGGGCCGCCCCTTCGGCGTGCCCGTCTATGTCGCGCCCTCCTGGTTCCTCGTCGCCGCGCTCATCACCTGGGTCTTCGGCGGCCAGCTCGACCGCGTCCTGCCCCACCTCGGCGGCGCCCGCTACCTCATCGCGCTCTTCTTCGCCGTCGCTTTCTACGCCTCCGTGCTGGTGCACGAGCTGGCCCACGTCGTCGCCGCGCTCCGCTTCAAGCTGCCGGTGCGCCGCATCCAGCTCCAGTTCTTCGGCGGCGTCTCCGAGATCGAGAAGGAGTCGGAGACCCCCGGCAGGGAATTCGTCCTCGCCTTCGTGGGCCCGCTCTTCTCGCTCGTCCTCGCCGGGGTCTTCTTCGTCGGGATGCGCGCCGTCGAGCCCGGCACCGTGCCCGGCGTGCTGCTCGCGGGCCTGATGATCTCCAACCTGATCGTGGCCGTCTTCAACCTGCTCCCCGGCCTGCCCCTGGACGGCGGACGCATGCTCCGCGCCGTCGTCTGGAAGATCAGCGGCAAGCCCATGACCGGCACGATCGCCGCCGCCTGGACGGGCCGCGCGCTCGCCATCGCCGTCCTGATCGGTCTGCCCCTGGCCACCCACGCCGGCGGGGTCAACCGCGACGGCCTCAGCGGCATGGACTCGCTCACCGACGCCCTGCTCGCCGCGATCCTCGCCGCCATCATCTGGACGGGCGCCGGGAACAGCCTCAGGATGGCCCGGCTGCGCGAGCACCTGCCCGAGCTGCGCGCCCGCGCACTCACCCGCAGGGCCGTCCCCGTGGAGACGGACACGCCCCTCTCCGAGGCCCTGCGCCGGGCCAACGAGGCGGGGGCCCGCGCCCTCGTCGTCGTGGACGCCAAGGGCGAGCCGCTCTCGCTCGTCCGCGAGGCCGCCATCGTCGGCGTCCCCGAGCACCGCCGCCCCTGGGTCGCGGTCAGCACCCTCGCCCAGGACCTCAAGGAGGGCATGCGCGTCCCCGCCGAGCTGGCCGGCGAGGACCTCCTCGACCACCTCCGCGCCACCCCCGCCACCGAGTACCTGGTGGTCGAGGACACCGGCGAGATCTACGGCGTGCTCTCCACCGGCGACGTCGAGCGCGCCTTCGTCGCGGCCATGGCGAAGCCCTCGGCGTAATCCGGACCCCGCGAACCCGCTAGGCTGTGCGTATGTCCGAACCGACCGGTGCCGCCCGCCGTCGCGGGCCCTTCAAGGTCGGGGACCAGGTCCAGCTCACCGATCCCAAGGGACGCCACTACACGATCACCCTCGAAGAGGGAAAGAGCTTCCACACCCACAAGGGAGCCTTCCCCCACGACGAGCTGATCGGAGCTCCCGAGGGCAGTGTCGTCCGTACCACGGGAAACGTCGCCTACCTCGCGCTGCGCCCCCTGCTCCCCGACTATGTCCTGTCCATGCCGCGAGGCGCGGCCGTCGTCTATCCCAAGGACGCGGGCCAGGTCCTCGCGATGGCCGACATCTTCCCCGGCGCCCGCGTCGTCGAGGCGGGGGTCGGCTCCGGCTCGCTGAGCACCTTCCTGCTCCGCGCCATCGGCGACCAGGGCATGCTGCACTCCTACGAGCGCCGTGCCGACTTCGCCGAGATCGCCCAGCAGAACGTCGAGCGGTACTTCGGCAGCCCGCACCCCGCCTGGACGCTCACTGTCGGTGACCTCCAGGACAACCTGTCCGACACGGACGTCGACCGCGTCATCCTGGACATGCTCGCCCCCTGGGAGTGCCTGGAGGCCGTCTCCAAGGCCCTCGTGCCCGGCGGCATCCTCTGCGCGTACGTCGCCACCACCACGCAGATGGCCCGCACGGTCGAGTCCATCCGCGAGTTCGGCACGTTCAACGAGCCGCAGGCGTGGGAGACGATGGTGCGCAACTGGCACGTCGAGGGCCTCGCCGTCCGCCCCGACCACCGCATGATCGGCCACACCGGCTTCCTGCTCACCGCGCGTCGTCTCGCCGACGGCGTCGAGCCGCCCCTGCGCCGCCGCCGCCCCGCCAAGGGCGCCTACGGCGAGGACTACACCGGCCCCGGCAGCCAGTCCGGCGGCAAGGCCTAGCCCCGGCCGACCGCCCGACGTCGCACGATCCCGTACGGCCCCGCCGTCCCGTTCGCCCCGCGCGAACCGGACAGCGGGGCCTTCGTGTTGAAGCGGCCCTGGACAGGGCCCCGGCGTTCCGCGCCGGTGTGACGTATGGCACGATGCTGGGCACCTCACCTTGCCACCGCTCTCACAGGAGTCGCCCGGCGTGACGGAACTGCCGCACACCCGCACCCGCACGGTCCACTGGGTCGCCACGGCGGCCGCCCTCGCCGCCCTCCTCGGTGCCTCCGCCCTGATTCAGCCATCCGACGCCACCGCGAACCCCACCGCCACCCGGGCCCCCGCGAGCACCGCGCCCGATGCCGCCCGGGCCGAGTACCCCATGCGGTGCGCCCCCGGCGGCCCGGCGAAGGCCCAGGGCAAGCAGGTGCAGGTCGTCGACAAGGGAACGGCGGACTTCGACGGGGACGGCACCGCCGAGACGGTCGCCGTGGTGCGCTGCCGGGCCGAGGGCGGCACCCCGCCCAGCGCGGTCTTCGTCCTGACGGCACCGGAGGACCGCGGCGGGCGCCCCGACGTCGCCGCGACCCTCGTGCGGCAGAAGGAGGGCATGACGGTGAAGGGGCTCAAGGTCTCCGGCCGCACGATCTCCGCGACCCTCGTCGGCTACTCCTCGCCCGACGTCCCGCGCTGCTGCCCGGACAAGCAGCGCAAGGTCAAATGGGAATGGAAAGACGGGAAGTTCGCCCTCACACCGGGCCCCGTCGCGGGCAGCGCCAGCGTCTGACCTTGGCCGAAACCCGATGCCCTGAATCGCGCGTCCCCGGGCACACGCTCGTGGCGGAATAGGGCACGCCTCGAAGGGTGTTGGACGTACGGGTAGAGCAACCGGTCGCTTTCAGATGGTGATGGGTGGGTATTCCCCAGTCGTGAGGGAGTGCGCAAGGGTGAAGATCGGACACACCCCGACCGTCTTTGTGATCTAGGGGTTTCAACCTGCACCGGCCCAGGTAGGGTCGAAGCGTCCAGCTCCCCCTGGAGGAGGTGAGGACCGTGGCAGCCCACGACGACGACATGAACCGCGGCATCCGGCCCGGTCGGGGTTCCGACGACCCGTCCGGCCAGATCGCCTATCTAGAGCAGGAAATCGCCGTCCTGCGCCGGAAGCTCGCCGATTCTCCGCGGCACACTCGAATTCTTGAGGAGCGGATCGTCGAGCTGCAGACCAACCTGGCCGGAGTCTCAGCGCAGAACGAGCGGCTCTCCAACACTCTCCGTGAGGCCCGCGACCAGATCGTGGCCCTCAAGGAGGAGGTCGACCGGCTGGCTCAGCCCCCCGCGGGCTTCGGAGTCTTCCTGCAGGCCAATGAGGACGGCACGGCCGACATCTTCACCGGCGGCCGCAAGCTCCGGGTGAACGTCAGCCCCAATGTGGAACTCGACGAGCTCCAGCGCGGCCAGGAGCTGATGCTCAACGAGGCGCTGAACGTGGTCGAGGCCATGGAGTTCGAGCGCGCCGGTGACATCGTCACCCTCAAGGAGGTCCTGGAGGACGGCGAGCGCGCCCTGGTGGTCGGCCACACGGACGAGGAGCGCGTGGTCCGGCTTGCCGAGCCGCTCCTGAGCACCACGCTCCGCGCGGGCGACGCCCTCCTCCTGGAAGGCCGCTCCGGGTATGTGTACGAGGTCGTGCCCAAGAGCGAGGTCGAGGAGCTGGTCCTCGAAGAGGTCCCCGACATCGACTACACCAAGATCGGCGGCCTGACCGGCCAGATCGAGCAGATCAGGGACGCGGTCGAGCTGCCGTACCTCTACCCCGACCTGTTCCGCGAGCACGAACTGCGGCCCCCGAAGGGCGTGCTGCTCTACGGCCCGCCCGGCTGCGGCAAGACGCTCATCGCCAAGGCCGTGGCCAACTCGCTGGCCAAGAAGGTCGCCGAGGTCACCGGCAAGCCCCAGGGGAAGAGCTACTTCCTCAACATCAAGGGCCCCGAGCTGCTGAACAAGTACGTCGGCGAGACCGAGCGGCACATCCGCCTGGTCTTCCAGCGGGCCCGCGAGAAGGCCGGCGAGGGCACCCCGGTCATCGTCTTCTTCGACGAGATGGACTCCCTCTTCCGCACCCGCGGATCCGGAGTCAGCTCGGACGTGGAGAACACCATCGTCCCGCAGCTCCTCTCCGAGATCGACGGCGTGGAGGGCCTGGAGAACGTCATCGTCATCGGCGCCTCCAACCGCGAGGACATGATCGACCCCGCGATCCTCCGCCCCGGCCGGCTCGACGTGAAGATCAAGATCGAGCGCCCGGACGCCGAGGCCGCGAAGGACATCTTCTCGAAGTACCTCACCGCGAACCTCCCGCTGCACTCCGACGACGTCTCCGAGCACGGCGGCAGCACGGACGCCGCCGTCGAGGCGATGATCCAGTCCGTCGTCGAGCAGATGTACGCGGAGTCCGAGGAGAACCGCTTCCTGGAGGTCACCTACGCCAACGGTGACAAGGAAGTCCTCTACTTCAAGGACTTCAACTCCGGCGCCATGATCGAGAACATCGTCGGCCGCGCCAAGAAGATGGCCATCAAGGCGTTCCTCGACCACAACCAGAAGGGCCTGCGCGTCTCCCACCTCCTCGCCGCCTGCGTGGACGAGTTCAAGGAGAACGAGGACCTGCCGAACACGACCAACCCGGATGACTGGGCCCGGATCTCCGGCAAGAAGGGCGAGCGGATCGTGTACATCCGTACGCTCGTCACCGGAAAGCAGGGCGCGGACACCGGCCGTTCCATCGACACGGTCGCCAACACCGGTCAGTACCTGTAGCGAGGAAGCGAGTCCGGCTGCGGGTTCCCGCGAGGGCACCCGCAGCCGGATTGTTTCCCCCGGCGCAACTCCGCAGAAGGAAGTCCGCAGAGTGATCTCCCCACTCCAGCCTGTGCGTCATAGGCTCTTCCGTACCG
This sequence comes from Streptomyces albiaxialis, assembly GCF_039530985.1. Lineage (NCBI taxonomy): Bacteria > Bacillati > Actinomycetota > Actinomycetes > Kitasatosporales > Streptomycetaceae > Streptomyces > Streptomyces albiaxialis. The sequence goes on from NZ_BAAAPE010000028.1 coordinate 112,918, forward strand.
CCGCCACGCGCAGTGCGGATGAGGGGACCGCATACGGGCCGGATGCGCAGCGGGACTTGAGCGGTGGTCCAACGGCGGGCCGCCGTCAGGCAAGGAGGGCCGCATGACCGTACGGCGAGTAATGGGCATCGAGACCGAGTACGGGATCTCCGTGCCGGGCCACCCCAACGCCAATGCCATGCTCACCTCGTCCCAGGTCGTCAACGCCTATGCGGCGGCGATGCACCGGGCGCGACGCGCCCGCTGGGACTTCGAGGAGGAGAACCCGCTGCGGGACGCCCGCGGCTTCGACCTCGCGCGCGAGGCCGCCGACGCCAGCCAGCTCACCGACGAGGACATCGGCCTGGCGAACGTCATCCTCACGAACGGCGCCCGGCTGTACGTCGACCACGCCCACCCCGAGTACAGCGCGCCCGAGGTCACCAACCCGCGCGACGCCGTGCTCTGGGACAAGGCGGGCGAGCGCATCATGGCGGAGGCCGCCGAGCGCGCCGCCGAGGTCCCGGGCGCCCAGCCCATCCACCTGTACAAGAACAACACCGACAACAAGGGCGCCTCGTACGGGACGCACGAGAACTACCTGATGAAGCGGGAGACCCCGTTCTCGGACATCGTGCGCCACCTGACGCCGTTCTTCGTCTCCCGCCAGGTCGTCTGCGGCGCCGGTCGCGTCGGGCTCGGCCAGGACGGCAGCGAGCACGGCTTCCAGCTCAGCCAGCGCGCCGACTACTTCGAGGTCGAGGTCGGCCTGGAGACCACCCTCAAGCGCCCCATCATCAACACGCGGGACGAGCCCCACGCGGACGCCGAGAAATACCGCCGCCTCCACGTCATCATCGGCGACGCGAACCTGTCGGAGGTCTCCACCTACCTCAAGCTCGGCACCACGTCGCTCGTCCTGTCCATGATCGAGGACGGCTTCATCGCCGTCGACCTGGCCGTCGACCAGCCCGTCCGCACGCTCCACCAGGTCTCGCACGACCCGACGCTCGGCCGCCTGATCACGCTCCGCAGCGGACGCACACTCACGGGTGTCCAGCTTCAGATGGAGTACTTCGAGCTCGCCCGCAAGTACGTCGAGGAGCGCTGGGGCGCCGACGCCGACGAGCAGACCAGGGACGTCCTGGCCCGCTGGGAGGACGTGCTCAACCGGCTGGAGCGCGACCCCATGAGCCTCAGCGGCGAGCTGGACTGGGTCGCCAAGCGCGAGCTGATGGAGGGCTACCGCCGCCGTGACCAGCTCGACTGGGACGCGGCCCGCCTCCACCTGGTCGACCTCCAGTACGCCGACGTGCGCCCCGACAAGGGCCTGTACAACCGTCTGGCGGCCCGCGGCAAGATGCAGCGCCTCACGACCGAGGAGGACGTCCGCAGGGCCGCCGCCAAGCCCCCGGAGGACACCCGGGCCTACTTCCGCGGCCGCTGCCTGGAGCAGTACGCGGACGACGTCGCCGCGGCCTCGTGGGATTCGGTCATCTTCGACCTCCCAGGCCGTGACTCTCTGCAACGGGTCCCCACCCTGGAGCCCCTGCGCGGAACGCGCAATCACGTCAAGGAGCTGCTGGACCGCTGCCGTACGGCGGAAGAGCTGGTGAAGGTCCTGTCCGGCGGCTAATCGACGCGGCTTCCGGGAATCATCGAGGTGGCTTCCGGACGTTGTAGCAAGGAAAGAGCCGATGTCAGTCCCGGCTTGTAGGGTCTGATCTTGTACGTCTCGCGTACACACCGAACCGAGCGGGGTGAGGGAAATGGCGACCAAGGACACCGGCGGCGGACAGCAGAAGGCCACGCGCCAGACCGAGGAAACCGACGAGCAGGCACAGGACGCACAGGTCTCCGAGGACCTCAAGGAGCGCCAGGAGGCACTGTCCGACGACGTGGACTCCGTTCTGGACGAAATCGACGACGTACTCGAGGAGAATGCTGAGGATTTCGTTCGAAGCTTCGTTCAAAAAGGTGGGCAGTGACGTGCATTTGCCTTTGAATCGAAGGTTCGGAGGCTGACGACTTGTCTGGCGTCAGCGATTCGAAGCGTTGCACTGGGTGCGGAAGGACGCTGTCGCTCGCTTCGTTCGCGGCGGATCGCAACCGCGGTGATGGGCTGCAGGTGAGATGTCGGGAGTGCGTGGCGGCTTATGGCGCCGCGTACTACCGGCGCCGCCGAGAGGCCATGGGCAAGACAGTTCGCGAGAAGGTGGACGTGCCGGCAGGCCACAAACTGTGCCGTCGCTGTGAGGAGATCAAGCCTCACAGCGAATGGCACAGGAACTCGTCGGCGTCCGACGGACTGGCGACAAGTTGCAAAGCCTGTCGGGCCACTGCGGGGCGAGCCGGACACCTCAAGCGTCAGTACGGCATGACTGTCGACGAGCGGCAGGCGCTCGTCGACGGTCAGTTCGGTATCTGCCCGATCTGTCTGCGGCCCGACCCGGAGCACGTGGATCACGATCATCGAACGGGTAGGGTCCGAGGCGCACTGTGCTTCAACTGCAATGCGGCCATCGGGCATTTGCGGGACGATCCCGCGCTGATGCGCCGGGCCATCGGATATGTGGAAGGAATCTCGTGGAAGCCAAAACAAGCGGCACCGGGCGTCTACCTGCTGCCTTCCTGACCCCGGGGTCCTCGTCGTTCATGGACTTCCTGTCGGCGCACGCTCCGGAGCAGCTTCCGGGGAACCGGCCGATGCCGCCCGTGGAGGGTGCCGTGCAGGCGCCGCACGGGACGACCATCGTCGCGGTGACCTTCCCCGGCGGTGTCGTGCTGGCGGGCGACCGGCGGGCGACCATGGGCAATGTCATCGCCCAGCGGGACATCGAGAAGGTGTTCCCGGCCGACGAGCACTCCGCGGTCGGTATCGCCGGGACGGCCGGACTGGCCGTCGAGATGGTCAAGCTCTTCCAACTGGAGCTGGAGCACTTCGAGAAGGTCGAGGGTTCCCAGCTCTCCCTGGAGGGCAAGGCCAACCGGCTGTCGACGATGATCCGCAGCAATCTCGGCATGGCCCTTCAAGGCCTCGCCGTCGTGCCGCTGTTCGCGGGATTCGACGTGGACCGCGGCAAGGGCCGCATCTTCTCCTACGACGTCACGGGCGGCCGTTCCGAGGAGCTGGGGTTCGCCGGCGTCGGTTCCGGCTCGGTCTTCGCGCGGGGCTCGCTCAAGAAGCTCTACCGCGAGGACCTCACCGAGGAGCAGGCCGCCACGGTCGTGCTCCAGGCGCTCTACGACGCGGCGGACGACGACTCCGCGACCGGCGGCCCGGACCTCACCCGCCGTATCTATCCGATTGTCACGTCGATCACCGAGGACGGTTTCCGTAAGCTGACCGAGGCGGAGGTCTCCGAGCTCGCGCGGACGGTGCACGAGGGCCGTCTCGATCTGCCCAACGGGCCGCAGGCACCCCTTAGCTGAGCGCATTACGTACAGGACAGGAAGGGACGGATAGCCGGTGTCGACGCCGTTCTATGTCTCACCCCAGCAGGCCATGGCGGACCGTGCCGAATACGCCCGCAAGGGCATCGCGCGGGGCCGCAGCGTGGTCGTGTTGCAGTACGCCGACGGCATCGTGTTCGTCGCCGAGAATCCCTCGCGCGCACTGCACAAGGTCAGCGAGATCTACGACCGGATCGCCTTCGCGGCGGTCGGGAAGTACAACGAGTTCGAGAACCTCCGCATCGGCGGCGTCCGTTACGCGGACCTGCGCGGGTACACCTACGACCGCGAGGACGTCACGGCCCGCGGCCTCGCGAACGTCTACGCCCAGACGCTGGGCACCATCTTCTCGGCGAACGCCGAGAAGCCGTACGAGGTGGAGCTGATCGTCGCCGAGGTGGGCGCGGCCCCCGAGGACGATCAGATCTACCGCCTCCCGCATGACGGTTCGATCGTGGACGAGCACGGTTCGGTCGCCGTCGGCGGCAGTTCCGACACGATCGGCTCGTATCTCGATCAGCGGCACCGGGACGACATGTCGCTGGGCGAGGCCGTCCGGCTGGCCAAGGAGTCCCTGGGCCGGGACAACAACGGCGGGGAGCGCACGCTGACCGCCGAGCAGCTCGAGGTCGCGGTCCTGGACCGGACGCGGCCGCAGCAGCGGAAGTTCAAGCGGGTGCCGGGCCGTCAGGTCGCCCGTCTGCTGGAGGAGGGCGCCTCCGACGCCGGGCCCGACGAGGCGGACGACGCGTCTGCGGACGCGTCCGCGGAGGGCTCGGACTCCGGTTCGAGTTCGGACTCCGGCTCCGGTTCGGGCTCGGACTCCGGCTCCGGTTCCGGTTCCGGCAAGGACAGCACCGACAAGTAGCCGTCCGGCTCACCCCGTCGGCGCGGGCCCCGTCGAAGCACGGGGGAGGAGGGTGACCGGGAGCACCGTCTCCCGGTCACCCTCTTTCTCTCCGTCCAGGACGCCCAGCAGGGCCCGCATCCCCGCGGCGCCCATCCCTGTGGCGGGCAGCCGCAGGGTCGTCAGCTCGGGCTCGACCGCGCGGGCGACGGCCACGTCGTCGATGCCGGTCACGGACACGTCTTCCGGGACCCGCAGCCCGAGCCGCCGTGCGGCTTTGAGCGCGCCCGCGGCCAGCAGGTCGTCGTCGCACACGAGCGCCGTCGGCGGCGCCGTGCCGCGCGGCGGCCGTCCCGCGTCGGGGGCCGCGCCGGTCTCCGTGAGCACCCGCGTGGCGGCCTCCAGGCCGCCCGTGACGGACAGCTCGCCGCGTTCGGTGCGGACGAGTGAGCCGCCGCCCTCGCGCACCGTCCGGGCGAGCGCGTGGGCGCGGACGGTGAACGTCCAGGAGTCCACGGCGGACGCGACGTGCGCGATCCGGCGGTGGCCGAGTCCCAGCAGGTGGCGGGCGACCTGGCGCATGCCGTCGGCGACGTCGAAGTTGACGGCCGCGTCGGCGTCCGAGGCGTCGCTGTCGAGCATCACCAGGGGCAGTCCGCCCGCGCGCAGCTCCGCGAGGGACTCGACGGCCATGGACGAGGCGATCACCCCGTCGAGCGCGGCGCGCGCGGAGGCGAACGGGTCGCGCGCGGGCGCCGTGCCCTCGGGCGAGGGGTAGAGCACGAGCCCGAAGTCGTGCGCGGAGGCGACCTCGACGGCGCCCGTGTAGACGCCCGCGAAGAAGTCGTTGGTGAGCGCGGGGACGACCAGCAGCGCGGTGCGGGCGCGGCCGGTGCGGAGGCTGCGTGCGGCCAGGTTGGGGCGGTAGCCGAGCGCGCGCGCCGCCTCGCGGACGTTCTCGGCCGTGCGGGGCGCGACGCGGCCCTGCCATTTGCCGCCGAGGACGAGGGAGACGGTGGCCTGCGAGACGCCCGCCGCGCGCGCCACGTCATGTCCGGTGGGCCGCCCCTCGGGCTCGTCCCTGCCGCTCTTCGCCACGCGTCACCCGCTTCCTTCGCCCTTCACCGCGACTCGCTCCGCATGGTACGTATAACCCCGGAAGTTATACGTACAACGTGTGCGTGGGCGGGGTTCCCGCCGGAGGGGGAGTGGGCGGATGACGAACGGCTACGCGGAGCTGCTGCGGGCCAAGTACGCGATGAGGCTGCTCGCCGGAACGCTCCTCGGCAGGCTGCCGAACGCGACCGGGCCGCTCGCCATCGCCCTGTTCGTGAAGAGCGACGGCGGCGGCATCGCGCTGGCCGGGGCGCTCTCCGCGGTCTACGGGCTGGCCACGGCCCTGGGGCAGCCGCTGCTCGGGCGGCTCGTGGACCTCTACGGGCAGCCGCGGGTGATGTTCCCCGCCGTCGTGCTCTCCGCGCTGGGCGCGGGGACGCTCGCCGTCGGCGGTGTCGGCTCGCTGCCGCTCGCCTGTGCCGCCGTGGTCGTCGCGGGGGTCTTCACGCCGCCGCTGGAAGGCGGGCTGCGGGCGCTGTGGCCGGGGGTGCTCAAGCGGAAGGAGCGCGTGCACGCGGCGTACGCGCTGGACGCGGTGGCCCAGGAGGTCATGTTCGCGCTCGGCCCGCTGCTGGTGACGCTGCTCGTCGCGTGGTGGAGCGAGACGGCCGCGCTGCTGGTGCTCAACGCCGTCGGGGTGCTCGGCGCGCTCTCCGTCGTGGTCTCGCCGCCCTCGCGGGCCTGGCGCTCCTCGCCGCGCACGGCGCACTGGCTGGGCGCGCTGCGCTCGCCGGGGCTCCTGGCGCTGCTGTGCGCCTTCTTCTTCGTCGGCATCGCCCTGGGCTCCACGGCCCTGGCCTCGGTGGCGTACGCGGACGATCACGGCGACAAGCTCATCTCGACGTATCTGCTCTCCGCGCAGGGCGGCGGCGCGCTGGTGGGCGGGCTCGTCTACGGCGCGCGGCAGTGGCCCGGCGTGGTCGAGCGGCGGCTGCGGCTCCTGTGCGTGCTGCTGGCCGCGGGCTATCTCCCGCTGGCGCTGGTGCCCGGGCCGGGCGCGATGACGGCGCTGATGGGGCTCTCCGGGGTCTTCCTGGCGCCCTCGCTGGCCTGCGCCTTCGTCGTCGTGGACCGGCACGCGCCGCCGGGGACGGTCACCGAGGCGTTCTCCTGGCTGGTGACGACGGTCGGGGTCGGGATGTCGGCCGGCACGGCCGCGACGGGGCCGGTCGTCGAACGGGGCGGAACGGGCGCGGGCTTCGGTCTCGCGGGCGCGGGCGGGGTCGTCGCGCTGCTCGTGATGGTGGCGGCCGCACGGGTCATGACGCTCCCCGGCGAGACGACCTCGGAGGGCCTCGCCGCAGGTCCCGAGGGTGTGTCAACCCCCGTCGGGGGTGCCGAAAATGATCGCAATGGTGCCGCCGAACCCGGTTTCAGAACTGGGCATCAGGCGTAATGTTCAGTCATGGACCGCCGAATCTTCGGGCTGGAGAACGAGTACGGCGTCACGTGTACGTTCCGGGGTCAGCGGCGGCTGTCCCCCGACGAAGTGGCGCGGTACCTCTTCCGCCGTGTTGTGTCATGGGGCCGCAGCAGCAATGTGTTTCTGCGGAACGGCGCGCGCCTCTACCTGGACGTGGGCTCGCACCCGGAGTACGCGACTCCGGAGTGCGACAGCGTGACCGAGCTGGTCACCCACGACAAGTCGGGCGAGCGCATCCTTGAAGGCCTCCTCGTCGACGCCGAACGCCGCCTGCACGAGGAAGGAATCGCGGGCGACGTCTATCTCTTCAAGAACAACACCGACTCGGCGGGCAACTCCTACGGCTGCCACGAGAACTATCTCGTGGCCCGCCACGGGGAGTTCTCACGCCTCGCTGACGTCCTGATCCCGTTCCTGGTGACCCGGCAGCTCGTCTGCGGCGCGGGGAAGGTGCTCCAGACCCCGCGCGGCGCGGTCTACTGCGTCAGTCAGCGCGCCGAGCACATCTGGGAGGGGGTCAGCTCGGCGACGACGCGCTCGCGCCCGATCATCAACACCCGCGACGAGCCGCACGCGGACGCGGAGCGCTACCGCCGGCTGCACGTGATCGTCGGCGATTCGAACATGTCCGAGACGACCATGCTCCTGAAGGTCGGCGCGACCGATCTCGTGCTGCGCATGATCGAGGCGGGCACGGTCATGCGGGACCTGACGCTGGAGAACCCGATCCGGGCCATCCGCGAGGTCAGCCACGACATCACGGGCCAGCGCAAGGTCCGGCTCGCGAGCGGGCGGGAGGCCTCCGCGCTGGAGGTCCAGCAGGAGTACTTCGACAAGGCGCTGGACTTCTGCGACCGCCGGGGTATCCGTACGGGCCGGGTCGAGCAGGTCCTGGAACTGTGGGGCCGCGCGCTCGACGCGATCCGCGAGCAGGAGCTGGACAAGATCAACACCGAGATCGACTGGGTGATGAAGTACCAGCTCATCGAGCGGTACAGGAACAAGAACAACATCACCATGTCCCACCCCAGGATCGCCCAGATAGATCTCGCGTACCACGACATCCACCGCCGCCGGGGGCTCTACTACCTGCTGGAGCGGAACGGCAAGGCGGCCCGGATCTGCAACGACCTCAAGATCTTCGAGGGCAAGTCCGTCCCGCCCCAGACGACCCGCGCGCGGCTGCGCGGGGACTTCATCCGGCGGGCCCAGGAGCAGCGCCGCGACTTCACGGTCGACTGGGTGCATCTGAAGCTGAACGACCAGGCGCAGCGGACCGTGCTGTGCAAGGACCCGTTCCGCTCGGTCGACGAGAGGGTCGAGAAGCTGATCGCGGGGATGTGACCCCGGGGCAGCCGGGGTGTGAGCCGGATCCCACCGTCCCCCGTCCCGGTCAACGGCGCCACGGCGCGTTGACGGGGCGGGGGCGGATTCGTGTCGCAGGTGGCCGGGGCGCGGGGGCGTAGTCGTAGGCTGTCAGGACTGCCCGGACCTACCCCTACACAGCGAGTTGGACACATGCTGCATCTCTCCGGGGGATCGACCCCCCGCACCCCCCGCGTCTCCAGGAACTTCTCCGCGAAGTTCGCGCGTCGCACCGCCGCCGCGCTTGCTGTTCCGCTGCTGATCACCTCGGCTGCGGCGTGCGGCAGCGAGGACAGCTCGTCCGACTCCAAGGGGGGCACCCCCGCCGTCAGCGGGCCGCTCGGCAAGAAGCCCAAGATCGAGAAGGGCGAGGGCGACCCGCCGAAGAAGCTGGGCGTGAAGGTCCTGAAGGAGGGCAAGGGCCAGGAGGTCAAGAAGGGCGATGCGCTGAACGCGCACTACCTGGGCCAGCTCTGGAACGGCAAGGAGTTCGACAGTAGCTGGAAGCGCGGTCAGCCCGCGACGTTCCAGATCGGCACCGGCAAGGTCATCAAGGGCTGGGACGAGGCGCTGGTCGGCAAGAAGCTCGGCAGCCGCGTCGAGATCGTCGCCCCGCCGGCGAAGGCGTACGGGAAGCAGGGGCAGCCCCCGACGATTCCGGGGAACTCCACCCTCGTCTTCGTCGTGGACCTGAAGAAGATCATGCCGAGCCAGATCGACGGCAAGCCGACCGGGAAGCAGAACCCGGACCTGCCCAAGGTCGACGACAAGGTCGAGAAGAACAAGGCGCCGTCGATCACCATGCCCAAGGGCAAGGAGGACGCGCCGGAGAAGCTGATCAGCGAGACCATCGTCCAGGGCGACGGCAAGGCCGTCGGTGACAAGAGCACCGTCCTGTCGAACTTCACGGCGAAGCTGTGGAAGGGCGGCAAGCAGCTCGACAACACCTGGGCGCAGGGCGGCCCCCAGGAGATTCCGGTCAGCCAGATCCCGGGCTGGAAGGAAGGGCTCAAGGGCGCCAAGGAGGGGAGCCGCGTGGTGATCTCCGTGCCCAAGAGCAAGTTCCCCAAGGAGCAGCAGAAGCAGTTCAAGTCCGGCGTGGTCTTCTCCGTGGACGTGCTTGACGTGAAGTGACCGCTTCCGTGGCAGACTGGCGCGGTTGTCCTCAAGATTCGTTCGTAGGAGCATTTTCGTGAGCATCGACAAGCCCGAGGTCGACTTCCCGGAGGGCGAGCCGCCGGCAGACCTGGAGATCCAGGACCTGTGGGAGGGCGACGGTCCCGTGGCCAAGGAGGGGGACAACGTCTCCGTCCACTACGTGGGTGTGTCCTTCTCCACCGGTGAGGAGTTCGACGCGAGCTGGAACCGGGGCCGTCCGCTCCAGTTCCAGCTCGGTGCCGGCCAGGTCATCGCGGGCTGGGACCAGGGCGTCCAGGGCATGAAGGTCGGCGGCCGCCGCCGGCTGACCATTCCGGCGCACCTCGCCTACGGCGAGCAGGGCGCGGGCGGGGGCAGGATCAAGCCGAACGAGACCCTGATCTTCGTCTGCGACCTGGTCTCCGTCTGACGCACGCGCGTCGTCCGCGTACGTTGTCCGTACGCGCCGAGAGCCCTGCCGCCCGGCAGGGCTCTCGGCTTTTGCGGTCCGCGCCCAGGGCGGTACGGTCGACCATCTATACAGCTTGAGAGAGGGCAAGAGGGAACCCATGGCGATTGCCAAGGCCGAGCGGCTGATGAATCTGGCGCTGTGCCTCCTGGGAGCCCGGCGCCCGCTCACCAAACGGGAGCTGCGCGACTCCATCGAGGCATACGTCGAGGCCTTCGGGCCGGGGAACAGGGCGGCCTTCGGGCCGGGCCACAGGGCGCCCTTCGGGCCCGGCGACCACGCGACCGGCAGAGACGAGTCCTTCAACCGCATGTTCGAGCGGGACAAGGACGACCTTCGTGAGCTGGGCCTCGTGATCGAGACCGTCGAGAACCTCGACGGCGAGACCGGGTACGTGGCCCGCCGCGACAGCAACCGGCTCCCGCCCATCACCCTGGACGCCGAGGAGGCCACGGCCCTCGGCGTCGCGGCCCGCGTCTGGCAGCAGGCCCGGCTCGCCGGGGCCGCGAGCGGCGCCCTCCAGAAGCTGCACGCCGCGGGCGGCATGCCCGGCGAGGAGCAGCGTGTCGAGGGCGAGGCCGGCCAGTACGGGACGACGCTGGAGCCGCACATCCCCGCCCGCGAGGCCGCGTTCGAGCCGCTGATGCTGGCTTGCCGCGACCGCAGGCCCGTCGTCTTCGACTACCGCAAGTCCAACGCGGCGCGCGCCGAGAAACGCCAGGTCGAGCCGTGGACGCTGGAGTGCTGGCGCGGCCACTGGTATCTCGCGGGGTACGACAGGGACCGCGCGGCCGAGCGCGTCTTCCGGCTCTCCCGGATCACCGGCACCGTGCGCTCGCGCGCCGCCGCCTTCACCGTGCCTGTGCCCGACCAGGTCACCGTCCGCGAGACCGTCGAGCGCTGGGCGGGGGAGAGCGCCACCAGCAGCGCCCGTATCCGGCTGCGCTCCGGCGCGGGCTATCCGCTGCGCGCCCGCGCCACCGAGGTGCGCGAGCTGGACGGCGGCTGGGACGAGCTGGAGATTCCGTACGGGCACGGACTGGACGCCTGGCTCGTGGAGTTCGGGCCCGACGTCGTCGTGCTGGAGCCCGCCGAGCTGCGGGCCGACGTGGTCGACCGGCTGCGCGCCGTCGCCAAGGGCTGAGGGGGAAGAGCGCACATGGCCGCGAACGCCATCGACCAGACCCGCAGGATGCTCTCGCTGGTCACCTATCTCAAGGACCGGCCGGGGGCCCGCGTCGACGAGGTCGCGCGGGCCTTCGGGATCACCAGCGACGAGCTGATCTCGGACCTGAACGTGCTGCCGATGTGCGGCACCAGCTTCCGGGGCGGGGACCTGCTGGAGATCGACACCGACGGCGAGCGCATCTGGTGGCGGAACGCCGACGCGCTCGGCAGCGACACCGCGCAGCCGCTGCGGCTGGCCGCCGACGAGGCCACGGCGCTGCTCGTCGCCGCCCGTGCCGTCGCCACGCTGCCGGGGCTGCGCGAGAGCGACCGCGACGCCCTGCAGCGCGCCACGGCCAAGCTGGAGAACGCCGCGGGGGAGAACGCCGGGGCCAGCTCCCGCCTCTCGGTCACCTTCGAGTCGGAGAGCGGCGTCTTCGCCGACGTCGACCGCGCCATCGCCGAGCGCCGCAGGCTGTGGCTGCGCTACTACTCCCCGGCGCGGGACGAGCTGACCGAGCGCGAGGTCGATCCGATCCGTCTCTTCGCCGTCGGCCACACCTACGTCGAGGCCTGGTGCCGCCTCTCCGAGGCCCGCCGGACCTTCCGGCTGGACCGGATCGCCGAGATAGAGCTGCTCGACGAGCGTGCCGACCCGCCGCCCGTGGAGCCCCGCGACCTGAGCGCGGGGCTCGTGCAGCCCGCCGCCGAGGACCCCGAGGTCGTCGTCGAGGTCGGTCCCGGCGGGCGCTGGGTCGCGGAGTACTACCCGTACGACAGCGCCGAGGAGCTGCCCGACGGGGGGCTGCGGATCACGCTGCGCACCCCCGACCCCGCCTCGCTGCGCCGCCTCGCGCTGCGGCTGGGCAGGGACGGGCGGATCACGGAGCCGCGCGAGCTGGCGGACAGCGCGCGGGACGCGGCGCGCAAGGCGCTCGCCGCGTACGGCGAGTAGCGCCCGACGGACCACCCCGTACCGAGCCCCGTACTAAGGTCGCCCCATGCTCTGGCCCATGTTCTTCCTCACGCTCGCCTTCTGCGGGATCGCCGTGCTCGGCGTCCTCGCCGTCCGGGTCGGCCTGGAGGTGCGGCGCTTCTCCCGGGCGGTGGGCGACAGCTCCGAGCGCATCACCAGGGCGGCGGAGAACCTGGAGCGGGCCGCGATGCCGCTCGCCGGCCGGGCCGCCGCGAGCGCCGGGAACCGGCCGGGGGACGAGCGCGACGGTCAGCGGGGGTCGTGAAGGCGGTCTCCTGGTACGGACATCGGAGGGGTAGGCTTCCAGATGCTGCGTCGCTGCGGAGTACGTGCGCAATGTGGAGGACGCACGGGGATTGCCTGACGTTCACTCCACAGGGTTACGATCGCTGCCAGCACGTCAGCACCGCGCAGCCCGTCCGATTCACACGGCAGGCAAGGACACACGCCGCCCCGGCGAGAAGGTAGTGGCACATGATCGGCAACCTGAGGCCCATGGAGATCGTACTGATCCTCCTTGTCATCCTGCTGCTGTTCGGCGCCAAGAAGCTCCCGGACATGGCCCGTTCACTCGGCAAGTCGGCCCGCATCCTCAAGAGCGAGGCCAAGCAGATGAAGAAGGAGGGCTCCTCGGACGAGGCGGACACCTCCAAGACCGCCGAGTCGCAGCAGGCGGCCCCCAAGACGATCAAGGCCGCCCCCGGTGACGTCAGCAGCTCCCGTCCGGTCAGCGAGCCGGAGCAGCAGTCGAAGCAGAGCTGACCAGAGCTGAACCCGGGCCCGTGACCGGGCCCCGCTCAGCCACCAGTCCGAACCGACACTTCGAGACCGAGGACGAGGGTGCTCAAGTCCGCCCGCAAGCAGGGTAAAGAGGGGAAGGACCCCAAGGATCCCGAGGGGCGGATGCCGCTTGCCGATCACCTGCGGGAGCTGCGCAATCGCTTGATGAAGTCGGTGCTGGCCGTCCTGGTCGTCACCATCGTCGCGATGTTCTATTACCAGGAGATCGCGGCCTTCCTCATGGACCCGGTGCGCGAGTCCGTGGGCTGTCCCGAGGGCTTCATGCAGGCCTCCAAGGACAGCGAGACCTGCGCCGAGATCACCATCAACGGCCTCATCGCACCCTTCACGATCATGCTGAAGGTCGCCCTCACGGCGGGCGTCGTCGTCGCCTCGCCGATCTGGCTCTACCAGCTCTGGGGCTTCCTCGCGCCCGGCCTGCACAAGCACGAGAAGAAGTACGCGCGCGCGTTCGTCGGCGCCGGTGTGCCGCTCTTCGTCGCGGGCGCTGCGCTGGCGTACATGATCCTGCCGAAGGCCGCCAAGACGCTGCTGGACTTCAGCCCCGAGGGCGCGGGCAACCTGATCCCGCTCGACGACTTCCTCGACATCGTCACCCGTCTGGTGATCGTCTTCGGCCTCGCCTTCGAGCTGCCCCTGCTGCTCGTGATGCTCAACTTCGGCGGGATCCTCACCGGCAAGCGGCTGCTGGGCTGGTGGCGCGGCATGGTGTTGGGCATCACGGTCTTCTCCGCCGTCGCCACCCCGACCGGTGACCCGCTGACGATGTGCGCGCTGGCCGCGCCGATCGTGCTGCTCTACTTCGGCTCGGTCGCCATCTGCCTCTTCAACGACCGCCGCCGCAGCCGCCAGGATCCGTACGCGGAGCTGGACGACGACGAGGCGTCACCGCTCGACCACAGCCCGGAGACCGTCGGCGCCTCCGACTCCGTCCCGTCGCCGCGCTCGGTCTCGGACGACACCGACGGTGACGAACCGCCCCGGCGGAACGGTTACGACGACGCGACCTGACCGGTTATCGTCCGCCTGTGACCAGCGAGATCACTCTCTTTGTCAATCCGACAGCCGGACGCGGACGTGGCGCGCAGGCCGCCCAGCCCGCCGCGCGTGCCCTGCGTGACGCGGGATTCGCCGTGCGCACCGTCGTCGGCAGCGACGCGGACGACGCGCTCGTACGGGCCCGCGAGGCCGTCGCGGGCGGCACGGGCGCCCTCATAGCCGTCGGCGGCGACGGCATGGCCTCGCTCGCCCTCCAGGCCGTCGCGGGCACGGACGTCCCGCTGGGCGTGGTGGCCGTCGGCACCGGGAACGACTTCGCGCGCGCCACGGGCCTGCCCGTACGGGAGCCCGCACGGGCCGCCGGGGTGATCGCCGAGGCGCTGAAGGCGGGGAGCGGCAGGCCCCTCGACCTCGGGCAGGTGAACGACCGCTGGTTCGGCTCGGTCCTCGCCTCGGGCTTCGACTCGCGGGTCAACGAGCGCGGGAACAGGATGAGATGGCCCACGGGTCGGCTCAAGTACGACCTGGCCGTGCTCGTCGAACTCGCCGCGCTGCGCCCCATCGCGTACCGCCTCACGCTCGACGACGGGGAGCCCCTCGACGTCGACGCCACGCTCGTCGCGGTCGGCAACGGGCCCTCGTACGGCGGCGGGATGCGGATCTGCGAGGGTGCCGTCATGGACGACGGGCTGCTGGACGTCACGGTGGTCGGGCCGTGCTCCCGCGCCACGCTGCTGCGGGTCTTCCCCCGCGTCTACAAGGGCACGCATCCCAGCCACCCCGCCGTCACCACCCACCGCGTACGTGTGGTCACGCTGGAGGCGCGGGGCGTGACGGCATACGCGGACGGGGAGCCGGTGGGGGAGCTGCCGGTCACCGCGCGTGCCGTCCCGGCTGCGGTCCGTCTGCTGGCGCGGGGCTGAGCACGCAGCCGGCACAGAGGGGCTGACCAGCGCGGTCGTGCCATGAGCCGGTAAAGATCGTGAGTTCTGTCAGGGGTGGCCGGTAGTCTCGTAGACACGATGACCGAGGACCTGTCCCCCGCAGAGCGATACTCGGCCGCCCGCCAGCGCGCCGCCGAGGAGGCCACCGCTCTCGCCCCCTTCCGTGACCTGTACGACTTCGATCTGGATGCCTTCCAGATCGAGGCGTGCCAAGCCCTCGAAGCAGGAAAGGGAGTGCTGGTCGCCGCGCCGACCGGCTCAGGCAAGACGATCGTCGGCGAGTTCGCCGTCCATCTGGCCCTCACGCAGGGCCGCAAGTGCTTCTACACCACCCCCATCAAGGCGCTCTCGAACCAGAAGTACAGCGATCTGGTGAAGCGGTACGGGCCGTCCAAGGTCGGCCTGCTGACGGGGGACAACAGCGTCAACTCCGAGGCGCCCATCGTCGTCATGACGACCGAGGTCCTGCGGAACATGCTGTACGCCGGGTCGAAGTCGCTCCTCGGCCTGGGCTATGTCGTCATGGACGAGGTGCACTATCTCTCGGACCGCTTCCGCGGCGCCGTATGGGAGGAAGTGATCATCCACCTCCCCGAGTCGGTCACGCTCGTCTCCCTCTCGGCCACGGTGTCCAACGCCGAGGAGTTCGGCGACTGGCTGGACACCGTGCGCGGCGACACCCGGGTGATCGTCTCCGAGCACCGCCCGGTCCCGCTGTGGCAGCACGTGCTGGCGGGCCGCCGGATGTACGACCTGTACGAGGAGTCCGGCGACAAGCGCGAGGTCAACCCCGACCTCGTCCGCATGGCCCGGATGGAGAACAGCCGCGTGGGCCACCCCCGCGACCGCCGCAGGGGCCGTCCCAAGCGGGAGGCCGACCGAGAGCGGGAGCGCCGCCAGCGGTCGCGGATCTGGACGCCGAGCCGCCCGGAGGTCATCGACCGGCTGGACTCCGAGGGCCTGCTGCCCGCCATCACGTTCATCTTCAGCCGCGCGGGCTGCGAGGCCGCCGTCCAGCAGTGCCTGTACTCGGGCCTGCGGCTCAACGACAGCGCGGCGCGCGCCAGGGTGCGCGAGATCGTGGAGGAGCGCACCGCCGACATCCCCGACACCGACCTGCATGTGCTGGGCTACTTCGAGTGGCTGGAGGGCCTGGAGCGGGGCATCGCCGCGCACCACGCGGGCATGCTGCCGACCTTCAAGGAGGTCGTCGAGGAGCTGTTCGTCCGCGGCCTCGTCAAGGCCGTCTTCGCCACGGAGACCCTGGCCCTGGGGATCAACATGCCGGCGCGCTCGGTGGTGCTGGAGAAGCTCGTCAAGTGGAACGGCGAGCAGCACGCGGACATCACCCCGGGCGAGTTCACGCAGCTCACGGGCCGGGCCGGGCGGCGCGGCATCGACATCGAGGGCCACGCCGTGGTGCTGTGGCAGCGCGGCATGGACCCGGGCGCGCTGGCGGGTCTGGCGGGCGCGCGGACGTATCCGCTGCGCTCCTCCTTCAAGCCGTCGTACAACATGGCGGTCAACCTCGTCGCGCAGTTCGGGCGGCACCGCTCGCGGGAGCTGCTGGAGACCTCGTTCGCGCAGTTCCAGGCCGACCGCTCCGTCGTCGGCATCTCCCGACAGGTGCGGAAGAACGAGGAGGGCCTGGAGGGTTACCGGGCCTCGATGACCTGCCATCTCGGGGACTTCGAGGAGTACGCGCGGCTGCGCCGCGAGCTGAAGGACCGCGAGACCGATCTGGCCAAGCAGGGCGCCACGCAGCGCCGCGCGCAGGCCGCCGCCGCGCTGGAGAAGCTCAAGCCGGGCGACATCATCCACGTCCCCACGGGCAAGTTCGCGGGGCTGGCGCTGGTGCTGGACGCGGGCGTGGGCGGGCGCAGCCCGGCCCACCACCGGGGCATGGAGCACGAGGGGCCGCGCCCGCTGGTGCTGACCGCGCAGCGGCAGGTGAAGCGGCTGGGGTCCATAGACTTCCCGGTCCCCGTCGAGCCGCTGGAGCGGATGCGGATCCCCAAGTCCTTCAACCCGCGCAGTCCCCAGTCCCGCCGGGACCTCGCCTCCGCGCTGCGCACCAAGGCCGGGCACTACGAGCCGCCCAGGCACCGCAGGCAGCGTTCCGCGGCGGCGGACGACACCGAGATCAACCGGCTGCGTGCCGAGATCCGCCGCCACCCCTGCCACGGCTGCGACGAGCGCGAGGACCACGCGCGCTGGGCCGAGCGCTACCACCGGCTCAGGCGCGAGACACGCCAGTTGGAGCACCGCATCGAGGGCCGGACGAACACGATCGCCCGCACCTTCGACCGGGTCTACAGCCTGCTGTCCGAGCTGGAGTATCTCGACGGGGACCAGGTCACCGAGGACGGGCGCGTGCTCGCGCGGCTCTACGGGGAGCTGGACCTGCTCGCCTCCGAGTGCCTGCGCGAGGGCGTCTGGGAGGGCCTGCCGCCCTCCGAACTGGCCGCGTGCGTCTCGGCGCTGGTCTTCGAGTCCCGCTCCGGGGACGACGCGCTGCCGCCGAAGCTCCCCGGGGGCAGGGCCCGTGCCGCGCTCGGCGAGATGGTGCGGATCTGGGGCCGGCTGGACGCGCTGGAGGAGGACCACCGCATCACCGCCGCCGAGGGCGTCGGCCAGCGCGAGCCGGACCTCGGCTTCGCCTGGGCGGCCTACCGCTGGGCGGACGGGCACCCGCTCGACACGGTGCTGCGCGAGGCCGACATGCCCGCGGGCGACTTCGTGCGCTGGTGCAAGCAGGTCATCGACGTGCTGGGCCAGTTGGCCGCCGCCGCGCCGGACAGCGGGACGGTCGCGAAGAACGCCCGTAAGGCGATCGAAGGGATGCTGCGCGGGGTCGTCGCGTATTCGAGCGTGGGCTGACGAAGAGACGGCGGCGCGGCGGCGCACGCCGTTCCGGACGCCCGTTCCAGGGGACGGGCGTCCTGACCGTCACCACGCCGCGTTCGCCCACGCCATCGCCGAGGCCGCGTACGTCCCGGCCCGCGGGCGGTGTTGACCCCCGCCGTGGGGGCGGGCATGTTCAGGCGTGCGTCAACTGGCGGGCACGTGCGAGCCGTACGGGCCCGCCAGTGTGTCGTGTGACCGGCGCGCTCGCCGCGCGTTCCGTGCTCGACAGGAGGCCGATGTGCGCACGACGACCACGAGAAGGACGACCACGGGAAGACCGCTCCGGACCCGGATCCGCCGATGGGCCTCCGCCGCGACAGCGCTCGCCGCTGTCGCGGCGCTCTCGTCCACCGCGCAGGCCGGGGCGCAGGGGCAGGGCCAGCGCCACGACCCCGCGGGGAAGCTGAGGCTCACCCAGGTCCAGTCGATGGCCACCCACAACAGCTACCACCGGGAGGTGTCCTTCCCGGAACAGCAGCTCATGTCCCAGCACGACCCCAACTGGCAGACGCTGCTCTACAGCCACGCCTCGCTGCCCACGCAGTTCGAGCGCCAGCGGGCCCGCGGCATCGAGCTGGACGTCTTCCCCGACCCGCGGGGCGGGCTGTACGCCGATCCGCTGATCCGGAAGCGCGCCGGGCTGCCCCCGATGGCTGACCCGGACTGGAAGAAGCCCGGCTTCAAGGTGCTGCACTGGGCCGACTTCGACTACCGCACCACCTGCGTGACGCTCAAGGGCTGCCTCACCCAGGTCAAGGAGTGGTCCGAGAGGCAGCCGGGCCATGTCGCCGTGCCCATCCTGCTGGAGCTGAAGTCGACCGACCCGCGCCTGGAGGAGCAGGGCGGCGCGAAGAGCCCCAAGTGGGACACCGCGATGCTGGACGCGCTGGACGAGGAGATCCGGTCCGTCTTCCCCGACGAGGAGACCGTCACCCCCGACGACATCCGGCGGCCGGGGAGGACGCTGGAGCAGTCGGTGCTGAAGTACGGCTGGCCCAAGGTGCGTGACACGCGCGGCAAGACGATGTTCTTCATGGACAACGACGGCAAGGAGATCCAGGACGCCTACCGCGCCGGGGGCCGCGAGAGCCTCCAGGGCCGCGTGCTGTTCACGGACTCCGAACGCGGGCGTCCCGACGCGGCGTTCATGAAGGAGAACGACCCCACGGGCCTCAACAAGGCGAAGATCCAGGACCTCGTGAAGCGCGGCTACTACGTGCGGACCCGCTCCGATGTGCCGCTCGTCCAGGCGACGAGCGGCGACACGACGATGCTGCGGGACGCGCTGGAGTCCGGCGCGCAGATGGTGAGCACCGACTTCCCGGTGCCCGGCCTCGCCGCGCGCTACGGCTCGGACTACGTGGCGGAGCTGCCGGGCGGGAAGACGACCGTACGGTGCAACCCGGTGACCGTACGGCACTGTCCCGCGCCGGAGCTGGACCGCTGACGCGAGGCCGGGGCGAGGGGCGTCACGCCGCGGGCTGGCGCTCCTGCTCCGCCTCCACCTGCGCGTTCCACTCCTTCTTCGAGGCCTGCCAGCCGTCCTCGTCGGCGCCCAGCCGCCAGTAACCGGAGATGGAGAGCTGCTCGCGGGTGACGCCCCGGTCGAGGCGGAGGTGGCGGCGCAGCTCCTTCACGAAGCCCGCCTCGCCGTGCACGAAGGCGTGGACGCGGCCGGGCGGGAACTCCAGCTCGCGCACGGCCTCGGTCAGCGGCTCGCCGACCCGCGCCGTGCCGCGGTGCAGCCAGGTGACCCGGGCGCCGAGCGGGGCGCTGAGCTTCTGCTCCTCCTCCGGGCCCGCGACCTCGATCAGCGCGTGCACGGGCGCGCCCGCGGGGGCCCGCTCCAGCGCGGCGGCGATGGCGGGCAGGGCGCTCTCGTCGCCCGCGAGCAGGTGCCAGTCGGCCTCGGGGCTGGGGGAGTAGGCCCCGCCGGGGCCCATGAAGCGGATCTCGTCGCCGGGGCGGGCGGCCAGGGCCCAGGGCCCGGCGAGGCCCTCGTCGCCGTGGACGACGAAGTCGACGGTCATCTCGCGGGCCGCCGGGTCCCAGTGACGGACGGTGTACGTCCGCATCGTGGGCCACTGGTCGCGGGGCATCTCGGCCCGGATCCGCGCTATGTCGAACGGCTGCGGATACTCCACGCCCGGGATCGGGAAGAGGAGCTTGACGTAATGGTCGGTGTGCTCACCGGCCTCGAACTCGGCCAGCCCGTCCCCGCCGAGGACGATCCGCACCATGTGCGGCGTGAGCCGCTCGGTGCGGACCACCCGGGCGTGGTGGAGCTGGGGCGTCTTGCGGGCCGGACGGTCTGCCACGGCGGCCTCCCTGGAGCACGTGCTGCGACGGGCGCTGGTTGCTACTTAGGATTGCCTAAGCTAACAGATCAGCCCGCAAGGGTGGAGAGAAGCCTGCGCAGAGATCCGCCCAATCCCCAGTGCTCCGCGAGGCGTTCGACGCCCTCCGGGTCGCGCGGGGCGCGGGGGAGGGTGGCGTCGAACGGCGGGAGCGCGACGTCGTCGGCGACGCGGACCACCGTGGGCGCGACCTTCAGATAGTCGGCGGCCTCCTCGAACTTCTTGCGCTGGGCCGGAGTGATCTTCGTCGTCGGGTCGAGGACGGCCCGGACGATCCCGGCCAGGTCCCCGTACTCGGCGAGCAGCTTCGCGGCGGTCTTCTCGCCGACGCCGCGCACGCCGGGCAGGCCGTCGCTGGGGTCGCCGCGCAGGGTGGCCAGGTCCGCGTACCCCGAGCCGTCCACGCCGTACTTCTCGCGGAGCGCCGCCCCGTCGTAGACATCGAGGCTGCCGACGCCCTTGACCGGGTAGAGCACCCGGACCCCGCGCGCGTCGTCGACGAGCTGGAAGAGGTCGCGGTCGCCGGTGACGATGTTGACCGGGCCGCCCGCGCGGGCGGCGAGGGTGCCGATCACGTCATCCGCCTCGTACCCCTCGGCGCCGACGCGGGCGATGCCGATCGCGTCGAGCACCTGCTCGATCACCGGGACCTGCGGGGAGAGGGTGTCCGGGGTCTCCTCCGCGTCGGGGCCGCCCTCGACCTCCTCGGCGACGCGATGCGCCTTGTACGAGGGGATCAGCTCGACGCGCCACTGGGGCCGCCAGTCGAAGTCCATGCAGGCCACCAGGGAGTCCGGGCGGTGGTCCTGGACGAGGCGGGCGATGAAGTCGAGCAGGCCCCGGACCGCGTTCACGGGGGTGCCGTCGGGGCTACGGACCGTGTCCGGGACGCCGAAATAGGCGCGGAAATAGAGCGAGGCCGTGTCGAGGAGCATCAGGCGGCCCTGAGGTGCGTTCCGAGATGCGTTCTGAGCTGCGTTCTCTGTGGGAAGGGTCACGCCCCGATGATGCCGCACGGCACCGACAACGGCTGACGCATCCCGGTACCCGCCGGTACAGGCCTTGGATTCCAGAAGTGCACCTATGAACAGGATCACGACCGGTTTGAGATCGCGAAAAGTGAGCAGCAGCTCTCGAAGCGGGGCTCTGGTGTAGGCTGCATCTTTCTGGTATGCGCCGTTTCGCACCTTCTGTAGTGCTCTGCTCACGCGCGCGGGGGATGCCGGTTACCTGTAGTCGATCCAAGAGGTGAATGTGTCAAGGCTGAGAGCCGAGCACTTGTACAAGGTGTTTGGAAGGAGACCAGACCAGGCGGTTTCGAGGCTCGAAGCCGGTGCCGACCGCGAGGAGCTGCGCGCCAAAGGCACGACCGCGGCCGTGATCGACGCCTCCTTCGAGGTCGGCGAGGGCGAGATATTCGTGGTCATGGGCCTGTCCGGTTCGGGCAAGTCCACGCTGCTGCGGATGCTCAACGGACTGCTGGAGCCGACGTCGGGCCGCGTGCTCTTCGACGGCGACGACATCACGGCCCTCAAGCCGCGTGAGCTGCGCGAGGTGCGCTCGAAGAAGATCAGCATGGTCTTCCAGCACTTCGCCCTCTTCCCGCACCGCAGCGTGCTGGAGAACGCGGCCTACGGCCTGGAGGTCCAGGGGATACCCAGGGAGGAGCGCGACAAGCGCGCCACCGAGGCCCTGGAGCTGGCCGGCCTCAAGGGCTGGGAGACCTCCTGGCCCGACGAGCTGTCCGGCGGCATGCAGCAGCGCGTCGGCCTGGCCCGCGCGCTGGCGACCGACGCCGACCTGCTGCTGATGGACGAGTCCTTCAGCGCCCTGGAC
The DNA here is from genome assembly GCF_039530985.1 of Streptomyces albiaxialis. Taxonomy (NCBI): domain Bacteria; kingdom Bacillati; phylum Actinomycetota; class Actinomycetes; order Kitasatosporales; family Streptomycetaceae; genus Streptomyces; species Streptomyces albiaxialis. Next base: position 134,694 of record NZ_BAAAPE010000028.1, read on the forward strand.
CCGCTGATCCGCCGCGACATGCAGGACCAGCTCCTGGAGCTCCAGAAGACGCTGAAGAAGACGATCGTCTTCATCACCCACGACCTCAACGAGGCCATGCGCCTCGGCGACCGTATCGCCGTGATGCGCGACGGCCGGATCGTCCAGATCGGCACCGCCGAGGACATCCTGGTCCGCCCGGCGACGGACTACGTCGCGTCCTTCATCCAGGACGTCGACCGCTCCCGCGTGCTGACCGCGGGTTCGATCATGGAAGACACCAAGACCGACGCGGCGGCGCTGCGCGACGGCGACCTCGACGACGCGTCGACGGTCACCGCCGAGACGCCGATAGCCGAGCTGTTCACGCCGTTCTCCACCAGCGAGGACGCGATGATCGTCACCGACGACGACGGCACGCCGGTGGGCGTCATCGACCGCGAGCGGCTGCTGTCGGCCCTCGCCGAGGAGCCGCATGTGGACGGGGAACCCGGCCCGGAAGCGAACGGCAAGGCCGGACGGAACGGCAAGGGCGAGGACACCGCTGGGGTGACGGCACGTGCCTGAGTTCCACCCCGGTAACTGGGTCGATTCGGCCGTCGACTGGCTCCAGAAGCACCTCGGCTGGCTGTTCGACTTCATCAACTCGGTCCTGACGGGCCTGTACGACGCCATCAACGGCGTGCTCGGCGGCGCCGAGCCGCTGCTGCTGGCGGGCATCTTCGCGGTCCTCGCGTTCTGGCTGCGCGGCCTCGTCGCCGCGGTGGTCACCTTCGCGGGATTCGCGCTGATCGACTCGTTCGAGCTGTGGACCGAGGCGATGCAGACGCTGTCGCTCGTCCTCGCCGCGGCGGTGATCACCATCGTGATCGCGGTGCCGCTGGGCATCTGGGCCGCGCGCTCGAAGTCGTTCAGCACCTTCATGCGTCCCGTGCTCGACGTGATGCAGACGATGCCGGCGTTCGTCTACCTGATCCCCGGCGTCATGTTCTTCTCCGTCGGCACGACCCCCGGTCTGCTGGCGACCATCGTCTTCTCCATGCCTCCGGGCGTCCGGATGACCGAACTGGGCATCCGGCAGGTGGACGGCGAGCTGGTCGAGGCGGCCGAGGCGTTCGGCACCAGCCCGAAGCACACGCTCACACGCGTGCAGTTCCCGCTGGCACTGCCGACGATCATGGCCGGTATCAACCAGGTCATCATGCTCGCGCTCTCGATGGTCGTCATCGCCGGTATGGCCGGTGCGCCCGGCCTCGGTGAGCGGGTCTACGCGGCCGTCACCCAGGTCCAGGTCGGCCTCGGTGTCGAGTCCGGCATCGGCGTGGTCATCCTCGCCATGTACCTGGACCGCATGACCGGCGCCCTGAACGCGCGCGTCTCCCCGCTCGGCCGCCGCGCCGCCGCCAAGGCGACCGCCGCGCTCGGCCGGATGAAGTTCGTCCGCTACAAGCCGGGCACCGCCGTCGCCATGGTCGGCGTCGTCGTCCTCGCGCTGATCGCGGGCGGCATGAACTTCGCGGGCGGCGACGACGACAAGGCCACCGCCTCGACGAACGTCGGCAAGGGCGAGAAGGTCAACATGGGCTACATCCCCTGGGACGAGGGCATCGCGACCTCGTACCTGTGGAAGGAGATGCTGGAGCAGCGCGGCTACAAGCCGAACCTCAAGCAGCTCGACGCCGGCCCGCTCTACTCCGGCATCGCCCAGGGCGACGTCGACTTCCAGACCGACGCCTGGCTGCCCACCACGCACCAGCAGTACTGGGACAAGTACCACTCCAAGCTGGAGAAGCTGGGCGACTGGTACGGCCCGACCTCCCTGGAGCTGTCCGTCCCCTCGTACGTGAAGGGCGTCAAGTCCCTGGAGGACCTCAAGGGCCAGGGCAAGAAGTTCAAGGGCAAGATCATCGGCATCGAGTCCAGCGCCGGTGAGATGAAGATCCTCAAGGACAAGGTCCTCAAGGACTACGGCCTGGAGGGCGAGTACAAGGTCGTCTCCTCCAGCACCTCCTCGATGCTGGCCGAGCTGAAGCGCTCCATCCAGAAGAAGGAGCCGGTCGTCGTCACGCTCTGGTCGCCGCACTGGGCGTACAACGCGTACGACCTGACCAAGCTCGACGACCCCAAGGGTTCCTTCGGCAAGGGCGAGAAGCTCTACAACGTCGCGAACAAGGACTTCTCCAAGAAGAACCCGACGGTCGCGAACTGGCTGAAGAACTTCCATCTCACCGAGAAGCAGCTCACCTCCCTGGAGAACGAGATCCAGAAGGCCGGTCAGGGCAAGGAGCAGGACGCCGTCCGCACCTGGCTCAAGGACCATCCCGGCTTCGTCGACAAGTACGCCCCGGTCCCCGGTGGCGACAAGAAGGACGGCAAGGACGCGGGCAAGGCCGTGAAGATGGGCTACTTCCCCTGGGACGAGGCCATCGCCACGACGTACCTCTGGCAGAACATCCTGGAGGACCGCGGCTACAAGCCGACCACGAAGCAGCTCGACCCCGGTCCGCTCTACACGTCCCTGGCCCAGGGCCAGATGGACTTCCAGACGGACGCCTGGCTGCCGACGACGCACGAGCAGTACTGGAAGAAGTACAAATCCAGACTGACCGACGTCGGTGCCTGGTACGGGCCGACCTCCCTGGAGCTGTCGACGCCGAAGTACGTCAAGGGCATCGACTCCATGGAGGACCTGAAGGGCAAGGGCGACAAGTTCGACCACAAGATCACCGGCATCGAGTCCAGCGCCGGTGAGATGAAGATCCTCAAGAGCGTGCTCAAGGAGTACGGCCTCGACAAGGAGTACAAGGTCGTCTCGTCCAGCACCTCTTCGATGCTCGCGGAGGTCGACAAGTCCGTGAAGCAGAAGAAGCCCGTCCTGGCGACCACCTGGTCCCCGCACTGGGTGTACAGCAAGTACCCCATGAAGAAGATCAAGGACCCGAAGGGCGCCTGGGGCAAGGGCGACGAGATCCGCATCACCGCCAAGAAGGACTTCAAGAAGGACTTCCCCGAGCTGTACGGCTGGCTGAAGAACTTCAAGATGTCCGAAAAGGACCTCGGCTCTCTCGAGGCCGAGATCCAGAAGGGCGGCAAGGGCAACGAGAAGGAATCCGTCCGCACGTGGATGGACTCCCGCCCGGGCCTCGTCGACAAGCTGGCCCCGGTCAAGTGACCCGGGTCAGGTGATCCCGGCCGGGGGAACTGAGCCCGCGAGCCGATGACCAGCGGCGTGCCCCCGCTCTCCGAACGGAGAGCGGGGGCACGCCGTTTATTCGGGTGACGCCTCCGACCGCCCGCCCCTACAGTCGTGGACGTGAACGAACGCACCTCCCGGTGCGAAGGCGACGGTTACTTCGGTAACCCGTTATTCACGGTCAGGTTCAAGTCCTGTGCGCCGTCGCCGCTCCGATCTCGGGAGGCGTGCTCGGCACACCGGAACGCCCGGTGCGAAGGCGACGGATACTTCCTTCTCAGAAAACACCGCCGCCTGCCCTGAGATCTCGGGCGTCTCCGGAATTGCCGCGCGCCTTCCCCCAGTTCATCCACAGCTTTCCGTACCGCTCAATTCGGGGGAATCATGAGCAAGTTCAACCGCAGCGTGAAGAAGCCCGCGCGCAACGCGCTGACCGTCACCCACGAGGGCGGCAAGGCATACGTCCGCGACGCGAAGTCCGACCTCGTGCTGCTCGCCGTCGTGAACATGGTCGGCGAGGACACCTTCTACGAGAAGGCCGCCGACCGCGACGACCGTTACGCGAACCTGGTCCGCACCGTCGCCGTCGAGGACGGCGAGTGGACCGCGCGCTTCGTCGCGTGGCTGCGCGGCGAGGCCCAGATGCGCTCCGCCTCGCTCGTCGCCGCGGCGCACGCCGTCCACGCGCGGCTGCGGGCCGGGCTGCACGGCGGCAACCGGCAGCTCGTCGACGCCGCCTGCGGCCGCCCGGACGAGCCCGGCGAGTTCCTGGCGTACTGGACCGGCACGTTCGGCCGCGCCCTGCCCAAGCCCGTCAAGCGCGGCGTGGGCGACGCGGTGCGGCGGCTCTACGGCGAGAAGGCCCTGCTCAAGTACGACACCGACAGCAAGGGCTTCCGCTTCGCCGACGTCCTGGAGCTGACCCACGCCGCGCCGGACCCGGAGAAGCCGTGGCAGGGCGAGCTGTTCCGGCACGCGCTGGACCGGCGGCACGGCCGGGACGAGACGGTTCCGGAGACGCTGCCGACCGTACGGGCACGGGCCGAGCTGATGGCGATGCCCGAGGTCGAGCGGCAGCTCGTGCCGGCCCAGCCGGACGCCGCCGAGGTCCTCGCCCGCGCGGGCATGACCTGGGAGGCCCTCGCGGGCTGGCTTCAGGGCCCGATGGACGCGGCGGCATGGGAGGCCGTGCTGCCCTCGATGGGCCTGATGGCGCAGATCCGCAACCTCCGCAACTTCGACGAGGCCGGCATCAGCGACGAGGCCGCGCAGCGGGTCCTCGACCGGCTGCGCGACCCCCAGGTGATCGCGCGCTCGCGGCAGTTCCCGTACCGCTTCCTGTCCGCGCACCGCGCGGCGCCCTCGCAGCGCTGGGGCCACGCCCTGGACGCCGCGCTGACGGCCGCCACGGCCAACGTGCCCGCGCTGCCGGGCCGGACGCTGGTGCTGGTCGACACGTCGGCGTCCATGACGGGCCGCGTCTCCGGCCGCTCGCAGGTCACCCACGTGGACGTGGGCGCCCTGTTCGGCGCCGTGCTGGCGGCGCGCGGCTGCGACGTGGACCTGGTCGGCTTCGCCAACGGCCACTTCCGGCACGCGCTGACGCACGGCGGCTCGGTCCTGCGGGACATCGACGCGTTCTGCGCCCGGATCGGCGAGGTCGGCCACGGCACGGAGACGGTGCGGGCGCTGCGCGAGACGTACGACGGGCACGAGCGGGTCGTCCTCATCTCGGACATGCAGGCGTTCCGGTACGACGGCCGTGAGAGCCGGGGCGTCTCGGTCTCCGAGGCCGTGCCGCCCGAGGTGCCGATGTTCGGCGTCAACACCACCGGCTACGCGCCGTCCGCGCTCGACGGCACGCGGCCCGGCCGCCACGAGATCGGCGGCTTCTCGGACAAGCTGTTCACGATGGTGAGCCTGCTGTCCGCTGGCCGCGGGGCGTCGTGGCCGTGGGAGCGCGCCGCCTGAACCTGGCGGGGCCGGTGAGCCACGGGGGTGCCCACCGGCTCCGCCGCCTTCGCCGAGCGCAGGAGGGTGTCCGATTAAGGGGCGCGGGGCAGCCCGTACCCGGGTCTCGTGCGCGGGGACCCGGCGTGGGGGCTGCGCTTGCCAGCCCTGCTCCCCCAAGCTCTTCGAGCAGGGGGGACCCCCAGCGCAGACTTCCCGAGCTTCGCGGGAGGGAGAAGTGCAGACCTCCCAAGCACAGTAGGCCGACGTGAAGCGAACCCTCTGCCAGTGCGGCCAAGTACCGTTGGCGCATGGTCGTGCGTTCCGTTGTCTCCCTCGTGCCGTCTCTGACCGAGGCCGTGGCCGCGACAGGGCCAGAGCTGCTGGTCGGGGCCACCGACTGGTGCAGTGAGCCCGGGGATCTCGACGTCACGCGCGTGCGCGGCACCAAGAATCCGGACGTCGAGAAGATCGTGCGGCTCGCGCCCGATCTCGTGCTGGCCAACGAGGAGGAGAACCGTCCCCCGGACCTGGAGGCCCTCAAGGGCGCCGGGCTCGATGTGCTCGTCACCGAGATCCGCACCCTGGACGAGGGGTTCGGGGAGCTGGACCGGGTGCTCACCCAGGGGTGCGGGCTCCCGCGCCCGCCCTGGCTCGACGAGGCCGAGACCGCCTGGCGCGAGGCGCGCGCCGAGTTCGACGTCCGCGCCGTCGTGCCCGTATGGCGGCGGCCGTGGATGGTGCTGGGGCGTGACACGTTCGCGGGGGCGCTCCTCGCGCACCTCGGGGTGCGCAACGCGTACGCCGCGCACCCCGAGCGCTATCCCAAGGTCCCCGTCGAGGAGCTGAACGAGCCGGGCCGCGCCGACCTCGTCGTCCTTCCCGACGAGCCCTACGCCTTCTCCGCCGAGGACGGCCCCGAGGCCTTTCCGGGCCTGCCCGCGGCGCTCGTCAGCGGGCGCCATCTCACCTGGTACGGGCCCTCGTTGAGCGAGGCCCCGGGGGTCATTGGCGCGGCGCTCCGAGCAGCGCTCCGCTGAGGAGCCCGCCCGCTGTGCGTACGGACGCCGCCGCCCAGGCCACCACGAGGCCGATGTACAGCGCGACCGACAGCCACGTGAAGGCGTCCAGCCCGGTGTGCTCGGCCAGCGAGGCCGAGCCCGTGACGCAGGTGCCGACGGGGAAGGTGAAGGCCCACCACGTCATCGCGAAGCCCATTCCGCGCCGTGCCGCGCGTACGACCATCGCGACCGCCAGCGCCAGCCACATCAGCGCGAACCCGATCACCGGCACCCCGTAGAGCACCGCGAGCGCGCCGAAGTCGCCGGGCGCGGCGTCGGCCAGGTTGCCGAGCGCTGTCGTGGACTGGCCGAGCGGCCCGAGGACGAGGAAGAGCGTGGGGGTGAGGGCGAGCGGCAGCGGCCCGTAGTGCGTCAGGCGGGAGAAGACCACCGGCAGGATCAGCAGCGTCGCCAGCAGGCTCAGCCCGAACATCGCGAAGCTGCCCAGCAGCATCGTCAGCCGCGGCTGCCCCTCGGGGAGGTGCGCGGCCAGTGGCGGGCCGAGCGCCGCCGACACCATCGGCGCGACGACCGGCAGCAGCCATACGGGACTGGCCGTGCCGGGCGCTATCTCGTGCCGCGCGACCATCAGATACGGCACCGCGACGGCCGCGGCCAGCCCGATGGCCGTACCGGCCGACCACAGCACCCAGTCCAGCGCGACGCCGCCGGGCACCTCCAGCGCGAGGGCCCCGCCGCCGACGGCGAGCAGCGCCATCGACAGACAGCCGTAGAACGGGGCGACCGCCGGGTCCAGGAGGTGCGTGCGGGCCTGGTCGGTGTGGTGGATCCAGTGCGCCGCGCGGGCCACGAGCAGCACGGCCAGCATCGCCGCAGACAGTGTCCACACGGCCAGCAGCGCGGGACGGGGGACGTGCACGGAGAGCGCGGCACCGGCGTTGGCGATGATGGCGGTGCCCATCACGGAGGCGTACCAGTTGGGACCGAGGGCGCGGAGCGGGGAGGACGGCGCTGAGGGCGGCGCGGAGGCGGCGGAGGGAGGGGCTGCGGAGCGGTCCCCGGCGGGGGCGGTGGCGTGCGCGTCAACGGTCATGGCCTCAGGCTCCGCCCGCTCAGGACGTCCCACCAGGGAGGCTGTCCCTATGAGGGCATAAGCTGGACCTATGACTGAGCCAGCGGGTGCCACGGGTGTCCCCGATCCGGCGCTCGCGCACCGCGTGCCCGAGCTGGGAGCGCTGGAGCTGCTGCTCGCCGTCGCGCGCCTGGGCAGCCTCGGGCGGGCCGCGCGCGAGACGGGCGTCTCGCAGCCCGCCGCCAGCGGCCGTATCCGCTCGATGGAGGCGCAGCTCGGCGTGACGCTGCTGGAGCGCTCGCCGCGCGGCTCGCGCCTCACCCCGGCGGGCACGCTGGTCACCGACTGGGCGCGGCGGATCGTGGAGGCGGCCGAGGCGTTCGACGCGGGCGTCGCCGCGCTGCGCGACCGGCGCGACTCGCGCCTCACGGTGGCCGCGAGCATGACCATCGCCGAGTATCTGCTGCCGAGCTGGCTGATCGCCCTGCGCACGGCCCGCCCCGACACGGCGGTCTCGCTGCGCGCGGGCAATTCCGCCGCCGTCGCCGCGCTGCTCCTCGGCGGCGAGGCCGACCTGGGCTTCGTCGAGGGCACGGGGATTCCGTCCGGGCTCGACGGCACGGTCATCGCGCACGACCGGCTGCTCGTCGTCGCGGCGCCCGGCCACCCCTGGGCCCGCCGCCGCAAGCCGCTCGCGCCCGCCGAGCTGGCCGGGGCCCGGCTCATCCTGCGCGAGCCCGGCTCCGGCACCCGGCAGGTCCTGGACGTCGCGCTCGACGCGTACGGCGGGCTCGCCGCGCCCCTCCTCGAACTCGCCTCCACCACCGCCGTCAAGGCCGCCGCCGTCAGCGGCGCGGGCCCCTCCGTGCTCAGCGAACTCGCCGTCGGCGACGAGCTGTCCGCCCGTCAGCTCATCGAGGTCCCCGTCGACGGGGTGGAGCTGAGCCGCGCGCTCCGCGCCGTCTGGCCGAAGGGCGCGCGGCCCACGGGCCCCGCGCGGGAACTGCTCACGCTGACCCGCGCGCGCCGCTGACGGCCGCGCCGACGGCGGCCTCCACCAGCGCTTCCGTCAGCCGCAGGTCGTCGCCCTCCTCCGGGTGCCACTGCACGGCGAGCACGAAGCCGTCGGCGTCCGGCAGTTCGAGGGCCTCGACGGTGCCGTCCTCGGCGTAGGCGGAGGGGACCAGCCCCGCGCCGGTGTCCGCGACGGACTGGTGGTGGTACGTCGGTACGTCCACCGGCTCCGGCAGCACCCGCTCCAGCAGCGTGCCGGGGACGGGCTTGACCGGGTGCGAGGTGAACACGCCGTCCGCGGCGCCCCGGTGCCCGTCCATGTGCTGGACGAGGGTGCCGCCGAACGCCACGTTCAGGATCTGCATCCCCCGGCAGATGCCGAGCAGCGGCTTGCCCTGCTCGATGGCCGCCCCGGTCAGGGCGATCTCCCAGGAGTCCCGCTCCGGGTACGCGGGCCCCGTACGGGGGTCGCGCTCGGCGCCGTACCGCCCGGGATCGACGTCGGGGCCGCCCGCCGTGATCACGCCGTCGAGCCGCCGCACGAGCGCGTCGGCGGAGCCCGGGTCCCCGTCGGGCGGCAGCAGGACGGCGTGGGCGCCCGAGCGCTGGACCATGCGGTGGTAGCCGGAGGGGAGGAGCGCGGCGGGCTTGTGCCACACACCCCACCGGGCGCCGGGTTCGAGGTAGGTGCTGATGCCGATCAGGGGGACGGGGTGGGGCATGGGGTGTCTCCGGTGCTCGCTGTGTCGTCGGCTTCCAGTCTCAGTCCCGTGACAGCTCCGCCTCCGCTTCCGCCAGGGCGGCGAACTCCTCCTCCGGGGCGGCGGCCACCAGCCGGTGACGGGAGTACAGCGCGAAGTAGGCCACCGCCACCGCGTACACGCACAGCGCGATGAACGCCGCCTGCTTGTCCACCAGGAACGTGGCGACCAGCGCCGCGCACGCCAGCACGAAGGCGATCGACGACGTCATCACGCCGCCCGGCGTACGGTACGGCCGCGGCAGATGCGGCTCGCGCTTGCGCAGCACTATGTGCGAGAGCGACATCAGGGCGTACGAGATGGTCGCGCCGAACACCGCGATGTTCAGCATCTTCGCGCCGTCCCCGCTCCCCGCCGCGAGCGCGAAGCCGAGCGCGCCGGGCAGCAGCAGCCCGAGGTACGGGGCCTTGCGGCGGCTGGTGAGGGAGAGGAAGCGCGGCAGGTATCCGGCGCGGGAGAGCGCGAAGAGCTGCCGCGAGCCCGCGAAGATCAGCGAGAAGAAGGAGGCCACGAGCCCGGCCAGGCCCGCGTAGTTGACGACGCGGGAGAGGGTCGTCGCCTTCCCGTCCGGCTGGAGGGCCTCCACCAGCGGGTTGCCGACGCCCTGGATCGCGGAGGAGCCGCGCGCGCCGGTCGCCGCGAGGAACGTCAGCAGCGCGAGCAGCAGCAGGATGCCCATCGACCAGGCCATGGCCTTCGGCAGCGTACGCGCGGGATCGCGGGTCTCCTCCGCCGCCAGCGGCACGCCCTCCACGCCGAGGAAGAACCACATGCCGAACGGGAACGCGGCCCAGATCCCCAGCAGCCCGAACGGCAGCCACGAGCTGGAGCCTACGGCGTCCGGGTCGGCCTTGATGTCGTCCAGGTTCGCCATGCTGAAGTCGGTGAACGCGCCGAAGACGAAGACGAGCAGCGCGGCGACGGCGATCGCGGTGATGACGAGCGAGAAGCGCAGCGCCTCGCCGACGCCCCACAGATGGACGCCGATGAAGATGACGAAGCAGACGAGGTAGACGGGCCAGCCCGACTCCAGGCCGAAGAGGTTCAGGGACTCGACGTAGTCGCCGATGAAGCAGACGATCGCGGCGGGCGCGAGGATGTACTCGATCAGGATCGCCGTGCCGGTGAGGAAGCCGCCCCAGGTGCCGAGCGCTCGCCGCGCGAAGCCGTAGCCGCCGCCGGCGGTGGGGAGGATCGCGGACAGCTCGGCGAGCGCGAACACCATGCACGTGTACATGAGGCCCATCAGGACCATGGCGACGGCGAGCCCGCCGAAGCCGCCCTCGGCGAGGCCGGGGTTCCAGCCGGAGTAGTCGCCGGAGACGACGTAGGCGACGCCGAGCCCGGTGAGGAGGAGCGGGCCCGCGTTGCCCCGGCGCAACGTTCTGCGCTCCAGGTACTCCTGGGTTTCCTCGGACATGTGCCACGCTCCTGCCGCCTCGGCCATTGGTGTGCGGCCATACCTTTGTGCTGGAGACTGCTTCTCCGCAACCCTCGTGCGTGAATTCCGTGTTACGGGATGCGGATTCCGGGGTGCCCCTTGCCCGCCGCTGCCGAGTGCGGCTGTCGCCGTGGCCGGTCGCGCAGTTCCCCGCGCCCCTGGGCGTTACGCCAAGAAGCCGCGCAGCAGGGCCGCCGTGCCCGCGCAGTGCTCCCGCATGATCTCGCGGGCCCCGTCCGGGTCGCCCTCCAAGATGGCGTCCGCCAGCGCAGCGTGCTGGTGCTGGGCGTGTTCGAGGTTGCGGACCAGGAGGGGGATGCGGCCCAGCAGATCGTTGAGGGAGGCGCGGACCGCCGCGTACTGGGCGGTGAGCGAGGGCGAGCCCGCCAGCTCGGCCAGCGTGAGATGGAAGAGCGTGTCATGGCGCCGGTAATCCGGCAGCGCCGAGTCCCGCGTCGCGTCGAGGGACTTCAGCAGCCGGGCCTCCTCGTCGTCCGTCAGGCCCCGCGCCGCGCACAGCCCCGCCGCGCCCGTCTCCAGCACCTCGCGGAAGAGGAGCGTGTCCTCCAGGTCGATGTCCGGCGCGGGCGCCGCGGACCCCGGGGTGCGCTCCCGTACGAACGTGCCGCCGTACCGGCCCCGTCTGCTCTCCACGAGCCCCTGGTCCGCGAGGACCTTCAGCGCCTCGCGCAGGGTGACCCGGCTGATGCCGAGCCGCTCGGCCAGTTCGCGCTCGGCGGGCAGCCGTTCGCCCTCCGCGACCAGGCCGAGGCGGACGATCTGCAGTATCTGCTCCAGCGCCTCCTCGAAGCCGTTGCCCGCGCGGACGGGGCGCAGCACAGTGGCCAGCCGGTCGCCGCCGTCCCGCGCGGCGTCGTGCCGTTCGTTCATCGGAACCCCTTCCCGAACAATGGTCTTCGTGACTACCTTATGGCTCCCGGCAGCGCGACAGGAGGCCCACCCGTGGCAGACCGCACACCCCCGCTCGCCGTCGACGAGCTGCGGAGACTCGTCGACGCGGGCGAGATCGACACCGTCGTCCTCGCCTTCACCGACATGCAAGGGCGGCTCACGGGCAAGCGCTTCGCCGCCCCGTTCTTCCTGTCCGACGTGCTCGACCACGGCAGCGAGGGGTGCAACTACCTGCTCGCGGTCGACGTCGACCTCAACACGGTCGACGGCTACGAGATGTCGTCCTGGGAGCGGGGATACGGGGACTTCGCGCTGCACGGCGACACCGCCACCCTCCGCCGCGTCCCCTGGAACGAGGGCACCGCGCTGCTCACCGCCGACCTCGCCTGGCACGACGGCTCGCCGGTCGTCGCCTCGCCGCGGCAGATCCTCCAGCGCCAGCTCGGCCGGCTCGCCGAGCGCGGCTGGAGCGCGTACGCGGGCACCGAGCTGGAGTTCATGGTCTTCCAGGACACCTTCGAGCAGGCGTGGGACGGCGGCTACCGCGAGCTGACCCCCGCCAACCAGTACAACGTCGACTACTCCATCCTCGGCACCGGCCGCGTCGAGCCCCTGCTCCGCCGGATCCGGAACGAGATGGCCGCCGCCGGGATGACCGTCGAGTCCGCCAAGGGCGAGTGCAATCTCGGCCAGCACGAGATCGCGTTCCGCTACGCCGACGCGCTCACCACCTGCGACCAGCACGTCATCTACAAGACGGGTGCCAAGGAGATCGCCGCGCAGGAGGGGCAGTCGCTCACCTTCATGGCGAAGTACGACGAGCGCGAGGGCAACTCCTGCCACATCCACCTCTCCCTGCGCGACGAGGCCGGGCGCCCCGTGCTCGCCGACGAGGACGGGCCGTACGGGATGTCCCGCACGATGCGGCACTTCCTCGCCGGCCAGCTCGCCGCGCTGCGCGAGCTGACGCTGCTCTACGCCCCGAACATCAACTCGTACAAGAGGTTCCAGCCCGGCTCGTTCGCGCCGACCGCCGTCGCCTGGGGCCCCGACAACCGGACCTGTTCGTACCGCGTCGTCGGGCACGGCCAGGGGCACCGGATGGAGAACCGGGTGCCGGGCGGCGACGTCAACCCGTACCTCGCCGTGGCCGGGATGATCGCCGCCGGGCTGTACGGCGTGGAGCACGAGCTGGAGCTGCCCGAGGCGTGCACCGGGAACGCCTATACGGGCGACGCCGCGCATGTTCCCGGCACGCTGCGGGAAGCGGCGGAGCTGTGGGCGGCGAGCGACGTCGCGCGCGAGGCCTTCGGCCCCGAGGTCGTCGCGCACTACCGGAACATGGCCCGCGTGGAGCAGCGGGCGTTCGACACCGCCGTGACCGACTGGGAGCGCTTCCGCTCCTTCGAACGCATGTGAGGACCGAGTTGCTGAAGGAGCACGACGCGTACGAGCGCGAGCTCGACGTCATCAATCCGGCGACCGAGAAGCTGATCGGCAGCGTCCGGGCCGCCTCGCCCGCCGACGTGGACGCGGCCGTGGCGCGCGCCACCCGTGCGCAGGCGGAGTGGGCCGCGCTCGCCCCCGCCGACCGCGCCCGGCTGCTGCGCCGTTTCGCGTCCCGCGTGGACATCACCACCGAGGCCCTCGCCCGGATGGAGGTCCAGGAGGCGGGCCACCCGATCGGCAACGCCCGCTGGGAGGCCGGAAACTTCCGCGACCTCCTCGACTACTGCGCCGGGGGAGTCGAACGGCTGACCGGCAGCCAGATTCCCGTCGCGGACGGCGTGAACCTCACCTTCGCCGAGCCGCTCGGCGTCGTCGCGGTCATCGCGCCCTGGAACTTCCCGATGCCGATCGCCGCCTGGGGCGTGGCCCCCGCGCTCGCCGCGGGCAACGCGGTGCTGCTCAAGCCCGCCGAGACCACGCCGTACACCTCGAAGCGGCTGGCCGAGCTGGCGCTGGACGCCGGGCTGCCCGAGGGGCTCTTCCAGGTGCTGCCGGGCGAGGGCCCGGTCGCCGGGAACGCGCTGGTCGAGCACCCCGGTGTGGCCAAGGTCGTCTTCACCGGCTCGACCGCCGTCGGCAAGCGGATCATGGCCCAGTGCGCCGCGCGGGTGAAGCGCGTGACCCTCGAACTCGGCGGCAAGAGCCCGAACATCGTCTTCGCCGACGCCGACCTGGAGCAGGCCGCCGCCGCGGCGCCCGCCTCGTTCCTCGACAACACGGGCCAGGACTGCTGCGCCCGCAGCCGCATCCTCGTCCAGCGGTCCGCGTACGACCGCTTCCTGGAGCTGCTGGAGCCCGCCGTGCGGGGCTTCGCCGTCGGCGACCCGGCGGACGAGGACACGCAGATGGGCCCGCTGATCTCCGCCGCGCAGCGCGAGCGCGTACGGGCGTACGTCCCCGAGGAGGCCCCGGCGCTCATCCGGGGCAGCGCCCCCGACGGACCCGGGTTCTGGTACCCGGCGACCGTGCTGGAGGGCGTGCCCGGCGACCGTACGACTGTCGAGGAGATCTTCGGGCCCGTCGCGGTCGTGATCCCCTTCGAGGACGAGGCCGACGCGGTCCGGCTCGCCAACGACACGGAGTACGGACTCGCGGGCTCCCTCTGGACCCGGGACGCGGCCCGCGCGCTGCGCGTCTCCCGGGCCGTACGGGCGGGGAACCTCTCCGTCAACTCGCACAGCGCCGTGCGCTACGCGACTCCCTTCGGCGGCTACAAGCAGTCGGGGCTGGGCCGTGAACTCGGGCCCGACGCGCTCGCCGCCTTCACGGAAACGAAGAACGTCTTCATCAGCACCGTCAGCAACGCAGCAGGGGAGCAGCAGTGACACAGACCTCCGGCACCGCCGAGTGCCGCCGCCTGGTCGGACGTACCGCCGTCGTCACCGGCGCGGGCAGCGGCATCGGCCTGGCCACCGCACGCCGACTCGCCTCCGAGGGCGCCCACGTCGTCTGCGCCGACATCGACGACGAGCGCGGCAAGGCGGCGGCCGAGGAGACAGGCGGGCTCTACGTCAAGGTCGACGTGACCGACCCCGAGCAGGTCGAGGCGCTCTTCCGCACCGCGTACGAGACCTACGGCTCCGTCGACGTCGCCTTCAACAATGCGGGCATCTCGCCGCCCGACGACGACTCGATCCTGGAGACCGGGCTCGAAGCGTGGAAGCGCGTCCAGGAGGTCAACCTCACCTCGGTCTACCTGTGCTGCAAGGCGGCGCTGCCGTACATGCGGGAGCAGAGCCGCGGGTCGATCATCAACACGGCCTCCTTCGTGGCGGTGATGGGAGCGGCCACCTCGCAGATCAGCTACACCGCGTCCAAGGGCGGCGTGCTCGCGATGTCCCGCGAGCTGGGGGTCCAGTTCGCCCGCGAGGGGATCCGCGTCAACGCGCTCTGCCCGGGGCCGGTCAACACCCCCCTGCTGAAGGAGCTGTTCGCGAAGGACCCCGAGCGTGCCCAGAGGCGTCTCGTCCACGTGCCGGTGGGCCGCTTCGCGGAACCGGAGGAGATCGCGGCGGCGGTCGCGTTTCTGGCCAGCGACGACGCGTCCTTCGTGAACGCTGCCGAGTTCTTGGTGGACGGCGGCATCGCGGGTGCGTACGTCACGCCGGTGTAAGAGGGCACACCTATGTCCACCTGCTGTGCTTGGGAGGTCTGCGCATGGGGGTACCTCCCTGCTCGAAGAGCTTGGGGGAGCAGGGCTGGCAAGCGCAGCCCCGATGCCGGGTACGGCTGCGCAGGGGCCGGGTTCGGGGTGCCCCGTTCCCGATTTCGCGGGGCGCGCCCGCGTCGTGGCTGGTCGCGCAGTTCCCGCGCCCCTGGCGCGAAGGGGCGCACCCCCTTCGCGCTCCCCAGGGCGACAGGGCCAGGGGGCAGTTGTAGGTTGCAGCCATGTATCGCAGAACTGTTCTCACCGGCGTGGCGCTCACCGCCGTGGCCGCCGCCCTGACGGCGGCCCCGGCGCAGGCCCACCCGCAACAGAGCCAGCAGCACCGCCACCACTGCCCCCAGCTTTCGAAGAAGCTCACCTGGTTCGGCGACAACCGCGCCAAGCTCCAGCGGACCATCGACGAGCGGGGCATCTGTTCGGACGGCTGGCGCGGCGGCAAGCACCGCCCCGTCGCGGCCTTCGACTGGGACAACACGGTCGTCAAGAACGACTCGACCGACGCCACCATCGTCTGGGCCCTCAAACACGACAAGATCCTCCGCCCCAAGAGCTGGTCCGCCACCAGCAAGTGGCTCACCCCCGCGGCCCACCGCGCCCTCACCGAGGCGTGCGGCACCGACGTGCCCGTGGGCCGCCCACTCCCGACCTCCACCGACAAGGCCTGCGCCGACGAGATCCTGGAGGTCCGCGGCGAGGCGAAGACGATGAGCGGCGAAGAGGCGTTCGAGGGCGACTGGAACCACCGCCGCACCGTCCCCGAGTACGCCTGGGTCCCGCAGCTCTTCGCCGGGCACACCGTCGCCGAACTGCGCTCGTACGCCCGCGCGGCCCGCGACGAGGCCCTCGCCGCGCCGGTCGGCAGCGAGCAGAAGATCGGCACCCACACGGTCCCCGCGTACAGCCGCTACTACGCGCAGCAGAAGGACCTCATCCGGACCCTCAAGAAGGCCGGGTTCGCCACCTACATCGTCTCGGCGGGCTCGGAGCCGGTCGCCGAGGAGTGGGCGAAGGGCGTCGGCATAGACCGTAAGCACACCATCGCGATCCGCAGCGTGATCAAGCACGGCCGGATCACCACCGCCATGGAGGGCTGCGGCGACGTGCCCGCGGGCCAGGGCGAGGCGATCCCGTACATGGACGGCAAGCGCTGCGTCATCAACGAGCAGATCTTCGGCGTCGACGGCGACGACGCCTGGGAGAAGCAGAAGCCCTCGCGCCGTATCGCGGTCGGCGGCGGCGACGCGGACACCGACGTCACCTTCGTCGGCGACGCGACGGGCACCCACCTCGTGCTCAACCGCAACAAGCCGGAGATCATGTGCCGGGGCTACGACGACGCCGACGGGCGCTGGGCCGTGAACCCCATGTTCATCGAGCCGCTTCCGGCCAAATCCGAGCCGTACCGCTGCGCGACGGAGGGCTTCACCAACCCCGACGGCAGCCTCGGTCCCGTACGCCGTGACGACGGCTCGGTCATTCCCGACCAGCGGGACACGGCGCACGCCTGATTCTCGTACGCGTGTTGGCCTAGGGTGCGTGGGGTGAGCATGACGACCCCGCCCGGTTGGTATCCGGACCCCGGACAGATACCCGGCCATCCGCCCCAGGAGCGCTGGTGGGACGGCTCCGCGTGGACCGAGAACCGGCGCCCCGCCGCCGGGTTCCCCGCCGTGCCCCCGACGCAGCCTCCGACGCGGCCCCCGGCCTCGCCCCCGCCCGGCAGCCCCGGACGGGGGCGAGGGCCGTTGATCGCCGGTCTCGTCGGTGCCGTCGTGCTGGTCGCGGCCCTCACCGTCGGCGCCGTGCTGCTCCTCGGCGGCGAGGACGACGACTCCGGTGACGAGTCGAAGGCCCGGCCGCGCTCCTCGCAGTCCGGGAAGCCGCCGCGACCGTCCGAGGAGGAGCCCGAGTCCTCCACACCCCCGGGCGCGCCGAAGGTGAACCCGGCGATCGGCGTCCACCTCCCCAAGCTCAAGGGGTGGGAGCGGGTGAAGGATTCGGGCGGCACCGCCGTGACGACCCGCCCGTACGACTGCCCCGGCGCGAAGGGGAAGGTCTGCATGCGCGGCGGCTCGACGATCCTCACGTCCCCGGGCGGCACGGCCGTGCGGAGGACCGCCGAGGCGGACATCGGGATGCACGCCAGGTCGGCCTACTCACGGGACAGCTATGGCGGCATCACCTCCCGCCAGGTCATCAAGAAGGGCAAGGTGACGGTCGCGGGGAAGGACGGCTACCGCGTCCGCTGGAAGATCGAGAACAAGCGGAAGCCGGACGCGTACGTCGAGTCCGTGGCCTTCAAGCACCCGGACGGCACCGGCAGGACGCTCCTCGTCCGCACCAGCCTCGACATCCACGAGGACGCGCCCGGGCCACGGGAGATGGACACCCTGGTCGACGGCGTGCGCAAGGGCCATCCCGACGACTACGACACCGCCTGAACGCGACCGGAATCACTACAGGTCGCACACCTGTTGCCATAGGGTGCGTGGGGTGAGCATGACGACCCCGCCCGGCTGGTATCCCGATCCCGGGCAGATACCCGACCACCCGCCCCAGGAGCGCTGGTGGGACGGCTCCGCGTGGACCGAGAACCGGCGCCCCGCCGCCGGATTCCCCCCGGTGCCGCCCCCGCCGCCCGGCCGCGCCGGGCGGGGACCGCTGATCGCCGGTCTCGTGGGCGCCGTCGTGCTCGTCGCGGCCCTCGCCGTCGGCGCCGTGCTGCTGCTGGGCGGCACGGACGACGATTCCGGCGGGGACGAGGCCCGGCCCGGGTCCTCCGCGCCGAAGATCCCGAAGGACAAGGAACCGGCCCCCGACGAGGAGCCGCCCGACGAGGAGCCGCCCACCGGGGAACCCGAGCTGCCCACCACGCCGCCGGACGCGGACCGGCCGGCCCCCGCCGACGGCGTACGCCTCCCCAAGCTCAACGGCTGGGAGGGCTCCGGCGGTTCGGTCATGATCGGCACCTACGACTGCCCCGGCGACGCCCACGAGAAGTGCCTGCGCGGCGGCTCGTCCATCGTGGAGGCCGAGGGGAAGGGCCCGGCGAAGGAGATCGCCGAGACCGACGTCGAGCGGAACGCCAAGTCGGCCTACAACGCGGACACCTACGGCGGCATCACCTCGCACAAGGTCATCGAGAAGGGCAAGGTGAAGGTCGCGGGGGAGGACGGCTACCGCGTCCGCTGGAAGATCAAGAACAAGATCAAGCCCGATGCCTACGTCGAGTCCGTCGCCTTCCCGCACCCCGACGGCTCCGGCGAGATGCTCGTCGTCCGCTCCGGTTTCGACATCCACAAGGACGCGCCGCCGCTCAGCGACATGGACAAGCTCGTCGACGGCGTGAGCCGCGGCTCCGCCCAGGACGACGGCTCCCGCGAGAACGTCTGACCAGGGGGCGGGCCGACGGGGCGGGCTAGGGCCCTTCTGATGGATCAGGCTGGATCAGAAGGGCCCTACAGGAACGTCTGGCCCTCGCCCCGGTACGTCGGGACCGTCTCCTCCACCCGGCTGCCCCGGATCAGGTGCAGCCGGTCGAAACGCTCGCACAGCTCGCCCGACTTGGCGTGCCGGAACCACACCTTGTCGCCGATCAGCAGATCGTCGGCGGGCTGGCCCAGCAGCGGGGTCTGCACCTCGCCGGGGCCCTCCTGCGCGTCGTACCGCAGGCCCTGCGGCAGGAACGGCTGCGGCAGCCGGTCCTTGCCCGCGACACCGGACGCCGGATAGCCGCCGCCCAGCACCGTCACCACCCCGACGCCCGGCCTGCGCACGACCGGCATCGCGAAGAGCGCGGCGGGACGGCCCGTGAACGAGCGGTAGTTGTCGAACAGCCGCGGCACGTACAGCCCCGAGCCCGCCGCGATCTCCGTGACCGCCGCCTCGGCGGCCGTGTGCTGCACGCTGCCCGTGCCGCCGCCGTTCACGAACTCCAGGTCGGGGGCGACCGCGCGCACCGCCCGTACGGCCGCCGCGCGCCGCGCCGCCAGCTCGCGCCGGGCCGTCGCCTGCATCAGCCGCACCGCCCGCGAGCGCAGCGCCGCGCCCGGCACGGCGTCGCCGACGCCCGCGATGTGCCCCTCGTACGCCATCAGCCCCACCAGCCGGAAGCCGGGGCGGCGGCGCACCGCGCGGGCCAGCTCGGCGAGCTGCGCGGGGGAGTGCAGCGGCGAGCGGCGCGCGCCGACGCGCACCCGGCCGCCCAGCAGCCGCAGGGAGGTGTCGAGTTCGAGACAGACCCGGATCTCCTCGGTGCCCCCGTCGCGCGCGCCGTCGATCAGGGCGAGCTGCGCCACGTCGTCCACCATCACCGTCACGGACGCGGCGAGCTTCGGGTCGGACGCCAGCTCTGCGTACGCCGCGCGGTCGGCCGACGGGTAGGCCAACAGCACGTCCGTCACGCCGGAACGGGCCAGCCACAGCGACTCGGCCAGCGTGTAACTCATCACGCCGGAGAAGCCGTCCCGGGCGAGCACGCGCTCCAACAGGGCGCGGCAGCGCACCGACTTGCTCGCGACGCGAATGGGCTTTCCGGCGGCGCGGCGCACCAGATCCTCCGCGTTCGCCTCGAACGCGTCGAGGTCCACGACGGCCAGCGGGGCGTCGAGATGGGCGGTCGCGCGGTCGTACCGCACGCGGACTGCGGCCAGGTCGGCAGTGGTGTCGAACACCCTCGCAGCTTGCCAGAACCAGCCGTTCCGGCACAGCCCCCGGCCCCGCGGGCGATCATCCGCCGGGTTGCCGTCCCTCCCGGTCGGCACCGTAGAGTGACGCAGCACGCCGTCCGGGACGGCAGGCGGCGTGCGGTCCTGGACGAACCGGCCTGCCCCGAGAAGCCCTTCGCGCGGGGAAGCCGCCGCGTGGGAGGGGGTGCACGTGAGCACGGACGCCGACCGTGCGGACGTCCCGCCGCCGCCCTCCGAACCCCCGCGCCCTCCCGGGCCGCCGCGCCCCTCCGTGCCGCCGCGTCCCGGCGTTCCCCCGAAGCCCGCGTCTCCGCCGCCCTCCGAGCCGGACGGGGAGCCGATCCCGGAAGACGAGCCGAGCAGACCGATGCCACATTCCAGGGGAGCTTCCAGGGGAGCGGAGGAGGGCAGGGACGCGGGGTCCGCCGCCGGGCCCCGGGTGCCGAGCCCGCGCGACCGTTCGCGCTCCCGCCCCCGACCGCCGGTCCCCTCCCACCCGCCGCAGCCCGCGCCTCCCACCGGCGAGCCGATCACCGCGCCCCGTGCCCGTACGCGCCCCGGGGCGAACCCGCGTACGGCAACGGGCGGCGAGGCGACACGCGGCGAGGCGACGCGCGGTACGGGCCGTGATGCCCGAAAAGCCGGGAAGAAGGCGCCGTCGGGGTCCCCGGACGCCACGCACCCGCAGTCCCCGGACGCCACGCACCCGGAACCGGGCACCGCGCACCCGCAGTCCACGGGCGGCGCCGCGCGCCGGGAGGCGGCCGGGGCCGCGCATCCCGCGGACTCCATACGGCCCCCGCACCACCCCGCGCCGCCCCCGCCCGACCTCCCGCCGTCCCCCGCCGCCCCGCCGGCCCCCGACTTCCCGCCCCCCGCCGGGCGCACCCCGCTCTCCGCCCGTACGGTCGCGGCCGCCGCCTGTCTCGTGCTGGGCGTCGGGCTGCTGGGCGGCGCCGGAGCGGGCGCCTGGCTCAGCGACGACGACGGCGGGCCTTCCGGCGGCAAGGGCTTCGAGCCCGCGCGTGCCGCCTGGCACGAGGTGCCCGTCGACGAGCTGTTCCCCCGCACCCTCAAGGGCAAGGCCGCGGGCCCCGGCGGCGCGGACCGGCGCTGGACGCGCGTGGCCGTCGCCCCCGACAGCGGCTGCGCGCACGCCTTCGACCCCACGCTCGCCAAGGCCCTCTCGCCCGTCGGCTGCAACCGGCTGCTGCGCGCCACCTACGCCGACGAGACCACCAGCAGCGTCACCACCGTCGGGCTCCTCTTCACCAAGGGCGACCAGGAGGCCATGCGCGGACTGCGCAAGCGCTTCGCCGTC
The DNA here is from genome assembly GCF_039530985.1 of Streptomyces albiaxialis. Lineage (NCBI taxonomy): Bacteria > Bacillati > Actinomycetota > Actinomycetes > Kitasatosporales > Streptomycetaceae > Streptomyces > Streptomyces albiaxialis. The sequence goes on from NZ_BAAAPE010000028.1 coordinate 155,723, forward strand.
GAGAACCTCGGCGAGCGCACCGACCTGATGCCCCGTCCGTACGCCGCGCGCGGCACCGTCGCCGCCGACTTCGGCGACGCGCAGCGCGCGAGCTGGACGGTCCGCGTCCTCTCCGACGCGCCCGTCGTGGTCTACGCGGTCAGCGGCTTCGCCGACGGACGCGTCGTCACCGACCCCCAGGCCGCCGCCGACGCGACCCGCAAGGGCGAGACCTCCGCCCCCGCCCAGGCCGGGCTCGGCCACGACGCGCAGGGCATCGCCGACCGCGTCGAACGGGGCCTGCGTCGCTCCGCCGTGGACGGCGACGAGAAGAAGGGGGACGACCGGTGAGCGGGCCGAAGGGGCCCCGGACGCCCGCGCGCCGGGCCAGGAGAGCCGCGGCCCGCGCCATCACCCTCCTGCTCTGCGCCCTCCTCGCGCTGCTCCCCGCCGGACCGGCGGCCGCGGAGGGCGAGGGCGTCCAGGACCAGGAGTGGGGCCTCAAGGCGGTCAACGCCAAGGAGGCGTGGAAGACCACCAAGGGCCGGGGCGTCACGGTCGCCGTCCTCGACACGGGCGTCGACTCCGACCACCCCGACCTGCGGAACAACGCGCGCGGCGGCAAGGACCTGCTCCGCATGGGCGCCGGAAAGGGCGACCGCGAATGGGCCCGGCACGGCACCGCCATGGCCGGGATCATCGCCGGGCACGGCCACGGTCCGAACGGCCGCGACGGCGTCATCGGCGTCGCGCCGCAGGCCCGCATCCTGCCCGTCCGCGTCCTGCTGGAGGACTCCGACCCGCAGCGCCGCAAGGCCCGCAAGGCGCGCGGCGCCGCCCTCGCCGACGGCATCCGCTGGGCCGCCGACCACGGCGCCGACGTCATCAACCTCTCCCTCGGCGACGACAGCCGCTCCGCGCACCCCGACGCCCGCGAGGACGCCGCCGTCCGCTACGCCCAGCGCAAGGGCGCCGTCGTCGTCGCCTCGGCGGGCAACGGCGGCGAGGACGGCGACCACGTCTCCTACCCCGCCGCCTACCCGGGCGTGATCGCGGTCGCGGCCGTCGACAGGTACGGCGCGCGTGCCGCGTTCTCCACCCGCCGCTGGTACGCGACGGTCGCGGCGCCCGGCAAGGACATCGTCATCGCGGACCCGGACCGTACGTACTACGAGGGCTGGGGCACCAGCGCCGCGTGCGCCTTCGTCTCCGGCGCCGTCGCGCTCGTCCGCGCCGCGCACCCCGAACTGAGCCCGGCCCAGATCAAGGAGCTGATCGCGGACACCGCCCGCAACACTCCCGAGGGCGGGCGCAGCGACGCCGTCGGCACAGGCGTCGTCGACCCGTCGGCGGCGATCGAGATGGGCTCGCACCTCAAGCCCCGCAAGCAGCGGCCCCGCGTCCACTCCTACGCCGAGGAGCACTTCGGCACCGGGCCCGGCGGGGGCGGCGGCAGCTCGGGCTGGGTCGCCACCGGCGCGGCCGTCCTGGGGCTGCTGCTGATCGCCTGTGCCTTCGCGATCCGGAGCGGGCTCAGCCTCCGCCATCTGCGGCTGCTGCGGCCGCGCCCGACGGGCCCCTCGGCGCACTCGGCGGTGTGGCGCCACGACGGGAGCGGAGGCTCGCGCTCCGAGGACCGGGAGGACGGGCGGCCAGCGTCCTGACGGCGGCCCGCGCCGCCCGCTCCACGGCCGCGACGCCGTCCTCCTTCGTGGCGTGCCCGTCCGAGAGCACGGCCAGCAGCACCGGACGCCCGCCCGCCGTCACCCGGCCCACGCTGTGCACGACCCACAGCCCGGTCGCGTCGCGCGGCATCCACCCGTTCTTGAGCCCCTCGGTGACCCCGCCCGCCGCGGAGACGCCCCACCGCTGGCCCTCGACCACACGGGCCATGCGCTCCTGGACGTAGGTGCGCGCCGCCTCGTCGAGGGGCGAGGGCGCCGTCCCGTACAGGCTCCGCAGCAGGGTGAGCTGGTCGGCCGCCGTGGTGCGCGTCAGGCCCCAGTAGCCCCCGTCGCCGCCCTCGGTGCGGGGGAGCCCCAGACGCCGCGCGGCCCGGTCCAGCCCCGTACGGCCGCCGACCGCGCGCCACAGGGCGCTCGCCGCGTCGTTGTCGCTCCGCTCGATCATCGCGGCGGCGTGCGCGTGCTCCTCCTCGTCCAGCTCCCGCCCCGCCGCCCGCGCCTGGAGCAGCAGCGCGGCCAGGATCGCGGCCTTCACGACGCTCGCCGTCACGTACGGGCGCGCGTCGCCGCAGAGGAGGGTGCCCCCGCCCACCTCGCGGGCGGCCACGGAAATCCGCACAGGTAACCTCGACTCGTGGCGCTCAAGAACATTCCGGAACACACCTTCTCGCAGGACGACGGCTCCGCCGACCCCGCCCTCGCCGCCGCCCTCGCGGCCTGGTCCGAGGACCGCGCGGCCGAGCCCCGCGTGCTGGCGGCCCTGCCCCACGCGCGGCTGCTGGTGCCGGTCGTCGCCGTCCTCACCGAGTCCGAGACCGGCGAGGACGGACTGCGCCGCGACAAGACCAGCGAGATGGCCGTCCCCACCCTCCAGGCCTCCGGCGGGCGCAGCGCCCTGCCCGCCTTCACCTCCACCGCCTCGCTCGCCCGCTGGCGCGCCGACGCCCGCCCCGTCGCCGTCGGCTTCGCGCAGGCCCTCCAGGCGCTGGCCCACGAGCGGGCCGACGCGCTGGTCCTGGACGTCGCGGGCCCGGTGACGTACGAGCTGAGCGGCTCCGCGCTCTACGCGGCGGCGGAGGGCCGTACCGACACCCGTCCGGCCGCCGACCCGGCGGTGACGGACGCGCTGCGCGCCGTCCTCGCGGCCGAGCCGGAGATCCTGGGCGCGCACCTGGCCCCGGGAGCCGGGGGCGGCACGGACGGGACGCTCGCCCTGGCGCTCGCCGAGGGCGCCGACGTCGCCGCGGTGGCCCAGCGGACCGCGGGGGCGCTCGCCGCCGACGAGGCGCTCCGCGCCCGGCTCGTCCACGGCCTGGACCTGGCGCTCCTCCCGCCCGGCACGGCGCTGCCGGAGCACGCGCTCTACCGCCGCTGAGGGCGTCGGCGCCGCGTTCGAGGTGCGGACCCGCTGATCACGGCGGACACTCGGGAAGTGCCGGGGGAGACCGGCCCCCGGTGCCTCCTATCGACCCCCACGGGAGGTCGCCATGCAGGTCAAGTCGCCGGAATTCAAGGCGCCTGAACTGAAGGACCTGGAGGAGAGCCCGCAGCCGCTGGCCGCCGAGTTCCTCGGCACGCTGCTGCTGGTCTTCTTCGCCGTCGGTGCCGCGGTGCTCGCGGGCGAGTACATCGGAACCCTCGGCATCGCGCTGGCCTTCGGCTTCACGCTGCTCGCCCTGGCGTACACCATCGGGCCGATCTCCGGCTGCCATGTGAACCCCGCCGTGACCCTCGGCATGCTGATGGCACGGCGGCTCGATCTGGAGACGGCCGTCAAGTACTGGATCGCGCAGATCGTCGGCGGCATCGCGGGCGCGGCGCTGCTCTTCCTCGTCGCCAAACAGGTGCCGGGCCTCAAGACCAGCGAGGCGTTCGGCAGCAACGGCTTCGGCGACCGCTCCGCCGTGCACATCAACACCGGCGGCGCCTTCGTGGCGGAGCTGGTGCTGACGTTCCTGCTGGTCTACGTGGTGCTGGGCGTGACCCACAAGGTGGCCGTCGTCGGCTTCGACGGGCTGCCCATCGGCATCGCGCTGGCCACCATCCACCTGGTCGGCATCCCGCTGACGGGCACCTCGGTGAACCCGGCGCGGAGCATCGGCCCCGCCATCTTCGCGGGCGGCGCCGCGCTCTCGCAGCTCTGGCTGTTCATCGTGGCCCCGCTGATCGGCGGCGTCCTCGCGGCGGTGGTGCACGCGATCACCCACCCGCAGCCGAACGTCGCCGCCGAGGCCGACAGGGCCGGGCGCACGCCCGACGTGAGGTGAGCCGCCGGGTCAGCCGAAGACGGGCCCCGTGTACTTCTCGCCGGGGCCCTGGCCCGGCTCGTCCGGGACGACGGACGCCTCGCGGAAGGCGAGCTGGAGCGACTTCAGCCCGTCGCGCAGCGGCGCCGCGTGGTACGAGCCGATCTCGGTGGCGCTGGCGGTGATCAGCCCGGCCAGCGCCTGGATGAGCTTCCGCGCCTCGTCGAGGTCCTTGTGCTTCTCGCCCTCCTCGGCGAGGCCGAGGTTCACGGCGGCGGAGCTCATCAGGTGCACCGCGACGGTGGTGATCACCTCGACCGCCGGCACGTCCGCGATGTCGCGGGTCATGCTGTCGAAGTCGGGGGACTGTCCGGAGGGCCCGGTGGCTGCGGCGTCGCTCATGCGGGCCAGCCTAATGCCGCCGCCCTCGTACGGGCGTACGGCCTTGGGGGACGCACTTTCCGCCACCCCTGGTATGCTCGGATATCGACCGGCTGAAGTCTCACCCTCGATGGTGGTCCTCAGCCCGCAAGTGGAGGCTCCGATCTCCCACCTGGCGGCTGTCCAAGCCGCGGGTCAATGGTCAGGCTGCGCCCCGCGGTGACTCCGCGGCGGTGCTCCCGGTCTGTGAGGAGCCCCGCCTGTGTCCCGTCTGGGGCGTTTTTTGCGTCCCGCCGACGGTGGTCACACTTTTACAGACTCAGGCGCGGCTGTCCGCCAGACGGCCGCGCGGTGTACCCGAGGAGGCCCCATCAGCGCCGAGCCCCGCATCAACGACCGGATTCGCGTCCCCGAGGTGCGACTCGTCGGTCCCAGTGGCGAGCAGGTCGGCATTGTGCCGCTTGCCAAGGCCCTGGAGCTCGCACAGGAATACGACCTCGACCTGGTCGAGGTGGCGGCGAACGCCCGTCCGCCGGTGTGCAAGCTCATGGACTACGGAAAGTTCAAGTACGAGTCGGCCATGAAGGCCCGTGAGGCGCGCAAGAACCAGGCGCACACGGTCATCAAGGAGATGAAGCTCCGGCCGAAGATCGATCCGCACGACTACGACACCAAGAAGGGTCACGTCGTCCGGTTCCTCAAGCAGGGTGACAAGGTCAAGATCACGATCATGTTCCGTGGTCGTGAGCAGTCCCGCCCCGAGCTGGGCTTCAGGCTGCTCCAGCGGCTCGCGGACGACGTGGCCGACCTGGGCTTCGTGGAGTCCAACCCGAAGCAGGACGGCCGCAACATGATCATGGTTCTCGGTCCGCACAAGAAGAAGACCGAGGCCATGGCAGAGGCCCGCGAGGCGCAGGCCGCCCGCAAGGCCGGGCGTCAGCCGGAGGCCACCTCCGCTGAGGAGCCCGCCGAGGAGCCTGCCGAGGCGTGAGCCCTCCCGGGGCACCACGCCCCGGTACCCCTATACGAACCAGATGGCGCTTCGGCGTGCCGGCATCCGGCCGGACCGCACGGGGCGCCACCGACGAGGAGAGAACGGCGACATGCCGAAGAACAAGACGCACAGTGGCACCCGCAAGCGCATCAAGATCACCGGTTCCGGCAAGGTGATGCGCCAGCGCGCCGGTCGCCGCCACTACCTCGAGCACAAGCCGTCCACGCTGACGCGCCGCCTTGCCGGCAAGACCGAAGCGGCCCCGGCCGACGCCAAGAAGATCAAGAAGCTTCTCGGCCTGTAAGACCCCGCACGACCGGGTCCCCATCGATCTCGGGCCGGGCGCCTGACCGCGCACGGTCCCCGTACAAGGAGTCAACAAGTGGCACGCGTCAAGCGGGCAGTGAACGCTCAGAAGAAGCGCCGGGCGATCCTGGAGCAGGCCAGCGGCTACCGCGGCCAGCGCTCCCGCCTCTACCGCAAGGCGAAGGAGCAGGTCACCCACTCCTACGTCTACAACTACAACGACCGTAAGCGCCGCAAGGGCGACTTCCGGCAGCTCTGGATCCAGCGGATCAACGCCGCCGCGCGTGCGAACGGCATCACGTACAACCGCTTCATCCAGGGTCTGAAGGCCGCCTCCATCGAGGTGGACCGCAAGATGCTGGCCGACCTCGCGGTCAACGACGCCGCCGCCTTCACTGCCCTCGTCGAGGTCGCGCAGAAGGCCCTGCCGAGCGACGTGAACGCGCCGAAGGCCGCCTGAGCGGTTCTCCGAGCCGTCTCTCCTCTCGCCGTCGTGGTCCGACCGCGGCGGCGAGTTGTTTTGCCCCTCCGGAAGATGGTGCGCCCCCTGTGTCCCCCGAGCCCCGCGAGACTCCTGAGCTGACCTCCACGCGGTCCGCGCGCGTCACCGCCGCGCGCAAGCTGCACAAGCCGAGCTTCCGCCGCAAGGAGCGACGCTTCCTCGCCGAGGGACCGCAGGCCGTCCGCGAGGCCGTGGAGCACCTCGTCGAGGTGTACGTGACGCCCGAGGCGGCCGTCCGGCACCGGGACATCCTGGACGCGGCCCGCGCCGCGCGGGTGCCCGTGCTCACGGCCACCGAGGAGGTCGTGGCGGAGATGGCCGACACCGTCACCCCGCAGGGCGTCGTCGGCCTGTGCCGCTTCCTCGACGTCCCGTTCGCCGAGGCCCTCGCCGCCCGGCCCCGCCTCGTCGCCGTCCTCGCGCACGTACGGGACCCGGGGAACGCGGGCACCGTCCTGCGCTGCGCCGACGCGGCGGGCGCCGACGCCGTCGTCTTCACCGACGCCTCCGTGGACGTCTACAACCCCAAGGCCGTCCGCGCCTCCGCCGGATCCGTCTTCCACCTGCCCGTCGCCGTCGGCGTCCCCGTCGAGGAGGCCGTACGAGGGCTGCGCGAGGCCGGGACGCGGGTGCTCGCCGCCGACGGCGCGGGGGAGCGCGACCTCGACGACGAGCTGGACGACGGCACCATGGGCCGCCCCACCGCCTGGGTCTTCGGCAACGAGGCGTGGGGCCTGCCGGAGGAGACCCGCGCCCTGACGGACGCCGTGGTGCGCGTCCCGCTCCACGGGCGCGCCGAGAGCCTCAACCTCGCCACGGCCGCCGCCGTGTGCCTCTACGCGACCGCACGCGCCCAGCGCCCCCGCCGGGAGTCCCGCGCGCTCCCGCCGACCTAGTAGGGTGTCCGCCCAGCGCGTGCACTGGGGAGAGGGCACGGGGAGGAGGGGTGGAACGGGGATGGAAGCAGCCGCGCACCTGGGCGGACTCCACCCGGACGACCTGCCGGACGGCCTGGTCGTCGCCGACGCCGGGGGACAGGTCGTCTGTTTCAACGCGGCGGCGGTCCGTATCACCGGAACCCCCACCGACAAGGCGCTCGGCCGGCCCCTGCACGCGGTGCTCCCGCTGGAGGACCTCGACGGGCGGCGCTGGTGGCAGCTCACCGATCCGTACGCGGGTCTCGCGGTCCGCACCGGCCAGCCCGAGCGTAATCTGCTGCTGCCCGGCGGCCGGGAGGTCCTGGTCTCCGCGCGCTACGTCCGCGCGCGGCGCGGCGGTCCCGTGGACCGCGTCGTCGTCTCGCTGCGCGGCACCGAGGCCCGGCGGCGCAACGAGCGCAGCCACGCCGAGCTGATCGCCACCGTCGCGCACGAGCTGCGCTCGCCGCTCACCTCCGTCAAGGGCTTCACGGCGACGCTGCTCGCCAAGTGGGAGAGGTTCACGGACGACCAGAAGCGGCTGATGCTGGAGACCGTCGACGCCGACGCCAACCGCGTCACCCGCCTCATCGCCGAGCTGCTCGACATCTCCCGTATCGACTCCGGGCGGCTGGAGGTGCGCCGCCAGCCCGTGGACATGGCCGCGGCCGTGCGCCGTCACGTCGAGGCCCACACCGCCGCCGGGCAGCCCGCCGCGCGCTTCGTGACCCGCATCGCCGAGCCGCTGCCCACGCTCTGGGCCGATCCGGACAAGATGGACCAGGTGCTCGGTAATCTGCTCGAAAACGCGGTGCGGCACGGCGAGGGAGCTGTCACCATCGAGGTGGCACCCGCACAGACCCGGTATCAGAGTGAAGGAACGGCTGTCACCGTGAGCGACGAAGGGCCCGGCATCCCCGAGGAGTCGATGAGCCGCGTCTTCACGCGTTTCTGGCGCGGCAGCCGGCGCGGCGGCACGGGCCTGGGGCTCTACATCGTCAAGGGCATCGTCGAGGCCCACGGCGGCACCATCAGCGTGGACCGCTCTCCCGTCGGAGGGGCCAGGTTCCGATTTATCCTGCCCGTGGGCGCCCCGGCCTTCATGGCCTGAGCACGGGCGGCGCGCACGGGCTTTCCGGACAGCGGGGACAGCAGCGTCCGTCAGCGGCACCGTCCGCAGCACTTGTCCGCGTACATCCGCGTACGAGAGATCACGCGCACCCCCTTAGACTCGACCTTTGGCACGCAGTCGTGGGGCAGAGCGCAGCCAGCCGAATCGGAAGCACGGGAAGAGATGTCCGCACCCAATAAGTCGTACGACCCTGTCGAGGTCGAGGCACTGAAACCGGAAGAGATCGACCGGGCCAGGGACGAGGCGCTCGCCGCCGTCGCCGCGGCCGGAGATCTCGACGCGTTGCGCGAGGTCAAGGCCGCCCACGCGGGCGACCGTTCCCCCCTCGCGCTCGCCAACCGCGAGATCGGCGCGCTGCCGCCGCACGCCAAGGCCGAGGCCGGCAAGCGTGTGGGCCAGGCGCGCGGCGCCGTGAGCAAGGCCCTCAAGAGCAGGCAGGAGGAGCTGGAGCGGGAGCGCGACGAGCGCGTGCTGGTCGAGGAGGCGGTGGACGTCACGCTGCCCTACGACCGCGTGCCCGAGGGCGCCCGGCACCCGCTGACCACGCTCTCCGAGCGCATCGAGGACATCTTCGTCGCGATGGGGTACGAGGTCGCCGAGGGCCCCGAGGTCGAGACCGAGTGGTTCAACTTCGACGCGCTCAACATCGGCCCCGACCACCCCGCGCGCTCCATGCAGGACACCTTCTTCGTCCAGAGCGAGGACGCGGAGAAGAAGGGCGAGGAGTCCGGCGTCGTGCTGCGCACCCACACCTCACCGGTGCAGGCCCGCTCGCTGCTCGACCGTGAGCTGCCGGTCTACGTGATCTGCCCGGGCCGCACCTACCGCACCGACGAGCTGGACGCGACCCACACGCCGGTCTTCAGCCAGGTCGAGCTGCTCGCCGTGGACGAGGGCCTGACGATGGCGGACCTCAAGGGCACCCTCGACCACATGGTCCAGGCGCTCTTCGGGGAGGGCCTGAGCACGCGGCTGCGACCCTCGTACTTCCCGTTCACCGAGCCGTCCGCCGAGATGGACATGGTCTGCTTCGTGTGCCGGGGCGCCTCCGTCGGCGACCCGGACCGCCCGTGCCGCACCTGCGGCAGCGAGGGCTGGATCGAGCTGGGCGGCTGCGGCATGGTCAACCCGCGGGTGCTGACCGCCTGCGGCGTCGACCCGGAGAGGTACAGCGGATACGCCTTCGGGTTCGGCATCGAGCGGATGCTGATGTTCCGCCACAACGTCGAGGACATGCGAGACATGGTCGAGGGTGACGCGCGCTTCACCCTGCCGTTCGGGATGGAGATCTGATGCGGGCCCCGCTTTCGTGGCTCCGGGAGTACGTGGACCTGCCGGCCTCGGAGTCCGGCCGTGACGTCGCGGCCCGGCTCATCTCGGCCGGTCTCGAAGTCGAGACGGTCGAGCAGCTCGGCGCCGGGCTCAAGGGCCCGCTGGTCGTCGGCAAGGTCCTCGCGATCGAGGAGCTGACCGAGTTCAAGAAGCCGATCCGCTACTGCCAGGTGGACGTCGGCCAGGCCAACGGGACCGGCGAGCCGCAGAACATCATCTGCGGCGCGACCAACTTCGCCGTCGGCGACAAGGTCGTCGTCGTCCTGCCGGGCGCCGTGCTGCCCGGCGACTTCGTGATCTCCGCCCGCAAGACGTACGGGCACGTATCCGAGGGCATGATCTGCTCCGCCCGCGAGCTGGACATGGGCGACGACCACGACGGCATCATCGTGCTCCCGCCCGAGCACGAGGCCGGCACCGACGCGATCGAGCTGCTGGAGCTGGTCGACGAGGTGCTGGACATCGCCGTCACGCCCGACCGCGGCTACTGCCTCTCGATGCGCGGCCTCGCGCGCGAGACAGCCACCGCGTACGGGCTGCCGCTGCGCGACCCCGCGCTGCTGGACGTCCCCGCGCCCAACGCCCATGGCTACCCCGTGCGGGTCTCCGACCCGCGCGGCTGCGACCGCTTCACCGCCCGTACGGTGACGGGCCTGCGGCCCGAGGCGCGCTCGCCGCTCTGGCTCCAGCGCCGCCTGCAGAAGGGCGGCATGCGCCCGGTCTCGCTGGCCGTCGACATCGCCAACTACGTGATGCTGGAGCTGGGCCAGCCCCTGCACACCTACGACCGCTCGCGGGTCCAGGGCGCCATCGGTGTGCGCCGCGCCGAGCAGGGCGAGAAGCTGACCACGCTCGACGGCGTCCAGCGCGTCCTGGACGCCGAGGACCTGGTCATCACCGACGACCGGGGCCCCATCGGCCTCGCGGGCGTCATGGGCGGCGCCAACACCGAGATCGCCGACGTCGAGGCCCCGGGCGGGATCACCGACGGTCCGACGACGGACGTCGTCGTCGAGGCCGCGCACTTCGACAGCGTCTCGATCGCCCGCTCCGCGCGCCGCCACAAGCTGTCCTCCGAGGCGTCCCGCCGCTTCGAGCGCGGTGTCGACCCGGAGGCGGCGGCAGCCGCGGCGCAGCGCACCGTGGACCTGCTGGTGCTGCTCGCGGGCGGCACGGCCGAGGCGGGCGTCACCGAGATCGCGACGCCGTCCGGCCCCCGCACGATCAAGCTCGCCGACGGCCACCCCGACCGCGTCGCGGGTGTCGTCTACGGCCGCGAGACCGTCGTACGCCGCCTTCAGCAGGTCGGCTGCGATGTCTACGGAGATGCTGCCGCGCGAAGCGCGTCCTTGGGGGGTGGTGGTTGGGCGACGGGCGGGCAGGACGAGCTGACCGTGACGGTGCCCTCGTGGCGGCCCGACCTCACCGACCCGAACGACCTCGCGGAAGAGGTCATCCGGCTGGAGGGGTACGAGAACCTGCCGTCCACGCTGCCCAAGCCCCCCGCGGGCCGCGGTCTGACCGAGCGGCAGCGGCTGCACCGCCGGGTGGGCCGGGCGCTGGCGGGCGCCGGGTACGTCGAGGCGCTGAACTACCCGTTCGTCGGCGACGCCGCCCTCGACCAGCTCGGGATCGCGCCGGGCGACGCCCGCCGCGACACCGTCAAGCTCGCCAACCCGCTCTCCGACGAGGAGCCGGGCCTGCGGACCTCGCTGCTGCCGGGCCTGCTGGCCGCGCTGCGCCGGAACCACGGCCGGGGCGCCCACGACCTCGCGCTGTTCGAGACCGGGCTCGTCTTCCTGCGGACCGGCGAGGAGACCCCGGCCGTGCGGCTGCCGGTCGACCGCCGTCCCACGGACGCGGAGATCGCCGCGCAGAACACCACGCTGCCCCGGCAGCCGCGGCACGTCGCCGCGGTGCTCGCCGGAGCCCGCGAGCGGGACGGCTGGTGGGGCAAGGGCCGCCCGGCGCAGTGGGCCGACGCGGTCGAGGCGGCCCGTACGGTCGCGCGGCAGGCGGGGACCGAACTCCTTGTCGAGAACGCCCGGTTCGAGCCCTGGCACCCGGGCCGGTGCGCGGCGCTCCACGTCGAGCTGGACGGGGACCGCGTCCTCGTCGGCCACGCGGGCGAGCTGCACCCGCGCGCCCTGAAGGCCCTCGGGCTGCCGGACCGCACCTGCGCGATGGAGCTGGACCTCGACCTCGTCGAGCGTGCCGGGCGCGGGAACGTGTCGGCGCCGCACGTGTCCACCTTCCCGGTGGCCACGCAGGACGTCGCGCTGGTCGTGGACTCCTCGGTCCCGGCTGCCGACGTCGAGGCGGCGCTGCGCGCGGGCGCGGGCGAACTGCTCGAATCGCTGCGCCTGTTCGACGTGTTCACGGGCGAACAGCTCGGCGAGGGGCGCAAGTCGCTGGCGTACGCGCTGCGCTTCCGCGCCCCCGACCGCACGCTCAAGGCCGAGGAGGCCAGCGCGGCGCGCGACGCCGCCGTGGCCACCGCGGTCGAGCGCACGGGAGCGGTGCTGCGCGGGGCGTGATGTCCCTCGGGGGTCCCTGGTGACGTCTGGTGACGCCTGGTGACCCCCGCCCTCCGTCGATCGGGGCCCGGCCGGATGCGGCCGGGCCCCTTCGCGTGTCGACATCCGTGTCAGCAGAAACGTCAACGCAGGTGTTCACACGGCCCGCTTGTCACACGATGGGGTGAGTGGACCCCGGAGCCTGGTCCTGTGTGGCCATGCCGTCCAGCACCATCGTCCTGGTCGTGGCCTGGACGGGACGGGGGCCCGACCACCTCGTCGGGCCGGAGGGGGCCGTCCGCATGATCCAGGGGAAGAAGCGCCGCCGTGCCGTGGGACTCGCGGTGCCCGCGCTGTGGGTGCTGGCCCTGCTGGCCTGGGAGCGCAGCGCGCTGCCCGCGCACGTGCCCCCGCTCCTCGCGGTCACCCCCGCGCTGGCCTGCGCCGTCACCGGGCGGCGCACGGGCGTGGTGGTCGCCGGGGCGTGCGCCCTCTTAGCGCTGGTGCCGATGGGCGTGGGCGCGCGGGAGGGCGAGGGCATGGGCGCCAGGCTCCTGGTCAGCGGCCTGGCGACACTCGGCACGCTCGCCGCCGGTTACCGCATCGCGGCGCGGCGGCGGCTCCTCCAGCGCGATCTGGGGCGCGCTCTCGAAGTGGCCGCCGCCGCGCAGGACGCCGTGCTCCATGCGCCGCCCCCGCGCCTGGGCGGGGTGGCGCTCGCCGCCCGGTATCTCTCGGCGGCCCGCGGCGCGGCGGTCGGCGGCGACCTCTACGACGCGGTGGACACGCCGTACGGGGTGCGGCTCGTGATCGGTGACGTGCGCGGCCACGGCCTCCGCGCGATCCGTACGGTCTGCGCGGTCCTGGGCACCTTCCGCGAGGCGGCGTACGACGAGAAGGAGCTGGGCGGCGTGCTCGGCCGCATGGAGCGCGGGTTCGCGCGCCGCCGGGTGCACGGGACGCGCCACGGGGGCGGCGAGGCGGGCGGTGAAGGGGGCGGCGAGGAGGAGGGGGAGGAGTTCCTGACGCTGCTGCTCGTCGAGATCCGCCCGGACGGCGTGGTCTCGCTCCTCAACTGCGGGCACCCCTGGCCGTACCGGCTGCCCGCCACGGACACCGTGTGCCGGTACGGCCAGGGACGCCCGGCGGTTCCCATGGCCGCGCCGCTGCAGATCTCGGACGCCGAGCCGCTGCCGCCGCTCGGGCTCTTCCCGCTGCCCGTCCCGCTGCCCGAGCCGAGGCGGCTGCGGCTGGGCGCGGGGGAGGGGCTGTTCCTGTGCACGGACGGCGCGGCCGACGCCCGCGACGCGCGCCGCGCGTTCTTCCCGCTCGACCGCGTGCTGCGCGAGGCGGGCGCGCGGGCCGATCCGGAGCGCACCGTGGAGGACGTACGGAAGGCGCTGCTGCGGCACACCGGAGGGCGGCTCGGGGACGATGTCGCGCTGCTGGCGGTGCGCAGGGAGCGGCGTCCGCAGCCCCTTTCGAGTGACTGCGGGCACGGGGATGTCCGGGGCGCGGGGGTGCCTGGATAGACGTGACCGGGTGGCAGCCGAAGCCGGGCGCTCAGCGCCGCTCCGCAGTCTGATCCCCGCCCGGATCGACCGTATGCCGTGGTCCGGGTTCCCCACGGAGACGGTCGCGGCGCCGGGCCGCGCGTGGCTCCTCGACGGGCCGGAGATCACCGTCGCCGGCCCGGTGACCTCGGCGCTCACCCGCGCGGACACCCTCGCGCTCTCCTCCGGCGGCGCGTCGGCCGTGCCGCCGGCCGCCACGGTGGCCCGGCACGCGCGCGAGGGCGGCGTGACCGAGGCGCTGGCCCCGCTGCCGACCCGCGGCGGGGCGACGGTGGCCGCCGTGGGCGGACGGCCCGTCTCCGTATGGCCGTACGCGGAGGGGAGCCGGGCCGACCGCGACGACCCCGCACGGCGACTACTACCGGGGCAACCCACGGGGGTTCACCGACCCGTGGGCCACGGACCTGACCGAGGCGCTGGCGTTCGTCCGTACGTACGCGGAGGCGGGCGGCACGGCGGGCCCGCTCACGGAGGAGGACCTGGCGCAGCTCGTCCGGCACCGGCACCGGCACCGGCTGCGGTGCGAGGCGGCGGCGTACGAGCGGGAGCGCGCGCGGGACGCGGGGCCGGACGCGGAGGCGGACGATGTGGCGTACCACGAGCGGCGCCTGGAGCTGTACGGGAAGCTGCGGCCGTAGGCGCCGTAGGTGCCGTAGGCGGTCGCGCGGGCTCAGTCGAAGGGCGGGCCGGTGCGGGCGACCTCGTGCTTGAGGACCTGGTCGCTCTTGAGGGAGATGCTGACGGCGGGGACGGGGGAGATCGCGCGCCAGGCGTCGAGGGTCTCGACCGAGTCCCAGTACTCGTAGATGTTCACACGGCCGGGGTCCAGGGGGTCCGGTGAGATCGACACGTCGAGGCAGCCGGGGTGCGCGCGGGCCCGGGCGACGATCTCCTGATGCCCCGCGACGAAGCGGTCCCTCTCCTCCGGGGCCACGTACACCGCTCCGGCGACGATCACTGTCATGACAGGAGTCCCTCCACTGGTCTGTTCGTGTCACCCGTACAGACCGGGAGGGACTCCGGAAATCATCGCCGCGTGCAGGGAGCGCCGCCGAAGGCGCCGCTCAGGCGTAGGTGTAGAAGCCCGCGCCCGCCTTGCGGCCCAGGCGGCCCGCGTCGACCATGCGCTGGAGCAGCGGCGGCGCGGCGTAGAGCGCTTCCTTGTACTCCTGGTACATCGAGTCGGCCACCGAGGCGACCGTATCGAGGCCGATGAGGTCGGAGAGCTTGAGGGGGCCCATGGGGTGGGCGCAGCCCAGCTCCATGCCGTTGTCGATGTCCTCGCGGCTGGCGATGCCGGACTCGAACATGCGGATGGCCGAGAGGAGGTACGGGATCAGCAGCGCGTTCACCACGAACCCCGAGCGGTCCTGGGCGCGGATCGTGTGCTTGCCGAGAAGCTTGCCGACGGCCTCCTCCGCGCGCTTGATCGTCTCGTCGCTCGTGGTGAGGGCCGGGATCAGCTCGACCAGCTTCTGCACAGGCGCCGGGTTGAAGAAGTGGATGCCGATGACCTGGTCCGGGCGGGACGTGGCCACGGCCAGCTTCACCAGCGGGATGGAGGACGTGTTCGAGGCCAGGATCGCGTGCGGGCTGGTCACGACCTGGTCCAGCACCTGGAAGATCTCGGTCTTGACCCCCTCGTTCTCGATCACCGCCTCGATCACCAGGTCACGGTCGGCGAAGTCGCCCAGGTCCGTGGTGAAGGTCAGCCGGTCCAGCGTCGCGTCGCGCTCCTCCTCGGTGATCTTGCCGCGCTCGGCGGCCTTGCCGAGGGAGTTCACCAGCCGGGTCCGGCCCAGCTCCAGCGCCTCGCCGTTGGTCTCCGCGACCATGACCTCAAGTCCGGACCGGGCGCACACCTCGGCGATGCCGGCGCCCATCTGGCCACAGCCCACCACTCCGACGCGTTCCACGCCGGCTACAGAGTCCGTCACCTCGTGCCTTTCGCTGATCCTCAACGGTTTCGCCGCCCGACGTTACCCGTGCGGACGGGGCGCGCGGAGGGCGGGTGCGAAAGGTCACGTATGGGCGGGCTTCAGCGCTGGTTCCCCTCCTGGACGACGGAGTCGGGCCCCGGGGAGAGCACCGCCTCGTGACCGTCCTCGAAGCGGACACGGTACGGCGGCTCGCCGTCCGTGCCCAGGACTTCCAGGATCTCCGCCACACGGTCGTGCTGGCCCACGACCCGCCCGTGCATCAGCAGACGGTCGCCTGTGTTCGCTCGCATCAGGAGTGCCCTCCTGTTCGCAGGTGGTACGTCATCTGTGCCGTATACCCGTTCGGTGTGGATAAGTCTACGGCCCGTGTGCGAACTTGGTCCCTTCGTGTCAGGCCCGGGTCCGCTGGACCACCGCGATGCAGACGAGGACGGCGACGGCCGCCGCCGGGGCGGCGGGGGAGAGGTGCTCGCCGAGCAGGAAGACCGACCAGAACAGCGTGAGCAGCGGCTGCGCGAGCTGCACCTGGCTGGCCCGCGCCACCCCGGCCAGGCCCATCGCCCGGTACCAGAACAGCAGGCCGAGGAACTGCGAGCCCGTCGCGTTCCACAGCAGCCCCGCCACCGCGTGGCCGGTGAGGTGCACGGGCTCGTACGCCAGCGCGAGGGCCGAGCCGGCGACCGCGAGCGGCAGGCACCCCACCAGCACCCATCCGATGACGTGCAGCGCGGGCAGCTCACGGGCGAGCCGCCCGCCCTCCGCGTACCCGGCGGCGCAGACCAGCAGCGCCCCCAGCAGATAGAGGTCGCCCAGCGAGGGCGCGCCGCCGCTCTGGTAGAGAGCGAAGGCGACGACCACGGCGGCGCCCGCGAGCGCGGCGGCCCAGAAGAGGGGCGAGGGTCGGGAGCCCGTACGTACGGAGGAGTAGACCGCCGTGGTCAGCGGCAGCAGGCCCACGACGACGGCCGCGTGCGACGTGGTGGACGTCTGCAGTGCCAGCGTCGTCAGCAGCGGAAAGCCGATCACCACGCCCGAGGCGGCCACCGCGAGGCCCGCCCAGTGCCGCCGCTCGGGCACGGGGACGCGCAGCACGGCGAGCGTCCCGCCCGCGAGGATCCCGGCGAGCAGGACCCGCAACGCGGTCGCCGACCAGGGGCCGAAGCCCTCCAGGGCCCACGCGGTGGCGGGAAAGGTGAGCGAGAAGAAGGCGACACCGAGAACGGCGAGGAACGCGCCGGTACGGGCGGTGCCGGTGCCGGGGCGAGGGCGGGTGCCGGTGCCGGGGCGGGAGCTGGTGCCGGGCCCGGGTCCGGAGGCGGCCCCGATGCCGGGGCGCGGGCTGGTGTCCGTGCCCGCGCCCGGGTCTGTGCCCGCGCCCGGGCCTGTGCCCATGCCCGAGCCTGCGTCCGTGCCCGTCCCCATGCCCGTATCCGGGCCTGCGCCCGTAGCCGCGTCCGTGCCCGCGCCCGTGTGCGGGGTGGTGGCGGTCTGTGGTGCTATCGTGCCGGGGTCGATAGCGCTATCGTGTGCTCTCATGCATGAGCGTAGCAGTGTGGGTGATCTCGCCGCTTCCCTGCGGAGCGAGCTGGACCGCTACTCGCCAGGTGAGAAGCTGCCGTCCAGCCGGGCGCTCGTGGAGCGGTTCCGGGTCAGTCCCGTCACCGTCTCCCGCGCGCTCGCCGCGCTCGTCGCGGAGGGGCTGGTCGTGACGCGCCCCGGCGCCGGGGCGTTCCGTGCGGCGGGTACGGGGCCCTCGCCGCACGCCAGGGGCGACACCTCATGGCAGGAGGTGGCGCTGAGCGCCGACGCCTCCGCGGACCAGGCGCCCCGCAGTGTCGACGCCGGTGGCGTGCTCACCACGCTGGAGGCGCCGCCGCAGGGCGTCATCGAGCTGAACGGCGGCTATCTCCCGCCCGGGCTCCAGCCCGAGAGGGCTCTCGCCGCCGCGCTCGCGCGCGCCGGGCGGCGGCCGGGGGCCTGGGGCAGGCCGCCGGTGGACGGCGTGGCCGAGCTGCGGGGCTGGTTCGCCCGCGAGATCGGTGGCCCCTCGGGCATCGTCGCGCCGTCCGACGTGCTGATCACCTCCGGCGGCCAGAGCGCCCTCACCACCGCGCTGCGCGCCCTCGCGCCCCCGGGAGGCGCCGTGCTCGTCGAGTCGCCCACGTACCCCGGCATGCTCGCCGTCGCGCACGCCTCCGGGCTGCGCCCCGTGCCCGTACCGGTGGACACCGACGGGGTGCGCCCCGAGCTGCTCGCCGAGGCGTTCCGGGCGAGCGGCGCGCGGGTCTTCGTCTGTCAGCCGCTCTTCCAGAACCCCACGGGGGCCGTGCTCGCGCGCGAGCGCCGTGCCGAGGTGCTGCGCGTGGCGCGCGAGGCGGGCGCCTTCGTGGTCGAGGACGACTTCGCGCGCCACCTCGCGCACGAGGACGCGGGCCCGCTGCCCGCCGCGCTGTGCGCGGACGACCCGGACGGGGTGGTCGTGCACATCCGCTCCCTCACCAAGATCACCTCGCCCAGCCTGCGGGTGGGTGCTCTCGCCGCGCGCGGGCCCGCGCTGGAGCGGCTGCGGGCCATCCAGATCGTCGACAGCTTCTTCGTGCCCCGTCCGCTCCAGGAGGCCGCGCTCGAACTCGTGGGCGCACCGGCGTGGGGCCGTCATCTGCGCACCGTCGCCGCCGAGTTGAGGGCCCGGCGGCAGGTCATGCTCGGGGCGCTCGCCGGGGAGCTCCCCGGGCTCCCCCTCCGGCACGCGCCGCGCGGCGGATACCACCTGTGGCTGCGCCTCCCGGGCGGTACGGACGAGCACGCCCTGGCCGCCGCCGCGCTCCGCGCCGGGGTCGCCGTCGCCCCCGGCCACCCGTACTTCGCCGCGGAGTCGCCCGCGCCGCACCTGCGGCTGACCTTCGCCCCGGCGGCGGGGGAGAACGAGATCACCGAGGGCGTGCGGCGCCTGCGAAACGCGTGTGACGGCCTCGGGATCACGGGCTAGGGTGCCCGGCATGGCATTCCTTCCGATCTACGGCTGATCACGGCGGGGCCCCGCACCGGGGCCCGCGTTCCCGGTGCGCCCGCGTGCGACGCGGCCCGCGCGCCGGCGACGCGGCGTTCCCGTTCCCGTGTTCATCCGCAGACCGGAAGTGAGTGATCCCTGTGCGTACTCCCGCACGCCGCCGTGCCCATGTCGCGATGATCGGCGTCCCGATCGTCAGCCATGTGCTGCCCAGTCTGGAGGTCGTGCGCGCGCTCGTCGCCCGCGGCCACCGCGTGACCTATGCCAACGACCCGGCCGTGGCCGGTCTCGTCACCTCCGCGGGGGCCGAGTTCGTCCCCTGCCGCTCCACGCTGCCCGTCGCCACCGGCGACTGGCCGGACGACCCGATCGCCGCGGGCCGCATCTTCCTCGACGACGCGGTCCAGGCCCTTCCGCGACTGCGGGAAAGCTACGGACCCGACCCGGCCGACCTCTACCTGTACGACATCGGCGCGTACGCCGCCCGCGCGCTCGCCGAGGCGCAGGGGCGCCCGCTCCTCCAGCTCTCCCCGACGTTCGTGGCCTGGCGGGGGTACGAGGAGGAGGTGGCCGCGCACCTGCGCCGACTGCCGGGCGCCGACGCCTACCGGGCGGCCTTCGCCGACTGGCTCGCGCGCTGCGGCGCCACCACCACCGACCCGGACGTCTTCGCCGGGCCGCCGGGACGCTCCCTGGCGCTGATCCCGCGTGCCATGCAGCCGCACGCCGACCGGGTGGACACGGACGTGGTGACGTTCGTCGGGCTCTGCTCCGGGCCGCGCGCCACCCGCGAGAGCTGGACGCGTCCGGAGGGCGCCGCCCGCGTCCTGCTGGTGTCGCTGGGCACGCAGTACACCCGGCAGCCGGAGTTCTACCGCAACTGCGTGGCCGCCTTCGGCGGGCTGCCCGGCTGGCACGTCGTCCTGCAGATCGGCGAGCACACCGACCCGGCGGCGCTCGGGCCCGTGCCGGACAGCGTCGAAGTGCGCTCCTGGGTACCGCAGTCGGCGATCCTGGAGGAGGCCGACGCGTTCGTGACGCACGCGGGCATGGGCGGCAGCGGCGAGGGGCTGTGCACCGCCACGCCCATGATCGCCGTGCCGCAGGGCGCCGAGCAGTTCCAGAACGCCGACCGGCTGGTGGAACTGGGCGTGGCCTGCCGTATCGACACCCCGGACGCCACCCCCGAGGCCCTGCGCGCCGCGCTCATGGAGCTGACCGGCAGCGCCGAGGTGGCGCGCAGGGCCCGTGAACTCCGCGCGCACGCCCTCGCCGAGGGCGGCACCCCGCGCGCCGTCTCGCTGATCGAGGAGATGCTGCACGAGATGCCGGACAGCGAGTTGCCGCACGGGGAGATGCCGGGCGGCGAGTTGCCGCACGGGGAGATGCCGGGCGGCGAGTTGCCGGAAGGGGAGGGCGCGCGCGGTCGCTGACCGGCCTCAGCGCGGCGCGAAGACCGAGAGCCGGAAGGACGCCGTGGTGCGGTACGTGCCGTCCGGCGTACGCGGCAGCGTGCCCGCGCGTGCCCGGAGGCCGTCGGCGTGGTGGGCGTTGGGGCCCATGGTCACCAGGTCCACCACGTCGTCCTCCGCGAGGTCGAGCGCGAACTCCCGTACGGACGTGCCGACTTCGGTGAAGCCCCCGGCGAGCGCCCCGCGCAGCCGCTCCTCCTTCCCGGCGCCGACCGACAGCAGGCCCAGGTCCCGCCGCAGCTCGGCCAGGTGGCGTCCCGTGGGCGTGACGACCAGCAGCGCGCCGTCCGGCCGCAGAACGCGGCGGAACTCGGGAGCGTTGCGCGGCGCGAAGACGTTCACGAGCAGGCCGACCGAGCCCGTACGGACGGGCAGCGGGCGCCACACGTCCCAGCCGACGGCCCCGAGCCGGGGGTGCGCGCGGGCGGCGCGGCGCAGCGCGTACGGGGAGGCGTCCATGCCCAGGCCGACGGCGCCGGGGAGGGCGTCGAGGATCCGGGCGAGATGATGGCCGGTGCCGGTCCCGGCGTCGAGGACGACGTCCCGGCTCAGGGGCACGGGGAGCGCGGCGGCCCGTTCCGTGAGGGCGTCGGTGAGCGGGGCGTAGCGGCCGGAGTCCAGGAACGCGGCGCGCGCCCGCACCATGGGCGCGGTGTCGGCGCGGGGCGCGCGCGTCCCGCCCGGCAGGAGCGTGACGTGCCCCTGGCGGGCCACGTCGAAGGAGTGGCCCCGCGCGCAGCGCAGGGCGCCGTCGGCGGGCCGGAAGGGCTCGCCGCACAGCGGGCAGGACAGGACGGAGAACAGCCGGTGGCGCGGCGCGCACGCGGCGGCCCAGGAGTTCGCGGGCATGGGGGTTCCTCTGGGGTTCCTCTGAGGGCGCGGCGGCGGGCCGCGCCGCTCTCGTGCTTGCGACGGTTCACGAGGGCACGCCGAGAAGGGCGGCCGTCGGCCCGGGAACGGGCCACTGGCCGCCGCGGCGTGCGGACCGCCGCTCAGAGGAAGCGGTGGGGAACACCCGTGGGTCTCATGCCCCGAACCCTACCGACCCGGCCCGCGCCCCTCCCCTCCCTGTCGGGCGACGGTCCGGAAAGGCGGGTTTGCCGGGCACGTCCGGTCGAAGGCCGGGATTTCACCGGTCCGGGACGTCCCGGTGTGCCGGGGGCATGTGCTTTGGGGCTGTCGAACGGACGGCCGATCGCCCCTACGCTCGGCCCATGCACGTTCGTCTCACGCTGCTCGCGGCCGCGCGGAGCTCCTCCGTGCTCGATGTGCGCTTCGACGACGACCGTCCGCTGGACGCCGCGGGGTGGCAGGAGGTGCAGCGGATGATCCCCGCGCTCGCGCACCTCGCCGCCGCCGAGCTGCGCTACTGCTCGCCGTCCGCGCGCTGCCGCGAGACCGGCGACGTGCTGGGGCTGACGCCCCTCGCGCAGCCCGCGCTGCGCGACTGCGACATGGGCCGCTGGCGCGGCCGTACGCTCCAGGAGGTCACGGCCCTGGAGCCGGACGCCGTCGACCAGTGGCTCTCGGATCCGCGTGCCGCGCCCCACGGCGGCGAATCGCTCCTCGCGTTCATCCAGCGCGTGGGTGCCTGGCTGGACACGCGCCCGGTGCAGGACGGCGGCTGGGCCGTCGCCGTGACCGAGCCCTCGGTCGTACGGGCCGCGCTCTGCTACGTGCTCAGGGCGCCGCCCCACGCGTACTGGCACGTGGAGCCCCAGTCCCTCGCGGCCCTGACGGTGACGGGGCGGCCGGGGGAGTGGAGCGTCCACCTGGTCTGAGCGGGCCGTTCCTCACCTCCGCCCGGCGCGCTCCGCCGCGTCGTGGAGGGCGTGCAGCAGCCGGAAGCGGCGGATCTCCTCGGTGTCCTCGCCCGTCGTCATGGCGCGGGAGAGGCGGAACATCGGCGGCGGCCCGGCGGTCGTTCCCGCCCCCGTCCCCACATCCGTCCCCACATCCGTCCCCGCGCCCGCGTCCCGCGCGAGCAGATCGCCGAGCACCTGCCAGACCTCGGCCCGGAGCCCGGCGCCGTCGTGGGAGCCGCCGGTGCCGTCGGCGGAGCCGCCGTTCCGCTCGGCGGCGTACGCGGCGGCCAGCTCGGCGCGCAGCCCCTCGCGGCCCTCCGGCGGGCCGCAGCCGTCGAGGACGGCGAGGGCGAGCGTGCACAGCGGCTGCCGGGCGATCCCGTGGTGCACGGCCGCCAGCTCGACCGCGTCGCGCTCCATCGCCGCCGTCACGCCGGGCCCCAGCTCGGCGAGATACCGCGCGAACGGCTCCTCGCGCAGCAGCGGCGAGTCCTCCAGTCCCTGCGGCAG
This sequence comes from Streptomyces albiaxialis, assembly GCF_039530985.1. NCBI lineage: Bacteria > Bacillati > Actinomycetota > Actinomycetes > Kitasatosporales > Streptomycetaceae > Streptomyces > Streptomyces albiaxialis. The sequence continues at coordinate 178,024 of NZ_BAAAPE010000028.1, forward strand.
TACGGCCTCCGGCACCTCGTCGACCACGACCACGCGGTGCGGGCCCGCGGCCCACGCGGCGTCGAGCCGGGCCCCGGTCGCCCGTGCGACGGCGGCCACGCCGTCGCCCCAGCTCCCCCCGACGCCGAAGGCGAGCCCCTCCAGATACGCGTCCCAGGCCCCGGGGCGCTTCCCCTCCCGCTGTTCCGGCGTCAGCATCTCGAAGGAGGAGAGCACGGAACCGTCCTCGGCCAGGGCGAGTTCGGACAGCGCGTCCACGTTCCAGTACGCGCCGGCCGCCCGCCCGGCGCCCAGCCGGGACAGCGGGCGCAGCACCTCCTCGCGCACGCCCTGGAAGCCCTCGTACTCGACGACGACCACCGCAGGCCCCGCCGTCGAGACGGCGATGAGCTGCCGCTCGGAGAGGTCGGCCCTCTCCCCGAACTTCTCGCCCAGCCGCATCTCCTCGACGGCGTCCGGGTCGCCGCCGAAGCACCGGATCACCTCCGCCTCGTCCGCGCCCGCGACCGCGGTGACGCACGCGCCCTGAGCGAGCCCCAACTCGTCGAGAAGTCCGTCGTATCCGGTGTCCGTGCCGGTGTCCGTGCCGTCGGTCATGGCCCCGAGTATGGCCGTTGCCGCCCGGTACGGGCACGGTGGTGGGAGACGCGCGGCCCGCAGGGGAGCGGACGGCGTACGGGGGAGGGGCCATGACCGCGGAACAGGCACGACAATCGGGGCCGGTCGAACCTGCCGAGCCCGTGGCGCGTACGCCCGAGCGGCGGACCGAGCTGGACGCGCTGCGTGCCCTGGTCGTCGTCGGGCTGGTCTTCTTCCACTCCGCGCTGGTCTTCGACTCGCGGGACGACTTCTACGTCAAGAACGAGCAGACCACCGAGGCCACGATGATCGGCGCCGGGCTCGGCGTCGTCTGGGCGATGCCCATGCTCTTCCTCGCCGCGGGCCTCGGCACCTGGTACTCGCTGCGCCGCCGGGGCGCCGCCGGGTTCGTCCGGGAGCGGCTGCTGCGGCTGGCCGTGCCGCTGGTCTTCGCGGAGCTGACGCTCCTGCCCCTGCCGCAGTGGCTGCGCGAACGGGCGGCGGACCCCGGATACCGGGAGTCGTACGCCGACTTCCTGCCGCGCTACTACGACGTGCGGTTCGAGCCGGAGGAGTTCCCGTTCGTCGTGCAGGGCGAGGTGTTCGAGACCGGGCACCTCTGGTTCGTTGTGCTGCTGCTGGCGTTCTCGCTGATGCTCGTGCCGTTCGTGTCGCTCCTGCGCGGGCTGCCCGGCGGGCGGGCACGAGGGGCGCGGGCGGCGCGCGAGCGCCTCGGCTCGCTCGTGGCGCGGCGGCGCGGCGCCGTGGTGCTGCTGCCCGCGCTGCCGCTCGCCGTGGTCAGCCCGCTGCTGGGACTGGAGGAGGACTACGGCGGCTGGCACCGGTGGGCGTATCTGCTCTTCTTCCTCTACGGGTTCGCGCTCGCCGCCGACCGGCGGCTGCGGGAGGCGATGCGCCGGGACGCGGGGCTCGCGGCCGTGTTCGGGCTCGTCCTGTTCGTCGCGGCGCTGCCCGGGTTCATGACCGCCGACGATCCCTTTGTCGACATGACGCCTGTCGCGCTCGCCTGCCGTACGGTCTACGGCGCCGCGGGATGGTGCTGGCTCGTCGCGATTCTCGGCCTCCTCGACCGCCGCGCCGTACGGAAGGCCGCGGCCCCGGGGACACGCGCGGCGAACGGCCGGGCCGGGCGGTTCTACGCCTACCTCGGCCCGGCCGTCCTCCCGCTCTACGTCCTGCACCAGCCCATCGTCGTCGCCGTCGCCTACGGCGTGGTCGGCTGGGAGACGCCGATGCCGGTGAAGTACCTGGCCATCGTGGCCCTCTCGCTCGCGGGCACCTTCGCCGCCTATGAGCTGCTGGTGCGCCGTACGCCCGTCACCCGCTTCCTGTTCGGCATGCGGGCCCCCGCGCCCCCGCGGGCCCGCGGCCGTCTCAGCGGTTGACGAAGCGGAGCGCGCCCTCGTCGTAACGTCCGCCCGCGACGGCCTCGCGCGGCGCTGCGGCGTCGATCGCGGCCAGGTCCTCGGGGGAGAGGGCGAGGCCGAGGGCAGCCACGTTCTCCACGAGGTACTTCTCGCGGCGCGTGCCCGGGATCGGCACGACGTCCTCGCCCCGGTGCTGCACCCAGGCGAGCGCGAGCTGCCCGGCGGTGACGCCCTTCGCGGCGGCCAGCTCGCGCAGCGTCTCCACGATCGCGAGGTTCCGCTCCAGGTTGCCGTCGGCGAAGCGCGGCTGGGTGCGGCGCACATCGGTCTCGTCCAGGCCCTCGACGGAGGTGTACTGCCCGGTGAGGAAGCCGCGCCCCAGCGGGGAGAACGGGACGAGCCCGATGCCGAGTTCGCGGCAGACCGGCGCGATCTCGTCCTCCAGGTCCCGCGTCCACAGCGACCACTCGCTCTGCAGCGCGCTGACCGGGTGCGTCGCGTGTGCCCTGCGGATCGTCGCGGCGCTCGCCTCGGACAGCCCGAGGTGGCGCACCTTGCCCTCCGCGACCAGCTCCGCCATCGCGCCGACGGTCTCCTCGATCGGGACGTCGGGGTCCACGCGGTGCTGGTAGTAGAGGTCGATGTGGTCGGTGCCGAGGCGGCGCAGGGAGGCCTCGCACGCCTGCCGCACGTACGCGGCGTCGCCCCGGATCTCGGTGGGCTCCCCGAGCCGGTTGGCGAAGCCGAACTTCGTGGCGATCACCGCCTCGTCCCGGCGCCCCGCGAGGGCCCGGCCGAGCAGCTCCTCGTTGTGCCCGCCGCCGTAGAAGTCGGAGGTGTCGAAGAGCGTGACGCCCAGGTCGAGGGCGCGGCGCAGCGTGGCGAGCGATTCCGCGTCGTCCGAGGAACCGTAGCCGTGGCTCATCCCCATGCAGCCGAGCCCCTGCGCGGAGACCGCCAGCGTGCCCAGATGCCGGATCGGGAGTGGGGACATGGTGCTACCTCCTGGCGGGAACCGCCTGGTCAGTGGATCGTTGCCACGACCGTACGAGTTGAAGCGCGCTCGAACGCAAACGCCCCGGGCGCGGTGTCCGGGGCGTGCGGGCGGACCGTCCGGGTCACGCGTCCTTGCGCCACACCAGGGCCGCCGAGACGGGATGGTTGCGGAACTTCTCCCACTTGGGCTTCACGGCCAGCCAGCGCTCGTCCACCACGCCCTCGCGCATCTCCGCCAGCCGCCACCCGGCGCCCAGCCCCGCCGACACATGGTCGCTCAGCAGGTGGATGTGGGTCGCGATGGCGATGGGCTCGCCGGACTCGCTGGTGAAGTGGGTGGGCATGCCCGAGGTCATGATGAAGTGCGGGTGGAAGGCGATCACCACACAGGCCGCGCCCGGCGCCGCGATCCGCCAGGCCTCCTCGTAGTAGGGCCGCAGGTCGGGCAGGTGCTCGTCGATGAGGGAGGAGATCACCAGGTCGTAGGCGCCCGCCTGCAGGCCGGTGGCGCGCACGTCACCCTGGGCGAGGCTGTCGTGGGCGCCGCGCTCGCGCGCCTTGTCGAGCATCTCGGGGGTGAGGTCCACGCCGTCGATCGACGGCACACCGTGGCGGCGCAGCCAGGCGCCCGTGCGGCCCGTGCCGCAGCCCAGGTCGGCGGCGCGGCGCACCGACCCCCAGGCGGGCGCGGCGAGTTCGTCGAGGAGGGCGATGTCCATCGCGTCCTCGACGGTGTCCTCGTAGGTGCCGACCCACTGGCCGTAGCCGGTGGCTACGTCCACGGTGCGGTAGCCACGGGTGTCGAAGTCTGTGAAATCCAGCATGCGGGCGAGTATCACGGCTCGACGCCGGGCGGGTCGAAGGAATTACGGGCCGCGTGTACCGGGATCGCGGGCCGCGCATGGGGATCGCGGGCCGCCTACGGGGACCACGGGCCGCTTACGGGGGAGGGCTGGCCCCACCTCCGGACGGCAGCCTGCTGGATCGCGCCGGTGACGTGGGCGGCGGAGGCTGGGGAGCGACCGCCTTCCCCCTCGTGAACCGGGAGCCGCCCGATGTCCTCCGTCCCCCGGCGCGCGCTGCTCGCCGCCGTGCCCGCGCTCGCGCTGACCGCCGCCGTGCCGTGGGCGGCCCGGGCCGCGGCCCCCGGAGGCGACGGCCTCGTCGGCGCGCTCGCCCGGGCCGCGCGCCCCCTGCGCACGACCGCCCCGCACGGGCCGCACGGCGATCTGCGGCCGCTGGGCGAAGCCCTCGGCGGGGTGCCCGTCGTCGCGCTCGGCGAGGCGGTGCACGGGGCGCACGAGATGTTCACGCTCAAGCACCGCGTCTTCCGCTATCTCGTCGAGGAGAAGTGCTTCACCACCTTCGCGCTGGAGACCGGATGGGGCGCGGGGCTGCGCCTCGACGCGTACGTCCGGACCGGCGAGGGCGACCTCCGGGCCCTGATGGAACGGGAACTCGGGGGCGGGGCCTGGCCCTGGCACGTCGAGGAGTATCTGGACCTCCTCACCTGGATGCGGGCCCACAACGTCCGCCACCCCGGCGCCCCGGTCCGGTTCATGGGCAACGACCTGTGCCATCCCCGTATCGACGGCGCCCTGTTCGCGTACGTACGACGGCACGTCGCGCGCCGCCACCCGGAGCTGCGGCGCGTGATCGAACCGCTCTACGAGGAGCTGCGCGCCCATGCCACGACCGCGTCCTTCAGCGCGCTGCCGCAGACCCGCCGCCGCGCCCTCGCGGAACGCGCGCGCCGCGCCGTACGGCTGCTCGCCGCGCGTCGCGGCACGGACGGCACGCACGGCACGCACGCGTGGGCCGTCCAGCACGCCCGCGTCATCGCACAGACCGTCACGCTGCTCTCGTACGACCTGGAGGACCCCGGCGAGACACGCGAGGCCATGCGCTACCGCGACGCGCTGATGGCCCGCAACACCGCCTGGTGGCACCGGCACACGGGCCACCGGATGCTGCTCTCCGCGCACAACGGCCACACCGCCTACGAGACGTACGACCCGGCGCACTACCCGGAGACCCAAGGGGCTTATCTGCGCCGCGCGTTGGGCCGGGACTATCTGAGCGTCGGCACGACCTTCGGCAGCGGCTCCTCCACCGTGCCGGACGACGAGGGCCGCTGGCAGACCGAGCGCCACGGCCCGCCCCGCGCGGGCAGCAGCGAGGCCGTCCTCGACGCGGCGGGCGCGGCCACGCCCCGCGGCGACTACGTGCTCGACCTGCGCACCGCCCCGCCCCGGGCCCGCGCCTGGCTCCACACGTCCCGGCCCACCCGTGACGTGGGCCCGCCCGGCGACCCGTACCGCCCCTACGTGCTCGGGCGCGGGCACGACGTCCTGGTCCACCTGCACCGGCTGCACGCTGCGCGGCCGCTCAGCGCAGCCGCCAGATCCAGCCCAGCGGGGTGAGGCCGAGGGTGCGGGCGACCGCGCGGGAGGCGTGGTTGTCCGCACCGGTGCTGTAGAAGAGCACCTCCCGCGCCGGGCGTTCGAGCGCCGCCCAGGCGGCGACGGCGGCCGGGGCGAGGCCGCGGCCCCGGAAGTCGGCGCGGGTCCAGATCCCGGCCTCGGCGGACAGCGCGTTGGACGCGGGGGTGTGGCAGACCGACACCGGCTCCGCGCGGTGGACGGCCATAGCCCACGGGCCGAGCCCGCCACGGATCAGCTCCGCCCACTCGTCCTCCTCCCAGTTCCCGGGCCGCCGCAGCCGCTGCGCCTCCCGCCGGCCCTCCGCGTCGGAGACGAGGAGGGGGAGGGGCGGTGCCGGGGGATCCGGGAGCCGCCCGGGGAAGACGAACGAGGGCCCGCCCTCGACCGTCACCGGGCGGGAACCCCCGGACGGCGCCCCGAGCGAGGCGGCGAGCCGCAGCAGCACGGCGGGCGGTTCGCCGGGCGAGGCGTCCCCTTGAGCCTCCGGCCCGGCCGCCGGGCGCGGCGGGGGCGGTACGTCCTTGCCGAGTGCCAGCAGGCTCGCCCGGGGCGTGCCCGCCCAGACGGCCCGGACGGTGGTGTCCCTGAGGCGCGGGGGCCCGCCGCCCCCGCCGGGGACGAGGCCGTGGATCGCGTCGGTCTCCAGGGCCAGCAGCCGTGCGTCGCGGAGGGTCTCGGTGGGCATGGCGCGAGGCTGACGGGGCGCGTGGGGCGGGATCACGGGATCACCCGGATTCCGCTCGCGGGGGCTCCGCCAGGCGCGCGGCGCGTTCCAGGAGCAGGCCGCGCTCGCGCGCGTTCCGCGTCAGCTCCGCCGCCCGTACGAACTCGGCGCGCGCCTCCTCCCGCCGCCCCAGCCGGGCGAGCAGGTCGCCGCGCACGCTCGGCAGCAAGTGGTAGTCCTTCAGGGCCGGTTCGTCGGCGAGCGCGTCCACCAGCGGCAGTCCGGCGTCCGGGCCCTCGGCCATGGAGACGGCCACCGCGCGGTTCAGCTCGACGACCGGGGACGGCGCCATCGCCCCCAGGCGGCCGTAGAGCGCGGCGATCGTCGCCCAGTCCGTCTCCTCGTAGCGGACGGCGCGCGCGTGGCAGGCGGCGATGGCGGCCTGGACGGCGTACGGGCCCGGGAGCCCGGGGCCCGCGCGGCGCAGGGCCTCGATGCCGCGGTGCATCAGCAGCCGGTCCCAGCGGGCGCGGTTCTGGTCCGCGAGCAGCACGGGCTCGCCGTCGGGCCCGGTACGGGCGGGGATACGGGACGCCTGCAGCTCCAGCAGCGCGGCCAGCCCGTGGACCTCGGGCTCCTCGGGCATCAGGCCCGCCAGCACCCGGGCGAGGCGCAGCGCGTCCTCGCAGAGGGCGGGGCGGAGGAGGTCGTCGCCCGCGGTCGCGGAGTAACCCTCGTTGAAGACGAGGTAGATGACCTCCAGGACGGAGGAGAGGCGGGCCTCGCGCTCCTCGCCGTACGGCACCTCGAAGGGCACCCCGGCGCGGGCGAGGGTCCGCTTCGCGCGGACGATGCGCTGGGCGACCGTGGCCTCGCCCGCGAGGAACGCGCGGGCGATCTCCTCCGTCGTCAGCCCGCCCAGCAGCCGCAGCGTCAGCGCGATCCGGCCCTGCGTCGGCAGGACGGGATGGCAGGCGGTGAAGATCAGCCGCAGCAGGTCGTCGTCGATGCCGTCCGGGTCGTCGAGGTCCTCGGGGCCCGGCGGCGGCACGTCCTCCAGGGCGCGTCCGACCTCGGCGAGCTTACGGGCGTAGACCTCCCTGCGGCGTACGAGATCGACCGCGCGGTGCTTGGCCGTGGCCATGAGCCAGGCGCCCGGCTTCTCCGGGACACCCGACTCCGGCCACTGCTCCAACGCGGCGACCAGCGCGTCCTGCGCCAGCTCCTCGGCGATGCCGACGTCCCGCACGATCCGGGCGGCCCCCGCGATGATCCGCGGGGACTCGATCCGGAAGACCGTCTCGACGGTCTCCACGGCCTCGACGGTCTCTACGGTCTCGCCCGTGGTGGCGCCTGTGCCTGTGCCCGTGCCTGTGCTCGCTTCCGTCACAGGCACCCATCAGACCAGCGGGCACGGCCCCGGACAAGCGAGGACGGTCAGCAGCCGGCGTCCTCGGAGATCTCGCGGACCTCGGCCGTGATGTTCCACTCCGGCGGGTGGATCTCCAGGAACCGCCGGGTCCACTCCAGCGCCTCGGCCCTGTCCTTGGCCTGGACGATGGAGTAACCGCCGACGACCTCCTTGGTCTCGGTGAACGGGCCGTCCGTGTAGCTGATCCTGCCGCCCGTCCACGAGGCCCGGACGCCCTCGGAGGTGGGCGCGAGGCCTCCCGTGTCGAGCATGACCCCGGCCTTGTTGATCTCCTCGAACAGCTTGCCCGCGCGCTCCTCGAAGTCCGGCGGGTTGTCGGCGGGCAGGTTGTTCTCCTCGATGCGGATCAGCGTGAGAAAGCGCGGCATGGTGACTCCTCGGTCGTGCGGCGGGGCCGTTCCCCGCCTCTCACCCCTGCGTCGAACGGGACGCGGCCGGATCGACACGTCCTCCGGATTTTCCCGGAGATTTTTTCCGGGGGCCCGCCGAGGCCCGCTCGGGCCGCTGCTCGGGCCCGCTCAGTGCCGGCGGCGCCGTGCCTTGACCGTGTAGTTCACGCGGACCGCCGGGCACCCGTCGGGGTCGGTCTCGGGGTGCTCGTGGGTGTCGCACACCAGCACCTCCCACTCCCCGCCGGGACCGTCCGCCAGCTCCAGGGAGTCCAGCACCTCCCGAGGGGACGGGAACTCGATGCCGGGACGCGGCTCGGTCTCCCAGGACGGGAAGCCCATGTGGCCGACGATCAGCAGCACTCCGCCGGGCGCGACCGCGTCGGCGGCCCGGCGCAGGATCCGCTCGCGCGGCATGTCGTGCAGGGAGTGGAAGAAGAGCGCGGACACCAGGTCGTAGGAGCCGGACGGGAACGAGCTGCCGAGGTCGTGGTGCTGCCAGTCGATCCGGTCCGCGACCCGGGCCTCGGCCGCGTGCGCCGCGGCGCGGTCCAGCGCGACGCGGGAGAGGTCGGCGGCGGTGACGCGCCACCCCTGGCGGGCCAGCCAGATCGCGTCGCCGCCCTCACCGGCGCCCAGGTCGAGGGCGGTGCCGGGGGAGAGGCCGTCGGTCTCGCGGACGAGCGCGGCGTTGGGCTCGCCGCTCCAGAGCCGGTCTCTCTGGCCGTAGCGCTCGTCCCAGAACTCTTCGGCGGATTCGGGGGTTTCGGGGGAGTCGGGGGTCAGGTTGTCCTGAGCCATGGTGCGTGCCTTTCGTCTCAAGGGGTCGGTGTACGGGGCGGGTCAGGAACCCGCCGGGGCCAGGGCGGCGCGGGCCTCGACGGCGCGCCGGGTCTCCTCGGCGACGAGGTCGGCGTTGAGCGCGGCGCCGGCGCGGGAGGCGGCGGCCGCCGCGCTGATCACCTGGCCGAGGGGGTCGGCGGCGTTCCCGGCGGCCCAGACGCCGTCCACCGGCGTACGGCCCGTCGCGTCGGCCGGGAGGTGCGTGCCGATCACGACGCCCTCCCGCTCGGCCTCGACGGGCTCCAGCCCGAGGGGCGCGAGGAATCCGGCCCGTACGGCGAAGCGCGGGGCGACGACCAGGGCGCGGCAGGCGACGACGGTCCCGCCGTCGAGCCGGACGCCGCTCAGCCGCCCTCCGTCCCGCTCCGTACGCTCCCCGGGCCCCGTACGCTCCCTGCTCTCCGTACGCTCCAGTCCCTCGACGGTGCCGTCCACGACGGCGATGCCGCGCGCGGCGAGCTGCTCGTACTCCTCGTCGTCCGGCTCGGGCCCGGTGTGCAGGAAGAGGGTGACGTCCTCGCTCCACTGCCGCCACAGCAGCGCCTGCTGCACGGCCAGCGGGCCGGTCGACAGGACGCCGACGGCCTGGTCGCGCACCTCCCACCCGTGGCAGTACGGGCAGTGCAGCACGTCCGTGCCCCAGCCCTCGGCCAGCCCGGGGACGGGCGGCAGCTCGTCGGTCAGGCCGGTCGCGACCAGCAGCCGCGCTCCGCGCACCGCTCTCCCGTCGGCCAGGACGACCCGGAATCCCGCGCCGTCCCGCTCGGCGGACGCGACCGTGCCGTCCAGGAACCGGCCGCCGTAGCGGCGGACCTCCGCCCGCCCGGTGGCGAGCAGCTCCGCGGGCGGCGTGCCCTCCTGCCCGAGGTAGGCGTGGATCCCGTCGGCCGGGGCGTTGCGCGGCTCGCCGCCGTCCACGACCAGGACCGCGCGCCGCGCCCTGCCCAGCGTCAGGGCCGCGCCGAGCCCGGCGGCGCCGCCGCCGATCACCGCGACGTCGTACGTGTCCTGGGCCGCGGATTCCCGCGTGTGCGTCATGTCGTTGCCTCCGTTCTGCTCTGTTCCGCTCCGTTCCGAGGCAACCGTGCTCCCGCCCTCGCGGCTTGACAAAGATATTTGCCGTAACGGCAAATGGAGGGATGAGCGAAGACGAACTGGCCCCCGTGCTCGACGCCGTCGGCCCCCGGCTGCGGAGCCTGCGGAAGGGGCGCGGCATCACCCTGTCCCAGCTCGCCGAGGAGACCGGAATCTCGCTGAGCACCCTCTCCCGGCTGGAGGCAGGGCAGCGCGAGCCGACCCTGAAGCTGCTGCTGCCGCTGGCGAAGGCGTACGGCGTGCAGCTCGACGAGCTGGTCGGCGCGCCCCAGACGGGCGACCCCCGCATCCACCCCCGCCCCTTCACCCGGCACGGCAAGACGTGGATCCCGCTGACCCGGCACCTCGGCGGCCTGCACGCCTACAAGCAGATCCTCCCCGTCGCCGCCGAGGCCCCTTCCGGAGCCCGCCCCGAGCAGGGCATGCACGAGGGCTACGAGTGGCTGTACGTGCTCTCCGGCCGTCTCCTGCTCGCGCTGGGCGAGCACGATCTCGTCCTCGGCGCGGGCGAGGCCGCCGAGTTCGACACCCGCACACCCCACGGCTTCGCCAACGCCGGTGACCGGCCGGTGGAGTTCCTCGCCCTGTACGGCGCGCAGGGCGAGCGCATGCACGTACGGGTACGGACCACCGCCTCCTGAACCCACCGCCTCCTGAACCCGCCGCGTCCTGACTCCGCCGGGCCCTGATCCGCCGCCGCCGCTCACTCCGGCAGCGCGGAGGCCTCGCCGACCGCGGCGAGGAGCTGGAACGGGAACTCGGTATCGGCCTGCCCTACGGTCAGCGCGAGCCAGCGCCCCGAGGACGGCGGCCGCCACACGCGCATGCTGCCCGCGACCCCGGCGAGGAGGCCGAGCGGCTCCGGTGGCGGGGGCGGCGCGGGCTCGTACGGCTCGTCCAGTCCGAGGTACGGCCACAGATCGACCGTCGCGGGCGTGCCCCAGCGGTCGGTGAGCGGCCCGGCCAGCGCGGCGAGCGCGTCCTCGGCCTCCTGCTCGGCGGCCTCCAGGACCTCCACGTCCCGGTCGTCCCAGAAATCGCGGGTCTCGTGGAGCACGGCCACGTGGTACCCGGGCCCGCTCCATCCGCCGTCCTCCCGCTGCGGCTTGTCCCGCGCGGGGAACGGCAGCGCGCAGAGCGCGTCCACGGCCGCCAGCCGCTCCTCGGCGGACACCACCGCCCGCCGCCCGCTCGGCCCGCTGAGCGCGCTCAGCCCACTCGGTTCGCTCAGCCCACTCGGTTCGCTCAGCCCGCTCGGTTCGCTCGGCTCACTCGGTTCGCTCAGCCCGCTCGGTTCGCTCGGCTCACTCGGCATGCCGGGAGCCTACGCACCGCGCGGGCCCCGGCGGCCGCGCGACCTGGCGGACTGCTCCCTGCGCACCCGGAGCGCCTCGTGGGTGAGCGCCCAGGCGTCCGCGACCGGGCCGATGTGCCCGAGCTTGTCGGGGTTGATGACGGAGCGGATCGTCTGGATCTGCCCGTCGAGGATGTCGAGGGAGAAGGCGTTGAGGACCCGGCCGTCCCGGTCCCGGAAGAGCGCGCCGGGCTGGCCGTTGACCCGGTGCGGCTCCACCACGACGCCGATGCGGTGGAACGGCTCGGTCATCGCGGTCAGCATCCGGGCCACCTTGTCGGGGCCGACGATCGCCCTGGCCCACTGCGGGGCCTTGCCGCCGCCGTCGCCGACCATGTGCACGTCGGCGGCGAGGAGTTCCCGCAGCCCGTCGACGTCGCCCTCCCGGAAGGCGTCGAAGAACCGCCCGGCCAGCTCCTCCCGCTCCTTGCGGTCGGCCTCGAACCGGGGGCGGCCCTCGTCCATGTGACGGCGCGCCCGTACGGCGAGCTGGCGGCAGGCCGCCTCGGAGCGGTCCACGGCGGAGGCGATGTCGGAGAAGCCGAAGCCGAAGACCTCGCGCAGCACGAAGACCGCCCGTTCGAGCGGGCTCAGCCGCTCCAGCAGGAGCAGCGCCGCCATCGACAGCGAGTCGGACAGCTCCGCCGAGCGCTCCGGGTCCTCGTACGGATCCTCCAGCAGCGGTTCGGGGAACCACGGCCCGACGTACTCCTCGCGCCGTACGCGCGCCGAGCGCAGCACGTCGATCGAGAGCCGGGTGACCACGGCGGAGAGGAACGCCTTGGTCGAGGCGGGCCGCGTCGGCGTGGACTCCCAGCGCAGCCACGCCTCCTGGACCGCGTCCTCGGCCTCGCTGACGCTGCCGAGTATCCGGTAGGCGATCGAGAAGAGGAGGGGCCGCAGCTCCTCGAACTCCTCGGTCCTGCTCGTGTCCTTCACGTCAGCCCCTCCCGGAATCCCTCGCGCCACGACGGGTACCGCGGCTCCCAGCCCAGCTCGCGTCTGGCCTTGGCGTTGGAGAAGCCGCGGCCCTCCGTCATCATCGTCACCGCGGCCCGTCCGGCAAGGAGCCGGGCCAGCCAAACCGGTATCCGCACCGGCGGCCTCGCGCCCGCGCACGCCGCCAGATGCGGCAGCCACGCGCCGGCCGGGGCCGGTTCGTCGTCGACGATGTTGAACACGCCGCGCGCCCCCTGCTCCACGGCCAGCACGGTCGCGCTCGCCGCGTCGTCGAGATGCACCCACGAGCAGTATCCGGTGCCGCCGCCGACGAGCGGAAGCTGCCGCCTGCGTACGAGCCCGAGCCGGTCGTCGAAGACCCCGGGCCCGTAGAGGCCGCCGTAGCGGAGGACCGCGCCGCCCGCCGCGAGCACGGCGTGCTCGACATGGCACAGCGCGGCGGCGCCCGCGCGGCCCTTCGTCCCGGTCCCCGGGTCCAGCGGGTCGTCCTCGGTCTTGATCCAGCCGCCCTCGCGCAGGCCGTTCCAGCTCGCGCGGCTCCGCACGACGACGTGGGACACGCCGGTCGCCTCGGCGGCGGCCAGCAGATGGTCCGTCCCCTCGGTGCGCAGCCGCACGGTCGTCGCGGACCGGCGGTCGGGGCGCCCGAAGCCGGGCCTGCCCGCGTGCGCCACGGAGAGCGCGGTCAACTGGTGCACCAGCGCGTCCGGCCGGGCCTCCGCCACGGTCGCGCCGACCGCCACCGGGTCCAGGCCGTCCATCACGACGGCCCGCGCCCCCAGCTCCTCCAGCATCGGCAACTCGGCCGCGCTCGTCGCCGTGGCCGTCACCCGGTGGCCGTTCGCCACGAGCCGGGGCACCAGCCGTCGCCCCAGCACCCCGCTCCCCCCTGCCACGAACACCCTCACCGCGCTCACCCGCTCGTCTCCGGAACCGCTTCCGGTCACGGGACGAGACGGCGCGCACGTCTGTGACACGGCCGTCGGCCCCGTCCGTCCCGCCAGCCGCGTCCGTCCCGCCAGCCGCGTCCGTCCCGTCAGTCCCGTCCGTCCGGTCCGGCGCAGAGGACGCAGCCGTCCCGGTACGGGAGCCGGCTCAGCAGCCGGTGGCGTACGCACGAGGCCACGGCTCCCTCGCCGGGCCCCGGGAAGCGGTCCTCGTCGGCCGGTGCCGGTGCCCGGTGCGGATCGAAGGAGGCGACCATGGCCGCGAATTCGCGTAGACAGCCCTCGGCGAACGGCGGGTCGTACCCCAGTTCGTCCCAGCGGTGGCGGCGCAGGGCGAGCGCGGTGGCGCGCAGCACGAAGTCCTTGGCCCCGGCCCGCTCGCGCCCGGTCGCGCCCCAGTCGATCTCCTCCAGGTCGAAGCCGACGTTCCCACGGCCCATGAGGTCCTGGTCCTGCCACGTCAGCAGCGCCGCGAACCGGAGGTCCCACGGCTCCTCCGCCAGCGCGGAGACCGCCAGCACCAGCACGTCGACGAAGACGTCCGTGCCGCCGTTCGACAGGTACAGGCGCCGCTCCCCGGCCCCGAACGCGTTCCCCACCGGGTCACCCCCCGGCCGTGCCGGAGGCGGTGGGCCGCAGCGCCTCCGCGAGCCCGGCCGCCGGTGCCGTGGGCGTCCGCGGGTGGAGGACCTCGACGCGGTGCACGAGCCGGGGCGCGGAGAGCGGGACGGCGACGACCCCCGCCACCCCGCGCGCCGCGTCCCGTGCCGCCGCCGCGAGACCGCCCCCGGCTGCGACCAGGGCGCAGAGTCCCCGGAAGTCGGCGCCCGCGTAGCCGAGCTGGGGCCCGAAGCCGTCGGTACGGGCCGCCGCGCGCAGCTCGTCCAGCGGTACGGCGGCGTCCGGCGCGTCGATCCAGCGCGCCGCGGCGAGGTCCGCGAGCCGCAGCGCGGGCCGCCCGGCGAGCGGGTGCCCGGCGGGCAGCAGGACAGCCAGCGGTTCCTGGGCGATGCCGAACGCCGTCAGCGGCGCGGCCTCGGGCAGCGGCAGCGGGTCGCTGGGCGCCACCGCGCCGTCGGCCAGGGCGAGATCGGCCGTGCCGGTCAGCGCCGCCTCCACCGCCTCGTCGCGCCCGCACACGCGTACGGAGACCGCGAGGCGCGGGGATGCCGTACGGACGCGGGTCACGGCTTCCGCGACGGCGGGCGTCAGCGCGCCGGGCGTACAGGCCACGGCGAGCCGTCCGGGACGGGTCCGCCGCAGCCGCCCGAGATCGGCGCGGGCCGCGTCCAGCCGGAGCAGCAGCGGGCGGGCGTGCTCCAGCAGCCGCCCGCCCGCCTCGGTCGGCGCCACCGGGCGGCGGGTGACGAGAGGTGCCTCCAGGTCCGCCTCCAGCGCGGCGATGTGCTGCGAGACGGCCGACTGCGTGTAGCCGAGGGCGCGGGCGGCGGCCGAGAAGGAGCTGTGATCGACCACGGCGACGAACGTCCGGAGCTGCTGCGGGTCCATGACCTCAGTGTTCCGCACCCTCCATCAGCGTCTCTGATGGAGGGTGCAGGAATCATCGTTGGACGCGATGCCGGGCGCGGACCCACGATGACCGCATGACCCACACCGCGCGCATCGCCCTGGTCGGGGACCGCTCCCCGCACGTCCGTTCCCATACGCGTATCCCGGTGCTGCTCGACGCGCTGCGCGAGCGCGACGGCCTGGACCTCGACGCCTACTGGATCCCCACCGAGGAGGCCGCCGACGCCGCCGACGCCACGGCACTCGCCGCGTTCGACGCGATCTGGGTGCTCCCCGGCAGCCCCTACCGCAGCGAGGACGGCGCCCTCGCCGCCATCCGTACGGCCCGCGAGTGGCACGTCCCCTTCCTCGGCACCTGCGCCGGGTTCCAGCACGTCCTGCTCGAGTACGCCCGTGCCGTCTGCGGCCTGGAATCGGCGGCGCACGCCGAGCGCGCGCCCGGCACCCCGGCCGAGGACGCCGTGGTCGTGCCCCTCGCCTGCTCCCTCGTCGGTCACGAGGGCCCCGTCACGCTGGCCCCGGGCTCCCGGGCCGAGGAACTCATCGGCGCCGAGCGGTCCGTCGAGCGCTACCACTGCGAGTACGGGGCGAGCCCCGGTCATATGGACCTGCTCGCCGCCCACGGCCTGCGCCCCACCGGCGCGGGGCCCGACGGCGAGACGCGCGTCGTGGAACTCCCGGACCACCCCTTCTTCCTCGCCACCCTCTTCCAGCCGGAGCTGGCGGGGGACGGCAGCCGCCCGCACCCCCTCGTCCGCGGCCTCGCGTCGGCCGCGGTCGCGCACGCCCGGGCGGCCGCACCCGACCCGTCGGTCACTCTTCGCATGTAAACAATTACCGTACGTCAGTACACTCGGCCCGTGCTTCCCATGATCGTGTGCGGCCTGGCCGTGATCCTGCTGTGGACCTTCGCCTCACGGCTGCTGCTCCGCGGGCATGTCTCGGGCCCGGTCGTCATGGTGGCCGGCGGCATCGCCGCGGGTTTCGTGTTCGGCGACGAGATCGGGAACCACCTCGACACCGACCTCGCCGAGCGGATCGTCCAGCTCATCCTCGCGCTGCTCCTCTTCGTCGACGCGATCGAGGTGCGCGGCGGCTTCCTCGCGGGCGAGCGCCGTACGGCCGCGCGGCTGCTCTTCCTCGCCCTCCCGCTCTCGCTCGTCGCCGCATTCGTGCTCGGCCTGCCGCTGCTCGGGGTCTCGTCGTGGGCAGCCGTCCTCGCCGCCGCCTGTGTCGTCATGCCTGCGGACTTCGCCCCCGCCGCCGAGCTTCTGCGGGACGAGAGGCTGCCCCGGGGCCTGCGCCATGTGCTGGCCGTCGAGAGCGGCTACAACGACGGCTTCTTCTCGCCCGTGTTCGCCTTCGCGCTCCTCCTGCTGGAGGCCTCCGCCGAGACCGCGGACCCGCTCTCGGCGCTGGAGCACGCCGTCCCCGCCGCGGCCTACGCGGTGCTCGTCGGCGTCGGGATCGGCGCGGTCACCGGGTTCGCGCTGCGCCTGTCCGTGGCCGCGGGCTGGACGGGCCTGGCCGCGATCCGCGTCGCCCTGGTCGTCGTCCCCCTCCTCACCTACGCCGTCGCGGTGCACGTCGGCGGAAACGGCTTCGTCGCCGCCTTCCTCGCCGGGCTCGCCTACAAGCTGGGCCGGAGGGGCCGCCGCGGGCTCCACGTGGAGAGCGGGGACGATCCGCACGAGGCGGCGGCGCGGGCCGAGCCGGAGGCCGTGGACGTCGTCACCGCCCTGGCGTCGATGCTCATGTGGTTCGTCTTCGGCGGCGTCGCCGTGCTCGTCCTCGACGTCGGCTTCGAGGGCCGGTGGATCCTCTACGGCCTGCTCGCCCTGACCGTCGCCCGCCTCGTCCCCGTGTACCTGGCGATGCTCCGCGGCCGTACGACCTGGGGCGAGCGCACCCTGCTCGGCGTGCTCGGCCCCCGGGGGACGTCGTCCATCGTGTTCGGCCTGCTCGCCTTCAACGCGATGCGGGACAGCGACGCGGTGGCCGTGCTCTACGTGATGACCGTCGTCATCATCGGGAGCATGCTCCTGCACGGGCTCCTCGCGCCGCTCTGCGTCCGCCGGTTCAGCGCACCCGGTCGTAGACCACGGCCATCTCGCCCAGATCGCCGGTCTCCTGATGGGTGATCTGCCACCGGGTGCCCGGCAGGCCGTCCTCGAACAGCCGGGGGCCGCCCCCGGCGATCTCGGGGCAGATCGTGAGGTAGAGCCGGTCGACCAGGTCCTCGGCGAGGAGCGCCTTGATGACGCTCGGGCTGCTGTTCGCGAGGATCTCGCCCTCGCCGGTGGCCTTCAGCTCGGCGACGACGTCGGCGACCGGGCCGTTCACGACGCGGGCGCGGTCCCAGGGGGCCTCCGTCAGGGTCGTCGAGAAGACGATCTTCTCCGTGTCGACCAGCCACTTCGCGTAGCCGCGGTCACGCGGGTCGGCGTCCGCGTCCTCGGCGACCGGCGGCCAGTACCCCAGGAACCCCTCGGCGTTGACGCGGCCGAGCAGCGCCGTCGTCGCGTTCTCCCAGATGCGGGTGAGCTGCCCGCGGGTCGTCTCGGTGGCCACGTACGGCGCGAACATGCTGAAGTCGCCGGGCCCGCCCGGGCCGTGGTACCGCCCGTCGAGGGACAGGGCGAGGTTCGCGGTCACCCTGCGTGCGGATGCGGTCGAGCCGGTCATGATGCGCTCCTTGCGTCGGTGCTGTCGGTGCTGTCGGTGGTGCCGTTGGCGTCGGTGCGCGCGGCGAGGTCCGCCGCGAGGTGGTCGAGGCACTGGCCGAAGCCGATCTCGATGCCCGCGACGAAGTCCGCCGAGGCGACGGTGCTGTCGCTGATCCGGTACCGGACGTCCAGCTCCGTCTCCGTCTCCGTCCCGGACCCCGAGGCGCCGAGCGTGAACTCGACGTGCGCGGTGAAGGCGGTCCCTCCGCCGGGGAGCAGCGGGGAGAGCCGATAGGCCAGGCGCTCGCCGGGCCGTGCGTCCTCGACCGTCCCCTCCGCGCGCCCGGCGACCGGGTCGGCGCCCGCGGCGTCCTCCGCATCCCGGTACTCCTGGACGATCCGCCCGCCGGGCCGGGCCTCGAAGGCCAGCTCGGAGACGCGCAGATCGTCCGGCGTCCACCAGCGGGCGAGCAGACCGGGCTCGGTCAGATGACGCCACACCAGTGCGGGGCTCCCCGCGAGGGACCGGTGGAAGGCGAAGGTGCGCCCGTCCGCCCACCCCGGCTCCTCCGCCGCGGCCCGCTCCTCGCGGAGCCCCGCGCCGTAACGCTCGAACGTGGCGCGCGGGCCGTCGGGGCGCTCCGCGGCCTCGGCGAGCCGGGTCAGCTCGGCCGCGAGGTCCCGGAGGGGCCCGGGCCGCAGGGCGTAGACCCGGCGCTGGCCGCTGCGCTGCGAGGTGACGACACCGGCGCGTTCGAGGGTCTGCAGGTGCTTGGTGGTCTGCGGCTGGCGCGCCCCGGCGAGCTGGGCCAGCACGCCGACCGGGCGCGGCCGCTCGGCCAGCAGGGCGACGAGCCGTCGGCGGGCCGGGTCGGCCAGCGCGGTGAGGAGTGCTTCCGGTGCGTCCATGGCCACAAGTATTCGTCACCACGAATATTCGTGTCAAGGAATAAATCGAGGAGGTGCGGGACTTTCGCCGTTGCATAGTTCTGCTGTCGTACGTATAGTCATGCCATCGAGGAGGAGGACTGATGACGGTGCGTGCGGCAGTGGCGGGGGCGAGCGGATACGCGGGCGGGGAGGTGCTGCGCCTGCTCGCGGGGCACCCCGAGGCCGAGGTCGGGGCCCTGACGGGGAACTCGAACGCGGGTCAGCGGCTCGGCGCGCTCCAGCCGCATCTCGTGCCGTTCGCGGACCGCGTGCTGGAGGAGACGACGACAGAGGTCCTCGCCGGGCACGACGTGGTCTTCCTCGCGCTGCCGCACGGACAGTCGGCGGCCGTGGCCGAGCAGCTCGGTGACGGCGTTCTCGTCGTGGACTGCGGCGCGGACTTCCGGCTCACGGACGCCGCCGACTGGGAGAAGTTCTACGGCACGCCGCACGCCGGGACCTGGCCGTACGGACTGCCCGAGCTGCCCGGGGCCCGCGAGGCGCTGAAGGGGTCCCGGCGCATCGCGGTCCCCGGGTGCTATCCGACGGCCGTCTCTCTCGCGCTCGCGCCCGCGTACGCGGCGGGGCTCGCCGAGCCCGAGGCCGTGGTCGTCGCCGCGACCGGCACCTCCGGCGCGGGCAAGGCCCTCAAGCCGCACCTGCTGGGCAGCGAGGTCATGGGCTCCATGAGTCCGTACGGGGTGGGGGGCGTCCACCGGCACACCCCCGAGATGGTCCAGAACCTGTCGGCCGCCGCGGGTGAGCGCGTCACCGTCTCCTTCACCCCGACCCTCGCGCCCATGTCGCGCGGCATCCTCGCCACGTGCAGCGCGAAGGCGCGGCCCGGCGTGACGGGGGAGGGCCTGCGCGCCGCGTACGAGAAGGCGTACCAGGACGAGCCGTTCGTCACGCTCCTCCCCGAGGGGCAGTGGCCCGCCACCGCCGCCGTGCAGGGCTCCAACTCCGCGCAGCTCCAGGTCGCGTACGACGAGTCGGCGGACCGCGTCCTGGTCGTCAGCGCGATCGACAACCTCACCAAGGGCACCGCCGGAGGTGCCGTGCAGAGCATGAACATCGCCCTCGGGCTCCCCGAGGGCCTGGGACTTTCCACGATCGGGGTAGCGCCATGAGCGTCACAGCGGCCAAGGGCTTCACGGCGGCCGGGATCGCCGCCGGGATCAAGGACAGCGGAGGGCCCGACCTGGCCCTCGTCGTCAACGACGGCCCGCGCCAGGCCGCCGCCGGGGTCTTCACCTCCAACCGCGTCAAGGCGGCGCCGGTCCTGTGGTCCGAGCAGGTCCTCAAGGGCGGCCGGGTCTCCGCCGTCGTCCTCAACTCCGGCGGGGCCAACGCCTGCACCGGCCCGAAGGGCTTCCAGGACACCCACGCCACCGCCGAGAAGGCCGCCGAGGCCCTCGAGCACAGCGCGGGTGAGATCGCCGTCTGCTCCACCGGCCTGATCGGCACCCTGCTGCCGATGGACAAGCTGCTCCCCGGCGTCGAGAAGGCCGCCGCCGAACTCTCCGCGCACGGCGGCGAGAAGGCCGCGCTCGCCATCAAGACCACCGACACGGTGCACAAGACCGCCGTGTACGAGAGCGCGGCGGGCTGGACCGTCGGCGGCATGGCCAAGGGCGCGGGCATGCTCGCGCCGGGCCTCGCCACCATGCTCGTCGTCCTCACCACCGACGCCGACCTCGAAGCCGGGGCGCTGGACGGGGCGCTGCGCTCCGCGACCCGTACGACGTTCGACCGGATCGACTCCGACGGCTGCATGTCCACCAACGACACCGTGCTGCTGCTCGCCTCGGGCGCCTCGCAGGCCGTGCCGGACGCGGACGAGTTCGCGGAGGCCGTCCGCGCCGTCTGCGACGACCTCGGCCAGCAGCTCATCCGCGACGCCGAGGGCGCCAGCAAGGACATCCGCGTCGAGGTCACCGGTGCCGCCACCGAGGACGAGGCGGTGACGGTCGGCCGTACGATCGCCCGGAACAACCTCCTCAAGTGCGCGATCCACGGCGAGGACCCCAACTGGGGCCGCGTGCTCTCCGCCATCGGCACCACCGACGCCACCTTCGACCCCGACGCGCTCGACGTCGCCATCAACGGCGTATGGGTCTGCAGGAACGGTTCCGTCGGCGAGGACCGCGAGCTGGTCGACATGCGGTACCGCGAGGTCCGCGTCACCGCCGACCTCGCGGCGGGCGAGGCGTCCGCCGTGATCTGGACCAACGACCTCACCGCCGACTACGTCCACGAGAACAGCGCGTACAGCTCATGAGCGACGGACCCGACAGCACCGGCAAGAGCACCCGCAAGCACACCGCCCTCCCCAAGGCCCGGACGCTCATCGAGGCGCTGCCCTGGCTGACCCGGCACCACGGCAGGACGGTCGTCATCAAGTTCGGCGGCAACGCCATGGTCGACGAGGACCTGAAGGCCGCCTTCGCACAGGACGTCGTCTTCCTGCGGCACGCGGGGCTGCGCCCGGTCGTCGTGCACGGCGGCGGCCCCCAGATCAGCAAGCAGCTCGACGCGCTCGGCCTGGAGTCCGAGTTCAAGGCCGGACTGCGGGTGACCACGCCCGAGACGATGGACGTCGTACGGATGGTGCTGGCCGGACAGGTCCAGCGCGAGCTGGTCAACCTGCTCAACCAGCACGGCCCGCTCGCCGTCGGCATGACCGGCGAGGACGCGCACATCATGGCCGCCACCAAGCACTACGCGGAGATCGACGGCGAGCGCGTCGACCTGGGCCGCGTCGGCGAGATCCACGCGGTGGACACCGGCGCGATCGAGGCGCTGCTGGACGACGGCCGGATCCCGGTGGTCTCGTCCATCGCGCGCAGCGCCGACGACGACCATGTGTACAACGTCAACGCCGACACCGCCGCGGCCGCGCTCGCCGCGGCACTGGGCGCCGAGACGCTGATGGTCCTCACCGACGTCGAGGGGCTCTACGAGGACTGGCCCCGCAGCGACGAGGTCATCAGCAGGCTCACCGCCAGGCAACTGGAGAAGCTGCTCCCGGACCTGGCCAGCGGCATGGTGCCCAAGATGGAGGGCTGCCTGCACGCCGTGCGCAACGGCGTCCACACGGCCCGCGTCCTCGACGGGCGCGTCCCGCACTCCATCCTGCTGGAGATCTTCACCGACGAGGGCATCGGCACGATGGTCGTGCCCGACCAGAGCCAGGAAGAGGGCCTCGCATGACGACGACGCACGACCACAACGGCAACGCGGCCCTCACCGCGCGCTGGCAGGGCGCCCTGATGAACAACTACGGCACCCCCCGCCTCCCCCTCACCCATGGCGAGGGCATGAAACTGTGGGACGCCGAGGGCAAGGAGTACCTGGACTTCCTCGGGGGCATCGCCGTCAACGCGCTCGGCACGGCGCACTCCGCCGTCGTCCGCGCCGTGTCCGACCAGGTCGCCACGCTCGGCCATGTGTCCAACCTCTTCCTGGCCGAGCCGACGGTCGCGCTGGCCGAGAAGCTGCTGGAGCTGGCCGGACGGTCCGGCGACGGCAAGGTCTACTTCTCCAACTCGGGCGCCGAGGCCAACGAGGCCGCTTTCAAGATCGGCCGCAGGACCGGACGTTCGCACATGGTCGCCACCCGGGGCGGCTTCCACGGCCGGACGATGGGCGCCCTCGCGCTCACCGGCCAGCCGTCCAAGCAGGAGCCGTTCGCGCCGCTCCCCGGCGAGGTGACCCACGTCCCGTACGGCGACGCGGAGGCGCTGCGCGCGGCCGTCACCGAGGACACGGCCTTCGTGATCCTGGAGCCCGTCCAGGGCGAGAACGGCGTGATCGTGCCGCCCGAGGGCTACCTCACGGCCGCCCGCGAGATCACCGCCGCCACCGGCACCCTCCTCGTCCTCGACGAGATCCAGACCGGCATCGGCCGCACCGGACACTGGTTCGCGTGCCAGGCCGAGGGCGTCGAGCCCGACGTCATCACCCTCGCCAAGGGCCTCGGCGGCGGCCTGCCGCTGGGCGCCACCCTCGCCTTCGGGCCCGCCGCCGGCCTCCTCGCCCCCGGCCAGCACGGCTCCACCTTCGGCGGCAACCCCGTCTCGTGCGCCGCCGGACTCGCGGTCCTGGAGACCGTCGAGACCGACGGCCTGCTCGACCACGTCAAGCGGATCGGGGCCCGGCTGCGCGACGCCGTACGCGAACTCGGCCACCCATTGGTCGCCGAAGTCCGTGGGGCGGGCCTGCTGCTGGGTATCGTGCTCACCGGACCCGTCGCGCCGCACGCCCAGCGCGCGGCACAGGACGCGGGTTTCCTGGTGAACGCCGTCGCCCCGGACGTCGTCCGGCTCGCCCCGCCGCTGATCATCGGCGAGGAGGAGGCGGACGCGCTCGTACGGGCGCTGCCCGCCGTCCTCGACGCCGCGACCGCCGTGGCCACGGAGGAGCAGGGCGGGCACCGGGACCGATGAGCACGAGACGCAGAGCAGCCGAAGGGACATGTGGACGATGACCGAGGAGCACCAGGGGGGCCAGGCCGTCCCGCAGACGCGGACGGCACGCCACCGCCGGATCGTCGACATCCTCAACCGCCAGCCCGTCCGCTCCCAGAGCCAGTTGGCGAAGCTCCTCGCCGACGACGGGCTGACGGTCACCCAGGCCACGCTCTCCCGTGACCTCGACGAACTGGGCGCGGTCAAGATCCGCAACACCGGCGGCGAGCTGATCTACGCCGTCCCCGCCGAGGGCGGCGACCCCACCCCCAAGGCCCCTCTCGGCGAGTCCGCGACCGAGGCCCGCATGGCCCGCCTCGCGGGCGAACTCCTGATCTCCGCCGAGGCGTCCGCGAACCTCGTCGTCCTGCGCACCCCGCCGGGCGCCGCCCAGTTCCTCGCCTCCGCGATCGACCAGGCGGGCGTCCACGAGATCATCGGCACCATCGCGGGCGACGACACGCTCCTGCTGATCAGCCGCGACCCGGTGGGCGGCCAGGCCCTGGCGGACCACCTGCTGGGCCTCGCGCAGAAGGAACGCTGAGCGTTTTCACGGACACGTCCGGGCGGGCTTGACGGTGACGGCCCCGCGCACCGTACGCCGCGTGCCGTCGTGGGTGCGGACGACGGCACGCTGCGGCGTGACGGACACGAGCCGCCCGCACAGCGCCTTGCCGGTGTCTTGAGGGGTGACCCGCACGAGGGCGGCGCGCTTGCCGCCCTTCTTCTCCGGCTTCTCCGGCGTGGCGGCCCAGGAGACGGCGACGGCGGCGGTGACGAGGAGCAGCCCGGAGAGGCAGAGCACGGCCGCCGCCCTGATGGACCCGCTCACCCGCACGCACTCGCGCTCGGTCCAGCGCCGCAGCGCCTGCCCCTCGTAGTAGATCTCCTCCCCGGGCAGCCCGTGCGAGGCCCGTACGGCGACGAGCGCGCCGATCACGAGGAGCACGAACGCGCCGAGCACCAGCCCCATCGCCAGCGCCCGGGCCCAGCCGGGGAGTTCGGCGAGGCTGTCGCGCCCCTTCAGCACGGCCAGCACGGCGACGAGCGCGGTGAGCCCCGTGAGCCCGGTCCGCCACCCCTCGGCCTGCCGCCGCAGCTCGGGCAACTGCTGGAACTCCAGCTCGCGGGCCATCTCCGCCCACCGCCGGTTCGCGTAAGCGCTCACGGCTCCCCGGTCCTCGTCCCGGTCTCGATCCGCCACTGGGCGCCGCAGCCGACGAAGGGCAGCGCGTCGGGCTGCCCCGGGTGCGGATGGCCGCACGCGCAGATGTGCACGGCGCCGCTGAGCGGATCGGGGGGCGGCTCCTCGGCTCTGTTCCGGGAGAACAGCCCCTTGGACCCGACGACGGCGAAGCCCCGCCGGTACGCCGAGACGTACGGCCCCTGACAGCGCGGGCACAGCCCCTCGACGCGCACCTCCTCGGCCGTCGCGTGCCGCGCGAACCCGTCCCGGGGGACGGTGCCCCACTCCTGCTCCTCGTAGCGCACCTCATGGTCATGCGCCGTCATCGGTGACCTCCAGCTCGAACATCGCCGCGTACACCCTGAGCCGCTCCCGCACCCACTCCGCCGTCTCCTCGACCCCTTCGGCGGCGAACGCGATGTGGGCACCGCTCACTTCGCCGGTGACGGCGGGCAGCATGCCGTCCAGGTGCGTGCTGAGGAGGGCGAGATCCTGCCAGCGGGGCAGCACGTCGGGGATGTGCGTGACGCTCGTACGGACCCCGAGGCACGCGTACGGCTCCATCCGCCGCCACGCCGCGCTCACGGGCTCGCCCAGGCGGGCCGCGATGCTCACGAGGTCGAGCGCGGTGAAGGGTTCGCCGGGTGGCGTCACCCGGTTCGTGTCCGCGAGCGCGATGACGGTGAGCCCGTCGGGGACGTGGCCGGGGAGTGCGGCGAGTTGCTCGCTCGTGAGCTCCGGGATCTTCGCGCCGAGGGCACGGAGGGGAGCCAGGTGCGCGTAGGCGTCGGCGGGGGAGAGACCGCGCTGGTGGGCGTAACGGACGAGACGTGCGGCGGTGAGGGGGGCCCAGTCCGGTGTGCGGTCCCAGTCGCGCCACGAGCCCGGGGCGACGCGGGAGAAGAGCGCGTCGAGGTAGTTGCCACGACTCGCCCCCGACGCCGACGGGGTGTCCGTGAGGCAGTCCAGGTCGGTGCGCGCGGGCCTGTAGTCCCGCACGGTGTCGGGGAGAGGCGGGACGAGCGCGGAGCGGCCGGGGAGGGCCGTGCGCGCCACGTGCCAGACGTCCGACAGCGGTTCCAGGAGGTCACAGGCCGCCGAGAACAGGGAGGCGCTCGTGAGCCGGTCCACCGGGCGGTGGGGAGACCTGTTGTCCGAGGAAACACCCAGAACCCGGCGCGTGCGCTGCGGCAGTTCGTCCCACTTCTCCAGGAGGGGCCACAGCGGAGCCACGGGCGCCCCCGCGGCGGCCAGTTCCCGGAGTCCGCCCGTGGGATCGTCGGAGTCGAAGGTCATGATGTCTCTCACGGAGATCTCGTGACGGCCGGACCATCGGACACGTGCCAGGAGGGAGGCCGCCTGGTGGGACGGGACCAAGTCGCCCCGCATGCCGCTCTCCCCGGACAAACGGGTGAACTCCACCGAGGACGCGGCGCACAGGGCCGCGAGTTCCGTCTCGGCGTCGGAGAGGGAGATCCCCCGTTCGGCCGCGAAGGACACGGCGGCCGAGGGTGTGAGACCTGCCCCTGCGCCCGACGGCCACTCCAGGTGGTTCCGTAGCCAGCCACGTAGTTCCCTGTCGGCCACCGGGCCGAACACCTCGACCGCGCGGGGCGCCTCCTCGAACGGGTCGGGCGCTTCCGGCCATAGCCAGCGAATGAGCGCCGCGCGTGCGGGCGTCCGGCGCTGCGCGTCCAGAGTGAACGGGAACTCCTGGTCGAGGGCGTAGGAAAGAGAGCTGAGAGCATGCGTGTCGTCGGGTGAGCAGACGTATGTGGAGAGTTCGGGCGGCACCGGGGGAAGAGGGCGGGGAAGGAACGGGGTGAAGGCCGCGAGGGTGCGGGCAAGGTCTCCCACCGTGCTCCCCGACCGCTGGGACGCGAAGATGATGCCGGTGAAGTCGTCGCGTGAGGTGTCGATGACAAGGGCGTCGAAGTCCGTGTCGACTCCCTGGAAACGGGATGAGCACAGCGCCGTCAGCAGCTCCCGTTCCCGGCGGGTGAGGCGCTGCCGCGCGGGGGACGAGGAGAGCGGGGGCGGGGCGAAGAGCGGGCTCATGGCCCGGAGCCGCCGCATGCGGATCAGCCCTTCCCCGAGGGTGAACCCTGCTAGGTCGAAGGAGAGCACGGCCGCGCGCCAGTCGGACGTGGGGCGCCGCGCCACGGTGCTGTCGCCCGGCCCGGCGAGGGGCAGGCCCTCAAGGCAGGCGGGGGCGTAGGGGAACGCCCGCGACTTCCGTAGTCCGAGCGCATGGGCACGCCACGGCTCGGTGAGTACGCCCGATTCCCTCAACGAGGGGTGGCCCGGTTGTTCGACGTCCTGGTCGCCCGCGAAGCACCCCGCGGAATCGAGGGAGACTCTCTCCTCCCGGCGGGGGCGGAAACTGACCGTCAGTCCTCTGCCCCGCAGGACCTCCCAGACCGTACGCAGCGCGGGCAGGCTCTTCTCCTCCATGGACCAGAGCCAGTCCATCGACAGCTCGGGCCAGTCCGGGAGGCATTCGGCGCCGGTACGCAGTATTTCGGCGGCCCACTTCTCGTCGTACGACTGGAGCCGCTTGCGGTCGACGCTGAGTTCGCCCGCGTGGTCGTCGGTCAGGTTGAGGACATAGCCGTACGGGCGCTCGTCCGTCATCACGCCGTCGCAGAGGACAGCCCCCTCCTCGGGCACCCACCACAGCGTGCCCGCCACCGCGCAGCGGGCCTTCTCCAGCGGTGCTCGCCTCCCGAGGTACAGCCGCCCCGGCTCCCACTCCTCCCGCCGCCGCCCGTCGTCCGCCTCCAACGCGAACTCGCTCACAGCGACAAGCTCACGCAGCGTCTTCGCGCACGAAAGCCCCGCCAAGTCCTCGTCGCCCCGCAGGTACAGCCGTACGCGCGTCCCGCCCTCCGGACACGTGTCCTCTCCCGCACCCTCCTCCTGCCGCCGGATCCGGAAAAGGGACCCGCTGCTCGCGATATCGACCCGGAGCGCATCGCGCACCGGACGTCCATCGACATCCACCTGGCGCGTCACCAGCGTCATCTCGTCGGCCAGCATGAAGTAGCTGAGGACGCCGATGCCGAAGCGGGAGTTGGGGTGGAGCTGGAGCGAGGGGTCGGCGCGGAGCCACTCCGTCTGTTCGCGGCGGAACGCGCGGGAGTGGACGAAGCGGCGGCCCGCCTGGGTGAAGGTCGATTCGAGCTGCTCACGGCCCATGCCGACGCCGTTGTCGCGGCACTCGACGTAGCGGCCCCGCGCGTCCTCGCCCTGGACGATGCTGATCCGGCCCTCCCAGGGTGAGGGCACAGGCCCGCCCCGCAGGGCCAGGTACCGGCCGCGCATCGCGCGGTACCGGCAGGCGTCCATCGCGTTCTGGAAGAGTTCGCGGAAGGCGAGCGCGGGGTCCCCGTACAGTTCGCGGCCCATGAGGAGGTCGCGGACCTCGGTCTGGGAGAGCTGGAAGCGCAGCAGTGGGACCTCGTACGCGGTGCCCGCCGCGCCTGGACGGAGCCCGCGGTCCGTCACGCGCGTCGGAACGGCAGCCAGCAACTCCGCCTCCCCGGCCGGCAGGCGTTCCGTCGCCCAGCCCCGCAGCAGCGCCGCGACCTCGTCGGCCTCGGCGGTGACCTCCTGCATGGCCGCGTGGACGGCCGGGTGCGGGCACGGCATGTCGAGGTACAGCTCGCCGCCCGCGCCGTCGGTGGTCCACGACAGCGCGCCGCGCATCGCGTCCACCGCGTCCGACGGCCGTACGGGGTCGGCGACGGCGAGGTGATCGGCGACGACCTCCGGCAGCGTACGGACGTCGGCCGCCAGTACGGCCGCGAGGTGCAGCAGCCCCGCCAGGGGGCGCAGGCGCATGCCGCCCGTCCGGCGGACCGGCGGGTCCTCCTCCAGCCCTTCCGGGCTGACCGCGCGGGCCAGCCAGCGCAAGGCGGCTGCCTGCTCGGCGAGCCGGTCGGCATTGGGCACGGCCTCGCCGCTCAGCTCGGCCGCGAAGCCCTCCGCCAGGTCCGCCGGTACGGTCGCGTCGCCCGGTCCCATGCGGTCCGCGATCCAGCGGTGGGCCAGCCAGAGGGCCACCGCCTCGGCGTCCTCCCTCCGCTCGGGGTCCCCGGCCAGGCCGCGCAGTTTGCGGGCGACCTGGGTGTGCTGGTCGCGCACGTGTTCCCAGTGGCGCCGCACGGGCCCCGCGTCCTTGCGGTGCCCGGCGTCCAGCACGTCCAGGTCCACGGTCCGGCTCAACTGGTCGGCCCACGCCGCCTCGTGCAGGAACGGTGCCGCGATCAGCGCCGCCACCTCCGCCACCGTCAGCGGCGTGCCCCCGGGGAGCAGCCGGGGGAGGCAGCGCCGCAGCAGCCGTACGGGGAAGTCGTCGTCGGCCCAGGGGTCGTCCCGGCGCGCGTGCGCCTTGTGGACGAGGGCCGCGCACCTTTCGGCGAGCGTCGCCAGACAGGACTGGAACCGCGCCACCCGTTCCGGCTCCGCGTCCCGCGCGGCCTCCCACAGCACGGGTTCGCGCGTCGCCGCGCTCCACTCCTCCGACAGCCGCCGCCCCTGGCAGATCTCCGTCGAACTGGTCGCGCGCCCGGCGTCCGTCCCGTAGTCGACGAGGGGCCGCTGCGGGGTGTGGCCCGCGCGCAGGGCGAGCCTGGGGGCGTGGGCACGTACGTGCTCGTACACCTGCTCAAGCGTCTGCGGCGAGGCGTACGGATGCAGGGCACCGGCGAGGGCGCGGCTGAAGAAGCTGCCCTCGGCCGTCGCGCCGCACCGTTCGCCGGGGGAGCAGCCGACCAGGACGGCGAGCTTGCGGCCGGGGCGCACGCCGACGCGGGTGGCGAACGCCGTCTCGCCCTCCTCCGCCGTGTCCCGGCACGCGTCCACCGCCCACAGCACGGTCTCCGCGCCCGACTCGGCCAGGTGCGGGGCGATGTCGGCGGGGATGAGGCCCTGCGTGTACGCCAGGGACCAGTGGCCGTCGGCGGGCACGCGGGCGTCGGCCGGGACGAGATAGTCGGTGCCGCCGAGCCGGATGCCGTGCCCGGTGAACGCGACCACGAACGTGCCTCCGGCGGGCACCGCGCGGGCGGCCTCGTCGAGGCGGGTGAGAATGCCGGTGCGGGTCGAGTCCTCCCCCGCGCACCGCTCGACCTCGTACCCCGACCCCTCCAGCGCGTCGCCCAGCAGCCGCAGATCGGCCCGCACGGCCTCGCGCAGCGACGGGAACGTCTCCGGTGCCCCGGGCACCTCGCCGACGCCGATCAGCAGGGCCCTGCGCGCGGGCGCCCCAGGAGGAAGGTCGGTGGTCATCCGCCTCATGATGCCATCCGGGGCCCCCAACGCCGGGCGGCGAGAGGGCGGTTGGCGGCGACGCGGCGGGTCCGCGGGTATTCCTCCGACAGGTCTGCACCATTACGCTCAACCGTAGCCAGGAGCACATCCACCCCCACCCACCGCTGCCTCCAGGAGGTTCACGGTGAAAGTTCGCATGGGCTCCCCCCGGATCGTCTCGGCGATCGTCGGTTCGTTCTGCCTCGTCGCGACGCTCGCGCTCCCCAGCGCGGCCGCCGGCGAGAAGGCGCCGCCCGAGAAGTCCGCGAAGAAGGCGGGCGTCGCGCTCAGCAAGGTCGCCACGGCGAAGAATCCCACCGCGGGAACGGCCGGTCCGGACGGGACCGTCTGGATCGCCGAACGGCCGGGAACCGTACGGGTCCTGAGCGACAAGGGACTCGGCGACCCCGTCCTCGACATCACCAAGGAGACGACGAACGACGGCGAGCGGGGCCTGCTCGGCCTCGCCTTCGACCCGGAGTTCGAGCACCTGTACATCGCGTTCACGAACCTCGAGGGCACCAGCACCGTCGACGAGTTCGCGGTGAAGGGCGGCGAGGTCCAGAAGGACACCCGCCGCACCGTCCTCACCCAGGAACAGCCCTACGCCAACCACAACGGCGGCGACCTCGCCTTCGGCCCCGACGGCATGCTCTACATCGCCTTCGGGGACGGCGGCAGCGGCGGCGACCCGCACGACAACGGCCAGAACCTGGGCACGTTCCTCGGCAAGATGCTCCGGATCGACCCGGGCAAGGGCGATCCGTACGCGATCCCCGAGGGCAACCCCTTCGCCGACAAGCCCGGCGCGAAGCCCGAGATCTGGGCGTACGGGCTGCGCAATCCCTGGCGCTTCTCGTTCGACGCGGCCAAGGGCGACATGCTCATCGGCGACGTCGGCCAGAGCAAGCGCGAGGAGATCGACTGGGCCCCGGCGAAGAGCGGCGGCGGCGAGAACTACGGCTGGTCCCGCATGGAGGGCACGCTGGCCTTCAACGGCGAGGAGCCGGAGAACCACGTGCCGCCGGTCTTCGAGTACGACCACACCCCGTCCCGCTGCTCCGTCACGGGCGGCTACGTCTACCGGGGTCAGAAGGTCAAGGCCCTCAAGGGCAAGTACGTCTTCAGCGACTACTGCGAGGGCGACATCCGCGCCCTGTCGATGAAGAACGGCCAGGTCACCGGCGAGACCAACCTCGGTGTCAACGGCGGCGAGGTCGTCGCCTTCGCACAGGGCGGCGACAAGGAGCTGTACGCCCTCGCGATCGGCGGCGACATCTACCGGCTGGACCCGGCGAAGCGCCCGTAGCCCCTCCGCTCACTCCTTCTCGGGCGCGGTGGCGCCGGGGCCGCGCCGCGCGAACCAGGCGGCGGCCAGCGCGCCCGAGACGTTGTGCCACACGGAGAAGACCGCGGAGGGCAGCGCGGCCAGCGGGCTGAAGTGCGCCGTGGCCAGCGAGGCGGCGAGCCCCGAGTTCTGCATGCCGACCTCGAAGGCCATGGCGCGGCCCGCCGGCTCGCCGAGCCGCGCCAGCCGCCCGGCGCCGTAACCGAGCGCGAGGCCGAGGCCGTTGTGCAGCACGACGGCGAGGAAGACCAGCAGCGCCGCCGACTTGATCGCGTCGGCGCTCCCGGCGACGACGATCGCCACGATCACGGCGATCGTCAGCGCCGACAGCCACGGCAGCACGCCCAGGGCACGCGTGACGTAACGCCCCGCGAGCAGCCGTACGAGCAGCCCGGCGATCACCGGCAGCAGCACGGTCTTCAGGATGTCGGTGACCATCGAGCCCGCGTCCACCGGCAGGTACTCGCCCGCGAGCAGCAGCGTCAGCGGCGGCGTGACCAGCGGCGCCAGGACCGTGGAGACGGTCGCGACCGAAACGGACAGCGCCACGTCGCCGCGCGCGAGATACGTGACGACGTTCGACGCGGTGCCGCTGGGCGCGCAGCCGACGAGGATGACACCGGCCGCGAGCTGCGGCGACAGGTCCAGCGCGTGGGCGATCAGCCAGCCGAGCCCCGGCATGATCACGTAGTGCGCGACGAGCCCCAGCGCGACGGCCCAGGGGCGCTGCGCGACGCCCTTGAAGTCCTGCGGCGTCATCGTCACGCCCATGCAGAACATCACCACACCGAGCAGATACGGCACCGCCTCGGCCCCGCCCGTGAACGTCCCGGGGCTGAGCAGCCCGAGCGCCCCCGCGAGAAGGACGAGCAGGGGGAAGAGGGTGACGGCGCGCCGGGCCCCACGGTCCGCTTCCGCGGGGGCGCTGCTCTGGGAGGACTCGGCCTGTTCGTTTCGCACCGCCTGATCGAACGCTTAGCTGGCCCTTACACGCAAGACCGTCTCAAAATGTGGTGCCTTCAACGAAGTGCCGCTCAGGGGCGCGGGGAACTGCGCGAACGGCCACGACGCGCCCGCGTTCGGCGACGCACGGGCAGGGGCTGCCCCTGTCCGTGTTCTCGCGGGCCGCGGGCACGTCGTGGCTTGTCGCGCAGTTCCCCGCGCCCCTGGAAGTGGGGCTCTCCTACCGAGGGCCCGGAGCTTTCACGGTCAGGATGCCCAGCGTGGACTGGGAGGGAAGCAGTCCCGAACCGACCACGGCCATAAGGGCTGGACCGTTCAATTCGGCGAGCCGGGCGCAGCCCTCCGCGCCGAGCGCCCGGTACGGCGCGGCGGCCAGCTCGTCGGTCGTCCGCTCGACGGAATCGCGGAGCCGGCGCCCCCGCTCCGTGGCGTGCCCCGCGCCGTCGACCAGGCCGCGTGCGGCGAGCCGCTCCCGCGCCGCGGTCCACTCGGCCTCGCTCCAGCCGCGCGAGGCGAAGTTCTCGACCGGCGCCGCGTCGACCGCGGCGAAGGAGACCAGTGCCTCGCAGCCGTCGAGCCCGGCGGTGAGCAGCGCGGCGAGATGGCCGTCGCCCCGGTGCTCGCGCAGCACGTTGCCCGCCTGCCACAGGACGAGGTGCGGCTCGTCGGGCCAGCCGAGCGCCGCGTTGGCGGCGGCGAGCGGGCGCCCGGCGAAGTCGCACGCCTCGGCGGCCGTACGCGCGAGGGCCGCGGTCTCGGCCAGTGCGGGGTCCGCGATCCGGTCGCCGAGGATCGCCCTGAGCGTCCGGTCGGCGCCGCGCAGCCGCGCGTCGAGGACGGCGGAGGGCGCGGCGACGTCCCACGCGGCGGGGACGTGCTCGCGGACCATGCGGGGGCTGAAGCTGTAGAACGCCGCGGCGACCAGCTCCGGGCCCGCCGGGCCGAGCGGGGCCGCGCGCAGCGCGAAGTAGGAGGGCCAGCGGGCGCCCGTGTCGTATCCGAGGGCCCCGGTCTCCTCGGCGACCTGGGGTGCGAAATAGACCGAGGCGTAGAGGGGTTCGAGCTGGTGCCAGGTCTGCCGGGCGAGGCTCGGGAAGTCAGTCATGGGCCCAGCCAACCCCACCAATGTGAACGCTGTCAACATGTATCCGGAGCCTTCCCCGTGCATGCTGGACGCATGGCTGCGAGCAAGCGCAAGAAGGGCATCGAGGTCCGGGTGCGGCGCGCCTATGAGGCGCCCGATCCGGCGCACGACGGAGCGCGGGTGCTGGTCGACCGGCTCTGGCCGCGCGGCCTGGCGAAGGCCGACGCGGAGCTGGACGACTGGGACAAGGAGGTGGCCCCCTCCCCGGAGCTGCGCAAGTGGTACGGGCACGACCCGGAGCGCTTCGAGGAGTTCGCGAAGCGCTACCGCGCCGAGCTGGACAGCGAGGAGGGCCGGGCCGCGCTCGACCGCCTCCGCGGTCTCGCGGACGGCGGCACGCTCACCCTGATCACGGCCACCAAGGACCTCGACCACGCGCACACGGCGGTGCTGGCCGAGGAGCTGAAGGGCTGACGTCCGGGCGCTCGCGCGGCCCCTCGCGGGTTGCGTTGACGAAACATACGGTGGAGTGCATACTTATACCTGTCAGCGCATGCACCGTAAGGAGAAGCCCGTGACCGAGCGCGTCGTACTCGCCTATTCAGGCGGCCTGGACACCTCTGTCTGCATCGGCTGGATCGCCGAGGAGACCGGCGCCGAGGTCGTCGCCGTCGCCGTCGACGTCGGCCAGGGGGGCGAGGACCTGGATGTCATCCGCAAGCGTGCGCTGGACTGCGGTGCGGTCGAGGCGGAGGTCGCGGACGCGAAGGACGAGTTCGCCGACGAGTACTGCCTCCCGGCGATCAAGGCCAACGCGCTGTACATGGACAAGTACCCGCTGGTCTCCGCGCTGTCCCGGCCCACCATCGTCAAGCACCTCGTCGCCGCCGCGCGCAAGCACGGCGCGAGCACCGTCGCGCACGGCTGCACCGGCAAGGGCAACGACCAGGTGCGGTTCGAGGCCGGCATCTCCTCCCTCGCGCCCGACCTCAAGTGCATCGCCCCCGTGCGGGACTACGCGATGACGCGGGACAAGGCCATCGCCTTCTGCGAGGAGAAGGGCCTCCCGATCGCGACGACCAAGAAGTCGCCGTACTCGATCGACCAGAACGTCTTCGGCCGGGCCGTCGAGACCGGCTTCCTGGAGGACATCTGGAACGCGCCGATCGAGGACGTCTACGACTACACGTCGAACCCCGCCACCCCGCGCGAGGCCGACGAGGTCGTCGTCACCTTCGACAAGGGCGTGCCGGTCGCCGTCGACGGCAAGCCGGTCACCGTCCTCCAGGCCATCCAGCAGCTCAACGAGCGGGCGGGCGCCCAGGGCGTCGGCCGGATCGACATGGTCGAGGACCGGCTCGTGGGCATCAAGTCCCGCGAGGTGTACGAGTCGCCGGGCGGCATCGCCCTCATCACCGCCCACCAGGAGCTGGAGAACGTCACGGTCGAGCGGGAGCTGGCCCGGTACAAGCGGCAGGTCGAGCAGCGCTGGACCGAGCTGGTCTACGACGGCCTGTGGTTCTCCCCGCTCAAGCGCGCCCTGGACGGCTTCATCGAGGAGGCCAACCAGCACGTCTCCGGCGACATCCGGATGACCCTGCACGGCGGCCGGGCCGTCGTCACGGGCCGCAGGTCCGAGCAGTCGCTCTACGACTTCAACCTGGCGACGTACGACACGGGCGACACCTTCGACCAGTCGATGTCCAAGGGCTTCATCGAGATCTTCGGCCTGAGCAGCAAGATCGCCGCCAAGCGTGACCAGGCGTAGGGCGTAACGGGCAGAATGTGACGGGCCGTCGTGCTGCCTCGCGCAGCGCGACGGCCCGTACGCGTACAACGAGACCGCACCACGCACCAGGAGCAGGCAAGCCGTGAGCAGCACCGAGAACACCGATCTCCGCCTCTGGGGCGGCCGTTTCGCCGACGGCCCCAGCGAGGCCCTCGAAAAGCTCTCCGCCTCGGTCCACTTCGACTGGCGCCTCGCGCCGTACGACATCGCGGGCTCCCGCGCGCACGCCCGGGTCCTGCACAAGGCGGACCTGCTCACCGCGGACGAGCTGGAGCGCATGCTCGCGGGCCTCGACCGGCTCGAAGAGGACGTGGCGGCGGGCGACTTCACCGGCACCGTCGCCGACGAGGACGTGCACACGGCGCTGGAGCGCGGCCTCCTGGAGCGCGTCGGACAGGACCTCGGCGGCAAGCTGCGCGCGGGCCGCTCCCGCAACGACCAGGTCGCCACCCTCTTCCGGATGTACCTGCGCGACCACGCCCGTACGCTCGGCGGGCTGCTCGCCGACCTCCAGGGCGCCCTCGTCGGGCTCGCCGAGGCGCACCCGGACGTCGCGATGCCGGGCCGCACGCACCTCCAGCACGCGCAGCCCGTCCTGTTCGCGCACCACGTCCTCGCGCACGCCCAGGCGCTCTCGCGGGACGCGGAGCGGCTGCGCCAGTGGGACGCGCGCACGGCGGTCTCGCCGTACGGCTCGGGCGCCCTGGCCGGGTCCTCCCTCGGGCTCGACCCGGAGGCCGTCGCCGCCGACCTGGGCTTCGAGCACGGCAGCGCGCCGAACTCGATCGACGGCACGGCGTCCCGCGACTTCGCCGCCGAGTTCGCCTTCGTCACCGCGATGATCGGCGTCGACATCTCGAAGATCGCCGAGGAGATCATCATCTGGAACACGAAGGAGTTCTCCTTCGTGACCCTGCACGACGCGTTCTCCACCGGCTCCTCGATCATGCCGCAGAAGAAGAACCCGGACATCGCCGAGCTGGCGCGCGGCAAGTCCGGGCGGCTGATCGGCAACCTGACGGGCCTGATGGCGACGCTCAAGGCGCTGCCCCTCGCGTACAACCGGGACCTCCAGGAGGACAAGGAGCCGGTCTTCGACTCCATCGACCAACTGGAGACCCTGCTCCCGGCCTTCACGGGCATGATGGCCACGCTCACCGTGCACGGCGACCGGATGGCCGAGCTGGCTCCCGCGGGCTTCTCGCTCGCCACCGACGTCGCCGAGTGGCTGGTGAAGCAGGGCGTGCCGTTCCGCGTGGCGCACGAGGTCGCGGGGGAGTGCGTGAAGGTCTGCGAGCGCGAGGGCATCGAGCTGGACGAGCTGACGGACGACCAGTTCGCGGAGATCTCCCCGCACCTGACGCCCGAGGTCCGCGGCGTGCTCAACGTGCCGGGCGCGCTCGCCGCCCGCGACGGGCACGGCGGCACGGCGCCCTCGGCCGTCGCCGAGCAGCTCGCCGCCTTCCGGAACGACCTGGAGACCCAGCGGGAGTGGGCTGCGGCGAAGAGCTGAGGCGGGCGGGTACGGTGGTGCGGCCCGTGAAAAGAGCCGACTGAGCTGGGAGATCCCCATGCCCTTCGCCCGCCTCGCCCAGGCGACGACCCCCACGGCCCATCTCGGCCTGGGCCTCGCCGCCGTCGGCCGCCCCGCCTACATCACGCTGGGCCGGGACGCCGAGCTGCCCGAGCGCACCCCCGAGGCCCTGCGTGCCCGTACGCACGAGCTGCTCGACGCCGCCTACGCCCAGGGCGTGCGGTACTTCGACACCGCACGCTCGTACGGGCGCGCCGAGGAGTTCCTCGCCGAGTGGCTGGGCGCGCACCCCGAGGCCCAGGACGTGGTCATCGGCAGCAAGTGGGGCTACACGTACACCGGCGAGTGGCGCATGGACGCCGAGGCGCACGAGGTCAAGGACCATGGCACCGCGGCGTACGACCGCCAGCTCGCCGAGACCCGGGAGCTGCTCGGCGACCGGCTCGACCTGTACCAGATCCACTCCGTCACCCCCGACAGCCCCGCGCTGACCGACACCGCGCTGCACGCCCGGCTCGCCGAACTCGCCGGGCAGGGCGTCACCGTCGGCTTCAGCACGAGCGGCCCCGCGCAGGCCGAGGCGATCCGCGCGGCGCTCGCCATCACCGCCGACGGCGGGCCCCTCTTCCGCACGGTCCAGTCCACGTACAACGTCCTCGAACCCTCCGCGGGCGAGGCGCTGGCGGAGGCGCACGACGCGGGGCTCACCGTGATCGTGAAGGAGGCCATGGCCAACGGGCGGCTCGCGGGCACGCACGCGCCCGAGGCGGTGCGCGAGATCGCCGGGGCCGCCGGGTCCACGCCCGACGCGGTGGCGCTGGCGGCCGTCCTCCGGCAGCCCTGGGCGGGCGTCGTCCTCTCCGGCGCGGCGACGGCCGCGGAGCTGCACACCAATCTGCTGGGCGCCGCCGTGGACCTCGACGGGGATCAGCTCGCCCGGCTCGCGGCCCTCGCGGAGGAGCCCGAGGCATACTGGCGGCACCGCTCCGGGCTGCCCTGGAGCTGAGGAGACGCCGCGCGCGAGCGGCTTGGGTGCATGACACAACGGTTTCCGGGCAGGTGCGCTTCCGCACCATCCACACCTGGGAGACCGAAAAATGAAAAGAGCGAAGAGCCTGTCGTCGGCCGCGGTGGCGGTCACTCTCTCCGTGGCGGCCGCCGCCGGCGCCATCGGCTTCACGGTCGGCGCCACCGGCGCCTCCGCCGAGAAGCGCCCGGAGCCCCGCGTCCAGGACTCGTTCGACCCGCTGGGCCCGCCGATGCACAAGCTGGAGCGCGCCGGCCGCACCGTCCACTACAGCGACACGGGTGACACCGGCAAGAGGGGCGCCCAGCCCGTCGTCTTCATGGGCGGCACCGGCACCACGGCACGCGCGGCCGGGATGACCGAATTCCTGCGCACCACCCGCGAGAACCTGAACGAGCGGGTCATCTCCGTCGAGCGCAACGGCTTCGGCGACACCGAGTACGACGGCAAGCTCGGCTTCGACGACTACACGGCCGACGTCAAGGCCGTCCTGAACAAGCTCGGCGTCAAGAAGGCCGCCGTGATCGCGATATCCGGCGGCGGGCCCTACGCCGCGCACTTCGCCGCCGACGCGCCCTCCCGCGTCGCCTCGCTCCACCTCGCCGCCGCGCTCCCGCCGTACGGCGCGAAGGCCGACTACTGCGGCAAGAGCGACGCGGAGCTGAAGAAGTACTTCGGCGAGCAGATCCGCGACCCGCGCAAGTGGTGGGGCTACCCCGACGACAGCCCCATGCACAAGATCCCCGGCTTCACGGACACCGCCGAGGAGGACGGCGCCCGCTCGTACTACCTGCGCGGCCAGAAGGGCGACCCCTCGGCCCAGGTGCACGAGCAGAAGCTCTACTGCGAGCGCCCCGGCCCCGACCTGTCGGACTTC
The DNA here is from genome assembly GCF_039530985.1 of Streptomyces albiaxialis. NCBI lineage: Bacteria > Bacillati > Actinomycetota > Actinomycetes > Kitasatosporales > Streptomycetaceae > Streptomyces > Streptomyces albiaxialis. Next base: position 215,831 of record NZ_BAAAPE010000028.1, read on the forward strand.
AAGGCCCCCACGTACGTCTACACGGGCCTGAAGGACACCACCGTGCCGCCCGCCACGCAGGCGCTGTGGAACAAGGCGCTGCCGGGCGAGCCGGTCGTGCGGAAGTACGACGACAGCGGCCACGACGTGCAGTACCGGCACTGGGACCAGATCCTGCTTGACATGGGCGGCTACGCCGACCGCACGCCCGTCTGCGTCGGGAAGCGGACGAAGGTGCTGCCGGAGGACGCGGCCGAGCGCGCCGTCGAGAAGGGCGCGACACTGGGAAGCTGCGCCTGGCGCAAGTGAGCCTCTGACGAGAAGCGCCCCGCCGTCCGCACGGCGGGGCGCTTTTCTCGTGCTTCGTTTGCGACATTCATGTCTCACATGCTCTACTTGTGTCTCATGAGCGTCGATCGTGAAGAGCTGCTGAGCATGGCCGCCGACCTGCTGACCCGCAGGCCCACCTCGTCCATGGACGAGATAGCGAAGGCCGCCGGCATCAGCCGCGCCACGCTGCACCGGCACTTCGCCGGGCGCGACGCGCTGATCCGCGCCCTGGAGAACCTCGGGCTGCGGCGGCTGGAGGCGGCCGTGGACGCGGCGCGCCCCGAGGAGGGGGACGCGGCCGAGGCGGTCCGCCGGATCGTCGCCGAGGCCGAGCCCGTCGCGGGCTTCCTCGCCTTCCTCGTCACCGAGAACCAGCTCTTCGAGCCGGGGGACACGCACGAGGGCTGGGCCCGTATCGACGACAGGTTCGCCGCGCTCTTCCGGCGCGGCCAGGAGGAGGGCACGTTCCGCATCGACCTCACCGCGGCCTGGCTGACCGAGGCGCTCTACGCGCTGATCAGCGCCTCCGCGTGGGCGGTGCAGGACGGCAAGGTCGCGGGACGCGACGCGGTACGGATGACCGCCGAGCTGCTGCTCGGCGGGGCACGACGGAGCACGGAGCAATGAACAGCAAGATCGCAGAACCCCCCGGGACCCCCGCGGACACCCAGCCGCGGCGGCTGCGCTGGCTCGCGCTCGCCGTCCTCGTCCTGGCCGTGCTGCTCGTCGGCATCGACGCCACCGTCCTCGGCCTCGCCGCGCCCTTCCTCAGCGAGGACCTGCGTCCCTCCAGCACCCAGTTGCTCTGGATCGGCGACGTCTACTCGTTCGTGATCGCCGGACTGCTCGTGTCGATGGGCAGCCTCGGCGACCGGATCGGCCGCAAGAAGCTGCTGCTCACCGGCTCCGTCGCGTTCGGCGCGATCTCGGTCCTCACGGCGTACGCGCACAGCTCCGAGGCCATGATCCTGTGGCGGGCCCTGATGGGCGTCGCGGGCGCGACCCTGATGCCGTCCACGCTCGCCCTCATCCGCAACCTCTTCCACGACCCGCGCGAACGCAGCCTCGCCGTCGGCATCTGGGGCGCGATGACCGCGGCGGGCACGGCCGTCGGCCCGGTCGTCGGCGGCTTCCTGCTGGAGCACTACTGGTGGGGCTCGGTCTTCCTGATCAACCTGCCCGTGATGGCCGTGCTGGTGGTCGTCGGCATCAAACTGCTGCCCGAGTCGAAGAACCCGGCACCCGGCCCCTGGGACCTGCCGAGCGTCGGCCTGTCGATGGTCGGCATCATCGCCGTCGTCTACGCGGTGAAGGAGGGCGCGGCCTACGGCTTCCGCTGGGACGTGGCCGTCGCGGCCGTGGCGGGCCTCACGGCGCTGTGGGGGTTCGTCCGCCGCCAGTTGCGGCTGCCGCACCCCCTGCTGGACATGCGGCTGTTCGCCCACCGCGGCTTCACCGGCGCCGTCCTCGCCGACCTGCTGACCATCCTCGGGCTGTCCGGACTGGTGTTCTTCCTCTCCCAGTTCCTCCAGATGGTCCAGTCCCGCTCGCCCTTCGAGGCCGGTCTCGCCGAACTGCCCGCCGCGCTCGGCTCGGTGACCGCGGGTCTGCTCGCGGGCTGGGCGGCCCGGCGTACGTCCGTGCGGGCCGCCGTCTCGGGCGGGCTGGCGGCGGTCGGCCTCGCGCTGGGCGCCTGCGTCTGGCTCCAGGCGACGACGGGCTATCTGCTGCTGGGCAGCGTCCTGCTCGTCGTCGGCATCGGCGCCGGGCTCGCCTTCACCGTCACGGCCGACGTGATCCTCTCCAGCGTCCCCAAGGAGCAGGCCGGTGCCGCGTCAGCCGTCTCGGAGACGGCCTACGAGCTGGGGGCGGCGCTCGGCATCGCCCTGCTCGGCTCCGTGGTCACGGGCGTCTACCGCTCCTTCACCACCCCGCCGGGCGTCCCCGAGGCCACCGCCGAGCAGGCCCGCCACTCCCTCGGCGAGGCCGTGGAGACGGCACACCACGTGCCCGGCGCGGCGGGGGAGCGGCTCCTGACCGCGGCCCAGGACACCTTCACCGAGGGCCTCCGCCTCGGCGCGGGCGTAGGCGCCGCGATCCTCCTGGCGGCCTCGGTACTGGCCTGGTACCTGCTGAAGGGGCAGCGGCTCGGAGAAATCCCGGAGGAGGAGTGACCCGGCGGTCCACACGTGCCCGGCATGGGCGGCTGCGCTTGCCAGCCCTGCTCTCCCAAGCTCTTCGAGCAGGGAGGTGCCCCCATGCGCAGACCTCCCGAGCTTCGCGGAGCACCGGAGGGTGCCCCATCAGGGGCGCGGGGAACTGCGCGATCGGCCACGGCGAAAGCCGCGGTCTGCGGAGCGCGGCAAGGTGCAGCCCCTGCTCAGAACCCGAAAGAGGGCACGGGAACAATTCCGGTGAGCCCTCGCACGGTCAGGCGGCCTTGGCCTTGGTGGCGTACATGTCGACGTACTCCTGGCCGGACAGTCGCATCACGTCGCTCATGACCTCGTCCGTGACGGCGCGGAGGACATAGCGGTCGCGGTCCATGCCCTCGTAGCGGGAGAAGTCCAGGGGCTCGCCGAAGCGGACCGAGATGCGGCGGCCGCCGCCGATGCGGGGCAGGCCCTTGCCGCCCGGCTGCACCGTGTCCGTGCCGATCATCGCGAACGGCACGACCGGGGCGCCGGTCATCAGGGCGAGCCGGGCGATGCCCGTACGGCCGCGGTAGAGGCGGCCGTCGGGGGAGCGGGTGCCCTCCGGGTAGATCGCGAAGACCTTGCCCTCCTCCAGCACCCGGCGGCCCGTCATCAGCGCCGCGACACCGCCGCGCCCGCCGTCTCGGTCGACCGGGATCATGCCGACCCCGGTGAAGAACCAGGCCATGAGGCGGCCCTTGAGGCTCTTGCCCGTGACGTACTCGTCCTTGCCGATGAAGAAGACCTGCCGGTCGGTGACCAGCGGGAGGATCATCGAGTCGATGAACGTCAGGTGATTGCCCGCGAGGATCGCCGGACCCGTGTCGGGGATGCGCTCCGCTCCCTCGACCTTCGGCCTGAACAGCACGCGAAGAAGCGGGCCGAGCACTGCCTTGATCAGCCGGAAACGGGACAACGGACCCTCCGCCTTGTCGAAATCGGTCGTGCGCGGGAACGCGCAGTTGAGGACGATACTCGGCACTACCGGTGAGTTGCACACCGGGTTCACATGGTCGATACGAAGAGTTGACGTGGATTACGACCGCTTTGCCCGTACGACCACCCACACGCTCCGTCCCGAGCGCCGTCCCACGCCACGCGTGTTTCCCTGCTGTTCGGACATATGTCTCCCCGGTGTACCGCGCATGGATCTACGATCGGCGCGTTCTGTGTCAGGTCGTGCCGGATCCCCGGCGCCACGGAGTGGAGGAGAGCCCATGGACCAGGAGCAGCAGCCGGGCCGGAGAACCCTGCTCGGAGCGGCCGTGCTGGGCGCCGCCGGAGTCGGCGCCACCGCGCTGGGCACCGGCTCGGCGCAGGCGGCGGGCGAGCGGAAGGCGGGCGGCAAGGGTGGCGGCAAGGGGGACCGCCACGAGCTGCCCGTACCCCTCGTCGTGGCCCACCGCGGCACCAGCGGCTACCGCCCCGAGCACACCCTCGGCTCCTACCAGCTCGCGCTCGACATGGGCGCCGACGTCATCGAGCAGGACCTCGTCCCCACCAAGGACGGCCACCTGGTCTGCCGTCACGAGAACGACATCACCGCGACCACCGACGTCGCCGACCACCCGGAGTTCGCCGCCCGCAAGACCACCAAGAAGGTCGACGGCACGGACCTCACCGGCTGGTTCACCGAGGACTTCACCCTCAAGGAGCTGAAGACGCTGCGCGCCAAGGAGCGCATCCCCAAGCAGCGCCAGCACAACACGCTCTACGACGGCCGCTGGGAGGTCCCCACCTTCGAGGAGGTCCTGGAGTGGGCCGAGAAGGAGGGCCGCAGGCGCGGGCGCCGGATCTGGCTCCACATCGAGACCAAGCACCCCACGTACTTCCGCAAGCTCGGCCTCGGCCTGGAGAAGCCGCTCGCCAGGCTGCTGCGCCGGTACGGCCGCCACAAGGCCCACTCGCCGAACTTCGTGCAGTCCTTCGAGCCGAGCAGCATCGAGCAGCTCAGCAAGCTCGTGGACTGCCCCGGCGTGGTGCTCCTGTCCACGCTGACCTCCCGCCCCTGGGACTTCGTCGAGGCGGGCGACCCGCGCACCGTCGCCGACCTCGTCAAGCCCGAGGGCCTGAAGTGGATCGCGAAGTTCGCGCAGGGCATCGGCCCCACCCTCGACCTCGTCATCCCGCGCAAGTCCGACGGCACGCTCGGCGAGGCCACCACCCTGGTCCGCGACGCGCACGCGCAGAAACTGGTGCTGCACCCGTACACGATGCGCAACGAGAACAGCTTCCTGCCCGTCGACTTCCGCAAGGGCAGCAACCCGAACGACTACGGCGACGCGTTCGGCGCCTTCAAGCGGTACTTCGAGACCGGCATCGACGGCATCTTCTCGGACAACCCCGACACCGCGCTGCTCGCGGCGGCGGACTTCCGCGACCGCGACTGATCCCCCGGGGACAGACCGCATACGGGTGACGTGCCGCCCGCTCCGCAACCGGGGGCGGGCGGCACGCGTACCCCGTCGTATGACGGAACTCACCCTCCTCGACCCGCACTTGGCGGCCCTGCTGGACGCCGAGTGCGAGGCCGAGGCCGCGGCCTGCCCCGGTACCGAGGCCGAGGACCTGCGCCAGGGCGTCTGGCTGCGCTGGCTGCGGCGGGTGCGCGAGGAGGGGCCGCCCCCGGCGCCCGCCGCCTGGCTGGGCGCGGCCGTACGGGCGGAGGCCGAGGCCGGACCGTCGCCCCTGCCGCCCCGCGTGCCGCTCCAGCGCCGCGTCACGGCCGCCGACGGACTCGCCGACGCCGCCTCCGAGGCCGAGGCGGCGGTGCTCGTCGCCGAGCGGCGCCGCGCGCTCGCCGCCGCCGTCGCCGGACTGCCGGGGCGCTGCCCCCGGGTGCTGCGCGCGATGCTGGCCCGCGCGGACCTCACCTACCCCGAAATGTCCCGTGAGTTGGGAATCTCACAGGGCAGCCTGGGGCCGCTGCGTTCCCGTTGCCTGGCCCGCCTGCGCAGAATGCTCACGACGGAGGTTGCGGCACCCGGACTTAGGGGAAGGGTGCGAGAGGCAACCGGCGTCACCAGGGCAGAAGGCCCGGGCGCGAAACCCTCACTCTCGCGTGCCCGGCCGCACACAACTTGGGGAGGCATGCGCACATGGGCATGAGCGTGACCATCTCTGCGGCGACCGAGCAGGACGCCGAACAGATCCTGAAGCTCCAGTACCTCTGCTTCCAGCGGGAGGCCGAGCTGTACGGGGACTACGGCATCGAGCCGCTCACGCAGACCCTCGACGACTTCCGAGCCGAACTGGCCCGCTGCTGCGTGCTGGTGGCCCGGCTCGGCGAGGAGGTCGTCGGCTCCGTGCGCGGCACGGTCGACGACGACGGGACCGCGCGGATCGGCAAGCTCATCGTGCACCCCCGCCTCCAGCGGCACGGCCTCGGCGGCCGGCTGCTCGCCGCGGTCGAGGACCGCCTCGCGCAGGAGTGGGCCGCCAAGCGGTATCACTTGGTGGCCGGTGACAAGAGCGAGGGCAATCTCCGGCTGTACCGGAAGAACGGGTACGCGCCGGTCGGCACCGAGAACGACCGCCGGGTCACGCTGATCGCCCTGGAGAAGGAAGCGACGACCTACGCCACGAGCGCGTAGCCCCCAACGCCGCCCGTCCTGCGAGGAGAGCTCAACCCCTCCTCGCAGCACGGGCGGCACTTCTCGGCTGCGCCTGGCCTGCGGCCTCCGTGCCGGCGCCCGGCGCTTCTCGGGCTGCGCCCGGGGTGCCCCTTGCGGTGCTTCGCAGGGTGCGCCGCGCGCTGTGGCCGCTCGCGCAGTTCCCCGCGCCCCTGAGCGGGGCACTCTCTAGTCGGACGCCGACCGTGCCCGGCGGAGCCACAGCAGGCCCGTGACCGGGAGGATCACCGGGAGGAAGAGGTAGCCCATTCCGTAGTCCGACCAGACCGTCGCGTCCGGGAACGCGGAGGGTTCCGCCAGGGTCCAGGTGCCGACGACCAGGACGCCCGCCAGCTCCACGCAGCAGCACACCAGCGCCGCCTTGCGCGCGCCCTCGCCGCCCCGTACGAGCGAGACGGTGATGAAGGCGTACACGAGGGCCGCCACCGCCGAGAGGACGTACGCGAGCGGCGCCTCGTCGAAACGGGTCGTGAGCTGGACGATCGAGCGCGAGGCCGCGCCGACCGTGAAGATGCCGTAGAGCGTCACCAGCAGCTTGCCGGGTCCGCTCGCGATGCCGCCGCGCGGGGACTTCCGCTCGGCCGCGGTGTCGGCGTCAGGCACCGGTTCCGCCTCCCCAGATGTCATGCAGCCGCACCTCCAGCACGGCCGCCACCACCGCGCCCGCCACCACCGTGAGCGAGCCCCACTTCGTGCGCTCCGTCAGCGAGATCAGGCCCACGACGGGCACGCACGCCACCACGCCGATCAGGTACGACACGAAGATCACGGCCCCGTCGGCGGGCTCCTCGCCGCCAGCGAGCTTCACGATCCCCACGACGAGCTGGACCAGCGAGAGCACCGTGACGACGGCCATACCGATGAAGTGCCAGTCCTTGGTGGGCTGGTCCCGGTAGGCGGCCCAGCCGCACCACGCGGCCAGCGCGAGCGCGGCCACGGCGAGCGCGACAGTGAGCGGGGTGAGCATGGACGGAAGTCTAGAAGGGCTCCGGCCCCCGGGAGGCGTCGGCCCCCGCCCGTGCGGGCCCGCGCACGTGCTCCCGTACGCTGGCGAATCATGAAGATCAGCCCGGACGCTCTCCTTTTCGACAACGACGGCACCCTGCTCTCCTCCATGGAGTCCGTGGTCCGCTGCTGGACCGCCTGGGCCCGTGAGTACGGGATCACCGAGGAGGAGTTCGCCGCCGTCGAGCTGCACGGCCGTCCCGCGGCCGAGATCGTGGCCGACCTGGTCCCCGCCGCGCGCGTGCCCGAGGCGCTCGCCCGGATCGAGCGGCTGGAGGTCGAGGACGTCGCGGGCGGCGTCCATCTGCTGCCCGGCACGGCCGAGCTGCTGCGCGCGCTGCCCCGGGAGAGCTGGGCCGTCGTCACCTCGGCCACCCGCGAGCTGGGCGAGGCCCGGCTGCGCGAGGCCGGTATCGACGCGCCGCTGGTCATCGCCGCGGACGACATCACACGCGGCAAGCCCGACCCGGAGCCGTATTTGCTGGCCGCCCGCAAGCTGGGCGTCGACCCGGCCCGCTGCGTGGTCTTCGAGGACGCCCCGGCCGGGCTGGAGGCGGGCCGCCGGGCGGGCATGACGACCGTGGGCTTGGCCACAACCCACACCCGCGACGAGCTGGCCGCCGACGTGGTCGTCGGCAGCCTCGCGGACGTAACCGCGCAGGTCACGGCGGGTGGACTGCAGATCACGGCGGAGGACTGAGCCGCCCGCCGCGGGGGTGCCGAAGGGCCCGGAATCCCACGGGGGTGTCCGTCATGCGGACACCCCCGCCCTCATCCGACCCTCCTTCTGCTTTACTGGCGACCATGAACACGACGAGCTGCCGCACCCTTGCGACCGAGGCGAAATACGCGCCCGGTGCTCGTTGTATGCGCATGCGCGCCATGCGGCGAATGTGTGCCCTCTGAGGGCCCCCGCCTGAGCAGCGCCGCATAGCAGGCTCGCGCCCCGAAGCGAGCCACGAGCCCCGCGTGCTCCGCAGAGCCGTACATCCCCGTACGAAGCACCCTTCCGCCGCCGGACCGGTCCCGGCGTCCCACGCCCGCGCCCGTTCCCGCGCGGCGGCGGCCGTACGCGCCCTGCCCTGCCCCTGACTCCGACCCGTGCGCGTCCCCCGCACGGGGCCCCGCCCGGCGCCGCCCCCGCGCGCCGCGGCCTCCACTCACGACAACCACGGAAATCCTGTGATCACGACTACGGACCTGACCAAGGTCTACCGCACCCGGGACCGCGAGGTCACCGCCCTCGACGGCGTGAACCTCCATGTCCGCGAAGGCGAGGTCTTCGGCGTCGTCGGACAGAGCGGCGCCGGCAAGTCCTCCCTCATCCGCTGCGTCAACCTCCTCGAACGCCCGACCTCGGGCACCGTCACCGTCGACGGCCAGGACCTCACCGCCCTCGCGGGCAACGGCAAGGGCCACCGCGCCTCCCGCGAGCTGCGCGAGGCCCGCGGCCGTATCGGCATGGTCTTCCAGCACTTCAACCTGCTCTCCGCACGCACCGTGCGCGGCAACGTCGAACTGCCGCTGGAGATCCTCGGCCTCTCCGGCCAGGAGCGCACCCGCAAGGCCAATGAGCTGCTCGACCTCGTCGGCCTCGCCGACAAGGCGGGCAGCTACCCCGCGCAGCTCTCCGGCGGCCAGAAGCAGCGCGTCGGCATCGCCCGCGCGCTCGCCGGAGACCCCAAGGTGCTGCTCTCCGACGAGGCGACCTCGGCGCTCGACCCCGAGACCACCCGCTCCGTCCTGCAGCTCCTGCGCGACCTCAACCAGCAGCTCGGACTGACCGTCCTGCTGATCACCCACGAGATGGACGTCGTCAAGGCCGTCTGCGACTCGGCCGCGCTGATGAAGGGCGGCCGGGTCACCGAGTCGGGCACCGTCGCCGAGCTGCTCGCCACGCAGGGCTCGGAGCTGGCCCGCGAGCTGTTCCCGGTGGGCGGCCAGCCCTCGGAGCCCGGCCGTACGGTCGTCGACGTCACGTTCCACGGCGAGACGACGACCGAGCCGGTCATCTCCAAGCTCTCGCGCACCTACAACGTCGACATCTCGATCCTCGGCGCCGCCATGGACACCGTCGGCGGCAAGCAGGTCGGCCGGATGCGCATCGAGCTGCCCGGCAGTTTCGACGACAACGTCGTGCCGATCGGGTTCCTGCGCGAGCAGGGCCTGACCGTCGACGTGGCCGCCGTGGCCGGGTCGCCCGCCGTCCCCGCGCCGGAGGGGCGCAAGGCGGAGGAGAAGCAGGACGAACTCGCCGAGGAGGGTGCGAAATGAGCTGGTCCGAGATACAGCCCCTGCTGTCCGAGGGCTTCCTGGACACCCTCTACATGGTCGGCTGGTCGGCCCTCGTCGCGCTGATCGGCGGCCTCCCGCTGGGCGTGCTCCTCGTCCTCACGGACAAGGGCGGGCTCCTCCAGAACACGCCCGTCAACAAGGTCGTCGGCGCGATCGTGAACGTCGGCAGGTCCCTGCCGTTCATCATCCTCCTCATCGCGCTGATCCCCTTCACCCGCCTCGTCGTCGGCAGCTTCATCGGCCCCACGGCAGCGATCGTGCCGCTCGCCATCGGCGCGATCCCCTTCTTCGCGCGGCTCGTCGAGACGGCCGTGCGCGAGGTGGACCGGGGCCTGGTCGAGGCCGTGCAGGCGATGGGCGGCGGCACGCCCACCGTCGTCTTCAAGGCCCTGCTGCCGCAGGCGCTGCCGTCCCTGGTCGCGGGCCTGACGACCACCGTGATCGTCCTCATCGGCTACTCCGCGATGGCGGGCACGGTCGGCGGCGGCGGCCTCGGCTCGGTCGCCGTGCAGTACGGCTACCAGCGTTTCGAGACGACCGTCATGGTCGCCACCGTGGTCGCGCTGATCGTCGTCGTCACCGCCGTCCAGATCATCGGCGACGCCGTCGTCCGCGCGCTCACCGCGCGCCGGGGCGGCAGCGGCGCCGACTCCGGCGCGGGCAAGAGGCTTGCGCGCCTCGGCCGCGGCCGTACGGTCGCCGTCGCCGCCGCGGTCGTCGTCCCGCTCGCGCTGATCGGCTACGGGCTCGGCTCGGGCGGCGACGACAAGCAGACCCTGAAGATCGCCGCGTCGCCGACCCCGCACGCCGAGATCCTGGAGTACGTCGAGAAGAACCTCGCGGAGAAGGAAGGGCTCAAGCTCGACGTGCGGAAGTTCAACGACTACGTCGTGCCGAACACCGCCACCGAGAGCGGCGAGGTCGACGCCAACTTCTTCCAGCACAAGCCGTACCTGGACGACTTCAACGAGAAGAAGGACACGCACATCGTCCCCGTCGTCAACGTCGAGGTCGAACCGCTGGGGCTCTACTCGAAGAAGATCAAGAGCCTCAAGGGCCTGACCTCCGGCAAGACCGTCGCGGTGCCCAACGACAGCACCAACGAGGGCCGCGCGCTCCACCTCCTCGCCGACCACGACGTGATCGAGCTGAAGTCCGGCGCGGGCCCCGAGGCGACCCTCGGGGACATCACGGACACCAAGGGCCTGAAGTTCAAGGAGCTGGAGGCCGCCTCGGTCCCGCGCGCCTTCGACGACGTGGACGCCGCCGTCATCAACGGCAACTACGCGGTGGACACCGGGCTCAACCCCTCCAAGGACGCGCTGGCCGCCGAGAAGGTCAAGGGCAACCCCTACGCCAACTTCCTCGCGGTCAAGGACGGCAACCAGGACGACCCGAGGATCAAGAAGCTCGCCAGGCTGCTCAACTCCGACGAGGTCGAGAGGTTCATCGAGGACAAGTACAAGGGGGGCATCGCTCCGCTCTTCGGGGCTGTGCGAGGCTGAACACTCGCTGACCCCGGGGCAAGTCCCCGTATCGACAAGTCTCTTCTCAGCGCCGGATCCCCGTTCGCACGGGGGTCCGGCGCTGCACATCACGGTGCCGATGCTGCATGCTGTGCACCCCGACCTGTATGGAGCGGCGCATGACTTCGACCTTCCCGGACATCTCGATCAGCACGGACCGCCTCGTGCTGCGCCCGTTCGAGGAAGCGGACATCCCGGCGCTCGTCGAGATGGTGACCGACGACCAGGTCATCGCCTGGACCACGTACCCCGTCCCGTACACCGAGGCGGAGGCGCGCGCGTACGTCTCCCGCGAGGCACCCGCCGTACGGACCGGGGGCGACGGCATCGTCTTCGCCGTCACCGAGTTCCTCACCCAGCGCCTCGTCGGCGTCGTCGAACTGCGCCGCACCGACTGGCGCGTCCTCTCGGCCCAGGTCTCCTACATCACCGCGTCCTGGGCCCGGGGCGAGGGATACGCCTCCGAGTCGGTGCTCGCCCTGGCCCAGTGGCTCTTCCAGGACCAGAAGTTCGAGCGCCTCGAACTGCGTACGGGCGCCGACAACACCGCGGCCCAGCAGGTCGCGCAGAAGCTCGGCTGCATCAGCGAGGGCGTGCTGCGCAACGCGTGGATAGCGCGCAGCCGCACCGAGGACGGCGGCTGGACCGACATCAGGACCGACCTCATCGTGTGGAGCCTCCTCCCCGAGGACCTCGACGGCGCCTTCGAGGAGCAGGCCGACACCAGCGGCCTGGCGCCGTACCCGTACGCTCCGTGACCGTCCCGCTTCCACGGGTGCGGTAGGGCCGCGACCGCCGAACGGGGGTACTCTCAGTGGGCCCTCGGCCTGCGATCAGCACGGACGGGCAGCACAGACGAGCCCACAGCCCAGGAGAAACGCACCCATGGCCGACCGCGTCACCGTGATCGGATGGGACGGTTCGCCGTTGACCGACGCCGCGCGCTCGGCCCTCGGCGCGGCCACCCTCGTCGCCGGAGCCGGCCACCACCTGGCCCTGTCCGAGGTCCCGCCGCACGCCGAACGCATCCGGCTCGGCAGCGCGTCCCTCGCGGCGCGGCGCATCGCGCGGCACCGGGGCTCCGCCGTGGTCCTCGCCGACGGCGACCCCGGGTTCTTCGGCGTCGTGCGCACCCTGCGCGCCCCCGAACACGGCCTGGAGGTCGAGGTCGTCCCCGCGGTCTCCTCCGTCGCCACCGCCTTCGCACGCGCCGGGATGCCCTGGGACGACGCCCGTATCGTCGTCGCGCACACCCGCACCCTGCGCCGCGCGGTCAACGTCTGCCGGGCCCACCCCAAGGTCGCCGTCTTCACCTCGCCGGGCGCGGGCCCGGCCGAACTCGCGCTGCTCCTGGCCGGGGTGCACCGCACCTTCGTGATCTGCGAGGCGCTGGGCACCGAGCGCGAGGAGGTCTCGGTCCTGACCTCCGACAAGGTCGCCGACCACACCTGGCGCGACCCCAACGTGGTCATCGTCGTCGGCGGCCCGCAGACCGAGAGCTCCGGCGACGGCTGGCTCGCGGGCCAGCACACCGGCTACCCCCCGGCCGTACGCGGCTGGGCGCTGCCCGTCACCGAGTACGCGGGCGAGACCGCGGTCGCCAGGGACAGCGAGACCACGCAGCTCCGCGCCGCCCAACTGGCCCGGCTGGGCCCGCGCGTGGGCGACCTCGTCTGGGACATCGGCGCGGGCAGCGGCGCGTTCGCCGTCGAGGCCGCCCGGTTCGGCGCCGCCGTCCTCGCCGTCGACGCGGACGCCGACGCCTGCGCCCGTACGCACGCCGCGGCCCGGCGCTTCGGCGTCCAGGTCGAGACGGTGCACGGCACGGCCCCGCACATCCTGGAGGACCTGCCCGAACCCGACGTCGTACGGGTCGGGGGCGGGGGAGTGCCCACGCTCGCCGCGGTCGCCGAACGGCGCCCGGCGCGCGTCGTCACGCACGCGGCGACCCGGGACGAGGCGGAGGCGCGGGGACGGGCGCTGGCCGAGGGCGGATACGCCGTGGAGTGCGCGCTGCTCCAGTCGGTCGACCTGGACACGGGGGAGTGGGCGGAAAGTGAACGCGCGGTTGTGTTCCTGCTGTCCGGTGTCCGTATCTGAATTTCTGCGATCCGGTGCGTGACGAACCCCGACGAAGTGCTGTTTCTCTCCCACCTATGGCCAGCGGGGCACTCAGTGCCGGGTAGGCTGATGGATCGTTGTGCCACTGTTCGGGGTTGACGCTTCGTCCGTCATTGTCCGAATGGTGTAGGCGAAGACACGTGCCGCACCGCGTGCGGGCTCGTTCTTTCTCTACGGGGCGTGGCGGTCATCCGCCGGGTTGGAAGGAGCACTAGCGATGGGCGAGGGGAACGCATGACTGACACCGGCCAGGTCCCAGGAGAGGGGCTGCCGGAGAACGCAGGCGGGCAGCCGGAAGGACAGCCGGGCAACCCGGCCCCCGGCACCTACACCTTCGCGGACCCGGCCGACGGCCTCGGTACCCCCGTGGCCGAGGAGGAGGACCTGCTGCTCATGCCGCCGGCCCCCGGCGCGTGGAGCGAGGCCCCCGGCAGCCACGGCCAGGTGCCGCACCAGGTGAACAGCCAGACGCACGGGCAGGTGAACGGACAGGCGAACGGGCAGCAGCCCGCGCAGCCGCAGCAGGGCTCTCAGATGCCGCAGCCGGGCCAGCCGCAGGCCGCCGCCGCCCAGCCCCAGGCGGCCCCGCAGCAGCCGCAGCCCCAGCAGCCGCACGCCCAGCAGGGCATGCCCCAGCAGGGGTTGCCGCAGCAGTCCCAGCCCCAGAACCAGGCTCCGGCCCCGGCCTCGCCCCAGGCCCAGCAGCCGTCCCAGGGGGGCCAGGCGCTCACGCCGGAGCAGCAGTCGCAGCAGGCCGCCGCCTCCGCGGCGACGCACGTCTCCCAGGCCCAGGCCCAGGCCCAAGCCCAGGCCCAGGCCCAGGTCCCCGGTCAGACGCAGGGCCAGCAGCCGCCGCACTCCGCGCAGCCCGTCCAGCCGGTGCAGGCGGTCCAGCCCGTCCAGGCCGTACACCCGGTCCAGCCCGGCGAACAGCCGTCCGGGGACCCGGCGTCCGCGGCACAGGCCGAAGCGGACGCGCAGGCCCAGGCGCAGGCCGCTGTCCAGGGGCAGGCCCCGGCCCCGGTTCCCGGCCAGGTCCAGCCGCAGCCCGTGGAACAGGGCCAGGCCCAGGCTCAGCCTCAGCAGACCCAGCAGCCCGAGCACGACGGGCAGTTCCCGCAGGACCAGAACCAGGGCCAGAGCCAGGAGCTGCCGGACGCCGTCCCGGTATCCGCGCCCGGCCCGCACGAGGCCGACGGCCGTGACTCCGGTTCCATCGACCTCGGCGCGGTCCGCGAGCAGCAGGCCTCCGCCGCGTCCGCGTCCGCCCCCGCCGCGCCCTCCTCCGGCGCCAACGGCCGTCGTCCGCTCCACCTCGGCCCGCCCGTGCCCGAGCAGTCCGGCGCCGTGCGCCCGCTCTCCGACCGGGGCGCCGCCCCGGCGCCCGGCCAGCAGGGGCCCGTTCCGACTCCGGCCCAGGGCGCCCCCGTTGCCCCCGGCACCCCCGCGCACGGCACGCCGGTCCAGCCCTCCGTACCGGCGCAGGCCACGCAGGAGCCGCAGCCCGTCGCCCAGGACGGCGCGGACGAGCAGCAGGCGCAGGCGCAGGCCGCCGCGCAGGCGCAGGTGCCCGCGCCGCCCGTGCAGCACGGGACGCCGCCGCACGCGACGCCCGTACGGGAGCAGGGCCCGCCGACCATCGGCCCCGAGTACCTCGACGTCGCGCACCAGGAGGGCGAGGCCCTGCCCGGTCCGCAGCTCGGCGAGTTCCCGGCCCAGCTCGACGCGTGGGCCGCGGGGAACACGCAGTCCGCCGCCACGCCCGCCCCTGCCCCCGCCGAAGCCGCCTCCGCAGAAACGGTCGGCCGCGAAGCGGAGGCGACAGATTCCGGCCAAGTTCCGGACGCGCCCGAGCAGCAGCAGGCGGAGCAGGCGAGCACCCCCGCCGAGGGCACACCGGCGGCGGAGTCGCCGGAGCAGGCGGAGTCCGCCGAGGCGGCGGGCCTGGCCGAGTCCGCGGAATCCCCCGAGCAGGCCCCGGCCGCCGAAGAGCCCGCGCAGAACGGGCCGATCGCGGTGTCGTCCTCCGGCGAGGCCGTACCGCAGGGCGTCCCCGCCGAGGGCGGCGAGCCCGAGGACCCCGCCGCGGCCTCGATAAACCAGGACGGCCCGGCGGCCGAAGCCGCGCCGTCCTCCGACGGCGAAGACGGCACGCCCGCCGCCGAGGCGACCGGGGCGGAGACGCCCGCCGCCGGAGCCGCGGCCCCCGAGGCCGTTCCCGAAGCCGAGCCCGCCTCCGACGCCGCCCCCGAAGCGGAGGCCGACGCCGCCGCCGAGGCCGAACCGGCCACCGCCGAAGGCCCCGAGACCGCCGCGACCGCCGAGACGACCGAAGCCACCGAGACCACCGAGGCCCCTGAAGCCGCCGACAGCGCGGAGGCGGCGGAAGCCCCGGAGGACGCGCAGGCCATGCAGGCCGCAGAGGACACGCAGCCCGCAGAGGCCACAGAAGCCACCGAGCCCACCGAGGGCACGGACGACGCGGAGGACGCGAGTGACGCCCCCGTGGGCGAGCCCGCGCCCGGTTTCGCCGAGGCCGAGCGCGAGGCCGTGCACCGGCTGATGCGCGAGCGCCGCGACATCCGCAACGGCTTCCGTTCCGACCCCATCCCGCACGAGGTGCTGCTCCGCGTCCTCGAAGCGGCCCACACGGCTCCCAGCGTCGGGCACTCGCAGCCCTGGGACTTCGTGGTGATCCGCTCCGAGGAGACCCGGCGGACCATGCACGAGATGGCGCAGCGCCAGCGCGACGCGTACGCCAAGTCGCTCCCCAAGGCGCGCGCGAAGCAGTTCAAGGAACTGAAGATCGAGGCCATCCTCGACACCCCGGTGAACATCGTCGTCACCGCCGACCCGACGCGCGGCGGGCGCCACACCCTCGGCCGTCACACGCAGCCGCAGATGGCGCCGTACTCCTCCGCGCTCGCCGTCGAGAACCTCTGGCTCGCCGCGCGCGCCGAGGGCCTCGGCGTCGGCTGGGTCAGCTTCTTCGACGAGCGCGAGATGGTCCGCGCCCTCGAACTCCCGGAGCACCTGGAGGTCGTGGCGTACCTGTGCGTGGGGTACGTCGACGAGTTCCCGGACGAGCCCGAGCTGGCCCAGGCGGGCTGGTCCAAGCGCCGCCCGCTCTCCTGGGTCGTCCACGAGGAGTCGTACGGCCGCCGGGCGCTGCCCGGTGCCGAGCCGCACGATCTGCTCGCCGAGACGCTCGACGCGATCCGCCCGCTCGACGCCAAGGCGCTCGGTGAGGCGTGGGAGCGGCAGAAGCGGATGACGAAGCCCTCGGGCGCGCTCGGCATGCTGGAGATCATCTCCGCGCAGCTCTGCGGGCTGTCCCGGAAGTGCCCGCCCCCGATCCCGGAGCCCGCCGCCGTCGCGGTCTTCGCGGGCGACCACGGGGTGCACGCCCAGGGCGTGACCCCCTGGCCGCAGGAGGTCACCGGCCAGATGGTGGCCAACTTCCTGGGCGGCGGCGCGGTCTGCAACGCCTTCGCGAACCAGGTCGGCGCCGAGGTCTGCGTCGTCGACGTGGGCGTGGCCGGTGAACTGCCCGCCACCCCCGGCCTGCTGCCCCGCAAGGTGCGCTACGGCACCTCGGACATGACGACCGGCCCGGCCCTCACCCGCGACGAGGTCGCACGGGCGATCGAGGTCGGCATCGAGACCGCCCGCGACCTGGTGGCCGCGGGCAACAAGGCGCTGCTCACCGGCGAGATGGGCATCGCCAACACCACGGCCTCCGCCGCGCTGATCTCCGTGTGCACGGGCACCGACCCCGCCGAGGTCACCGGGCGCGGTACGGGCATCAACGACGAGACGCACGCCCGCAAGGTCGAGGTCGTCCGCCGCGCCCTGGACCTGCACAAGCCCGACCCGGCCGACCCGATCGGCCTGCTCTCCGCCGTCGGCGGCCTGGAGCATGCCGCGATGGTCGGCCTGATCCTCGGCGGCGCCTCGCTGCGTACGCCCGTGATCCTGGACGGCGTCAGCGCGGGCGCGTCGGCGCTCGTCGCGCGCGCCCTCGCGCCGGAGGCGCTGGCCGCCTGCATCGCGGGCCACCGCAGCGCCGAGCCCGGCCATGTCGCGGCCCTCACCAAGCTGAGCCTGCGCCCGCTGGTCGATCTCGACCTGCGGCTGGGCGAGGGCACGGGCGCGCTGCTGGCCCTCCCGATGGTCCAGAGCGCGGCCCGCACCATGCACGAGGTCGCGACCTTCGACTCGGCGGGAGTCACCGAGAAGAGCTGACCCCGTCGGCCGTCCCTCCCCGACCGGCCCTGTCCCACGCGTACGAGCGCGGGGCGGGGCCGGTCGGACGCCATACGGCGCCGCTCGTTCCGCCCGTTACGCCCGTCCGGAGTCACGCGCCGTGACCTGCGGTACAGCCCCGTCCCCGCGCCCGGCATAGGCTTGCCGCACACCCGCCGCTCCGACGCCGCAGCGGCCGCGCCCGTCCCACGCCGCACGTCCCACGTCGCCCGTCTCGGCCGCCCCCGGCCGTACAGCCGCGCCGTCCCGCCGCCCCGCCGTCCCCGAGGAGCCCGTCCCATGCCCGCCACGCCCGAGCCCACCCCCGCCACCCCCGCGTACCCGGTCGGCCTCCGTCTCGCCGGCCGCCGTGTCCTCGTGGTCGGCGGCGGCACCGTCGTCCAGCGGCGGCTGCCCGGCCTCCTCGCGGCGGGCGCCGACGTCGTGCTCGTCTCCCCGGAGGTCACGCCCTCCGTCGAGGCCATGGCGCAGGCGGGCGAGCTGACCTGGCACCGCCGCCCGTACGAGGACGGCGACATGGACGGCGCCTGGTACGCACTCGTGTCCACCGACGACCCCGAGGTCAACACGGCCGCGGCGGCCGAGGCCGAGTCCCGCCGCGTGTGGTGCGTACGGACGGACGACGCGGACGCGGCGACCGCGTGGACCCCGGCGACCGGGCGCGCGGCGGGCGTCACCGTCGCCGTCCTCACCAGCGGCACCGGCGACGCGCCCCGCGACCCGCGCCGCACGGCCGCCATCCGCGACGCGGTCGTCGCCGGACTCGGCGACGGCAGCCTCGCTGTGCCGGGGCACCGGGCGCGGACCTCCGGCGTCGCCCTCGTCGGCGGCGGGCCCGGCGACCCCGACCTGATCACGGTGCGCGGCCGCCGCCTGCTCGCCGAGGCCGACGTCGTCGTCGCCGACCGGCTCGGCCCCCGCGACCTGCTCGACGAACTCCCGCCGCACGTCGAGGTGATCGACGCCGCGAAGATCCCGTACGGCCGCGCCATGGCCCAGGACGCCATCAACCAGGCGCTCGTGGACCACGCCAAGGCGGGCCGCTCCGTCGTCCGCCTCAAGGGCGGCGACCCGTACGTCTTCGGCCGCGGCATGGAGGAGGTCGAGCGGCTCACCGCCGAGGGCATCCCCGTCACCGTCGTCCCCGGCATCTCCAGCTCGATCAGCGTGCCGGGCGCCGCCGGGATCCCGGTCACGCACCGGGGCGTGGCGCACGAGTTCACGGTCGTCAGCGGGCACGTCGCGCCCGACGACCCGCGCTCGCTCGTCGACTGGCCCGCGCTCGCCCGGCTGCGCGGCACCCTCGTGCTGATGATGGCCGTCGAGAACATCGGCGCCATCGCCGCCGCGCTCGTCGCCCACGGCCGCGACCCGGAGACGCCCGTCGCCCTGGTCCAGGAGGGCACGATGGCGACCGAGCGCCGCGTCGACGCCACCCTCGCGACGGTGGGGGAGCGGGCGAGGGCCGAGGGCGTACGGCCGCCCGCGGTCATCGTGATCGGAGAGGTCGTCGCCGTCGGTACGCGGCAGTAGCATCGACGCGTGTCCGAACTCATCACCGTCGAGGACCCCGACGACCCCCGGCTGGGCGACTACACCGGGCTGACGGACGTCGAGCTGCGCCGCCGACGCGAGCCCGCCGAGGGACTCTTCATCGCCGAGGGCGAGAAGGTCATCCGCCGCGCCCGCCACGCCGGTTACGAGATGCGCTCGATGCTGCTCTCCGCGAAGTGGCTCGACGTCATGCGGGACGTCATCGACGAGGTCCCCGCGCCCGTCTACGCCGTCAGCCCCGAGCTGGCCGAGCGCGTCACCGGCTACCACGTGCACCGTGGCGCGCTCGCCTCCATGCAGCGCAAGCCGCTGCCCACGCCGGAGGACGTGCTCGCCACGGCCCGCCGGGTCGTCGTCATGGAGTCCGTCAACGACCACACCAACATCGGCGCGATCTTCCGCAGCGCCGCCGCGCTCGGCATCGACGCCGTCCTGCTCTCCCCGGACTGCGCCGACCCGCTCTACCGGCGCTCCGTGAAGGTCTCCATGGGCGCCGTCTTCGCCGTGCCGTACGCGCGACTGGAATCCTGGCCGCACAGCCTGGAGGCCGTGCGCGACGCGGGCTTCCCGCTGCTCGCCCTCACTCCGGACGCGAAGGCCGTGCCGATCGACTCGCTCGGCCCCGACCGGATGGAGAGGGTCGCGCTGATGCTCGGCGCGGAGGGCGACGGACTCTCGGCCCGCGCCCTGCGCGCCGCCGACGAATGGGTGCGCATCCCGATGTCCCACGGCGTCGACTCCCTCAACGTCGGCGCGGCGGCGGCCGTCGCGTTCTACGCCGTCACGCGCTGACCGGCGCCCCGTCGCCCCGCGGGTCCCCGAACGCCCGCGCCGCGGCGGCGGCCTGGACGGTGACGCCGGGCACGCTCGCCGTCAGGAACGGCCCGCCGCCCGTCAGGTCCCCGACCACCTGGACGCGCGGGTCGGCGGGGAGCAGTCCGCCGGACGGGTGCACGGTGGCGAGCCCGGCGACCGCCAGCGCCCTGACCAGCTCCCGGGCGGCGGCCGGGACCGTCTGCGGCGGCGGGTTCACGGCGTTGACGACGCTCCCCGCCGCCCGCGTACCCCCACCGTGCCGTATCCGGAACCGGCCGCTCACCGGCTCGATCCCCCGCACCCCGGGAACGACCGT
Organism: Streptomyces albiaxialis; assembly: GCF_039530985.1. Classification (NCBI taxonomy): domain Bacteria; kingdom Bacillati; phylum Actinomycetota; class Actinomycetes; order Kitasatosporales; family Streptomycetaceae; genus Streptomyces; species Streptomyces albiaxialis. The sequence continues at coordinate 235,866 of NZ_BAAAPE010000028.1, forward strand.
GAGCTGACCGGAGTCCAGCAGCCGCAGCAGCACGGCCGCGTTGCCCGGCACCATGGGCGAGGCCACGCTGACGGCCGTACGGGCATGGCGGCGCAGCCGCGCGCGGTCCGCCCCGGGCAGCAGCCGCCAGGCGACGGGCCCGACGGTGTGCGCGGCGGCCTGCACCACGCGGCGCCCGATCCGCGGATCATCCACGGCCGCGAGCTGGGCGCGCAGCCGCCGTACGGGATCCTCGTGCCCCGTGGCCAGCAGCCCGGCCGCGAGCGCGTCGAAGTCCTCGCCCTCCTCGGCGAGTTCCGCGCGGAGCAGCCCGACGAGGTCGTCCAGCGCGAGCCCGCCCCGTGCCGCGTGCAGCTCCGCGACCCGCTCGGGCGTCAGATGCCGGGGGCGCCGCCCGTCGGGGCGCTGCCAGACATGGGGGAGCACCCCGCTGCGCGAGAGCAGCGCGACCGGCCCGGTGTGGCCGCGCGCGGCGAGCGCCACGACGACGTCCACGGCGGTCAGCCCGCTCCCGATGACGGCGACCTCGTCCCCGTACGGCACCTCGCGCAGCCCGCGGGCCAGCGGGTACGGGTCGGCGACGAACCCCGGGGCCCCGGCGAGGCCGTACGGGTCCGGGGGCGTGCCGCCGCCCACGCACAGCGCGAGCCGGTCGGCCTCGAACTCCCGCCCGCCGCCCGTATGGAGCGTGAGCCGTCCCCGGGGCCCCGCGCCCGCGACTCCGGTCACCCGTTCCGGCACCACGTGGACCGTCCGGCCCTGTTCGGCGAGCGCCGCCATGGCCTTCTCCGCGGTGTGCTCCAGATACGTGCCGTAGAGCGCGCGGGGGACCAGGGGCTGGCCGAACAGCGGATCGACGTGACGCGCGGCCAGGCCGTCGCCGAGCCAGTCCGCGTAGTGCCCGAAGTCGCCGTGCCTGACCGACATGAGGGCGGGCGGCGCGTTCACCCGCACCGCGTCCAGGTCCGGGCCGTAGGGCCGCCCGCGCCACAGCCGCGGCGAGGGCTCGAAGACGGTGACCGTCCCGCCCGCGGCTCCCCCGTCCCGCGCGGTGGCGAGCGCGTCCAGCAGCGCGACGGCCGCCGCGCCCCCTCCGATGATGGCGATGTCCATGAACCCTCCCAGGTCGTGTGCCCCGACCCTCGCCCCCGCCGCCAGGCCCGCCCCATCCCGCACGCGGGGGCCGCCCACGGGAACACCCCCCTCAATCGGGGGGTTGGTGCGGTACGAAGAGCCGGGCAGGGTGGGCGGTGGGAGGTACGGGGATGACGGAGGCACGCCGGGCGGTGCTGTCGGCCGCCGAACGGGCGCCCGACGCGTACGAGTTGTTCAGCCGGGCCTCCGCCCGGCTGCGGCGGCATGTGCCGTTCCAGGCGGCCGTATGGACGGCGGCCGACCCGGAGACGGGACTGATCACGGCGCCGATGCTGGTGGAGAACCTCGGCTCGGGCGAGGGCTGCGCCGCCTACTGGGAGAGCGAGATCCTGGAGGAGAACGTCGTGCCCTTCCGTGAACTCGCCCGCGCGTCCGTACCGGCGGCCGGGCTGCGGGAGGCCACCGGCGGCCTGCCCTGCCGCAGCGCGCGCTTCCGGCGCCTGCTGCGCGGCCAGGGCGTGCACGACGAACTGCGCGCCGTGCTCCGCGTCGGCGACCGGCCCTGGGGCCTGGTCAGCCTGTTCCGCGCCGACGACGCGTTCCGCGCGGAGGAGATCGCGCTGCTCGCCGGGGTGTCCGGCCCGCTCGCCGCGCGCCTGCGCGGCTTCGCCCGGCCGTCCGGAGCCGTGCCGTCCGGGGCGCTGCCGTCCGGGGCCGCGCACGCCGCCCGTACCGACCCGCCCGCGCCGGGCCTGATCCTCTTCGACGGTACGGGCGAGGCCATGTCGGTCAACGACGAGGCGCGCCACCACCTCGCCCTGCTGCCCGACGGGCCGTCCTTCCTCTCACCGCTGGGGCTCCGGCTCCCGATCTGGGTGATCGGAACGGCCCTCCAGGCCCGCGCCGTCGCCGACGGGCGGGAGCACGGCAACGCCCGGGTGCGCCTCCGTACCACCGAGGGCCACTGGCTGGTCTGCCACGCCTCCTGCCTCACCGGACCCGGCGGCAGCCCCGGGCCCGTGGCCCTCGTCATCGAGCCCGCGGCCCCCGCAGACCTCGCGGTCCTGGTCGCCGAGGCGTACGGACTGACCGCGCGGGAGCTGGAGATCACCCAGCTCGTCGCCCGCGGGATCGCCACCGCCGGGATCGCCAAGACGCTGGTCATCTCCCCGCACACGGTCCGCGACCATCTCAAGGCGCTCTTCGCCAAGATGGGAGTCTCCAGCCGCGGCGAACTGGTCGCCCGGCTCTTCACCGAGCACTACTGGCCCGCGATGCCCGAACCGGTCCGCGTCCGGCGCCCCGACGGCACCACGGCCCGGGCCCGGCGGAGCTGAGCGCGGCGCTCAGCGCCCGCCGTCGCCCTGCTGCTGCCCCGACGAGGAGGACGAGGGGGAGGACAAGGACGAGGGCGACACCGAGGTCGGGGAGGAGGACGGCACCTTCTCGCGCGGACCGCCCAGACCCCGGTCCGGCCCCTGGCAGCCCTGGGCCGCCGCGATGCCGAGCGCCACGAGCAGCGTCACGGTGACGAAGACGATGAGCCGCTGCCGCATCATCCGCCGACGGGGCCCCAGGCCCGGCCGGCGCCCGGCGCCCGTGCCGGGCCGCGAGCCGTTCGGCCGGCTGGTCCCGTTGCGCCCGGTGCCGCTGCCCGTACGCGGTGCGCCCGTACGCCCGCCCGCGATGCGCCCGCCCGCGCGCTGCGGGGCCGGGGTGCGGCGCGTGGTGCGCCCGGCGTCGGAGCGGGGGCCGCTCCCGTCGCGCGGGGTGCGGGGCGTCGAGGCGCGCGGTGCGCTCGCCGGGCCCTCGCGGTCCCGCTCGGTGCGCTGCTGCGCGTACTCCCGCGCCCGCCGTCCGGCCGACGCGGGGCCGCCGTGCCCGGCGCCCGCGCCGCTGCCGCCGGACGCGGCCTCCCCGCCGTCGGACAGCCCGCGCGCCTCGCGGGTGGCGATCTCCTTGAGCCGCAGCGAGAGTTGCAGTGTGCTGGGGCGCTCCTCGGGCGACTTCACCAGGCACGCCTGGACGAGCGGCGCCAGCGCCGCGTGCACGCCCCGCAGGTGCGGCTCCTCGTGCACCACGCGGTACAGCATCACTTCCGAACTGCCCTGCCCGAAGGGCGAGTCGCCCGTCGCCGCGTACGCCAGCGTGGCGCCCAGCGCGAACACGTCCGTCGCGGGCGTCACGGCGGCGCCCCGGACCTGCTCGGGCGCCAGGAAGCCGGGGGAGCCGACCGCCGTGCCCACGTGCGTGAGGGTGCTCGCGCCGGTCGCCCAGGCGATGCCGAAGTCGATGATGCGGGGGCCCTTGGGCGACAGCAGGATGTTCGACGGCTTCAGGTCGCGGTGGACGACGCCCGCCTCGTGCACGGCGACCAGGCCCTCGGCCAACGCGGCGCCGATCGAGGCCACCTGCGCGGCGGGCAGCGGCCCGCCCTCGTTCACCTTGTCGTGCAGGGAGGGGCCCGGGACGTACTGCGTCGCGAACCAGGGGCGGTCCGCGTCCAGATCGGCCGCCACGAGCCGCGCCGTGCAGCCGCCGCGGATGCGCCGGGCCGCCGACACCTCGCGCGCGAAGCGCGAGCGGAACTCCTGGTCCTCGGCGAGGTCCGGCCGGATCACCTTCAGCGCGACGCGCTGCCCGCGCCGGTCCGAGCCGAGATAGACGACGCCCATCCCGCCGGCCCCCAGGCGCCGGTGGAGCCTGAACGAGCCGACGACTCGCGGGTCCTCGCGTCGGAGCCGCATCATCGCCATGTCCGTTCCCCTACCTCCGGTGTCCGATGGGAGATCCCACCCCGCTGACCGGTCCGTCCGACGAGCACAGCTTACGGACTGCCGCCGCGTGGCGCCGAGAGGCCGCGCACGCGGCGCCGGACGGATTGTCAGAGCCGGGTGGGAGCCTGGAAACAGGGACGCCAGGGCGGCGACGGCGGCCCCCGGTCCGCCGGCGCGGATCCAAGGTGCCGTCGAGGAAGGGGGATTGACGGAGTGAAGGGTGACTGGGTGGAAGTGGTGATAGACGCCGGTGACTCCACGAGGACGTACGAGATGACGGCTTCCCGCGCGGGCCGCAGGGTGGAGACCCAGGTCCGCAGGGGAGTGGTCGAAGTGAGCGAAGTCACCAGGAGCGGAAGCGTGGTGCGGACGGCGCGCTTCATGGCCAACCGGGTGCTGGCGCTCGTCGAGCACCCCGTTCCCCGGCAGGACGCGACGGAAGATCCCCGCCCCGTCTGAGCCCCGGAGGCGCCCCCGCTGACCTGCGGGGAAGGCCAACCCCCGGGGTACCCCTGGGGGATTCCCCCGGGAAAGAGGAGCCCGCCTCCACCCAGGGGAGTATCCGAAGGCCCGTCTCCTCATCCTGCGGGAGGCCCCGGAGTCGATACGCGCGCATGACGCCGCCGACCTCCCGCTTGCCTAATGTTGTCGTCAAGCGGCGGACGCAGCACTCGTCCCCCGAGGTCAGACGTCCGCCGCCCCAGACCACGACAGGAGTGGACCATGGCGCACACGGCAGGGCGGACCACGCCCCGAGGACAGGGAAGGCTGGCAGCGGTCGCGGCCCTCGGCACCCGTCCGGGAGGCCGTCGCCATCCACTGGTGGCGGCAGCGATCGTGCTGCCCGCCGCCCTCCTGCTCGGCCTCGTGTCCGGGTGGGTGCAGGTGGTCATGACACAGGCGTCGTCCGTGGCCGGAATGCTGGGGTCCTGAGCGACCCCGGGCCTGGTGGAGCGGACCAGGTCGGGGACTTCCGGCCTTCAGCCCCGTGGGGACGGGGGTGCGGCGGACGGCAGGAGTGCCCGGGTAGCTGGGGAGCTGCCCGGGCACTCGCGCGTCCGGGACCGGGTGGAGACACCCGGTCCCGGACGTACGCGCGCCGCCGCCCGTAGGATCGCCCGGAACCGAACCGCAGGCCGGAGGTCCCGTGCGCACCCTTTCCGCCCCGGCCCCACGGGCGTACGAGCCCTCCAGGGGCGCGGCCGATAGCGCCTCCGACGCGGGCCTTCCGAGCCCTCCGGGCGTTCCGGGCCTCGCGGAACCGTCCGGGGAACCGCATGACGGGCCAGACCCCACCCCGCCGCCGAGCCGTGCGACCGCCCCGGCGCGGTCCGCCCCCGCCGCTCCCGGACCGGCCGGCCCGCACCGCCGTTGCCGCGCACGGCAGTTCACCGCCCCGGGGAGCGGGGGCCGTACGCGATGACCCGCGCCCTCGTCCCCGAGCTGTACGCCCTGGCGGGCGGCGACCCCGCGCACCCGGACGGCGCCGTGCTGGCCCGGCGCCCCGACGGCGTCGTCGTACGGCACACGGGCACCGTCGCCAAGGCCCACGACCCGGAGGCCGACCCGGCGGCGCTCGGCGCGCGCCTCGCCCTCGCGGCCCTCCCGGAGTGCGCCGGAATCCTGCTGCCCCCGTCCGACGGCGGGCGCCTCGTCCCGCTGGCGGACTCCGGCCGCCTCGCCAGCCTCTGGCCGTACGGCACACCCGTCGACCCCGAAGCGCCCGAGCACGCCCCCTGGGAGGCGGCGGGGAACCTCCTCGCCCGCCTCCACGCCGTGGACGCCGACGCGGCCGCCCACCGGCTCGGCACGCCCCTTCCGCCGACGCGCGGCCCCGCGAAGGCGGCCCGCGCCCTCGCCCGTATGCGCGCCGCCGCGCCGCCGCCCGGCCCCCAGGCCCGCGCCGCCGCGGCCGTCGAACGGGCCTGGGCCACCCTGCCCCCCTGGTGCCGCGACGAGGCCCCGCCACCCCGCGCCACCACCGTCTGCCACGGCGACTTCCACCTCGGACAGCTCGTCAGGCACCCGTCCCCGCAAGGCCCCTGGCACCTCATCGACGTCGACGACCTCGGTCTCGGCGACCCGCACTGGGACCTCGCGCGCCCCGCCGCCTGGTACGCCACCGGCCTGCTCGCGCCCGCCGACTGGCACCGCTTCCTCGGCGCGTACGCCCCCGCACCCGACCTCTGGAGCCGTCTCGACGCGCCCGCCCGCGCGCTCACCGTCCAGACCGCGGCCCTCGCCGTGGCGAAGGCGGTCCCCGCGGGCCGCGCGCTCGACGAGGCCGAGAGGGCGTGCGTGGACGCCTGCGCCCGCATCGCGGGCCTCTCCGTCGCTCCCGAAGTGCCCGCTCCCCGGGCGCCGTAGGCTGATCGCGACACGACATGAGAGGAAGCCGACGATGATGCAGTGTCCCAAGTGCGGTGCGCCGATGCAGACGTTCAACCGCAACGGTGTCCAGATAGAGCAGTGCGGAGGCTGTCGGGGGATCTTCCTCGACTACGGCGAGCTGGAGGCCCTCACCAGGATGGAGTCCCAGTGGTCGCAGCCCGCACCGCCGCCCGCACCCGGCGGCCCGCAGGCCTACCCGTCGGGCCCGGCGTGGGGCGCCCCGCACCACGGCCAGCACGGCCAGCACGGGCACTACGGCCACCACGGACACGGCCACCACGGCCACAAGCGCGGCTTCGGCCACATGCTCTTCTCGTCCTGACCCGAAACAAGATGTTCATGGGCGGCCCCCCGAAAACCATGCCGGGGGCCGTCACAGCCCCCGCGTGACTTCTCAGGTCACCCGGCGAAGGGGGGTGCGGGTGGGCGAAGCCCCCCGCAACGCGCGGCGAAGCCGCGCAAAAACAACGAGGGCGAGACGGTCCGCGCCTTCCGCGGACACACCTCGCCCTCGCCATCGTGGACGATACTGGGATTGAACCAGTGACCTCTTCCGTGTCAGGGAAGCGCTCTCCCGCTGAGCTAATCGTCCATGCGGTGATACTGCGTGCGCGGTACTGGGATTGAACCAGTGACCTCTTCCGTGTCAGGGAAGCGCTCTCCCGCTGAGCTAACCGCGCCGGGAGGGTCCGTGTGACGGACCCGGTGGACGATACTGGGATTGAACCAGTGACCTCTTCCGTGTCAGGGAAGCGCTCTCCCGCTGAGCTAATCGTCCTTGGAGGTGGAGACGGGATTTGAACCCGTGTAGACGGCTTTGCAGGCCGTTGCCTCGCCTCTCGGCCACTCCACCAGGAGCGTGGGGGCTCGGGAAGATCCCCCTCGATCGAGCGGACGACCAGGTTCGAACTGGCGACCTCAACCTTGGCAAGGTTGCGCTCTACCAACTGAGCTACGTCCGCGTGTCCTCCGGTCGGCTTCCGCGTCCCGGCGACGTGTTGAACTTTAGCGGATTCCTGGGCCAGCTCAAATTCCGTTTCCGCAGCGTGGCCGCGCAGTGCCCCGCCATAGACTCGAAGATGTGTCCGACCTGACCCCCCTCGCCCGCTTCGGCGGGCTCCTCGCCACCGATCTCCGCGACGTCACCAGCGACCCCGAGGCCCTGGACTCGACGGGCTGGTGGGCCGTCGTGGCGGACTTCGAGGGCGGCCTGCGCTGCGCCCGCTTCGGCGATGTGCGCCGCGCGCCCGTGCCCGCTCCCGAGCCCGGGCGCTGGCGAGGGCCCGCGCCCGGGGCCTGGGTCAGCTCCCTGGACCGCGCCGCCTACACCGAGGGCGTCCGCCGCATCCGCGAGCGGATAGCCGCCGGAGACGTCTATCAGGCCAATCTCTGCCGCGTGCTCTCCGCGCCGCTGCCCGACCCCGACCCGGCCGCCTCCGACATCGACCAGCTCACCGCCCTGCTGGCCCGGGGCAACCCCGCGCCGTACGCGGGCACCGTCCGGCTCCCCGCGCACGGCGTGGAGATCGCCACGGCCTCGCCCGAGCTGTACCTGCGGCGCGTCGGCCGCACCGTCGAGTCCGGGCCCATCAAGGGCACGGGGCGCACGGAGGCCGACCTCCAGGAGAAGGACCACGCCGAGAACGTGATGATCACGGACCTGGTCCGCAACGACCTGGGCCGGGTCTGCGTCCCCGGCTCCATCACCGTCCCCGCCCTCTGCGCCGTCGAGCCCCACCCGGGCCTGGTCCACCTCGTCTCCACCGTGCGCGGCACCCTCGGTGACATCCCGCTCACGGACGGCGCTCCGAAGGGCTGGGCCCGGCTGCTGGACGGCACCTTCCCGCCCGGCTCGGTCACCGGCGCGCCCAAGTCGAGCGCCCTGCGGATCATCCAGGAGCTGGAGACCGCGCCGCGCGGCCCGTACTGCGGCGGCGTCGGCTGGGTCGACGCCGACCGGGGGACGGGCGAGCTGGCCGTCGGGATCCGGACGTTCTGGATCGAGCGCGGCGGCGTCGCGCCACGCCTGTGCTTCGGCGCCGGGGCCGGGATCACCTGGGGCTCCGACCCCGAGGGCGAATGGGCGGAGACCGAACTCAAGGCGGCACGGCTTCTCGCGGTAGCGTCGGGCACGTACGACACGTACGACTCGTACGAGACGAGCACCCCCGGCCGCTGCGAGCGACGCACGGCCCCGCGAGGACGGTGAGAACGGCTTGAAGATCTGGCTCGACGGCGGTCTGCGCGACGCCCACAGCGCACATGTCTCCGTGCTCGACCACGGGCTCACGGTCGGCGACGGCGTCTTCGAGACCGTGAAGACCACCCACGGCACGCCCTTCGCCCTCACCCGCCACCTGGACCGCCTCGCCACCTCCGCGCGCGGCCTCGGCCTGCCCGAGCCCGACCTCGACGAGGTGCGCCGCGCCTGCGCCGCCGTCACCGAGGCCAACCCCGTCGAGCGCGGGCGGCTGCGCATCACCTACACCGGCGGCCTCTCGCCCCTCGGCTCCGACCGGGGTGAGGCCGTGCCCACGCTCGTCGTCGCCCTCGGCGAGGCGGCGCGCAGGCCCGACAGCACCGCCGTGATCACCGTCCCCTGGACCCGGAACGAGCGCGGAGCGCTCACCGGCCTCAAGACGACCTCGTACGCCGAGAACGTCGTGGCCCTCGCCCGCGCCCGCCAGCAGGCCGCCACCGAGTCGCTGTTCGCCAACACCCACGGCCAGCTCTGCGAGGGCACGGGGTCGAACGTCTTCGTCGTCCTCCGCGGCGAGCTGTACACCCCGCCGCTCAGCTCCGGCTGCCTCGCGGGCATCACCCGCGCCCTGACCGTCGAATGGACCGGCGCGCAGGAGACCGAGCTGCCGCTCGACGTGCTGGACCGGGCCGACGAGGTCTTCCTGACATCCACGCTCCGCGACGTCCAGGCCGCCAGCAAGATCGACGGCCGTACGCTGCCCGGCGTCCCCGGGCCCGTCACCGCCAAGGCCATGCGCGTCTTCGAGGAGCGCTCGGCGGCCGAAGTCGACCCGTGATCCACCCTTCCCCGGCCGAACTCGTCGGTATCCGGGTGACGGAACGGGCGCTCAGCGGGTAGAAAACGGTCGATGACCACAACGCTGCGCCCGACCGGGCCCGAGAACCGCACCGCCGACGGCGGACGTACGCGGGCGTACGACATCTGCGTCAACTCCCGCCCCGTGGGCGCCGTTCACCTCGCCGCCGAGGACCAGGGCGGCCCCCTCGTCGGGCGCATAGCCCGGCTCGTCGTGCAGGAGCGCGAGCGCCGCCGGGGGAGGGGGACCACCGCCGCGCTCGCCGCCGAGGAGGTGCTGCGCGGCTGGGGCTGCGCCCGCGTCGAGATCAGCGCCCCCGTGCCCGCCGAGGCGGGCCAGCGGGCCGCGGCCCCCGCCATGCTGGAGGCGCTCGGCTACCGCGAGCGCAACCGGTACATGATCAAGGAGCTGGACGGGCCGCCCGCCCTCCCCGAGGGCAGCGTCGGACGGCCCATGACGGACGAGGAGTTCCCCGCCTGGTGGGAGCGCGGCAAGGAGGGCTATCTGACGGCCCAGACCGACGCCGGCGTCCCCCGGGAGACCGCCGAGAAACGGCTGGAGGCCACCCGCAGCAGCCAGCTCCCCGCGGGCCCCGCGAGCCCGAACACCCTGCTGCGCGTCCTCACCCACCGCGGCACGGACGTCGGCACGGTCTGGGTCAGCCTGGACGTGCCCTTCCGTGAGGACGCGGACGCCTGGGTCTTCGACGTCGTGGTAGACGAGCAGTACCGGGGCAAGGGCCACGGCCGCTCCCTGATGCTCTTCGCCGAGCACGAATGCCTCGCCGTCGGCGCACCCCGCCTCGGCCTCAACGTCAACGCGGGCAACGAGGCGGCCCGGCACCTCTACGAGTCGCTGGGATACCGGGCCGTCGAGCTGTTCTACGGCAAGCCGCTGGCCTAGGGGGTTCAGCGCCCGAGCAGCCGGTCAGCGATCTCCTCGATGCGCTCGCGCAGACCCTCCTGGCTCTTGCCGCCGTCGAGCCGCTGCCCGTCGATCCCGTACGTCGGGGTGCCCGTCACCCCGATCGCCTTGCCCTCTGCCTGGTCGGCGTCGACGGCCAGCAGATGACGCCCGTCGATCAGCGCCGTCTCGAACTCCCCGGCGTCCAGCCCCAGCTCGTTCGCGACCTCCAGCAGCAGCTCCTCGCCGCGCGCGCCCAGCTCCTCCGTCCGCGCCAGTACGGCCGCCACGTACGCGTCGCCCTGGCCCTGCGCGTACGCCTCCTCGGCCGCCTGCGCCGCCGCGTACGCGTGCTTGTGCTTCTCCAGCGGGAAGTGCCGCAGCCGCACCTCCAGCGCGTCGCCGTACCGCTCGCGCAGCGCGCGGACGTCGTCCTGCGCCCGGTGGCAGTCGGGGCACTGGAGCTCGCACCACAGGTCGAGCACCACGGGGGAGGAGGAAGTCTCGTTCATGAGGGCAGTCTCTCAGCCCTGGGGAGGGCCCCCGACCCCGAGATCTCCCTGAACCGGGCGTCCGGGCATGGCACGGAACCCCCCGGGCGGTGCACGATGGAGACATGCTCACCACGACCGTCTGCGCCGCACTCTCCGCGGCCGGCCTGGCCGTCGCGTTCCTGACGGCCTGGCGGCGCCGCTTCGTGGCGGCGACGCGCATCGCCGCCTTCGCCCTGGTCCCCGTCGGGCTGGCGATGTCCGGTCTGGTCGGACTCGGCGGCAAGGTCGGCAAGGCGTTCGGCACCTGGGCCGCCGACCTGGTGATGAAGCCCAGCGTCTGGGCGGGCTTCGGCGTCCTCGCCGTGGCCGTCGTGCTCTACGTGATCGCGCGCTTCGCCGGGGGCCGCGCCGCCGCCTCCGGCGGCTCCAGCCGTAAGGAGCGCAAGGCCGCGCGCGCCGCCTCCCGGCCCGAGGCGACCGCGCCGGGCGCGAGCGCCCCGTCCCTCGGCCCCGCCGCGTCCTCCGCGCCCGCGCCCGCGACGAAGGCCAAGTCGAAGTCCCCCGCCACCAAGAGCGGCGACAGCGAGGACTTCAGCGACATCGAGGCGATCCTGAAGAAGCACGGCATCTGACGCGCGGGGGTCACGGGCCCCAGCACGCCGGGGTCCATTACGTGCCGGTTTCCGCGAACTCCACGCGAAAAGACGCGTGTTACCGGGCGAAGGTGCCTCACGCTGCGACATGATCGCCGCGAGATGGACATGACGCCGAACCCCGCGATCGAGCTCGCCGAACCTCCGAGCTCTCCGAGCACCGGGTGCCTCCAGGCACCGCACGCACCCGACGCCGCCCCTCCCTCGGCGCCTCCGGCGCTCACCGAGCCCAAGGGGTGTCTCTACGCCCTGTCCCAACCGCCGCTGATGCTCTTCCTCGCGGTGATCGCGATCCTGCTCGCCCTCACGGGCGCGCACGACCTCCTGCTGCTCTGACCCGTCGGCCCCGCCCGGAACGCCCGGAACGCCCGGAACGCCCGGCCCGCCCGGGCCGTCAGCTCCGGACGGCCTCGGCCTCGGCGGACTCCCGCTGCCGTGCCCGGTACGCGGCGACGTGCAGCCGGTTCCCGCACGTACGGCTGTCGCAGTAGCGCCGGGAGCGATTCCTCGACAGATCGACAAAGGCACGTCGGCAGTCCGGCGCGCAGCAGCGCCGCAGCCGGTCGCGCTCGCCGGAGACGATGATGAACGCGAGTGCCATGCCGCCGTCGGCCGCGAGGTGCTGGGCGACGGAGGCGCCGGGCGCGAAGTAGTGGACGTGCCAGTCGTAGCCGTCGTGGTCGGTGAGCTGCGGCGTCGTACCGGCCTCGGCGACGAGCGCGTTCACCAGCCCGGCCGCGGTGCGGGTCTCCTCGGCCGCGAACACCTGGGCGAAGCGCTCCCGCACGGCCCGTACGGCCGCGAGGTCGGCCTCCCCCAGGGAGCCGACGTCGCTCACGTCGTTGCGCTCGACGTACGCCCGCAGGTCGTCGACGGAGACCAGGGAGTCGGGGGTCTCGCCGTCGGCGGCCGTGTTGAGGAGGTCGACCACGTCGTCGAGTGCGCACCGGGTGTCGTGATTGATCTGCACGGGTCGCTCCTGCCGTGTGGGGAGGATCAGCGGTCAGCGGTTCTCTCCGATGCGGAAAGAGCCTAGTCGCTCCCGTGCGCAGCGACGCCGCCGCCGCGTACGTGTGGTGCTCGTACGCGGCGGCGGCGTCGCCGTGTGCCGGTGACGTGGTGCTGCCTAGGGCACAGGGCTGCCGGGCCCCACGGCCGTCGCCCCGAGTCGGACGACCGCGGTGACCTGGCGGTCTCAGCTCTCGGCGAGGATGTGCGAGAGCTCCGTGTCGAGGTCGAAGTGACGGTGCTCGGTGCCCGGCGGCACGGCGGCGTCGGTCCGCTTGAGGAAGGATTCCAGCGCCCGCGCGGGGGCTTCGAGCAGTGCTTCGCCCTCCGGGGAGCTCAGGGCGATGCAGGCGACGGACTGTCCATGGCTCCGGGAGGGCCACACCCGGACGTCTCCGGTGCCCGTGGGCCGGTGGAGACCTTCGGCCAGGAGATCGCGGGCGAAGACCCACTCCACGGTCTCCTCGGCACCGGTGTGGAAGGTGGCGTGCACGGCATAGGGATCGGCCGTGTCGTACCGCAGGCCCGCGGGTACAGGCAGTGAGGACTCGCTCGAAACAACGAGGCGCAGGTGCAGCTCACAGCTCACCGTTGTGTTCATAAGCGCCAGGGCCTTTCGCTCAGTGTGCGCTCGGGGATTCGCACGTCGGCGAAATCGACATGCCACCTACGGGCCGGTTGTAAACCCCTCTGCCCGATTTGTACGGAATCAGGCCCTCCGTATGGCCTAGGGGTGATTTACCCACTCGGCCATTACGGTGAACCAACAGACGGTCCGGTACCTTGTCCCCATGAGTGCGGAGAGTGACGAGAGGCCGTTCGGCTCGCGGGCCCCCGCCTTCGTGCAGGCGTCGCGTCCGCTCCACCTGAGCTGGCGGGCGGGGATCTTCCTCGTCGGCCTCGCCGTCGTCGTGGCCGGCGTCATCATGCTGCCGCTGCCCGGCCCCGGGTGGCTGGTGATCTTCGCGGGCATGGCGGTGTGGGGCACCGAGTTCGTCTGGGCCCAGCATGTGCTCCGCTGGACGAAGCGGAAGGTCCGCGAGGGCACGGAGTGGATGAAGGAGCGCAGGCGCCTGCGCAAGGAGCGGAAGGCCGGGCGCCGAGGGGCACGGAGCACCCTCTGACATGCGGTAATGTTGTGCCCGCCGAACGGCCCGAGGGCCGACGGGCGATTAGCTCAGCGGGAGAGCGCTTCGTTCACACCGAAGAGGTCACTGGTTCGAACCCAGTATCGCCCACGATGGCGAGGGTGAAGTGTGTCTGCGGAAAGAGCAGACTGCTTCACCCTCGTTGTTTTCGCGCGGAGGTGGCTCCATGAGCTGGAACCGTTATCGCTTCCGGAGTGTCTGGGAGCTGCCCGAGGCGCCGGAGCGGGTGTACGCGGTGCTGGAGCGGGCCGAGGAGTATCCGGAGTGGTGGCCGCAGGTGCGGTCCGTGGCCCGGGTCGACGAGAGTTCCGGTACCGCCCGGTTCCGTTCCCTCTTGCCGTACGAGCTGGAGATCGGCGCGCGGATGACGCGGCGGGACCCCGAGGCGCGGGTGCTGGAGATCCGGATGAGCGGGGACCTGGAGGGCTTCGCGCGCTGGACCGTACGGGCGCGGGGGAGCGGGACGTCGGCGCTGTACGAGCAGGAGGTCGTCGTGCGGAAACCGCTGATGAGACTGCTCGCACTGCCAGGGCGGCCCTTCTTCCTCATCAACCACGCGCTGATGATGCGCGGCGGGCGGCGCGGGCTGCTGCTCCGGCTGAGAAGCGGTTTGGATGAACCGTGAGCCGCACTGTATGGTTCTGCTCGTGCCGACGGGCGATTAGCTCAGTGGGAGAGCGCTTCGTTCACACCGAAGAGGTCACTGGTTCGAACCCAGTATCGCCCACCCGTAAGCACAGAGCCGTTCCGTCAACCGACGGGACGGCTCTTCGCGTTGGGGCCGGATCAGGCGACGGCCGGTGGGGATTCCGGGCGGAGGGGCCAGGCCGGATCGACCTGGCGGTCCGTGCGGCGGGAGGCGAACCACGGAGCCGTGCCGCGTACTTGGGCGGCGTACCAGACGGCCTGGAGCGTGTGCAGCTCCGCGGCCGAGAGGCACGACAGGCGCGGCGCGTAGCGCCGGCCCAGCGCGCGGACGACCGCCAGGGCCGCCCGCGCAGCGGACTCCGCGTCGCCGTCGGGCGGCGGGGGCGGCACGCCGTAGTGCGCGCACAGATCGGGCAGGGCCCGGCGGCCTCCGCGCGCACGGTCCAGGTGCTTGTCCAGCACCAGAGGGTCCAGGACGCACAGCGAGGTGCGGCCGAGATGGTCCGCGAGGCGGGTGCCGCGCAGCCGCCGTAACTCGCGGTCCAGGAGCGTCAGGTCGTACGGCGCGTTCATCACCACCAGCGGCGTGCCCGCCACCTCCTGGGCCGCCAGCGCGCGGGCCTGCTCCTCCACCGACCAGGCCGGGACCGGTGCGGACTCCACCTGCCAGCGGCGTGCCGCCTCGGGGGTGCCGGGGGCGAGCTGGGTGACCAGCGCGGCGGCGGTCGCGCGGTCGTTCTCCGCGTCGGAGGGGAGGCGGGAGAGCGGGGTGCGCGTCGCGCGCAGGGCGAACGCGGCGAGCGGCGCCTCGTACCAGAACGTCATGGGCATCGCTCCCGCTCCCGCTCCCGTGGTGACGGCCGCTCTCTCCCGAGCAGGTGATACCGCAGCCCGTGCCCGGTCAACCACGGCAGTTTGCGCCCCTGTTCACCCGGTGAGGAGAGCGGAAGGGGGACGGCGCGGAGACGGAGTCCTGATGCGAGGCGGCGCCGGAGACGGCGATGAGATCCACTGGCGGCGCGAACTGCCGCAGAGCAACCGCGCCGCGTCCTGGCGCGCGCGGCAGAAGCTGGGCGGCACCGCCCGCGCGATGCTGCGCGCGGGCGCGCTGGCCGCCCGCGAGAGGGCGGGCTACTACGGGCTGCGCTTCGAACGGCACGCGGACGCGTACGCCGAGCGCGCGGCCTGGGACGACGGCAACGGCGAGGAGCAGGGCGGGCGGCGGCTGACCGCGCGCCTCCCCGTGGGGGACGAGACCGCACGTCGGCCTCTGGTCACGCTCGCCCGTGCCCTGCGGGCCACGGCCGACGCCGTACGGCACTACCGCGCGACCGGTGGCATGGAGGGTTTCGACGCGGCCGTACGGCGCGGGGTGTGCCAGGAACTCACGGAAGCCGTCCACCAGATGGTGCGCGGTACCGAGGGCGTGCGGATATGGGTGGCCTGGTCGGACGCCGCGGGGACGCCGGAGGGCTGTCCCGAGCGGCCCGTGGTCTTCACCCCCGGCGATCTCCCGGCCCTGGAACAGGCCGGGCAGCGATACGTACGGGAGGAGCCCTCCGTCCCCGTACGGGTGACGGGCACCGTCGTACGGCTGCGCCGCCCCGGCCCCGGCGGCCCCGGCTCCGTGCGGCTGCGGGTCCTCGCCGGGGCCGAGGTCGCGCAGATACGGGCCCGGCTCGACGAGGAGGCGTACCGCACCGCCGTCCACGCGCACCTCGCGGGGCTGCCGCTGCGGCTGTCGGGCGTACTGGAGAGCCGGGGCGGCTTCCGGCGGGTCTCCGGGGCGCACGGCGTCGCGCCCGTGGCCGTGCCCGAGGCGGAGCGTGAGCGGCTCCTGAAGGGCCTGCGGGACGGGCTCGACGGGTTCGGCCGGGGGATGGCCGGCCCGGGCCGCTGAGCGGCGGCGGACCGTTTCGCGGTCGGAGGGCCCGGCTCGGTACGATTCGACGCGCGCGGCGATCGTCCGCGCGGCCCAGACAAGAGTCAGGAGAGACCGGTGGCAGATGTCCGTGTGACCATCCAACGCGATTCCGAGCGGGAAGAGCGCGTGGTGACGACGGGCACGACGGCCGCCGCTCTCTTCGAGGGCGAGCGCTCCGTCGTCGCGGCCCGCGTCGGGGGCGAGCTGAGGGATCTGACCCACGAGCTGGCCGAGGGCGACGAGGTCGAGCCCGTCGAGATCACCAGCGACGACGGCCTCGCCATCCTCCGGCACTCGACCGCGCACGTGATGGCCCAGGCCGTGCAGGAGCTGTTCCCCGAGGCCAAGCTCGGCATCGGCCCGCCGATCAAGGACGGGTTCTACTACGACTTCGACGTCGCCGAGCCCTTCACCCCCGAGGACCTGAAGCGCATCGAGAAGAAGATGCAGCAGATCCAGAAGCAGGGCCAGCGCTTCTCCCGCCGCGTCACCACCGACGAGGACGCCCGCGAGGAGCTGGCCGCCGAGCCGTACAAGCTGGAGCTGATCGGCCTCAAGGGGAACGCGGCGGACGCGGCGGAGGGCGCCTCCGCCGAGGTCGGCGGCGGCGAGCTGACCATCTACGACAACCTCGACCCGAAGACCGGCGACCTGTGCTGGAAGGACCTCTGCCGGGGCCCGCACCTGCCCAGCACCCGCATGATCCCGGTCTTCAAGCTGATGCGCTCGGCCGCCGCGTACTGGCGGGGCAGCGAGAAGAACCCGCAGCTCCAGCGGATCTACGGCACCGCGTGGCCGTCCAAGGACGAGTTGAAGGCGTACCTGGAGTTCCTCGCCGAGGCCGAGAAGCGCGACCACCGCAAGCTCGGTGCCGAGCTGGACCTCTTCTCCTTCCCCGAGGAGGTCGGGCCCGGGCTCGCCGTCTTCCACCCCAAGGGCGGCGTCGTCCGCAAGGTCATGGAGGACTACTCCCGCCGCCGCCACGAGGACGGGGGCTACGAGTTCGTGAACACCCCGCACATCTCGAAGGAGAAGCTCTTCGAGACCTCGGGCCACCTCCCGAGCTACGGCGAGAACATGTTCCCGCCCCTGGAGTTCGACGAGCAGAACTACCGCCTCAAGGCGATGAACTGCCCGATGCACAACCTCATCTTCAAGGCGCGCGGCCGCTCGTACCGCGAACTGCCCCTGCGGCTCTTCGAGTTCGGGACGGTCTACCGCTACGAGAAGTCCGGCGTCGTGCACGGCCTGACCCGCTCCCGCGGCTTCACCCAGGACGACTCGCACATCTACTGCACCAAGGAGCAGATGCCGGACGAGCTGGACAACCTGCTCACCTTCGTCCTCGACCTGCTGCGCGACTACGGCCTGACGGACTTCGAGCTGGAGCTGTCCACCCGCGAGGCCGGCTCGGACAAGTTCATCGGCTCGGACGAGGTCTGGGAGGAGGCCACCGAGGCCCTGCGCCAGGCCGCCGAGAAGCAAGGGCTGCCGCTGGTCCCGGACCCGGGCGGCGCCGCGTTCTACGGGCCGAAGATCTCCGTGCAGGCCAAGGACGCGATCGGCCGCTCGTGGCAGATGTCCACGATCCAGGTCGACTTCAACCAGCCCGCGCGCTTCGGCCTGGAGTACACGGCGGCCGACGGCTCCCGGCAGCAGCCGGTGATGCTGCACCGCGCGCTGTTCGGCTCGATCGAGCGGTTCTTCGCGGTGCTGCTGGAGCACTACGCGGGCGCGTTCCCGGCGTGGCTGGCCCCGGTCCAGGCGGTCGGCATCCCGATCGGCGACGACCACGTGCCGTACCTGGAGGAGTTCGCGGGCGCGGCGAAGGCGGCCGGGCTGCGGATGGAGGTCGACTCGTCCTCGGACCGGATGCAGAAGAAGATCAGGAACGCGCAGAAGTCCAAGGTGCCGTTCATGATCATTGCCGGTGACGAGGACGTCGCCGCCGGTGCGGTCTCCTTCCGCTACCGGGACGGGACGCAGAAGAACGGCATTCCGCAGAGCGACGCCATCGCCGAGATCCGGGACGTCGTGGAGCGCCGTATCCAGGTGTGAGCGGCGCGCGCGTACGGCACAGGGGCGGTCCGGGAGCGGGCCGCCCCTCGTCGTGTCCCCCGTGCCGCGCCGCATAGGCTGGGCCGCATGACGAGTGAGCCGGAGCAGCAGATCGGAGTGGGGACGCCGGACGCGTTCCAGCGCCTGTGGACCCCGCACCGTATGGCGTACATCCAGGGGGAGAACAAGCCGAGCGGTCCCGGCTCCGAGGAGGGCTGCCCGTTCTGCTCGATCCCGGCGAAATCCGATGAGGACGGGCTGATCATCGCGCGGGGCGAGCAGGTCTACGCGGTGCTCAACCTCTACCCGTACAACGGCGGCCATCTCATGGCCGTGCCGTTCCGGCACGTCGCGGACTACACCGAGCTGACCGGGGCCGAGACGGCCGAGCTGGCGGAGTTCACCAAGCGGGCGATGAAGGTGCTGCGCAAGGTGTCCGGCGCCCACGGGTTCAACATCGGGATGAACCAGGGCACCGTCGCGGGTGCCGGTATCGCCGCCCATCTGCATCAGCACGTCGTGCCGCGCTGGGGCGGCGACACCAACTTCATGCCCGTCATCGGCCACACCAAGGTGCTGCCGCAGCTTCTGGCCGACACCCGGACGATGCTGGCCGAGGCCTGGTGACCCGCGGGGCCTACGCGTCGTAGACGTCCGCCTTCGCGGGGGTCGCGCCCTGGACCTGGCCGCTGAGGGCGAGGGAGCGGCTGCCGAACTGCGCGACGTCGCAGCCGTTCTCCTTCAGCACCCGGATCGCGGCCGAGTGGACCACGCGCAGCACCGGCGTCGCGGCGCGCAGCGCGTCGTCCGCCATGAACCGGTGCCGCCAGGGCTTGTCCGCCCACGCGTGGCGCAGCCCGAAGGGCTCGGGCAGGGTGAGCTTGCCGCCCAGGAAGTCCAGCACCGGCGGGAACCAGGTGAAGGGGGCGCGGGCGGTGAGCCGGACGACCTCCTTGGCCTCGACGAGCGGCAGACTGACCGACTTGGTCTCCCAGAACTTCACACTCTTGGACACGGTCTTGGTCTTGGCCTTGGGGCCGCTGGTGAAGAGCGGGTGGACGGGCCCGAGCGCGTGCCCGGTGACCTCGATGCGCAGCGTGTGGTGCAGGACGGTCACGGTGATGAGCAGGGTGATGACCAACTGGCCGTCCCAGAGGACGAACTGCACGCCCAGGTAGTGCCGGTTGCCCGCGCCGAACTGCTGCTCGTTGCAGATGCGCTCTATCTCGAACTGCTTGATGCGGTATCCCTCGACCTCCTGGCCGTCGGGGCGCTTGACCTCCTTGGCGCCCTCGCCGACAGGAGAAACGATCCAGTGCCTTATCGACATGGAGTGCGCGGGGAAGCCGCCCGTGTGCAGGGGGCCGCGCTCCAGCATGCGGAGCTGGTCGTGGATGGCGCGGACGACGTCCCAGCTACGGAACGGATAGATCTCGTCGTCGCCCTTGGCCGGGACCAGCTCCTCGGCGAGCTGCCAGCTTCCCCAGCGGGTGCCCATGCCCAGTATCCCCTTGGGTCCCGCGTAGTAGACCAGGTTGCTCGCCTGCTCGGCGGCGACCTTGGCCAGGCCGAGCCGGATGCGCTCGGCGCCCGCGTCGCCCGGGTCCTGGGGGACGGCCTCGGGGATCTTGGCGCCGACCCCGGCGCCGCCGAGCATGCCGGACCAGCGGCCGCGCAGGTCCTTCGCGTACTTCTCGCAGATCTGCTTGGCCCACAGCCAGCCGATGACGGGTGCCACGAGCATCGCCCGCAGATAGACCGCCCAGAAGCCGCCGAAGGGCAGCTTGATCGCGAAGAGCACGATCAGGCCGCCGAAGGCGACCAGCGCGACCGTGCCGAAGGCCCCGGCGCGCTTGTCCTTGGCGCCCGCGAGCGTACGGCGGAGCTGGAAGGCGCCGAGCCACAGCAGCACGCCGGGCAGGAAGAGCAGCCCGAAGACGACCATCACCACGGTCAGCCGCGAGTCGCGCTGCTTGCGCACGCGGGTGGCGGCGAGGCAGTGCTCGACGACGGCCTGCGGCTCGATGCCGAACGACTGGATCAGCGGCTTGCGGGCGCCGCCCAGGAGCCGCACCTGGATGGCGCGGGAGAACGCCTCGCCCAGGTTCGGCTCGAAGAGCGAGAGTCTGGGCTTCTTGACGCTCGCCTCCGGGTTGGCGTCCAGCAGCTTCGTCACCTCGTCGTCGCGGTACGCGGCGGAGGCGAGGGCCTGGGTGGCCGCCGTCTGCCCTCCCGCGCCGGAGAGCGGGATCTGCGCGCCGGGGGTGAAATCGGATGCCGCTTCCGTGTTGCTGCTGAGATCGTCGAATCCGGCCACTGGGCCCCCACTTCAGGCTGTGCTCACGCGTGCACGTGTGTGCTGCCGACCACGGACCGCTTCCCAACTGCCGTGGTCGGCACACATCTTGTCCCAGCGTAATGGCGCCCGGCGGGCCCCGTCTCCAGGGTATTCAGCGGTCTCCGTTCTTCTCGGCCTCCAGGATCCTGGTCGCCTGCTGCTGCGGCATCGGTTCGTGCCGGGCGTAGGCGCGGGAGAAGCGGCCGGTGCCGTGGGACATGGACCGCAGGTCGACCGCGTACCGGCTGATCTCGATCTCGGGGATCTGGGCCCGTACGAGCGTGCTGCCGTCCGAGACCTGTTCCGTGCCGAGCACCCGGCCGCGGCGCCCTGACAGGTCGCTCATCACGGCCCCGACGTACTCGTCGGCGACGACGACCTCCAGCTCGGCGACCGGTTCCAGCAGGTGGATCCTGGCCTGGGAGGCGCACTCGCGCAGGGCCAGCGCGCCGGCTGTCTGGAACGCGGCGTCGGAGGAGTCGACGGAGTGCGCCTTGCCGTCGTGCAGCGTCACCCGTACGTCCACCAGCGGGTAGCCGGCGGCGACGCCCTTCACGGCCTGGGCGCGGACGCCTTTCTCGACGGACGGGATGAACTGGCGGGGCACGGCGCCGCCCACGACCTTGTCGACGAACTCGATGCCGGATCCGCCGGGGAGCGGCTCGACCGTGATCTCGCAGATCGCGTACTGCCCGTGGCCGCCGGACTGCTTGACGTGCCGGCCGCGCCCGGAGGCGGCGGAGGCGAAGGTCTCGCGCAGCGACACCTTGTGCGGCACGGAGTCGACCTGCACGCCGTAGCGGGTGCGCAGCCGCTCCAGGGCCACGTCCATATGGGCCTCGCCCAGGCACCAGAGCACGAGCTGATGGGTGTCCTGGTTCTGTTCGAGGCGCATGGTCGGGTCCTCGGCGACGAGCCGGGACAGGCCCTGCGAGAGCTTGTCCTCGTCCGCCTTGCTGTGCGCCTGGATGGCGACGGGCAGCAGCGGGTCCGGCATCACCCACGGCTCCATGAGCAGCGGGTCGTCCTTGGCGGAGAGGGTGTCGCCGGTCTCGGCGCGGCCCAGCTTGGCCACGCAGGCGAGGTCGCCCGCGATGGCGCGGTCCAGGGCGCGCTGCTGCTTGCCGAACGGCGCGGACAGGGCGCCCACGCGCTCGTCCACGTCGTGGTCCTCGTGGCCCCTGCTCTCCAGCCCGTGCCCGGAGACGTGCACGGTCTCGTCGGGCCGGAGGGTGCCGGAGAAGACCCGGACGAGGGAGATACGGCCGACGTACGGGTCGGAGGAGGTCTTGACCACCTCGGCGGCGAGCGGGCCCGCCGGGTCGCAGGTCAGCGCGGGGCGCGGCTTTCCCTGGGGGGTCGTGACCGGGGGGACGTCGCGTTCCTCGGGGGTCGGGAAGCCGCCGGTGATCAGCTCCAGCAGCTCGACCGTGCCGAGGCCCTGCTTGCCGCCCTCGGGGGCGGGCGCGGCGGCCAGCACCGGGTGGAAGACGCCGCGCGCGACGGCCTTCTCCAGGTCCTGGATGAGGGTCTTGACGTCGCACTCCTCGCCGCCGAGGTAGCGCTCCATCAGGGTCTCGTCCTCGCTCTCCGCGATGATGCCCTCGATGAGGCGGTTCCTGGCCTCCTCGATGAGCGGCAGGTGCTCGGGGCCGGGGTCGCGCTCGGCGCGCGCGCCCGAGGAGTAGTCGAAGAGGCGCTGGGAGAGGAGCCCGATGAGGCCCGCGACCGGCGCGTTCCCGTCGGCGGCCGGTTCGCCGTGGAGGGGGAGGTAGAGCGGGATGACCGCGTCCTGGTCGTCCCCGCCGAAGACGCGCTGGCAGGTGGTGACCATGTCGCCGAAGTCCGCGCGGGCCGCGTCGAGGTGCGTGACGACGATCGCCCGGGGCATGCCCACGGCGGCGCACTCCTCCCAGACGAGGCGGGTCGCGCCGTCCACGCCGTCGGCGGCGGAGACGATGAAGAGGGCCGCGTCGGCCGCGCGCAGTCCGGCGCGCAGCTCCCCGACGAAGTCGGCGTAGCCGGGGGTGTCGAGGATGTTGATCTTGATGCCGTTCCATTCGATCGGCACGAGGGAGAGCTGTACGGAGCGTTGCTGGCGGTGCTCGATCTCGTCGTAGTCGGACAGCGAGCCGCCGTCCTCGACCTTGCCCGCCCGGTTCACCGCACCGGAGGTGAGGGCGAGCGATTCGACCAGGGTCGTCTTTCCGGCTCCGCTGTGGCCGACCAGCACCACGTTCCGTATCGACGCGGGGCGGTCGGCCGCCACTGCCCTGCCGGCGGCTCCGGGGTGTGCGTTCGCTTTGTCGCCCATGGGTCCCGCCTTCCGGTTGACACCTGGTGGACCGCGCTGCGTGGCGCGCTGTTGGGACGAGGGTCGCGAAGACCGCGGTTCATTCGAGCTTTCCACCGCTGTCCGGAGCCGTCCATACATCACACAGCGGCCATCGCACAGCGGCCACAGCGATCCGTTCGCGGCGCCGCGGGAGGGCGTGGCTACGATGGGCCAGCCGGTGGCCGCATCGCCACCCGGCTCGCTCACGACCTTCCGGGACGGCCATGCTGAACAAGTACGCGCGTGCTTTCTTCACGCGTGTCCTCACTCCCTTCGCCGCACTGCTGCTGCGCCTGGGGGTGAGCCCGGACGCGGTCACGCTGGTCGGTACCGGCGGCGTGATGGCCGGAGCGCTGGTCTTCTATCCCCAGGGTGAATTCTTCTGGGGGACGGTCGTCATCACCCTGTTCGTCTTCTCCGACCTGGTCGACGGCAACATGGCGCGGCAGCTCGGCCGTTCGAGCCGCTGGGGCGCGTTCCTGGACTCGACGCTGGACCGGGTCGCGGACGCGGCCGTCTTCGGCGGCATCGCGCTCTGGTACGCGGGCCGCGGCGACGACCTCGTGCTGTGCGCCGTCACGCTCTTCTGCCTGGCCAGCGGCCAGGTCGTCTCGTACACGAAGGCCCGCGGCGAGAGCATCGGCCTGCCCGTGAACGTCAACGGGCTGGTGGAGCGCGCGGAGCGGCTGGTGATCACGCTGGTGCTCGCCGGGCTCTCCGGCTTCGAGCGGACCTTCGGCGTGCCGCACATCGGGCTGCTGCTGCCGCTCGCGCTGTGGGTGGTCGCCGTGGGCAGCGCGGTGACGCTGGGCCAGCGCGTGGTGACCGTGCGGCGCGAGGCCGCCGAGGCGGACGCGGAGGCGGCGGCGGAGCCCGCGGCGGAGCCCGCGCCGGACGCCGGGGAGGAAGCCTCCAAGGCCGAGGGGAGGACCGCTTGAGCCCGGCCAGGGAGCGCCTCACCGACTCGCTCTACCAGCTCGGCTGGGCCGGCGTGAAGAAGCTGCCCGCGCCCGCCGCCGCGCGGCTGGGGCGCCGCATCGCGGACGTCGCCTGGAAGCGGCGCGGCAAGGGCGTCAGCCGCCTGGAGGCGAACCTGGCGCGCGTGGTGCCCGACGCCTCCGAGGCGTACCTGCGGCGGCTCTCGCGGGCCGGGATGCGCTCGTACATGCGCTACTGGATGGAGTCCTTCCGGCTGCCCGCCTACAGCAGGCGGCAGCTCCTGGACTCCGTCGAGATCGAGAACATGGACCAGCTCAGGGCCGGGCTCGCCTCCGACCGGGGCGTGCTGCTCGCGCTGCCGCACATGGGCAACTGGGACCTCGCGGGCGCGTGGGTCGTCACCGAGACGGAGACGCCGTTCACGACCGTCGTGGAGCGGCTGAAGCCCGAGTCGCTCTACGACCGCTTCGTGGCCTACCGCGAGGGCCTGGGCATGGAGGTGCTGCCGCACGCGGGCGGCTCCGCGTTCGGCACGCTGGCCCGGAGGCTGCGCTCCGGGGGCTTCGTCTGCCTGGTCGCCGACCGCGATCTGTCCTCGTCCGGGCTCGACGTGAAGTTCTTCGGCGAGACCGCGCGGATGCCCGCGGGGCCCGCGATGCTGGCCCAGCAGACAGGGGCGCTGCTCATGCCGGTCACGCTGTGGTACGACGGGTCGCCCGTCATGAAGGGGCGGGTGCACGAGCCGGTCGAGGTGCCCGCGCACGGCACCCGCAGGGAGAAGTCCGCGGCCATGACGCAGACCATGGCGGACGTCTTCGCCGCGGGCATCGCCGAGCATCCGGAGGACTGGCACATGCTCCAGCGGTTCTGGCTGTCCGACCTGGAGCCTCGGGAGGGGACCGGATGAGGATCGGCATCGTCTGCCCGTACTCGTGGGACGTGCCGGGCGGCGTCCAGTTCCATGTCCGCGATCTGGCCGAGCACCTGATCCGGCTCGGGCACGAGGTCTCCGTCCTCGCCCCGTCGGACGACGAGACCCCTCTTCCGCCGTACGTCGTCTCGGCCGGACGTGCCGTTCCCGTGCCGTACAACGGCTCGGTCGCGCGGCTCAACTTCGGCTTCCTGTCGGCCGCGCGCGTACGCCGCTGGGTGCACGAGGGCGACTTCCACGTGCTGCACATCCACGAGCCCGCGACGCCGTCCCTCGCGCTGCTGGCGTGCTGGAGCGCGCAGGGGCCGATCGTCGCGACGTTCCACACGTCCAACCCGCGCTCGCGGATCATGATCGCGGCCTATCCGATCCTCCAGCCCGCGCTGGAGAAGATCAGCGCCCGTATCGCGGTCAGCGAGTACGCCCGCCGCACGTTCGTCGAGCACCTGGGCGGCGACGCGGTCGTCATCCCCAACGGCGTGGACGTCGGCTTCTTCGCGGACGCCGAGCCCAAGCCGGAGTGGCAGGGCGGGCCCGAGGGCCGCACGATCGGCTTCATCGGCCGGATCGACGAGCCCCGCAAGGGCCTGCCCGTCCTGATGAGGGCGCTGCCCGGGATCCTGGAGAAGGCGCCCGGGACGCGGCTGCTGGTCGCGGGCCGGGGTGACGAGGAGGAGGCGGTCGCCTCGCTGCCCGAGGGCATGCGGGAGAGCGTCGAGTTCCTCGGCATGGTCAGCGACGAGGACAAGGCGCGGCTGCTGCGCAGCGTGGACCTGTACGTGGCGCCCAACACGGGCGGCGAGAGCTTCGGCATCATCCTCGTCGAGGCGATGTCGGCGGGCGCGCCGGTCCTCGCCTCCGACCTGGACGCCTTCGAGCAGGTGCTGGACGGGGGAGCGGCGGGCGAGCTGTTCACCAACGAGAGCGCCGACGCGCTGGCGGCCTCCGCCGTGCGCCTCCTCGCCGACCCCGAGCGCCGCGCCGAGCTGCGCGCGCTGGGCACGCGCCATGTGCGCCGCTTCGACTGGTCCACGGTCGGCGCGGACATCCTCGCCGTCTACGAGACGGTGACCGACGGCGCCGCCTCCGTCGCGCCGGACGAACGTACGGGGCTGCGGGCCCGGCTCGGCCTGGCCCGCGACTGACGGGCCTCCGACCGGGCGGCCCGTGACCGACGACGAGACCCGAGAGCCACGATGCCCACCGTCACCACACTGATCTGGATCGCCGCCGTCCTGCTGGTGATCGGCGTCTATCTGAGCTGGACCGCGGGCCGCCTGGACCGGCTGCACGCGCGGATCGACGCCGCGAAGGCGGCCCTCGACGCGCAGCTCCTGCGCCGGGCCTCCATCGCGCAGGAGCTGGCGACGGCGGGCGTACTGGACCCCGCCGCGTCGATCGTGCTCTACCAGGCGGCGCACGACGCCCGGCAGGCCGAGGAGGACCAGCGGGAGGTCGCCGAGAGCGAGCTGAGCCAGGCGCTGCGGGCGGTCTTCGCGGACAGCGCGCAGGTCGAGGCCGTACGCGCGGCGCCCGGGGGCGACGAGACGGCGCGCGAGCTGGGCGCGGCGGTGCGGCGTGTGCCGATGGCCCGGCGGTTCCACAACGACTCGGTGCGCGCGGCGCGGGCGCTGCGGCGGCACCGCACGGTGCGCTGGTTCCGGCTCGCGGGGCACGCGCCCTCGCCGCAGGCGTTCGAGATGGACGACGAGCCGCCGCCGGTGCTCGCGGACCGGGGCCAGTAGCGGCGGGGCGGGGCCGCCGGTGGTGCCCCAAGGAGCCACAGCACATCGATTGGCCCTTTTCCCGGCCTCGCCCCATCGGCGACGGTGACGGTGACGGACCCGGAGGGTCCCGTCCCCTTCACCCTGTCGAGATCCCGTCGAGCGAGGTCAAACCGTGTCTTCTCCGTCCACCGCCACAGGCACCGCCGCTGCTCCGACCCCCGAGACCGGCACCGCGCGCGTCAAGCGCGGCATGGCCGAGCAGCTCAAGGGCGGCGTGATCATGGACGTCGTCACGCCGGAGGAGGCGAAGATCGCCGAGGACGCGGGCGCCGTCGCCGTCATGGCCCTGGAGCGCGTCCCCGCCGACATCCGCAAGGACGGCGGCGTGGCCCGGATGTCCGACCCGGACATGATCGACGGCATCATCGAGGCCGTCTCGATCCCGGTCATGGCCAAGTCCCGTATCGGCCACGTCGTCGAGGCGCAGATCCTCCAGGCGCTCGGCGTCGACTACATCGACGAGTCCGAGGTCCTCACCCCCGCCGACGAGGTCAACCACAGCGACAAGTTCGCCTTCACGACCCCGTTCGTGTGCGGCGCGACCAACCTGGGCGAGGCCCTGCGCCGGATCGCCGAGGGCGCCGCGATGATCCGTTCCAAGGGCGAGGCCGGCACGGGCAACGTGGTCGAGGCCGTCCGCCACATGCGCCAGATCAAGAACGAGATCGGCAAGCTGACCGTCCTCGACAACAACGAGCTGTACGCCGCGGCCAAGGAGCTGCGCGCCCCGTACGAGCTGGTCAAGGAGGTCGCCGAGGCCGGCAAGCTCCCCGTGGTCCTCTTCTCCGCGGGCGGCGTCGCGACCCCGGCCGACGCGGCGCTGATGCGCCAGCTCGGCGCCGAGGGCGTCTTCGTCGGCTCCGGCATCTTCAAGTCCGGCGACCCGGCCAAGCGCGCGGCGGCGATCGTGAAGGCCACCACCTTCTACGACGACCCGAAGGTCATCGCCGACGTCTCGCGCGGCCTCGGCGAGGCCATGGTCGGCATCAACTGCGACACGCTCCCCGAGGGCGAGCGCTACGCGAACAGGGGCTGGTGACGGGTGACCCCGCGCACCACCGCCGCGCCCGCCGTCGGCGTCCTCGCCCTCCAGGGCGACACCCGGGAGCACCTCGCGGCCCTGGAGGCCGCGGGGGCCCGGGCCGTCTCCGTACGCCGCGCCGAGGAGCTGGAGGCGGTCGACGGCCTCGTCATCCCCGGCGGGGAGTCCACCACGATCTCCAAGCTCGCGGTCGCGTTCGGCCTGATGGAGCCGCTGCGCGAGCGGATACGGGCGGGCATGCCCGCCTACGGCTCGTGCGCCGGAATGATCATGCTGGCCGACAAGATCCTGGACCCGCGCTCCGGCCAGGAGACGATCGGCGGCATCGACATGATCGTCCGCCGTAACGCCTTCGGGCGGCAGAACGAGTCCTTCGAGGCATCCCTCATCATGGAGGGTGTGGACGGCGGCCCCGTCGAGGGCGTCTTCATCCGCGCCCCCTGGGTGGAGTCCACCGGCGCGGAGACGACGACACTGGCCTCGTACGACGGGCATGCCGTCGCCGTGCGGCAGGGGAACCTGCTCGCGACGTCCTTCCACCCGGAGCTCACGGGCGACCACCGGGTGCACGGACTGTTCACGGAGATGGTGCGGTCAGCACGCTGAGTCGCTGACTGTAGGATCTCCGCGTTGATTCTGTTGGTGACTTTGAAGGAGCGAGGCTGTGTCCGGCCACTCTAAGTGGGCTACCACCAAGCACAAGAAGGCCGTGATCGATGCCAAGCGCGGCAAGCTCTTCGCGAAGCTGATCAAGAACATCGAGGTCGCGGCACGTACGGGCGGCGCCGACCCGGACGGCAACCCGACGCTGTACGACGCCATCCAGAAGGCGAAGAAGCAGTCGGTCCCCAACAAGAACATCGACAGCGCGGTCAAGCGCGGCGCCGGTCTTGAGGCCGGTGGCGCGGACTACGAGACGATCATGTACGAGGGCTACGGGCCCAACGGTGTCGCGGTGCTCATCGAGTGCCTGACCGACAACCGCAACCGCGCCGCGTCCGACGTGCGCGTGGGCATGACCCGCAACGGCGGCTCGATGGCCGACCCGGGCTCCGTCTCGTACCTCTTCAACCGCAAGGGCGTCGTCATCGTCCCGAAGAGCGGCCTGAGCGAGGACGACGTCCTCGGTGCCGTGCTCGACGCGGGCGCCGAGGAGGTCAACGACCTGGGCGAGTCCTTCGAGGTCGTCAGCGAGGCCACCGACCTCGTCGCGGTCCGCACCGCGCTCGTGGACGCCGGGATCGACTACGACTCGGCGGACTCCAGCTTCCTGCCGACCGTCCAGGTCGAGCTGGACGAGGAGGGCGCGCGGAAGATCTTCAAGCTGATCGACGCGCTGGAGGACAGCGACGACGTCCAGAACGTCTACGCGAACTTCGACGTCTCCGACGAGGTCATGGCGAAGGTCGACGCCTGAGGCGGGTGCCTCGCGCGGATCGGGGCGACGGCCCGGCGGACACGCGTTCCGCCGGGCCGTCGCATTGTCGGTGCCGCCCGATAACCTGCGGGAACAGGTGAAGCGGCAGGGGAGGGAGAACGGCGTTGCGCGTGCTGGGGATCGACCCGGGGCTGACCCGTTGCGGGGTCGGCGTGGTCGACGGCGTCGCGGGGCGCCCGCTCACGATGATCGGCGTGGGCGTCGTGCGCACACCGGCGGAGGCCGAGACCCACGACCGGCTGGTTCTCATCGAGCGCGGCGTCGAGGAGTGGCTGGACGCCCACCGCCCCGAGGCCGTCGCCGTCGAGCGGGTCTTCAGCCAGCACAACGTACGGACGGTGATGGGCACGGCCCAGGCCAGCGCCGTCGCGATGCTCTGCGCCGCGCGCCGCGGCCTGCCCGTCGCGCTGCACACCCCCAGCGAGGTCAAGGCCGCCGTGACCGGCACGGGACGCGCGGAGAAGGCGCAGGTCGGGGCCATGGTCACCCGGCTCCTCCGGCTGGACGCGCCCCCGAAGCCGGCCGACGCGGCCGACGCCCTCGCGCTCGCCATCTGCCACATCTGGCGGGCCCCCGCTCAGAACCGTCTCCAGCAGGCCCACCGGGCCCAGCAGGCCCGGACGGGCCGGCAGGCCCCGCAAGCGACGGCCGCGCAGCGGCTGAAAGGTACGCGTCGATGATCGCCTTCGTCTCGGGCCCCGTGGCGGCCCTCGCCCCCGACAGCGCCGTGATCGAGGTGGGCGGGGTCGGGATGGCCGTGCAGTGCACGCCCGGCACCCTCGCCGAGCTGCGCGTCGGACAGCCCGCCAAGCTCGCCACCTCCCTGGTCGTCCGCGAGGACTCGCTGACGCTCTACGGCTTCGCGGACGACGACGAGCGGCAGACCTTCGAACTGCTCCAGACCGCCAGCGGCGTCGGCCCGCGCCTCGCCCAGGCCATGCTCGCCGTGCACAGCCCCGACGCGCTGCGGTACGCGGTCTCCAGCGGCGACGAGAAGGCCCTCACCGCCGTCCCCGGCATCGGCAAGAAGGGCGCGCAGAAGCTGCTGCTGGAACTGAAGGACCGGCTGGGCGAGCCCCTGGGCACCGGCGCGCACGCCCGCGCGCAGGGCATCGGCACCCCGGCGGCCGCCGGCTGGCGCGAGCAACTCCACGCGGCGCTCGTCGGGTTGGGGTACGCCACCCGGGAGGCCGACGAGGCCGTCTCGGCGGTCGCGCCGCAGGCCGAGGAGATGGCCGACCCGCAGGTCGGCGCTCTGCTCAAGGCCGCGCTCCAGACGCTGAACAGGACCAGGTGAGGCGGGAATGAGCGAGACACCCCCGGGCGGCGCGCCCGCCAACTGGGACGAGCGCCTCGTCGCCGCCGACGCCGACAGCGAGGACCAGGCCGTCGAGGCCGCGCTGCGCCCCAAGGAACTGGGCGAGTTCATCGGCCAGCCCAAGGTCCGCGAGCAGCTCGACCTCGTGCTGCGGGCCGCCCGCGCGCGCGGCGGCACCGCCGACCACGTGCTGCTCTCGGGCGCGCCCGGCCTCGGCAAGACCACGCTCTCGATGATCATCGCGGCCGAGATGGGCGCCCCCATCCGCATCACCAGCGGCCCCGCCATCCAGCACGCGGGCGACCTCGCGGCGATCCTCTCCTCCCTCCAGGAGGGCGAGGTCCTCTTCCTCGACGAGATCCACCGGATGTCGCGCCCCGCCGAGGAGATGCTCTACATGGCGATGGAGGACTTCCGCGTCGACGTCATCGTCGGCAAGGGCCCGGGCGCCACCGCGATCCCGCTCGAACTGCCCCCGTTCACCCTGGTCGGCGCCACCACCCGCGCCGGTCTGCTGCCGCCCCCGCTGCGCGACCGCTTCGGCTTCACCGCGCACATGGAGTTCTACGAGCCGGCGGAGCTGGAGCAGGTCGTCCACCGCTCCGCGGGCCTGCTCGACGTGCGTACGGACGCGGAGGGTGCCGTCGAGATCGCCGGGCGCTCGCGCGGGACGCCCCGTATCGCCAACCGGCTGCTGCGCCGCGTGCGGGACTACGCCCAGGTCAAGGCCGACGGCGTGATCACCCGCGAGATCGCGCACCGCGCCCTGGAGGTGTACGAGGTGGACGAGCGCGGCCTCGACCGGCTCGACCGCGCCGTCCTCGGCTCGCTGCTCAAGCTCTTCGGCGGCGGCCCCGTCGGCCTCTCGACCCTGGCCGTCGCGGTGGGGGAGGAGCGTGAGACCGTCGAGGAGGTCGCCGAGCCCTTCCTCGTACGGGAGGGCCTGCTCGCGCGCACCCCGCGTGGCCGGATCGCGACCCCCGCCGCATGGGCACACCTGGGACTGACCCCACCCCAGCAGAATCCGCCGTCACCCCCGGGCGGATCGGGGCAACAGGGACTGTTCGGAGCGTGACGGCGCGGAGACTCGCCGGGCCAGGAACCCGAGTGCCATGCTTGACGTTGTTCCATCGGCGAGCCCTGACTTAGACTCCGCCGACGCCGCCCCTTGAGGGCGGCATGCCCACCCCGAATACCCAGGCCGCTGAGACGCGGCCGTGCTAAGGAATATCTTCCGCCGTGGACCCTATTGCTCTGCTCCCGTTCATCGTTCTCATCGGGGCCATGTTCCTGATGACGCGTTCTGCCAAGAAGAAGCAGCGCCAGGCTGCCGAGATGCGTGACTCGATGCAGCCCGGCACCGGCGTCCGGACGATCGGGGGCATGTATGCCGTCGTCAAGGAGATCCGCGACGACGCGGTTCTCCTCGAACTCGAACCGGGCGTGCACGCGCTCTTCGCCAAGAACGCCATCGGCGCCGTCCTCCCGGACGACGAGTTCGACCGGATCGTCAACGCGGGGGAGAGCGAGTCCCTCGACGTCGATGTGCCCGACGACGCCTCCGCGCTGACCCGCGACGAGGACGACACGCCCGCCGACGAGAAGATCGAACTCGGCAAGAAGGACGCCGACGACGACTCCGAGGGTGAAGCGGACGCCGCCGAGGACGCCAAGACCGCGAAGGCCGACACGGACTCCAGCGACACCAAGCGCGACGGAGACTCCGGCTCCAAGTAAGGTCGGCGCCGCCGGACCGAGACCGGGTCCGGCGGCGGAGGACGTCCGCACACCACTTTGCGCGCCGCGCGGTCGCCCGGCCGAACGAACTCCGGGGGCGGCAGGGGCGGTTGGACAGGGAGAGACGAGAAGGTGGCAGCACCGAAGAGGGGCCGCAGGACCCCGGGCGCCCAGGGGAAGCCATGGCGCTCCCTCGGGTTGATCCTGCTGGTCATGGCCGGGCTGGTCGGGGGAATGTTCCTCTCCGGCCACAAAGCGCCCCGGCTGGGCATCGACCTCGCGGGCGGCACGAGCATCACGCTCGAGGCCAAGAACCAGCCCGGCAAGCCCAATGCGATCAACCAGACCAACATGGAAACCGCCGTCAGCATCATCGAGCGGCGTGTGAACGGTCTGGGTGTGCAGGAGGCCGAGGTCCAGACCCAGGGTGACAAGCACATCATCGTCAACATCCCCAAGGGCACGAACTCCAAGCAGGCCCGCGAGCAGGTGGGCACCACCGCGGAGCTGGGCTTCCGCCCCGTCCTGACCTACGCCCAGGTGGCGCCGAAGCAGCCGGAGAAGCCGCAGCCCTCCGAGTCCACCGGCCCGGAGAAGAAGCAGGACGACCAGAAGGACGGCGAGAAGGACCAGAGCCCGAAGGCGACCCCGAGCAAGGGCACCGACCAGCCTCAGGGCCGCGCGGTCACCGACGGGCTCAAGGCGAAGAACGAGCCGAGCCCGAAGGCCACCGAGACCAAGAGCCCGAAGGAGAGCCAGCAGCCCTCGCTTCCGCCGCAGCAGCCCCAGCAGCCGTCGCTGCCCCGGGGTCTGGACAAGAAGCTCCAGACGCTGGACTGCTCCACCAAGGAGGCCAAGGCCAAGGCGAGCGAGAAGGCCGCGGCGGCCAAGCCCGAGGACCCGATCGTCGCCTGCGACGCGCAGGAGAAGGTCAAGTACGCACTGGGCCCGGTCGCCGTCGCGGGCAAGAACGTCAGCAAGGCCAAGGCCGTTCTCGACCAGCAGCGCGGCCAGTGGATCGTCCAGATGTCGTTCGACGACAAGGGCTCGGACCAGTTCGGCGACATCACCGGCAAGCTCGCGCAGAAGCAGCAGCCGCAGAACCAGTTCGCCATCGCCCTCGACGGCGAGGTCCAGTCGGCCCCCAGCGTCCGCGAGCGGCTGACCAGCAACGCGGAGATCTCCGGCAGCTTCACCCAGGAGTCCGCCGAGGACCTGGCCAACATCCTCTCCTTCGGCGCGCTCCCGCTCTCCTTCGAGGAGTCGGACGTCACGACCGTCACCGCCGCGCTCGGCAGCGACCAGCTCCAGGCGGGCCTGATCGCGGGCGCGATCGGCCTGGCGCTCGTGATCATCTACCTCGTCGCCTACTACCGGGGCCTGTCGCTCATCGCGATCCTCAGCCTCCTGGTCTCCGCGATCCTCACGTACACGATCATGACGTTGCTGGGACCGGCCATCGGCTTCGCGCTCAACCTACCGGCAGTCTGCGGCGCGATCGTCGCGATCGGTATCACCGCGGACTCCTTCATCGTCTACTTCGAACGCATCAGAGACGAGGTGCGTGAGGGGCGTACGCTGCGGCCCGCCGTGGAGCGTGCCTGGCCGCGCGCCCGGCGCACCATCCTCGTCTCGGACTTCGTGTCCTTCCTCGCCGCCGCGGTCCTCTTCATCGTCACCGTCGGCAAGGTCCAGGGCTTCGCGTTCACGCTGGGTCTGACCACCGCGCTGGACGTCGTCGTGGTCTTCTTCTTCACCAAGCCGATCATGACGCTCCTGGCGCGCAAGCCGTTCTTCTCCGAGGGGCACTCCTGGTCCGGGCTCGACCCGAAGCGGCTCGGCGCGAAACCGCCCCTGCGGCGTGGCCGCCGCCAGTCCGCCGTCAGCACCGACACGAAGGAGGCGTGAGATGTCCCGTCTCGGCAATCTCGGCGCCCGGCTCTACCGCGGTGAGGTCGGCTACGACTTCGTCGGTCACCGCAAGTTCTGGTACGGCCTCTCGGTCCTGATCACCATCACCGCCATCGTCGGAGTCGTCGTCCGCGGGCTCAACATGGGCATCGAGTTCGAGGGCGGCGCTGTCTTCACCACGCCCAAGACGAGCGCCTCCGTGGAGCACACCACCGAGGCGGCCGAGCAGATCTCCGGCCACCAGGCGATCGTCCAGGAGCTCGGCAGCGGCGGTATGCGCGTCCAGATCGCGGGCGTGGAGACCGACACCTCGACCGAGGTCAAGGAGAAGCTCGCCGAGGAGCTGAAGGTCAACTCCGAGGACATCGACGCCCAGTTGGTCGGCCCGAGCTGGGGCGAGCAGATCGCCAACAAGGCCTGGCAGGGCCTGGGCATCTTCATGGTCCTCGTCGTGATCTATCTGGCCATCGCCTTCGAGTGGCGCATGGCCCTGGCGGCCCTGGTCGCCCTGATCCACGACCTCACGATCACCGTCGGTGTGTACTCGCTGGTGGGCTTCGAAGTCACACCGGGCACGGTGATCGGTCTGCTGACCATTCTCGGCTATTCGCTGTACGACACGGTCGTCGTCTTCGACGGGCTGAGAGAGGGCAGCAAGGGCGTCACCAAGCAGACCAAGTTCACGTACAGCGAGATCGCCAACCGCAGCATCAACGGCACCCTGGTCCGCTCCATCAACACCACGGTGGTGGCGCTGCTCCCGGTCGCCGGTCTGCTCTTCATCGGCGGCGGCCTCCTCGGCGGCGGCATGCTGAACGACATCGCACTCTCGCTGTTCGTCGGCCTCGCCGCCGGTGCGTACTCCTCGATCTTCATCGCGACGCCGCTCGTCGCGGACCTCAAGGAGCGCGAGCCGCAGATGAAGGCGCTCCGCAAGCGGGTGCTCGCCAAGCGCGCCAAGGCGGAGGAGCGCGAGGGCCGCGACGTGTACGGCGACGAGGACGACGGCCCGCAGGACGCGCCGCCCGCCGGGGTCACCGGGCAGCGGGACGCCGAGCCGCACGCGGCGTCGGCCGCCTCGGGCCAGCGCCGCGAGCGGCCCTCGCCGCAGCGCGGCGGCCGGGGCAAGGGCCGGCCCTCGGGCAGGCGCCGGTAGCCGGTAGCCCGTGGCCCCGTGGCCCTGGGGTGGGCACGGACGGACGGATAGAGCGCGGCGGCGCCGGAATCCCGGGAGGGGTTCCGGCGCCGCCGCGTTTCCGTGTGCGTTTTCGTGTGCGTTTCCGCCGCCTACGCCCGGCGTCAGAGGGACGGGGCGCGGTGCGTGGGGCGGCCGTCGACGACGGTGAGCAGTACGGGCAGCCCGGCCAGGTCGGTCGCGGGGACGGCGAGCGGGTCGTCGGCGAGGACGGTGAGGTCGGCGCGGTGGCCGACGGCGAGGCGCCCGGCCTCGTGCTCCTCGCCCGCCGCGTACGCGGGGGCGACCGTCATCGCGCGGAGCGCCTCGGCCGCGGTGAGCGCCTGCCCGGGCCCGTGCGGCGGCTGCGCGAGGTCGCGGCTCGGGCGGCGGTGCCGGGCACCGGCCATCACGGTGAGCGGCGGGAAGGGCGCGATCGGCCAGTCGGAGCCGAGGACGACGGTGGCGCCCGCGTCCCACAGGTCGCGGCAGCGCCAGGCGCGCGAGGCGCGCTCCTCGCCGAGGCGGCGGGACCAGTTGTCGGTGTGGTCGGCGCGGGTGAAGTCGCAGCAGTGGGTGGGCTGCATGGAGGCGACGACGCCCAGCTCGGCGAAGCGGGGGAGGGCGTCGTCGGGGACGGTCTCGATGTGCTCGATCCGGTGCCGGACCGCCGCGCGATCCCCGGCCGTGCCGCTCGCGCGGGCCTTCCCGACGGCGTCGAGCGCGTGCCGTACGGCCGCGTCGCCGATGGCGTGGGTCGCGGTGGGCACCCCGGCGCGGTGCAGCTCGCCGATGACGGCGGTGTACGCCTCGGGGTCGGGCCAGAAGGCGTGGGTGGACTCGCCGTGGCAGTCGGGGCGTTCGAGCCAGGCGGTGCCGTTGTCGATGGTGCCGTCCATGAAGAGCTTGACGCCCGCGACGTGCCAGAGAGCGCCGCCCGTGCCCTGCTGGGCGACGAGGGCGCGCAGCCCCTCGGCGTCGGTGCCGGGCCGGCACCAGGGCGCGACGCGCAGCCGCAGCGGCAGCTCGCCGTCTTCGTCGAGCGCGGAGAGGAGCGCGAGGCTCTCGCCGTTCGCGTCCATGGCGTGGCCGCCGGTCAGGCCGCTCGCGGCCATCCGGCGCAGCGCGGCGGCGAGCAGGGCGCGGTGCTCGTCGCGGGTGGGCTGCGGGGCGGCGCGCTCGACGAGTTCGCAGGCGCCCTCCTCCAGGAGGAGCCCGGTGGGGCGCCCGGTCTCGTCGCAGACGACCTCGGCGGCCTGCGCGAACGTGCGGGGCCCGTCCACCCCCGCCAGCTCCAGGGCGCGGGCGCTGGCCAGCGCCGAGTGGGCGTCGAAGAGCTGGAGGAAGGCGGGGATTCCGTCCAGCACGGGGGAGAGGGCGGCGGCCTCGACGGGCCGGTCGCCGAAGACGTTCGGGTCCAGGCCCCAGCCCCGCAGCCACGCGCCCGGCGCGAGCGTACGGGCCTCGCGGGCGAGGGCCGTACGCACGGCGTCGAGGTCGGCGCAGCCCGACAGGTCGAGGCCCTGGGTGAGTTCGGCGCCGGAGACGGGGTGGAGGTGGCCGTCGACGAGGCCGGGGATGACCACGGCGCCCTTCAGGTCGATCACGGTCGTCGAGGCGTCGGCGAGGGCGCGGATCTCGCGGTCGTCGCCCAGCGCGGTGATGCGCCCTCCGGACGCGGCGAGGGCGGTCTCCGGGAGGGCCTGTCCGGTGACGGGGTCGAGGAGGCGGGCGGAGAGCAGGACGAGACGGGGGCGCACGGCGGCTCCTAGGGGGCGGTTCGGTTCACGGACGCGCGGGGGTCACTGGGCGGGGATGTCGTCGGGGACGGAGGCGTCTTCGGGGGCGAGGCTGTCGTCGGAGGCAGGGGCTTCTTCGGAAACGGCGGCTTCTTCGGCGGGGCGGCTCAGGGTGCCCTCGGGCAGGCCGAGTTCGCGTTCGGCCGTCGCGACGGCCATGCGCGTCACCTCGGGCGGGTGGCTGAGGGTGCTGGTGTTGGCGTGGGCGGCGAGGCCGTCGATGACGACCAGGATCCGAATGGCCGTCAGATACGGGTCGTCGGTACGGAATTCGTCGCGCCCGACGCCTTCGCGCAGAAGCCCCGAGAGGCGCTCGCGCCAGGCGCGCTCCTGCTCGGCCACGCGCTCGCGCAGCACGGGGCGGTAGCGGCTGAGATGGCGGGCGTTGATCCACAGGCGGCTGATGTCGTCGTACGCCTCGCCCATCGCGTGGGAGAAGAAACGCGCGAGGTGGAGCCTGGGGGTCCCCCCGGGGCGGTCCTCGGGGAGGAGGCCGTCCAGCTCGGCGCTGACGGCGCTGCCGAACGCCTCGGCGACGAGATCCTCGACGGCCGGGAAATAGTGGCTGATCAAGCCGGGACGTACGTCGAGCGCCTCCGCGATCCGCCGGAGAGTGATGCACTCCAGACCTTCGGATAGAGCGACTTCTGCGGCGGATTCAACGATTTCCGCACGTCTATCGGCGGCAGACTTTCGAATTCGCTTGCGCGGAACGCTTGACGACATACGGCGGATGCTATTGAGTGACCGACCAATAAGCAAGCAGGTGGGTTACGACCGGCACCCGGAGGGGTCCATGGCTTCCACGATTCCCGACCCGCACCCCGACATACCGGCCGCCTCCGGCGCGCAGGCGGCGACGCCGCCCTCGGACCGCGCGGGCCGCGTCGAGGCCCACGGCATCGACCACATCCCCGAGGACGAACGCCACGGCAGGCCCCGCGAGCTGTTCGCCGTCTGGGCCGCGGCGAACGTCAACTATCTGAGCCTCGTCGTCGGCGGCGCGCTCGTCCTCATGGGCCTCAGCCTCGCGCAGGCCCTCGCGGTGATCGTGGTCGGCAATCTGTTCTGGCTGCTCACCGGCCTGCTGGCG
Source organism: Streptomyces albiaxialis (assembly GCF_039530985.1). NCBI lineage: Bacteria > Bacillati > Actinomycetota > Actinomycetes > Kitasatosporales > Streptomycetaceae > Streptomyces > Streptomyces albiaxialis. The sequence continues at coordinate 273,866 of NZ_BAAAPE010000028.1, forward strand.
GTCTCGGGCCCCGCCGCGGGCGCCCCCAGCGAGGTGATCACCAGGGCGATCTACGGCGTCCGCGGCAATCGCGTCAACAACGCCGTCGTCGGCTGGATGATCTCCGTCTGCTACTTCGCGCTGAACCTCGCCGCCGCCGCGACCGCCGCGTTCGCCCTCGTCGAGCGGTGCGGGATCCCGGCCACCACCGGCGTGAAGATCGTGGTCGTCCTGGTCATCGCCGCCCTCACCCTCACCATCGGCGTCTACGGCCACGGCCTGATCATGAAGCTCTACCTTCCGATCACCCTGGCCCTGACCGCCGCCTTCGCCGTCGTCGCGTACAGCGTGGTCCGCAGCGCCGACCTCTCCTACGCCCCCGCCGAGCCGCTGACCGGCACGGGACTGTGGGCCGCGCTCCTCGGCGGGGTCACCCTCATCGCCGCGGGTCCGCTCTCGTACACCACCAGCGCGGACTTCTCCCGCTACCTGCCCCGTACGACGTCGCCCGCCGCGGTCGTCGCCTGGACGGCCTCCGGCGCCTTCCTGCCCAGCGTCGCCGTCTGCTCCCTCGGCGCGCTCGCGGCCACCGTGGTCGACATGACCGACCCCCAGACGGCGCTGGAGAAGATCCTGCCCGGCTGGTTCACGCCCGTCTTCCTGCTCGCCCTGGTCCTCGGCACGATCGCCATCAACGCGCTGACCGCCTACAGCGCCGGGCTCGCCCTCCAGGCCGTCGGCCTCCGTGTCCGGCGCTCCCTCAGCGTCCTGCTCGACGGTGCCGCGGCCGTCTCCCTGACGCTCTACGCGCTGCTCGTCTCCAACTTCCTGGACACGGTCAACGACGTCCTCCAGCTCACCGTCGTCCTCCTCGGCCCCAGCATGGCGATCTACGCGACGGACATCCTGCTGCGCCGCAACCGCTACGACGGCCCCGCGCTGACCGACGAGTCGCGGGGCAGCGCCTTCTGGTTCACCGGCGGCGTCAACCTGGCGGGCGCACTCGCGCTCACCGCGGGCACGACGAGCGCCGCGCTGTGCGTGAACACGCTCTACACCGGACCCGTGGCCCACGCCCTGCACGGCGTGGACCTCGCCCTGCCCGTCGGTATCGGGGTCGCGTCGGCGGTCTACGCGCTGACCGCGCGGCGCACCCTCGCGCGCCCGGCCTGACCTCGCCCGCACCACCCGCACTACCCGCACTGCCTGTACCACCCGCACCACCCGCACCACGGAAGGACCTCTCATGAACTGGCGGATGCCCCCGGAGACCGCGCCGCAGGAGCGCGTCTGGATGGCGTTTCCCCCCGGCACCACGTACGGCGACGAGGCGCGCCGGGCCTGGTCACAGGTCGCGCTCGCCGTCGCGGAGTTCGCGCCGGTCACCATGCTGGTCGACCCCGCCGACGCCGACCGGGCCCGGCACCTGCTGCACGGCGCCGTCGAGCTGGCCGAGGCGCCGCTGGACGACGCCTGGATGCGCGACATCGGCCCGACGTTCGTCCTCGACGAGCGCGGCCGGCTCGGCGCCGTCGACTGGGTGTTCAACGGCTGGGGGCAGCAGGAGTGGGCCAGTTGGGAGCGCGACGCCCGGATCGGTGCCACCGTGGGCGGCCTCGCGGGCGCCGTGCCCGTGCCCTCCCCGCTCGTGAACGAGGGCGGCGGCATCCACGTCGACGGGCTCGGCACCGTCCTCGTGACGGAGACCGTGCAGCTCGACCCGTACCGCAACCCAGGCCTCGACAAGGCCGCCGTGGAGGCCGAACTCGCCCGTACGATCGGCGCCGAGCACGTCGTCTGGCTGCCGCGCGGGCTGACCAGGGACGCCCAGCGGCTCGGCACCCGCGGCCATGTGGACCTGCTGGCCACCGTCCCGGCGCCGGGCCGCCTCCTCGTCCACGTGCAGAACGATCCCGCGCACCCCGACCACGCCGTCACCCGCGAACTCCTCGACGTCCTGCGCGCCTCCACCGACGCCAAGGGCCAGGAGTGGGAGATCACCGAGGTGCCCGCGCCGGAGGTGCTGCGCGACGCCGAGGGCTGGGTGGACTACAGCTACATCAACCACCTCGTCGTCAACGACGGCGTGATCGCCTGCGGTTTCGACGACCCGGGCGACGCGCGGGCCCGCGCGCTGCTCGCCGAGGCGTACCCGGGGCGGCGGGTCGTCACCGTCGACGCCCGTCCCGTCTTCGCGGCGGGCGGCGGCATCCACTGCATCACCCAGCAGCAGCCCATGGGGGCGCCGTGCGACTGACACCGAGCGAGCACGACCGGCTGCTCCTGTTCACCACCGCCGAACTCGCCCGCGCCCGCCGGGGACGGGGCCTGCGCCTGAACGTCCCCGAGGCCACCGCCCTCATCGCCGACACCGTCTGCGAGCGCGCCCGCGACGGGGCCCGGCTCACCGAGGCGCTGGAGGCCGGGCGCGCGGTCCTCGGCCCCGACGACGTGCTGCCGGGCGTCGCCGACGTCGTCACCGCCGTCGAGGTCGAGGCCGTCTTCGACGACGGCACCCGGCTCGTCGTCGTCACCGACCCCGTCGGCGGCGGCCACCGGGGCGACGAGGCACCGGGCGCGGTGCTGCCGGGGCCGGTCCCGGACGCGCCCGCCGACGGGCCGGGCGGGACGGTCACCGTGACCGTGACCAACACCGCGACCGTCCCCGTCAGCGTCACCTCGCACTTCCACTTCTTCGAGGTCAACCCCCGCCTCCGCTTCGACCGCGCCGCGGCGTACGGCTTCCGGGCCGACCTCCCCGCGGGCTCCGCGCTCCGCTTCGACCCGGGCCAGACCCGTACGGTCCCGCTCGTGCCGTTCGGCGGGGAGCGGGTCGTCATCGGCTTCGCCGGGCTGGTCGACGGCCCGCTGGACGCCCCCGGCGCCCGCGAGCAGGCCCTCGAACGGGCGCGCGCCTGCGGCTACCTGGACACCACCGAAGAAGCCGAAGAAACCGAAGGGGAGGCCCCGGCATGACTCTCGACCCCCACCGCTACGCCGCCGCCTACGGGCCGCGCGCCGGGGACCGGGTGCGCCTCGGCGACACCGGGCTCGTCGTCGAGGTCGAGCACGACGCCTCGCGGCCCGGCGAGGAGTTCCTCGTCGGCTTCGGCAAGACCGCGCGCGACGGCATGCACCTGCGGGCCGCGCCCGTACGCGAGACGTGCGACGTCGTCATCAGCAACGTCCTCGTCCTCGACGCCGTCCTCGGCGTCCGCAAGGTCTCGATCGGCATCCGCGAGGGCCGTATCGCCGCCGTCGGGCGCGCCGGGAACCCGGACACCCTCGACGGGGTGGACGTCGTGGTCGGCACCGGCACCGCGATCGTCCCCGGCGAGGGGCTGATCGCCACGGCCGGAGCCGTCGACACCCATGTCCATGTGCTGTCGCCGCGCGTCATGGAGGCCTCGCTCGCCTCCGGCGTGACGACGATCATCGGCCAGGAGTTCGGGCCCGTGTGGGGCGTGGGCGTCAACTCGCCCTGGGCGCTGCGGCACGCGTTCAACGCGTTCGACGCCTGGCCCGTCAACATCGGCTTCCTGGCGCGCGGTTCGTCGTCCGACGCGGGACCGCTCACCGAGGCGCTCGTGGAGGGCGGGGCCAGCGGCTTCAAGGTCCACGAGGACCTGGGCGCGCACACCCGCGCCCTCGACACCGCGCTGCGCGTCGCCGAGGAGCACGACGTCCAGGTCGCCCTGCACACGGACGGGCTGAACGAGTGCCTCTCCGTCGAGGACACCCTCGCGGCGCTGGAGGGCCGCACCATCCACGCCTTCCACATCGAGGGCTGCGGCGGCGGTCACGTGCCGAACGTGCTGCGCCTCGCCGGCGAGGCCAACATCATCGGCTCCTCGACGAACCCGACCCTGCCCTTCGGCCGGGACGCCGCGGCCGAACACCTCAACATGATCATGGCGGTCCACCATCTCGACCCCGACCGCCCCGGCGACTCGGCGATGGCCCACGACCGTATCCGCGAGGGCACGATGGGCGCCGAGGGCGTCCTGCACGACCTCGGGGTCATCCCCATCACCTCGTCCGACGCGCAGGGCATGGGCAGGGCGGGGGAGACGGTCCGCAGGACGTTCGCCATGGCGGGCCGGATGAAGGCCCAGTTCGGCGCCGTGGACCCGCGCCACGACAACGACCGCGCGCTGCGGTACGTCGCCAAGCTCACCCTCAATCCGGCCCTGGCCCACGGCCTCGCCCACGAGGTCGGCTCGCTGGAGCCCGGCAAGATGGCGGACATCGTGCTGTGGCGCCCCGACCGCTTCGGGGCCAAGCCGGAACTCGTCCTGAAGTCGGGCTTCCCCGCGTACGGCGTCACGGGCGACCCCAACGCCTCCGTGGAGACCGCGCAGCCCCTCGTCCTCGGCCCCCAGATGGGCGCGCACGGGCCGACGGCCGCCGACCTGTCCGTCGCGTTCGTGAGCCGGGCGGCGGCCGAGGACGGCAACGACTCCATGACGACCCGGCGCCGCCGCTCCGGCGTGCGCGGCACCCGCGGCCTCGGTCCCGCCGACATGGTCCTCAACGACCGCACCGCCGAGGTCCGCGTCGCCCCGGAGACCGGCCGGGTGACGCTCGACGGCGAGCCGGTCACCTCCGAGCCCGCCGAGGAGGTGCCGCTCAACCGCCTGTACTTCCTGTGACGGAAGGTGACAAGCGGTGCCCGTCCCGGGCGCGGCACCGCGGTCCCGTCGCTCTCCGCACAGGTGAGAGACTGACCGTCATGACTGACAGGAGCGCCGCCGCCGTCGCCGTGCCCGACGGGGTCCGGGAAATGCTGGCCAGCCGGATCCATGACGTGCCCGACTATCCGAAGCCGGGTGTCATGTTCAAGGACATCACGCCGCTGCTCGCCGATCCCGAGGCGTTCTCGGCCCTCACCGACGTGCTCGCCGACATCTGCGCCGCCTACGGGGCGACCAAGGTCGTCGGCCTGGAGGCGCGGGGCTTCATCCTCGCCGCCCCCGCGGCCGTACGGGCGGGGGTCGGCTTCGTGCCCGTACGCAAGGCGGGCAAGCTCCCCGGCGCCACCCTCAGCCAGGCCTACGACCTGGAGTACGGCAGCGCCGAGATCGAGGTCCACGCCGAGGACCTCACCGGATCCGACCGTGTCCTGGTGATAGACGACGTGCTGGCCACCGGCGGCACGGCCGAGGCCTCGCTGCGGCTCATCCGCCGCGCGGGCGCCGAGATCGCGGGCGTCGCGATGCTGCTGGAGCTGGGATTCCTCGGCGGCAGGAAGCGGCTGGAGAGCGCGCTGGACGGCGCCCCGATGGAGTCGCTGGTCACGGTCTGACCACAACCGCAGCGGCATAAGGCGGCCACCCGATACGTTCACCTGGTGAGGGGCGGCCGCCTCCGCCGTGCCCGGCGCCGCCCGGCCGCGCGTCCGGCCGCGCGTCCGTGGACAGGAGGCGCCCCGGCCATGGTGGCTACCATGGCAGTCCGACCTGGGGTCGATCGAGGAGTGCTCTTGCCAGACGAGGCCCAGCAGCTCACCGCCGCACAGCGCCAGGAGACCGAGAAGAACGGGACCGGTGCCGCGGTGGCCGGCGGCCTGCACGAGAAGAACCGCGACGGCTCGCGCGAGCCCCGCGCCGCGGAGTCCCGCACCGCCGAGCCCACGGCCTCCGGCACGGGCACGGGCACGGCCGATGGCGCCACGGCGGCCTCCGCCCAGGCAGCGCCGTCCGCCGGAGCCGTCTCGCGTGACCGCGTGGCTCCGGCTCGTGCCGTCTCCGGCGTCTCGGGCCGCTCCGGGTCCTCCAACCGCGTACGGGCGAGGCTCGCCCGCCTCGGCGTCCAGCGCTCCAGCCCGTTCAACCCCGTCCTGGAGCCCCTGCTGCGCATCGTGCGGGGCAACGATCCGAAGATCGAGTCCTCCACCCTCCGCCAGATCGAGCGGGCCTACCAGGTCGCCGAGCGCTGGCACCGCGGCCAGAAGCGCAAGAGCGGCGACCCGTACATCACGCATCCCCTCGCCGTCACCACCATCCTCGCCGAACTGGGCATGGACCCGGCCACGCTGATGGCGGGCCTGCTGCACGACACCGTCGAGGACACCGAGTACGGACTCGACACGCTGCGCCGCGACTTCGGCGACCAGGTCGCGCTGCTCGTCGACGGCGTCACCAAGCTCGACAAGGTCAAGTTCGGCGAGGCCGCGCAGGCCGAGACCGTGCGCAAGATGGTCGTGGCGATGGCCAAGGACCCCCGCGTGCTGGTCATCAAGCTCGCCGACCGGCTGCACAACATGCGCACGATGCGCTATCTCAAGCGCAGCAAGCAGGAGCAGAAGGCCCGCGAGACGCTGGAGATCTTCGCCCCGCTCGCCCACCGGCTGGGCATGAACACCATCAAGTGGGAGCTGGAGGACCTGGCGTTCGCCATCCTCTACCCCAAGATGTACGACGAGATCGTGCGCCTCGTGGCCGAACGGGCCCCCAAGCGCGACGAGTACCTCGCGGTCGTCACCGACGAGGTCCAGGCCGACCTGCGCGCGGCCCGTATCAAGGCCACCGTCACGGGACGCCCGAAGCACTACTACAGCGTCTACCAGAAGATGATCGTCCGCGGCCGCGACTTCGCGGAGATCTACGACCTGGTGGGCATCCGCGTCCTGGTCGACACCGTCCGCGACTGCTACGCGGCGCTGGGCACGGTCCACGCGCGCTGGAACCCGGTTCCGGGGCGCTTCAAGGACTACATCGCGATGCCCAAGTTCAACATGTACCAGTCGCTGCACACGACGGTCATAGGGCCCGGCGGCAAGCCCGTGGAGCTGCAGATCCGCACGTTCGACATGCACCGCCGCGCCGAGTACGGCATCGCGGCGCACTGGAAGTACAAGCAGCAGGCCGTCGCCGGCGCCTCCAAGGTGCGCACGGACGTGCCCAAGGGCGGCAAGGACAAGGACCATGTCAACGACATGTCCTGGCTGCGGCAGTTGCTCGACTGGCAGAAGGAGACCGAGGACCCCGGCGAGTTCCTGGAGTCCCTCCGCTTCGACCTCTCGCGCAACGAGACGTTCGTGTTCACGCCGAAGGGCGACGTCATAGCGCTCCCGGCCGGAGCCACGCCCGTCGACTTCGCGTACGCCGTGCATACGGAGGTCGGCCACCGCACCATCGGCGCCCGCGTCAACGGCCGTCTGGTGCCGCTCGAATCGACGCTCGACAACGGCGACACGGTCGAGGTCTTCACCTCCAAGGCCTCCGGCGCTGGCCCGTCCCGCGACTGGCTGGGCTTCGTCAAGTCGCCCCGTGCGCGCAACAAGATCCGCGCCTGGTTCACCAAGGAGCGCCGCGACGAGGCCATCGAGCAGGGCAAGGACGCCATAGCGCGGGCGATGCGCAAGCAGAACCTGCCGATCCAGCGCATCCTCACCGGCGACTCGCTCGTCACCCTCGCCCACGAGATGCGCTACCCGGACATCTCCGCGCTCTACGCCGCGATCGGCGAGGGCCACGTGTCCGCGCAGAGCGTCTGCCAGAAGCTCGTCCAGGCCCTCGGCGGCGAGGACGAGGCGAAGGAGGACATCGCCGAGACCGCGCCCCCGATGCCGACCCGCACCAAGCGGCGCTCGACGGCCGACCCGGGCGTGGTCGTCAAGGGCGTCGACGACGTGTGGGTCAAGCTCGCCCGCTGCTGCACCCCGGTGCCGGGCGACCCCATCATCGGCTTCGTCACTCGCGGCAACGGCGTCTCGGTTCACCGCGCCGACTGCGTCAACGTCGACTCGCTCTCCCGCGAGCCCGAGCGGATCCTGGAGGTCGAGTGGGCGCCGACCCAGTCCTCGGTCTTCCTCGTCGCCATCCAGGTCGAGGCCCTGGACCGCTCCCGCCTCCTGTCGGATGTCACGCGGGTCCTGTCGGACCAGCACGTGAACATCCTCTCGGCCGCCGTCCAGACCTCCCGCGACCGCGTGGCCACCTCCCGCTTCACCTTCGAAATGGGCGACCCGAAGCACCTCGGCCACGTCCTGAAGGCCGTACGCGGCGTGGAGGGTGTCTATGACGTCTATCGGGTGACGTCGGCGCGCAGGCAGTAGGACGGCACACAGCGCGTACGAGAGGGGCTCCGGTACGTCCGTACCGGAGCCCCTGTCGTACGCGCGGAACGGAAGCGGTCAGCCGCCGAACTCCTCCAGGCCCTTGAGGGCCTGGTCCAGGAGCATCTGGCGGCCCGCCAGTTCCTGCTCCAGCTTCTCGGCCTTCGCGGTGTTGCCCGCCGCACGGGCCTTCTCGATCTGGCCGCGGAGCTTGTCGACCGCGTCCTGGAGCTGGCCGGTCAGGCCCGCGGCACGGGCCCGCGCCTCCGGGTTGGTGCGGCGCCACTCGGCCTCCTCGGCCTCCTGGATCGCCCGCTCCACCGCGTGCATCCGGCCCTCGATCTTCGGGCGGGCCTCACGCGGGACGTGACCGATCGCGTCCCAGCGCTCGTTGAGCGCCCGGAACCCGGCGCGGGCCGCCTTCAGATCGGTGATCGGCAGGAGCTTCTCGGCCTCGGCCGCCAGCTCCTCCTTCTGCGTCAGGTTCTCCCGCTGCTCGCTGTCGCGCTCGGCGAAGACCTCGCTGCGGGCCTGGAAGAAGACGTCCTGCGCGCCCCGGAAGCGGCTCCACAGATCGTCCTCGTACTCCCGCTGGGCGCGGCCCGCGGCCTTCCACTCCTGCATCAGCTCGCGGTACTTGGCGGCGGTCGGCCCCCAGTCCTGCGAGCCGGAGAGCGCCTCGGCCTCGGCGACCAGCTTCTCCTTGCGCTGGCGGGCCTCCTCGCGCTGCGCGTCGAGCTGCGCGAAGTGGGCCTTGCGGCGCTTGGAGAACGCGGAGCGCGCGTGGGAGAAGCGGTGCCACAGCTCGTCGTCGGTCTTCCGGTCGAGCCGGGGCAGGCCCTTCCAGGTGTCGACGAGGGCCCGCAGCCGTTCGCCCGCCGCGCGCCACTGCTCGCTCTGCGCCAGCTCCTCGGCCTCGGCGACCAGCTCCTCCTTGGCGCCCCTGGCCTCCTCGTTCTGCTGTGCCTTGCGCGCCTTGCGCTCCTCGCGGCGCTCCTCGACGGCCTCCATCAGCTTGTCGAGCCGGGCGCGGAGCGCGTCGAGGTCGCCGACCGCGTGGTGCGCGTCCACCTGCTCCCGCAGGTGCTCGACGGCGGTCGTCGCGTCCTTCGCCGACAGGTCGGTGGTCTTCACCCTGCGCTCAAGGAGGCCGATCTCCACGACCAGACCGTCGTACTTGCGCTTGAAGTAGGCGAGGGCTTCCTCCGGCGAGCCCGCCTGCCACGAGCCGACGACCTTCTCGCCGTCGGCCGTACGCACGTACACAGTCCCCGTCTCATCGACGCGGCCCCACGGGTCGCTGCTCACAGCGCCTCCTCCACATGACGCCTGGACAGGGGCTCCCGCGCCCCCCGGCATCGTCCACAGTTTTCGTCCGGCCGACAGAAAGGTCCGGCCGTCGGCGCAGGCACCCTACACAACGCCAACATAGGCGACCGGCGCCCGCGCTGTCCGCAATCCGCGCGCCGGAAATTCCCCGTGTGCGCGGTGTCGTTCCCGCTGTACGCGGGGTCAGGACTCGCGGACCCGCGCCCGGTCGATCACCACGGTCGCGTTGGGCGGGGTGTTGCCCGTCTGGGGGTCGGGCGAGGACCCGGCTTTCGCGATCTTCTTGAGCACGTCCATACCCTGCGTGATCCGGCCGAACGGGGTGTAGTCGGGCGGCAGCTTGCTGTCCTCGAAGACGAGGAAGAACTGGCTGCCGCCGGTGTCGCGGCCCTTGCCGGTCTTCGCGTCGTACTGGTTGGCCATCGCCACCGTGCCCGCCGGGTACTTCTTGCCCTTGAGCCGCGGGTCCTTCAGGTTCTCGTCCGGGATCGTGTAGCCCGGACCGCCCTGCCCCGTGCCCTGGGGGTCGCCGCACTGGAGGACGTGGATGTCGGCGTCGACGAGCCGGTGGCAGGGGGTGTGGTCGAAGAACTTCTGCCCCGCGAGGAAGCGGAACGAGTTGACCGTGTGCGGGGCCTTCCCCGCGTCCATCTCGATGCCGATGGTGCCGCAGGTGGTGTCGAGGCTCATCGCGTACGAGGCCGACTTGTCGACCTTCATCGCGGGCTCCTTCTTCCACTGCTTGCCGTTCGGCTCGCCCTTGGCGGGCTTGTCGCAGGGGTCGGGCGCCTGGCTCGGCTCCGGCGACCGCGCGGCGTCCGCCGTGTCGCCGTCGTCCCCGCCGAGTCCGCCGGTGGCGGCATAGGCCGCGCCGGCCGCGAGCACGAGCACCAGTCCGAGCGCGATGGCGCCGTTGCGGACGCGGGCCTTGCGCCGCGCGGCGGCCCGGCGGCGCTCCTGGCGCTCGAACTTCTCCCGTGCGAGCTGCTTTCTCCGCTGCTCACTGCTGACCACGGTCTCGTCTCCTTCGAGCCTTCGGGGGCTGCGGGTGCAGTGGGGGGTGCGTGCTGGCCACGTACCGTATACGCCCCGGATACGGGTTCGCCCCGTGCGTACCGGCGCCGGTAGGCTGTGACCAGCCTGATCGGCGGAAACGCCGTTCCCCGTTGTCGGACGACTGAAGGACGATCGTGCTCGTTGCCGGGTTCCCCGCCGGGGCCTGGGGGACCAACTGTTATCTGGTCGCCCCCGCCGCCGGCGAGGAGTGCGTGATCATCGACCCGGGCCACCAGGCCGCCGAGGGTGTCGAGGAGGTCATCGCCAAGCACCGGCTGAAGCCGGTCGCGGTGCTCCTCACGCACGGCCATATCGACCATGTCGCCTCCGTCGTCCCGGTCTGCGGCGCGCACGACGTGCCCGCCTGGATCCACCCCGACGACCGGTTCATGATGAGCGACCCCGAGAAGGCCCTGGGGATGCGCATCGGCCAGCCGCTGATGGGCGAGCTGACCGTGGGCGAGCCGGACGACGTCGAGGAGCTGTCGGACGGAGCGAAGCTGGAGCTGGCCGGGCTGGAGCTGACCGTCGCGCACGCGCCGGGCCATACCAGGGGGTCGGTGACCTTCAGGATGCCCGAACAGGCCGACGTACCGCCGGTGTTGTTCTCGGGCGACCTGCTGTTCGCCGGCTCCATCGGACGCACCGACCTGCCCGGCGGTGACCACGCCGAGATCCTCCGCTCGCTGGCGCGCGTATGCCTGCCGCTGGCGGACGAGACCGTGGTCCTGCCCGGACACCAGCACCAGACGACCATCGGCCGCGAGCGCGCCACCAACCCGTTCCTTTCCGGGCTGGCCGCCGACGGCACGGGAGGCGGCGCCCCGGGCGCCGCCCCGCGACGAGGAATGTGACGAGAAGACCGTGAGCACCTTCAACGCCCCCAAGGGCACCTACGACCTGCTGCCGCCCTCCTCCGCGACCTACCTCGCGGTCCGCGAGGCCCTCGCGGCCCCCCTGCGCCGCGCCGGGTACGGGTATGCGGAGACGCCGGGATTCGAGAACGTCGAGCTGTTCGCGCGCGGCGTCGGCGAGTCCACGGACATCGTGACCAAGGAGATGTACACCCTCACCACCAAGGGCGGCACCGATCTCGCCCTGCGCCCCGAGGGCACCGCCTCCGTGCTCCGCGCGGCGCTGGAGGCCAGCCTCCACAAGGGCGGCAACCTCCCGGTGAAGCTGTGGTACTCGGGCTCGTACTACCGCTACGAGCGCCCGCAGAAGGGCCGCTACCGCCACTTCTCGCAGGTCGGCGCCGAGGCACTCGGCACCGAGGACCCCGCGGTCGACGCGGAGCTGATCATCCTCGCCCACGACGCGTACCGCTCGCTGGGCCTGCGGAACTTCCGCATCCTGCTCAACTCGCTGGGCGACAGGACCTGCCGTCCCGCCTATCGCGCGGCGCTCCAGGAGTTCCTGCGCGGGCTCGACCTCGACGAGGAGACCCGCGCCCGTATCGAGATCAACCCGCTGCGGGTGCTGGACGACAAGCGCGAGAGCGTGCAGCGGCAGCTCGGCGGCGCGCCGATGATGCGCGACCACCTGTGCGAGGAGTGCAAGGCCTTCCACGAGGAGGTCCGCGCCCTGATCACCGAGGCGGGCGTGGCGTACGAGGACGACCCCAAGCTGGTGCGCGGCCTCGACTACTACACGCGGACCACCTTCGAGTTCGTCCACGACGGCCTCGGCGCGCAGTCCGCGGTCGGCGGCGGCGGGCGGTACGACGGCCTGTCCGAGATGATCGGCGGCCCCGCGCTGCCGTCGGTGGGCTGGGCCCTGGGCGTCGACCGTACGGTCCTCGCGCTGGAGGCCGAGGGCATCGCGCTCGAACTGCCGTCCGCGACCGAGGTGTTCGCGGTGCCGCTCGGCGAGGACGCGCGGCGCACCCTGTTCGGCGTGGTCACCGCGCTGCGCCGGGAAGGCGTCGCGGCCGACCTCGCCTACGGGGGCAAGGGCATGAAGAACGCGATGAAGTCCGCCAACCGCTCCGGCGCGCGGTACGCGCTGCTGCTGGGGGAGCGCGACCTCGCCGAGGGCGTCGCGCAGTTGAAGGACCTCGACAGCGGCGAGCAGACCCCCGTCCCCCTCGCGAGCGTCGTCGCGGACGTATCGGCCAAGGTGCGCTAACTCCCCTTGCCGGTGGGGCAGAATGACGCACACACCCCCCATGGACCAAGTGACGGGACGAAGAGCGCTATGACCACGACGGCATCCCTCGACGAGACGCACACCGATGCGGACGGATCGAAGGGGGGTGCCGTCGGCGCGAGTCGCGCGTTCGCCTGGATGCTGATCGTCACGGGCGCCGCGGGGCTGCTCGCCGCCTGGGTCATCACCATCGACAAGTTCAAGCTGCTGGAGGACAAGGGCTTCAAGCCCGCCTGCAGCATCAACCCGGTGGTGTCCTGCGGCGACATCATGGAGAGCGACCAGGCGTCCGCCTTCGGCTTCCCGAACCCGATGCTGGGCCTGGCGACCTACGCCATCGTGATCTGCGTCGGCGTGACCCTGCTCGCGAACGCCCGCTTCCCGCGCTGGTACTGGCTCACGTTCAACTTCGGCACGCTCTTCGGCGTGGGCTTCTGCACCTGGCTGATGTACCAGTCGCTCTACGTCATCGGCAATCTCTGCCTGTGGTGCAACCTCGCCTGGATCGCGACGCTGATCATGTTCTGGTACGTGACGGCGCACAACATCCGCAACGGCTTCCTGCCCGCGCCCCGCGCCGTGCGCGACTTCGTGTCCGAGTTCCCCTGGGTGCTGCCCGTGCTGCACACCGGCGTGATCGGGATGCTGATCCTGACCCGCTGGTGGGACTTCTGGACGAGCTGACGGGCGCTGACGGGCATCGGCGGGCGTGGGCGGCGCCGACCGGGCAGGCTGACCGGCCGTTTCGGGCTCTGTCAGTGGTCTGACTTAGGGTTTCCGACGTGGAGCCCGATCTTTTCACCGCAGCAGCCGAGGACCGCCAGGCCAAGGACCCCTCCGCCAGCCCCCTGGCCGTGCGGATGCGCCCGCGTACGCTCGACGAGGTCGTCGGCCAGCAGCATCTGCTCCGCCCCGGCTCCCCGCTGCGCCGCCTGGTGGGGGAGGGCGGCGGCGGTCCCGCGGGCGCCGCGTCCGTGATGCTGTGGGGCCCGCCCGGCATCGGCAAGACCACCCTGGCGTATGTCGTCAGCCAGGCCACCGACAAGCGCTTCGTGGAGCTGTCCGCGATCACCGCGGGGGTCAAGGAAGTGCGCGCCGTGATCGACGGCGCCCGCCGCTCCTCGGGGGCGTACGGGAAGGACACCGTCCTCTTCCTCGACGAGATCCACCGCTTCAGCAAGGCCCAGCAGGACTCCCTGCTGCCCGCCGTGGAGAACCGCTGGGTCACCCTCATCGCGGCGACGACGGAGAATCCGTACTTCTCGGTGATCTCCCCGCTGCTCTCCCGCTCCCTCCTGCTCACCCTGGAGCCCCTCACCGACGACGACATCCGCGGCCTGCTCCACCGCGCCCTCACCGAGGAGCGCGGGCTCAACGGGGAGGTGGAGCTGCCGGAGGACGCGGAGGCCCACATCCTGCGCATCGCGGGCGGCGACGCGCGCCGGGCGCTCACCGCGCTGGAGGCGGGCGCGGGCGCGGCGCTCGCCAAGGGCGAGGCCGCGATCTCCCTGGCCACCATGGAGGAGGCCGTCGACCGCGCCGCGGTGAAGTACGACCGCGACGGCGACCAGCACTACGACGTCGCGAGCGCCCTCATCAAGTCCATCCGCGGCTCGGACGTCGACGCCGCGCTGCACTACCTCGCGCGGATGATCGAGGCGGGCGAGGACCCCCGGTTCATCGCGCGGCGCCTGATGATCTCGGCGAGCGAGGACATCGGGATAGCGGATCCGACGGCGTTGCCGACCGCCGTGGCCGCCGCGCAGGCCGTCGCCATGATCGGCTTCCCGGAGGCGGCCCTCACCCTCAGCCACGCGACGATCGCCCTCGCCCTGGCCCCGAAGTCGAACTCGGCGACGAAGGCGATCGGCGCCGCCCTCGAAGACGTCCGAGGCGGCCTCGCGGGCCCGGTCCCGTCCCACCTGCGCGACAGCCACTACAAGGGCGCGCAGAAGCTGGGCCACGGCAAGGGCTATCAGTACCCGCACGACCTCCCGGGCGGCATCGCCGCCCAGCAGTACGCCCCGGACGAGATCCACGGCAAGCACTACTACGAGCCGACGCGTTACGGCGCGGAGGCCCGGTACGCGGACGTGGTCGAGCGCGTCAGGGCCCGGCTGCGCGGGGAGACGGGCGACTAGGACCCCGCGCCCTCGCCGGACTCACGCCTCGCGGCCCTCACGCCTCACCGCCCTCACGCCTCACCAGACCTACGCCTCGCCCGTGAAGCGCCGGGGCTCCGTGGGCGCCCAGCCCGGATCGCCGGTGCGGGCGAACCGTACCCATGCGGCGTGCGTCTCCGAGGCGAGCGCGGTGAGCGCGGCGGGCGGCTCCGGGGCCGGGGCGTCCCCCAGGAGCCCGCGCGGACCGCGCAGCGTGGGCAGGTCGAGCCGGTCGAACACGAAGGGCAGCTCCACCGTGTGCGCCGCCCCGAGCAGGCCGTCCACGGCGGGGGAGCGCCAGCCGAACTCGTATGTGTACGTCGGCGCGCCTCCCCGTCCCGCGTGTGCCTCGGCGAGGCGGCGGCTGCCCGTGCCGAACAGCGCGTCGCCCAGCACGGCGGCGCGCAGCTCCCCGGGGCTCGCGTGCGGACGCCGCGCGCGGTACCGCGCGAGCGCCGCGTCGGGATCGGCGTGCGCCCGCGCAGCGGCCTCGCGCGCGTCCCGCGAGGTCGAGGCGGTCAGCTCGCCCTGCGGTACGAGGTAGAGGTTGCCCTCCTCCGCGTTCGTACCGACGACGAGCGGGACGTCGGCGCCCTCACCGGCGGCCACCGCCTCGGCGGGCTGCCGCTCCAGCACCAGGCTGAACGGGCTGAGCCCCACCAGCGGGTCGAACCGGTCGGCCGTCCGCAGGTCCAGGCCCGCGAGGCGCGGCAGCACCTCCACGAACCCCGCGTCCGGCACCCGCGCGAACTCCGCGGCCGTCGGCGCGACGCCGAGCGCCTCCGCCGCCGCGCGGGTCACGCGGGCGGCCTGGTCCGGCGAGAACGCGCCGAGGCCGTTGCCGCTCTGGACGACGGCCCGGTGGAAGAGGCCCTCGGCCCCGGGGTGCGCCAGCACCCCGGCCGTGAGCGTGGCGCCCGCGGACTGGCCGCACAGGGTGACGTTGCCGGGGTCGCCGCCGAACGCCCCGATGTTGCGCCGCACCCAGCGCAGCGCGGCCACGACGTCGAGCAGCCCCCGGTTGGGCGGGGCGCCGGGCAGGTCGAGGAATCCGGCCACGCCCAGCCGGTAGTTGAGGGTCACCAGCACCACGCCGTCGCGCGCGAAGGCCGTCCCGTCGTACAGCGGGGCGCGGGCGGACCCGGTGACGAAGCCGCCGCCGTGCACGAAGACCAGGACGGGAGCGCGCCGGACGCCCGGCGGGGCCCACACGTCGACAGTGAGGTGATCGTCGCCGGGCACCCAGCCGGGCCCGAAGTACGGCGTCATGTCGAGCGCCCCGAAGCCGTCCCTGCGCGGCTGCGGCGCGGTGGGACCGGGGCGCAGCGCGTCCCGTACGCCCTGCCACGGGGCGTGCGGCGCGGGCGCGGCGAAGCGGGCGGCGCCGGTCGGGGGCGCGGCGTAGGGGATGCCGTGGAAGACGTGCGCGGTGCCGTCGGCGCGTCCGCGTACGGTGCCCTCCGCCGTGGTGACGACCGGTTCGTCCGTGCTCTTCATCGCTGTTCTTCCCCTCGTGGTCCTGTCGTGGTCCTGGTTCCTGTTCCGCGGGCCGCGTCAGGCACGGCTGAACGGGGCCCAGGAGCGGACGGCGAAGCCGTCGCCCTCGCGGGCGATCTCGGCGCCGCCGCGCCCGCCGAGGTGCGCGGGGAGGACGAGCGTGCGCGTGTCGGCCGCCCGACCCAGCAGCCTCCGCCGGGAGGCGGCGGCCTCGGCGGGGTCCTCGCAGAAGCAGCTATTGGTGTCGGGGTCGGTGAACTGGAACGGCGAGTGCAGCAGGTCCCCGACGAACAGCGCGCGGTCCGTGCCGGACGCGAGCGAGAGCACCGACGAGCCGGGAGTGTGCCCCGGGGCCGCCTCCAGCGTGAGGTTCTTGTCGATGCGGTGCCGGTCCTCCCACAGCAGGGCGAGGCCCGCCTCGTGGACGGGGGCGACGCTGTCCTCGAAGACGTTCTGGTTGCCGCGTCCGAGGCGCGAGGAGTGGCCGTTGGCGGGGTTCCAGAAGGTGAAGTCGGCGCGGGGGAGGAGGTAGGTGGCGTTGGGGAACGTCGGTACCCAGGTCCGGTCGTCGAGGTAGGTGTTCCAGCCGACGTGGTCGATGTGCAGATGGGTGTTGATCACGAGGTCGACGTCCTCGGGCCGCACCCCGGCCCGGGCGAGGTTGCCGAGGAAGTCGGTGCGCAGATGGCTCCAGACCGGGGCGTACGGCCGTTCCTTGTGATTGCCGGCGCCCGTGTCGACGAGGATCGTCCGGCCCTCGCTGCGCAGCACCCAGGTCTGGAGCGCCGAGACGCAGATCCCGGAGTCGGGGTCGAGGAAGTCCGGGGCGAGCCAGTCCGCGTGCTTCTTCCAGGCTTCCCCGGGACTTCCGGGGAAGAACTCGTCGGGCCGCATCCCGACCGGGCCGGTGTACTCCATGACGCGGGTGACCGTGACGTCACCCAGGACGATCTCGTGCATGTTCGCTCCCGAGCGTTCGCTGGTGGTCCGGCCAGCCTGTGACCGGCACCGGGAAGCAACCAGCCCCGCTCGTGGCTATCCCCGGCAGGGACAGGCTCGGGACACGGGCACGGCGCACACTGAGAGGCATGAGCGTGACGGAGGAGCTGCGGACGACGGGCGGGCCGAGAGAAACGGGCGAACTGGGCGCGCTGGGAGAGCTGGGCGAGCCGGGCGCATTGGGCGAGCTGGGGGAGCTGGGCGAGTTCCTGCGCGCCCGTCGCGCGCGGCTGCGCCCCGAGGACGTCGGGCTGCGCCGTTACCCGGAGCGGCGGCGCGTCGCCGGGCTGCGCCGGGAGGAGCTGGCCCAGCTCGCCGGGGTGAGCCCCTCGTACTACACGCGCCTGGAGCAGGGGCACGCGGCGAACGCCTCGGACGCCGTCCTCGACGCGCTCGCCGCGGCCCTGCGGCTGGACGGCCACGAGCGCGCCCACCTCCACGACCTGGCGGCGCGCCGCTCCCGGTCCGCGCACCTCCCGCCGCCGGAGCGGATCGCCCCCGCCACCCGCGACCTGCTCCGCTCGCTCGGGGGCGCGCCCGCGATGGTGCTCGGGCGGCGCACGGACGTCCTGGCGTGGAACGCCGCGGGGCACGCGCTGTTCGCGGGACACCTCGACCGCACCGCGCCGGAACGGCCGGACGCGCGGCCGAACCTGGCCCGTACGCACTTCCTGGACCCGCGCGCCCGCGCGCTCTACGACGCGGACTGGCACCGCAAGGCCCGCGCCGTGGTCGGCAATCTGCGGCTGATCGCCGGGCGCCACCCGGACGACGCGCTGCTGGCCGCGCTGGTGACGGAACTGTCGGCGAAGAGCCCCGAGTTCGCGGCCCTGTGGCGGGACCACCGGGTCAGCGCGTGCGAGGCGGACACGTACGGGCTGCGTCATCCGGTGGCGGGCAGGCTGACGGTCACCCAGCAGATGCTGGTCCTGGCCCGTTCCCCGGAGCAGTCGGTGGCCGTGGTCACGGCCGAGGAGGGCTCGGCCTCGGAACGGGCCCTGGCGTCCCTGGCGTCCCGCGCGGCGGAGAGCGGCCGGACCGCGCCCGGGAGCGCCCCGTAAGGGGCCCGGGGAGCTGCGCGCTCAGCTCTCCCGGCGGGCTCCCCTCGTCCGGAGGACGCGGGGAGGACCCGTGAGGTCCCGCCCGCACTCCGCGGCACGCGGCCCGGACCCTCCTCACCGGCGGGAACCCGCACAGGCGGGGCCCCTCACCGGCGGGTCCGACCGGCCCCCTCGGGGGCCCGGCGGCTAGCTCCCGGAGGCCGTGAAGAGGGCGTGCATCGCGTGCCGCAGCTCGGCCACGCTCTCCACCGTCCGGGGGAACTCGAAGCGCGCGTCCATGCAGCGCTCCCCGCGTTCCCCGCGCCCCCCGGGTTCCCCCTCCCCGTCCCCGTCGGACTCGCAGAACCGCACCCGCAGCCCGTACCGGTCCAGGGCGAGCGGCACCACGCGCTCGGTCTCCCGGCACGCGCACAGCCCCCGCACCTGCTCGCCGTGGGCGGAGGCGAGGTGCTGGAGCAGCTCGGCCTCGTGGCGGACGAGGGGGTCCGGCGCGGCGTCCGCGAACTCGTCGGGCTCGACGTGCTCGGGGCCCCACAGGTCGTCGACGAAGGCCTCGCCGACCTCCAGCCGCAGCATCAGCCAGGCCGTGCCCGCGGGCATGCCGGAGGGGTTGGCCTCGCCGAGCAGGCGGGCGCACTCGGCCCGCTGCTCGTTCCGTACGGCCGTGAGCCACCCGGCGACCCAGGCGCGTCCCCGGATGCGGTGCGGGACCGCGACGGGCGCGACGTCCGTGATCTCCATCACCGCCGTGAGGTCGTCGTCCTGCGCGTACGCGGCGGCCTGGGCCGCGGGGGAGTCCGCCGGGACCAGCAGAATCACGTCCCCGTCGGGGGTCACGGCTCTGACCTCGGGCGACCCTGCGCCGGGGACGCCGGCACCGGTCTCGATGCCGGGAATGGTCAGCATGGCGGATACGCTGGACTCCACGAGGGTTCGTACACGCTCGGCGGCCGTGGGCCGCGGGGCGTCTTCCACGGGACGCGGCTGATCCCCCTCGGCGTCGGTGCCGGGCTGGGAAATCCCAGGTCGAAACATGCGTTCTCCTCCGCTAAGGTAAGCCTCACCTAACTTACACGGAGGTCCGTTCAACGTGAACCAGTCGCGTCCCAAGGTCAAGAAGTCGCGTGCGCTCGGCATCGCGCTGACCCCGAAGGCTGTCAAGTACTTCGAGCAGCGCCCCTACCCGCCGGGCGAGCACGGCCGGGGCCGCAAGCAGAACAGTGACTACAAGGTCCGTCTGCTGGAGAAGCAGCGCCTGCGCGCGCAGTACGACATCAGCGAGCGCCAGATGGCGCGTGCCTACGACCGCGCTCGGAAGGTCGAAGGCAAGACGGGCGAGGCCCTCATCGTCGAGCTTGAGCGCCGTCTGGACGCGCTCGTCCTGCGTGCCGGTCTGGCCCGCACGATCTACCAGGCCCGCCAGATGGTGGTCCACGGCCACATCGCGGTCAACGAGCGCAAGGTCGACAAGCCGTCCTTCCGCGTCCGCCCGGACGACGTGGTGCAGGTCCGCGAGCGCAGCCGCGACAAGCACCCCTTCCAGGTGGCCCGCGAGGGTGGTTACGCGGGTGAGGGCGAGACCCCGCGCTACCTGCAGGTCAATCTGCAGGCCCTGGCCTTCCGCCTGGACCGGGACCCGAACCGCAAGGAGATCCCGGTGATCTGCGACGAGCAGCTCGTCGTCGAGTACTACGCCCGCTGATCACTCGCTGATCCGGCGGCACGCTCAGCCCGCCTGCTGTCCCCCGTCGGCCCCGGCCGTCGGAGGCGGCACGGCGGGCTGAGCCGTCTCCGCCCCCGGACCGCGCTCCGGCTCCGGCAGCCGCCCCGCCGACCCCTGCGTGGTCCGCGCGACCCCGGCGCCCGCTCCCGCGCCGGTGCCCGCTCCCGTGCCCGCCGCCGAGAAGGGCACTCGCGCCGCCCCGCCCGTACGCGCTCCCCGGTGCACGGCGTCGTCCACCGCCGCGAGCAGCCCCCGCTTCCGCCCCCGCGCGTACGCGTCCTCGTACGCCTCCTCGCCCAGCTCCGCCAGCAGATGGGAGCGGCACGAGGCGGCGATGCTCTCGAAGTGCCGCGAGCCGAAGCGCCGCGCGCCCACCACCCGCCACCCCGCGTCGGCGGCGCCCAGCATGGCCGCCGCGCCCCCCGGGTCCTCGGCGGCCGTGAGGGGCGCCAGGTGTTCCAGTGCGATCGTCATGCCGAGGACGTCGTGGAACTCCCGTTTGATCGTCAGGCACTCCACGCTCAGCTCGCGCGCCCGCGCGTGGTCGTCGCGGACCATGTGCACGTAGGCGAGCAGATAGAGCGCGTACGACCGCACCCAGCGCTCCCCGCTGTCCGCCGAGACGTCGCGCGCCTCCTCGCACAGCGTCCGCGCCGTCTCCAGCTCGCCGTCGAACGCGTGGGCCATGGCCAGTTCGACCTGCGCCAGCATCACCAGCGCGTTCAGCTCGCCCAGCTCGCGGAAGCGGTCCAGGGACTCGCGCAGCAGCGACTTGCCCCGGGGCAGGTCGTCGCTGACGACCGCGAGGACGCCGAGCATCTGCAGCGCGTACGCCTTCGCCGTCTCGTCGCCCCGCTCCTCGCTCAGCTCCAGGCACTCGTGCAGCAGCCCGAGCGCCTTGACGACCTGGCCGCGCACGAGCGAGGCGAGGCCGGAGACCCAGAGCGCCTTCGTGCGCGTCTGCGGATGGCCGCCGTCCCAGGCGAGCGCCTGGTCCAGCCAGTGCTGCCCCTCCGCGAGCCGTCCGCAGCCGATCCAGTAGAACCACAGCGTCGCCGCGAGGTACTGCCCGATGTGCGCGTCGTCCGGCGAGCGCAGGCTGTGCTCCAGCGCCAGCCGTACGTTGGGCAGGTCCTGCTCGACGCGGGCCGCGACCTCCGGCTGGCGGGGCCCGAACCAGTCCAGCTCGCACCAGGTCGCCAGGCCCAGGTACCAGTCCCGGTGACGGCGGCGCAGCTCCTCGGCCTCGCCCAGCTCCTCCAGCCACCCGGCGCCGTACTCGCGCACGGTCTCCAGCAGGTGGTACCGCGCCTGCCCCTCGGTGCCGACGCCCGTGTCCCGTACGACGACGGACTGGGCCACCAGCTCGTCCAGGACCGAGAGGACGCGGTCGGCGGGCAGGGCCTCGCCGGAGCACAGGTACTCCACGGCCTCCAGGTCGAAGTCCCCGGCGAAGACCGACAGCCGCGCCCACAGCAGCCGTTCGCGCGCGGTGCACAGCTCATGGCTCCAGCCGATCGCCGTGCGCAGCGTCTGATGGCGCGCGAGCCCGCTGCGGCTGGTGCTCGCCAGCAGCCGGAAGCGGTCCTCGATGCGGTGTGCGATCTGCTCGACGGAGAGCACCCGCAGCCGTCCGGCGGCCAGTTCGAGCGCGAGCGGGATCCCGTCCAGGCGGCGGCACAGCTCGACCACAGCCTCGTCGGGGCCCGGCGGCTCGGCGAGGACGGCGGCGGCGCGCTCGGTGAACAGCTCCACCGCCTCGTCCTCCGGCATCGGCGCCAGCGTGAACACGTGCTCGCCCGCGATCTCCAGCGGGCGGCGGCCGGTGGCCAGGACGCTCAGCCCCGGCGCGTGCCGCAGCAGCGCGTCCGTCAGCTCCGCGCACTCCTCGACGAGGTGTTCGCACCCGTCGAGCACGAGCAGCACCTCGCGGTCGGCGAGCTGGCGCAGCAGCGCCGAGCGCGGCGGACGCACCGAACTGCCCGCCAGCCCGAGGGCCTCGGCGACGGTGTGGTCGAGCAGCCTGCCGTCCCGCAGCGCGGACAGCTCGGCCAGCCATACACCGTCGCAGAAGCGATCCTGCACTTGTTCAGCGGCGTGCAGCGCGAGACGGGACTTGCCCACGCCGCCCACGCCCGTCACCGTCACCAGCCGCGCGGAGGCGAGCTGTCCGCCCAGCTCGACGGCCTCGACGGAGCGGCCCACGAACCGGTTCAGCTCCGCCGGGAGATTGCCCGGCCGGGGTGTGGCGCCGCCGCCCGGGGGCGTACGCCGGGGCGTGCGGGCGCGATCGCGGGGCGTGCCTGATGAGGACTGAGAGCGTCGCATAAGACACGGAGCGTACTGGCCTGTTCGCTGACCGTACAATCGCCCGGAACGATGACACCACGCACCCTGTGCCTCGCGGGCGTAATGCGGTACGGGCGCGGCAGCGCGGCGCGATAAGGTCGGTACCTGTCTGTCGCCGCGGTCGGCCACCCGGCGAGCGGCGGCCGATCCCATGACGATTCTGAGGGAATTCCGAGGAAAGCGGTGCAGCGTGTCCGGTGGAGAAGTGGCCGGCCTCCTGGTGGCAGTCTTCTGGGCGATCCTGGTGTCGTTCCTCGCCGTGGTGCTGGTGAGGCTCGCCCAGACGCTCAAGGCCGCGACCAAGCTGGTGACGGGCGTGACGGAGCAGGCGGTGCCCCTCCTCGGTGAGGCGTCCGCGACCGTGCGCTCCGCACAGACCCAGCTCGACCGCGTCGACGCCATCGCGACCGACGTCCAGGAGGTCACCTCCAACGCGTCGGCGCTCTCCTCCACCGTCTCCACCGCCTTCGGCGGCCCCCTCGTGAAGGTGGCCGCGTTCGGATACGGCGTGCGACGCGCGCTCTCCCGGAAGAACGGGACGGACGCGCCGCCGCCCCGCAAGGTCGTCGTGAGCCGCACCCTGCCCGCCGCCCGGCGGGCCGGCCGCAGGCGCGGAAAGGGCTGATCCACGCACATGTTCCGCCGCGCCTTCTGGTTCACGACCGGCGCAGCCGCCGGTGTCTGGGCCACCACCAAGGTCCAGCGCAAGATCCGCAGCCTCGCCCCCGACGCGCTCGCCGTCCGGGCCGCCGACAAGGCCGTCGAGGGAGGCCACAAGCTGAAGGGCTTCGCGCTCGACGTCCGCGCGGGCATGACCCAGCGCGAGACCGAACTCAAGGACGCGCTGGGCCTGTCGGCGCCCCCCGAGGGCGAGCGGCTCACCGAGCTGCCCGCGCAGGCACGCAACCGCCAGCTCGGCGGCACCGTCCATCCCACCTACACGTACGACCGGAAAGAGGACCACTGATGGAGTCGGCTGAAATCCGCCGCCGCTGGCTGCGCTTCTTCGAGGAGCGCGGGCACCACGTCGTGCCGTCGGCGTCGCTGATCGCGGACGACCCGACGCTGCTCCTGGTCCCCGCGGGCATGGTCCCCTTCAAGCCGTACTTCCTGGGTGAGGTCACCCCGCCCTGGCCGCGCGCCACCAGCGTGCAGAAGTGCGTGCGCACGCCCGACATCGAAGAGGTCGGCAAGACCACCCGGCACGGCACCTTCTTCCAGATGTGCGGCAACTTCTCCTTCGGGGACTACTTCAAGGAGGGCGCCGCCAAGCTCGCCTGGGAGCTCCTCACCAGCCCCCAGGACGAGGGGGGTTACGGACTGGACCCCGAGCGCCTGTGGATCACGGTCTACGAGCAGGACGACGAGGCCGAGCGCATCTGGCGCGATGTCGTGGGCGTCCCGGCCGAGCGCATCCAGCGCCTCGGCATGGAGGAGAACTACTGGTCGATGGGCGTCCCCGGGCCCTGCGGACCCTGCTCCGAGATCAACTACGACCGAGGCCCCGAGTTCGGCGTCGAGGGCGGCCCCGCCGTCAACGACGAGCGGTACGTGGAGATCTGGAACCTGGTCTTCATGCAGTACGAGCGCGGTGAGGGCTCCACCAAGACCGACTTCGAGATCCTCGGGGACCTGCCCAGCAAGAACATCGACACCGGGCTCGGCCTGGAGCGCCTGGCGATGATCCTCCAGGGCGTGCAGAACATGTACGAGATCGACACCTCGCGCGTCGTCATCGACAAGGCCACCGAGCTGACCGGTGTGGCCTACGGCGCCGCCGAGGAGTCCGACGTCTCCCTGCGCGTCGTCTCGGACCACATCCGTACGTCCGTGATGCTCATCGGCGACGGCGTCACGCCCGGCAACGAGGGCCGGGGCTATGTGCTGCGCCGCATCATGCGCCGCGCCATCCGCAACATGCGCATCCTCGGCGCCACAGGCCCGGTCGTCGCCGACCTGGTCGACGTCGTCATCAAGACGATGGGCCAGCAGTACCCCGAGCTGGAGACCGACCGGAAGCGCATCGAGACCGTCGCGCTCGCCGAGGAGGCCGCCTTCCTCAAGACGCTCAAGGCCGGGACGAACATCCTCGACGCCGCCGTCACCGAGACCAAGGCCGAGGGCGGCAAGGTCCTCCCCGGCGACAAGGCGTTCCTGCTCCACGACACCTGGGGCTTCCCCATCGACCTCACCCTGGAGATGGCCGCCGAGCAGGGCCTCTCCGTGGACGAGCGGGGCTTCCGCCGCCTGATGAAGGAGCAGCGGGAGCGCGCCAAGGCCGACGCGAAGGCCAAGAAGACGGGCCACGCCGACCTGTCCGCGTACCGCGAGATCGCCGACAGCAGCGGCACCACCGACTTCACGGGCTACACCGACACCGAGGACGAGGCCAGCATCGTCGGCCTGCTCGTCGACGGCGTCTCCTCGCCCGCGGCCCACGAGGGCGACGAGGTCGAGGTCGTCCTCGACCGCACCCCCTTCTACGCCGAGGGCGGCGGCCAGCTCGCCGACACCGGCCGGATCCGGCTGCACAGCGGCGCCGTGATCGAGGTGCGCGACGTGCAGCAGCCGGTGCCGGGCGTCAGCGTCCACAAGGGCACCGTCCAGGTCGGCGAGGTCACCGTCGGCGCCCCGGCGTACGCCCAGATCGACATCACCCGGCGCCGCTCCATCGCCCGCGCCCACAGCGCCACCCACCTCACCCACCAGGCGCTGCGCGACGCGCTGGGCCCGACGGCCGCACAGGCCGGTTCGGAGAACGCCCCGGGCCGCTTCCGCTTCGACTTCGGCTCGCCCGCCGCCGTTCCCGGCACGGTGCTCACCGACGTCGAGCAGAAGATCAACGAGGTGCTGGCCCGCGAACTCGACGTCCAGGCCGAGTACATGGGCATCGACGAGGCGAAGAAGGCGGGCGCGCTCGCCGAGTTCGGCGAGAAGTACGGCCAGACCGTGCGCGTCGTCACCATCGGCGACTTCTCCAAGGAGCTGTGCGGCGGCACCCACGTCCACAACACGGCCCAGCTCGGGCTGGTGAAGCTGCTGGGCGAGTCGTCCATCGGCTCCGGCGTGCGCCGTGTCGAGGCCCTGGTCGGTGTCGACGCGTACAGATTCCTGGCCCGCGAGCACACGGTCGTCTCGCAGCTCACCGAGCTGGTCAAGGGCCGCCCCGAGGAGCTGCCGGAGCGGATCTCCGGGATGCTGGCCAAGCTCAAGGACGCGGAGAAGGAGATCGAGCGCTTCCGCGCCGAGAAGGTCCTCCAGGCCGCCGCCGGGATCGCCGAGGGCGCCAAGGACGTGCGGGGCGTCGCGCTCGCCGCCGCCCGGGTGCCGGACGGCACCGCCGCCGACGGCCTGCGCACGCTCGTCCTCGACGTGCGCCAGCGGCTCGGCTCCCGCCCGGCCGTCGTCGCCCTCTTCGCGGTGACCAACGGCCGCCCGCTGACGGTCATCGCCACCAACGAGGCCGCGCGCGAGCAGGGCCTCAAGGCCGGCGACCTGGTGCGTACGGCCGCCAAGACGCTCGGCGGCGGTGGCGGCGGCAAGCCCGACGTCGCGCAGGGCGGCGGCCAGAATCCGGAGGCCGTGGACGAGGCCCTCGCCGCCGTCGAGCGGCTCGTCGCCGAGGCCGGGGGCAACGCCTGATGTCGTCCGTCCGGCGGGGCCGCCGCCTCGCCGTCGACGTGGGGGACGCCCGTATCGGGGTCGCGAGCTGCGACCCCGACGGGGTCCTCGCGACCCCCGTGGAGACCGTGCCGGGACGCGACGTCCCGGCCGCGCTCCGGCGGCTCGTGGCTCTGACCGAGGAGTACGAGCCGCTGGAGGTCGTCGTCGGGCTCCCCCGTTCGCTGAGCGGGGGAGAGGGGCCCGCGGCGGCCAAGGTGCGGGCCTTCGCCGAGGAGTTGGCGAAAAACATCACACCCGTACCGGTCAGACTCGTCGACGAGCGCATGACAACGGTCACAGCGGCGCAGGGGATGAGAGCCTCGGGGGTCAGTTCCAAGAAGGGCCGGGGGCGCATCGACCAGGCGGCCGCCGTGGTGATTCTCCAGAGTGCACTGGAGACCGAACGGGTGTCTGGGCAGGCACCGGGCCAGTGCGTCGAAGTGGTTGTCTGATCGCGATACGGTAACGTGCCGCGCGACACGGCAGCCGCCCGAACAGCACTCGCACAGCGCGGGGCACCCACGGAACTCGCGCCCGACGCGCACCGCAAGGCTGCCGCACCCTCGCGGCACAAGGGGATCGATGACTGAGTACGGCCAGGGACCTGGCTCCCAACCGTGGCACCCCGATGACCCCCTCTACGGGGATCAGGAGTGGAACGGTGGTCAGCCCGTCGGACAGCAGAATGGCTGGAATCAACCCCCGTACGAGGGCCAGCCCCAGCAGCCGTACTACCCCCAGCAGCAGGCTCCCCAGCCGCACGCCCCCCAGCAGCAGTACGACGGGTCCGCGTACGGCTGGAACGGCCAGCAGTACGACCCCTCGTACGGCGCGGGCGGTACCGATCCCTACGGCATGCCGCCCGTCGACCCCTACGGCACCGGCGAGCAGCCCGACTACTACGCGGCCCAGGGCGGCTATCCGCCCCCGCGCCCGCAGCACATGCGGGACAGGCCGGGCCCCGAGATGTACGAGCAGCAGGTCCACGCCCATCCGGGTCATCCCGGGTATCCGGGGCACCCTCATCCGGGTCATCCGCAGCAGGGCGACCACGGCGGCGGCCCCGGCGCTCCCGACCCGGAGACCGGCTGGGACCCCGGGCCGGACCGGGGCGAGCACGCCTTCTTCGCCGACCGGGACGAGGACGACGCGGACCGCCAGGCGTTCCTGGAGGAGGAAGAGGACTCCCGGCGCGGGCGGCGCGGCGGCAAGGGCGGCAAGCCCAAGAAGGCCGACGGCACCAAGCGCCGCAGCGGCTGCGCCTGCGCCGTGGTCGCCGCCGTGCTGGCCGTGGGCGTGGGCACGGCCGGCTATTTCGGCTACGACTTCTACAAGTCCCATTTCGCCCCGGCCCCCGACTACTCGGGCTCCGGCAGCGGCGAGGTCCAGGTCGACATCCCGGACGGCGCGTCCATCTCCGACATGGGCGCCGTCCTCAAGCGCGAGGGCGTCATCAAGAGCTCGGGCGCCTTCGTCGAGGCCTCGAACAGCAACAAGAAGGCCCAGAGCATCCAGGCGGGCACGTACACCCTCCGCAAGGAGATGTCCGCCTCCAGCGCCGTCGACATGATGCTCGACCCCGCCAGCCAGAACGGGCTGATCGTCGCCGAGGGCTGGCGCGCCAAGAAGGTCTACGAGGAGATCGACAAGAAGCTCGACGCGCCCAAGGGCACCACCAAGAAGGCCGCGGACAAGGCGGACCTGGGGCTGCCGGGCTGGGCCAAGGGCAAACCGGAAGGTTTCCTCTTCCCCTCGAAGTACAGCGTCGGCAAGAGCAGCAAGCCCGAGGACGTGCTGCGCCAGATGGTCAAGCGCGCCGAGGCCGAGTACTCCAAGACCGGCCTGGAGAGCGCGGCGAAGAAGACCGGCAAGTCGCCGGAGGAGATCATCACCATCGCCTCCCTCATCCAGGCGGAGGCCCAGCAGGACCACGAGTTCGGCAAGGTCTCCCGGGTCATCTACAACCGCCTCGACGACGGCATGCTCCTCGGCTTCGACTCCACGATCAACTACGCCAAGGGCCGCTCCACGCTGAACACCTCCGTCGAGGACACGCGCTACCCCTCGCCGTACAACACCTACCTGCACAAGGGCCTGCCGCCCGGGCCCATCGGCAACCCCGGGCACCAGGCCATCGAGGCGGCACTCAAGCCCACCAAGGGCAACTGGCTCTACTTCGTCACCGTCAAGCCCGGCGACACCCGCTTCACGGACAGCAAGTCCGAGCACGACAAGAACGTCCAGGACTTCAACGCGGAACAGCGCAAGCAGAACGGGAGCGGCGGCTGATGCCCCACCAGGTGCGCCAGGAGTCACACACGGCCCGAACGGGGACCGCGGCGCGCACCAGACGCGCGGCCGTCCTCGGCTCGCCCATCGCGCACTCGCTCTCCCCGGCCCTGCACCGCGCCGCGTACGGCGAGCTGGGCCTGGACTCCTGGACGTACGACAGCTTCGACGTCGACGAGTCCGGTATCGCGGGGTTCCTCGCCGACCTCGACGCGACGTGGGCGGGGCTCTCCCTCACGATGCCGCTCAAGCGCGCGGTGATCCCGCTGCTCGACGAGATCAGCGAGACCGCCGCCTCGGTCGAGGCCGTCAACACGGTCGTCTTCCGCGAGGACGGGCGCCGCCTCGGCGAGAACACCGACATCCCCGGCATGATCGCCGCCCTGCGCGAGCGCGGCGTCGAACGCGTGGAGAGCGCGGCGGTGCTGGGCGCGGGCGCCACCGCCTCCTCCGCGCTCGCGGCGCTCGCACGCGTGTGCGCGGGCGAGGTCACGGCGTACGTCCGCAGCGAGGCCAGGGCCCGCGAGATGCGGGGCTGGGGCGAGCGGCTCGGGGTCCCCGTCCGTACGGCCGAGTGGGCCGACGCGGCGGAGGCGCTGCGTGCGCCGCTGGTCATCGCCACGACCCCGGCGGGCACGACGGACGCCTTCGCGCCGGCGGTTCCGGCTGAGGGGCTCGGCACCCTCTTCGACGTGCTCTACGACCCGTGGCCGACGTCCCTCGCGGCGTCCTGGCAGCAGCGCGGCGGCGCGGTGGTGAGCGGCCTCGACCTGCTGGTGCACCAGGCCGCATTGCAGGTCGAACAGATGACGGGCCTCCGCCCGGCTCCGCTGGCGGAGATGCGAGCAGCGGGCGAAGCGGCCTTGAGGGCCCGAGGAGCGTAGCGCCGTTACCCGGCATGGCGGGCTGCGCTTGCCAGCCCTGCACCTCCGGCGCAGGCCTCCCGAGGACAGCGGGGGAAGGTGCCCCGTCAGGGGCGCGGGGAACTGCGCGAGCGGGCACGGCGTACCCGCGGACCGCGACGCGCGGGAAGGGGCAGCCCTTCCCCGGAGCCACGGGAGGGCAGGCGAAGGCCGGGCCCGGAACGAGACGAGGGCGGGTTTCCGTATGCCGGACCAGTAATCGGTGGCGGGCTCCCACGTGGGAGGATCGGGGCAGGCACAAGTGGGCGTAGGGCCCGTGAGGGGCCGCGCTCTTCCGCTGGCGCGCCCCGCGAGGAGGAGACGTTGAGCAGGTTGCGCTGGCTTACGGCGGGGGAGTCGCACGGTCCCGCACTCGTGGCGACGATCGAGGGGCTGCCCGCAGGGGTGCCGGTCACCACCGACATGGTCGCCGACGAGCTGGCACGGCGGCGCCTGGGCTATGGACGCGGCGCCAGGATGAAGTTCGAGCGCGACGAGGTCACCTTCCTCGGCGGCGTCCGGCACGGACTGACGCTCGGCTCCCCGGTCGCGGTGATGGTCGGCAACACCGAGTGGCCCAAGTGGGAGAAGGTGATGGCCGCCGACCCGGTCGACCCCGCGGAGCTGGCCGAGCTGGCGCGCAACGCGCCGCTGACCCGCCCCCGCCCCGGCCACGCGGACCTCGCGGGCATGCAGAAGTACGGCTTCGACGAGGCCCGCCCCGTCCTGGAGCGCGCCTCCGCGCGCGAGACCGCGGCCCGTGTCGCGCTCGGCACCGTCGCGCGCTCGTACCTGCGGGAGACCGCCGGCGTCGAGCTGGTCTCGCACGTGGTGGAGCTGGGCCGCGCCAAGGCCCCGTACGGCAGCGTGCCCGTGCCCGGCGACGTCGAGCGGCTGGACGCCGACCCCGTGCGCTGCCTCGACCCGGAGGCGAGCGAGGCGATGGTCGCCGAGATCGACCAGGCCCACAAGGACGGCGACACGCTGGGCGGCGTCGTCGAGGTCGTCGCGCACGGCGTGCCCGTCGGCCTGGGCTCGCACGTCCACTGGGACCGGCGCCTCGACTCGCGGCTCGCGGGCGCGCTGATGGGCATCCAGGCGATCAAGGGCGTGGAGCTGGGCGACGGCTTCGACCTCGCGCGGGTGCCTGGCTCGCAGGCGCACGACGAGATCGTCCCGACCGACGAGGGGCTCCGCCGCTCCTCCGGCCGTTCCGGCGGCACCGAGGGCGGCCTCTCGACGGGCGAACTCCTGCGCGTACGGGCCGCGATGAAGCCCATCGCCACCGTGCCCCGCGCCCTGGCCACCGTCGACATCGCCACCGGCGAGCCCGACAAGGCGCACCACCAGCGCTCCGACGTGTGCGCCGTCCCGGCGGCCGGGATCGTCGCCGAGGCCATGGTCGCGCTGGTGCTGGCGGACGCGGTGGCGGAGAAGTTCGGCGGCGACAGCGTGGCCGAGACCCGGCGCAACGTCCGCGGCTACCTCGACAACCTGGAGATCAAGTGACGGACACGGGCGGGGGGCCCGCCGTCGTCCTCGTCGGCCCGATGGGCGTCGGCAAGACGACGGTGGGCGCGATTCTGGCCGAGCGGCTCGGTGTGACCTGCCGGGACACCGACCGGGACATCGTGGAGAGCACGGGCAGGGAGATCTCGGAGATCTTCCTCGACGACGGCGAGCCCGCCTTCCGCGAGCTGGAGCGCGCCGCCGTACGGACCGCGCTCGCCGAGCACACGGGCGTGCTGTCCCTCGGCGGCGGCGCGGTCCTCGCCGAGGAGACCCGCGCGCTGCTGGCCGGGCACCGCGTGGTCTACCTGGAGATGGACGTCCACGCGGCCGTCAAGCGCGTCGGACTGGACGCCCCCCGCCCGCTGCTCGTCATCAACCCGCGCCAGCAGTGGCGGAAGCTGATGGAGGAGCGCCGCCCGCTCTACACCGAGGTCGCCCGCGTGACGGTCGACACCGGGACCCGCACCCCCGAAGAGGTCGCCGAGACGATCCTCGACGCATTGGAGCTCAAGGAAGCATGACCGAGCAGGCACCCACCCGTATCACCGTCGGCGGCTCGGCGGGGACGGACCCGTACGACGTCCTCGTCGGGCGGCAGCTCCTGGGCGAACTCCCCGGTCTCATCGGGGAGAAGGCCCAGCGCGTGGCGGTGCTGCACCCCGAGGCGCTGGCCGAGACGGGCGAGGCCCTCCGCGAGGACCTCGCCGCGCAGGGCTACGAGGCCATCGCGGTCCAGCTCCCGAACGCGGAGGAGTCCAAGACGGCGGAGGTCGCCGCGTACTGCTGGAAGGCGCTCGGCCAGACCGGCTTCACCCGCACCGATGTCATCGTCGGCGTCGGAGGAGGGGCCACCACCGACGTCGCGGGCTTCGTGGCCGCCACCTGGCTGCGCGGGGTCCGCTGGATCGCCGTGCCGACGACGGTGCTGGGCATGGTGGACGCGGCGGTCGGCGGCAAGACCGGCATCAACACCGCCGAGGGCAAGAACCTCGTCGGCGCCTTCCACCCCCCGGCCGGAGTGCTGTGCGACCTGGCCGCGCTCGACTCGCTGGGCACGCACGACTACGTCAGCGGCCTCGCCGAGATCATCAAGGCGGGCTTCATCGCCGACCCCGTCATCCTGGACCTGATCGAGAAGGACCCTGCGGCGGCCCGTACGCCCGAGGGCCCGCACACCGCCGAGCTGATCGAGCGCTCGATCCGGGTCAAGGCCGACGTGGTCTCCGACGACCTGAAGGAGTCGGGCCGCCGCGAGATCCTCAACTACGGGCACACCCTCGCGCACGCGATCGAGAAGAACGAGCGCTACAACTGGCGGCACGGCGCGGCCGTCTCGGTCGGCATGGTCTTCGCCGCGGAGCTGGGCCGCATCGCCGGACGCCTCGACGACGCAACCGCGGACCGCCATCGCGCCGTCCTCGAATCCGTCGGGCTTCCGGTCACCTACAGGGGCGACCAGTGGCCCAAGCTCCTGGAGACCATGAAGGTCGACAAGAAGTCCCGGGGCGACAGGCTGCGCTTCATCGTCCTGGAGGGCCTGGCACGGCCCTCCGTCCTGGAGAGCCCGGACCCGGCGATGCTGCTCGCCGCGCACGCCGAGATCGCGGCCTGACCGGCGCGGCCCGGCGCGACCGGCCTGACCGGGCACTCGGGAGCGGACCCGGCCGTTCATACGGGGACGGCCGGGGAAGGTACCGTTCGGTATCTGCACGACACACGGCACCGCGGGGGCGGCGTCGGCACACGTGAGACGGAGTGGGGTCCGGATGCAGCGTTACGGGGACGGTGGAGCCTACGGGGCACGTCCGCCCGTACCTCCCCCCGGTTTTCCGCCCCCTCCGGCCGTCGCGCGGGCGGCCGGACCCCCGCAGGGACCGCCGGGTCCGCCGGGCCAACCGGGTCCGCAGGGTCCGCCGGGCTCACGGGGACAGCAGCCGCCGCCGCATCCGCACCCCCAGGCCCAGCACCACCCCCGGCCCCAGCCTCCCCAGCACCCGCACCCCCAGCCGCCGCAGCACCAGCCCCCGCACCCCCAGGCCCAGCGCCCGGGGCCGCCGCCGGGGCCGCTGGTGCCCACGGCGCCGCCCGCCCCGGGCGGTCCGCGCCCGGCGGCTCCTGCCGGGCCGCCGCATCCCGGGGGCGCCCCCGCGGGCGGCGGAGCGCCGTCCAGCGAGACCACCGGTCACATCAAGCTGCCGCCCGGCGGTCCCGTCCAGGTGCCCGCGCCCGGCGCGACGCCCGCGCAGCTCGACGGGACCCGCGCGGCCGTCGCCGTGCTGCTGATCGGCCCGGCGGGCGCGGGCAAGACGACCGTCGCGCGGTACTGGGCGGAGCACCGTGCCGTGCCGACCGCGCACATCAGCCTCGACGATGTCCGCGAGTGGGTCCGCTCCGGCTTCGCCGACCCGCAGGCGGGGTGGAACGACCACTCGGAGGCGCAGTACCGGCTGGCCCGCCGCACCTGCGGCTTCGCCGCGCGCAACTTCCTGGCGAACGGGATCTCGTGCGTCCTGGACGACGCCGTCTTCCCCGACTGGCCCGTGATCGGCCTCGGCGGCTGGAAGCGCCACGTCGGACCGGGCCTCATCCCCGTCGTGCTGCTGCCCGGCCTCGACATCGTCCTGGAGCGGAACGCGGAGCGGAGCGGCAACCGCCGCCTGTCCGACGAGGAGGTCGCGCACATACACGGCCGGATGGCGGGCTGGTACGGCTCGGGGCTGCCCATCATCGACAACTCCCGCCAGGAGGTGTCGGCCACGGCCCAGATGCTCGACACCGTCGTCGCGCGCAGCCTCGCGAGCCCGCCGAGCTGGTAGCCGGGAGAGCGCGCGGGCCACGGATGGACACGCCGTCGCCCGCACGGCCCCTCCCAACCGGTCGGCCCGCCCACCCGTGCGTACCCTCGGCATATGTCCGAGGTGCATGTGGCTCGCAGGTCCAGGCTGCGCGAGCGTTGTGCGGCGAGCACGGCCCACGGCGGCCCCGCCGACGCGGTGCTCGTCTCCCGCCCAGCCAACGTCCACTATCTGACGGGCCGCGCCCCGCAGGACGGGGTGCTGCTGCTCGGGCCCGACGGCCAGGACACCCTCTTCACCCCGTCCGACGCGGGCCCGCCCGGCGGCAGCCACCCCGCCGACGACCTGCGGGACGTCGCGCTGGCCGAGGAGGACGGGGACGCGGCCGTCTCCGCCGCCGGGCTCGCCGCGCACCGGGGCCCGCACACGCTCGCCGTCGAGGAGCACCACCTCACCGTCGCCCGCCACCGCGCGGTGGCCTCGGTCGCGCCCGCGCTCCGGCTCGCGGACCTCGGCTGCGCGGTCGAGCAGCAGCGGGTGATCAAGGACGAGGAGGAGATCTCCGCGCTGCGCATCGCCGCCGAGATCACCGACCAGGCGCTCGGCGAGCTGCTGGAGTCGATCCTCGTCGGCCGCACGGAGCGGCATCTCGCGCTGGAGCTGGAGCGCCGCCTGATCGACCACGGCGCGGAGGGTCCCGCGTTCCCGACCTCGGTCGCCACGGGGCGCAACTCGGGACTCTCCGGACACCGGCCGACGGACCGGCGCGTGGAGGAGGGCGATTTCCTCACCGTGCGCCTGGGCGCCCGGTACCGCGGATACCGCTGCCAGATCGGCCGTACGTTCGTCATCGGCACCGCGCCCGACGACTGGCAGATCGAGCTGTACGACCTCGTCTTCGCCGCTCAGCGGGCCGCGCGGGAGTCGCTGGGGCCCGGCACCGAGTACCGCGACGTGGACCGCGCCGCCCGCCAGGTGCTGGACGCCGCGGGGCACGGCGGAGCCCTCGGACAGGCGACGGGACACGGGGTGGGGCTGGAAATCGGTGAGGACCCTCGGCTGTCACCTGCGGCCATGGGTAAACTGGACGCTTGTGTGCCGGTCACCGTCGAACCGGGGGTCCATCTCCCGGGCCGGGGCGGTGTCCGGATCGACGACACGCTCGTCGTTCGCCCGCAGGCGGACGGCGGACCCGAGCTACTCACCATCACGACCAAGGAGCTGCTCGCGCTCTGAGCAGTACAGGCTTCTGCGCGGCGCTGCTCCTCGGTTTCCGCAGCAGCAGTCTCAGGAGATTCCGCGACCGTGGCATCCACGAACGACCTCAAGAACGGCATGGTGCTCAAGCTCGACGGCGACCAGCTCTGGTCCGTCGTTGAGTTCCAGCACGTCAAGCCCGGCAAGGGCCCCGCTTTCGTCCGCACCAAGCTGAAGAACGTGCTGTCCGGCAAGATCGTCGACAAGACGTTCAACGCCGGCACGAAGGTCGAGACGGCCACCGTGGACCGACGTGACATGCAGTTCTCGTACATGGACGGCGACTACTTCGTCTTCATGGACATGCAGACCTACGACCAGCTCCACGTCGAGCGCAAGATCGTCGGCGACGCGGCCAACTACCTCATCGAGGGCTTCGAGGCCACCGTCGCGCAGCACGAGGGCGCGGTGCTCTACGTCGAGCTGCCCGCGGCCGTCGAGCTGACGATCAAGCACACCGAGCCGGGTGTCCAGGGCGACCGCTCCACCGGCGGCTCCAAGCCCGCCGAGCTGGAGACCGGCTACAGCATCCAGGTGCCGCTCTTCATCACCACCGGCGAGAAGATCAAGGTGGACACCCGCTCCGGCGAGTACCTGAGCCGGGTGAACAGCTAACCGTGGCCGCTCGCAACAAGGCCCGTAAGCGCGCCTTCCAGATCCTCTTCGAGGCCGACCAGCGCGGCGCGGAGGTGCGCACCGTGCTGGCCGACTGGTTGCGGCTCGCCCGGACCGACCCGCGGCAGCCGCCGGTCACCGAGTACACGATGCAGCTCGTCGAGGGGTACGCGGAGAGCGCGCCCCGGATCGACGAGCTGCTCTCCACCTACGCCGTGGGCTGGACCCTCGACCGGATGCCGGTCGTCGACAGGGGCATCCTGCGGCTGGCGGTCTACGAGCTGCTGTGGGTGGACGAGGTGCCGGACGCCGTGGTCATCGACGAGGCGGTGCAGCTCGCCAAGGAGTTCTCCACCGACGAGTCCCCGGGCTTCATCAACGGCCTGCTGGGCCGTCTGAAGGAGCTCAAGCCGACGCTGCGCCGCTAGCGACGGCCCGTGCAGGGGGTGCCCGGAGTCCTCTCCGGGCACCCCCTGCGTTCAGTTCGCCGGATGCGGGTGTCCCAGGAACGGGAAGTCCGGCAGCAGGTCCGTGTGCGGGCCGATGCCGTCCCCCGTGATCCTGCCGCCCGACACCATCGCGAGCCGCGCCGAGGTCACGTCGTCCGTGAGCGTGCGCCCGTTCGGGTAGGCCGCGGGCCGCCTGCGGTCGTAGCGCAGCACGTCCGGCAGCACCGTGCCCAGCGCCTTCCCGGCCTCCTCGCGGGAGTACCCGCCGGTGTGGGCGAGGACCGCGCTCCAGGCCTCCAGATAGTTCTCCCGGTCGTCGGCGGGCTCGCCTGCGTTGTACGCCTCCTTCGCGTCCTCCTCGTTGAAGTACGCGGTGAGGGACGGGTGGGCGCCCCGGTCGACCGACACCAGTGCGCCGTCGCGTACGACGCTCACCCGCGCCCAGACGCCGACGGGGCCCTCGCCGAGCTCCGAGTCGGGGACCTCCAGGACGATGCCGAAGACGTTCTTGTCGATGCCGAAGTCGTTGCCCGTCCATTGGAAATCGTTGCCGATGCCCTCCAGGTCGGCGAAGAACGGGTCGCTGCGCAGCCCGGCCGACAGCCGGTAGCGGCCGTACTCCACGATGTTGGGCTCGGGGCCGAAGGCCACCGAGGCGTCGCTGAGGATCACCTCGCCCGCGGCCTCGTGCCGCTGGGCGTCCTCGCCCGTCGCACGGTGCACGGTGACGGTCTGCCCGGCGCTGTCGGGCTCGGAGAAGACGAAGCTGTAGGCCAGGTCGGCCCGGTGGTCGCCGTCCGTGTCGACATTGACGCGGTACACGGCGTCGGGGTGGAACTCCTCGCCCTGTACCGGTGCGAACGGATTCACGTTCATGATCAGGACGGTGTGCCCCCGCACGGTCGACGGGAAGACGAACAGATCCGTCAGGTCCAGCCGTGCGTCGTCCTCGGGCGGGCGGAGGTTCGGGCCGCTGAGATGGTGCGACATGAGGTCCTCTTCGGGTCTGTACGGCACCCCCTCCGCCATCAGACCAGAACCCGCGCCGACCCGCCCCGTGAACGCCGCTGGGCGGGGCTCCCCGGAGGAGGCCCCGCCCAGCGGACGTACGACAGGAGGACGGCCGTCAGGCGTCCTCGTGGGAGACGGCGCGGCGCGCGTCCGCGTCCAGCACGCCCCAACTGATGAGCTGCTCGGTCAGCACGGACGGCGACTGGTCGTAGATCACCGCGAGGGTGCGCAGGTCGTCCTGGCGGATCGAGAGGACCTTGCCGTTGTAGTCCCCGCGCTGGGACTGGATCGTGGCCGCGTAACGCTGGAGGGGGCCGGCCTTCTCGGCGGGCACGTGGGCCAGGCGCTCCAGGTCGAGCACGAGCTTCGGCGGCGGCTCGGCGGCACCGCCCGGGGTGGTGCCGGGCAGCAGCTCCTGCACCGGGACCCCGTAGAAGTCCGCCAGCTCGGCGAGGCGCTGCACGGTCACCGCACGGTCGCCGCGCTCGTACGAGCCGACCACGACCGCCTTCCAACGGCCCTGGGACTTCTCCTCCACGCCGTGGAGGGAGAGGCCCTGCTGGGTGCGGATGGCGCGGAGCTTCGCTCCGAGCTGTTTGGCGTATTCGCTGGACATATGGCTCCCCGGACGCTGTGTCGCGTATCGCTGAGCGGCTCCGCCGCGTGGGGCCTTGCCGCGTGCTTCGTAACTCACTGTGAGGTTACGCAGCGTAATGTGCCGCGTCAAGCCGAGAGGGTCCAGACGGCTTCCACCTGGGGTGGGGGAGGGGCGGGAGTGACCCGTCACCGGGCCCTGGTACCGTTGTCCGACGACAGATCGACGTCCTTTAAGGCCCGTCCCGTGAGGCGGGGAAGGAGGTCCGTTTTTCATGGACGACAGCAGTATGCCCCCCGGTCCGGCCCGGCCCGTTCTGGAAGCCCCGGACATCGCGCGGGTTCTGACCCGCATCGCCCACGAGATCGTCGAGCGCGCCAAGGGCGCCGACGACGTGGTGCTTCTCGGTATTCCGACCCGTGGCGTCTTCCTCGCGAGAAGGCTCGCCGCCAAGCTCGAAGAGATCACCGGACGCCCCGTCCCGGTCGGCTCCCTCGACATCACGATGTACCGCGACGACCTCCGCCTCGGCCCGGCACGCGCCCTCGCGCGCACCGAGATCCCCGGCGAGGGCGTCGACGGCCGCCTCGTCGTCCTCGTCGACGACGTGCTCTACTCCGGCCGTACGATCCGCGCCGCGCTCGATGCCCTGGGTGACATCGGCCGCCCCCGCGCCGTGCAGCTCGCCGTCCTCGTCGACCGCGGTCACCGCGAGCTGCCGATCCGCGCCGACTACGTCGGCAAGAACCTCCCCACGTCGCAGCGGGAGACCGTCAAGGTCCAGCTCACCGAGGAGGACGGCCACGACGGCGTGCTCCTCGGCACCCGCGAGACCGTCTAGCCGGCTCTCCACCGACCCCGAGCAGGGCCGGTGCGCGCCCGCATGCCCGCACGCGTGCGTGAGCGCCGGGCCCCTGGACCACCGCGACCACTCCTGACCCACCACGGAAGGCAGGAAGGCAACAGATGAAGCGACACCTCATCTCGGCCGCCGACCTCACCCGCGACGACGCCGTCCTGATCCTCGACACCGCCGAGGAGATGGCCCGGTTCGCCGACCGGCCGATCAAGAAGCTGCCGACGCTGCGCGGCCGCACCATCGTCAACCTCTTCTTCGAGGACTCGACCCGCACCCGGATCTCGTTCGAGGCCGCCGCCAAGCGGCTCTCGGCCGACGTCATCAACTTCTCCGCCAAGGGATCCTCGGTCTCCAAGGGCGAGTCCCTGAAGGACACCGCGCTGACCCTGGAGGCCATGGGCGCCGACGCCGTCGTCATCCGGCACGGCGACTCCGGCGCCCCGCACCGCCTCGCCACCTCCGGCTGGATCGGCGGCTCGGTCATCAACGCGGGCGACGGCACCCACGAGCACCCCACGCAGGCCCTGCTCGACGCCTTCACCATGCGCCGCCGCCTCGTGGGCGAGGAGGGCGCCGACCTCGCGGGCAAGCGCATCACGATCGTCGGCGACATCCTGCACAGCCGCGTCGCCCGCTCCAACGTCCACCTGCTCTCCACGCTCGGCGCCCACGTCACGCTCGTCGCCCCGCCCACTCTGGTGCCGGTCGGCGTCGAGAGCTGGCCCTGCGAGGTCTCGTACGACCTGGACGCGGTGCTCGCCAAGTCCGACGCGGTGATGATGCTGCGCGTCCAGCGCGAGCGGATGAACGCCGCGTTCTTCCCCACCGAGCGCGAGTACGCCCGCCGTTACGGCCTCGACGGCGAGCGCATGGGCCGGATGCCCGACCACGCCATCGTGATGCACCCCGGGCCGATGAACCGCGGCATGGAGATCACCGCCGAGGTCGCCGACTCGCCCCGCTGCACCGCCGTCGAGCAGGTCGCCAACGGCGTCAGCATCCGGATGGCCGTCATGTACCTGCTGCTCGGCGGCGCCGAGCCCGCCCGCACCGTTCACGCTGAGGAGAGCAACTGATGAGCAAGACCCTGATCCGCGGCGCGAAGGTCCTGGGCGGCGAGCCGCAGGACGTCCTGATCGAGGACGACGGCACGATCGGCGCCGTCGGGCGCGGCCTGGAGGCGCCCGGCGCCGAGGTCGTCGAGGCCCGCGGCTCCGTGCTGCTCCCCGGACTGGTGGACCTGCACACCCATCTGCGCGAGCCCGGCCGCGAGGACTCCGAGACCGTGCTGACCGGCACCCGCGCCGCCGCCAAGGGCGGCTACACGGCGGTGCACGCCATGGCCAACACCTTCCCGGTCGCCGACACGGCGGGCGTCGTCGAGCAGGTCTGGCGCCTCGGCAAGGAGTCCGGCTACTGCGACGTACGCCCCGTCGGCGCCGTCACCGTCGGCCTGGAGGGCAAGCAGCTCGCCGAGCTGGGCGCCATGCACGACTCGGCGGCCGAGGTGCGGGTCTTCTCCGACGACGGCAAGTGCGTGGACGACGCGGTGATCATGCGGCGCGCCCTCGAATACGTGAAGGCGTTCGACGGCGTCGTCGCGCAGCACGCCCAGGAGCCCCGGCTCACCGAGGGCGCCCAGATGAACGAGGGCACCGTCTCCGCGGAGCTGGGCCTGGCCGGCTGGCCCGCCGTCGCCGAGGAGTCGATCATCGCCCGGGACGTGCTGCTCGCCGCGCACGTCGGCTCGCGGGTGCACATCTGCCACCTGTCCACGGCGGGGTCCGTGGAGATCGTCCGCTGGGCCAAGTCGAAGGGTTGGGACGTGACCGCCGAGGTCACCCCGCACCATCTGCTCCTCACCGACGAGCTGGTCCGCTCGTACAACCCCGTCTACAAGGTCAACCCGCCCCTGCGTACCGAGGCCGACGTCATGGCCCTGCGCGAGGCGCTGGCCGACGGCACCATCGACTGCGTCGCCACCGACCACGCCCCGCACCCGCACGAGGACAAGGACTGCGAGTGGGGCGCGGCGGCCATGGGCATGGTCGGCCTGGAGACCGCGCTGTCCGTCGTCCAGCACACGATGGTGGACACCGGGCTCCTCGACTGGGCGCAGGTCGCCGACCGGATGTCGCACCGCCCCGCCGCCATCGGACGGCTCGAAGGACACGGCCGCCCCCTGGAGCCCGGCGAGCCCGCCAACCTCGTCCTCCTCGACCCGGCTTACCGTGGACAGGTGGACCCCGCGGGCTTCGCCTCCCGCAGCGGCAACACCCCTTACGAGGGCCGTGAGCTGCCCGGACGCGTGACCCACACCTGGCTGCGGGGCCGGACGACGGTTGTGGACGGGACATTGGTGTGAGCGCACAGATCCGAATCGGTCATCAGATCCAGCAGATCCCCCTCGCGCAGAAGTCGCAGGAGGTCACCGACTGGGCCGCGCGCATCGGCTGGGTCGTCGGGCTCGTGCTCTTCGTCGCGCTGATCTACTGGCTGATGCGGCAGGGCTGGAAGTGGCGCGGAACCCTCCAGGGCGACCTGCCCGAGCTGCCGGAGATCCCCGAGGAGACCGGCGAGCCCCTGCTCCTGCTCAGCGGGCGGTACCACGGCTCGACCAGCGCGGGCCAGTGGCTCGACCGGATCGTC
The DNA here is from genome assembly GCF_039530985.1 of Streptomyces albiaxialis. Lineage (NCBI taxonomy): Bacteria > Bacillati > Actinomycetota > Actinomycetes > Kitasatosporales > Streptomycetaceae > Streptomyces > Streptomyces albiaxialis. The sequence goes on from NZ_BAAAPE010000028.1 coordinate 314,824, forward strand.
GCGCACGGACTCGGCACCCGCAGCCGCGCCGAGCTGACCCTGACGGCCGACGGCCTCGCGGTCGTACGCCCGGGAGCGCAGGACTACTGGATCCCGGCGGACCGGCTGCGGGGGGCTCGCCTCGACACCGGCATCGCGGGCAAGGTGCTCACCGAGGGCGGCCTGCTGGTCGTCACCTGGCAGCACGGCGACCGCACCCTCGACTCCGGCTTCCGCTCCGACCACGCCGCGGACCACCAGGCGTGGGTCGACAAGATCAACGAGATGAGCGGCGACAACGGCGTCGCGGCGCAGCACAACCAGGAAGGCGCACCATGACGACCTCCGCCAGGGGAACCGCGAAGGTTCCCGCCGTCCTCGTCCTGGAGGACGGCCGCACCTTCCGCGGCCGCGCCTACGGGGCCGTGGGGGAGACCTTCGGCGAGGCCGTGTTCTCCACCGGCATGACCGGCTACCAGGAGACCCTGACCGACCCGTCCTACCACCGCCAGGTCGTCGTCATGACCGCGCCGCACGTCGGCAACACCGGTTGGAACGACGAGGACGACGAGTCCCGGCGCATCTGGGTCTCCGGCTACGTCGTCCGCGACCCGGCCCGCGTCCCGTCCAACTGGCGCGCCACGCGCTCGCTGGACGAGGAGCTCGTCGGGCAGGGCGTGGTCGGCATCCAGGGCATCGACACCCGCGCCCTCACCCGCCATCTGCGCGAGCGCGGCTCCATGCGCGTCGGCATCTTCTCCGGCGACGCCCTCCCCGCCGAGGGCGACATGGTCGAGCTGGTGCGCCAGACGCCCGAGATGACGGGCGCCGGCCTCGCCGAGCAGGTCACGGTGGAGGAGACGTACGTCGTCCCGGCGGTCGGCGAGAAGAAGTACACCGTCGCCGCCATCGACCTCGGCATCAAGGCCATGACCCCGCACCGGATGGCCGAGCGCGGCATCGAGGTGCACGTCATGCCGGCCACCGCCACGGTCGAGGACGTCTACGCCGTCGCCCCCGACGGACTCTTCCTCTCCAACGGCCCCGGCGACCCCGCCACCACCGACCACCAGGTCGGGCTGGTCCAGGCGGCCCTCGACCGCGGTACCCCGTTCTTCGGCATCTGCTACGGCAACCAGATCCTGGGCCGCGCCCTCGGCTTCGGCACGTACAAGCTCAAGTACGGCCACCGGGGCATCAACCAGCCCGTCCAGGAGCGCAGCTCCGCGGGCACGTGGACAGGGGGGAAAGTCGAGATCACCGCGCAGAACCACGGCTTCGCCGTCGACGCGCCGCTCGACAAGGCCGTGGACACCCCGTACGGGCGGGCCGAGGTCTCCCACGTCGGGCTCAACGACAACGTGGTCGAGGGCCTGCGCCTGCTCGACAAGCCCGCCTTCAGCGTCCAGTACCACCCCGAAGCGGCAGCGGGTCCGCACGACGCCGCCTACCTGTTCGACCGCTTCGTGAAGCTCATGGAGGACCAGCGTGCCTAAGCGCACCGATATCCAGTCCGTCCTGGTCATCGGCTCTGGTCCGATCGTCATCGGCCAGGCAGCAGAGTTCGACTACTCCGGTACCCAGGCCTGCCGCGTCCTCAAGGCCGAGGGTCTGCGCGTCGTCCTCGTCAACTCCAACCCGGCGACGATCATGACCGACCCGGAGATCGCCGACGCGACCTACGTCGAGCCGATCACCCCCGAGTTCGTCGAGAAGATCATCGCCAAGGAGCGCCCCGACGCCCTCCTGCCCACCCTCGGCGGCCAGACCGCGCTCAACACCGCGATCTCCCTGCACGAGGCCGGGACCCTGGAGAAGTACGGCGTCGAGCTGATCGGCGCCAACGTGGCGGCCATCAACAAGGGCGAGGACCGCGACCAGTTCAAGGAGGTCGTCGAGGCCGTCCGCGGCAAGATCGGCCACGGCGAGTCCGCGCGCTCCTACATCTGTCACTCGATGGAAGACGTCCTGCGCGGCGTCGACGAGCTGGGCGGCTACCCCGTCGTCGTCCGCCCCTCCTTCACCATGGGCGGCGCCGGCTCCGGCTTCGCGCACGACGAAGAGGAGTTGCGCCGCATCGCCGGCCAGGGCCTGGAGCTGTCGCCGACCACCGAGGTGCTCCTGGAGGAGTCCATCCTCGGCTGGAAGGAGTACGAGCTGGAGCTGATGCGCGACAAGAACGACAACGTCGTGGTCGTCTGCTCCATCGAGAACTTCGACCCGATGGGCGTGCACACCGGCGACTCGATCACCGTCGCCCCGGCCATGACGCTCACCGACCGCGAGTACCAGATCCTCCGCGACATCGGCATCGCCGTCATCCGCGAGGTCGGCGTCGACACCGGCGGCTGCAACATCCAGTTCGCGGTCAACCCGGCCGACGGGCGGGTCGTCGTCATCGAGATGAACCCGCGCGTCTCCCGCTCGTCCGCCCTCGCCTCCAAGGCCACCGGCTTCCCGATCGCGAAGATCGCCGCGAAGCTCGCCGTCGGCTACACGCTGGACGAGATCCCCAACGACATCACCGAGGAGACCCCGGCCTCCTTCGAGCCGACCCTCGACTACGTGGTCGTCAAGGTCCCGCGCTTCGCCTTCGAGAAGTTCCCGGCCGCCGACTCGGGGCTCACCACCACCATGAAGTCCGTCGGCGAGGCCATGGCGCTCGGCCGCAACTTCCCCGAGGCCCTCCAGAAGGCGCTGCGCTCGCTGGAGAAGAAGGGCAGCCAGTTCGACTTCACCGGGGACCCCGGCGACAAGGCCGGGCTGCTCACGGAGGCCGCGCGCCCGACCGACGGCCGTATCAACACCGTCATGGCCGCCATCCGCGCCGGGGCCACCCCCGAGGAGGTGTTCGAGGCGACGAAGATCGACCCCTGGTTCCTCGACCAGCTCTTCCTCGTCAAGGAGATCGCCGACGAGATCGCCGCGGCCCCCGAGCTGAGCCCCGGGCTGCTCGCCGAAGCCAAGCGGCACGGCTTCTCCGACGCGCAGATCGCCGCGGTCCGCTCGCTGCGCGAGGACGTCGTCCGCGAGGTCCGGCACGCCCTCGGCATCCGCCCGGTCTACAAGACGGTCGACACCTGCGCCGCCGAGTTCGCCGCGAAGACCCCGTACTTCTACTCCTCGTACGACGAGGAGACCGAGGTCGCGCCGCGCGAGAAGCCCGCCGTGATCATCCTCGGCTCGGGCCCGAACCGGATCGGCCAGGGCATCGAGTTCGACTACTCCTGCGTGCACGCCTCCTTCGCGCTCAGCGACGCGGGCTACGAGACCGTCATGGTCAACTGCAACCCCGAGACCGTCTCGACGGACTACGACACCTCCGACCGCCTCTACTTCGAGCCGCTCACGCTCGAAGACGTGCTGGAGATCGTCCACGCCGAGCAGCAGGCGGGCCCCGTCGCGGGCGTCCTCGTCCAGCTCGGCGGCCAGACCCCGCTGGGCCTCGCGCAGGCGCTCAAGGACAACGGCGTGCCGATCGTCGGCACCTCGCCCGAGGCCATCGAGCTGGCCGAGGAGCGCGGCGCCTTCGGTCGAGTGCTGACCGAGGCCGGGCTGCCCGCGCCGAAGTACGGCACGGCCTTCTCCTTCGAGGAGGCCAAGCGGATCGCCGCCGAGATCAACTACCCGGTGATGGTCCGTCCCTCGTACGTGCTGGGCGGGCGCGGCATGGAGATCGTCTACGACGAGCCGTCGCTGGCCGAGTACCTGGAGCGGCACGCGGGTCTCATCGAGAAGCACCCGGTCCTCATCGACCGTTTCCTCGACGACGCCATCGAGATCGACGTCGACGCGCTGTACGACGGCACCGAGCTGTACCTCGGCGGCGTCATGGAGCACATCGAGGAGGCCGGAATCCACTCCGGCGACTCCGCCTGCGCGCTGCCCCCGATCACCCTCGGCGGCTTCGACATCAAGCGGCTCCGCGCCTCGACCGAGGCCATCGCGCGCGGCGTCGGCGTCAGGGGCCTGATCAACATCCAGTTCGCGATGGCCGGGGACATCCTCTACGTCCTGGAGGCCAACCCCCGCGCCTCCCGTACCGTCCCCTTCACCTCCAAGGCCACGGCCGTCCCGCTCGCAAAGGCGGCGGCCCGGATCTCGCTGGGCGCGACCGTCGCCGAGCTGCGCGCCGAGGGCATGCTCCCGGCCGGGGGCGACGGCGGCGACCTGCCACTCGACGCGCCGATCTCGGTCAAGGAGGCGGTCCTGCCCTGGACCCGCTTCCGTGACGTGCAGGGCCGCGGCGTCGACACGGTGCTCGGCCCGGAGATGCGCTCGACCGGCGAGGTCATGGGCATCGACTCGGTGTTCGGCACCTCCTACGCGAAGTCGCAGGCGGCCGCGTACGGCGCGCTGCCGAACAAGGGGCGGGCCTTCGTCTCGGTCGCCAACCGCGACAAGCGCTCGCTGATCTTCCCGGCCCGCGAGCTGGTCGCGATGGGCTTCGAACTGCTCGCCACGTCCGGCACCGCAGAGGTTCTCAAGCGCAACGGGATCAACGCGACGGTCGTCCGCAAGCAGAGCCAGGGCGAGGGCCCGAACGGCGAGCGCACCATCGTCCAGCTCATCCACGACGGCGAGGTCGACCTGATCGTCAACACGCCGTACGGCACGGGTGGCCGTCTCGACGGCTACGACATCCGCACGGCCGCCGTCGCCCGCTCTGTCCCGTGCCTGACCACCGTCCAGGCGCTGGCCGCCGCGGTGCAGGGCATCGAGGCGCTCACGCGCGGCGAGGTCGGCGTCCGCTCGCTCCAGGACCACGCGGAGCACCTGATCGCGGCGCGGGAAGGGTGACCCGGTACGTGACCAGTCCCGTGTACCGGCTCCTCTTCCGGGTGGTTTTCCGCAGGATGGATCCGGAGAAGGCCCACCACCTGGCCTTCTCCTGGATCCGCCTGGCGGCCCGCGTCCCGATCGTGCGTACGTTCGCCGCCGCCGTCCTCGCGCCCCGCTTCAAGGCCCTGCGTACCGAGGCCCTGGGCCGCCGCATGCACGGCCCCTTCGGGCTCGCGGCGGGCTTCGACAAGAACGCGGTCGCGATCGACGGCATGGCCATGCTCGGCTTCGACCACGTCGAGATCGGCACGGTCACCGGCCGGGCCCAGCCCGGCAATCCCAAGAAGCGGCTCTTCCGTCTCGTCGAGGACCGCGCGCTGATCAACCGGATGGGCTTCAACAACGACGGCTCGGCCGCCGTGGCCGCCCGTCTCGCGGCGCGTGAGGCCGTCTTCCGCACGACCGTGGGCGTCAACATCGGCAAGACCAAGGTCGTCCCGGAGTCCGAGGCCGCCGGGGACTACGTCACCTCGACGGAGGCCCTGGCGTCCCACGCCGACTACCTCGTCGTGAACGTCTCGTCCCCGAACACCCCGGGCCTGCGGAACCTGCAGGCCACCGAGCACCTGCGCCCGCTGCTCACGGCGGTCCGCGAGGCCGCCGACCGTACGGTCACGGACCGCCACGTGCCGCTCCTCGTCAAGATCGCGCCCGACCTCGCCGACGAGGACGTCGACGCCGTCGCCGACCTCGCCGTCGAACTGGGCCTGGACGGCATCATCGCGACCAACACCACGATCGCCCGCGAGGGCCTGGGCCTGCGCTCCGACCCCCGTACGGTCGCGGAGACCGGCGGTCTGTCCGGGGCGCCGGTCAAGGACCGCTCGCTGGAGGTGCTGCGCCGCCTGTACGCCCGTGTGGGCGACCGCCTCACCCTCGTCGGCGTGGGCGGCATCACCACGGCCGAGGACGCCTGGCAGCGCATCCTCGCCGGTGCCACGCTCGTCCAGGGCTACTCCGCCTTCATCTACGAGGGCCCGTTCTGGATGCGCCGGCTCCACAAGGGCCTCGCCGAGCGGCTGGCGGACAGCCCGTACGCGACGCTCGCCGAGGCCGTCGGCGCCGAGCACAGGAAGGTCACCGCATGACGTACCCCGAAGGCCCCGAGCCCTTCGGCACGCGGCTGCGCCGCGCCATGGACACCCGCGGCCCCCTCTGCGTCGGCATCGACCCGCACGCGTCCCTGCTGCGCGACTGGGGCCTGGACGACGACGTGGCGGGCCTGGAGCGCTTCGCGCGGACGACGGTCGAGGCGCTGGCGGACCGGGTCGCGGTCCTCAAGCCGCAGTCCGCGTTCTTCGAGCGCTTCGGCTCGCGCGGCGTCGCGGTCCTGGAGCGGACCGTGGCCGAGGCCCGGGAGGCCGGGGCCCTGGTGCTGACGGACGCCAAGCGGGGCGACATCGGCTCGACCATGGCCGCGTACGCCGCCACGTTCCTGGACCGGGGCTCCCCGCTCTTCTCCGACGCGCTCACCGTCAGCCCGTACCTGGGCTACGGCTCGCTCGCCCCGGCCGTCGAGACGGCCCGGGCGAACGGCGCGGGTCTCTTCGTCCTCGCGCTCACCTCGAACCCGGAGGGCCGCGAGGTCCAGCACGCGGTCCGCGAGGACGGGACGACGGTCGCGGCGACCGTACTGCGCCATCTGGCGGCCGAGAACGCGGACGCGGAGCCGCTCGGCTCCTTCGGCGCGGTGGTCGGCGCGACGCTGGGCGACCTGTCGGCGTATCCGCTGGCCGCAGTGAACGGCCCGCTCCTCGCCCCCGGCATCGGCGCCCAGGGCGCGACACCGGCCGCTCTCCCCGCGGTCTTCGGCGGCGCGGTCCGGAATGTCGTGCCGAGCGTGAGCCGGGGCGTGCTGAAAAACGGCCCGAACATAATCGGACTGCGGGATTCCGCGACACGTTTCGCGGACGAGGTGCGGAAAGTGGTCGGCTGAGGCGTAAAAATCTGCTGATTATGTCCCGAAATGTCCAGGTCGATGAACTCTGACCTGGACTTTTCGTCTGTTCTCGCTGACTGTGGGGCTCACGGCCGCTAGTCTCCGTCGAGAGCACCGCGAACAGGCGCGTTGCTCGTTGCTCCGCAGGTGTAGGGCTACTAGGTTCCTCACCGATCCGTATCCGACAGTTCGACATCCGAGGTGACGTAGGCGTGGCTCTTCCGCCCCTTACCCCTGAACAGCGCGCAGCCGCGCTCGAAAAGGCCGCCGCGGCTCGCCGGGAGCGCGCCGAGGTCAAGAACCGGCTGAAGCACTCCGGCGCATCCCTTCACGAGGTCATCAAGCAGGGCCAGGAGAACGATGTCATCGGCAAGATGAAGGTCTCGGCGCTGCTCGAGTCCCTGCCCGGCGTCGGCAAGGTCCGCGCCAAGCAGATCATGGAGCGTCTCGGGATCTCCGAGAGCCGCCGCGTGCGCGGGCTGGGCTCCAACCAGATCGCCGCCCTGGAGCGCGAGTTCGGCGGCGCGAACGCCTGAGGTACCAGGCACTCCCGGGAACCGGGATAATCACTGCATGAGTTCTGCAGTTCCCCGGGGGGAGACCCCGGCACCCCCGGTCGGCACATCGCGGCTGACCGTGCTCTCCGGTCCCTCCGGGGTCGGCAAGAGCACGGTCGTCGCTCACATGCGCAAGGCCCATCCCGAGGTCTGGCTCTCCGTCTCCGCCACCACCCGAAGGCCCCGCCCCGGCGAACGTCACGGGGTGCAGTACTTCTTCGTGGACGACGAGGAGTTCGACAAGCTCGTCGCCAATGGTGAGCTGCTCGAATGGGCCGAGTTCGCGGGCAACCGGTACGGAACGCCCCGGCAGGCCGTTCTCGAACATCTGGAGCGGGGAGAACCCGTTCTGCTGGAGATCGACCTCCAGGGCGCCCGTCTCGTCCGGGAGTCCATGCCCGACGCCCGACTGGTCTTCCTGGCTCCGCCGAGCTGGGAAGAGCTGGTCAGGCGGCTGACGGGCCGCGGCACCGAGCCGCCCGAGGTCATCGAGCGCAGGCTGGAGGCCGCCCGCACCGAGCTGGCGGCCGAGGCCGAGTTCGACACCACCCTGGTCAACACCTCCGTCGAGGCCGTCAGCGCTGAGCTGCTAGCCTTGATGCGTATTGATTGATTCCCGCTGATCCCCCGTGCCGCGAGGCGGCCGGAAGAGCCCCGGAATCGATCACTCTCTCTTCAACCACTTCGGAAGGCAGAGCGTGTCCTCTTCCATCACCACGCCCGAGGGCATCATCAACCCGCCGATTGATGAGCTGCTTGAGGCCACCGACTCGAAGTACAGCCTTGTGATCTACGCCGCCAAGCGCGCCCGTCAGATCAACGCGTACTACTCGCAGCTCGGCGAGGGCCTCCTCGAGTACGTCGGCCCGCTGGTGGACACCCACGTGCACGAGAAGCCGCTCTCGATCGCGCTCCGCGAGATCAACGCGGGCCTGCTGACCTCCGAGGCCGTCGAGGCCCCGGCCACGGTCGGCCAGTAGCACACTCCTCACCAGGGGCCCGGCAGCGCGGCTGCCGGGCCCCTGGTGTGTCATGGAGACCTAGCAACCGCGTGTGGGGAGAGACGAGTGACGGAGAAGCCGAAGGTCGTCCTGGGTGTGAGCGGCGGCATCGCGGCCTACAAGGCGTGCGAGCTGCTGCGGCGGCTGACCGAGAGCGGCCATGACGTACGGGCCGTGCCGACGGAGTCGGCGCTCCACTTCGTGGGGGAGGCCACCTGGGCCGCGCTGAGCGGCCACCCCGTCTCCACGGAGGTCTGGGAGTCCGTCGAGGACGTCCCGCACGTCCGCATCGGCAAGGGCGCCGACCTCGTCGTCGTCGCGCCCGCGACCGCCGACCTGCTCGCCAAGGCCGCCCACGGCCTCGCCGACGACCTGCTGACGAACACGCTGCTCACCGCGCGATGTCCGGTCGTCTTCGCCCCCGCGATGCACACCGAGATGTGGGAGCACCCGGCCACCCGGGAGAACGTGGCCACGCTGCGCCGCCGCGGCGCCCTCGTCATCGAGCCCGCCGTCGGCCGCCTCACCGGCGTGGACACCGGCAAGGGGCGGCTCCCGGACCCCGACGCGATCTTCGACTTCTGCCGCGCGGTGCTCGCGCGGGAGCGGAGCGTGACCGAGAGTGACCGGCATGTGACCGATCTCGCGGGCCGGCACGTCGTCGTGAGCGCCGGCGGCACCCGCGAGCCGCTCGACCCCGTCCGCTTCCTCGGCAACCGCTCCTCCGGCAAGCAGGGGTACGCCCTGGCGCGTACGGCCGCGGCGCGCGGCGCCCGCGTCACGCTCCTCTCCGCGAACAGCGCGCTGCCCGACCCCGCGGGCGTGGACGTCGTCCCCGTCGGCACCGCCCTGGAGCTGCGGGACGCCGTCCTCAAGGCCGCGGTGGACGCCGACGCGGTGGTGATGGCGGCCGCGGTCGCCGACTTCCGGCCCGCCGTCTACGCCCCCGGCAAGATCAAGAAGAAGGAGGGCGGGGCGGAGCCGGAGCCGCTGGAGCTCGTCCGGAATCCGGACATCCTGGCCGAGCTGTCGGGCGCGCGGCCGCGCGCCGGGCAGGTGGTCGCCGGATTCGCCGCCGAGACCGACGACGTGCTCGCGCACGGCCGCGCCAAGCTCGCCGCGAAGGGCTGCGACCTCCTCGTCGTGAACGAGGTGGGGGAGCGCAAGACCTTCGGCGCCGAGGAGAACGAGGCGGTCGTCCTGGGCGCCGACGGCAGCGAGACGACGGTGCCGTACGGCCCGAAGGAGACCCTCGCCGACACGGTCTGGGACCTCGTCGCCGAACGTTTTCCCGAGTAGGCCGGATTCCGTCGAACGGGGCCGGAAGGGCGCTCTTGACCCGTTCCGCCGACGACCGACACGCCACCATTTATCGGGATTGCGGGCCCGCCGTGGATGGTGCTGAAGTTCGGATTGGGCTGGTCATGGTCGTCTCGGAGTTCGAGAGTCCGTGATTGGATGCCGGTGGAGATGGATAAACTGGCCGCGGACCGTGCTTGGGCGCAGCCCCCGACCGGTCCGCCCCATGTTCAGCCAGCAGCCGCTGCAACCCCAGGGAGCGATGTGTCGCGCCGCTTGTTCACCTCGGAATCCGTGACCGAGGGTCACCCTGACAAGATCGCTGACCAGATCAGCGACACCATCCTCGACGCCCTTCTCAAGGAGGACCCCCACTCGCGGGTCGCCGTCGAGACGCTGATCACCACCGGCCTCGTCCACGTGGCCGGAGAGGTGACGACCAAGGCGTACGCGCCCATTCCGGCGCTCGTGCGCAACAAGATCCTCGACATCGGCTACGACTCGTCGAAGAAGGGCTTCGACGGCGCCTCGTGCGGTGTCTCCGAATCGATCGGCGCGCAGTCGCCCGACATCGCGCAGGGCGTCGACACCGCCTACGAGAAGCGGGTCGAGGGCGACGACGACGAGCTCGACAAGCAGGGCGCCGGCGACCAGGGCCTGATGTTCGGCTACGCCTGCGACGAGACGTCCGAGTACATGCCGCTGCCCATCACGCTGGCGCACCGGCTCTCCGAGCGCCTCTCGGCCGTCCGCAAGAACGGGACCATCCCGTACCTGCGCCCCGACGGCAAGACGCAGGTCACCATCGAGTACAACGGCGACAAGGCCGTCCGCCTGGACACCGTCGTCGTCTCCTCGCAGCACGCCGCCGACATCGACCTCGACTCGCTGCTCGCGCCCGACATCCGCGAGTTCGTCGTCGAGCCCGAGCTGAAGGCCCTGGTCGACGAGGGCATCAAGCTCGACACGGAGGGTTACCGGCTGCTCGTCAACCCGACGGGCCGCTTCGAGATCGGCGGCCCGATGGGTGACGCGGGTCTCACCGGCCGGAAGATCATCATCGACACCTACGGCGGCATGGCCCGCCACGGCGGCGGTGCCTTCTCCGGCAAGGACCCGTCCAAGGTCGACCGCTCCGCGGCGTACGCGATGCGCTGGGTCGCCAAGAACGTCGTCGCGGCCGGCCTCGCCTCCCGCTGCGAGGTCCAGGTGGCGTACGCGATCGGCAAGGCCGAGCCCGTCGGTCTCTTCGTCGAGACCTTCGGCACGGCCACGGTGGACGTCGAGAAGATCGAGCAGGCCATCTCCGAGGTCTTCGACCTCCGTCCGGCCGCGATCATCCGCGACCTCGACCTGCTCCGCCCGATCTACGCCCAGACCGCGGCGTACGGCCACTTCGGCCGCGCCCTCCCGGACTTCACCTGGGAGCGCACGGACCGCGTGGAGGCCCTCCGCAAGGCGGTCGGCATCTAGCCGCACGCCTGAGTTCTCCTGCCGGGGCCCGGCATCCCACGCTGGCGGGATGCCGGGCCTCCGGCATAGAGTCATCCCGGACGCGCCCGGTGCGAAGGCAGGGGCTACTTCATCGGAGACCGAGTCTCCTCGCGGGTTCGAATCCCGCCACCGCCCCGTCGTCCCCTCCCCGGAGGGGTGTCCTCCTCGGAGGGATCTCCTCCTCGGAGGGCAACGGGACCGGTCGTGGCCGAGTGGTCGAAGGCATGCCAGCGCCTACGGGCGGGGCCCCAGCCGTCCTGACCTCGGGCGCGTCTTCTCTTGCCGAACCTATTCCTGCTGGGACTCCTCCTCGGGGTCCTCGGTCGCTTCGTCCGGCGGCGGAGGCGGGGAGTTGAAGCGCTCGCGGATCCGGCGTGCCTCGTCGTTCCGCCCGAAGGCGTCCAGGTTGGCGGCGTGCTCCTCGGCGATGTACGCGGCCTCTCCGTCACCCGGCGAGAAGCCCATCGCGTGCATCATGTCGGCGAACAGGTCCGACGCGTCCGGCGGTGGAGGCGCAGCGCCGTTCGTCGAGGGGCTGTCCCCGAAGGGCGGCTCGGAGTGGGCGAAGCCGTTGCCGGAGTACGGGGGGCCCAGGGGCGGGGGTGCCGGTTCCGGCAGGGGATGCGGCACCATGTGCGCGAACTCGTCCGGGACGTTCTGGTTGTTGGCCGCCGACGTGAGCTGTGCCAGCACACCGATGTCGTCGACGGTCTTCTGGATCTGGTCGTCGTTCTTCGCGAGCCACCACACGACGGCGCTTCCTGTGTTCCTGAGCACGTCCTCGCCCAGGTACGCGCGTTTGCTGCGTTCCCACTTGCGCTCGTGCTCCCACAGCGCCTCGTCCTTGCGGACGGTCGAGAGCCGGGCCAGCCGTCGGGAATCCTCCTCGGACAGTGTGAGCGTGATGTTCTCGGCCATGACCAGCAGCCGGCCCGTGGGGTCCGGACGCATCGTCCCCAGCGCTCCTTCGAGTTGGTGCTGCGCGAAGGAGGCGCGGTGCGGGGGCAGCTTCACCGTGATGTGCCGGGCCCAGTCCAGCACGGCGCCGACCGCCAGGCCGCCGGGGCTGATCGGAGGAGCGTCCGGATGCGCCTCCACCGGGCACCAGCGAACGGTGGCGGACAGCAGGAAGTCGTAGTCGGGCACGGAACTGGACAGGGCCACATCGTGGACGCGCTGTTCGCGGTGCTCCCGAGGCGGCACGGGGAGGTCGGGCTCCGGTCCGTACGTCCGGGAGAGCGGGTCCGTCCGAGGGGCGGTCAGCTTCCCGGCGAGGAGCGCGAACACCAGCAGCGCGGCCCCCGCGGTGGCCCATGCCCAGGGCGGCCAGTGCGCGTACAGCCCGACGATGGTCAGGAACAGCCCGGTGATGACGGTGAGGAAGACCGTCAGCGTCCTGTGGCCGGAACTCATGGCTCTGTCTCCCGGTTCATGAGGAGGGACGGAAGGAGGAAGGACGGCGGCCGATGCCGAGCGCGGTACGGATACGGGTCTGCACGCGGGTGAGGGTCATGGCGGCGGCGTCCTGGTCGGCGGACGGCCTCCGGGCGGCCCAGTCACGGGTCACCACGTAGAGGCGGCTGGCGGCCGTCGCGTCGCCCTCGCAGGAGTCGACGAGGACGTCGAGCAGCAGCTCGCTGTGCGGCCCCTCGACGCGAGCGGCATCCAGCCAGCTCAGCTCGCGAGAGGACCAGTCCGCGGCGGGCGCCCGCCGCCGTACGGCGTGCCAGTGCGCGGCGAGCTGGGCACGGACGGACGCCGAGGCGATGAGCGGGTCCCCGCGGCGTGCCGGAGTGAGGAGGCGGGCGGGTTCCGCCAGGTGCAGGAAGAGCTCGCTGTCCGCCGCGCCGTACCGGGGGGAGTCCGGCTGCAGGCGCTCCATCAAGCGCCAGTGGAGACGGTCGTCACGGGTGACGCTGGTGAGGGCCACGCGCGCCGATTCCCGTACGGAGAGGTGCTCGTTCCGTGCAAGGTGGCGCAACCGGATCATGGCTTGATCCGGATACCGGGTCAGCAGGACCGTCTCGCAGATGCCGATGAGGACGTGTGCGAGGCCGGGCCCCTGCTTGCTGTCGCACGACCAGTCGTACAGCATGCGGCGGAAGTGGCCTCCGTGCCGTTCGTGGAGGACGGCGACCCGGAGTAGCTGGGACGCCGAGGGCCTGCCGAGCCGTTCCGACTGGTGCTTCGCCCAGTTCTCCGGGAGCTCCCTGAGCTCCTCGGGCCGTTCGGTGCGCAGCCACTGTTCGGTGAAGCGTCGTACGAGGCCGGCGCGTTCGTCATGGGCCAGCCAGGGTGCGGTGGCGATCTGGGCCACCCATGCGCGCAGGGTGGGGCGCATGGCGGGAAAGTTGTTCCAGCCGTGCGTGCGCACGATCTGGTCGTAGTCCATCCCCTCCAGGAAGACGCGGCCGCCGTCGCCGGTGCTCGCGTGAACGGCGCGGAGGCGGGTGGCGAGGGGCTCATGCGCGAGGAGCGGGGTGTCCTCCTGAGGATGGCGTGCCAGTTCGACCAGCGTATGCGCGGCCCGGTGCACCGTGTCGGGGCGCGCGCCGTGGAGGAACGCGGTCGTCAGGAGCAGAGCCCTCTGAGGGCCCTCACCGGTGTCGGCCAGCCACTTGGCCACTTCGGTGTCGCTGGGGGAAAGAGCCTTGACCGCCGTTCTCAGCCACCCGCCGAAGCCGGGATGCTCGCCCTCGCGCTGCCGCGCCCGGCGGATGCGCAGCGCCAGGGCGCCGATGCGCTCCATGCTCTCGCGCTCCAGGAACTGCGGGAGTTCACCGAGCGCCAGTTCGGTGTCGCTGGGATGGATGCCTTCCTGGTGCAGATGCCGGAGCAGCACCTCGCGTCCGTCCGGCCGCCCCACGCGTACGGTGAGGGCGAGGTGTTCGGGAGGGACCGAGGCCTCCTCTTCCGAGGGCAGCACGACTGCCATGTACGCGCCCCGTTCCCGCACGGTCGCCAGGAAGCCGTCCAGTTCCTTGAGGACAGCGCGACGATTGTGGTCGGCCAGATGCACGAGATCGAGCAGCAGCCGGTCGCCGTCCCCCACATGCCCCGGATCGAGCGCCCTGCCGCTGCTCTCCTCCTCGCTCTGGTCGAGCAGTTCGTGAAAGCTGCCGCGCGTTTCCCGGAGTTCGTGCAGCAACATGGCGGCGGCGCAGTGCCTGCCGACGCCGGGGTCGCCCGTGAGCATCACTAGGTGACGGTCGAGCAGGGTGTCGCGCGCGTCTCCGAGCCTGTCCGGTGCGACGAAGCGCCGGGCGCGCCAGCGCAGGTAGTCCTCCGCGAGGCGACGGGGGTCGGAGCCCGCAGTGCGGGCGGCGTCGATCCCCGCCTGCTGGAGCATGGTGACGTACATGTCTCCGGGACCGGTGTGGACCGGGCCTCGCGGGTCGTTGACGTGCGGTGCGGAGTAGCGGCCGCTGCCGGTCATGTGTCGTCCTCGTCGGTCCCTCGGGGCCGGCGGCCGCCGAAGTTCTGGGTGAACCGGTTGTTCTCGGCGTTCTCGAAGTACGTCGTGCTCTCGCCCTCGAAGCGCATGGTGCGGTGGTTCAGGTCGCCCTGGCCCGCGTGGACTGGGCCGGAAGCTCCATCGATCACCGTTCCGGCCACGTTGCCGTGCATGTCGCGGCCCGCCTGGACGGAGGGGCCGCTCGGGGCGCGCATGGTGTTCGAGACGGTGCCGTCACCCGGTGCGGCCTCCGCGGCGCGGGACGCGTCGAGTTCGGCCAGGCGCGGGACGAGCGCCGCCAGTTCGTCACCGATGTGCAGGAAGTCAGCGGATCCGCGCTGCATGTCGAGGCGGAGCGATTGGCGGTCCGCGAGCCGGGCCAGAGCGGGCGGCAGGGCCGCACGGTTCAGCCGCGGCATGGTCCTTCCGTCGAGCACGGGGACGACGGGAAGAGCGCAGCGGAACGCTTCCAGGATCTCCCTGCGGACCCAGTCGTCCTTGTTCTCCAGCGCTCGACGGGCCCGATCGGAGGGGTCGGGGGCGTCGAGCCAACGAGGGCCGACCACGGCGACGAAGACACTGCTGCGCCGTACGTTCGTCAGCAGACTCTCGTCGAAGACCTCGCCGGGACGGATGGACTTGCTGGCGCGGAAGACGTGATCGCCGCCGAACCGGTGGGACAGTTCGCGTTCGAGAGCCGCAGCGGTCTTCTCGCCGTCGCCGGTGCGGTAGTTGAGGAAGATCTCGGGCATGCGGTTTCTCCCATGGGTCTTGGTGAGCGGACAGGGTCAGGGACGGCTGGCGAGCCAGGGGGCCAGCGCGCGAGTGGCGGAGGTGGGGCGTCGGGCGAACGCGTGGGCGAGGCGACGCAGGTCGACGGCGATCGTGGCCGAGGCGACCGCTTCGGTCGCGGGAACGAGCGCCTCGGTGAGGGCGCACGCGTGATCGATCTCGCCCGCCTCGGCGTGCGCCAGGGCACGGCGGAGGCCGTAACGGGCCCGGGAGCGCAGGGCGTCTTCGGGGAGCCCGGCCGTTTCTCGATCGAGGATCTCGGCCGCCTCACCGGGACGGCCGAGGTCGTGGAGGCACCACCCGGTGATCATCGTGACGGGATCGGAGAGGGCGGTGGGACCGATGACGGGGGCGCCGTCCCGGGTGTCCGCCTGCTCATCGGCGCGGGCGAGGAGATCCCGGGCCTGGTCGAGGCAGCGCATGCACGCGTCGTAGTCGCCGCCGAGCGCGTGTCCCTGCGCCTCGCGCTGCGCGGCGAGTCCGCGAACGCGGTACGGGCCGGCCTTCTCCCGTGCGTGCCGCGCGAGTTCGACGGTCTGGCCCGCGTCGTCACGGTAGAGGGTGATGAGGGCACGCCGGACGAGGGCGTACGCGGCGAGATCGTGGTCGCCGCCCGCCTCGGCGAGGCGTACGGCGCGCTCCGTCCACCACAACGCGCCCCGGTCGTCCCCCGATTCCTGGACGAGCCAGCCGACGTACTCCGCGTACCGTGAGGCGAGGGCGAGGAGCTCCTTGCGCGTGCGGGATCCGCTCCGGGAAGCCAGCTCCCGGAGTGCGTGGGTCTGCGCGATGAGCGGCGGGAGGATGAGCTGGGGCCCCGCTGACTGGCCGAGCTGACGGTACTGGTCGAAGAGGGCGCGTGCCGAGCCGATCAGGGCCGAGCTGTCGCCCCGCGGAGCCCCGTGGCCGTCGCTGTGGCCGAGGCCGAGCGGAATGACGGAGGCGGCTCCCGCGGCCATGAGCTTTCTCCGGCCCACGGGCTGGAACCAGCTCGGGCCTTCGGCGGAGAGATGCATCAGCCATACCTCGCCTTCGTCATCTTGGTCGTCTTCGTACGCGTCTTCGCCCGCGCTTTCGTACGCGGCGTCGCGCATGCCGGGGTGAGGGGCGGTGGCTCCTGGGGAGCCGGGTGGGGCGGTGGAGTGCTGCGGGCCGGGCGCGGGGCGGACCGGGGCCAGTTCCGCGAGAGTGCCGTCCGCGTGGAGGGCGGTGTCGCAGAGCCGGGCCAGGGCGCGGCTGGGCGGCTTGAGGCCGCGTTCGACCTTGCTGAGATGGCTCTTGCTGTAGTGCACGAGGGCGCTGAGGCGGCTGAGGGAGATGCCCGCCGCGAGGCGCAGTCTCCGGAGCTCCGGTCCGAACGGGAGCGGCTGCTGGTCCACTTCGACCTCCGTCTCTCTTCTCCGGGCAGCAGCCGGTCACCGGAAGTCAGCGTGGGGCAGGCGGCCCGGACCAACAAGGCGCGAGGGGGTGTTTCCCGTTTCCCCTTTCCGCAGGCAACAGGAAATCCGGCGGGCAGTCGAGGGTGCGTCATTGACGGAGTGAGTACTCACTCCGTACTCTTGAGGCATGGCTGAGACACCTGCGCGGCGCCGGGCGCCCGCGATGAGTCCTGATCAGCGGCGGGCGATGATCGTGACCGCGGCGCTGCCCTTGGTGGTGGAGTACGGGGCGGCGGTGACGACGGCGAAGATCGCGCGCGCCGCGGGGATCGGGGAGGGGACGATCTTCCGCGCGTTCGAGGACAAGGACGCGCTGCTGGCGGCCTGTATGGAGGAGGTCGTGCGGCCGGACGACACCGTGGTGCACCTGGAGGGGGTGTCGCTGGACCAGCCGCTGGCCGGGCGGCTGACCGAGGCCGCCGAGGTCATGCGGGGGTACATGAACCGGATAGGGGACGTGGCCGGGGCGCTGGCCGCGGCGGGGAAGCTGTCGCGGCAGCCACCCGGGGAGGGCGGGAGCCCGCCGGACCGCGAGGCGGGGCTCGCGGCTCCGCGGGCGGCACTCGCGGCGCTGTTCGAGCCGGACAGGGAGAGGCTGCGGCTGTCGCCGGAGCGGCTGGCGGACGCGTTCCAGATGTTCCTGATGTCGACCGGACGGCCAGGCGCCCCCGAGCCGTTGAGCATGGAAGAGCTGGTCGAGCTGTTCCTGTACGGGGCGTTGACGAGGCCCGGAGTGCCGGGCGAGGGGGAGGGGGAGGGCGCGTTGTGAGCGGGGAGAGGGGGGATCCGGGGCCGGAGCGGACGCCGGGGGCCGAGGCCGCTCCGCCGCCCCCGGACGGGGCGTACGAGGGATTAGGGCGGGCACGCAAGCGGCTCGTCACACTCGCCCTGCTGAGCTGCGCGTTCCTCGCCATGCTGGACGGCACCGTGATCGGCACGGCGCTGCCCCGCATTGTGGAGCAGGTCGGCGGGACGGACTCCTGGTACGTGTGGCTGGTCACCGCCTATCTGCTCACGTCATCGGTGAGCGTGCCCGTGTACGGGCGCTTCTCGGACCTCTATGGGCGAAGAAGGCTGCTCCTCGCGGGGCTCGGCGTCTTCCTCGTCGGCTCGCTCGCGTGCGGGCTGGCCGGATCGATGCCGGCGCTGATCGCGGCCCGCGCGGTGCAAGGGCTCGGCGCCGGGGCACTGTTGACGCTCGGGATGGCACTCGTCCGGGACCTGTATCCGCCCGACCGGACGAGCGGCATGATCCGGATGCAGAGCGTGCTGGGCGTGATGATGGTCCTCGGCCTGCTCGGCGGCCCGCTGGTCGGAGGGCTGCTGACCGACCACGCCGACTGGCGCTGGGCGTTCTGGCTCAACCTGCCGTTGGGGGCAGCGGCCGCGGCGGTGCTGGCCGTCGTTCTTCCGGAGCGGCGGCCGGGCCCGGCGCCTTCGGGGCGGCTCGACACGGCGGGGATCCTGGTGCTCGCCGCCGGGCTGTCGCTCACCCTCACCGGGCTCAGCCTGAAGGGCAATCCGGTGGACGGGCGGCTCCCCGGATGGGGCGACCCGGTGGTCGCGATGAGCCTGCTGGCGGGGCTCGCGCTGCTGGCCCTGCTGGTGCCCGTCGAGCGGCGGGCCGAGGTGCCGGTCCTGCCACCGCGCCTGTTCCGCCGCCGCACCTACGCCGCGCTGCTGAGCGCCGGGTTCTTCTTCCAGCTCGCCGCGTTGCCGATGGGGGTCCTGCTGCCGCTCTATTTCCAGTACGTACGCGGGAGTTCGGCCACCGTCTCCGGGCTGATGCTGCTGCCCTTGCTCGGCGGCATGGCGCTGGGGAACAGGCTGACGGCGGCAGCGGTGCTGCGCAGCGGCGAGGCACGGCCCGTGCTGCTGGCGGGGGCGGGACTGCTGACGGTCGGCACGGGCGCGTTCTTCGCGCTGGACGAGGCCACGCCCGTCGCCCTCACCTGCGTCTGGCTCCTGCTGGCCGGACTGGGAACGGGCCCGGCGATGGGCGGCCTGACCATCGCCACCCAGAGCTGTGTTCCGCGAGCCGACATGGGCAGCGCGACGGCCGGTTCGGCACTCACCAAGCAGATAGGCGGCGCCTTCGGCCTGGCAGTCGCCCAGTCCCTGATCGCCTCGACTGCCTCGCATCACGGGAGCGGTGCGGCTCCGAGCGGTGGCTCGGCCACCGCGACCGCGACCGCCTCGGTGATCGGCTCGACCGTGGCCTGGACGGGAGTCATCGGCGGAGGCCTCGCGCTCGCCGCCCTGCTGCTGATACGGGACCTGCCGGTCCCTGTCCCGGTACGCGGCGAAGGACGCGGACGTACGGTCGCGGGGCGCAGCCGCACCCGGGCCGCCGCAGAGCAGGAGTAGAGCACGAGTAGAGCAGGAGCGGAGGAGGAGCGAGGGCGGCGCGAGTGGATCGTGACGGGAGGAGGCGAGGTTAGGTAGAGGGGGGCGGCGGTGGGCGGTCCGGGCGAAGGTGTCAGCGGTGTCTGTTAATACTGGGGCTGTGAGCAGGGACGATGAGCGACGGGGAGAGCAGGCGCCGGACGGGAGCGGGGCTGGGCCCGAGCAGCCCGAGCCACACAAGCCGCACGAGTCACACGAGCAGCCCGCGCCGCACGAGCCGCACCAGGGATCCGAGGCGCCCGAGCAGCTCGCGCTCATCCGCGAGACCGTGCGGGAGCACAAGAAGCGGCAGCAGCCCCCGAAGGCCAAGCCCCGCACCTGGCGGGGCGCCGAGCTGGCGTCCGGCCTCCCCGTGGCGCGGGTCCTGGTCGACAAGGGACTCGTCCACCTCGACCGCTATTTCGACTACGCGGTTCCGGCCGCCATGGATGAGGAGGCACAGCCGGGCGTCCGGGTCCGGGTGCGGTTCGGCGCCGGGGAGCGCGAGGGGCGCAGGGAAGGGGGGAAGCTCACCAACGGGTTCATCGTCGAGCGGCGGGCCGACTCGGACTTCACCGGCAAGCTCGCTCCCCTCGCCCAGGTGCTGTCGCCGGAGCCCGTGCTCGGTCCGGGGCTGCTCCAGCTCTGCCGGGCGGTCGCGGACCGGTATGCGGGATCGCTCGCCGACGTCGTGCAGTTGGCCGTGCCGCCCCGGCGGGCGAGGGCCGAGCGCAAGCCCTCGCCCAAGCGCCGGCCGAGGCCGAAGCCCCCGGAGCCGGGAGGCTGGGGGCGGTACGAGCAGGGGGAGGCGTTCCTGGCGGCGCTGGCCGGGAAGGAGGCGCCCCGGGCGGTGTGGACCGCGTTGCCCGGAAGGGAGAGCTGGGCGGACGAGTTGGCGCGGGCTCTGGTGGCCACGCTGGCCTCCGGGCGTGGGGCGCTCGCGGTGCTCCCCGACGGCAAGGCCGCCGCACGCGTCGACGCGGCGCTGACCGCGCTCATCGGCGGCGACCACCATGTGGTGCTCACCGCCGATGCCGGGCCCGAGGTGCGGTACGAGCGGTGGCTCGCGGTGAACCGGGGCGCGGTGCGGGCCGTGGTGGGGACGCGGGCGGCGATGTTCGCCCCCGTGCGGAATCTGGGGCTGGTCGCCATCTGGGACGACGGCGACGGCAGCCACAGCGACGACCACGCCCCCCAGCCGCACGCCCGCGAGGTGCTGCTCCAGCGCGCGGTCACCGAGCAGGCCGCCTTCCTCCTCGGGGCGCACGGGTGCACGGTCGAGGCGGCGCAGCTCGTGGAGTCGGGCTTCGCCCGGCCCCTCGTCGCGGACCGTTCCGTCGTCCGGGCCGTGGCGCCGCTGGTCCGCACTGTGGGTGACCGGGATGAGGCGCGGGACGTCGCGGCCCGGAGCGCCCGGTTGCCGAGCCTGGCGTGGAACGTGGCGCGGGACGGTCTGGAGCGCGGCCCTGTCCTGGTCCAGGTGCCCCGGCGGGGCTATGTGCCCCGGCTCTCCTGCGAGCGCTGCCGCGAGCCCGCGCGCTGCCCGCACTGCGCCGGGCCGCTCGAAGCGGCGGGGGAGGGCGCGGAGTTGCGGTGCGGCTGGTGCGCGCGGGGTGTGCCGGACTGGCGGTGCCCGGAGTGCGGGGGAGTGCGGTTGCGGGGCCGGGTGTTCGGTGCGCGGCGTACGGCGGAGGAGCTGGGGCGGGCGTTTCCGGCCGTGCCGGTGCGGACGTCCGGGGGCGATCATGTGCTGGACACCGTGCCGGACAGGCCCGCGTTGATCGTGTCGACGCCGGGGGCCGAGCCAGTTCCGGAGGCAGGGCCCGGTTACGCGGCGGCGTTGCTGCTGGACGGCTGGGCGCTGCTGGGGCGGCCCGATCTGCGGGCAGGGGAGGAGGCGTTGCGGCGCTGGCTGGGCGCGGCATCGCTCGTACGGCCGCAGGGGGAGGGCGGCAGCGTGGTGATCGTGGCGGAGGAGACGTTGCGGCCTGTGCAAGCCCTGGTGCGGTGGGACCCGGTGGGCCATGCCCGGCGCGAGCTGGCCGACCGGGCGGAGCTGGGCTTCCCTCCGGTGTCCCGCATGGCGGCGGTGACGGGACCGCCCGAGGCGGTCACGGCGCTGCTCGCCTCGGCCGAACTGCCGGAGCAGGCCGAGGTGTTGGGGCCCGTCCCGTTGCCGGTGGTCGAGCGGGGCCAGCCGCGCCGTCCCGGCGACCCACCGCCCGGCGAGCGCTGGGAGAGAGCGCTCGTACGCGTGCCGACCGGCAGCGGCGCGGCGCTCGCGGCCTCGCTCAAGACGGCACTGGTGTCACGGCTGACGCGCAGGGAGGGGCCCGCGGCCCACATCCGTATCGATCCGCCGGACATCGGCTGAGACGAGGCGGGCCGGTCGTTCTCGGGGGGCGAGGGGCGGGCCTGTGGTCGGCCCGTGGCCACGGACCGGAACTGGCCGGACTCGGGTCCGGGCCCAGACCTGGACCCGGAGCCGGGGCCCGGTCCCTGGTCGGCCCAGGGCCGGACCGGGGCCATCCGGAGTCGGCCCGGACCCGGACCCGGACCCGGGACCGGGTCCGTGGCCGGCCCACGGCCGGACCGGGCCAGCGCCCGTGGCCACTGACCGGAGCCACCCCCAGGGCCGGACTGGGGCTAGCTCGGGGCCCGTTCGTGGCCACCGAGCGGAGCCACCCGGGGCCCGGCCTGGGGCTGAACTGGGGCCGGCCCGGAGCCGGACCGGGGACCGCGGAGTCGGCTCCGGGTAAGCCTGAGTCGGACCGGAGCGATCGGAGGCGGCCCCGGAAGTGCAGCGCGCAGAGGGCTGCCCCCGGCGTCTGGGGGACGCCGGGGGCAGCGGGGGAGGAGGAACGAGGGGAGAAGGGGCGGGGCGGGGATGGAGTCGGTCGGCACCGGACCCCAGGCCGGACCCGCGGGCTCGGTCAACTTCGTCGGCACTGGACCGTGGACCGGGTCAGCGGGCGCGGTCAACTTACGGGGCACCGGACCACGCGGACCGAGTTTGCGGGCCGGACCTGCGGGCTAGGCCCGCTCAGTCGGCACCGGGCCCGCGGGCTGGACCTCAGGGCCCGGCCCGCTGACCGGACCTGGACCTGTGGCGCGGCCAGCTCGGCCGGCGCCCGGCCCGTCGGCCGGACCCGCGGGCTGGGCCCGGGGGCCGGACTTGCCGACCGGACCTGCGGACTGGGTCCGGGGCCGGATCTGCTGGCCGGACCTGCCGATCGAGCCTGAGGACCGGGCCCGGGGCCGGATTTGCTGGCCGGACTGGCCGGACGGGCCCTTCGGTGGGGTCAGCCGTTGCGGGGGCCCGGGAGTGCGCCCGGGCGGGGTTCCTGCGGGGGGCCGGCCTGTGACGGCTGCGTCGGCATGGAGCGTGCCGCGGGCACCGAGGGGGTGGGCCGTGGTCCGCCGGGTGCCGGGACCCCCGGCACGGCGGGGACGACGGGACGCGCCGCCGCGGGCACCGTCTCCGGGGAGCGCGGGGCGCCCGCCGGAGCGGGGGCCGCCGCCGGGGTGGTCGCGGGGGCCGTGGCGTCGGCCGTCTCCGGGGAGTTGCGCGCGGTCCCGCGCCGCGAGCCGTACCGGCGGTGCACCGCCTGCTTGGTGACCCCCAGTGCCGAACCCACCGCGTCCCAGGAGAAGCCCAGCGAGCGGTCGAAGTCCACCGCGGCGGTCACCAGCGTCTCGACGCTGTCCCGTAGCTCCTGGGCGAGCCTGACGGTCGGCGCGGGGGCGCGGCCGTAGACGACGAAGCCCGCGGACGGGCCGGTGCGCCGCGGGCGGTAGACATTGCCGAGCTGCGCCGTGAGCGTACGCAGCGCGTCCACCTGTCGGCGGACCCGCTCGATGTCCCGCACCAGAAGATGCAGGCTGGCCCGCGCCTGGGCGTCATGGGTTGCGTGGTCGGCCATGAAGAAGCCTCTCGAACCGGCTGAAAAGGGCTGTTGTTGCTGAGGTGCCGCGAAGCGGCCCCCGGAGCCGCTGAGTGCTGCTAGCGACCCGATTCGGTCAATCTGACTTGACCAACGCCAAAACGGTCTCTCTGGTCACGGTGTGGGGGCGTGGGGGAGGTGTGCGGAGGGCGCACAGCGTTCCGTACGCCCCTCGGGCGGGAGCACGGCGCTGACCTTAAACTGGGCTGTCTTCCAGGCGTTTTCCGCCACACCCGACGTCTGGCCGACATCTGGCCGACGTCTGCCCGACGTTTATGCCCACCCCGTCACCGCCGTTCGCGAGAGGTAGTTCGCCACCGATGAGGCTCGTCTTCGCAGGCACCCCCGAGGTCGCCGTTCCCGCGCTCGATACCCTGATCGCCTCGGACCGGCACGAGGTCGTCGCCGTCGTGACCCGGCCCGACGCGCGGGCCGGACGCGGACGCCACCTCGTGCCCAGCCCCGTCGCCCAGCGCGCGGAGGAGGCGGGCATCGAGGTACTCAAGCCGACGCGCCCCCGCGACGAGGACTTCCTCGCGCGGCTCCGCGAGATCGGTCCGGACTGCTGCCCCGTCGTCGCCTACGGCGCGCTCCTGCCGCGCGTCGCCCTCGACGTGCCCGCCCGGGGCTGGGTCAATCTGCACTTCTCGCTGCTCCCTGCCTGGCGCGGCGCCGCGCCGGTGCAGCACGCGGTGCTCGCGGGCGACGAGGTCACCGGCGCCTCCACCTTCCTCATCGAGGAGGGCCTGGACTCCGGCCCGGTGTACGGGGTGGTGACCGAGGACGTACGGGTCACCGACACCAGCGGCGACCTGCTGACGCGGCTCGCGTTCGCGGGTGCCGGACTGCTGGCCGCCACGATGGACGGCATCGAGGACGGCAGCCTCCAGGCCGTTCCGCAGACGGAGGACGGGGTCTCCCTCGCGCCGAAGATCTCGGTCGAGGACGCCCGTATCGACTGGACGGCGCCCGCGCTGCGCGTGGACCGCGTCGTGCGCGCCTGTACGCCCGCGCCCGGGGCGTGGACCGGCTTCCGCGACGAACGGCTCAAGGTCCGCTCCGTGGCCCTCGCCCCCGACGGGCCCGAGGGCCTGGCGCCGGGGGAGCTGGCCGTCGGGAAGAAGGCCGTGCACGTGGGCACGGGCTCGCACCCGATCGCGCTGGACTGGGTGCAGGCGCAGGGCAAGAAGCCGATGCGCGCCACGGACTGGGCCCGCGGCGCACGGATCGAGGAGGGCGACCGCCTCCACTGAGGTGGCCCCGACCCGACCACCGCCTGCCCCTCGCCGCCCGGCAGGCGGGGCGGGGGCGGACGTAGGGTGGGGAGTCACATCACACCCACCCCGGAGCACCTTTACCCGTGAGCACTCGGTCACGACGACCCGCGAATCCCGCGAATCCCGCGAAATCGGCGAAACCCGCGAAGCCCTACCGCCGCCCCCGCAAGGACCCCGTCCGGATCCTCGCCTTCGAGGCCCTGCGCGCCGTGGACGAGCGTGACGCGTACGCCAACCTCGTGCTGCCGCCGCTGTTGAAGAAGGCGCGGGAGCAGGAAGGTTTCGAGGTGCGGGACGCCGCGCTCGCGACGGAGCTGGTGTACGGGACGCTGCGCCGCCAGGGCACGTACGACGCCGTGATCGCGGAGTGCGTGGACCGGCCGCTGCGTGAGGTCGATCCGCCCGTGCTGGACGTGCTCTCGCTCGGCGCGCACCAGTTGCTCGGTACGCGCATTCCCCGGCACGCCGCCGTCAGTGCCACCGTGGAGCTGGCGCGGGTGGTGCTCGGGGACGGCCGCGCCAAGTTCGTGAACGCGGTGCTGCGCCGGATCGCCGCCGACGACCTCGACGGCTGGCTCGACCGTGTGGCGCCGCCCTACGACGAGGACGCCGAGGAGCACCTCGCCCTCCGTCACGCGCACCCCCGCTGGGTCGTCTCCGCGCTGTGGGACGCGCTGGGCGGCGGGCGCGCGGGGATCGAGGAGCTGCTGGACGCCGACAACGCGCGCCCGGAGGTCACCCTCGTCGCCCGCCCCGGCCGCTCCACCGCCGACGAGCTGCTGGACGCCGCCGACGAGGCCGAGCCCGGCCGCTGGTCGCCGTACGCCGTGCGGCTCGCCGAGGGCGGCGAGCCCGGCGCGCTCGGCGCCGTGCGCGAGGGCCGGGCCGGGGTGCAGGACGAGGGCAGTCAGCTCGTCGCGCTCGCGCTCGCGAACGCGCCCGTGGACGGCCGGGACGAGCGCTGGCTCGACACCTGCGCGGGCCCCGGCGGCAAGGCGGCCCTACTCGGGGCGCTCGCCGCGGAGCGGGGCGCCTCGCTGGTCGCCGCCGAGAAGCAGCCGCACCGTGCCCGTCTCGTCGCCCGTGCGATGGAGGGGAACCCGGGCCCGTACACGGTGGTCACGGCCGACGGCACGCGGCCCGCGTGGCGGCCCGGGACGTTCGACCGGGTGCTGGCCGATGTGCCCTGCACCGGTCTCGGCGCGCTGCGCCGCAGGCCCGAGGCGCGCTGGCGGCGCCGTCCCGAGGACCTGGAGGGCTTCGCGCCGCTCCAGCGGGGCCTGCTGCGCGAGGCGCTGCGCGCGGTCCGGGTGGGCGGCGTCGTGGCGTACGTGACGTGCTCGCCGCATCTGGCCGAGACCCGCGCCGTCGTCGACGATGTCCTCAGGGCGCCAGGCGGCAAGGACGGGGGCGAAGGGGGCGAAGGGAGCGCCGCCGAGATGATCGACGCCCGCCCGCTGCTGCCCGGCGTCCCCGCGCTCGGCGACGGCCCCGACGTACAGCTCTGGCCGCATCTGCACGGCACCGACGCGATGTACCTCGCGCTGCTGCGCCGTACGGCCTGAGGCGGGCTGCCCGTGCCGCCCGCGCCCGCACCGCGTACTGTCCGAGCGCGTACCGCCTGATCATTCCGCCCGCACACACGAGATACTGGACCCATGGCTCAGATCAACCCCAGCATCCTGTCCGCCGACTTCGCCCGGCTCGCCGACGAGGCCAAGGCGGTGGACGGCGCCGACTGGCTCCATGTGGACGTGATGGACAACCACTTCGTCCCGAACCTGACGCTCGGCGTCCCCGTCGTCGACGCCCTGGCCAAGGCGACGGACACCCCGCTGGACTGCCACCTGATGATCGAGGAGCCGGACCGCTGGGCCCCGCAGTACGTCGAGGCGGGGGCCGGGTCCGTCACGTTCCACGCGGAGGCCGCGGCGGCGCCCGTGCGGCTCGCGCGGGAGATCCGGGCGAAGGGGGCACGGGCCTCGATGGCGCTGAAGCCCGCCACGCCGGTCGAGCCGTACGAGGACCTGCTGCCCGAGCTGGACATGCTGCTGGTCATGACGGTGGAGCCGGGCTTCGGCGGGCAGGCGTTCCTCGACATCATGCTGCCCAAGATCCGCAGGACGCGGCAGCTCATCGAGAAGCACGGTCTCCAGCTCTGGCTCCAGGTCGACGGCGGAGTCTCGGCTTCCACCATCGAGCGGTGCGCCGAGGCGGGTGCCGACGTCTTCGTGGCGGGCTCCGCGGTCTACGGTGCGGAGAACCCCGCGGCGGCCGTCGAGGCCCTGCGCGCACAGGCCGAGGAGGCGGCACACCGGGCGAACGGAAGCTGAACGACTCCCTGACCCCGGCCCTGTACGGGGGTGGATCTGCAAGGATGAACGCGCAGCGCAAAAGCGCCAACAGCGTGAATACGGCAAGACAGTGAGGTGAGTGCGGTGTCGTCGGGGCGAGCCACGCGAATGGGACCCGCCGAACTCATGCAGGCGGCGGCCATGGCCCGCCGCTTCTACCTGGAGGGGAAATCCAAGATCCAGATCGCTGACGAGTTCGGGGTCAGCCGTTTCAAGGTGGCCCGGGTCCTGGAGACCGCGCTCGAACGCGACCTGGTGCGGATCGAGATCCGCGTCCCGGCCGAGCTGGACGCCGAGCGCTCCGACGCGCTCCGGGCGCGCTTCGGGCTGCGGCACGCGGTCGTCGTCGAGTCCCCGTCCGAGGCGGGCGACTCCACCCCCGACAGCGGAGCCGACCCCGAGAACCTGGGCGAGGTGGCCGCCGATCTCCTCGGCGAGCTGGTCACCGACGGCGACGTCCTGGGCCTGGCCTGGGGCCGCTCGACCATCCATATGGCCACTGCTCTACGCCAGTTGCCCCCTTGCACCGTCGTGCAGCTCACGGGGGTGTACGACGCGGGGACGGCGGACCGGGGGTCCGTCGAAGCCGTACGCCGCGCGGCCGAGGTCGCCGGGGGAGAGGCCCACCCGATCTACGCGCCGATGCTGCTGCCCGACACCGCCACGGCCGCGGCGCTGCGCAGCCAGACGGGGATCGCCCGCGCCTTCGAATACTTCGACAAGGTCACGGTCGCCGCCGTCTCCATCGGCTCCTGGGAGCCGGGCATCTCCACTGTCCACGACATGCTCAGCGCCGAGGAGCGCGACCACTATTCCTCGCTGGGTGTCGCCGCCGAGATGTCCGCGCACCTCTTCGACGCCGAGGGCCGCCGCATCGGCCGGGACCTCGGCGAGCGGTGCATCACGGTCGAGGCCGAGCGGCTGCGCCGGATCCCCGAGGTCGTCGCGATCGCGGGCGGGCACCGCAAGGCCGCCGCCGTCGGTGCCGTGCTCCGCTCCGGCCTCGTCACGAGCCTGGTGACGGACACCGCCGCGGCCGACTGGCTGCTGGGCGAGGAACAGCCGGGAGCCCGTCCGGCGCTGGAGCGCGCCGACCCCGACGGCGCGGACGGCGGCGCCTGACCCTCCCGCCCCGGCCGGGCGTCCCCGCTCGGCCTCCCGGCTCAGCCTCCTGGCCCGGGCTTCCGGCCCGGCCTTCCGGCCCGGCCTCCGGCTCGGCCCCGCCGGGCCCTCGCGCGCTGCTCCTCCGCTCCTCGGGGCGTCCGCGGAACGACCGGCCTGGACAGACGTACGAAGCGCGGCGTTACGATCTGTCCCGGTCTCGGCCGAAAGACGGCCGTTCCGTGACATGCCCGAGGAGGCAGGACCCCCGCCATGACGACCAAGAGCACCAAACTGCCGGGGCTCGGCACGCAGTACGACATCTCGACCCGTGCGGGCCGTCATATCTCCGTCGTCGCCCATCAGGACGGCCGCAGGTTCCTCGGTTTCTACGACCCCGAGGACCCGGACTCCTGCCAGGCCACCGTCCCGCTCGACCGGGACGAGGCCGAGTCGCTCGCCGACATCCTCGCCCCCGGCGAGAACCCCAAGCTCGGCACCTGCGAGATGGAGATCGACCTCGTCACCGTACGCATCCCGGTCTCCGGCAAGTCGCCGTACAGCGACGCGCTGCTGGGCGACACGCGGGCCCGTACGCGCACCGGCGCGTCCATCGTCGCCGTGCTGCGCCGCACCGGGGCCGTCCCCTCGCCCACGCCCGACTTCCGGCTGGAGGCGGGCGACACGCTGGTGGCCGTCGGCACCCGGGAGGGCGTGGACGAGCTGACCCGCATCATCTCCGGCACCTAGTGGGTGCCATGCCATGACCAGACCGGGTCGGACACCCAACGGCGACGGCCGGAACATGAAGGGCCATTCGTGCACGACACCACCGTCCTGCTGATCGAACTCGGGACCGTGATCCTCGGTCTCGGTCTGGTCGGCCGCTTCGCCGGGCGCATCGGCCTGTCCCCGATCCCGCTCTACCTGCTGGGCGGCCTCGCCTTCGGGTCGGGCGGGATCTTCCCGCTCACGGCCAGCGAGGAGTTCATCGAGGTCGGCGCGGAGATCGGGGTGATCCTGCTCCTGCTGCTGCTCGGCCTGGAGTACAGCGCCTCCGAGCTGGTGACCAGCCTCAAGACCCAATACCCCTCGGGAATCGTCGACTTCACCCTCAACGCCGTGCCCGGCGCGGTCGCCGCGCTGCTGCTCGGCTGGGGGCCGGTCGCTGCCGTCGCCCTCGCGGGCGTCACCTGGATCTCGTCCTCGGGGGTGATCGCCAAGGTCCTCACCGACCTCGGCAGACTCGGCAACCGCGAGACGCCCGTCATCCTCGGCGTCCTCGTCATCGAGGACCTGTCGATGGCGGTCTACCTTCCGCTGCTCACCGCGCTGGTGGCCGGGCTCGGCCTCGCCGGGACGAGCGTCGCCATGCTCATCGCGATCGGCACCGTCGGCATCGTGCTCTTCCTCGCGCTGCGCTACGGGCGTGTCATCAGCCGCGCCGTCAGCTCCGACACGCCCGAGATGCTGCTGCTCGTCGTGCTCGGCCTCACGCTGCTCATCGCGGGCATCGCGCAGAAGCTCCAGGTCTCCGCCGCCGTCGGCGCGTTCCTCGTCGGCATCGCGCTCTCCGGGGAGACGGCCGAGAACGCGCGCAGCCTGCTCAGCCCGCTGCGCGACCTGTTCGCCGCTGTGTTCTTCGTCTTCTTCGGGCTCAGGACCGTGCCCTCGGACATCCCGCCGGTGCTGGTGCCCGCGCTGCTGCTCGCGGCCGTCACCTCGGTCAGCAAGATATTCACGGGCTGGTACGCGGCGCGCCGCGCCGGGGTCGGCGTGCCGGGACGGCTGCGCGCGGGCGGGGCGCTGGTGGCGCGCGGCGAGTTCTCCATCGTCATCGCCGGTCTCGCCACGAGCGCCGACCCCCGTATCGGGCCGCTGGCCACGGCGTACGTGCTGATCCTCGTGATCGTCGGGCCGCTCACGGCGCGCTGGACCGAGCCGGTGGTGCGGCGGGTGAACGCGCTGCGCCGCCGTCACGCGGCCGCCGCGCCCGTTCCGGCCCCCGCCCCCGCCCCAGTCCCCGCTTCCGGTGAGGCCGAGCGGGACACGGCCGAGGCGGGCAGTGGGGCGGCCTTGCGCAATCTCCGCGCCGATACGGAGAGTTGAGCCCGGAGGGGCGCTTCACACTCCGGCGCCCCGGACGGATGTGGGGGTGAGCGATGGGGACGGCGCACGCGGTCGTGCTGGGCGCGGGCATGAGCGGGCTGTTCGCCGCCCGCGCGCTGACCGGGAGCTACGAGCGGGTGACGGTGGTCGAGCGCGACCACCTCCCCGCCGGGGCGGAGCCCCGCAAGGGCATACCGCAGGGCCGTCACGTGCACGCGCTGCTCGGCACCGGGGAACGGGCGATGGAGCGGCTCTTCCCCGGAGTGACCGAGGAGCTGCGGGACGCGGGCGCCGTCACCTCGCGCCTCCTCCAGGAGTCCCGCTACGTCCTCGGGGGCGCCCCGCTCGCCCGGGGTGACACGGGCGTGTCGGCGCTCCAGGCGACACGCCCGCTGCTGGAGGCGACCGTACGGGCACGGGTCGCGGCGCTGCCCGGCGTGAAGTTCCTGGAGGGCTGGGACGTGCTCGGGCCCGAGGCCGACGGGGGCCGGGTCACGGGCGCCCGGGTACGGCGCCGCCGCGAGGGCTCCGAGGAGGAGGTCCTGCGCGCCGACCTCGTCGTGGACGCCCTCGGCCGGGCGGGACACGCCGCGGGCTGGACGAGGGAGCTGGGGCACGGCGCGCCGCCCGAGGAACGCCTCAAGATCGACGTCGGCTACGCCACGCGCTTCGTCGCCCTGCCCGAGGGCGCCCTCGACGGCGACAAGCTGGTCCTCGTCGGCAGCGTCCCCGGCTTCTCCACCCGCGGCGCGGCGCTCCTCCTCCAGGAGGGCGGCCGCTGGCTGCTGACCCTGGCCGGAATGGCGGGCGACCACCCGCCGACCGACGACGAGGGCTTCCTCGCGTACGCCCGCGCGACGCTGCCGCCCGGTCTCTACGAGACGGTCCGGGACGCCGAGCCGCTGGGCACGACGGTCTTCCACCGCTTCCCGCACAGCCTGCGCCGCCGCTTCGAGAGGCTGGCCTCGCTCCCCGAGGGGCTGATCGCGGTCGGCGACGGCGTCAGCAGCTTCAACCCCGTCTACGGGCAGGGCATGACCGTCGCCGCGCAGGAGGCCGAGGCCCTCGGGGCGTGCCTGGAGGAGGGCGGGCCCGACGGGCTGCCGCGCCGCTACTTCGCCGCCGCGGCGCGCGTGATCGGGCCCGCCTGGGAGATGGCCAGGAACGCCGACCTGTCCGTGCCCCAGGTCCCCGCCGAACGCCCCCTCGCCCTGCGCCTCCTGGGCCGCTACGCCCAGCGCCTGATCCTCGTGGCCCGCCACGACCCCGAGGCCGCCGCCCGCTACGTCCGGGTGACCCAGCTCCTGGACCCGCCCTCCGCCCTCCTCGCCCCGGGCCTGGCCGCCAGAGTCCTGCGGGGCCCCCGCCGCCCCGCTCCCTGAGCACACCGGCCCGGGAGATCTCCACGGTTCAGCGGATCTTGGTACGCCCAAGAGGGGAGCGGGCTACCCTCGCCGCGGTGCCACGAACCGCGCGACCGGAGGAGTCGGTGCAGAGATGACGGCAGGGCGAGCGATGCCCACGCAGGACGACGTGCTCGGGTACTTCGACACGCTGTCGAACTGGGGGCGGTGGGGCGAGGACGACGAGTTGGGGACTCTGAACCACATCACCGACGACGTCCGGCTGGCCGCGGCGAAGGCCGTGCGCCACGGCAGGAGCCTGTCGTGCGCGTGGGAGATCGACGTACCGGAGGAGATGGAGCGGTCGACGACGACGTGCCCGTGCGCCGCCGACATGCCGGGTGCCGAGGACATGCCGGTGCCCGGGTTCCGCAACGACCGGCGCTGGGGCTTCTCCAACGAGCGGGTCGGCCTCATGTTCCACGGCAACACCGTCACCCACGTCGACTCGCCGTGCCACGTCTACTGGGACGGCACGATGTACAACGGGCGTTCGCACACCATGGTCGACGCCGAGACGGGATCGGCGTGGGGGGCCGTCACGGCGGCGGCGAACGGGATCGTCACGCGTGGTGTCCTGCTCGACGTCGCGCGGGCCCGTGACGTGCCGTGGCTGGAACCGGGGCAGGGGGTGTTCCCCGAGGACCTGGAGGAGGCCGAGCGTCGCCAGGGCGTGCGGGTGCGCTCCGGCGACGCGGTGCTCCTGCGGACCGGCGGTGGCCGCGTCCGGCACGAGGGCGGTGCGGCCGGCGGTATCACGCAGGCCGGCTGGCACGCGTCCTGCCTGCCGTGGCTG
The DNA here is from genome assembly GCF_039530985.1 of Streptomyces albiaxialis. Lineage (NCBI taxonomy): Bacteria > Bacillati > Actinomycetota > Actinomycetes > Kitasatosporales > Streptomycetaceae > Streptomyces > Streptomyces albiaxialis. The sequence goes on from NZ_BAAAPE010000028.1 coordinate 346,989, forward strand.
CGTGACCGGGAGGTCGCGCTGATCGGCGCCGACACCCCCCAGGACGTCCAGCCGTCGGGGTACGACGACGTGCTGATGCCGGTGCACGCCGTGAGCCTTGTCGCGATGGGCCTGTGGATGCTCGACAACTGCGACCTGGAGGAGTGCGCGACGACGGCTGCCGAGCTGGGCCAGTGGGACTTCCACCTCGCGGTCGCCCCGGTGCGCTTCGCCGGTACGTCCGGCAGCCCGGTCAACCCGATCGCCACCTTCTGACCACGGGAGCCGTCCCCCCTGCCTCCACCGGCTAGCTCTCCAGTCGGAGCGCGAGGGCCGGGCAGCGGCGGACCGCGCGGCGGGCCTGGCGGCGCAGGTGGGCCGGTACGCGCGCCGCCGCCCGCGTCGGGTAGCCGTCGGGGCCCAGCTCCACCAGGTCCGGCACGATGCCCGCGCACAGCCCGTGCCCCCGGCACAGCGTCCAGTTGACGATCAGCCGCGCCGCACGCGGCCGCGCCGCGACGAGCGTGACCGGCGCGCCCGGCACCGGCCCCGGCGCGGCAGGTGGCGGTGCGGCGACGGGCCGCCCGGTCGCCTCCTCCGGTACGGGCAGCGCGCCCAGCACGGGCCGCCCGCAGCCCCGTCCGCGGCCGCGCGCGCTCGCGCCCGTCCGCGCGTGGAGGGCGAAGTCGTCGGCGAAGGCGGCCATCGCCGAGGCGACGAAGCGCGACACGCCGTCGGGGTGCGTGCACGCGCCCCGCCCGCTGACGCCGTACGCCCGTTCCCGTACGGCCTCCAGGGCGCCGGACCCTCCCGTACCGCCCTCCGCGAGGGACGTCAGCGCGTCGGCCAGCGCGGGCAGGCCGAGGACGCACGGGCCGCACTGGCCCGCCGACTCGCCCGCCAGCCAGCGCGCCACCCGCGCCGTCTCGCCCACCGGGCAGGTGTCCTCGCGCAGCGGCAGCACCGCGCCCGCGCCGAGCGTGGCGCCCAGCGCCTCCAGCGACGCACGCGACACGCACGCGGAACGGACGGCCTCCGGGGTCAGCCAGCTCCCGTGGTAGCCGCCGACGAGCACGCCCTGCCCGAGCGGGATGCCGCACAGCCGCAGCAGATAGCCGAGCGGTACGCCCGTCGGCGTCTCCAGCACGCCGCGCCCGGTGAGGGTGAGCAGCACGGTGCCGGGCTCGCCGGGCAGGCCCGTGTCGCGGTAGGCCCGTGCGCCGAGCCGGGCCGCGACGGCGAGCTGGGCGAACGTCTCGGTGTTGGAGAGCAGCGTCGGGAGTCCGCCGAGCCCGTTCTCGCTGACCCGCACTCCTCGCCCCGAGGGCAGCGCGGGGGCCTGGCCGAGCCCGTTGACCAGCGCCGACGACTCGCCCGTGACGAACCGGTCGGGGAGCCGCACCACGCGCGTGAGGGGCCCCGCCGCCTCGCGTTCGGCGAGCGCCGCCCGTACGGACTCCTCCGTGTCCTGGCGGGTGACGCCCACGCACACCTCTCCGGCGCCCAGCGCCTCGGCGGCCAGCAGCGCGCCGTCGAGGACGAGATGGGGCGCGCGGAGGAGCAGCGTCCGGTCCTTGAGGCTCACCGGTTCGCTCTCGCTGCCGTTGACGACGACCGCCGTGCCCGTGCCCTGCCGCCGCGCGGCCCGCTGCACGGCGCGCAGCTTCCGCGCGAACGGGAAGGCGCCGCCGCCCCGGCCGCGCAGCCCCGTCAGTTCCGCCAGCTCCAGCAGCGCGTCCGGGCGCGGTGCGGGCAGCGGCCCGTGGACCGCGACGTGCGCGACGTATCCGAGGCGCGGCACCTCGCCCAGCCCGGCCAGCAGCCGTGCGGGCCCGAAGGAGGCGATGGGCGGCGCGCACAGCGATTCGGACAGGGCGCCGTAGGCCAGCGGTCCGGGCGCCGGGGACAGCGCGTACGCCGGTCTCCCGGCGGACGCGGCGGACATCGCAGACGCTGCGGCGGACGCGGCGGACGTGGGGGGCACAGGGGTCACCGTCTCTCCTTCTCGTCGGCACCGGTCGCCGCCGACCGCGCCGGGGCGCGGTGCGGGAGGAGCCGGTGGATGAGCACGGCCGAGGTCCCGGCCAGGCAGAGCACGTACGCCGCCGTCACCCAGCCGTTCGCGTGCCGTCCGGCACGCAGGCCGTGGACGAGGGCCGCGCCCCAGGCCGGGTACGCGCACATGTGCAGCGCCCGCCACCAGCGCGATCCGCGGCCGTTCGCGAACGCCGCCCGTACGACCCCGGTGACCGCGACCGCCACGAACAGGTAGCCGGCGAGCGTGCCGAGGCCGATGAGGAGGGGCCGCGCGCGGTCGGTGAGCGGGACGGCCGCCGCCGCGGCGCTCGTACGGTCCTCGGCGACCTTCACCCAGATGTGCAGGGCGAGGAAGCACAGGCCGCCGACCGCGGTACCGCGGTGAACGCCCTGTGCTAGCAGCCGGTGGGCGGGGCGCAGCAGGATCCGGTCGGTGGCGGCCAGTCCCCACAGCACCGTGGCTGTGAGCGCGACGAGGGCGAGGACGCCCGCGCCCTGGTCGAGGAAGGCCCAGGCGCGGCCCGGCACTCCTCCGGTGACGGCCTGGCCGAGCGCGAGCAGCGCCACCGCGCCGAACGCCGCGTGCAGGGGGCCGGGGCGGGGGCCCGCCCTGCGGCGCCCGCTTCCGGACCGGTGCGCGGGGGAGCGTTGCTGCTGTGACGGGAGCTGCTGTGGGGACATCGGGGTCTCCCGAAGACGCGTGCACCGTGCAACCGGCCTAGCAGTGGCCCGTTTCCCGGGGACAGGAAGCGGCGACCGGAAGCCAGAAGCATTGTCGAACCGGGCGGAACGCACCCAGTCTTTGTCGCGCTGTGACAAATTCCCGCACTGGCGTCGCCGGTGCGCCGTACCGCTACCGATGATGCCCACGCAGGGCACCAGGTGATCCCGGCTGGAGCGAGGTTGAGATGTGCGAGCTGCGAGCTGACCTTCCCGCCGTCGCCGACCAGTTGGTCGACGCGCTGCGGCACAGCCTCCCGGCGCTGTCCGCCGTGCTGCGCGAGACCGGGCGGGAGGACGCCAGATGGGCCGTCGAGCAGGCGCTGACGGACGTACTCGCCGCGCGGCCCGGCGCGGCCCCCGGCGGACACGAGGACGAGGAGCCGGTCGTACGGGTGCGGGAGGGCACGCCCTCCATACGGGCGGTCCCCGCCGTATCCGAGGCAACGTCCGGCGCCCCCGGCGGACTCACCCCCGACGGTCTCCCTTCCGCCGGTCTCCCTGCCGACGGTCTCCCGTCCGACAGGCTCTCCGCCGAACGGGCCCGCCGGTTGCTCTTCGCCGCGCTGACCGCCGACCGGCCGCCGGAGACGGGCGCGTCGCGCTTCCACGCGCTGGCCCGCTCCGCGCGGTGGCCGCTGCCCCCGGCCGTGCGGGCCGTCGTGCTCGCCGCGCCCTGCGAGACGCCGCCGCTCACCGGCCCGCTGGCGAGCGCCCTGGCCGGTCCGGTCGAGGGCGAGCCCTGCCTGCTGGTGCCGGACCCGGAGGGGGAGGCCCGGGAGGCGCTGGACGGGCACCTCCAGGGCTGGACCGCCGCCGTGGGGCACGCCGTGCCGCTCGACGACTGCGCCGCCTCGGTGCGCTGGGCGCGGCGCCTGCTCGAACTGGCGCCCGTGCACGCCGCGCACGCGGTGAACGGCTCGGGACCGCCCGGTGCCGTCTTCGTCGACGACCACCTCACCACCCTGCTCCTGCTCCAGGACGAGTCGATGGCCCGTGCCCTGACGGCCCGCTGGCTCGGGCCCCTCGCCGCGCTGACGCCGCGGCAGAGCGAGCGCCTCGAAGTCACCCTGCTGGCCTGGCTGGAGAGCGGGGGAGCGCCCGAGGCGGCCCGCACCCTCCAGGTGCACCCGCAGACGGTGCGCTACCGGCTGCGGCAGATCGAGAAGGTCTTCGGCTCCGCGTTACGCGACCCGCGCGCCCGCTTCGAGCTCGAAGCGGCGCTGCGCGGGAGGCAGTTGCTGGGCCGGGTCCGGCGCGGGCGCGCCCGTACGGGAGGGCGCAAGGCCCGCACCGGAGGAGGCACCGCGAACGCGCGGCCCGCCCAGGCCCAGGAGGCGCGGATCAACGGGCTGTGACCCGGAACCCCGGGCGGGACGGGTGCGCCGGCCGGGGCTAGTCGCGGGCCGGGCCGGGGCTACTCGCAGTCCCGGCCGTCGTTGACGCAGCGCACCGCCCGTTCCATCAGCCGGTCCGGCATCACGTTGATGAAGTCGCCGTGGTCCGTGACCGGCTTGTGGAGCTGCTCGGGGAAGCTGTCCACCGCGAACGGCGTGTCCTCCGGAACGCCCTCGCGCGGCACCTCGTACGCGATCCGCTGCCGCAACTGGGGCACCGCGCGGAAGCCGTCGGGGCACGAGCCGTCCTCGCGGGCGAAGGCCACGTGGTCGCGGTGGTTGCCGCTGTCGGTGTTCCGGCCGTCCCAGCAGCTCTGGAAGTCGAACGAGCGGATCACCCGGCTCCCCTCGGGACAGAGCGGGTACTTGTCCTTGAGCTGGCGGTCCTCGAAGCCCTCGCAGCTCCAGGAGGCGTTGGCGTTGGCCGTGCCGTTGGTGAACGACTTGGCGTCCCCGGTGATGATCCGCAGGAAGCGCGGCATGGCGGTTACCTTGCCCGTCGCGCTGCCCTTGAACGTCAGCGTGACCTCAGAGGGCTTGAGCACCGTCCCCGCGTTCCCGTCGTGCCCGCCCTCCTGGTTGCCGTCGAGGGCGCGCAGCACGGGCCAGTAGTAGGTGGACAGGTCGCCGTTCCGGCAGGTCGAACGGGCGGCGGCGAGGCTCTCGTCCGTGGAGAACGCGTCGGTGGACAGATTGCCGACGTAGTCGTGGGTGTGGTGCGCGCCGTTGCTGACGCCGGGCGCGGCGATGACGTTGTCGGAGTTGAAGTGCCCCTCCTCGTTGCGGCCGCACTTCGTGGTGAAGCTGCCGGTGGAGGCGTTCGCGCCGGGCTCCGGCTCCCGCCGGTCCGGCTCGACGGTCGTGATGTCGACGAAGTCGGCGGCCACGGGGCCTCCGGAGGGAGGCGGCTCGCCCTCCGCGACACCGCCGTTCCCCTCACCGCCCTCTCTGTTCCCGCCCTGCCCCTCGGGGGCCCCGCGGTCCTCCGCGGGCCGCTGCCGAACACGGCAGTCGCTCATCCCGTCCATCCCGGCGGGCGGCTCGCCGCCCTCGCCGCGCACGTTGTCGGCGATGCCGCCGATGGTCGGGGCGCGCCGCGCGCGCAGCTCGTCCATCACCTTCTGCGTGCTCCCCTCGCCGGAGGCGAGCCGGTGGTACGCGCCCGCGACCTGCCGGTCCAGCGCCGCGAGCCCCTCGGCGACGTCCTTCCGCGCGTCCCGGGGCACCTCGCCCAGCGCGAGCGACACGTCGGGGCAGTCGATCGTCTGCCCGGCCCGCCGGTCTCTCTCGCGGGCCCCGCCCTCCGCGCCGTCCTCGCCCGCCGTCGCGCTGACCCCGGCGAACGTCGCCGCACCGCCGCCGAGCACCAGCGCCGCGCCGAGCGCGACGAGCGTACGGCGACGGCGCGAGCGCCGGTGGGCGGCTCCGCCTCGCTGCTCCCCTCGCTGCTTCCTCTGCCTCATGCTGCTCACTCCCGATCGTCGAGCGCGTCGAAGTCCACGAGCCCCGTCTCCTCCAGGACCGTGATGTGGTCCAGGACGACGGCGTTGGCGCGGGTGGCGAGGGATCTGACCATGGAGTTGCGGGTCTTGTCCCGTACGAGCCCGATCAACGCGAAGACCTTGCCGTGGGCACGGCGCAGGATGTTGGCGAAGCGGCGGTCGTAGCGGTCGCCCTTCGCGCGGGACATCTCCGAGAGCCAGCCGCGCTGCTGCGCCGTGGGCTGGTTCGCCAGGTCGACGCCGAGCGCCCGGCCCGCCTCGACGGCGCGCCGGTCCAGCTCGGTGTGGCCCTCGACGAGATGCGTGCCCGCCGTACGGACCGAGGCGCGGGTGCCGCGCTCCTGGGCCTGCCGCCCCGCGGGCAGCTCCCACAGCCCGGCCAGCCGCACCCGCCGCACGAAGTCCCGGTCCAGTGCGCTGAGCGGCCCGTACGGCGTGCTCATCGTGCCCATGCCGTCGTCCTCCCAGCCCTGCCGGGAGGCGTCCACGGAGCGGGTGCCGCCGAAGGTCTGGAGGGGGATGAGCAGGGCGACGAGGGTGACGAGGAGGGCAGCGACGACGAGCAGCGTGCCCAGGGCCCGTCCGCTCGCCAGATACCGGAGGTCCACGGTCCGCACACCCTCTCCCGCCTGCCCGTGCGCCGGGCACTGAGAGCGAAGCTAGCCCCCTTGCCGCGCTCCGTGGCGGGCTTCGTCGGCACCTGACAAAGAGCGGTGCGCGGAGCGGCGCGCTGCTACCTTGCGGGCACGCGCCCGCGCCCAGGCATTCGTACGAAGCTTCGAGTAAGCTTTCGTCGTAAGGCAGGGGCCACTGCCGACACCGAAGCCCCCGTACCTCCCGGCCTCCGGCCTGGAGGGTCGTACGACGACGGGGGTCCTTTGCTGTGTCTTCCTCGCAGTGACCTGCGCCGTAACGCGTGAAAATGTGAGACTTATGCGTTTTCTTGAGCCGGGCACGGGCCGTCACGTGGAACAGTCCCCCGTTCCCTACGACCTGACCTACGACGACGTCTTCATGGTGCCGAGCCGTTCCGCGGTCGGATCGCGGCAGGGAGTGGACCTGGCGTCGCCCGACGGCACCGGCACCACCATCCCGCTGGTGGTCGCCAACATGACGGCCATCGCCGGACGCCGCATGGCCGAGACCGTCGCCCGGCGCGGCGGGCTCGTGGTGATCCCGCAGGACATCCCGCTCGACGTCGTCACCGAGGTCATCGGCTGGGTCAAGCGCCGCCACCTCGTCCTCGACACCCCCATCACCCTCGCCCCCGGCCAGACTGTCGCCGACGCGCTCGCGCTGCTCCCGAAGCGGGCGCACGGAGCGGGCGTCGTCGCGCGCGACGGGCGCCCCGTCGGCGTCGTCACCGAGTCCGACCTGACCGGCGTGGACCGCTTCACGCAGCTCTCCGAGGTCATGTCCACCGAGCTGATGCTGCTCGACGCCGACATCGACCCGCGCGAGGCCTTCAACCGGCTCGACGCCGCGCACCGCAAGTTCGCCCCCGCCGTGGACTCCGACGGGCAGCTCGTCGGCATCCTCACCCGTACGGGCGCGCTGCGCGCCACGCTCTACACCCCGGCCGTCGACGCGAACGGCGCCCTGCGCGTCGCCGCCGCCGTCGGCATCAACGGCGACGTCGCCGCGCGCGCCAAGGCCCTGCTCGACGCGGGCGTCGACACCCTCGTCGTGGACACCGCGCACGGCCACCAGGAGGGCATGATCGAGGCCCTCAGGGCCGTCCGCGCCCTCGACCCGCAGGTCCCCGTCGTCGCGGGCAACATCGTCGCCGCCGAGGGCGTGCGCGACCTGGTCGAGGCCGGGGCCGACATCATCAAGGTCGGCGTCGGGCCCGGCGCCATGTGCACCACGCGCATGATGACCGGCGTCGGCCGCCCGCAGTTCTCCGCCGTCCTGGAGTGCGCGGCCGAGGCCCGCAAGTACGGCAAGCACGTCTGGGCCGACGGCGGTGTCCGGCACCCCCGCGACGTGGCCATGGCGCTCGCCGCCGGGGCCTCCAACGTCATGATCGGCTCCTGGTTCGCCGGTACGTACGAGTCGCCCGGCGACCTCCAGCAGTCCGCCGACGGGCGGTTCTACAAGGAGTCGTTCGGCATGGCCTCGGCCCGCGCCGTCCGCAACCGTACGAGCGAGGAGTCGGCGTACGACCGGGCGCGCAAGGCGCTGTTCCAGGAGGGCATCTCGACCTCGCGGATGTTCCTCGACCCGGTCCGCCCCGGCGTCGAGGACCTGGTCGACGCGATCATCGCGGGCGTCCGCTCCTCCTGCACGTACGCGGGCGCGGGCTCCCTGGAGGAGTTCGCGGAGAAGGCCGTCGTGGGCGTGCAGAGCGCCGCCGGATACGCGGAGGGCAAGCCGCTGCACGCGAGCTGGTGACCCCGGGCCGCCCGGCCCCGGCCGGGCGGCGCTACTCGGCGCACACCTCCGTGGTCAGCGTGCCGTCCGCCAGGCGGCGGACCCGCACCTCGACGTCCTCGGGGCGTCTGTCCTGTGCGGAGCCGACCGCGGCGGCGGCCGTGCACACGATCTGGCGTACGGCGGTGCGGCTGGTGTGCTCTCCGGACACCACGGTCACCTCGACCGCGCCCCGTTCGCCGGTGCCTGTGCCCTCGCCGGTGGCGACCTGGGGCGTGGGGCCGTCCGGGAGGAAACTGATCAGGCCGCGGGCCCGCTCGGCCGCGTCGGGCCCCTGGGCCAGCCGGTCCATGGCGGCCTGCGGCCGGTCGGGCCCGGCGTAGGAGCGCGAGACGCGTTCGAGGCCGGTGGCGGAGTAGAAGTACAGGTGCACGGCGGAGGCCGGGCGCCGGTCCGCCTCCGGCAGCCCGCCCGCCGGGGGCCCGGCCGCCCCGGGAGAGGTGTCGCCGATGCCGCACGCGGTCACCGGCGCGAGGGGCAGCACGAGCAGCGCGGCGAGGAGCACGGGCCGCCTCATGCCGTGCCCAGGGGGAGGGTGAGGGTGAATTCCGCCCCTCCGTCGGGGGAGTTGGTGGCGGTGAGGGTGCCGCCGTGCAGGCGGGCGTTCTCGGCGGCGATGGCGAGGCCCAGGCCGCTGCCCTCGCTGCGGGCGCGGGCCGCGTCGCCCTTGGTGAAGCGGTCGAAGACATGCGGCAGCACCGCCTCCGGGATGCCCGGGCCGCTGTCGGCGACGCTGAGGACGAGCCTGCCGTCGCCGCCGCGGCCCCGTACCCGTACGCGTACGGCGGGTCCGCCGTGCCGCAGCGCGTTGCCGACGAGGTTGGCGAGCACGACGTCGACGCGGCGCGGATCGAGGTTCGCGCGCAGCCCCGGCGGGACGTCGACGTCGGCCCGGTCCTGCCAGTGGCGCAGGGCGAGGGTCTTGCGGACGAGTTCGCCGACGTCCACCTCGTCCCGGTGCAGGACGGCGGCGCCCGCGTCGAACCGGGAGATCTCCATCAGGTCCTCGACCATGCGGGTGAGCCGGCGGGTCTCGTCGGCGACCAGCCCCAGCGCCTCGGCGGTCTCCGGCTCCAACTGCCCCGAGGCCGCGTCCTCGTCGAGCACCCCCGTCACGGCGGTCATGGCCGCGAGCGGCGTGCGCAGCTCGTGCGACACGTCGGCGGCGAACCGGCGCGCCTTGGCCTCCATGTCCCGCAGCCGGTCGGCGTCCGCCTGGAGGGTGGCGGCCATGCCGTTGAACGTGCGCCCCAGGTCGGCGAGTTCGTCGTCACCGGTGACCTCGATACGGGTGTCCAGCGCGCCCGCGGACATGTCCTCGGCGGCCGAGCGCAGCCGCCGCACCGGGCGCAGCACGCTGCGCGCCGCGAAGAGCGCCGGGACCACGGACAGTACGACGACCGGCAGGGCCCCGGTGCGGGCGGCGTCGACGAGGGAGGACACGTCCTGCTGCTCGGACGCGAGCGAGAACGAGGCGTACACGACGAGCCCCGACCGGCGGGAGGGCTCGTCGGCGACCATGACGGGGACGGCGACGGCGAGCCACGGGGTGTCGCCCCGGTGGAAGCGCTGCACGACGGCCGTACGGGCCGAGGCGCCGGTCTCGCGCAGCCCGCCGGGCAGGTGCGCGGTCCGGCTCGTGGCGGAGACGAGCGGCCCGTCGCGGTAGACGGCCGAGGTGCGCCAGGCGCGCGAGCCCCCGGCGCGGTCGAGCCGGAGGGTGAGGGCACGCAGATCGCTCCGGGCGGGCCGGGCGGGCAGGCCCGGCGCGAGCGAGTCGAGCTGGCCGCGCAGGTCGCGCACCGCGCTGTCCTGGGCGCGGTCCAGGATCGCGCCGCGTGCCTGGCGGAAGGTGAGCGCGGCGGCGGCGAGCGCGCTGACCACGGCCACGAGAAGGAACACCAGGACGAGACGGGCGCGCAGGCCCCGGCGGAGGCCTCGGCGCGGGCCCCGGGGCAGGTCCCGGCGCAGCCCCGGGCGCAGACCTCGGCGCGGGTCCCGGCGGCGGAGGAGGCGGCGCGTCACAGGGGGCCGAAGCGGTAGCCGAAGCCGCGTACCGTCTGGATGAAGCGCGGGCGGCGCGGATCGTCCTCGATCTTGCCGCGCAGCCGCATCACGCACGCGTCGACGAGGCGGGCGTCGCCGTAGTAGCTGTGCTCCCAGACGCACTCCAGGAGCTGCTGGCGGCTGAAGGTCTGCCCCGGAGACGCGGACAGGAACAGCAGCAGCTTCAGCTCGGACGGCGCGAGGGTGAGGTCCTCGCCGTGCTTGGAGACCTGGAGCCCGGCCCGGTCGATCCGCAGACCGTCGAACTCGGAGGGCGGCTCGGCCTGCCCGGCGCCGGACTGGAGCGGGACGACGCGGCGCAGCACGGCACGCATCCGCGCCTCGATCAGCTCGCCGCTCGCGGGCTTGATGACGTAGTCGTCGGCCCCGGCCTCCAGCCCCACGACGACGTCGATGTCGTCACCGCGCGCCGAGAGGATCACGAGCGGCACCTGGCTCGTCTCGCGCACGCGGCGGCACACCTCCAGGCCGCTCATCCCGGGCAGCATCAGGTCGAGGAGCACGATGTCCGGCGCGAACGCGCCGAGCGCCTCCAGCCCGTCCTCGCCGGTGCCGACGGCCTCGGTCTCGTGCCCGCGGCGGCGCAGGCCCAGCGTGACGCCGCGGCGCACGGCGGGGTCGTCCTCGATCAACAGAACGCGTGTCATGGACCGGCCTTCTCCTCCTCGATCGTCGTCTCCACCGCCCCGGAAAGATCGGACGGAACGGTGCGTTCCTTTGCCCCGCGCGGCCGTCGTCCGCGGCGTGCGGCGCTCGTCCGCCGTCAGCGGTTCCGGCCGGAGGCCCCGATCGGCGCGGCGGACCCCGTCTCGTCGCACATGACGCGCCACGGGGTCCCGGAGATCCCCGACTCGTGGACCCGTACGACCACGTCCAGCGGATTCCTGCCGCCGGGGATCCCCGGGGACGCGGCGGCCGTGCACACGAGCTGGCTCACCGCCGCCGCGTCCAGTTCCGCCACGACCCATGGCAGATACAGGTCGACGGCTCCCGGCGCCGCCCTCGCCCGGATCCGGCCCCGGGGGAGCGCGGAGTCCAGCCCGCGCGCCCGCTCCGCGCGCGTGGGTCCCCCCAGGAGCCGGTCCACCGCCGTCTGCGCATCGGCGCCCCGCGGCGCGTCACGGGTGACGGGCCATGTGCCGTGCTGCGTCAGGTAGTAGACCCGCAGCGGCGCCGGGCCACCGGGCGCGCGTACGCCCCGGGCCGGGTCCCCGGCCGCCGACGGCCCGGCGTCCGCGACCCCGCAGCCCGCGAGCGTCGCAGCGGTGAGCGTTACGGCCGTGAGCAGCCCGACGGCGGCCGTCCGGTCGGGCAGTCCCGCCCGGGTCAGTCCCGCCCGGGGCGGGGCGTTTCCCCTCATTCCGGCGCGCTCCCTTCTCGCGTGGCCCGTGGGACCGAGTCTCGTCCATGACCGTGCGCGGACGGCGGAGGGTTGCGCTTCACGGCGTCACCAACTGATCGACGTCCACCGTCCCCGCCCCCTCCCGGGGCTGCGGCACGGCCGCCCACACGGCCGCCGCCACCGCGGCCGAGACGGCGAGCGCGAGCAGCCCTCGGCGTCCGGCAGTCCAGGGGGCCCGGAACCGCACCGCGTCCTCCACGAGGACCTTCGACAGCGCGGCGGCGGCGAGGGAGATCCCGACCGCCGCGGCCGTACGGCCCCACCCGCCGAGGCCGAGCACCTTCTGCGGCAGCAGCAGATAGACCGGCCAGTGCCACAGATAGAGGCTGTACGACAGTTCCCCGAGGCGGCGCGGGACGGTGCTGCCCACGGCCTTGCCGACGCGGCCGTCCGGGGACGCCGCGAGCAGCGCGATCAGCACGGCGCAGGCCAGCGAGTGGGCGAACAGCCCGCCCCGGAAGAGCCCCGGCGCGTTCTGTCCGTCGGTGAGCGCCCACGCGATGCCGAGACCGGCGAGCAGCGCCGCGCACCCCGCGTCGGCGGCGGCCCGGGGCACGCGGGCCGCCAGGGTCCGTACGGGCGCGGTGGCCGCGAGCGCGCCGAGCAGCAGGGCGAAGGCCCGGGTGTCCGTGCCCTCGTAGGCCCGGGTGGTGTCCACGCCCCGGCCGAGGACGAACATGAGCGCGAGCGAGCCGAGCGCGCCCGCCGTGGCCAGCGCCGCGATCCGGCCGTGGCCGCCACGGCCGCGCCCCGCGACGGCGACGACGAGCGGCCATGCCAGATAGAACTGCCACTCGACGGCGATGCTCCACAGATGTGCGAAGACCCGGGTGCCGGAGGCGTTCCAGTAGCCGATCCGCTCGGTGACGAAGTGCCAGTTCACGGCCTGCGCCGCCGCCCACGGGGCGTCCTCGCGGGCGAGGCGCAGCAGCGTCGGGGACCCGAAGGCCCAGGCGAGCGGCAGGGCCGCGGTGCCCATGACGCCCAGCGCGGGCAGCAGTCGGCGTGCCCGCCGCGCCCAGAACGCGCCCAGGCGCACCCGCCCCCGGACCGTCACCTCGCCCAGCAGCAGGCCGGTGATGAGGAACCCGGACAGGACGAAGAAGAGATCGACCCCGAGGAAGCCCCCGGCCAGGTGCCCGGCGTGGAAGAGCAGCACGGCGAGGACCGCGCACCCGCGCAGGCCGTCGAGCGGGGCGAGGTGGGGGCGCTTCGCCGCGCCTGTGGAGGGGCGGGCGGCGGTGGTCTCCGGAGTTCCGGCGGACCGGTGACGGCCGCGCGTTTCACTCACAGCCGAGCTTCGCGTACGCCTTGTCGCCCGTCCACGGGCCGTTCGCCCACTTCTGCGGCGGGGCCGGGGTGAAGTCGTACGTGCTGCCGAGACGCTTGGTGAACCACTGGGCGAAGGTGGCGGAGCCCTGCTGGCACGAGTGGATGCCGTCCTTGGCGCGCTGGGCCTTCGACGCGGAGGCGTCGGTTCCCCACAGCTTGGAGGCGTCGAGGAAGTGGACGTGGCCGCCGCTGTTCCGCGCCGCCCGCTCGGCCGCCTCCGGCGCGCTCTTGATCGGACCCCGGTACTTCGCGTAGAAATCGTCGATCTTGAACGGCGGGGCCGTGACGAGGAAGAGGTCGGCGTCGGCGTCCCGCGCGGTCTTCGCGAGCTTCTCGTACGAGGCCCGCTGCTGGGCGGGGGTGCCCCAGTCGTACGTGGTGATCTGGTAGGCGATCACGTTCGGGCGGAAGGACTTGACGTGCTTGGCGAGGCTCTTCCAGGTGCCTGCCGCGATCTGCCGGGCCATCTTGTCCCCCTCGACGATCGTGCCGCCGCCGGTGGAGGAGGCGTCCTCGAACGTCACGCCGCTCGCCTTGAGCGCCGCCGCCGTCGGCGGGGCCTGGGTACCGGCTATGGAATCGCCGACCCACAGCACCCTCTTGCCCGTGCTCTTCGGTGACTGCCGGCCGGAGCCGGAGCCCGAGGAGCCCGCGGACTCCGGGGACTTCGCGTCGGACGCGTCGGACGTGCCGGTCGCGCCGCAGCCCGCGGCCACCGTGACGGCCAGTCCGGCGGCGGCCAGCACCAGGGGGACGGCCACGGAGGGGCGGCGGCGGGCGGACCGGGCCCGCCGGGGGACGGGGGCGGTGACGGAGGCGGTGACGGGGGCGGTTTCGGGCCGCTGGGGGCTGGTGTCGGTGTTCATGGCGTCAGGCAACCAGCCCGGACCGGCCCTCGGCCGGGCTGTCATCGTCCGCTCACACGACGGGGGACTCGCCGTCATGCGGGCGCCCGTTCCGCCGTGCGGGCGCCGGTTCCCGCCGTGCGGACGGGCGCCGGTTCCGCCGTGCGGAGGGGCGCGCGGGCGCGCGGAAGGCCGTGTTCTACTGCTCCCGTGTCACTGAACGACCTCGACGAACGCATCGTCCACGCCCTCGCCGAAGACGCGCGCCGCACCTACGCCGACATCGGCGCCGAGGTCGGCCTCTCCGCGCCCGCCGTCAAGCGCCGCGTGGACCGGCTGCGGGAGCAGGGCGCCATCACGGGCTTCACCGTGCGCGTCGACCCCGCCGCGCTCGGCTGGAAGACCGAGGGCTTCATCGAGATGTACTGCCGCTCGCACACCACCCCCGACGACATCCACCGCGGCCTGTCCCGCTATCCCGAGGTCGCCGCCGCCTCCACGGTCACGGGCGACGCCGACGCGCTCGTGCAGATCTTCGCCTCCGACATGCGTCACTTCGAGCAGGTCCTGGAGCGCATCGCCGGGGAGCCCTTCGTGGAGCGCACGAAATCGGTGCTCGTGCTCTCTCCGCTGCTCAGGCGCTATACGGCGGGCCCGCCGGTCTGAGCCCGCTCGCTTCCTCGCGGCGCAACGGATCGCCGTTCCACCCCGTTCCCACACAACAGATCGACCCATGACGCGCAAGATCCACGTCTTGTGACCGCCCATGGGTGCCATTAGCGTCGATCGGGTGCGTATCGCCCTGCTTCAGACCTCGCGCCCCGGGGTCGACGTTCTCGACGACGCCGCCCGCCGTGCCGCTGCGGGCGGCGCCGCGCTGCTGGTCGCGCCCGAGCTGGCCCTCACCGGCTACGCCCTCGGGGACGGCGTGGACCGCGCCGCCGAGCCCGCCGACGGGCCCTCCGCGCGCCGCCTCGCCGCCGTCGCCGCCGAGCACGGCATCGCCCTCGCCTACGGCTACCCCGAGCGCGACGGCGCGGCCGTCCACAACTCCGCCGCGCTCCTCGGCCCCGACGGCACCCGCCTCGCGGGCTACCGCAAGACGCACCTCTACGGCCCGTACGAGCGCAAGCACTTCGTGCCGGGCGACCGGCTCGTCGTCCAGGCCGAGCTGCACGGGCTCCGCCTCGGCATGCTCGTCTGCTACGACGTGGAGTTCCCCGAGGCCGTCCGCGCCCACGCCCTCGCCGGGACCGACCTGCTGCTGGTGCCGACCGCGCTGATGAGCCCGTACGAGACGGTCGCCCGCACGCTCGTGCCCGCGCGCGCCGTCGAGAGCCAGCTCTACGTGGCGTACGCGAACCGCGTCGGCCCCGAGGGCCCCCTCGACTTCACCGGGCTGAGCTGCCTCGCCGCGCCCGACGGCACCGTGCCCGCGCGGGCGGGGACCGGCGAGGAACTGCTGTTCGCCGACGTGGACCCGGCCCTGCTGCGGGCCTCCCGCGAGGACAGCCCCTACCTCGCCGACCGGCGCCCCGACCTGTACGGCGCCTGACCGGCCGAAGCACCGGGCCCGTCGCCGCCGGTCCCGCCCCGCCCCCTCCGCCGCCCCTTCCTCCGTCCCGCCCGTTCACGTTCACCCCAGGAGCAGTGCCACCATGACGTCCACCGTGCCCACCTCCGTCCACGAGGAGCGGACCGGGACGCCCGAGACGGCCCCGCCGCTGACCATGTTCGGCCCGGACTTCCCCTTCGCGTACGACGATTACCTGGACCACCCCGCCGGGCTCGGCTCCGTCCCCGCGACCGAGCACGGTACCGAGGTCGCCGTCATCGGCGGCGGGCTCTCCGGCATCGTCACCGCGTACGAGCTGATGAAGATGGGCCTCAAGCCCGTCGTGTACGAGGCCGACCGGATCGGCGGCCGGCTGCGCACCGAGACCTTCGACGGCGCCGACCCCTCGCTGACCGCCGAGATGGGCGCGATGCGCTTCCCGCCGTCCTCGACCGCGTTCCAGCACTACGTGGACCTCGCCGGCCTGGAGACCCACCCGTTCCCCAACCCGCTCGCGCCCGACACCCCCTCGACCGTGGTCGACCTCAAGGGCGAGTCGCACTACGCCCGTACGCTCGACGACCTGCCGCCCGTCTACCACCGGGTGATGGAGGCCTGGAACGCCTGCCTGGAGGAGGGCGCCGACTTCTCCGCCATGCAGCGCGCGATACGCGAGCGGGACGTGCCCCGCATCCGCGAGATCTGGTCCCGGCTGGTCGAGAAGCTGGACGACCAGACGTTCTACGGCTTCCTCTGCGACTCCCCGTCCTTCGCCTCCTTCCGGCACCGGGAGATCTTCGGCCAGGTCGGCTTCGGCACGGGCGGCTGGGACACCGACTTCCCCAACTCGATCCTGGAGATCCTCCGCGTCGTCTACACCGGCGCCGACGACGACCACCGCGGCATCACCGGCGGCAGCCAGCAGCTCCCGCTGCGCCTGTGGGAGCACGCGCCGGACAAGCTCCTCCACTGGCCGCGGGGCACCAGCCTCGCCACCCTGCACCCGAACGGGCAGCACCGGCCCGCCGTCACCCGGCTCCACCGCACCGCGGGCAACCGGATCACCGTGACCGACGCGGACGGCGACATCCGTACGTACCGCGCGGCCGTCTTCACCGCGCAGTCCTGGATGCTGCTCTCCCGTATCGACTGCGACGACGCGCTGCTGCCCATCGACCACTGGACGGCGGTCGAGCGCACGCACTACATGGAGTCGTCCAAGCTGTTCGTGCCCGTGGACCGGCCGTTCTGGCTGGACCAGGACCCGGCGACGGGGCGGGACACGATGAGCATGACGCTCACCGACCGCATGACGCGCGGCACGTACCTGCTCGACAACGGGCCCGACGAACCCGCCGTCATCTGCCTCTCGTACACGTGGTGCGACGACAGCCTCAAGTGGCTGCCGCTGGACGTGAACGAGCGGATGGAGGTCATGCTCAAGTCGCTCGGCGAGATCTATCCGGGCGTCGACATCCGCAAGCACATCACCGGCAGCCCGGTCACCGTCTCCTGGGAGGACGAGCCCTGGTTCCTGGGCGCGTTCAAGGCCAACCTGCCGGGCCACTACCGCTACCAGCGGCGCCTGTTCACCCACTTCATGCAGGACCGCCTCCCCGAGGACCGCCGCGGCCTCTTCCTCGCGGGCGACGACATCTCCTGGACGGCGGGCTGGGCCGAGGGCGCGGTGCAGACAGCCCTCAACGCCGTCTGGGGCGTCATGCGCCACCTCGGCGGCGCCACCGACCCCGGCAACCCGGGGCCGGGCGACGCCTACGACGAGATCGCCCCGGTCGAACTGCCGGAGGACTGACCCGGCCCGGTCCGCCGGGGCCCAGGGGGGAACCGGAACCGGGGGCGGAGGAGAAGAGCGGGACGCCGGGGTGCGGCGCCGGGGGGCACTACACCCCGGCGTCCCGCGCGGCCTTCACCAGCAGCCGCCCCTTCTCGATCAGCTCGTCCACGTCGCGCGAGGTGAGCTGGGTGTCGAGCAGCACCTCGTCGGCGCCCGCGGCGGCGCCCCTCAGGTCCTCCACGATCTGCTCGGCGCTGCCCTGGTACGTCTTGCGCGCGCCGTCCACCGGCTTCTCGGAGAGCTGCACGGACGCCCGTACGGTGACGGACAGTTCGGACGGGTCGCGCCCCTGCTCGGCAGCCAGCTCCGCGAGGCGCGCCCGCCCGGCGGCCACCTGCTCGTTGGTGACCATGGACGGCAGCCAGCCGTCGGCGCGCCGCACCAGGCGCCGCTGCGCGCGCTCGTTGCCCGCCGCCAGCAGCACCGGGATACGCGCCGCCGGCTTGGGCCCGACGGCCGACACGGGGAAGCGTGTGTTCCGCCCCTCGTACGCCGGGACCGGGTCCGGGCCCCACACGGCCTCGCACACGTCCAGCAGCTCGTCCAGCGCGGCGCCGCGCCCGGCGTGGTCGGCGCCCGCCGCGCGGTACTCGTCCCGCGACCAGCCCGTCCCGAAGCCCGCGATCACCCGGCCGCCGCTCGCCGCGTCCAGCGAGCCGAGCGCCCGCGCCAGCAGGAACGGCGGGTGCAGCGTCCCCACCAGCACCGCCGAGCCCAGCTTCACGCGCTCGGTCACGGCCGCCGCGAGCGAGAGCGTCACCAGGGGATCGGCGACCGAGCGGAAGTAGTCCGCCCAGCGCGCACCCGGGATCAGATACATGTCGTCGAGCGGCTCCTCGGGGCGCATCAGCCGCTCCAGCACCCACACGCTGTCGTAGCCCGACTCCTCGGCCGCCCGCGCCGCCGCCGTCACATCGCGGCTCATGTCGTACGTACCGGTCTGCGGAAGTCCCAGGCCGAGTCGCAGTGTCATCTCGCCTCCCGTACAACGTCCTTCACCCAAAGTCGATCAGGACCGTCCTACGCCACCGCGTCGGCACCCGGCAATGGCGCCTCACCCGCTCCCGCGGCGGCCCAGCGGCGTCAGCAGACAGCGCCCCGCCATCCCCACGGTCGCGTCGAGCCCCTCCGCCGTCTCCTCCGCCAGCTCCTCGAAGGCCCGCAGCCCCCACAGCGCCCGGAACGCCGCCCAGGCGCCGCCCCGCGCCCGCTCCAGGCTCCACGAGCCCACCAGATGCGTCAGCGGATCGGCGACGTCGAGCAGATCGGGGCCGGGCATCAGCTCCTCCCGGATCCGCTCCTCCATCCCCGTCAGCAGCTCGCCGATCCGCTCGAAGTCCGCCTCCAGCTCCTCCGGCCCGCCGCCGCGCGCCCGGCAGGTGTCCACGAGGGCGAGCGGAAGGTCGTGCCCGATGTGCGCGTTGATCCCCGCGAGCGCGAACTGGAGCGGCCGTACGGCCGGATGGCGGCGCATCTGGAACAGTGGCCGCCAGCAGGCGGGCGTCCGCAGCCCGGCCGCCTCGGCCTCCACCGCGTCCAGATACCGCGCCGCGAAGCGCGCCCCGAGATCGCCCGTGGCCGCCCGGTCCGCGAAGTGCCCGCCCACGAGCCGCCGTTCGAGCTCCTCGGTCACGGAGAGATACACCCGGTTGAACACCGCCACCCCGTCCCCGACCGGCAGCCCCGCCCCCACCGCCCGCATCCGCGCGGCCATGTCCGCGATCGGGACCGGTCCCCCCGCCCGCTGCGCGGGCACCTGCTCCACAGTCGTCATAAACGCAGCGTGACATCCCCCTCGACTCCACACCCCCAACCCGCCCCACGCGGCCCACGGATGGGGGAAGAACGTTCCGTTCCGCCTCAGTCGCGGGGCGCGGCGCGGAAGTCCACCGGACCGCAGGCGAGTCGTTCGGCCTCCCGTGCGACATAGCGGGCGAACAGCTCGCGGAGTTCCGGCTCGTCCGGGCTGTGCGGGCGCTCCGCGAGGAAGACGACCGGGCCGGTCTGGCAGACGGCACGGAACATCGCCTCGTCGCCGCGGACGTAGCCGTATCCCGGCGCTCCGCGTACCCGCGGCCCCGCGTCCAGGCTCTCGTAGGCGGTGGCGAGCCGCGCGTCCTGGACGGTGGTCAGGCGGAGGTGCGGCTCGGGCGGGAGGTCCAGCTCGCAGACGCGCGCCGGGGACGAGGCGCCGCCGCCCCGGGTCCGCATCCGGCGCTCCTTCTCCTCGCGCGCGGCCCGGGGCACCGGCACGCCGCACAGGGTGCCGCCCTTCGCGGTGCGGTAGCGGGGCGGGGGCGGCATCCCGTCGTGACGGGGGAGCGGGATGTGGTGTTCGCAGCCGAGCCGGTCGATGACGCCGTTGACCAGCTTGACCGCCGCGTGCGCGAGGACCTCGCGGCGGTCGGCGCGCGGCTCCTCGTGCGTGTTCACCAGTCCGCGCCGCACGTCGACGACCAACGGGCCCTCGTACTTGAACCGACCGGCGCACCCGTCCGGGACGGCGAGCCAGGCGGCGGTGTCCGACGCCATGCCGAGCAGGCCGCCGCCCAGCGGGGACATGCGTGCCGTGAGGAACGTCCTGGACCAGTCGCGGTCCGCGCCCCTGGGGCCCAGGTCGCGGAGCCGGTGCAGCTCGATGCCGACGCCCTGCTCCCGGCCGGTGATCCGGCACGAGGCGCGCGGGCCGTCGTTCGGGTGCAGCCCGGCGAGTTCGGTGAACTCGTCCGTCGTCGGCGTCTCCTCGGACTCCGCGACGGCGCGGACGTCGGCGGGGGAGAGCGCGTCCCAGCACGCCCGTCCGTCGCCGTCCGGGGTGAGCGCCCCCGTCCGCCAGGCGGTCAGCGAGGCCCCGAGCAGCACCCCGACGGCAGCGGCGGCGCCGAGCCGCGTCCACCGGTGCCGTACGAACCGCCGTCGGCGGCGCGGAGCGCTCTCCGGGGTTTCCGACGGTTCCGGGGTCATCGTCCGGCCTCCCGCGAGGCGACGGGCGGGCAGCCCAGCCGGTCCGCGACGGCGTCGGCGAAGCGGCCGAGCCTCCCCGTCTCTCCCGGCGATCCGAGGAAGACGGCCGTCCCGGAGCCGCAACGGGCACGTGCGAGCGCGTACGCCTTCGTGACCCTGCCCGTGCCGCGCCATCCGGGGCGCAGGGGGCGGGACGTGGTCATCCCGTCGAAGAGGCGGACAAGACCGGGCCGCGCGACCATCGCGTACCGGCGCGTCACGTCGGGGTCCCCGTCGAGGGGTTTCTCGGTGATCCCGCACGCCTGGAACGACCGGGAGACGGCGCTGACCGTGGACTCGACCTGTGTGCCGCGGCGTTCCTCGCCGCCGAGCCCCGCGATGCCGCAGGAGGAGTCGTCGGACTCACCCTGCGGCAGCGCGAGCACCGGGGCGTCCGTCGGCCAGGGGGCCTTGGGCTCGCAGCCGGCCAGCTCGGCGCCGCGGTTCGCCGCGGAGACGAGCAGCGATGCGAGGGTCTCGGCCGCGTCCTTGTCGAAGGAGTCCGTCTCGGGATCGGCGGCGCGCAGCGTCACGACGGCCGGACGGCCCTGCCGCGCGCACCCCTTGGGCAGGACGAACAGCCCCCGGCTCTCGGAGACGACGCCGGGCAGCCCGCGGGGCAGCGGCACGGAACGGGCGTCGAGCAAGCCGGACAGCCAGGAGACCCGTTCGGCCTTCCCGACGGGAACGGGCCCGAGGGTGGCCCGGAGCCGGTAGGGGTCGGGCTCGCTCCCCTTCGCGGGAGAGCCGTCCGACGCCGTGACGACGCAGGAACCGCGGGGCCGCTCCCGGGAGGGGGTCTCCTGGCGCGCCGGTCGCTCCGCGTTCTCGTACGCCCGCAGTCCGTCGTCCTGGACCAGGAGGAACGGCGACTTCGTGCCCTCGGCCCACGCGCCCCAGCAGAGGCGGTCCGCCGCGAACGGCCCCGCCTCGGCCGCGCGCATCCCGAGCCCCGTCCCCGCGAGCGCCGCGAGCACGACGCCCCCGGCCACCAGCATCCATCTCTGACGCCGATCCACCCGTTGCCCTCCCCTGACCCGTGTGGCGGCCAGCGAGTGTAGTGGCGCGGGACAACTCCCGTGCCGTTTCCCGGTGTTCCGGTCGGGGCAGCAGGCCCCGGTGGAGACCGTGATCGCCAGTGCCATAGCCGTGCTCGGCACCCTGTTCGGGGCCGGGCTCACACATGTGTTCCAGCTCCGGGCCGCCGCCCGCACGGAGGAGTTCGCGCGGAACGAGCGGCTGCGGCAGGAGCGACTGGACGCGTACAGCGCGTACGCGGGGGCCTTGGTCAATTACCGCCGCGCCGTCGTGCACCGGTGGTACTGCGAGCACGAGGACCCGCCTCCCTCCGACCCGGATGAGGCCAAGGTGCGGACGTACGATCTGCGCAGCGCGGCGCAGGAGGCGCTGTTCCGGGTGCGGATGCTCACGGACGACGCGGTGGTGCGGGAGCGGGCCGAGGCGGCGTTCGGCGGGATCGAGGTGATGCACAGGTCCGGCGACCGCGAGGTGCTCGACCGGCGCCGCGGGGAGACCCGGGCGGCGATCGACGCGTTCGTCGACGCCGCCCGGACGCATACACGGGTGACTCAGCCCTTGCCGGTGGGGCCCTCCCCGTCGCCGTCATCAGGGTCGTAGGTGCTCGTGCCCTCGTCGAGGAGGGGCTCCTGGGTCTTGAGGTGGGGCGGGGCGAGGGCCTTGAGGGCGTGGTAGCCGGTGAGGACGACGATCGTGCCGAGGGCGATGCCGCTCAGCTCGAAGTTGTCGCTGATCTTGAGGCTGACGCCGCCGACGCCGATGATGATGCCCGCCGCCGCGGGGACCAGGTTGAGCGGGTTGCGCAGATCGACCTTGTTGTTGATCCAGATCTGCGCGCCGAGCAGGCCGATCATGCCGTAGAGGATCACGGTGATGCCGCCGAGCACCCCGCCGGGGATCGCCGCGACGACGGCGCCGAACTTCGGGCAGAGGCCGAAGAGGAGCGCGAAGCAGGCGGCGGCCCAGTAGGCGGCCGTGGAGTAGACGCGGGTGGCGGCCATGACGCCGATGTTCTCGGAGTACGTGGTGGTCGCGGGGCCGCCGAAGGCGGTGGAGAGCACGCTGCCCGCGCCGTCCGCGGCGATGGCGGTGCCGAGCTGGTCGTCGAGGGGGTCGCCCGTCATCTCGCCGACGGCCTTGACGTGGCCCGCGTTCTCGGCGACCAGCGCGATCACGACCGGCAGCGCGACGAGGATCGCCGACCAGGAGAAGGACGGACCGTGCACGGACGGCAGCCCGAACCAGTCGGCGTCCCCGACCTTGCTCAGGTCCAGCCGCCAGTGGTCGGTCGTCTTGCCGCTGCCGTCGGCCGAGTGGATCTGCCCGAACGTCTTGTCGAAGAGCCAGGACATCAGATAGCCGACGACCAGCCCGAGGAAGATCGCGATCCGGGACCAGAAGCCCCGCAGGCACACGACGGCCAGCCCCGTCAGCAGCATGGTCAGCAGCGCCGTCCACTGGTCCTGCGGCCAGTACGTACTGGCCGTCACCGGCGCGAGGTTGAAGCCGATCAGCATCACCACGGCGCCGGTCACCACGGGCGGCATCGCGGCGTGGATGATCCGCGCCCCGAACTTCCGTACGGCCAGGCCGACGAGGAAGAGCGCGGCGCCGACGACGAGGATCGCGCCGGTGATCGTCGCGCTGTCGCCGCCCTGCCCCCGGATGACGGCCGCGACGCCGACGAAGGAGAGGCTGCACCCGAGATAGCTCGGTACCCGGCCGCGCGTGGCCAGCAGGAAGAGCATGGTCGCGAGGCCCGACATCATGATCGCGAGGTTCGGGTCGAGCCCCATCAGCACGGGGGCGACGAAGCTCGCGCCGAACATCGCGACCACGTGCTGGGCGCCGAGGCCGGCCGTACGTGGCCATGACAGCCGTTCGTCCGGGCGTACGACGGCGCCGGGCTCCGGGACGCGTCCGTCGCCGTGCACCTTCCATCGCACGCCGAGCCCGCCGCCTCCGCCACTCATGCTTTTCTCCATGTGTCGATTTCCAGCCACGCCTCCGGTGACCGGCCACATGCTATGCGCCACCCCCTTGCCGGCCCCACAACGTCGGAGCTGGCCCCTCCGGGGCGCGGGGCTGTGTTTGATGTGCGGCTCTGCCGCGTGGGCGCGACGGGTCACGACACGTCGGGGCTTGCCCCTTCAGGGGCGCGGGCCTGTGTTCGATGTGCGGCTCCGCCGCGTGGGCGCGCCCGGTCACAACACCACGGGGCTTGCCCCTTCAGGGGCGCGGGGAACTGCGCGAGCGGCCACGACGCAGCCGCAGCCTGCAATGCACAGCTCGGGGCACCCCGTACCCAGCCCTCCTCGCGGGGCACCCGGCGAAGTGGGCTGCGCTTGCCAGCCCTGCGCCTCCGCGCAGACCTCCCAAGCGCAGCGAGCGGGAGGGAGAAGCGGGGCTTGCCCCGTTAGGGGCGCGGGGAACTGCGCGACTGGCCACGGCGCAGCCGCGGCCCGCGATGCGCGCACGGCAGCGAAGCCCCGCTCAGTGGGTCGAAGGGGTTACCCCTTGTCGGCCGGTACCCGGCGAGGGTGGGTGGGGGCAGGGGGCGGCGCATCCTTCGTCCGGAGGACGCCCGCTCCGGCGATCAACCCCACCAACAGCACCGTCACCACGCCGAACGACACCGACAGCGAGGTCGACTCCGCGATCCAGCCGACGACCGCGGGGGCCGCGAGCCCCGAGGCGTACGCCAGCGTGGCGACGCCCGCGATGGCCTGGCCGGGCGCCGCGGCGCGCATCCGGCCCGCCGCCGCGAAGCAGAGCGGGACCACGACCGCGATGCCCACGCCGATCAGCGCGAACCCGGCGACGGCGACCCCCGGCACGCGCGCCGCGACGACCAGCGCCGCGCCCAGCGTCGCCAGCACTCCGCCCGTGCGGACCGTACGGACGGGGCCCAGGCGGCGTACGACCGCGTCCCCGGCGAGCCGCGCCGAGGCCATCGTGCAGGCGAACGCCGTGTACGCGGAGGCGGCGAGGCCGGGCCCGGCGCCGGTCACGTCGTCGAGGTAGATGCCGGACCAGTCCATCGACGCGCCCTCCGCGAAGACCGCGCAGAAGCCAATGAGCCCGATGGCCAGCACGCCCCGGGAGGGCAGTGCGAAGCGCGGCGGCGCCTCATCGGCCTCATCGCTCCCATCGCCCCCCTCGGCGGCCGCGGGGGCCGACGGCACGTCGTCCGGCAGCGTCCAGCGGCACGCCGTCACCGCGACCACGGCCAGCACCGGGGCGACGAGGCCGAGGTGGACGCGCGCGTCCAGCCCGGCGTGCGCGGCCACCGCGCCTCCCGCGCCGCCGAGCAGCGTGCCCACGCTCCACATGCCGTGCAGCCCGGACATGACGGAGCGGCCGTAGCGCTCCTCGACCCGTACGCCGTGCGCGTTCATCGCGACGTCCATGAGGCCGAGCCCGCAGCCGTAGAGGAAGAGGGCGAGGCAGAGCCAGCCCAGCGCGGGGGAGAGCGCGGGCAGCGTGAGGCCCGCGCAGCACAGCACGGAGAGCCACATCAGGGAGCGCCGGGGCCCGTAGCGGTGGGCCAGGCGCGCGGAGAGCGGCATCGCGGCCGAGGCGCCCGCCGTCATGAAGACCAGCGCCAGGCCGAGCCACCCCGGGCTCAGGCCGAGGTGCTCGCGCAGCCAGGGGATGCGGGTCGCGAAGGTGCCGCTGGCCGTGCCGTGCACGGCGAAGACGATGGCCACGGCCCGCCGTGCCCGGACGACGGAGGCCGGCAGGGCCCCCTCGCGACTGGTGCGCATGCGTCAGCTCCCGCCGTTAGCTGGTACGGACCTTGCGGCTCGTGCGGGATCGTGCCCAGCTCAGTGACCGTTCGAACACCCGCCCGTAACGCCGCTCACGCACGGCACTCGGGTCTCGCTGTGAGTCAGCCCACAGAGGACGCCCGCATGGCCGACAGCCGGGCGTGGCAGACTGGACGACGTACGGACGTCGTGCTCGCGCGGCGGCCGTGCGTGAGAGTCAGCAGCGCACTCCGGGGTCGGTGAAATTCCGAGCCGGCGGTTAAAGTCCGCGACCCGTCCGCAGCCAGCGGCCGGTTGACCAGGTGAAATTCCTGGACCGACGGTGAAAGTCCGGATGGGAGGCAGTGCGCGCGGGACGAGACCGGTGCTCCGCGTCACGCGGCGGCTCCGCCCCTCGACGGGGAGCGGACCCCGTGTCCGATGTGAGGGGCGTCCACCCGGGACCGTGCCCGTCACGCGTCCCGCACAGCCCCGGAGTCCATGCCCAGGAGGCAGGAGGACCCGGTGGCCACCCACCCCGCAGAGCCGTCGCCATCGCCGTCGGCCGGAGCGTCAGGCCCGGCGGACCCGGCAGGCCCGAGTTCGGCAGGCCCGTCAGGCCCGTCAGGCCCGGCCGCGCAGGCCGAGCGCGCCGCCATGCGCCGCGCCCTCGACCTGGCGGCGCGCGGACTCGGCGCGACCAGCCCGAACCCCGTCGTCGGCTGCGTGATCCTCGACCGTTCCGGGCGCACCGTCGGAGAGGGCTGGCACCAGCGCGCCGGAGGGCCGCACGCGGAGGTCCACGCGCTCGCCGAGGCGGGCGACGACGCGCGCGGCGGGACCGCCGTCGTCACCCTCGAACCCTGCAATCACACCGGTCGCACGGGCCCCTGCTCCCAGGCTCTCGTCGAGGCCGGGATCGCCCGTGTCGTCTACGCGGTCGCCGACCCGAATCCCACCGCCACCGGCGGCGCCCGCGCCCTCGCGGACGCCGGGGTGGACGTCGAGGGCGGCCTGTTCGCCGACGAGGCCGCCGCCGGGAACATCGCCTGGCTCACCTCCGTCCTCCACCACCGCCCGTACGTGACCTGGAAGTACGCCGCCACGCTCGACGGCCGTACAGCCGCGGCCGACGGCTCCAGCCGCTGGATCACCTCCGAGGAGGCGCGG
Source organism: Streptomyces albiaxialis (assembly GCF_039530985.1). Classification (NCBI taxonomy): domain Bacteria; kingdom Bacillati; phylum Actinomycetota; class Actinomycetes; order Kitasatosporales; family Streptomycetaceae; genus Streptomyces; species Streptomyces albiaxialis. The sequence continues at coordinate 373,073 of NZ_BAAAPE010000028.1, forward strand.
GCCGACGTGCACCGGCTGCGCGCCGAGTCCGACGCCGTGCTCGTCGGCGCGGGCACGGCGCGCGCCGACGACCCGCACCTCGCGGTGCGCGGCGTGCCCGGCGCCGTGCAGCCCCTGCGCGTCGTCCTCGACACCGACGCCTCGGCCGTCAAGCGCGGCGCCCGCGTCCTGGACGACGCGGCGCCCACCCTGGTCGCCGTCGCGGAGGACGCCGACGCGGGCGAGCTGGAGGGCGGGGGGAGCGGCGCCGAGGTGCTGCGCCTGCCGCGCTCCCGGGCGCACGAGGGCACGGGCCTGGACCTGCGCGCCCTGCTCGACGCGCTGCACGACCGCGGCGTGCGCTCGGTCCTGCTCGAAGGCGGCGCCACCCTCGCGGGCGCCTTCGTCGCCGCCCAGGCCGTCGACCGGGTCATCGGCTACGTCGCGCCCGTCCTGCTCGGCGCCGGGCCGCCCGCGCTGGGCGACGCGGGAATCAGCACGATCGCGCAGGCGTTGCGGCTCACCGTGTGCGAGACCACGCGCCTGGGCCCCGACCTGCGGATCACCGCCGTCGGTCCCGCTGCCGCCGCCCCGGGCGGCCACGCCTCCACCGTCACCTCCATCGCCACCGAGGAGTCCTGAGAGTGTTCACCGGAATTGTCGAAGAGCTGGGCGAGGTCGTCTCCGTCGAGGACCGCGGCGACGCGGCGCGGCTGCGGCTGCGCGGCCCCCTGGTCACCGGGGACGTCGAACACGGCGACTCGATCGCCGTCAACGGGGTGTGCCTGACCGTGGTCGACGTCGCCGACGGCGAGTTCACGGCCGACGTCATCGCCGAGACCCTCTCCCGTTCCAGCCTCGGGGCCCTCGCCCCCGGCTCCCGGGTCAACCTGGAGCGCGCCATGGCCCTCGGCGCCCGCCTCGACGGCCACCTCGTCCAGGGGCACGTCGACGGCACCGGCACGATCGCGGCCCGTACGGACTCCGACAGCGGCACCGACATCACCGTGGACCTGCCGCCGGGGCTCGGAAAATACCTGGTGGAGAAGGGCTCCATCACCGTCGACGGCATCAGCCTGACCGTCGTCGAGGTCACCGACGGGCACTTCACCGTCTCCCTCATCCCCACGACGCTCGCGCTCACGACCCTCGGCCACAAGCAGCCCGGCGAGCCGGTCAACCTGGAGGTGGACGTCCTCGCGAAGTACGTCGAGCGCCTGCTCGGCGACCGTACGGCGGGTGACCGTACGGCGGACGGGCGTACGGCCGGGACGGGAGCGGGCAAGTGAGCGTCTTCGACTGGCTCAACGCCCAGGCGTTCACGGCGTTCGGACAGCACGTCATCTGGTCCGACATGCTCGGGAACACCATCGGCCTCATCGCCCTCGCGCTCGGCTGGCGCCGCTCGGTCCTCACCTGGCCCACGCAGCTCCTGTCCGGCCTGATCCTCATCGCCGCGTTCGCCTCCGCGCAGCTCGCCGGGGGAGTGGGCAAGCAGCTCCTCGTGATCGTCGTGGCGCTGTGGGGCTGGCAGCAGTGGACGCGCGGCAGGCGCAAGGCCCAGGACGGTTCGATCGCCGTCCGCTTCGCCACCTGGCGCGAGCGCGGCGTGCTCCTCGTGGGCACCGCCGTGGGCACGGCCGCCGTCGGCTGGCTCTTCACGCTCGTGCCGCACCTGTCCTGGAACCCCTGGCCGGACGCGTACATCTTCGTCGGCACGCTCGCCGCGATGGTCGCGCAGGCGCGCGGCCTGGTCGAGTTCTGGTTCGCGTGGCTGCTCGTCGACGTAGTCGGCGTGCCGCTCGCCTTCAGCAGCGGACTGGCCTTCTCCGGCCTGGTCTACGTCATCTATCTCGGTCTCGTCCTGTGGGGCATGCGCGCCTGGTGGCTGCGCTCCCGTGTGGACGCGGCCGCCAGCGGAACGGCCCGGCCGGCCCAGCAGCCGGAGCCCGCACTCAACGGAGCCGCGCTGTGAGCGCGGCACGCACCGAAGGACAGCGAAGGAGCACTGCCATGACCGCGCTGCCGAGCTGGTACGACACCCACGCGGGTCCCGGGACCGACCTCGCCGAGGGCGGCGCGTCGCCCCTGGACCTCGTCCTGGACCCCGTCGAGGACGCGATCCGCGACATCGCCGCCGGGCGTCCCGTGGTCGTCGTCGACGACGAGAGCAGGGAGAACGAGGGCGACCTCGTCATGGCCGCCGAGCTGGTCACCCCCGAGACCGTCGCGTTCATGATGAGCGAGTGCCGGGGCCTGATCTGCACCCCGATGGAGGCCGCCGACCTCGACCGGCTCGCGCTGCCCCAGATGGTCGCCGAGAACACCGAGTCGATGGGAACCGCCTTCTCCGTCACCGTCGACGCCACCGCCGCGCACGGCGTCACCACCGGCATCTCCGCCGCCGACCGCGCCACCACCATCCGGCTGCTCGCCGACCCGGACTCCCGGGCGGCCGACTTCGTCCGCCCCGGCCACGCCTTCCCGCTGCGCGCGAAGTCCGGCGGCGTCCTCGTCCGCGCGGGCCACACCGAGGCCGGCGTGGATCTCGCCCGGCTCGCCGGGCTGCGGCCCGCCGCCGCCATCGTCGAGATCGCGGGTGAGGACGGCGTGATGCTGCGGCTGCCCGAGCTGGTGCCGTTCGCGCGCAAGCACGGCCTGTCGATCATCTCCATCGAGGACCTCATCGCCTACCGCCGCTCCGCCGAGCCCACCGTCCACCGCGAGGCCGCCACCCGGCTGCCCACCGAGTACGGCGACTTCCGCGCGTTCGGGTACCGCTCGGCGGCCGACGGCGTCGAGCACATCGCGCTCCTCGCGGGCGACATCGGCGGCCCCGCCGACGCCCTCGACGGCGAGGACGTCCTCGTCCGGGTGCACTCGGAGTGCCTCACCGGCGATATCTTCGGCTCCCAGCGCTGCGACTGCGGTCCCCAGCTCCGGGCCTCCCTGGAGCGCGTCCAGCAGGAGGGCCGCGGCGTCGTGCTCTACCTGCGCGGCCACGAGGGACGGGGCATCGGCCTGCTGTCCAAGCTGCGCGCGTACGAGCTGCAGGAGCGCGGGCGCGACACCCTCGACGCCAACCTCGAACTCGGCCTCCCCGCCGACGCGCGGGACTACGCGGCGGCGGCGCAGATGCTCGCCGACCTCGGCGTACGCTCCCTGCGGCTGATGACGAACAATCCGGACAAGACGGCCGCCATGGTGCGGCACGGGCTCCGCGTCACCGGGCGCGAGCCCATGCCCGTCCAGGCGGGCGAGCACAACCTGCGGTATCTGCGGACCAAGCGGGACCGCATGGGCCACGACCTGCCCTGGCTGGACGCGGACCGCGCGTCCCCCTGCGGCAACCAGTGACAGCAGTGACCGCAGGACTGAACGCACGACCGAACGCACGACCACACATCCACCGAGGAGCGAAGTGAGCGGCAAGGGCGCACCCGAACTGACGGTCAGGAACTGCGGAGACCTCCGCGTGGCCGTGATCGCGGCACAGTGGCACGAGCAGGTCATGGACGGCCTGGTCGACGGCGCCCTGCGCGCGCTGCGCGAGCTGGGCATCGACGAGCCGACGCTGCTGCGCGTCCCCGGCAGCTTCGAGCTGCCCGTCGTCGCCAAGGTCCTCGCCGACCGCGGTTACGACGCGATCGTGGCCCTCGGCGTCGTCGTCCGCGGCGGCACCCCGCACTTCGACTACGTCTGCCAGGGCGTCACCCAGGGCCTCACCGACGTGGCCGTCAGCACCGGCGTCCCCATCGGCTTCGGCGTCCTGACCTGCGACACCGAGCAGCAGGCCCTCGACCGCGCGGGCCTGGCCGGCTCCACCGAGGACAAGGGCCACGAGGCCGTCACGGCGGCGGTGGCCACGGCCGCGACCCTGCGTACCGTGGCCGAGCCCTGGAGGTAAGCCCTCGCGGCAGAGGCCTCCGGGGACCACGTAGGGTAAGAGGACCATGGCGAACAAGACATTCGAAGAGCTCTTCGAGGAGCTGCGGCAGAAGGCCGCGACCGGCGACCCCATCACCTCGCGCACCGCGGAGCTGGTCTCCCAGGGCGTGCACGCCATCGGCAAGAAGGTCGTCGAGGAGGCCGCCGAGGTCTGGATGGCCGCCGAGTACGAGGGCGAGGAGCGGACCGCGGAGGAGATCTCACAGCTCCTCTACCATCTGCAGGTCCTCATGGTCGCCCGGGGCATCTCCCTCGACGACGTATACGCTCACCTCTGAGCACTTCTGGCATCCAGCTCCGCTCAGCACCCACTCGTCACGAAAGGCCCCTCCATGCTGCGCATCGCCGTCCCCAACAAGGGTTCCCTGTCCGGCCCTGCGGGGGAGATGCTGCATGAGGCCGGCTACCAGCAGCGCAAGGCGTCGAAGGAACTCGTCCTCGTCGACCCCGAGAACGAGGTCGAGTTCTTCTACCTCCGCCCCCGCGACATCGCCATCTACGTCAGCTCCGGCAAGCTCGACATCGGCATCACGGGCCGCGACCTGCTGCTGGACTCCGGGGCCAACGCGGAGGAGGTCCTCCCGCTCGGCTTCGCCCGCTCCACGTTCCGGTACGCGGCCAAGCCCGGCACCGTCGACGCGCTCGACGGCTTCGCGGGCCTGACCGTCGCCACCTCCTACGAGGGCATCGTCGCCAAGCACCTCGCCGACCAGGGCATCGACGCCTCGGTCGTCCACCTCGACGGCGCCGTGGAGACCGCCATCGAGCTGGGCGTCGCGCAGGTCATCGCCGACGTCGTCGAGACCGGCACCTCCCTGCGCAACGCGGGCCTGGAGATCGTCGGCGAGCCGATCCTGCACTCCGAGGCCGTCGTCATCCGCCGCACCGGCGCCGACCCCGAGGCCCCCGAGACCGCGAAGGTCGAGCAGTTCCTGCGCCGCCTCCAGGGTGTCCTCGTGGCCCGCAGCTACGTGATGATGGACTACGACATCCGCGCCGAGCACCTGGAGCGCGCCGTCGCCCTCACCCCGGGCCTGGAGTCCCCGACGATCTCCCCGCTGCACGACCAGGGCTGGGTCGCCGTCCGCTCCATGGTCCGCACGAAGGAGGCCCAGCGCATCATGGACGACCTCTACGAGCTGGGCGCCCGCGCCATCCTCACCACCGGCATCCACGCCTGCCGCCTCTGACGGCTCCCCCGCTCGCCCGCTCTCACCAGGGTCCGCACATGTCGCAGCACTCCGAACTCCCCGCCCTGCCCGTCACGTTCCGGCCGACGCGCACCCGCGTCGTCCTGCTGACGGTGGGCGTCCTGGCGTTCGTCGCCATCACCACCGTCGCCTTCATGCTGGACATCAGCGGCGGGGAGCGGTCGAGCTTCATCTTCACCGCCGCGCTCTTCCTGGGCGTGCTCGTGCTGCTGAGCCGCCCGCGCGTCAGCGCCGACGAAGGCGGCGTCACGGTCGTCAATCTGACGACCAAGCGCCGCCTCGAATGGGCGGAGGTGCTCCGGGTCAACCTGCGCAACGGCGACCCCTGGGTCTCCCTCGACCTGTCCGACGGGACGAGCCTGGCGGCCATGGGTATCCAGCCCGGCATCGCCAAGAGCCAGGCCGTCGCCGACGCACGGGCCCTGCGGGGGCTTGTCGAGCGCCACAGCGCGGAGGGCTGACGCGGGGCGAAGCCCTGTGATTACTCTGGTCGGACGGCGCACGTGCCGCCTCCCGCGGAGCAGCGGGATCCTGCGACCCGAGGAGTGACCACCCTCAGCGATGGACGGAACGTCCTGTAGTACGAGCGCCACGCCCTCCGCCGAGGAGGCCGTGGCATGATCCTCCCGCTAGCCCTGCTCGTCGTGGCCTTCCTGCTCATCCTCGCCAACGGCTTCTTCGTGGCGGCCGAGTTCGGCCTCGTCACCGTCGAGCGGCCCGACGCCGAGCGTGCCGCGGCGCAGGGCGACCGCGCCTCCCGCGCCGTCGTCCGCGCGCTGCGCGAGCTGTCCTTCCAGCTCTCCGGCACCCAGCTCGGCATCACCCTCACCTCCCTCGTCACCGGCATGCTGGCCGAACCGGCCCTCGCGCGGCTGCTCGGTCCGCCGCTCTCCGCGGTGGGGACGCCGCCGGGCGCGGTCCCCGGCATCGCCGTCGTCATCGGGATGCTCACCGCCTCGGCCGTGCAGATGGTCATCGGTGAACTCGTCCCGAAGAACTGGGCGGTCTCCCGGCCGCTGGCCGTCGCCCGCTTCGTGGTCCGGCCCCAGCGGCTCTTCGCCCGCCTCTTCCGCCCCGTCATCGCGCTGCTGAACGCGGTGGCCAACCGCATCGTCCGGGTCTTCGGCGTCCAGCCAGCGGACGAGCTGGCGTCGGCCCGTACGCCCGGCGAACTCGTCTCCCTGGCCCGGCACTCGGCGCGCGCCGGGGCCATCGAGCAGGACACAGCCGACCTGTTCGTGCGCACCCTCTCGCTCGGCGGGCTCACCGCGCAGCACGTGATGACGCCGCGCGTCCGCGTCAGCGCCCTCCATGCCCTCGCCACCGCCGAGGACGTCCTCAACCTCACCCGCGCCACCGGCCTCTCCCGCTTCCCCGTCTACCACGACCGGCTCGACGAGATCACCGGGATGGTGCACCTCAAGGACGCCCTCGCGGTCCCCGCGCACGAGCGGCTGCACACCCCGGCCGGGCGCATCGCCGTACCGCCGCTGCTCGTTCCGCAGACGCTGCCCGTGCAGCCGCTGCTGGAGCGGCTGCGCAGCGAGCAGCCCATCGCGGTCGTCGTCGACGAGTACGGCGGCACGGCGGGGGTCGTGACGCTGGAGGACATCGTCGAGGAGCTGGTCGGCGAGGTGCGCGACGAGCACGACGGGCAGCTCTTCGACGAGCTGCCCGAACTCGCCCCCGCGCCGCCCGAACTCGACGGCCGCGCCGTCTGGGAGGCCGACGGGAGCTGCCGCGTCACCGCGCTCCCGGGCATCGGCCTCGACGTCCCGGAAGGGCCGTACGAGACGGTCGCCGGCCTCGTCGCCGACCTGCTCGGCCGTATCCCCGCGCCGGGCGACACGGCCGTCGTCGGCGGCTGGCAGCTCAGGGTGCGGCTGGTCGCACACCACCGCGCGGAGCGCGTCCGCGTCGTCGCCCCCACGCCGGCCCCCGCGTCGGTCCCCACACCGGCCCCCGCGATCGGCGGGCGGGACAAGGAGCCCGCGCGATGAGCGTCCTCCAACTCCTCTTCGCCGCGCTGCTGGTGCTCGGGAACGGCTTCTTCGTCGGCGCCGAGTTCGCCCTCGTCTCCGTCCGCCGCAGCCAGATCGAGCCGCTGGCCGCCGAGGGCTCCACGCGGGCCCGGCAGGTGCTGCGCGGCCTGGAGAGCCTGCCGCAGATGATGGCGGCGGCGCAGTTCGGCATCACCGTCTGCTCGCTCACCCTGGGCGCGGTGGCCGAGCCGACCCTCGCCCATCTGCTCGAACCGCTCTTCCACGCCGTCCATCTGCCCGCCGCGCTCGTCCACCCGGTGGGGTACGCGGTCGCGCTCGCCGTCGTCGTCTTCTTCCACCTCGTCGTCGGCGAGATGGTGCCGAAGAACCTCGCGATGGCCGCGCCCGAGCGCACCGCGCTGTGGCTGAGCCCCGCCCTCGTCGCCTTCGCGCGCCTCGTCCGGCCCGTGACCGCGGGACTGGGGAGCTGCGCCAAGCTGGTGCTGCGCGCCTTCCGCGTCGAGCCCAAGGACGAGGTCGAGACCGTCTTCACCAGCGAGCAGCTCAACCGGCTCGTCGAGGACTCCCGGGAGGCCGGGCTCCTCGGCCACGCCGAGCACGAGCGGCTCGCCGACGCGCTCGAACTGGGCTCCCGCCCCGTCACGGACGTCCTGCTGCGCCGTACGGACCTGGTGACCGTGGACGCGGCGGTCACCCCGCGCCGGGTCGAGGAGCTGACCGTCCGCACCGGGTACTCGCGCTTCCCCGTGCTCGCCGACGACGGCGGCTTCCTCGGCTATCTGCACGTCAAGGACGTCCTCGACCTGGAGGAGCCCGACCGGGCCGTCCCCCAGCACCTGTGGCGGCCCATGACCACGCTGCGCGCCGAACTGCCGCTGGACGACGCGCTGGGCGCCATGCGCGCCACCGCCTCGCACCTCGCGGCCGTCGCGGACGCCTCGGGGCGGCTGCTCGGGCTCGCGGCGCTGGAGGACGTCCTGGAGATGCTCGTCGGCGAGGTCCACGACCCCGCGCACGCGCAGGAGACCGTCGTCGGTCCGGCGGGCGCCGCCGCGCCCCGGCCCCGGCGGCCCGCCGCGCGGTACGCGCACGGCGCGGCCTACGGCGCGTACCCCACCGGCGACCCGTCCGCCGCGAGCGCCCCGGGTGCTCCGTCCGCCTCGCCTGCCTCGGGTGCCCCGCCCTCCGCCGGGCTCAGCCCAGAGGAGGCGGAGGCTGGTCGGGACGCGGACCCTCGGGACCGCGGCCGGACAGCACCTCGCCGTACGCCTGCATGAGGTCGGGGAGGCGCAGTGTCGCCAGGTCGTCGCGGGTCGGCGTGCCGGGATAGCCGGACAGCCGCAGGTCGCGGTAGGCGCAGCTCTTCTCGTAGAGCGTGCGCAGGAAGCGGCCGTTGCCCAGCTCGTCGATCCAGCCCTGGTCGACGACGTGTCCGCTGATGCTGCGCAGCTCCTCCAGGGACTCCTCGTCCCACACGTCGCCGTTGTCGGCCGCGAGCACCTCGCCGATCGCGGTCAGCTCCAGCGGGCGGTACGAGGGGAAGTCCACGCGGGTCGTGAAGCGGGACGACAGGCCGGGGTTGGCGGCCAGCAGCCGGTCCATGCCCTCGGGGTAGCCCGCGAGGATCACCACGAGCTGGTCGCGGTTGTCCTCGGCGCGCTTGAGGAGGACCTGGAGGGCCTCGTCGCCGTACGCGTCGCCCTTCGTGTAGCCCGAGTTGGACAGGGCGTACGCCTCGTCCACGAAGAGGACGCCGCCGAGCGCGGAGTCGATCAGCTCATTGGCCTTCACCGCCGTCTGGCCCAGGAACTCGCCGACCAGGTCCGCGCGCTGGGCCTCCACCAGATGGTCGCCGCCGAGCAGCCCCAGCGCGTAGAAGGCGCGGCCCAGGATGCGGGCGACCGTGGTCTTGCCCGTGCCCGAGGGGCCGGAGAAGACGAAGTGCCGTTTCGGCGGCTGCACGGGCAGGCCCTGGCTCGCGCGCAGCCGCGCCATGTGCAACTGCGCGGAGAGCGCCCGCACCTGACGCTTCACCGGCTCCAGGCCGACCATCCGCTCCAGCTCGTCCAGCGCCTGCGCCAGCAGCACCGGGTCGGACGGACCGGTGGGGAGGCGGCCGCCCGCCGGGCCCTGGGCGCCCGCACCGGCCCGCTGCCGTATGACGCCGCTGTCGACGCGGATGGGCTCGGCCGGGTCGCCCGTGTCCTCCAGGCGCAGCGCGTCGGCGCCCGGGTCGAGATCGGGGTCGGCGCTCTCCGCGCCGTCCGGCAGCCCGGCGCCGTCCAGCTCGGAGGCGGCTCCGGGGCCGGGCGGCTCGGCGAAATCGCCCCCGTCCAGGGGGTTCGCCGCGTCGGCCGGGTCCGCGGGGTCGGCGGGCTCGGACGGGTCGGCGGGCGCGTCGAGGCCCGCGTCGAACAGCTCCTGCGCCGCGTTGGCCGCCGGGCCGCCCGCCACGCCGCCCGCGATGACGGCGGCGAGCCCCGCGTCGGAGGAGCCGCCGAGCCCGTCGCCCTCGGCGATCGTCGTCAGCCGCGCCGCGGTGTCCATGAAGGCCGGGTCTATCCGGTGCACGGCGCGGTAGAGGGGGAGGGCCGCGGCGCTGCGGCCGGTGCCCTCGCGGGCCCGCGCCAGCCAGTACCGCAGCTCCTTGCGCTGCGGCTGTTCGCTGCGGCAGCGCATCAGCGCGGCCGACAGCAGGGGCTCGGCCTGCCCGTACATCTCCAGCCGTACGCGCGCCATCCCGGCGAACAGGCCCGCCTCGATGCCCAGCATCGGGTCGTCCACCAGCGGCTCGGTGTGGGCGACCAGGCGCTCCCAGTCCTTGGCCAGATACGCGCGGCACGCGTGCAGGAAGCGGACCTGCGGGTCGGCCTCCACGGGCGGGCAGTCGGCCAATGCGCGGTCCAGCTCGGCGACATGGCGGCCGTCCAGCCAGTGCGAGGCGTGCGCGAGGAGCAGATCGCGCTCGCTCTCCAGTACGGGCTGCACCCACCAGCCCAGCCAGTACCAGGAGTTGAGGGTGCGTCCGTGGCGGGCGCGCTGCTCGCCGAAGCGGTCCCGGTGGTGGTACATCCGCACCAGCGCCGTCGCGGTGTCGGCCCGCAGCGCGTGCAGCCCGAGCCAGCCGTCGGCCATTCCCGGATCGAGCCGTACGGCGGTCCTGAACTCCTCCTCGGCCTGTGCGTATCCACCCACCGTGTAGGCGTCGACGCCGCGCAGCCAGGCGAGTTCGGCCGGGGCGTGCAGGCCCTGGGGGTCCTGCGTGCCGAAGTTCATCACGTCCCCCACAAACGTCCCCCGTCCAGACGGGACTTGCCGACCGCGTCCACCGGTGTCACCCCGGGTTTCCGCGCCGTTTCGCATCGTACCCGTGCGCGAGGCGCGGTCGTAGGGCGGCGTACGGGGGTGGTACGCGCGTGTGCAGGGAGCCTGTGGGGGTGAGGTGGCTACGCTTCGTGAGGGAAACGCATCGGAGAGCTTCCGTTTTCGCCCCGGAGACAGAACGAAGCCCCCGGTCACGGGGGAACAACCGGGGGCTTCGCGTCCGCAGGCGGCCTGCGAAAACCGCCTGTTGGAAACGTAATTGCTCGCTGGCGCCCGGGTCAAGCCGGTCAGCGGGCGCGGCCGTGCGGGACCGCATTGAACGAGCCATTCCTCTACGGAGAGTGAGGACTTGGGGACCTCAGAGAGACCCCGCGGGCCCCGGGAGCATCTCGTACGTCTCCGGCCCCCTCCGCACCAGAAAATTCGCGAACGGACGCGAGGGATCCTCGGCGAAGTGCGCCCGCTCCGCCCGTGTCCAGCCTGCCCAGAACTCCCTCTGCTCCTCCCCGTCCCGGTGCCGCCCCCGTCGCCACGCCTCCTCGCGCGGGGTCTCCAGCCACAGCAGACAGGCCAGATACGGGCGCAGCGCCCGCCGTCCCGCGCCCACCCCCTCGACCAGTGCGACGGGCGCGGCGGGCAGCTCGGCCTCCGAGGCGTACGCCCGGCGCACCCAGTCGTACACCTCGTACCGCGCCGTCTCCCCGCGCTCCAGCGGCGCCAGGACCTGACCGGCCAGGCGCCCCGTCCAGTCGAAGAGCGCGCCGTGGCTGGCGAGGTCGTCCAGATGGAGCACGGGCGCCCCTCCGAGCTCCTCCGCGAGCCGTGCCGCCAGCGTGGTCTTGCCCGAACCCGCGTGCCCGTCGATGCCGACGAGCCGGACCGGGCCACAGGAGGGTGACAGCTCCGGAAGCCGCCTGGCGAGGGCTTGGAGGGGGAGGTATACGGGCATCCCCACAGCGTACGGCGCGGTCCATGCCACTGGTTCAGCCCAAAGGCGGCGGCGTGCCGAACGGCCGAAGCTCTGGCACAGAGGGCCGGGGAGCGGCAATAGTTGGCTTCCTACCGCACTCCCGCAGCATCACTCCCGCACCACCGGCACCACCCGACGCACTCCGGCACCATCCGACGCGTACTCCCGCACCACCCGACGCGCACTCAGACACCGCACACCGCACACCGACTGGGGGATCACCGCCATGATCAGCAGACCCGCCACTCGCCGCACCGTCCTGGCCGCCGCCGTCGCGGTGGCCGCCTCCACGGCGGCGCCCTCGGCCCTCGCCGACGCGCACTCCGGCAAGGGGGACACCGGCGGCGCGGGCCGGAAGGGGAAGCGGCCCGGCAAGGACGCCTCCCACGTAGACCTGCACTCCTGGTCGACCGGGAAGGACTGGGCGTCCGGCGAGGCCAAGGGCACCCGTGTGGAGCAGGGCCGCCGCCCGGCCGTCGCCTTCCGTGCCCCGGCCGGGACCCTGGACTACCGGGACCCGCACACCGGCAAGACGGCCAAATGGGAGTACGCCACCTGGACGTCCCCCCGCCACCAGCCGGCCGTACCCGGCGGCGAGCTCATCGCGTCCTGGAACGCCCACACGCCGTCCGGCACCTGGGTCAAGGTCGAGCTCCAGGGGACGTACTCCGACGGGAAGAACAGCCCGTGGTACGTCATGGGGATCTGGACCGAGGGCGACGGGGACGACGTGCCGCGCCGCACCTCGGTCGACGACCAGAAGGACGGCAAGAGCACCGTCTACACCGACACGCTCTCCGTCGACGACCTGCCCAGCGGGCTGCGCGTCGTGAACTACCGGCTGCGCCTCACGCTGTGCCGCGCGGTCGGCAGCGACGCCACGCCGAAGGTCTGGCGGGCCTCCGTCATGAGCTCCGACGTCCCCGACCGCTTCGAGGTCCCCGCCTCCGAGCCCGGCGCCGCCAAGGGCGTCGAGCTGAAGGTCCCGCGCTACTCGCAGGAGATCCACAAGGGCCAGTACCCCGAGTACGACAACGGGGGCGAGGCGTGGTGCAGCCCCACCTCCTCGCAGATGATCATCGAGTTCTGGGGCCGCAAGCCGACGGCCGAGGACCTCGCCTGGGTGAACCCCTCCTACGAGGACCCCCAGGTCTGCCACGCCGCCCGCTACACCTTCGACTACCAGTACGAGGGCTGCGGCAACTGGCCCTTCAACGGCGCCTACGCGGCCACGTACAAGGACATGGAGGCCGTCGTCACGCGCCTCGACTCCCTCACCGAGGCGGAGGAGTTCGTCGCGGCCGGGATCCCGCTCATCACCTCGCAGTCCTTCATCGAGTCCGAGCTGGACGGCGCGGGTTACGGCACGGCGGGCCACCTGATGACGGTCATCGGCTTCACGAAGTCCGGCGACGTCATCGCCAACGACCCGGCGTCCCCGGACAACCCCTCGGTCCGCCACGTCTACAAGCGGCGCCAGTTCGAGAACATCTGGCTCCGCACCAAGCGCAAGGACGCCCAGGGCAAGGTCAAGTCCGGCACCGGCGGCGTCTGCTACGTCTACACCCCCGCGAAGGTGACGTCGGCCCAGCGGAAGGTACTGAAGAAGTACGGCATCCGCTGACCCCTCGCGCCCACACCGCGCGCCACGGCGGGCCCCCTCCGGTGCGGAGGGGCCCGCCGTATGCTCGACTCGGGGCCGTTCGGAACCCGGACGAGGGTCGTTAAGAATGCGTTAATGCCGCAATAACGATCTCCGCGGTGTGCCGGTCGTCTCGTTAAGACGGGGCTAATGGGGATGACTTCAGGCCACACCCTCCTCACCACACGGGTAACCTCTGTCACGCTTGTTTCCGTAAGTGCCCCGTTTTCCGGGCGGACCCCAGGGGGGCATCTTTCTGTCTGCCCGCACCAATCGCGTTCCGGCCGACCGAGAACGGCTGTTGACGCCTACAGCGCACTTTTGTTTGGCTTTGTCGATGGCCTGGCCCCCCCCTTCGGCCAGGTTCAGTGAGGAACTAGAAGCGCGGACGGAACGCTTCATTCCATCAGCACGTCAACCTAGTGACGGGGGTTCACACGTGCGCTACGAGATCATGGGACCGCTGCGTGTCATTGACGGCGAGCGCAAATCGACCATCAGAGCCCAGAAAGTGGAAGTCCTGCTCGCAGTTCTTCTCGTGCGGTCGAACCAGGTGGTCACCGTAGACCAACTCATCCGAGAGATATGGGGAGAGGAGCCGCCCCGCCGTGTCATCGCGGGGCTCCATGTATATGTCTCCCAGGTCAGAAAATTCCTCAACAGGTCCGAAGGAGGAGAAAAAAAAGAAGGTCCTGTCCTCACCAAACCGTCCGGGTACATGTTGAGTCTGGGGAACGACGGGCTCGATCTCCGTGCCTTCGACAAATACGTAAGGGAGGGGCGGGCGCATTACCGCTCCGGGAACCATGAGGCGGCCACCCGGAGTTTCGAAAACGCGCTCGGCCTCTGTCGGGGGCCGCTGCTCGACGGCGTCTGCCGCGGGCCGATTCTCCAGGGATTCCAGACCTGGCTGAATGAAGCCTGGCTGGAATGCATGGAGATGCTGATGGACTCCCGGCTGGCCCTGGGCCGGCACCGCGAGCTGATCAGCGACCTGTACTGGCTCAGCACCGAACATCCCCTGCGCGAGGCGTTCCACCGTCAGCTCATGCTGGCGCTGCACCGCAGCGACCGGCAGGCCGACGCGCTGCAGGTGTACCAGCGGGCCCGCCGCATGCTCAACGACGAGCTGGGGCTGGAGCCCGGACGCTCTCTCCAGAACATGCAGCACGCGATCCTGACGGCCGACAGCCGCCTGGTGCTGCCCGACACAGTGAGCCGACCGTGACGGGAGGAGGGAAGTGAATCCACGGCTCGCCGGCGAGGTTCAGGACCAGGACCTCTGGATCCGGCGCTACCACGAGGCGCGGGACGACGCCGTCCAGCTCCTCTGCCTCCCGCACGCCGGGGGATCCGCGAGCTTCTACTTTCCGGTGTCCGCCCGGCTGACCCCCGACGTGGCCGTCGCCGCCGTCCAGTACCCCGGACGCCAGGACCGCCGCGCCGAACCCTGCGTCGACAGCATCGAGAAGCTGGCCGACCAGGTGGCCGCCGCCGTACGGCCGCTGACGGGCCGTCCGCTGGCGTTGTTCGGGCACAGCATGGGAGCCATGGTCGCCTACGAGGTGGCCCTGCGGCTCGAAGCCGACGGGGGGCCGCCGCTCAGCAGGCTCTTCGTCTCCGGGAGAAGGGCGCCGTCCACCTACCGTGACGAACGGGTGCACGAGCGCGATGACAGCGGCGTCATCGCCGAACTCCAGCAGCTCAGCGGCACCGAGACCGACCTTCTGGGCGACCCGGAGGTGCTGGAGATGATCCTCCCCGCGGTGCGGAGCGACTACGCCGCCGTGGAGCGCTACCGTCACGAGCCCGGTCTCGCGGTGAACTGTCCGGTCACCGCGCTCATCGGGGACGACGACGTGAAGGTGACCCGGGACGAGGCACGTGCCTGGGCGGAACACACCACGGGGGCCTTCGACCTGCGGGTTCTCCCGGGAGGCCACTTCTATCTCGTGGAGAGGAGCAAGGAAGTCATCGAGCTGGTCTCGGGTGCGCTCATGCCCGAATGAAGTTCAATAGCGAACCGCTCCCGCAGGGGTCACGGGGCGGATTCCGAATAACGGCCGCGCGCCAGGTGCTTGCCCATCTGGCGCGCGGTTGTGTGTGCGCTCATCGACTATTCGACGGCTTTTCCTTCACGCTCTCGTCACTCGGCAATCCTGGTCCGCATAGTCCATCGGAAGATGACCCGAGAAAGGTCACCCGGTTCGCCTACGAGTTCGAAGTGCTCATATCCGCCGCGGAAGGGGATCTTGAGCTTCCTGTCGGTCATGGTGGACCGCTCCGTCCGTACCGCACTGGGTATTCCTGTGGGGCCGCCCTCCAGTACGACATCAATCTTTCCCCCGTCATGTGACGGACGTGAATTCTCCTGCATCTCGTGCCTCCCAAGGAATGAGTTCGCGATGGAACGGCGCATGCCAGGGCACGCCGAGAGATGATGACCGTGCCCGTTGCGGCCGTACTCGACGACGACCACGGGCCTTCTTCGGGGCCGACTTCTCAGTCGCTGCGGCCTCGGCTCACAGCACGTCGGCTATACAGTGTCGAATCCTGTACTGCCGGAGGAAGGTAAACACTCGACTCCTCACGAGCACTGTACAGACCGACGTCAACGGCGCCACCCCGCATGGCGATCGATGACGTACGGCGAGGCATAACACGAACAGCATGTCCGCTGCTCACAACGCTTTTCCCGGTGCGTGACCGTGTGTGACAGGGGCATTTTTTGGTGGCGCTTTAGAACTAGCTTTGATCCGCTGCTGAGGATGAACGCCCTGGTGAACCATACGTTCGACTCTGGCGTGAGGTGCGATGCCCGCAACATCCATCGCGGTCGTGGGACTGGCCTGTCGGCTGCCCCTCGCCGACAGCCCGTCAGCCTACTGGCGCCTGCTGCGCGACGGCCGCGACGCCGTCCGCCCCCTGCCCGCCGGACGACGCTCCGGCGCGTCCGGGCCGACACCCGCCCCGCGCGGCGGCTACCTGGACCGGGTCGACGGCTTCGACGCCGCGTTCTTCCATGTCTCGCCCCACGAGGCGCTCGTCATGGACCCGCAGCAGCGCCTCATGCTCGAACTGGGCTGGGAGGCGCTGGAGGACGCCGGAACCCCGGCCGACGCGCTCCACGGCACCGGCACCGGCGTCTTCGTCGGCGCCCTCTGGGACGACTACGCCCACCTGCTGCGCGCCCACGGCCACGCCGCCCACAGCCGCCACGCCATGACGGGCCTGCAACGCGGCATCATCGCCAACCGCCTCTCGTACGTCCTGGGCCTGCGCGGGCCCAGCCTCACCGTCGACGCCGCGCAGGCATCCTCGCTGGCCGCCGTCCACCTGGCCTGCGAGAGCCTCCGCCACGGCGAATGCGAACTCGCCCTCGCCGGTGGCGTGAACCTCGCGCTCGGCGACGCCAGCGCCACCGCCCTCCAGCACTTCGGCGGCCTCTCGCCCGACGACCGCTGCTATACGTTCGACTCCCGCGCCAACGGCTTCGTACGCGGCGAGGGCGGCGCCGCCGTCCTGCTCAAACCGCTGGCCGCCGCGGTGCGCGACGGGGACCGCGTCCACTGCGTGATCGAGGCCGGAGCGCTCAACAACGACGGCGCCACCGACGGCCTCACCGTCCCCAGCGCGCGGGCCCAGGAAGCCGTCATCCGGCTCGCCCACCGGCGCGCGGGCCTCACACCCGCCGAGGTCCAGTACGTCGAACTCCACGGCACCGGCACCCCCGTCGGCGACCCGGTCGAGGCCGCTGCCCTCGGCGCGGCGCTCGGCACGGGCGGCGGACGGCCCGCCGACGACCCGCTGCTCGTCGGCTCCGCCAAGACCAACATCGGCCACCTGGAGGGCGCCGCGGGCATCGCGGGGCTCCTCAAGACCGCGCTCAGCCTGGCCCACGGCCAGCTCCCGCCCAGCCTCCACCACGCCGCCCCGCACCCGGACGTCCCCCTGACGGCCCTCGGCCTGCGCGTCCAGGACACGCTCGCCGCCTGGCCGCATCCCGGCCGGCGAAAGGTGGCCGGGGTCAGCGCGTTCGGAATGGGCGGCACCAACTGCCACCTGGTGCTCGCCGAGGCGCCCACGACGACCGCGACACGGGCGGTCGGGACACCGACCCTGCCCCGGCCGCTCCCGGACACCCCCGTCGCCTGGCCGCTCTCCGGCCGGGGGCACGCCGCGCTCCGGGCGCAGGCCGAGCGGCTGCGGGCCCATGTCGCCGCCCACGCGGACCTCGACGCCGCGGACCTCGCGTACTCCCTGACCGCCACCCGTACCGCCCACACCCACCGCGCCGTCGTCCTCGGCACCGACACCCCGGACCTGCTGGAGGGGCTGGGCGCGGTGGCCTCCGGCGGTGCCGCCCCGACGACCGTGACCGGGGAGGTCACCGGGGGCGGCGTCGCCTTCCTCTTCAGCGGCCAGGGCAGCCAGCGCCTCGCCATGGGACGCGAACTCCACGCCACCCACCCGGTGTTCGCCGACGCGCTCGACGAGGCGTTCGCCTGCCTGGACCCGCACCTCGAACGGCCGCTGCGCGATGTGGTCTTCACCGACGACCCCGGCTCCCCGCTCGACCGCACGGCGTACGCGCAGCCCGCGCTGTTCGCCGTCGAGGTCGCCCTCCACCGCCTCGTCACCTCCTTCGGGCTGCGCGCGAGCCACCTCATGGGCCACTCCGTCGGCGAGATCGCCGCCGCGCACGTCGCCGGGGCCCTGTCCCTGCCCGACGCCTGCGCCCTCGTGGCGGCGCGCGGCCGGCTCATGGAGTCCGTCACCGCGCCCGGCGCGATGGCCGCGCTCCAGGCCACCGAGGCCGAGGCCGCGGACCTGATCGCCGGACGCGAGGACGAGCTGGCGCTCGCCGCCGTCAACGGCCCCTCCTCCGTAGTGATCTCCGGCGACCACGACGTCGTACGGGAGACCGCCGAGGCCTGGCGGGCACGCGGCCGCAAGGCCACAGCCCTGCGTACCAGCCACGCGTTCCACTCCCCGCACATGGACGCCGTCCTCGGCGAACTGCGGACCGTGGCGGCCGGACTGACGTTCCGCGAGCCCGGCATCCCCGTCGTCTCCAACGTCACCGGAGCCCTCGCCGACCCCGCCGACCTCGCCTCGCCCGACTACTGGGCCGCCCACGCCAGGCAGCCCGTCCGGTTCCTCGCGGGCGTGCACACCCTCCGCGACGCCGGAGCCGACACCCTCGTCGAACTCGGCCCCGACGCCTCCCTCGCCGCCATGGCCCGCCAGAGCCTCGCCGCCCACCCGGACGGCGGCACGGCGCTGGCGGTGCTGCGCCGCGGCCGACCCGAGGCACGCACCTTCCTCGCGGCACTGGCCCAGGCGTACGTGCGGGGCGCGTCCGTGGACTGGACACGTGCCCTCGCCGGGCGGGGACGCCGCGTCGACCTGCCCACGTACGCCTTCCAGCGCGAGCGTTACTGGCCGGAGGGGGAGGCCGAGGAGCGGCCCCGGCAGGAGAACGCGGTCGGAGCGCGCGAGGTCCCGGAGGTGCCGGAGCCCCCGGAGGCGGCGGAGTCCGCCGCTCCGCGGCCGTCCCTGGACGACGACCCCCTGGAGACCGTACGGACGCAGGCCGCGCTCGTACTCGGGCACGCCTCCGCGGGCGCCGTCGACCCCGGACTCAGCTTCAAACAGCTCGGCCTCGACTCGCTCGGCGCCACCGAACTCAGCGAGCGCCTGCGCGCGGCCACCGGGCTGCCCGTGCCCGCCACCCTCACCTACGACCACCCGACGCCGAGGGCGGCGGCCGACCATCTGCGCGGACTGGCCGCCGGGGACACGGCCGCCGTCGCGGACGTACGCGCGCATCCCGCCTCCGCCGACGAGCCGCTGGCCATCGTCGGGATGAGCTGTCGCTACCCCGGCGGCGTCGAGACCCCGGAGCAGCTCTGGGACCTCGTCGCACGCGGCGAGGACGCGATCGGCGGCTTCCCCGACGACCGGGGCTGGGACATCGCCGCGCTCCACGACCCGGACGCGGGCCACCCCGGCACGAGCTACGCGCGGGAGGGCGGATTCCTGCGCGGCGCGGACGCGTTCGACGCCGACTTCTTCGGGATCAGCCCGCGCGAGGCGCTGGCCATGGATCCGCAGCAGCGGCTCGTGCTGGAGACCGCGTGGGAGGCGCTCGAACGCGCGGGGATCGCCCCCGATACCCTGCGGAACAGCGCCACCGGCGTCTTCGTCGGTCTCACACCGCAGGACTACGGCCCCCGCCTCCACGAACCGCCCGACGGCCTGGAGGGCCAGCTCCTCACCGGCACCACCCCCAGCGTCGCCGCCGGACGCGTGGCCTTCACACTCGGGCTCGAAGGCCCGGCGATGACGGTGGACACGGCGTGCTCGTCGTCGCTGACCGCGCTGCACCTGGCCTGTCAGTCGCTGCGCCGGGGAGAGTCCACGCTCGCGCTGGCCGGTGGCGTGACGGTGCTGTCGACGCCGGGCATGTTCACCGAGTTCTCCCGCCAGCGGGGCCTGGCGCCGGACGGCCGCTGCAAGCCGTTCGCGGCCGGAGCCGACGGCACGGGGTGGGGCGAGGGCGTGGGTCTGGTGCTGCTGGAGCGGCTGTCGGACGCACGGCGCAACGGGCATCGGGTCCTGGCGCTGGTACGGGGCTCCGCCGTCAACCAGGACGGCGCGTCGAACGGCCTGACGGCGCCGAACGGCCCGTCCCAGGAGCGCGTGATCCGCGCGGCCCTCGCCGACGCCCGCCTGAGGCCCGCCGACGTGGACGCGGTCGAGGCCCACGGGACGGGGACGACACTGGGGGATCCGATCGAGGCGGGGGCGTTGCTGGCGACGTACGGCCAGGAGCGTTCCGATGGGCGGCCGTTGTGGTTGGGGTCGGTGAAGTCGAACATCGGTCATACGCAGGCGGCCGCGGGTGTGGCCGGTGTGATCAAGATGGTGGAGGCGATGCGGCACGGTCTGTTGCCTGCCTCGCTGCACATCGATGAGCCCTCGCCGCACGTGGACTGGTCGTCCGGCGCTGTGGGGTTGCTGACCGAGCCGGTGGAGTGGCCGGGTGGCGAACGCCCGCGCCGTGCCGCCGTCTCGTCGTTCGGCATCTCCGGGACGAACGCGCACGTGATCCTGGAGCAGGCACCCGAGGAGCCGCGCCGGAGCGACGCGGACCGGTCCGCGGGGCGGACGGTGCCGTGGGTGGTGTCCGCCCGCAGGCCGGACGCCCTCCCGGCCCTGGCCCGCGCACTGGCCGCCCATGCCTCCGTCGCCTCGCACTCGCCGGGTGAGGTGGGCTGGTCCCTGCTGACGACCAGGTCTGTCTTCGCGCAGCGTGCGGTGGTGCTGGGGGAGGACCGGGAGGAGTTGGGTGCGGGCGTCTCGGCCTTGTCCTCGGACGAGCCGCATCCGGGTGTGGTGCGGGGGTCGGTGGTGGGTGAGGGTGCTGGTCCGGTGTTG
>NZ_BAAAPE010000029.1:0-146994 GCF_039530985.1 Streptomyces albiaxialis
AGGAACGGACGCTTCCTTCGAAACCATTTCACCGGTTTCTCCGGGCGCTTCCCTTCGGTGTTTCCAACCTTACCAGAATCTTTTCTCTGCTCTTTCCGAGCCGATTTCGGATTTCCGGCCTACGGTTCCCTCTGGAACGCAGCGCGTCCCGGGTTCCCGTTGCGGTGGAGATGTAAACGTACTGGAGCGGGGCGCCTGGAGGCAAATCGAGGCGCCCCGCTGTCCGTTCGCTCAGACCTCGACGACCACGGGGAGGATCATCGGGCGGCGGCGGTAGGTGTCGGAGACCCACTTGCCCACCGTGCGGCGGACCAACTGCTGGAGCTGGTGGGCCTCGGCGACGCCGTCCTGCGCGGACTTGGCCAGTGCCTCGTCGACCTTCGGCATGACGGCGGCGAACGCCTCGTCGTCGATGCCGGAGCCCCGGGACTGGATGTGGGGACCGCCCACGATCTTGCCGGTGGTGCTGTCGACCACGACGAAGATCGAGATGATGCCCTCGTCGCCGAGGATGCGGCGGTCCTTGAGGGAGGACTCGGTGACGTCGCCGACCGAGAGGCCGTCGACGTAGACGTATCCGGCCTGGACCTTGCCCACGATCTTGGCCTTGCCCTCGACCAGGTCGACGACGACGCCGTCCTCGGCGATGACGATGTTCCCGTGCGGAACGCCCGTCTTGGCGCCGAGTTCGGCGTTGGCGCGCAGATGGCGCCATTCGCCGTGGACCGGCATCAGGTTGCGGGGCTGGCAGATGTTGTAGAAGTACAGCAGCTCGCCGGCAGAGGCGTGTCCGGAGACGTGCACCTTGGCGTTGCCCTTGTGGACGACGTTGGCGCCCCAGCGGGTCAGGCCGTTGATGACGCGGTAGACCGCGTTCTCGTTGCCCGGGATCAGGGACGAGGCCAGGATCACCGTGTCGCCCTGGACGATCCGGATCTGGTGGTCCCTGTTGGCCATGCGGGAGAGGGCCGCCATCGGCTCGCCCTGGGAGCCCGTGCAGACCAGCACGATCTCGTCCTCGGGGAGATCGTCCAGGGTCTTGACGTCCACCACCAGGCCCGCGGGGACCTTGAGGTAGCCGAGGTCCCTGGCGATGCCCATGTTGCGGACCATGGAGCGGCCGACGAAGGCGACGCGGCGGCCGTGCTCGTGCGCGGCGTCCAGGATCTGCTGGATGCGGTGCACATGGCTGGCGAAGCTCGCGACGATGATGCGCTTCTGGGCGCTGGAGAAGACCTGGCGCAGGACGCCGGAGATCTCGCGCTCCGGCGGTACGAAGCCGGGGACCTCGGCGTTCGTCGAGTCGCTCAGCAGCAGGTCGATGCCCTCCTCGCCGAGGCGCGCGAAGGCGCGCAGGTCGGTGAGGCGGCCGTCGAGCGGGAGCTGGTCCATCTTGAAGTCGCCCGTGTGCACGGCCATGCCCGCGGGGGTGCGGATGGCGACGGCGAGGGCGTCGGGGATGGAGTGGTTGACCGAGACGAACTCGCAGTCGAAGGGACCGATGCGTTCGCTGTGGCCTTCCTCGACCTCCAGCGTGTACGGCCGGATGCGGTGCTCCTGGAGCTTGGCCTCGATCAGGGCGAGGGTCAGCTTGGAGCCGATCAGCGGGATGTCCGCCTTCTCGCGGAGAAGGTAGGGGACGCCGCCGATGTGGTCCTCGTGGCCGTGCGTCAGGACGATGCCGTCGATGTCGTCGAGGCGGTCCCTGAGCACGGTGAAGTCGGGCAGGATCAGGTCGATGCCGGGCTGCTCCTCCTCGGGGAAGAGGACGCCGCAGTCGACGATCAGCAGCCTGCCGTCGTACTCGAAGACGGTCATGTTGCGGCCGATCTCGCCGAGACCGCCCAGCGGGGTGACGCGGAGGCCACCCTCCGGGAGCGGCGGCGGAGGGCCGAGCTCGGGATGCGGATGACTCAAAAGACTCTCCTTCACCACGCGCGCCACGCACCCACCGGGGCACGTGGCGCGCGATATTCATGATGCGTACGTCAGGCGTACGTTCGTGCGTGTTGTGTGTGGTCGTGCACTTGCCGGTTCATCCGGCGATATGCAGTTGTGAAGTCTGTGATCTACAGATGTACCCCGCCGTGCGCGAGATCGTGCTTGAGCTGCTCCGTTTCCTCCGGAGAGAGCTCTACCAGCGGCAGCCTGAGCGGGCCGGCCGGGAGTCCCTGGAGGGCGAGGGCGGCCTTGGTCGTGATGACGCCCTGGGTGCGGAACATGCCGGTGAAGACCGGCAGCAGCTTCTGGTGGATCTCGGTCGCCTTCGCGACGTCGCCGCTCAGGTGCGCCTCCAGGAGGGAGCGCAGCTCGGGGGCGACGAGGTGGCCGACCACGGAGACGTAACCGACCGCGCCGACGGAGAGCAGCGGCAGGTTGAGCATGTCGTCGCCGCTGTACCAGGCGAGGCCGCTGGTGGCGATGGCCCAGCTCGCGCGGCCGAGGTCGCCCTTGGCGTCCTTGTTCGCGACGATGCGCGGGTGCTCGGCGAGGCGGACGATCGTCTCGGTGTTGATCGGGACGCCGCTGCGGCCCGGGATGTCGTAGAGCATCACCGGGAGGTCGGTGGCGTCGGCGATGGCGGTGAAGTGCCGGAAGAGGCCTTCCTGCGGGGGCTTGCTGTAGTACGGCGTGACGGCGAGGAGGCCGTGCGCGCCCGCGTCCGCCGCGGCGCGCGCCAGCTCCAGGCTGTGCGCCGTGTCGTTCGTGCCGGCTCCGGCGACGACGTGCGCCCTGTCGCCGACGGCCTCCACTACCGCCCGTACGAGCTGGGCTTTCTCCGCATCGCTCGTGGTCGGGGACTCTCCGGTGGTGCCGTTGACGACAAGGCCGTCGTTACCGGCGTCCACCAGATGGGCAGCGAGCTGCTGCGCGCCGTCGAGGTCGAGAGCGCCGTCCGCAGTGAACGGCGTGACCATCGCGGTCAGGACCCGCCCGAAGGGCGTCTGCGGTGTGGAGGTCGGAGCCATGGGGTCCACGCTACTCGCAGCGCCCCCCGCGACGCTCCCTCGGGGCGGGAAGGTGCCTGTCCGGGGCCGGAAACGGGGATGCCTCCGGGCCCGGCTGACGGGCGAGAGGCCCCGGCACTGCCTGCTCGGGGGTTCAGACAGTGCCGGGACCGTTCATTCAGCCTAGATGAAGTTCTTGAAACGGTGCAATACGGACACCTGCCGGGGAGTCGCCCGCTCGGCACCCCTCCACGCGTGGCCTGACGGGGCCGATGTCCGCTCTTAGCAGCACAAATTGGACTCCGTAGGGAGATACGCCACCCCAGTGTCATTCGTCGCGGCGCCAATTGATATTTTTCACATGGGATCGCCGAGATCGGGCACTCTCCCGCCACTTCGGGCGTTCTCCCTACTAACGACCCAGAACGATCACGACGAACACCCTTCACAGAGCCACTCAGGAGCGTCAGTCATGTTCCGCCGCGGAGAGACAGTTCCGTTCGCCTTCATAGCCGAGGCCGACCGGTTCCGCAGTAACGTCACCCCGCCGCCCAAGCCCCGACGGAGCTTCGGCGAGACGGCGGGGAGTGCCCTCGTGGGGCTGACCATCGTCGCGGGGCTCGTGGGCTCCCTGCTCATCGGCGTGCCCGCGCTCGACCCGGGCTCCCCGGACAACGGCCGGGGCCCCTCGGCCACCGCCGAGCACGGCCGCTGACGGCGGGCGCAACCGGGCCCCCGGGCCCCTGAGACGTCTCGGATGCCTCCCGGGACTGGCCCGGTCCCAGGCGTCTCGATAATCTCCTCGCTCACAGACCATGCCGCGAGCGAGGACGATCCGTGCCCCTGCCCTTTCTGACGGCCGACCGCGAGCCGGGCGCCCCGGCGGCAGCGGCGGCCCCGCTGCCGTACCCCGAGCCCGAGCACTGGCGACGCCCCTACCGGCCCGGCCCCTGGCGGGTCGGCGGAGGGGCGCTGCTGCTCCTGCTCGCCTCGTATCTGCTGTTCTCCGCCATGATCATCGCGCTGGCAGGGGCGCTGCCGAGCGCGGGCGGTGTCGCGGGCGCGGGGCTCCTGGTGATCGCCTTCGCGCTGCGGCTGCTGCGGGCCGGTGTCTGGGTCAGCCCGCGGGGGCTGCGCCACGCGGGGCTGTTCCGTACGACGACGCTGTCCTGGGGCGAGGTCGGCTCCGTGCGCACCACGCAGGGCCCCGTGAAGTGGCTGGGGCTGCCCCGTACGGTCCAGGGCGAGGCCCTGGTGCTCACGCGGGGGCGGGGGGAGGCTCAGGAGTCGGCGGCGCGCGTGCTGCTGACCGACCACAACGCGGACTTCCTCTCGCGCCATGAGGCCTTCGACCGCGCGGCCGACGTCATCGAGGGCTGGGCGGCCGAGTCGCGTCCGTAGTCCGGTCGGCATTCCCGTCCGGGGCCTTGCCGGCAGCCCCGTCCGTGGCCCCCGCCGGTCCGGACGTACGCCCGTCGTGCAGGGCGATGGCGTGCTGCATGGCCTTGCGGGCGCGGGGGGTGTCGCGCGCGTCGTGGTAGGCGACCGCGAGGCGGAACCAGACTCGCCAGTCCCCCGGCTCCGCCTCCGCCTCCTTCTGCCGCCGGGCGAAGACCTCGTCGGCCGAGTCGCGGTCCACGCGGCCCGAGGGCGTCCGCTTCAGCTCGTCCACGGGCAGCCCGCCCTCGGCCTCCAGCTCCCGGGCGAGGCGGCCGGCGCCGCGCGCGAAGCGCGTCGTGTGCCAGAGGAACCAGAGCCCGATGAAGGGCAGGACGAGCACCGCGGCGCCGAGCGCGACGGTGACCGCCGTGCCCTGCTGGATGAGCAGCACGCCCCGGCTGCCGACCATGACGAAGTAGACGACCAGGACGGCGGCCAGGACGAAATAGGTGATCTTTGCGCGCACGCGGTGCTCAGTCCCTCATCAGTCCAGGTCGAGGAAGTGTTCGAGCCCGAAGGTGAGGCCCGGCGTCGCCGGCACCTTGCGGACGCCCAGCAGCACGCCCGGCATGAACGACGAGCGGTGCAGCGAGTCGTGCCGGAGCGTGAAGGTCTCCCCTTCGTCCCCGAACAGCACCTCCTGGTGGGCGACCAGCCCGCGCAGCCGTACGGCGTGCACCGGCACCCCGTCGACGTCGGCTCCGCGCGCGCCCTCCAGCGCCGTGCTGGTCGCGTCGGGCTGGTCCGCGAGCCCGGCCTCCTTACGGGCACCGGCGATGAGCTGTGCCGTCCGTACGGCCGTGCCGCTGGGGGCGTCGGCCTTGTTGGGGTGGTGCAGCTCGACGACCTCGACGGACTCGAAGAAGCGTGCGGCCTTCTGGGCGAACTGCATGGTCAGGACCGCGCCGATGCCGAAGTTCGGGGCGATCAGCACGCCCGTTCCCGGCGAGGCGTCCAGCCAGCCGCGCAGCAGCGACAGCCGCTCCTCGGTCCAGCCGGTGGTGCCGACGACCGTGTGGATGCCGTTGGCGACGCAGAACTCCAGGTTGCCCATGACGGAGTCCGGGTGGGTGAGGTCGACGACGACCTCGGCGCCCGCCTCCGTGAGGGCGTTCCGGGACCCGTCGCGGCCCAGGGCCGCCACCAGCTCCATGTCGTCGGCCGCATCCACGGCCCGTACGGCCTCGGAGCCCATCCGGCCCTTCGCGCCGAGGACGGCTACGCGCTGCTTGCTCATCTCTTGCATTCCTTAGGCAGTGGCTAGGCGACGGCGTCGTCCAGGTGGGACGCCTGCTTGTCGGTCAGCGGGCCGATGACGGAGAGCGAGGGGCGGTGGGAGAGCACCTCGCGGGCGACCTCGCGCACGTCGTCCGGGGTGACGGCCGAGATCTTCGCCAGCATGTCGTCGACCGACATCTGCTCGCCCCAGCACAGCTCGCTCTTGCCGATGCGGTGCATCAGCGCGCCGGTGTCCTCCAGGCCGAGCACCGTCGAGCCGGAGAGCTGGCCGACCGCGCGCCGCACCTCGTCGTCGGTCAGACCGTCGCGGGCGACCTGGTCCAGCTCCTGGCGGCAGATCTTCAGCACGTCCGGCACCTGGCTCGGGCGGCAGCCCGCGTACACCCCGAAGAGGCCGCAGTCGGCGAAGCCCGAGGTGTAGGAGTACGTGCTGTAGGCCAGGCCGCGCTTCTCGCGGATCTCCTGGAAGAGGCGGGAGCTCATGCCGCCGCCGAGGGCCGCGCTGAGGACGCCGAGGGTCCAGCGCCGCTCGTCGTTGCGGGAGACGCCCGGCATGCCCAGCACGATGTGCGCCTGCTCCGTGGAGCGGTCCAGCAGTTCGACGCGTCCGGCCGTGCGTATCGTGCGCGTACCGCCGCGCGGCCCGACCGGCTCGGCGTCCTCCGTACGGGTGAGGGCGCCCGCGCGGTCGAAGGCGGCGCGGACCTGGCGCACGACCGTGGCATGGTCGACGTTGCCCGCGGCGGCGACGACCAGGTGCGTGGGGTCGTAGTGCTTGCGGTAGAAGCGCGCGATGCGGTCGCGGGTGAGGGCGTTGACCGTGTCGACGGTGCCCAGGACGGGGCGGCCGAGCGGGGAGTCGCCGAGCATCGTGCGCGCGAACAGGTCGTGCACGCAGTCGCCCGGGTCGTCCTCGGTCATCGCGATCTCTTCGAGGATCACGCCCCGCTCCGCGTCGACCTCGGACGGGTCGATGACGGAGCCGGTGAGCATGTCGCACACCACGTCGATGGCGAGCGGCAGGTCGGTGTCGAGGACGCGCGCGTAGTAGCAGGTGAACTCCTTCGCGGTGAAGGCGTTCATCTCGCCGCCCACGGCGTCCAGCGCCGCGGAGATGTCCAGGGCGCTGCGCCGCTCGGTGCCCTTGAAGAGCAGGTGTTCCAGGTAGTGGGTGGCGCCGTTGAGCGACGGGGTCTCGTCGCGCGAGCCGACGTGCGCCCAGATGCCGAACGTCGCGGAGCGGACCGTCGGCAGCGTCTCCGTGACGACGCGGAGCCCGCCGGGCAGCACGGTCTTGCGGACGGTGCCGACGCCGTTCTCGCCCTTCAGCAGGGTCTGCGTACGGGCCTTGGTACGGGCGACGGCCCGCCCTGCCGTGGTGGCGGGGCGGGCCGTCGGACGGGACGGGGGTGTCACTTGGCGGACTCGTCCTCGCTCTTGTCGGCGTCCTTGGACTCGGCGCCCCCCGCGGCGGAGCCGCTGTCGGATTCAGCCTCGTCCATGACGGGGATGAGGGAGAGCTTGCCGCGCTGGTCGATCTCGGCGATCTCGACCTGGACCTTCTGGCCGACACCGAGGACGTCCTCGACGTTCTCCACGCGCTTGCCGCCCGCGAGCTTGCGGATCTGCGAGATGTGCAGCAGACCGTCCTTGCCCGGGAGGAGCGAGACGAAGGCGCCGAAGGTGGTCGTCTTCACGACCGTGCCCAGGTAGCGCTCGCCGACCTCGGGCATCGTCGGGTTCGCGATGCCGTTGATCGTGTTGCGGGCGGCCTCGGCGGCCGGGCCGTCGGCGGCACCGATGTAGATGGTGCCGTCGTCCTCGATGGTGATGTCGGCGCCGGTGTCCTCCTGGATCTGGTTGATCATCTTGCCCTTCGGGCCGATGACCTCACCGATCTTGTCCACCGGGATCTTCACGGTGATGATCCGCGGCGCGTTCGGGGACATCTCGTCCGGAACGTCGATCGCCTCGTTCATCACGTCGAGGATGTGCAGGCGCGCGTCGCGGGCCTGCTTCAGCGCGGCGGCCAGCACCGAGGCGGGGATGCCGTCGAGCTTGGTGTCGAGCTGGAGCGCGGTCACGAACTGCTTGGTGCCCGCGACCTTGAAGTCCATGTCGCCGAACGCGTCCTCGGCGCCGAGGATGTCGGTCAGCGTCACATAGTGCGTCTCGCCCTCGATGTCCTGCGAGATCAGGCCCATGGCGATACCGGCGACCGGGGCCTTGAGCGGCACACCGGCGTTCAGCAGCGACATGGTGGAGGCGCAGACCGAGCCCATCGACGTCGAGCCGTTGGAGCCCAGCGCCTCGGAGACCTGGCGGATCGCGTACGGGAACTCCTCGCGCGTCGGCAGCACCGGCACGAGAGCGCGCTCGGCGAGCGCGCCGTGGCCGATCTCGCGGCGCTTCGGGGAGCCGACGCGGCCGGTCTCACCGGTGGAGTACGGCGGGAAGTTGTAGTTGTGCATGTACCGCTTGCGGGTGACCGGCGAGAGCGTGTCGAGCTGCTGCTCCATGCGGAGCATGTTCAGCGTGGTGACGCCCAGGATCTGGGTCTCGCCGCGCTCGAAGAGCGCCGAACCGTGCACCCGCGGGATGGCCTCGACCTCGGCGGCCAGCGTACGGATGTCCGTGACGCCGCGGCCGTCGATGCGCTTCTTCTCCTTGATGACGCGCTCACGGACCAGGGTCTTGGTCAGCGAGCGGTACGCCGCGGAGATCTCCTTCTCGCGGCCCTCGAACTGCGGGAGCAGCTTCTCGGCGGCCAGGCCCTTGACGCGGTCCAGCTCGGACTCGCGCTCCTGCTTGCCCGCGATGGTGAGGGCCTGCGCCAGCTCGTCCTTGACGGCGGCGGTGAGGGCCTCCAGGACGTCGTCCTGGTAGTCCAGGAAGACGGGGAACTCGCCGGTCGGCTTGGCGGCCTTCGCGGCGAGGTCGGCCTGGGCCTTGCACAGCACCTTGATGAAGGGCTTGGCCGCGTCGATACCGGCGGCGACGACCTCCTCGGTCGGCTGCTCGGCGCCGCCCTTGACCAGCTCGATGGTCTTCTCGGTGGCCTCGGCCTCGACCATCATGATCGCGACGTCGCCGTCCTCCAGGACACGGCCGGCGATGACCATGTCGAAGACGGCGTCCTCCAGCTCGGAGTGCGTCGGGAAGGCGACCCACTGGCCCTTGATCAGGGCGACACGGGTGCCGCCGATCGGGCCGGAGAAGGGCAGGCCCGCGAGCTGCGTGGAGCAGGAGGCGGCGTTGATCGCGACCACGTCGTACAGGTGGTCGGGGTTGAGCGCCATGATCGTCTCGACGATCTGGATCTCGTTCCGCAGGCCCTTCTTGAAGGAGGGGCGCAGCGGGCGGTCGATCAGGCGGCACGTGAGGATCGCGTCCTCGGACGGGCGGCCCTCGCGGCGGAAGAAGGAGCCGGGGATCTTACCGGCCGAGTACATCCGCTCCTCGACGTCGACCGTCAGGGGGAAGAAGTCGAGCTGGTCCTTGGGCGTCTTGGACGCCGTGGTGGCCGACAGCACCATCGTGTCGTCGTCCAGGTACGCCACCGCGGAACCGGCGGCCTGCTTGGCGAGGCGGCCGGTCTCGAAGCGGATGGTGCGGGTGCCGAAAGCGCCGTTGTCGATGACGGCCTCGGCGTAGTGGGTCTCGTTCTCCACCAGGAATATCTCCTCGTCCGTGTCCGCTGCCCGTGTGGCGGCGGACCGTCTCAGGCAGAGCGCTCCCAGTGCGGGCCGGTCTTCGATCGAAGCGCCCGGAACATTGATGTCCGGGGGCCACTACCGAGGACCGGCTTCGGGCGGGCACGCCCCTGCCTCGTACTGTTGATGTGTTTTTCCTCGCGGGACAAGCCTACAAAGGCTTGGCCGTCCGCGAGAGGTGTCGCAGCTCAGAAGGGCGCGACGCGCACCGCCGGGGTGACGGTACGTCGAAGGGAGCGGCCCCCGTCACGGGAACCGCTCCCTCCTGCACGTGTCAGCGGGCGCCGGCCGCGCCGCGGCGGATGCCGAGGCGCTCGACCAGGGCGCGGAAGCGCTGGATGTCCTTCTTCGCGAGGTACTGCAGCAGGCGGCGGC
Organism: Streptomyces albiaxialis; assembly: GCF_039530985.1. Taxonomy (NCBI): domain Bacteria; kingdom Bacillati; phylum Actinomycetota; class Actinomycetes; order Kitasatosporales; family Streptomycetaceae; genus Streptomyces; species Streptomyces albiaxialis. The sequence goes on from NZ_BAAAPE010000029.1 coordinate 9,716, forward strand.
GCTGGCCGACCAGCAGCAGCAGACCACGGCGCGAGTGGTGGTCGTGCTTGTGGGTCTTCAGGTGCTCGGTCAGGTCCGAGATCCGACGCGAGAGCAGCGCCACCTGGACCTCGGGGGAGCCGGTGTCACCCTCCTTGGTGGCGAACTCGGTCATGATCTGCTTCTTCGTCGCGGCGTCGAGAGACGACACTCGTACTCCTAGGGTTCAGGCCGCCGAGCGCCCCTGGTCTGCATCACAGGGGATCCTTCGCATACTCGGGAGGCCGGTCCAGGGTAACAGGGCCCGACCGACCGGCTGGACGGTGGCCGGGACGGCGGCTAGCTGGTCAGGCCGCGGGCCGCGGAGTAGACGTCCATCACGGCCAGGCACAGCGGCACCAGCGTGAGCAGCACGAACGTCTCCATGATCTCGGCGAAGCGGCCCCAGAACGGGGTGACGCCCTTGCCGGGGACGGTCAGCCCGATGCCGATGACGAGGGCGGAGGCGAGCGCCAGCGCGGCGGTCAGCCAGACCGTACGGAGCGCGGTGTCGCCCTCGGGGAACCCGGCGGCGAGGCCCACTCCGAGCAGCACCAGGGCGCTGAGACCGGCGACGAGGGCGCAGCTCACCTGGGAGGTGTAGCGGAAGAGGCGGGCGCGCAGCAGCATGGCGATGCCGGTGGCGAGGGCGAGGAGCTGGCCCCAGCCGTTGCCGGAGAAGCCGAGGACGGCGGTCGAGGCGATGACGACGGCCGCGCAGCCGCCGACGAGGCCGACGAGCATCTCGTGGCCCCTGCGGGCCTGGGCCGCGATGCGCTCGGCGTCGATCGGGCCGTGGGTCTCGGGGGCCGCGTCGGGGTCGGCGTCGTAGTCCTCGGTGGCGCTGCGGGTGGTCTCGAAGCCGATGGGCAGCCGCGCGAAGCGGGTGGAGAGGCCGGGCAGGAAGGCGAGGATCCCGACCGCGACGGGCGCGCAGATGGCCGCCGTGTCCAGCGGGGGGATGTCGGACATGATCGCGATGAACGTGACGAGCGTGCCGACGGTGGCCGTGAAGGCGGCGGCGACGAACGGGCCGTCGCCGTGCGGGGTGAGCGCGATGAGCAGGGCCGAGGCGATGAGCACGGCCACGCAGCCGAGCAGGAACTGGAGCCTGCCGATGCCGTGCCCGTCCTCCAGGGGCAGCAGGCCGGAGCCCGCGATCATGATGTGCGGCAGCCCGCCGAGGCCGAGCGCGATGGCGCTGGGCCGGTCGTCGTAGACCCGGGCGCGGACGGCCGCGAGGGCGACGAGCAGCACGCCGGCCGTGGCGGCGAGGACGCCGGACAGGCCGTGCATGTCGTGGCGGACGGGGTCGGAGAACCACAGCACGCACGCCGTCAGCGCCAGCAGCGTGCCGCCGCCGATGAGCCCGGCCGCGCGCATCATGCCGTCGCTCCACAGCTTGCGGTCGCGGGTGACGGCGGTGGCGACGGCGTCGGAGACGTCGTCGAAGACGGCGGGCGGCAGCGACTCGGCGAACGGGCGGAGGCTGAGCACCTCGCCGTCGAGGATGCGCTGCGCGAGCAGGGGGCGCGAGCCGTCGAGGACGGTGCCGTCGCGGCGCACCAGGTGGTAGCCGACGGGGGCGCCCTCGGCGGGGCTCTGGCCCGACAGCCGCAGGATCTCCGGGTAGATGTCGGCGACGGGCACGTCCTCGGGGAGCGCGACGTCGATACGGCTGTCCGGCGCGACGATGGTGACCCGGCAGAAGCCGGTGTCGGCTGCCGCGCCCGACGCTCCGGCGGGGCCGGGGGCACCGCCGGGTCCCGGTCCCGTGCCCGGCCCAGCGGCCGCTGCGGAAGCCGTCGTACTCACCTGTGGGTCCCCCTCGTCCGCCGGTCCGTGACCGGCCGTCCTCGCGCGGTCCGTACGCCGGGCCGGTGCGCCGGGTCCGTACGCCGGTGGCGCGTACGCCGGTGGCGCGTACGCCGGTGGCGCGTACGCCGGTGGCGCGTACGCCGGTGGCCGAACGCCGGTGCCCCTGTACGCCGGTGGCCATACGCCATCGGCCCGCACGCCCGTACATCCGTACGCCCCGGGCGTACACCGCGCGACACCCTACCGCTCCCGGTCAACTCCCGGTGCCACTAGGATCACCAGCCGCGGAAGGGGGCCGCCGCTACGGGGTCGCCGGGGCGGAACATCCCGTTCCAGGGGCGAACTGTCCCGTTCCGCGCCGTACATCACGGGGTTCCGAAGGGCCGGGAGGCCGGGCCCCGCTGAACCGCGAGGGAACGTGAGAGAAAGGGTGCGCACGTGACCCAGATCGTCGTGAAGCGCCCGCCCCGGGCCCTGCCCCCCGAAGTGCCCGACGAGGAACTGCGGCTGGAGCCCCCGCCGGAGCTGCCGCGCAACCAGCAGGAGGGGATGCTGCTCCAGCTCCTGCCGATGCTCGGCATGGGCGGGTCCAGCGTCTACTTCCTGATGCCGGGCATGAACACGCACCCCATGATGAAGATCATGGGTGTGGTGATGCTGGCGTCCACGCTCGCCATGGTCATCGCGATGGCGATCCGCTTCCGCAGGGGCACCCAGGGCGATCTGGCGCAGACCCGCCGCGACTATCTCAAGTACCTCGCGCAGACCCGCCGCAAGGTGCGCAAGACGGCCCTCAAGCAGCGCGACGCGCAGTTCTATCTGCACCCCTCCCCCGACCAGCTCTGGTCGCTGGTCGCCGAGGGCAGCAGGGTGTGGGAACGGCGCCCCTCGGACGGCGACTTCGGGCAGGTGCGGGTGGGGCTGGGCACCCAGCAGCTCGCGACGCCGCTGGTGGCGCCGGAGACCGCGCCGGTGGACGAGCTGGAGCCGCTGACGGCGGGCGCGATGCACCAGTTCCTCAACACGCACGCCACGCTCGACGGCCTGCCGATGGCCCTGTCGCTGCGCGCCTTCTACCACGTGACCCTCAGCGGCGAGCCCGAGTCGGTGTACGCCTCGGCGCGCGCGATGCTCTGCGGGCTGGCCTCGCTCCACTCTCCCGAGGACCTGGTGATCGCCGTCGCCGCGGGCCGGGACGCGTACGCCCGCTGGGAGTGGGCGAAGTGGCTGCCGCACGCGCAGTCCCCCGAGGAGGCGGACGGCGCGGGCACGCGGCGCCTCATCACGCAGGACGCCTTCGAGCTGGAGGCGCTGCTCGCGGCGCGGCTGGAGGGCCGCCCCCGGTTCAACAACGCGGCCGAACCGCTGCTGGAGCAGCCGCACCTGGTGGTCGTCGTGGACGGCACGATGGTGCCGCCCGGCTCGCTGCTGGCCGCGCCCGAGGGGATCCAGGGCGTCACCGTCGTGGAGATCGTCCCCGGCGACATCGGCGCCGCAAGAGGCGGCCTCTCCGTCGTCGTACGGCCACGCGCGCTGCGCCTGGAGTCGGCCGAGGGCCTGGTCTACGACGGCGCGCCCGACCTGCTCTCGTACGAGGCGGCCGAGGCCCTTGCCCGGCAGCTCGCGCCGCTGCGCGCGGGGACCGGCGGGGACGACGACGAGCCGCTGCTCGCCAAGCTGGAGTTCACCGACCTGCTGAGCCTGGGCGACGCCGCCTCGGTCGACGTCGCGCACACCTGGCGTCCGCGCTCGCAGTCGGAGCGGCTGCGGGTGCCGATCGGCGTCGGCGAGGACGGCCAGCCGGTCATGCTGGACCTCAAGGAGGCGGCGCAGGACGGCATGGGCCCGCACGGGCTGTGCGTGGGCGCGACCGGTTCCGGCAAGTCGGAGCTGCTGCGGACGCTGGTGCTCGGCCTGTCGGTGACGCACTCCTCGGAGACGCTGAACTTCGTCCTCGCGGACTTCAAGGGCGGCGCGACGTTCGCGGGGATGGGCCAGATGCCGCACGTCTCCGCGGTGATCACCAACCTCGCGGACGACCTGACGCTGGTCGACCGTATGGGCGACTCGATCAGGGGCGAGCTGAACCGCCGCCAGGAGATGCTGCGCGACGCGGGCAACTACGCGAACATCCACGACTACGAGAAGGCCCGCGCCGCCGGTGCGCCGCTCGACCCGATCCCCTCGCTGGTCCTGGTCATCGACGAGTTCAGCGAACTCCTGACGGCCAAGCCGGACTTCATCGACATGTTCATCCAGATCGGGCGCATCGGCCGTTCGCTGGGCGTGCACCTGCTGCTGGCCTCGCAGCGCCTGGAGGAGGGGCGGTTGCGCGGCCTGGAGACCTATCTGTCGTACCGCGTGGGTCTGCGGACGTTCTCGGCCGGGGAGTCGCGGGCGGCACTGGGCGTGCCGGACGCGTACCACCTGCCCTCGGTGCCGGGATCGGGCTATCTGAAGTTCGGCACGGACGAGATGACGCGGTTCAAGGCCGCCTACGTCTCGGGCGTCTACCGCTCGCCCGACGGCGGCGACCTCCCTCTGACGGGCCCGCTGCCCGCCGACCGCCGCCCCGTGCTGTTCACCGCGGCGCCGGTGCCGGTGCAGCACACGGCGCCGGACCCGGACGGGGTCCCCGAGCCGCGCAGGAGCGCCGACGACGACGCGCTGGCCGACACCGTCCTCGACGTCGTCGTACGGCGGCTGGAGGGACAGGGCACGCCCGCGCACCAGGTGTGGCTGCCGCCGCTGGACAGCGCCTCGCCGCTGGACGAGCTGCTGCCGGGCCTCGCGCCGGTCGAGGGGCGCGGGCTGACCGTGCCGGACTACCCGCGGCTGGGGCAGCTCATGGTGCCGCTCGGCCTGGTCGACAAGCCGTTCGAGCAGCGGCGCGACCCGCTGTACCTCGACTTCTCGGGCGCGGCCGGTCACATGCTGGTCGTGGGCGGCCCGCAGTCGGGCAAGTCCACGCTGCTGCGCACCCTGATCGCCTCGTTCGCGCTCACCCACACCCCGTCCGAAGTGCAGTTCTACGGGCTGGACTTCGGCGGCGGCGGCCTGTCGGCCGTCTCCGGGCTGCCGCACGTGGGCGGCATCGCCTCCCGCCTCGACCCCGAGCGCGTACGGCGTACGGTCGCGGAGGTCTACGGGATCCTGAACCGCCGCGAGGAGTACTTCCGCTCGAACGGCATCGACTCGATCGCCACCTACCGGCGCCGCCGGGCCCGCGGCGAGATCACCGACCAGCCGTGGGGCGACGTCTTCCTCGTCGTCGACGGCTGGGGCAACTTCCGCAACGACTACGAGGCCCTCGACGGCGTCGTCAACGACATCGCGGGCCGCGGCCTGGGCTACGGCATCCACGTCGTCGTCTCCGCGACGCGCAACATGGAGGTGCGCGCCGCGCTCAAGGACCTCCTGATGAACCGCCTGGAGCTGCGGCTCGGCGACACCATGGACTCCGAGCTGAACCGCAAGGTCGCCGCCAACGTGCCCGCCGGGGTGCCCGGGCGCGGCCAGACGGGCGACGCGCTGCACTTCATGACCGGCGTGCCGCGCGTCGACGGCGTCGGCTCCGACCACGAACTCTCCGACGCGACCGCGGAGCTGTGCCGCACGGTCGAGGCGCACTGGCGGGGCGAACGCGCCCCCGAGGTGCGGCTGCTCCCCCGCGAGCTGCCCGCCGAGCGCCTTCCCGGCGGCGGCGACCGCCCGGACCTCGGTGTCGCCTTCGCCATCGACGAGAACAACCTGGAGCCGGTCTTCGTCGACTTCGAGACCGACCCGTTCTTCCTCGTCTTCGGCGAGAGCGAGTCCGGCAAGACGGCGCTGCTGCGGCTGCTCGTCAAGCAGATCACCGAGCGGTACTCGGGTGACGAGGCGAAGATCGTCGTCGGCGACTACCGCCGCTCGCTCCTCGGCGCCATCCCGGACTCCCATCTGCTGGAGTACGCGCCGATGTCCAACACCATGGAGACGCACATGAACGCGCTCCGCGACCTGATGGACCGGCGGACGCCCGCCGCGGACGTCACGCCCCAGCAGTTGCGCGACCGGAGCTGGTGGTCGGGGCCGCAGGTGTTCATCATCGTCGACGACTACGAGCTGGTGTCCACCTCCAGCGGGAACCCGCTGGCGGCGCTGACCGAGCATCTGCCGTTCGCGCGGGACGTCGGGATCCGCTTCGTCATCGCCCGCAGCTCGGCCGGTGCCTCGCGCTCGATGTTCGAGTCGTTCATGACCCGGGTGAAGGAGCTGGGCGCCCAGGGCGTGGTGCTCTCCGGCGACCCGAGCGAGGGCGACATCCTCGGCAACGTCCGTCCCCGCCCGATGCCGCCCGGCCGCGGCTTCTTCGTCTCCCGCAAGCGCGGAACGCCGTTGGTGCAGTTGGGCTGGCTTCCGGACCAGACGTAACGGATGCGAAGACGGCGCTGTGGCATTTCCCTTATGGAATCGCCATGGAGTTGACATGCTCTCAGTTGCTAGCCTCCCCTCGGAGGTGCGATCAGCGTGATGAAGTGCGGTAGAACCGGGCTAATTCCACTGAATCGCAGGAATCCGACGAACGGGACGGGGCCCGCACGGCGCACCCGCCTAGCTCTGCGCAACGAGGAGAAGTAGCGATGCGGAAGCAAAGCGCCGCCATGTGGACCGCCGGGGCGCTCACGGGGGCACTGCTCCTCGGGGCCTGCGGCGGTGGCGGGGGCGGCGAGGACAAGGGCGGCGGCGCGAAGGGCGAGATCGCCGGCGCCGACAAGGCGTCCAAGTCCGCGTCGCCTTCGGCCTCCTCGGACAAGATCAAGCGTCCGGAGATCAAGCTGGCCCCCGACGCGGAGAACGTCTTCGAGAAGACGGAGACGGGCGACCCGGCGAAGGACGCGGTGCTGGCGGACAACCAGCGCCGCATCAACTCCATCGACCAGGTCATCACGCGGCGCAAGAACCTTGAGGCGATGAAGTTCTACGCGAGGGGTTCGCTCCTGGTGGAGAACATGAAGTACGCCAAGGGCTACCTCGACGGGGGCATCAGTTGGGCGGGGAAGACCCGCTTCTACAACCAGAAGGTCGAACTGGACGGCAAGAGCACGGCGCAGGTCTCGTACTGCATCGACGAGAGCAAGTCGCGGACGAAGGTCACGAAGACCGGGAAGCTGAAGCCGAACAACGGCGGGGACAAGAACTACGTCCTCGACACCGTGCAGTTGAAGCGCAACAAGCAGGGCGTCTGGCAAGGCGTAAACGGGGAATCGGAGCCGGGAGGCAAGAAATGCCCACACTGAGAAGAGCTGTCTGTCTGGCAACACTCTGTTCACTGGCCCTGGCTCCAACGGTCGGCCCCGCCTTCGCGGGCCCGACGGATCCGCCCGGCGGCAGGGGCTCGGGATCCGGCAGGACCGCTACCGAGGGCGGCGGCGGGAACCAGCGGGTCGAAGCCGGTGCCTCGCGCGTCCAGAAGATCATCGTCGACGGCGCCAAGGGCGGTCAGACCGGGACTCCTGAAGCCGCCAACTTCGACCCGCCTCCCTGCTGGTACGAGCCGACCATGACGCCCAAGGAACTCAAGAAGTTCATGAAGGCGTTCGAGCCCAAGAAGCGCAAGAAGAAGAAGCCCACCCCGCTCCAACCGGTCGACGCGGGCGAGATGGCCACGGCTCTGGAAAAGCAGGCCCAGAACATCGTGGGCAACTACTACCAGACGGACAAGTACAAGAACTACAACTTGGACAAGCAGGGCGAGGGCATGTTCTGGGAAGGGGTGCAGAACCCCGACATGAAGGACGACCCCAAGTCCCTGGAATGCCAGGAGCACGCGATCTGGGTTCCCGAGGGCGAGAAGCCCGACGTGCCGAACCCCGTGACTCCGAAGGTGCTCGCGGAGTACGCGTACGGGTCGCTGCCCATCCCCGACACCGACATCGAGATCAACCCCAAGGGCAAGCAGACCGTCAACCTCAAGTCCTGGGTGTGGCTCGACAAGGCGAAGTTCAAGCCGGTGAAGGTCCGCGCCGAGCTGAACGTACCCGGCCTGGACATCTGGGCCGAGACCACCGCCGAGCCCAAGTCCCTGACGTTGGAGCCCGGTACGGACGACGCCGAGACGTTCCCGGCGTCCGGCAAGTGCGAGATCAAGAACGGCCGGATCGGTGAGCCGTACAAGAAGGGCTCGAAGGACGCCACGCCTCCGTGCGGCCTCAACTACCTGCGGTCCACCGACGGCCGGGGCCCGTTCCCGCTGAAGGCCACGCTCACCTGGGAGATCTCCTGGGAGGGCTCGGACGGCACCGGCGGCGACCTGCCCGACGGCTCCTACGGGGACACCCAGGACGTGACCGTCAAGGAGATCCAGGCGATCGTCCGCGACTGACCGTCCACGGCTGACGCGTTCCCTCCCAAGGCCACAGCCTGCGCCCCCTTCGGGGCGTAGGCTGACAGGCCGCACAGCACGAAGGGAGCGTCCGCCGATGGGAACGCAGCAGGAGAAGGAAGAGCTGTACGCGAGGGACATCTCCGACGCCGTCTGGGAGAGCGCTCCGGGCGGGCCCCAGGACGAGAAGGTCGAGATCGCCCACCTCGCGGACGGCGCCGTCGCGATGCGCAACTCCAAGGAGCCCGACGTCGTGCTGCGGTACACGGCGGCCGAGTGGGAGGCCTTCGTCCTCGGGGCGCGCGACGGCGAGTTCGACCTGGAGCCGATGCGGCACAACGGAGGGATCGCGGCCGAGCAGGAGTGACCCGTTCGGTCATTCCTGAGATCACGGTTGCCAGATCACGGTCCTCAGATCACGGGCATCGCCGTGAGGGTGCTTCCGTGCAGGACGAAGACCCGGTTCCCGGCGGCTGCCAGATGCCAGTCGCCGCCGGTCCCCTGGCTGTAGGGCCAGGCTTCCTGCCCCGCGCGGGCGTCGGCCGCCACGACGCCCTGCGTCCCGGCGTCCTTCTCCGCGTCCTTCGCGAACCACACCGTGTGCCCCTGTACGGCCGGGGCCGCGCCGCGCGGAAGCTCCCCCGAGATGCTCTGCCCCAGGGCCCACTTCTCCCCGCCGTCCGTGCGGGAGCGGGCCTTGAGGAAGGCGCCGTCCACGGCGTACAGGACGTTCCCGGCCACCGCCGGTGCGCCCCATCCGGTCTCCGCGTCAGCGCGGTGCCCCCACTTCCGCTTTCCTCCGGCCAGCGTGAGGGCGGTCAGCTCGCGGCCCCCGAGGTACACCGTCCCTCCGTGCACGGCGGGCGCGAGCGCCACGGCCCCCTTCTCGGGAGCGCCGCGCCGTACGGGCCCCCAGGCGGTGTCCCCCGTACGGGTGTCGATTCCGGCGACCCTGCCGTCCGTTCCGCACACGACGAGCCTGCCGCTGCCGACCGCCGCCCTGCCGGGCCGGTCGGCCGACATCCGTACGGGCGCGGGCACGGTCCAGCGGGGCTTACGGGACGAGGTGTCGACGGCGCTCAGTTCGCCGTCGGACGTCACGAGGTACACCGCCGTGGAGTCGGCGGCCAGCAGCGCGGCGGCGCGGGCTGACACGGCCCAACGGCGCTTCCCGTCCTTCACGTTCATCGCGAGGAGCTGCCCGTCGCCGGTGGCGGCGAAGAGGGCCTCGGCCCCGTTCCTGTCCCGTACGGGCGCGACAAGGCCGGCGTCGGCCTTGACCGCGGGCGACTTCCAGCGCCGTCTGCCGGTGCGTACGTCGTAAGCGTGCAGCCGGCCGTCCGGTCCGGCGACCACGACGAGGTCCCGTACGGGAAGCGGGGCCGGGGAGTTCTCGTCGGCCGCCTCGACCGGGCCCCACAGGGGGTCGGGCGCACTGCCCTGCTCGTACGCGGAGGCCGACAGCGCCTTGGCGTCCCACGGCGCGCGTCCGTCGTCCCCCCGGTCCCCGTCGCCCTTGCCGTCCGTGTCCTCCCCGGCCAGCAGCCAGGCGGCCGTGCCGCCGCCCACCGCGAGCACGGCCCCGCCCGCGACGAGGCCGGTGAGCAGCCGCCGCCGGGAGGGGCGTGCCGCTGCCGCGTCGCGGGACGGGTCGCTCTCCCGTTCGGGCAGCGCCGCCAGGCGCACGGCCTCGCGCTCCCGCGCGGCGATGTCCTCGGCCAGCGGGCCCGTGGTCCAGACCCGTTCGGCGCCGGGCTGCGGCGCGAGCGCGGTGGCGAGCTGAACGGGCGTGGGCCGCTCCGCCGGGTCCTTGGCGAGGCAGGGCGCGACGAAGGCACGCAGGTCGGGCGGCAGGCCCTCCAGCCGCGGTTCGCCGTGCACCACCTCGTACTGCACGGCGGCGACGTGGTCCCCCGTGAACGCCCGCTGCCCCGTCGCCGCGTACGCCAGCACGGCGCCGAACGCGAACACGTCGGCGGCCGGGCCGACGCGCCACCCGAGCACCTGTTCGGGCGGGCCGTAGCCCGGGGTGACGGGCACTTGTCCTGTGGTGGTGAGGGTCAGGCCGTGCTCGGGCCGGGCGATCCCGAAGTCGATCACGCGGGGGCCCGCCGAAGTGAGCACGATGTTCGGCGGCTTGAGGTCGCGGTGGACGAGCCCGGCGGCGTGCACGTCCTGGAGCGTGCGCGCGAGCGCCGCGCCGAGCGCCCGTACGCCCGCCGCGTCGAAGGGGCCGAACCGCGCGACGGCGTCGTCCAGCGTCGGCCCCGCGAGGAACTCCGTGGCGATCCAGGGCTGACCGCCCGCGTGCGGCCCGCCCGGCTCGGTCCTGGCGTCCAGGACCCGCGCCACGCCGGTGCCGCGCACGGCTCGCGCCGTGAGGGCCTCGCGGACGAACCGCTGGGCGAGGTTCGGGTCGTGGGCCAGCTCGGACCGCAGCACCTTCAGCGCCGCCGGACCGCCCGAACCGTCCCGCCCCAGATAGACCTTGCCCATGCCCCCGCTGCCCAGCACGCCGATGAGGCGGTAGGGGCCGAGGCGGAGGGGGTCGCCGGTGCCGAGCGGTTTCACGGTGGGGCTCCTCGGGAGGGGGTTCGTGGCTTTGTGAGAGGGCGGCTCGCAGGACTGCGGCGCTACTGGAGCGGCAGTCCGACCAGGTGTGACGTGCCGACCGCGATGAGGCGTCCACCGCGCTCATGGGCGCGCAGCACCACGCTGTCGCTGTCGCCCGGCCCCTGGTACGTCCACAGCTCGCGGCGCCGCTTCGGATCGAGGGCCCGTACCCACTGCGTTCCGGTGCCGGACACGTAGAGCAGTTCCCGTCCCATGACGACCTCCGCCGTCCCCGGGTCGACGCCGGTGATCCAGTCGGTCTTCATTTCCCAGCGCAGCTTCCCGCTGCGCCGGTCCAGTGCGACGAGCCCGGTGTCGCGCTCCAGGACGTACAGGAGGTCGCCGTCCACCGCGGGAGCGCCGTATCGCCACTTTCCTTCGCCCTCGCCAGAGTCCTTGCGGTCCTCGCCGAAGGTCCAGGCGACCTTTCCGTCCGCGACCCGGATGGCGACCAAGAGGCGGTCGCCGACGAAGAGGTACGGCCCGCTGTGGGCCCGTACCGCCGCCTCCACGTTCTTGAGTCCGGGCCGGTCGGGGAAGTGGAGCTTCCATTTTTTGCGTCCGGTACGTGCGTCCACGGCCAGCAGCGTCGTCTGGTCGCCGAAGACGAGCATGCCGCCCGCGCGGGTCGCGGTCGCGCCGAGAACGCCTTCCCTGCGCCATGTGACCTTCCCCGAACGGGAGTCCACGGCGAGCCATTCCTCCCGCTGCTCCTTCTTTCCCCTCCTGCCCTTCTTCCGGGCCTTCTCGCTCCTGCCGCTCAGGTAGAGCAGGCCGTCACCGGCCCCCACGAGTTCGGCGTCGCCGGTCAGGCCGAGCTTCGTGAAGTCCGTGATGGCGGGTTCGCGGAAGGAGCACGTCTTCGGGTCGACCTCGAACACCCGCCCGAGGTTGGCGGCATACAGCTTGCCGTCCTGTGTGAAGACCTCCCGGAACTCGTCCAGTTCCGAGGTGGTCCCGCTCCGCTTCCCGCTGCGCGCCTCGACCGTGCCGAGTCCGCTGTTCGCCGCGTACGTGACGTAACCGCCCAGGGTGACCACGTTGTTGCGCGTCAGGCCCGCGACCCTGAGCTTCCACTTCTCCTTCGGCGCGCCGCCCGGGGCCGTGGGGGCCGCCTTCGGGCCGTCGGGCTTCTTCGCGGGCGTACCGCCGTCGTCGTCGGGGCCCAGCGCGAGCCAGGCACCGCCACCGGCGGCGGCCAGGGCGACGGCACCGCCGCCGAGCAGCAGCGCGCGTCGGCGCGGCACCGTACGGGCCCCGGCTGTACCGGCGGTACCGGTGGGGCCGGGCTCGCCCGGGCCGGTCTCGGGGAGCGGCGGGGGCAACCGCTGGTACTCGATGTCCCAGACGGCCTCGCCCCGCCGCAGGATCTCCGCGTGCAGCGCGCCGGGGAGCCGGGCGGCGAACGGGGCGGCGCCGTCCCCGTCCAGCAGGCTCCGCAGCTCGCCCGTGCCGGGCCGCGCCGCGGGGTCCTTGTCCAGACACCGCAGCAGCACTCCCGCCAAGTCCGCCGGAACGCCGGACAGATCGGGTTCCGCGTACCGCACCCGGTACAGCAGATCGGCCGCCTGTCCGCCGCCGAACGGGCCGTGCCCCGAAGCGGCGAAGACCAGCACGCCCGCCAGCGCGAACACATCACCGGCGGGCGGATGTTCGGCCCCCGTCGCCTGTTCAGGCGACATGAACGCGGGCGTGCCCGCCGCGGCGCCCGTACGTGTCAGCCGGTCGTCCCCCTCCGCCCGTGCGATCCCGAAGTCGATCACCTTGGGGCCGGTGGCGGTCACCAGGATGTTCGACGGCTTGAGGTCCCGGTGCACCACGCCGGTGCCGTGCAACTGCGCCAGGGCCTCGCACAGCCCCGCCCCCAGCGCCCGTACCGCGTCCTCCGGGAGCGGCCCGCAGAGCCCCACCGCCTCGTCCAGCGGCGGCCCCAGCACGTACTCCGTCGCCAGCCACGGCACCTCCGCCAGCGGATCGGCGTCGAGCACACGCGCACCGTGCCGGTCGCCGATCACGCGTGCCGCGTCCGTCTCCAGCCGGAAGCGCGTACGGAAATCGGTCCGCTCCGCGAACTCCGCGTGCATCGTCTTCAGCGCCACGGTCCGCCCGCGCCGCGAACGCCCGAGATACACCGTGCCCATGCCGCCGCTGCCCAGCCGGGCCACCAGGACGAACGGTCCCAGGCGCTGCGGGTCGTCGTGTGTGAGAGGGAAGGCCATGACGTCTCAGTCCACCGGGAGTGCGTAGAGGGCGGTCGGGGTGGTGACGAAGACCATGCCGGGCGTCTGTCCCACAACGGCGCCGGGGGCCTGGCCGAAGGCCTCGTCGGAGGAGGGAGGCCCGACGCCCTCGACGGCGACGGCGGCGAAGCGCCACAGCAGCTCGCCGTCCCCGGTACCGAACGCGACGACGCCCTCCGAGGAGGAGAGCAGCAGGACCTTGCCGGAGGCGCTCACCTCCATCGCGGACCGCCTGGTCAGCCCGAGGCCGATGAGCATGGGCGCGCCGGGCCACCGTCGGCGCCACTTCGTACGGCCGTCGCGGAGGTCGACGGCGTACGTCGTCTCGTCCCGGTCGAGGAAGTAGAGCGTTCCGTCCCGTACGGCGCTGGGCGCGCTCGCGTAGCCCCGCACCTCGGTCTTCCAGCGGACGGCGCCGGTGCGGACGCTTCTCGCCTCCACATGCCCCTCCTCGTCACCGGAGAGCAGCAGGCCGCCGGGGGCGAGCCTGTTCAGCCGGTTGGAGTCCTGCCCGACGCCGCGGTACGTCCGTTGCCACTGCTTCTTGCCGTCGCGTACGCCGAGGGCGAGATAGGAGGGGGCATCCCCGGGCGATTCGAGACTGTCGTCGGGGATCAGCACGGACCCGCCCTCCACCACTGGGCCCGCGTCCCTGTTCTCCCGCTCGGTGAAGGAGGCGAACTCCTGAGGGATCTTCCGGCGCCACAGCTCCTCGCGGTCACGGAGCCGGTAGGCCACGACCTTGGTCGACCCCTCATCGGTCTCCAGGTCGTCCCAGCGCCGGACGAGGAAGTAGACCGTGCCGTCGTGGACGTCCAGGATCGAGTCGAGGGTGTGCCCGGCCCCGGCGCCGTACTTCTCCTCCGTCCACTTCACCTGTCCGGTACGGGCACTGACGAGCGAGAAGGCGCTCTCCTGCCGCATCAGCAGCCGGCCGCCGCCCAGATGGACCGGTGGATCGTCGAGGATCATGTCGTCCCTGGACCACAGCCGCTTGCCAGTGGCGAGGTCGAGCCCGACCGGGCCGCCGCCCTGCGTGGTGAGCACGGCCCGGCGCCGCCCGGCGGGGACGAAGGACTCCACCTGTTCGCCGCCCTCGGTCGCGTGGCGCCACAGCGGCGCGGGAGGCGCCCCGCGCACGGCCAGCGGATCGCGCGGCGGCGCGGGGTCGGGCCGGGTCGCCCGCCAGCCGGTGACGGCGCCCGCGCCGACCCCCACTCCGAGGGTGGCGTAGACGGCGCCCGCCAGCAGCGCGCGGCGGGCCGGGGAGCGCCGCCGCGGGGCCGGCCTGGTCTCCGTGCCGCCGGATGCGGGGTCCGACGGGGGCGGAGGGGACGGTGAGGCCGGTGCCGGTGCCGGTGCCTGCGCCGGTGCCTGCGCCGGTGCCGGTGCCTGCGCCGGTGCCGGTGCCGGAGGATGGCCCGGCTGTGCGGGAACGTACGCGGGCGAGGGCGCCGCCGAACCATGTCGGTCGGCCTGGGCTTCGAGCGCCCGTACGACGGCGGCGGGCAGCTCCATGCCGCCCGGCGGCGGCGTGCCCTGAGGCGCGAGCTCCGCGAGGAGCGCGTCCGCCTGGGGGCGCGCGGCCGGGTCCTGCGCGAGGCACGCGGTGAGCACCCGGCGCAGGCTCTCGGGGAGCCGGTGGGCGGCAGGGGCACGTACGCCCGTCGCGGCGTAGGCCAGCACGGAGCCGAACGCGTACACGTCGCCGAGGGGTTGCGGGCTGTCCCCCGCGCGCTGCTCCGGCGGCAGGCTCTCGGGCGCGACGCCGGGCACGGTGTGCCGTGCCGTGCCGCCGGGAGAGGCGGCGCGGACGAGCCCGAAGCCGGTGAGCACCGGTCCGGTCGGGGTCAGCAGCACGGTCTCGGGCGAGATCCCGGCGTGCGCCAGGCCGTTGCGGTGCGCGTCGAGGAGCGTCTCGGCGAGGGCCGCGCCCAACGCCCGTACCGTCTCCTCCGGCAGCGGGCCGCCGTGCGCGGCGAGCGCGGCGGGGAGGGGGAGCGCGGGCCCGCACGCGTACGCGACCCACGGGACGGGCGACTCCGGCGGCGCGACGTGCGCGACGGACGCCGCGCAACGGCCGTTCAGCCGCCGCGACTTCCCCGCCTCCGCCCAGAAGCGCAGCCGGTAGCCCTCGTCGTCCGCCTCCTGCCCCGTCGGCACGGCCATCAGCACCGCGGGCCGCCCGGTCGTGTGGTCGCGGGCGAGGAGATGGCGCACGCCGCCGGTCTCCCCGAGGTGCGGGTCCAGTGCCTCGGCGACGCCGTAACGGTCGAGCTGGCGTGGAAGTGCGCCCAGCGGGGCTCGCATGCTCTCCTCTTCTCGGGTCTGATCGGGCGTGTCCGTCCGGGCTTCCTCGGGCTACGTCGGGGCTTCCCTACGTCAGGGGCAGGAGGTACGCGTCCCTACCGCCCACGACGAGGGCCGACGCGTCCGTCATGGCGACCTCGTGACGAGGGAGCGCGCCGCGCTTGCCCGGCCCGACCTGGGTGAAGCGCCACAGCGCGGTGCCCTCTTTCGCCTCGTAGGCGGCGACCTCGGAGTTGCTGACGGCGAGCAGGGTGCGGCCGGAGGGGCTGACGACGGTGACCGGCGGGCCCGTCAACTGCGGGGTGTTGCCGTACGCGAAGCGGGGCTTGGCGGCCCATTTCTCCTTGCCGTTCCGCACATCCAGGGCACGCACGATGTACAGGCTGTCGCTGACGAACACGGTGTCCCCGTGCACGACGGGCCCGCCGAAGAACGGCCGGGTGGGCGGGCCTTCGTAGATCTCTTCCGACTCGGGCGCGCGCAAGTCCCACTGAGGCTCGCCGCCCGCGCGCTGCGACTCGTAGGCCTTCAGCCGGGTCTCGGCGGCGACGAGCAGCGTTCCGTCCTCGGACATCGTCGCCTGTGCCCGGGCGACGAACGCGTCGCCGTACGTGCGCGACCACTGCCGCTCGCCCGAGCGCCGGGAGTAGGCCGTCACCCTGATGCTCCGGCGGCCGGGGCCCGGCGAGCGTACGACCAGGGTGTCGGGGAGCAGGTGCCCCCCGGTGTCCTTGGACATCCCGTCGGGCGCGGGCTCGCTCCAGAGCCGACGGCGGTGCGCCGCGTCGTACGCGACGATCCGGCCCTCCCCGTCGAAGAACCACACCGTGCCGCCGTCCACCCCCAGCACCTGCGCCCGAGGGGCCTCCACCTTCCAACGTGTCTTCCCCGTACGGGCGTCGAGCGCCGACATCGCCGCGCCGGGGACGAGGACCAGGCCGCCCTCCGCGAGCCGGAGGGGCCCGGACGGGCGCAGGTCCTCGCGCCGCCAGGCCTCGTGGCCCGTGGCGAGGTCCAGGCCGATGACGGTGGATCCGCCCTGGACCACGGCCATGCGGCGGCCCCAGAGCAGGGGTTCGTGGCGGGGCGCCGAGGGGAGGTCCAGCCGGGTGTGCCAGCGCGGATTCGGAGGCGCTCCGGTGAGCCTCTTACGGGAGCGGCGCTTCACGGCGTAGCGCTGTGCCGCCGTCGGCTCGGGCGGGTCCTCGGCGGTCGCCGCCCACGCGGCCGTACCGCCGAGTGCGAGGCCCGCGGTCCCCGCCGCCAGTCCGGTGACCAGTGCCCGTCGGGAGGGGCGGTGCGCGCCGCTGCCCGACAGGGTCAGGGTGCCGTCCGTCACGGCGGCGGGCTCGGCCACCGGTACGACCGGGGCGACGGCCTCCTCTTCGGGGAGCTCGGCGTCCAGCACGTCGGCGGCTTGGACGGCCAGGGCCGCGCTCACCCCGTGCGGCAACCAGCCGGGCAGCAGGGCGGTCTCCGCCCTGCTCGTCTGCTGGTCGAGGACCGTGCCGTCCAGCACGGTCGCGACCGGGGAGGGCTCGGCCTTCGCCTGCCCGTCGAGCAGACGGTCCACGAGTGCGGAGGCGACGGGCCGTTCGGCCGGATCGGAGGCGAGGCAGGCGCGGAGCACGTCCCGCAGCCCTTCCGGCACTTCGTCGGGCGTCGCTCCCGTACGGCCGGTCGCGGCATAGGCGAGCACCGCGCCGAGGGCGTGGACGTCGCCGAGCGGGCGGGGGCGGCCCCCGGCGGCCTGTTCGGGCGGCAGGAACTCGGAGGCGAGTTCCGGGGACCCGGTGCGTGGCCGCCCTTCGGGCGCGGCGACACGTACGACCCCGAAGCCCGTCAGGCGCGGGCCGCTCGCGGTCAGCAGCACCGTACGCGGCGACAGCCCCGCGTGCGTCAGTCCGAGGGCGTGCAGTCGGGCGACGGCCTCGGCGAGGGCCGCACCGCACAGCCGTACGACCCGCTCGGGCAGCGGCCCCGAGTGGGCCGCCAGGGCGTCGGAAAGCGGCAGCGCTGGCGCGAAGCGCGTGGCGTACCAGGGAGTGCTCTCGGTGGGCCCCGCGATGTCGGAGACGGGGGCGAGCCACGGCACGCGGCTCTCGTGCGCCCTACGGGCCTGCTCGGCCTCCGCGAGAAAGGCGGCCGAGGCGGCCTGCCCGCGCAGCGGGGCGGTGACCACGACGGTACGGGCACCGTCCGTGGACTTGGCGAGGAAGCGCCGCTCGCCCCAGGGAAGCCCGTCGTTCTCGTCGTCCAGCCGGAACAGCGGCGCGTACGGGCCGAGGCGGCGGGGGTCGTCGTGGCGGAGGGGGTGCATGCTCTCTCTCAGGGAGCGAGGGACAGGACACACTCCGAAGAGGCGACAGGACAGCTCGCGCGCTGTCCCGCCGCCTCACGGTGTCCTTGGGCGGCGGACCGACGGATCTGGCCGTGCCGCTCCTACCGCCTGGCGAACATGTCGTCCAGGTCGAACAGGCCGGCGGCCTTCTTGTCGGTGGCCCGGTAATCGCCGCTCGCCATCCTGACCGCACCCGCGATACTCGTGAGGCGCTTCTCCAGGTCGTCGGCCTTGGCGTTCCACATTTTCTGGACCCGGAGGTAGTTCTCGTTCGACATACCGTCCCAGCCGTCGCAGATCTTCTTCACGACGCCCATGACCTTCTCCAGGTCCGCGCGGAGTTCCCGCGCCTCCCGGTCGAGGGCGTCCGCTGCGGCATCCAGGCTGGCGTATGTGACTTTGAGGTGATCGCCGTGATCTCCCGCCATCGAAACTCCTTCATCGTGACGTGCGTTTCCCGACTCCGCGCGCCGGGCGGAATCGGCACTGCGTGCTCCTGCCGACCGCCTGACTGCTACAGGCCGTAGAGCTTCGACTCCTGGATGCTTCCCGCCCGGCCTTCCGCCACGGACTGGCGCGTGGAATCGGTCACGAGATCATCGCCCTGGAGCCGCTTCAGCTCGTCGAAGATGCGCTGGTCGTTGCCCGAGCCGTACTTGCTCGTGCCCTGCACACCGTCCGTGAAAGCGGAAAGAATGCGGTTGAGGGCAGCCAGGTCGATCTTCAGGCCCTCCTGGACCTTGTCGAACGCGCCTCGGCCGATTCCCCGCCACTGACCCTCAAGGTTGTCGATCATGATGTCGAGCTTCTGCATACGGGACCTGACCGACCCCATCATCAGGTCCAGCTCGTCATCCAGCTTCAGAAGTGCTGAATGGCTTAGCTCCTGGCCCTGCCCACCGCCACCGCCTTCAGCCATGGCTACCTCCTCTACGAGTTGACGAGCACGAAGCGCTCGCCGTCCGGTTCATTCCCTACGCGCCCGCACCCAGGCGAACGCGCCCCCGCTGAGAACGATCACCAGCGCGACCGCTCCGAGCGAAATCCACAACACGTTGCTGTTGTCGCCATCCGAACTGGAGTCTGCCACCTTCACCTTGTCAGGGGCATCGTCTTTGTCGGACTCCTTGCCCGGTGAACCCTTGCTCTCCGACCGGGAATTGATGGTCTTTTCCCCCGTAAGCGGACTGATGTCCGGATCGCCGGGATCGCCTTTTCCTTCCAGGAGATTGATCCGGGGCCGCACCCCGCCGTACCCGAGGTACTTGCTGCGCCCCTTGCCCTTGTTGGTCCCACTGGCCGTCTTGATGAGCACCCTCAGCACTTGATTTGCCGTCCAGTCGGGGTGCTTGGACCAGAGGAGGGCGGCGGCGCCGGAGGCGATGGCAGTGGCGGCACTCGTTCCGCCATCTCCCTTGACGCAGTATTTCTTCTTCTTGCCGTCGCACCAGACGGGGACATCGAGGCCCGGTCCCGCAAGAGTCACGTCACGGCCGTGGGTCGAGAAGTCCGCGACCTTTCCGGACTCGCCCATCGCGGCGATGCCCGCGACCTCGGGGAAGGCGGCCGGGTATTCCCGGAAGTTCCCGCCCTTCCCCTCATTTCCGGTGCCCGCGAGAACCAGCTTCCCTTTGCTGACCGCGTAGTCGATTGCCCTTCGTGTCGGCGCGTCGGCCCCGCCCCCGAGGGACACGTTGATGATCTTGGCGTCGCTCTCGGCGGCAGCCCGGATGGTCTCGCCCATGAAGAACACCGCGTTGCTCCCGGAGCCCCCCACGCCCGTCTTGAAGGACACAATCTTCGCCTTCGGCGCGATCCCCTTGACCGAACCCTCCGCGCCGGTTCCGGCGATGAGTTGGGCCATCGACGTCCCGTGACCGCTGTCGTCCCTCATCTCGTCACCGGGGCCGCCCGACAGGTCCTTCCCCGGAAGCACCTGTCCGCGCAGAGAGGGGATCGAGGAGTCCACGCCGGAGTCGACGACGGCGACCTTGACGCCCTCGCCCTGGGTGACCTTCCACATCTCCTCGGCCTTCATCTGGTCGAGGTACCACTGCTGGGACTGGATGTCGTCGGCCGCCGCCACCGAGGGCGCCAGGCAGGCGGACCACACCCCGACAGCCGCCGTCGCCGCGAGGAGACGGCGCCATCGGGGGCGCGAGGTCCGTGAGTTCTGTGCCGTCATCGCTCTCATCCGGGCTACTCGATCACCGGCGGCACGCTGCCGCGCCGTCCGTTCGTCCAGGTCTCCTCGTCCTCCGTCAGGTAGTCGGGGCGAGGCGGCCCCTCCCTGCGGTCCCGTTCCCTCGGCTGCGCGCCGGAGACCAGACCGGAGCCGCCGGGCGTGAACTGCCGTGAGCCGCGCCCCTGTCCGGGCGTACCGCTCCGGGGCGTGCCCACGATGCCGCCCGGCGCCGAGGCGATCCTCCGGCCGGACGCGCCGCGCGTTCCGCCCGCGCCCATTCCGGCGGCTCCGGCTCCCATGGCCCCCATCGGCATCATGCCCATCGGGCCGCGCGCAGAGGTGCCGTTCTGGCCGCCCGGAGTGCCGCTGGGGGTGCCGCCGACGATGCCGCCCGGCTGCGAGGCACGCGTCGCGCCGCCGGGACCGCGACCGCCCGTGGTCCCCTGACCGGCGCCCGGACCCATCGGGGCGTACGGCATGCCCATCATCGGCGGACGGTTCGTGGGCCCGGTCCCGCCGCCGCCACCGGCGAGGCCCGGCCCCGTCGGCACGGAACGGCCAGGAGGGCCGACCGTCCTGCCCTGGGACGTCGTCGGCGGCGTCACCGGCATCGGCGCGATCGGGCCCCTGCCCAGTGGGCCTGGCTGCGAGATGGGCGGCCCGGACGGCACCACGGGCCCTGGCCCGTTCGGAGTCGGGCCGGGCATCGACGGGTTGGCTGTCGGCGGCGGACTGCTGGGCGTGACCGGGTCGATGGTGCTCGTCGGCGGCACGTTCACGCTGTCGATGTCCGTGCCGACCCGGGACGCGGGAGCCGAGGCTCCAATCTCTGAGGGATCCAGCCTGTTCAGCGGGTCCTGGACGGTCCCCGTCGGAGGAAGGTCGGTCACGTCCGGACGGCCGCCTCCGGCGACTCCACCCGACACCTCCTGCGGTCCCACTCGCCCGGCGGGCGTGACGCCACCATCGCCCCCCGGAGATCCTCCGGTGATGGCAGAGGGCGTGCCGCCCTGCCCGACGGGGGAACCACCGGACGTCGTCGCACTCGGCCCCCCACCCCCATCTGGAGCCCCTGGACGAATGTCCCCACCCGGCAACCCCGAGAACGTCGGCTTGTCCGCCTCCGCCTTGCGGATGTTGTCCAGCGAGATCGCGTAGTACGAGCCGAGCTTGTTCAGGTGCTGGATGGCTTCCTGGCGGTCCCGTTCCGCGGCGATGCCCTCCGGGGAGTCCGGATGCACGGCGCGAGGGGCGAACGTGCTCGGCGTGGTGCCGCCGCCGTTGTTCAGCAGCGGGGTGTCGCCGCTGCCCGTCAGCTTGCCGTTGCCGTCCAGCGAGGGCGCCTTGCCGCTGCCCGTCAGCAGCGGGGCGGGCATCTGGGGGTTTCCGGGGACGCGTGCGGGGGCGGGGATGTCGTTGACGGTGAGGACTTCGCTCCGCTTCGGCATGTAGGTCTGGACCATGAGCAGGCCGCAGCCCGCCGCGTTGAGTTCCGCGCCGACCGTCCCGGCGTACGTGCTCAGCTTCTCGGTGTCCGCACGCAGCTTCCGGCCCCAGCGGGCGAACGACCCCTTGCCGTCGCCGTCCCAGTCGACCTCCTCGAAGTAGGTCTTCAGCTCCTCCTCGGCCTTCTTGATGGCGCGGCCCGCTTCCCACAGGGCGTCGCCCACATCGATCAGGTCCGACGGGATCGAGCTCTGCACCAGGTCGACCATGTCGTTGAGCCGGGCGGTCTCGAAGTCCGTGCGCTCACCGGCGGAGCCGCGCGGGGCCTGGGGCGCCCGCTCCTTCGGGGGGTCGACGTAGCACTGCGTCGTGATGGTGCCGTACTGCTTCGGGATCCCGGGGGAATCGGGCCACTCTTCCGACGAGTACCCCTTGCCGGTGTACGGGTCGCCTTCGCTCTTCTTGCCCTTGTCGGCCATCGGTCCTCCCGCCTGCTCGCCCGTGCGGGCGGTCACAGTCCGCCCTTGTCGCCGTCGTTCTCGGCCTTGCCCTCGCCCTTCGGTTCGCCCTTGGGTTCACCCTTCGGAGCGTCCTCGGGACCGCCGACACCCCGCATCAGCTCGTCCGCGCGGGCCTGGATCCGCTCGTACCGCTCCTTCTCGTCCTGCTCCAGCGAGTCGTAGCCGTTATCCGCGATCTTCACCGCGATGGCGAGGCCGTCGATCTGTTCGCGGAGGGCCTTCGAGAGGGCGGTGAGGGTGTCGTGGACCTCGTTGTACTTCTGGAAGAGGGCGTCGGCCTCCAGGAACGGCAGGTTGTCGCCGCTCAGCGAGCGCCGGGTCATCCTGCGGGCGGCGGCCACCTTGTGCTGGGCTCCGGGCGACTCGTCGAGCTCCTTGAGCACACCGTCGATGTGCTTCTTGAGCCGTTTGAGCGCGCCGGCCCCGCGCTTGAGGTCCGCCGAGGAACCAGAAGGCACCCCGCCAGGCATGCCCGGCTCCGCCATGTAGATCTCCCCGTTCGCCGCTGCTGTCCCGTTCGGCCGATCCACTCTGTGTCGTGTCCGCGTCGCACGCGGTGCAACATCTCACTCTAGCCACACCATACGACTGTTCCAACTGCAAATCAGCGGGGTGGAATTGCTCACCCCTCCGTCGTCCGCCGACGGCGCCGGTCACGCAGCACGACCGTGCTGCCGATGACCGCGGCGACCGCCGTGCCGCCCCCCACAAGGACGTAGGTTCCGATTCTTTCGTTCCGTTCCTGCTCGGTCTCGCCCAACTGGAGCTTGGCGGGGGTCGGTTCCTCCCCCTTCGCGACACCCTCGCGGGCAACCGGCTTGTCGATGGCCCGCTCGTCCTCGGTGAGGGCGCGGACGGGGTCGACGACGCCCCAGCCGACGAGGCGGTCGTGGCCCGCGATCGAGCGTTCTGCGGTCTGCTCGATCTGGGCGACGACCTGGTGCTGCTTCCACTCGGGGTGCTTGGCGCGCAGCAGCGCCGCCACGCCCGCCACGTACGGGGCGGAGAAGCTCGTGCCGTTGTCGGCGCAGTGGCCGCCGCCGGGGACGGTCGAGATCATGTCGACGCCGGGCGCCGCGACGTCCACGAACTCGCCGGACTGGGAGAACGGCGCACGCTCGTTGTTGCGGTCCGAGGAGGCCACGGCGAGGACGCCCGGGTACGAGGCGGGGTAGGTCTTCTTCACGTTGCCGCCGAGGCCGTCGTTGCCCGCCGAGGCGACCACGACGACGTCCTTTTCGAGCGCCCGGTCGACTGCCTGCTTGAGCGCCGACTCGGGACGCAGGGCCTGGGCGGTGTCCTGGGAGATGTTGATCACGTCGGCCTTGGCCTCGACCGCGTAGTCGATGGAGCGGGCGAGGGTCTCGGCCGTGCCGCTGCCGTTCTCGTCGTTCTGCTGGATGGGGATCACCGTGGACTGGGGCGCCAGGCCGACGAAGCCCGTGCCGGAGGCGGGGCGGGCGGCGATGATCCCGGCGACCTTGGTGCCGTGGCCGACCCGGTCCGTCGTGCCCTTGGAGCTGCCCCGCGGCGTCTTGTTGCCGAACTTGTCCTTCTTCGGCTTCTCCGGAAGGAAGTTCCTGCCCATCTGGGCGTCTACGGCGTCCGTGAGCTGTCTGTTCTTGATGTCCACGCCCGTGTCTATGACGGCCACCCGCACGCCCCGCCCGTACCGCGTGCCCTGCCACAACTCGTCGAGCAGCACACGCTGGAGCGCCCAGGGCCGCCCCTTGTAGTCCTTGTTGGGAAAGCTGCACTGCGTGCTCGTGTCGGCGGCCGCGGGCGTTGCGGTCGTGACGGCCGTCGCGCCGAGGGTGGCGCCCATGACCAGGGCGGCGGCGCACAGGCGCGCGACACGGCACGGCGTACGCGTTCGCGCCCTCGCCCTCGCCCGCGCCCGTTCAGGAACCGTCGACGGCATCGGCATGCTCGTCCCCCCTGTCCTCAGGAGCCCTGCGGCTGCTTGGCGCTGCCCGTCGACAGGCGCGGGCCCGTCGGCAGGAACTCGGACCACGCGGCCGGTACGGGCGTGGGCTTGATGCCCTCGTAGCCGAGCCGCCGCTGGGCGTTCTGGCCCTCCTGCTCCTCCCGGCCGGACCGGGCCTTCCCGGAGCCGGGGTCGCCCTTCTCGGTGTCGTTCGTGCCCTGCGTCGCGTAGCGCAGGCCCGTGTCGGTCACCAGGAAGACACCGCCGTCCTTGGCGTTCTCGCCCTTCACCTGACGGAAGAGCTGGCCCGTGCCCGGGGTGACGTACGCGCTGGTGGCGCCGGAGGGGAGCTGCGCGGGGAAGGTCTCGCCCGCCCAGGTGCTGAGCGTCGTCTTCCCCGTACGGCCGTCGACGCCGCGCAGCACGTTGCAGACCGTGTCCCGGCCGCCCTTCGCGGCGGACGGCCGTGCCTCGTTGACCGGCTCTCCCTTGGCCGTCGGCCACTTGAGGTCCTCGCCGAAGCCGATGCCGGACGGGGTGAAGCTGCCCGCGCTGACCTCCATCGCCTTGCCGTTCTGCTTGAGGACGTCCCTTCCGGGCGGGTTGAGCAGCAGGTGGGCCATGAAGTCGGTCACCGGGTGCACCCCGGAACGCAGGACCACGTAGTGCTGGCTGCCGGCGCCGGACGAGGCACGCAGCACCGTGCCGACGCGGTTCGCCCCCGGCGCCAGGCCGTCCTGTCCGGCGGGCTCGCCGACCGTGCCGCGCAGGCGGGGGAAGTCGATCACGTCGGTGTCGCCGTCCAGGGTCGCGAGCCACTGCCGGGAGACGCGCTGGGGCTTGCGGTTCTCCACGATGAGGCGCAGCAGCAGCTCGTTCTCCGCGAGCCGGTACTTACGCCCCTTCTTGTCCACCACGTACAGCTTGTCGTCCGGCCCCTTTACGTAGAGGAGCTCGCCCCCACGCAGCCGGTTGCGGCCCTCGACCCGGTGCTCGTCGCGCTCTGCGAGGACGAACGCGGACTTCTGCACGGCACGCCCGCCCTGGCTGGGGCGTTCGCAGACGGCCCAGCGCTTCCTCTTGGCCGCCTCCTCGGGCGCGGGGAGGCGGTCGGGCGCGTAGGGGATGCCCAAGGTGGCGCCGTGCGGTATGTCGCCCTTGTCGAGCACCTTCTCGTCGACCTTGACGACCTCGCCCTGGCCCGGGTCCAGCAGCAGCTTGGCCGAGGCGAGGTTGAGCACGGGATGGAGCTGGACCTTCTTGCCCGTCTTCAGGACGACGTAACGGGTGGTCGACTCGCTGCCGATGATGACCTTCGCCTCCGGCTCGTCCCACCCCTCGGGCGCCTTGGGCTTGAACATCCCCCAGGCGCCGAAGCCCGCGAGGATCAGCACCCCGATGATGATTCCGGGCAGGATGCCGCGCAGCGGACGGGGCGCGCCCTCCTCGGTACCTGTGGGCGAAGGTTGGAGGAATGCCGCAACCAGACGTTTCTTCGCGAAGGTGTAGGCATTCAGCTCGTCCCGCCGTGACGCCATAAGTGACCGCTTCTCCCCTGCCTCGCCTCTGACGGCCCGTCGCGCGCTCCGTACGGTCCGCCGTCGCGCCTCCGGGCCGGCCCGCACCGCTCTCCCGTACGCGCGGCGGGCACGGGAGCCCCGCCGCCGCTGCCGGTTGTCGGACCGGGCCCCTACTATGCCGGTTGGGGATCGCGTCGCGCCGCTCAGGTATCGTGATCGCCCGCCCAACACCCCTGACAGGTGGGGTGATTTCGGACATGAGGGGGCCTGCGGGGATGGGATCTGCGACGCGCACCCAGGGTGCCGCGGGGCGGCGGGGCCCCGGTGGCGCCCCGCGCGGCGCCGGCGCTCCCGGGCGCCCCGGAAGCCCGCGCCGGGCAGGCCCCGCGGCGGGCCCCGGAGCGGGCGGCCGACCGTCCGCCAGGCCCCGGCCACCCGTCTCGGCGACGCTGCGCACGGCCTCGCGGGCGAGCGGCCTCGGACCGTTCCAGTTGCAACAACTCGTGCTGCTGGAGCTGGCGCTCGCCGTCCTCGTCGTCGCCGCGGCCATCGACGAGCTGCTCCTCGTGCCCGCCGTCGTGATCGCCGCGCCGCTGGCCGTCGCCGGGCTGATCCGCCGCCGTCAGCGGTCCGTCCGCGACTGGGCGGCGACACTCCTCGCGCTGCGCGCCCGCACGCGCGAGGCCGCCCGGCCGCTGTCCCCCGCGATGGTGGTGAACGCGGCGGGAGAGCGCCTCGACCCGGGGTTCCTCCCCCTGGTGGAGAGCGCCCCCGGGCTGCGTACGTACGGATATGTCGACAAGCACCAGCGCACCGTCGGCATGCTCGGCGACGGCACGTTCCTGACCGCGCTGGTCTCCGTGGACGCGACGGCGGCGGGACCGCTGCGGCCGGTGTCCGGCGCCCGCCCGCTGCCCCTGGACCTGGTGCACGGCGCGCTGGACGTGGACGGGATAGCCCTGGAGTCCGTGCAGGTGGTGCAGCAGACACAGCCCGCGCCCGCGCCGCACCTCCCGGAACAGTCGGTGGCCAGGCGGAGTTACGGGCCGCTGCAGGAGCAGACCGGGGCGCCCGCCCTGCGGCTGACCTGGGTCGCCCTGAAGCTGGACCCGGAGCTGTGCCCGGAGGCCGTCGAGGCGCGCGGCGGCGGCCTGGAGGGCGCCCAGCGCTGCCTGGTGCGCGCGGCCGACCACCTGGCGAGCCGCCTCACCGGGGCGGGCTTCCGCGCCCGGGTGCTCGACGAGGAGGGGGTGATCTCCGCCCTCGCGACCTCCGCGTGCCTCAATCCGGTGGCGACGGCCCGCGCGAGCAGGCCCGACGCGATGCCCGCCCGCCGCACCGCCGAGACGTCCCGCGTCTGGCGCTGCGACGACCGCTGGCACACAACGTACGCGGTGAGCCGCTGGCCCGAGCTGGGCGGCACCGCCGCGCCGCTGCCGCGCCTGGTGGCGCTGCTGACCTCGGCACCGGCCTTCACCAGCACATTCAGCCTCACCCTGGGCCGTTCGACCCGGCGCGGCGCGGCGACGGTCACCGGGCACGTCCGGCTCACCGGGCGTTCGGACACCGAGCTGATCGCCGCGCGCCGCCATCTGGAGCACGCGTCCCGCGCCGCCCGGCTCGGCCTGGTCCGCCTCGACCGCGAGCAACTGCCGGGCGCCCTGGCCTCGCTGCCGCTGGGAGGGGTGCGCTGATGGCGGGCGGAGTGCGCCGCATGGCGGGCCTGACGGGCCCGCGCCGGTCCGGGCACACCGTCGCGGCCGACCAGTTGGCCGCCATGGCGCTGCCGCTGGGCGACGACGGGGTGGTGCTCGGCTCCGACGCGGAGGGCCACCCCCGGCTGGCGGGCCTCGTGCGCCCCGAGCCGTACGAGGTTGTGCTCGTCGGCGGGCTCTGGACCGCGCAGGTGCTCGCCCTGCGGCTGGCCGGTACGGGCGCGCGGGTCGCGATCGAGACGGGCCGCGCCCAGGTCTGGACGCACCTGGTGCAGGCGGCAGGGGCCGGCCAGGAGTGCCTCGCGCTGTACGACGTGGGGCGCGTGCCCCGCCTCAACCCCAGCGTCAGCAGCCCCGTCGTCGTCGTGCGCGACTGCGGCATCCGTCCCCCGCGCGGCCGGGTCACCTCGGCACCCTGGCAGTCCGTCCTGACGCTGCTGCCGTACTTCGGCCCGACCACGCCCCGGCTGCTCCGCCAGGCCTCGCTGGTGGGGGTGCAGCGCATCTCGCCCGAGGAGGCCCAGCAGATAGGCCGCCTGATGCAGATCCCCGAGCGGGACGTGGCTGCGCTGCCCACACTCGGCGACGGCGTGACCCTGTGGTGCACGCGACGCGACCGGCAGTACGCGTTCACACAGCCGACGGACGCGGAGTCGGGACTGCTCGGCAGCGCGCGGCGGCTCGACTGACGACCGGAACGCCCCACCCCGTTCCGGGCCCGCCCACCGCCCCGCAACTTCATCCCGTACATCCGCTTGTGCGGACAGCGGGTGGGGATGGATGGTTCGGTCGGAGAGGGGTGGTTCCCTCCCATTGGCGGGACCGGACCGCCCTGCCGTAACGGGAGTTGCCTTGATTAGGCTGGGCTGACGCGCGAGGGCGGGCGCGGACGCAAACCGGGGTGTACGACCACGCAGGAGGCATTGTGAGCAGCGATCGGGACGAGATCCGCTTCGGGGGGAGCCTGCCCGGCACCGATCGGCTCGACGCGGACACCGACTCCGAGCAGGAAGTGGAGTCGACGGGCCAGTTCACCATCGACTACACCCCGCCGGCCTGGTACACGCAGGATGCGGGCAGCCAGCCCGAGGGCACGCCCGTCAGCGCCCCCTCGGGCGGCGCGGGTGCGATGCCGTCGATGCCGTCGTCGATGCCCCCGATGCCGGGCGCGCCCGCCGGTGACGCGGAACCGCCGGTCCCCGAGGACGACTTCGCGCTGGGCAACGGCGCCGCGCCGCGCGCATGGGACGCCGGGGCGGCAGCGCGCGGACCGCAGCCGGACGCCGCGCCTCCCGCGTTCCCGTCGCTGAAGCCGCTCACGGACCCGCCCGCGCCTGCGCCGACGACGACTCCGGTGCCGGAGCTGGAGCCGGAGGCCGAGGTCACGGTCGAGCCCGAGGTCGAGGTCGAGGTCGAACCTGAGCCCGAGCCCGAGGTCCAGCCCGAGCCCGAGGTCCAGCCCGAGCCCGAGGTCCAGGTCGTGCAGGAGACGGCCGCGCCGGAACCTTTCGCGCCCGAGGCCGAGAGGGAGATCGCGGACGAGCCCCTCGCCGAGGCCGCCGCAGAGGCCGCGCCTGAGACGCCCGTACGGGAGCCCGGGACGACCTCGTTCCCTCTGGCACCACCCCTTCCGCCGACGTTCGCGCCCGCGCAGCCCGCCATGGAGACCGAGGCCCCGGAGGAGGAGACGGCAGCGGAATCTCCGGCTCCGGTCGAGCCGCCCGAGGCCGAGGACGACGCGCGCCCGGATGAGGACGCGGAGGTGGAGGTGGCCGTGGCAACGGCCCCCGAGCCAGAGGTCGAGCCCGTGTCCGAGGTCGAGCCCGAGTCTGAGCCCGAGGCCGAGGCCGTACCCGAGTCCGAGGTCGAGGTCGAATCCGAGCCCGAGGAGGCGCCCGCCGCCCCCGTGGCCGAGCCCGTGGCGCCTGAAGTCCCCATCAACACCGGGGACATCGGGGACAGCGCCACCATGCGCTTCTCTGCCGCCGCGATGCGCCGCGAGCTGCGCGAACGCAGGGCCGCCGAGGCCGCGGCCGAGGAGTTGGAGCGCGGAGAGGAGCCCGAGGAGAGCGAGGAGTCCCCGGCCACCGCGGGCTCCGCGGCCGACGGTTCCGCGCCCGCCACCGAGGACGAGCCCTGGGACGCCCTTCCCCCGGCCGTCTGGCAGCCCGAGGCCGATACGGCCGAGCCGTCGTCGGCGCAGGATGCCGGAACGCCCGTCGAGGACGAGCCCCAGGACTCACCGCCCGAACTCGCCGAGCCCGCTGACGAACCTCGCGACGCCGTGCCGCCGCACCCCCTGACCCCGGCGCCGCCGCAGCAGGCCGGGCCGTGGCCCGGCTCCCCCGCCCCGGCCGCCGCCGACGCCACGAACGGCACGGACGGCAAGGGAACGGGCGGACTGCCGCCGCTTCCCCCGGACTTCCAGCCCGCGGCCACCCCGCCGCAGGGCACCCCGTGGCCCGCCTCGCCCCCGGCAGCGGAGACGGCGGGCGCCCCGGACACGACGCCCCCCGGCACTCTGCCGCCCGCCCAGTCGGCACCGCCCGTACCGCCGCAGCCGACACAACCGGCACAGTCGGCACAACCCACCCAGGCGGCACCGGCCCAGGACCAGCAAGTGCCCCCTCCCGCGCAGGCACCCGCGCCCGCGCCCGGGGGTGGTTACGGCTATCCGCAGCAGACCGGGCAGCCCTCCGCCGCCCCGTACGCGATGCCGCAGCAGGCCGCTCCCGGCCCCTACCCCGGCCGCCCCACAAGCCAGCCCAACCCCGCGCAGCCCCAGCAACAGCCCGCGCAGCCCCAGCCGCACCAGCCCCAGCAGCACCAGCAGCACCAGCCCCAACAGCCCGCGCTGCCGCAGCCCGTTCAGCAGCCGCTGCCCCAACCGCAGCCCCAGGCCCCGGCCCCGGCCCCGCAGCAGCAGCCCCAACCCCCGGCACAGCCTCAGGCCCAGCCTCACGCGCAGCCCCCGGTCCAGCCGCAACCGCAGGCCCAGGCCCAGCCCCCGGCGGCACAGCCCCCGGCGGCGCAGCCTCCGATGGCGCAGCCCCTGGACCCGCGGCGGCAGGACCAGGCCGGGTCTCCGCTCGGGTACACAGCCGCGGTCGAGCTGTCCTCCGACCGGCTGATCAACAGCAAGAAGAAGCCGCGCCCCCACGACCGCAACCGGAGCCCGCGCTTCCGGTTCGGCGGCAAGAAGGAGGAGGCCGAGCGCCAGCGCAAGCTCGACCTCATCCGTACACCCGTGCTGTCCTGCTACCGGATAGCGGTGATCAGCCTCAAGGGCGGCGTCGGCAAGACGACGACCACCACGGCACTCGGCTCCACGCTCGCCACCGAGCGCCAGGACAAGGTCATCGCCATCGACGCGAACCCGGACGCGGGCACGCTCGGCCGCCGCGTGCGCCGCGAGACCGGGGCGACCATCCGCGACCTGGTCACGGCGATCCCGTACCTCAACAGCTACATGGACATCCGGAGGTTCACCTCCCAGGCGTCCTCGGGGCTGGAGATCCTGGCGAACGACGTCGACCCCGCGATCTCGACCACGTTCAACGACGACGACTACCGGCGCGTGATCGACGTCCTCGGCAAGCAGTACCCGATCATCCTCACCGACTCGGGCACCGGCCTGCTCTACTCCGCGATGCGCGGAGTGCTGGACCTCGCCGACCAGTTGATCATCATCTCGACCCCGTCCGTGGACGGTGCGAGCAGCGCGAGCACGACGCTCGACTGGCTCGCGGCGCACGGGTACGGCGACCTCGTCCAGCGCAGCATCACCGTCATCTCCGGCGTCCGCGAGACGGGGAAGATGATCAAGGTCGAGGACATCGTGGCGCACTTCGAGACGCGCTGCCGCGGCGTGGTGACCATCCCCTTCGACGAGCACCTCTCGGCGGGCGCCGAGCTGGATCTCGGCCTGATGCGGCCCAAGACCCGCGAGGCCTATTTCGACCTGTCGGCGCTCATCGCCGAGGACTTCGCGCGCGCCCAGCGCGAGCAGGGCCTGTGGACGGCCGACGGCAATCCGCCACCGCAGTTGGCGCCGCCGCTCCCGGGCCAGTCGCAGCAGTCCCCCCAACTCCCGCCGGGAGCGCAGCCCTACCCCCAGTCCTCACAGCAGCCGTACGCGCCGTACGCGCAGCCTCCCCAGCCGCAGCAGCCCCAGCCGGGCGCGGGCTGGCAGCCGCAGCCGCCGCACCAGAGCTAGGCGCCGGGACACGACGGAGGGCCCGCTCCACTGAGGTGGAACGGGCCCTCCGCGCACGCCTCAACGCATCGGCTCGGCATCAACTCCGCGTCAGCTCACGCGCCCTGTCGACGTCCTGCGTCATCCGCTCCAGCAGCCCTTCCAGCGTGTCGAACTTCTCCTGGCCGCGGATGAACTCCAGGAAGTCCACCGCGACATGCAGTCCGTACAGGTCGAGCCCCACGCGGTCGATCGCGTACGCCTCCACCGTGCGTACCGTGCCCTCGAACTGCGGGTTGGTGCCCACGGAGATCGCGGCGGGCATCCGCTCGCCGTCGGCCGTCAGCCAGCCCGCGTAGACGCCGTCGGCGGGGACAGCGGTGTGCGGCAGCGTTTCGACGTTCGCGGTGGGGAAGCCGAGTTCGCGCCCGCGCTGCGCGCCGCGCACCACCACGCCCTCGACCCGGTGCGGGCGCCCCAGCACCCCGGCGGCGCCGCGCATGTCCCCGTCGGCGACGAGCCGTCGGGCGAGCGTCGAGGAGTACGGCACGGCGTCGGGCGCGTCACCGGCGCACAGGTCGACGACCACGACCTCGAAGTCGTACGTCCGGCCCAGCTCGGCGAGGGTGGCCACATCGCCCGCGGCACGGTGCCCGAAGCGGAACGTGGGGCCCTCCACGACCGCGCACGCCTGCAACCTGTCCACCAGCACCTTCACGGCGAAGTCGGCCGGGGACAGCTCCGAGAACTCCGGGGTGAAGGGCAGCACCAGCATGGCGTCCACGCCCAGCTCCGCCATCAGCTCCGCACGGCGGTGATGCGGGGCGAGCAGCGGCGGGTGGCTCCCCGGCCGCACGACCTCGCTCGGATGCGGGTCGAAGGTGACGGCGACCGACGGCACGCCCAGCTCGCGCGCCCGCTCCACCGCCCGGCCCAGGATCCGCTGGTGTCCGCGGTGGACCCCGTCGTACGAGCCGATGGTGACGACGCTGCGCCCCCAGCCCTCGGGAATGTCCTCCAAGCCACGCCAGCGCTGCACGTCCGCTCCTCGTCGATGTCCGGTGTCGGTGTCGAAGCCCATGACCGGCGAGGTTTCTCGCCGGTCCAAGGGTGCCATGCCGTACGGACCGGATCGCCCGCCGCCCCACACCCCCTCCCCCGCAACACCCGCGCCCCCACGCCTATGCCCGGCCCCCGTTCTCAATGCGTCATGCGTCCCTAGGCCTCTACGTCCCTATGTCCCTACGTCCCCTCCGCCAGCGTCTCGCACATGTGCTGGGCGCTCGGCCCTATCACCGCCGCCCACGCGTCGGGGGCGTCCGCGACCCAGGCGCGCAGGGCGACAGCGAAGCCCGGCAGCTCGCGGGCCAGCTCCACGAGGGCGCGGTCGAAGCTCGCCGCGCCCCGCGGCGTACGGGCCATCGCCAGCCCGATGCGCCGCACCGTCTCGCCGTCCCCCTCCCCGCCCCCACAACCGGCCCCGCCCTCGGGCTCCCGTCCGCGCCGCGCCACCGCGCCCAGGGCCGCGTCGAGGACGCGCGGGTCGCTCTCCCTCGCCAGCAGCAGGTCGAGCAGTTCGTCGCGCAGCGCGCCCTCGCCCGCGCCGAGCGCGCGGGCCAGGCTCGACCGGAACACCGTCGTCCCGCGGTCCAGCAGCTCCGCGACGAACGGCCGCAGCACGGCCCGCGCCGACGGTCCGTGCGCCAGCCGCCGCCGGACGAACCCGGCGACGGGCCCGCGTGCCTCGTCCGGGCTGCGCTCCGCGTACTCGCGCACGAGCAGCGTGGCGCGCCGCGCCAGCGCGGGCGTACGCACCTCGGCGAGCGCCCGCACCGCGCGCGCCCGCGCGACGCTCCCCGCGGGGGACGACGCGGGGTCGGCCAGCAGCGTGTGGAAGGCCGAGAGGACCGGCTCGGGATGGGTGGCGAGCGCCGTGCCCAGCGCGCTCGCCAGCTCCGGTTCGCCGGTCTCCGCGAACCGGCCCAGCGCCGCGTCGACGTAGCGCGAACGGCTCCCGGGATCGCGTACGAGCAGCGCCAGCGCGGGCCCGTGCAGCGAGCAGTCGCCGGGGTGCCGCAGCAGCGCGAGGGCCGTGTACCGCAACAGTTCCCGGTCGGCCTCCGTACGGGCGCGGACGGCGACCCGTACCGCGTATGTCGCGGCGGCGACCCGGCGCTCGACCCGGTCGTCGTGCGCCCACCTGTCGACGGCGCGGCACAGTGCCGACGGCTCGTCGTGCACCAGCTCGGCGAGCAGCTCGTCCGCGCGCGGGTGCGCGGCGCCCACCAGTGCCTCGACGAGATCGTCGACGGCGTGCCGCCGGTGGGTGTGCAGCAGCGCCTGCGCGGCGGTGGCGACGGTCGGCGCGAGGCGTTCGGGCCGGGTGCCGGGCCGACGCGGCAGGGCCCGCAGATCGCTGAACCAGTCGCACAGCAGCGGCTGCACGGTGCGCGGCTCGGCGACGAGCAGTTCGCCGAGCACGTCGAGGAACCTGTCGCCCTCCCCGTACGGGCTGTCCGCGGGCAGCAGGAGCCGCAGCAGTTCGGCCTTCGCGCGGGTGCCCAGCGGCAGCCGCCGCCAGAACCAGGGCCCGAAGCCGTGGCCGAGCGGCCCGTCGGCGAAGCCCTCGCCGCCCGTATCCGCCGCCAGCTCGGCGATCCGTTCCGCCAGCGCGCGCAGCACCCCCGCGTACGGGCGCGCGTCGGGCACGCGCAGCAGCGTCTCCCCCAGCAGATGCGCGGCCCACCACGCGGCGTCCCCGCCCGTCGTCCCGGCGCCCCCCGTATCCCCCACGCCGCCCGCATCGCCCGCGGCCAGCGCGTCGACCAGCGGGCGCAGCCTGGACGCCAGCGCGCCCGGCCCGTCCCTGCGCCCGCACAGCAGCAGGGACTGGACGACGGGGCCGATGCGGTGCCGGGGCACGGGAACGGCCACGGGCTGCTCGTCCCTGCGGTGCACCAGCGTGTCCAGCGCCGCGTCCAGCTCCAGGTGGCGGCCCTGCAGCCAGTCCGCGAACTCCTCGTCCGCGAACCGGTATCCCTCCCCCGCCGGTACGAGCACGCCCTCCCCCAGCACGGCGGACGCCCATCCGCCGCCCCAGGGGAAGATCTCCTCGAACGACCTGCGGTCCAGCCCGCCCTGCCCCGGCCCCAGGCAGCGCCGGGCCGCCTCGTGGAGCTGGCCCGCGACGCGCGCCGCCAGCCGCCGGACCTCGCCCGCCGCCGGAACGGGCCGCTCGCCCGCCGCGAGCCGCACCGCGATGCGCAGGCACACGAGGTCGAGGTGGGCGGAGAGGATCTCGGCCCGCGCCGGCAGCCCCTCCGCCACCGGCCCCTCGGCCCTCCGCCCGCCCTGCCGCGGCACCCGGGGCGCGCGGGCCGCGTCGGGCGCCTGTGCCGCGCGCACCTCCGACAGCATCCGCAACGCGAGCGGATGCCCGGCGTCGGCGTCGGAGAGCGCTCCCTCCGGCAGCCCGTACCCGGCACGCGCGCGGGCGGCCTGCCGCGGCGGCAGGTCACCGAGGCGTACACACGGGGGCAGCGCGGCGCCGCCCTGCCCGGGGCCCGTGGGCCCGGCCACCCCGCGCGCGACCGGCACCCGCGCTCCGCCCGCACGCGCCGCTTCCGTACGCGCTCCGCCCGCACGGGCCTCGTCCGTACGCACGCCGCCGCTCCACGCCGCGCCCCGGGGGACGTACAGCATGTCGCGGGGGAAGAGGGCCCCCGCCTGCTCCCAGTACTCGGGCCTGCACGCCACCGCCATGCGTGCCCCCGAGGCGCGCAGCCAACTCGACGTGCCGACCGTCCACTGCCGCAGCCCGTGGGCGAGCTGGGGCGGCATCTCCTCGGGGGCGTCGAGCAGGACGAGCAGCGGGCGCCGCGCGTCACGGGCCAGCCGCGCGACGACGTCCGGATTGGCACCGCGGGGCCCGACCGCGTCCCCGGCGGCTCCGGCGGGCCCGGCGTCTCCGTCGTCCCCGGCGGCCCCCGCGGCGCCCGCCGCTCCCGCGGCCCCGTGCGAGGCGGCGACGATCCGCGCGGCCTGGTCCAGCGCCCGTCCGACGGCCTCCCGTACGCTGCCGTCCCCGGACCGCAGGTCCGCGCCGCGCAGCCAGACCGTCGGCTCGGGCGCGGCCCCGAGCGCCCGCCGCGCCGCGAAGGCGGCCAGCTCCGTCGTACGGCCGGTGCCCGGGTCGCCGACGAGCCCGGCGACCGAGGCGCCGGAGTCCGCGAACTCCGTGAACTCCGCGGCGATCTCCGGACGCGCCACCGCGTGCCCGCACCGCTCGACGGCCCGGCCCACCGAGGTGGCCGTGAGCTGGAGCGCGCCCGCGAGATTGAGGTCGGGCCCGAAGCCGGGGACGCCCGCGCCGTTGCGGCGCAGCAGTACGCCGAGGGGCCCCTCGGGTGCCAGCACGCCCGCCGCGTAGAGCGGCACGGCGTATCCCGCGACGCGGCCCGGCACATGCAGCGCGGTGCCGAGGACGCCGAGGACCGCGCCGGTCGCGACGTCCAGCACGGGCGTGCCCGAGGCGCGCATGCTGAGCCGGAGCTGCACGCAGGCCGCCTCCGGGAGCGCGAGCTCCAGCACCTGTTCCAGGGGGTGGAAGCGGTCGGTGGAGGTGTAGGTGGCGCTGACCGCGCCGTTCAGCCGGGCCGTGATCCCGCCGCAGACGCCGAGGACGACCTCGGTGCCCTCGGTGCGCGGCCGTTCGGCCCCGATGACCAGGGGCGCGACCCCCAGCCCCGTGGTACGGATCAACGCGAGGTCCCACTCGGGCAGCGGCGTGATGTCGCCGCTCTCCGCGAGGAACGTACGGTCACCGGGCGCGTGCACGACGACGCGGCTGAGTGCGTCGACTGCCTCGTGGCTGGTGACCAGGGTGCCGAGGTCGTCGGCCATGAATCCGGTGCCCCGCGGCCGCCCCGCAAGGTCGCAGATCCGCACCGGCGCGGGCTCTCCACGCTCCGCAGACATCGCCGAACCTCCCCGCTGGCACGCCCCGCTCC
This sequence comes from Streptomyces albiaxialis, assembly GCF_039530985.1. Classification (NCBI taxonomy): domain Bacteria; kingdom Bacillati; phylum Actinomycetota; class Actinomycetes; order Kitasatosporales; family Streptomycetaceae; genus Streptomyces; species Streptomyces albiaxialis. The sequence goes on from NZ_BAAAPE010000029.1 coordinate 45,938, forward strand.
CCGACCGTAGAGCGGAGTTGATCAGCGGCGACAGGTCGCGGAACGAACGCGCCCCCGTCCGCGCCCATGATTCACTCCGAGCGCCTGCCCGTTGGGGTGAAACAGAGTCTCCGAGTGGATATAGAGACATGGGGATCAGGAGGGGGATCGTGGGGCGGGCGCCGACGGTGTGCCGGCGCCCGCCCCACGATGGGGAATCCGACTGGCCCCGGAAGGGGCCTCAGACGAAGACGGCGAGGCTCTTCGCCCGCCCCTTCGCCTCCTCGACCAGCGCGACGAACCGGTCGCCCGGCCCGAAGACCGCCACAGGCCCGGAGCCCCGGTCGCGGTCGGCAGGCATCCTCAACTGGGCCCCGTTGCCGATCAGCCGGGCCTGCTCCTCGTCGACGTCCCAGCGCGGGAACGCCGCGGCGGCGGCCTCCCCCAGCGGGAGCAGCGGAAGCGGCTCCTCCTTGTCGACATGTGCCTGAAGCTCTTCGAGCGTGTGCGCCCCGTCCAGCCCGTACGGCCCCACACGGGTGCGGCGCAGCGCCGTCAGGTGCCCGCCGGTGCCGAGCCCGGCGCCCAGATCGCGCGCCAGCGCCCGTACGTACGTGCCCGAGGAGCACACCACCGAGACCAGGAGGTCGGTGACGGGCGTGCCGTCCTCGGCGGTGTCCTCGCGCATCTCCAGGACCTGGAAGGAGGAGACGGTGACGGGGCGGGGCGGCAGTTCGACGTCCTCGCCCTCGCGCACGCGCGCGTAGGCCCTCTTGCCGTCCACCTTCACCGCGCTCACCTTCGACGGGACCTGCATCAGGTCCCCGGTGAGCTTGGCGACGCCCGCGTCCACCGCCTCACGGGCGAGCCCCGAGGCACCGGCCGAGGCGGTGAACTCGCCCTCGGCGTCCTCGGTGACGGTGTCCTGCCCGAGCCGCACGGACGCGACGTACTGCTTGTCGGTCAGCGCGAGGTGGCCGAGCAGCCGGGTCGCCTTCTCGGTGCCGATGACGAGCACACCGGTCGCCATCGGGTCCAGCGTCCCCGCGTGCCCCACACGACGCGTACGGGCCATGCCGCGCAGCTTGGCCACGACGTCGTGCGAGGTGAACCCGGCGGGCTTGTCGACGACGAGGAGCCCGCCGGGGCCGTTGTCTCTCTTGCGTGCCACCGGCTCAGACGTCCCCGTCCTCGTCCTCTTCGCCCGCCTCTCCGGGCTTGCGGTACGGGTCGGCCTCTCCCGCGTAGGACGCGCCGGAGGAGGCCTTGCGGACCTCCTCGTCGGCCGCCTTGGCGCGGGCGAGCGCCTCGTCGATCGTCTTCGCGTTCTCCGGGAGCGCGTCCGCCACGAAGGTGAGGCTGGGCGTGTGCTTCACGCCCGCCGCGGCGCCGACGGCCGAGCGGAGCACGCCCTTGGCGCTCTCCAGGCCGGCCGCGGCCGCCTTGCGGTCCTCCTCGTCGCCGTAGACCGTGTAGAAGACCGTGGCCTCCCGCAGGTCGCCGGTGACCCTGGTGTCCGTGACGGTCACATGTGTGCCGAGCCGCGGGTCCTTGATGCCCCGGTGCAGCTTCTCCGCGACCACCTCACGGATGAGGTCCGCGAGCTTCTTAGCCCGAGCGTTGTCGGCCACTGGTCCGTCTCCTTGCTGATGCTTATGCGTCGTCATCGGTGTGGAACCGCCTGCGTACGGACAGCAGCTCCACCTCTGGCCGCGCGGCGACGAGCCGCTCGCAGCGGTCCAGCACTTCGGTGAGGTGCCCCGCGTCCCCGGAGACCGCCGCGAGGCCGATACCGGCCCTGCGGTAGAGGTCCTGATCGCCGGTCTCCGCGACGCTCACCGCGTACTTGCGGTGCAGCTCGGCGACGATCGGGCGGACGACGGAGCGCTTCTCCTTCAGCGACCGTACGTCGCCGAGGAGCAGATCGAAGGACAGAGTCCCTACGTACATACGGTGCGGGTACAGCCACCCGGGGGGCGTGAGAGGTGCGTGCGGGTCACTCGAACCGTACACGCAACGGCCGGGGCCGATCGACGGAAATAAGTCTCCGCCGACCGGCCCCGGCACCGAGTTACCGGATCAGTCGCGCCGCTGTGTCAGCCGCGCGGCTTTTCCCGCATCTCGTAGGTCGCGATGATGTCGTCGACCTTGATGTCGTTGAAGGAACCGAGGTTGATACCGCCCTCGAAGCCCTCGCGGATCTCGGTGACATCGTCCTTGAAGCGGCGCAGGCCCTCGATGTTGAGGTTCTCCGCCACGACCTTGCCGTCGCGCACGAGGCGTGCCTTGGTGTTCCTCTTGACCTCGCCGGAGCGGATCATGACACCGGCGATGTTGCCCAGCTTGGAGGAGCGGAAGACCTCGCGGATCTCGGCGGTGCCGAGCTCCACCTCCTCGTACTCCGGCTTGAGCATGCCCTTCAGGGCCGCCTCGATCTCCTCGATGACCTGGTAGATCACCGAGTAGTAGCGGACGTCGACGCCCTCGCGCTCGGCCATCTGCGTCGCGCGCCCCTCGGCGCGGACGTTGAAGCCGATCACGATCGCGTCGGAGCCGGTCGCCAGGTCGATGTCGGTCTCGGTGACCGCACCCACACCGCGGTGCAGGATGCGCAGGTCCACCTCTTCGCCGACGTCGAGCTGGAGCAGCGAGGACTCCAGGGCCTCGACCGAACCGGACGCGTCGCCCTTGATGATGAGGTTGAGCTGCTGCACCTCGCCCGCCTTGAGCACCTTGTCCAGGTCCTCCAGCGAGACGCGGCGGGTCCGCTTGGCGAAGGCGGCGTTGCGCTCGCGGGCGGCGCGCTTCTCGGCGATCTGACGGGCCGTACGGTCCTCGTCGACCACCAGGAAGTTGTCGCCCGCGCCCGGGACGTTGGTGAGACCGAGCACCAGGACGGGGGTCGAGGGACCCGCCTCCTTGATGTTCTCTCCCTTGTCGTCGAGCATCGCGCGGACCCTGCCGTAGGCGTCGCCCACGACCATGGTCTCGCCGACCTTGAGCGTGCCGCGCTGGACCAGCACGGTCGCCACGGCGCCGCGGCCGCGGTCGAGGTGGGCCTCGATCGCGATGCCCTGCGCGTCCTGGTCGGGGTTGGCCCGCAGGTCGAGCGAGGCGTCCGCGGTCAGGACCACGGCCTCCAGCAGCTCCTCGATGTTCAGCCCCTGGCGCGCGGAGATGTCGACGAACATCGTGTCGCCGCCGTACTCCTCGGCCACCAGGCCGTACTCGGTGAGCTGGCCGCGCACCTTGGTCGGGTCGGCGCCCTCGACGTCGATCTTGTTGACCGCGACGACGATCGGGACCTCGGCCGCCTTGGCGTGGTTCAGCGCCTCGACGGTCTGCGGCATCACGCCGTCGTTCGCCGCGACCACGAGGATCGCGATGTCCGTCGACTTGGCACCGCGCGCACGCATGGCGGTGAACGCCTCGTGACCCGGGGTGTCGATGAAGGTGATCTTGCGCTCTTCGCCGTTCACCTCGGTCGACGCCTGGTAGGCACCGATGTGCTGGGTGATGCCGCCGGCCTCGCCCTCGATGACGTTCGTCTTCCGGATGGCGTCCAGAAGGCGCGTCTTACCGTGGTCGACGTGACCCATGACGGTCACCACCGGGGGACGCGCGGCCAGGTTCTCCTCGCCGCCCTCGTCCTCGCCGAACTCGATGTCGAAGGACTCGAGCAGCTCGCGGTCCTCCTCCTCGGGGCTGACGATCTGAACCGTGTAGTTCATCTCGTCGCCGAGGAGCTGGAGCGTCTCGTCGGAGACCGACTGGGTCGCTGTGACCATCTCGCCCAGGTTGAACATCACCTGGACCAGCGACGCCGGGTTGGCGTTGATCTTCTCCGCGAAGTCCGTCAGCGAGGCACCACGCGACAGCCGGACGGTCTCGCCCTTGCCGCGCGGCAGCATCACGCCGCCGACCGACGGCGCCTGCATCTGCTCGTACTCCTGGCGCCTCTGCCGCTTCGACTTGCGGCCGCGACGGGCCGGTCCGCCGGGACGGCCGAAGGCGCCCTGCGTGCCACCGCGGCCACCGGGACCGCCGGGACGGCCGGCGAAGCCCGGACGGCCACCGCCGCCGGGACGGCCGCCGAAGCCGCCGCCACCGCCCGGACGGCCACCGCCGCCCGGACCGCCGCCGCCACCGGGACGGCCGCCGAAGCCGCCGCCACCGCCCGGACGGCCACCGCCGCCGGGACGACCGCCGCCGCCACCGGGGCCACCGCGGCCGGGACCGCCGCCACCGGGACGCGGGCCCGCGGCGGGACGCTGCGGCATCATGCCCGGGTTCGGGCGGTTGCCACCGCCGCCGCCCGGACGCGGGCCGCCCTGCGGGGCCTGCGGACGCGGCATGTTGCCCGGGGTGGCGCGACCGCCGCCCGGGGCCTGCGGACGCGGGCCGCCGCCCTGCGCACCGCCGCCGGGACCCTGGCCCGGCTTGGGCGCGCCCGGCTTCGGGGCGCCCGGCTTGGGGGCACCGCCCGGACGGGGCGCCTGCGGGCGCGCCATGCCGGTGGAACCACCCGACGTGAAGGGGTTGTTGCCCGGACGCGGACCCGAGGGGCGCGCACCCGGCTTGGGGCCCTGACCGCCCGGCTTCGGGCCGCGCTGGCCCTCACCGCGACCGCCCTGACCCTGACCGCCCTGACCGCCCTGGCCACCCGGCTTGGGGGCCTGGCCCGGCTTCGGCGCCTGGCCCGGCTTCGGGGCACCCGGACGCGGGGCCTGCTGCTGCGCGGGCGGCGCGGTGAACTCCGGCTTCGCCGGGGTCACGGGCTGCGCGGGGCTCGGCTTGGCAGGGGTCGCCGGGGCCTTCGGGCCCGGCTTCGGGGCACCCGGAGCGGGCGCCTCGGATGTCGTGCCCTCGTCGGCCGCCGGCGTGACCGGGGCCTCGGGGCTCTTCGGGGCGCCCGGCTTGGGGGCACCCGGCTTGGGAGCCGCGCTCGCACCCGGCTTGGGTGCGGTCGGCGCGGCGGGCTTCGCGGCGGCCTGCTGGGGCGCCGCGGGCTTCGCTGCGGACTTCTTCTTGGCGCCGTTGGCACCAGAGCCCGCGTCGAACGCGTCAGTCAGTTTGCGGACTACCGGCGCCTCGATCGTCGAGGACGCCGAACGGACGAATTCACCAAGTTCTTGGAGCTTGGCCATGACGACCTTGCTCTCTACCCCAAGCTCCTTGGCGAGCTCGTATACCCGGACCTTAGCCACTTCGCTCCTTACGGCCCGGGGGATCGTCCGCCGGACCTTCGCTACTTATGCATGGGCGTACTCATCGCGTACTCATCGAGTGCTCATCGCAATCTCGACCTACTTCCAACTCGCGAGGTACCACTCCCGCACGGCGGTCCCGTGCGGGCCTGTCTTACGGTGCTGCCTGATCGGCCTGCTCCATCCGTTCCACGTGCTCGCGCAGATCCGCGATGTCGAACGGACCCGGACCCCGGAAGGCCCTGTTGAACGCCCGGCGGCGGACGGCCTGCTCCAGGCAGGCCGAGACGGGATGCAGATACGCACCCCGGCCGGGCAGCGTACCGCGAAGATCGGGGATACAGCTTCCCCCGGTCAGCACCACACGCAACAGACCGCGTTTGTCCGAGCGCTCCCGGCAACCCACACATGTTCGCTGAGGGCACGCCCTGGCGCGCGTCCGGCCAGACACTTCTTAAGTCTACCTCCCCGAAGCGCCCGACCCCTTGGGGGGTAAGGGCGTCGTTACTCTCCCGAGTCCTGCGGCGCCGCCGCGGGCCCCGGGGCTCAGCCCTGCTCGGCCGCGCGGTCCCGCGCCGGGCCCGGCTCCGGGGCACCGCCGTCGGCCGTGTCCGGGCGGATGTCGATGCGCCAGCCGGTCAGCCGGGCGGCGAGACGGGCGTTCTGCCCCTCTTTGCCGATGGCGAGCGAGAGCTGGTAGTCCGGCACGGTCACCCGGGCCGAGCGGGCGGCGAGGTCCACGATCTCGACCTTGCTGACCCGGGCCGGGGAGAGTGCGTTGGCCACCAGCTCCGCCGGGTCCTCGGACCAGTCGACGATGTCGATCTTCTCGCCGTGCAGCTCCGCCATGACGTTGCGCACACGGCCGCCCATCGGGCCGATGCAGGCGCCCTTCGCGTTGAGCCCCGAGCGCGTGGAGCGTACGGCGATCTTGGTGCGGTGACCGGCCTCACGGGCGATGGCCGAGATCTCGACCGAGCCGTCCGCGATCTCCGGGACCTCCAGCTCGAAGAGCTTCTTCACCAGGTTCGGGTGGGTGCGCGAGAGCGTCACGGACGGGCCGCGCACGCCCTTGGCGACCCGCACCACATAGGTACGCAGGCGCGTCCCGTGTGCGTAGTCCTCACCCGGCACCTGCTCCTGCGGGGGGAGGATCGCCTCCAGTTTGCCGATGTCGACCAGCACGCTCTTGGGGTCCTTGCCCTGCTGCACGACGCCCGCGACGACATCGCCCTCGCGCCCGGCGTACTCGCCGAAGGTGACCTCCTCCTCGGCGTCCCGCAGCCGCTGGAGGATGACCTGCTTCGCGGTCGTCGCGGCGATCCGGCCGAAGCCCGACGGGGTGTCGTCGAACTCGCGGGGCTCGGCGCCCTCCTCCAGGTCGTCCGCGCTCTCCTTGGCCCAGACCGTGACGTGGCCCGTCTTCTGGTTCAGCTCCACCCGGGCGTCGCGCCTGCTGCCGTCGGTGCGGTGGTACGCGATGAGGAGAGCCGACTCGATCGCCTCGACCAGCAGATCGAGGGAGATCTCCTTCTCCCGCACCAGCCCTCGCAGGGCACTCATATCGATGTCCACGGCTACGCCTCCTCCTGGCTCTCGTCGTCTGCGGCCGCGGACTTCTGCTGCGCTTTTTCAGCGGCCTTGCGATTGAACTCGATCTCCACGCGCGCCTTCTCGATCTCGCCGAAGGCGAGGCGGCGCTCCGTGGGCTTGCGTCCCTTGACGCCCGGCACTTCCAGGTCGACGCCCTCGTCGTCCACGCCGGTGATACGGGCGGTCAGCTCGCCGCCCCCGGCCTCCTCGGTCAGCCGGGCCTTGATCAGCCGCCCGACGGCGCGGCGGTAGTGCCGCTGCTCGGTCAGGGGGCGGTCGGCGCCGGGAGAGGTGACCTCCAGCACATACGGGGAGCCGCCCATGGCGTCGGTCTCGTCCAGCACACCGGACAGCTCCCGGCTCAGCTCCGCGCAGGCGTCGAGCTGGACCCCGTCGTCAGCGTCCACGACGACACGCAGAACGCGCCGCTTTCCCGCCGGGGTCACCTCGATCTCTTCGAGATCGAACCCCCTCTTGCTGACAAGCGGTTCCAGCAGTCCGCGCAGCCTCTCGCTCTGGGTGGTGCTCATCCGGGTGACTCCTCGGCCGCGTGTGCTGTTGTAGGGGGCCTGTGACGGGGGCGTGTCGCCGCCCAAGCCTATCGTCTGTGGCGCGCTGCGCCGACCCGGCGGGGACAGCCGGGATGTGTGGGACGTCCGGGTACGCATGGGGCGTGGCGGGGTGGCCGACGGAACGGTGGGAGCGCGCACGGGTACGCTCGCGTGGCGGTGATCACCGCCACGCGACGCTCATATGTACGGGCGAGGCCCTCGGCCGGGCCCCTAGCCAGGGAGTGCACCATGCCGCTCACGCCGTCCACGCTCGCCGCGGGCCTGCGCCGGCGGTCCCTTCTGGCCGGGGCCCTGAGCACCGCCGGACTCGGAACCTCCGCCCTCGTCGCGGGCTGCACCGGGGACTCCGGCGGGACCACCGACGCCGAGCACACGGCGGCCGTACGCCGCGCGCGGCTGCGGGCCGCGCGCGAGAGCGAGGCGCTGCTCGCGCGCTACGACGGCACGGCCGCCGCCCACACCGCGCTCGCCGCGCGGCTGAGGCCCCTGCGGGACGCCGTGGCGCGGCACGCGGAGACGCTCCGCGCGGGCGCCTCCGAGGACGCCTCGCGCTCGCCCTCCGGTTCGCCCCCGGGCTCCGCCTCCCCCGGCTCGCCGCGCCCGTCGGCGACGCCCAGCCCCTCGGGCCGGGACGCGGAGAAGGCGCCGGACAAGGCGGCCGTGCCCGGCGACGAGAAGGAGGCGCTGCGCGCGCTGGCCGGCGCCGAACGGCGGCTGGCCGACTCCCGTACGAAGGCGCTCGCCGAGGCCCCGCCCGAGCTGGCCCGGCTCCTCGCCTCGATCGCCGCCGCGGACGCCGCGCACGCCTGGCTCCTCGACGAGGAGAAGCCCGGGGACGAGAAGGACGGCAGGAACGGGGACGAGGGATGAAGCAGCTCGACGCGGTCCAGGCCGCGCTGCGCGCCGAGCACGCGACCGTCTACGGCTACGGGGTCGTCGGCGGACGCGTCGACGAGGACCGCAAGCAGGAGGCCCGCGAGGCGTACGACGCGCACCGCGCGCGCCGGGACGCCCTCCGCCGCGCCGTGCGCGACCTCGGCGGCGAGCCCGAACCGGCCGCCGCGGCCTACGCCTTGCCCTTCGCCGTCCCCGACGGCGCCGCCGCCGTGCGGCTCGCCGCCGAGCTGGAGGACCGGCTCGCGGGGGTGTACGCCGACCTGGTGCGGGCAAGCGAGGGAACGCGGCGGCGGGACGCCGCGGGGGCGCTGCGCGAGGCCGCCATCCGGTCGACGCGCTGGAAGGGAAGCGGCGTAGCCTTCCCTGGGCTCCCCGAGCTCGGCGCCTCCGAGGCGGCGCCGCCCGCCCCGTCGGGGTCGCCCTCCGGCGCGCCCTCGGCCTCACCGAGCGGCACGGGCGCCCCGGACACGCTCTGACCCTTCCCTCGAAAGGCCCGTCCAGGAATGGCTTCCGCACTGCCTCTCGATCCGCCGCAGCGGCTCGTACGCGCCCTGGAGGCGCAGCCCGACGCGGGGGCGGTCACGACGGCCGACGCCTGGCTGGCAGGGCTCTCCGGGCTCGTGCGGCGCTGGCTGGAGAGGTGGGAGCTGACGGCCGAGCGCGTGGTCTCCCCCGGCGGCCGCAGCAGCGTGGTGGTGCTGGTCCGGCAGGCCGACGGCACCCCGGCGGCGCTGAAACTGGTCGCGCCCGACGGCGCGCCCGTACGCGAACGGGCCCTGCGCGAGAGCACGGCCCTGACCCGCTGGCACGGGCTGTGCGCGGTCCGGCTCGTACGGGCCGAACCGGAGGAGGGCGTGCTGCTGCTGGAGCGGCTGCACGGCGAGGTGTCGCTGCGCTCCCTGCCGGAGGCGAAGGCCACGCTGGAGGCGCTGTCGATCGTACGGCGCCTGTGGGTGCCCGCCGGGCCGGACGACATGGCGGACGGCACGGTGTTCGAGACCGTCGCCGCGCACACTGGGCGCGAGGCGGCGCTGATGCGCGCGGCCGCGCCCGAGGAGGTACGGCCGCTGGTGGACGCGGCGCTGGAGGCCCGCGCCGAGCTGCTGGCGAACGAGCCGGAGGACGGCGAACGGGTGCTGCTGCACGGCGACTTCCGGCAGGGCGCCGTCCTCGGCGGGGGCGAGCGCGCGCCGTGGCTCGCCGTCGGACCCGACCCGCTGGTGGGCGAGCCCGCCTACGATCTGGCGCGGCTCGCCCGCGACCGGCTGCACGACCTGATGGCGTCCAGCGGCGCCGCGTCCTCCTCGCGGCGCCGCGTCCACAAGCTCGCCGACTCGCTCGACGTCGACCGCGACCGGGTACGGGGCTGGACCCTGTACCGGGCGGTCGAGTCGGGCGTGCGCAACCTCGCCTGCGGGAACCGCGAGGACGGCGAAATGCTCCTCGACTTCGCGACCTGGCTCTAGGCCTGCCCGGCACGGGGCCGGGCAGGCCTACGACTCCTCGGCGTACGCCTTCAGCCTGGTGATCGCCTCGTCCAGGGGGAGCTCTTCCTTCTCGCCCGTGCGGCGGTCCTTCAGCTCGTAGAGGCCGTCCTTGATGCCGCGGCCCGCGACGAGGATCTTGGGGACGCCGATCAGCTCCGCGTCGGTGAACTTCACGCCCGGGGAGACCCCCGCGCGGTCGTCCACGAGGACGCGGAGGCCCGCGGCGCCCAGCTTCTCGGCGGCGTCGAGGGCGGCCTCGGTCTGGGCGGCCTTGCCCGCGGCGACGATGTGCACGTCGGCCGGGGCGATCTCGCGGGGCCAGCACAGGCCCTGCTCGTCGGCGTGCTGCTCGGCCAGCGCGGCGACCGCGCGGGAGACGCCGATGCCGTAGGAGCCCATGGTGACGCGGACCGGCTTGCCGTTCTGGCCGAGGACGTCGAGCTCGAAGGCCTCGGCGTACTTGCGGCCGAGCTGGAAGATGTGGCCGATCTCGATCGCGCGGTCCAGCTCGATGCCCTCGCCGCAGTTCGGGCAGGGGTCGCCGGGCTCGACCACGACGACGTCGAGGTACTGGTCGACCTCGAAGTCCCGGCCGCACACGACGTTCTTCGCGTGCTTGCCGTCCTCGTTGGCCCCCGTGATCCAGGAGGTGCCCGGCGCGACGCGGGGGTCGGCGAGATAGCGGAACGCCTTGCCCGCCATGCCGTCCTGCGGGCCGATGTAGCCCCGTACGAGGTCGTCGCGGCCGACGAAGTCCTCGGCGGTGACCAGCTCGACCTCGGCCGGGGCGAGGATCTCCGCCAGCTTGCCCATGTCGACCTCGCGGTCGCCGGGGACGCCGACGGCGGTGATCTCGCCGTCGACCTTCACCAGCAGGTTCTTCAGCGTGGCCGAGGCCGGGACGCCCAGGTGTGCGGCGAGGGTCTCGATGGTGGGGGTGTCCGGGGTGTCGAGCTTCTCGACGGCCGGGTGGCCCTCGGTCGGGGAGGGCGCGACGGTGACGGAGACGGCCTCGGTGTTGGCCGCGTATCCGCAGGCGGCGCACTGTGCGAAGGTGTCCTCGCCCGCGGGGGCCGGGGCCAGGAACTCCTCGGAGGCCGAGCCGCCCATCGCGCCGGAGATCGCCGAGACGATGCGGAAGTCGAGGCCGAGACGGCGGAAGATCTTCTGGTACGCCTCGCGGTGCAGCTTGTAGGACTCCTCCAGCGCCTCGTCGGAGACGTCGAAGCTGTACGAGTCCTTCATCGTGAACTCGCGGCCGCGCAGGATCCCGGCGCGGGGGCGGGCCTCGTCCCGGTACTTCGTCTGGATCTGGTACAGGATCACGGGCAGGTCCTTGTAGGACGTGCACTGGTCCTTGACCGTCTGGGTGAAGATCTCCTCGTGCGTGGGCCCGAGGAGGTATTCGCCGCCCTTGCGGTCCTTGAGGCGGAAGAGGAGGTCGCCGTACTCCTCGTAGCGCCCCGAGACCTCGTAGGGCTCCTTGGGGAGGAGGGCCGGGAGGAGGACTTCCTGGCCGCCGATGGCGTCCATCTCCTCGCGCACGACCCGCGTGACGTTCTCCAGCACCTGCTTGCCGAGCGGCAGCCAGGTCCAGATCCCGGCGGCGGCACGGCGCACGTATCCGGCGCGGACGAGCAGCTTGTGGTTGAGCGTCTCCGCGTCCGCCGGGTCGTCCCGCAGCGTCTTCAGCATCGACCGGGACAAGCGCTGGACACGGGCTGCCATGGGGTACTCCTGCTCGGGGCCTGGAAAGGGAGAGATGAGTACGGAGCCTATCGGCCCGCGCCCGCCGCACGGAAATGCGTTCCGCTCAGCTCCTCGGCAGCGGCAGCCAGGCCCCCATCACCGCGTACGGGTTCGGCGCACTCGGGAACATGACCCTGCGCGCCAGGTCCTGGTAGCCCAGGCTGCGGTAGAGGGCGCGGGCCGGGCTGTCGGTGTCGATGGCGGAGAGCAGCGAGCGGGGTTCGGCGGCGCCGTCGGTGAGCGTCGTGATGAGGGAACGTCCCAGCCCGCGGTGCTGGAAGGCGGGGTGGACGTGCAGCTCGGTGATGACGAAGGAGTCGCTCAGCCAGGCGTCGTGCCCCTCCTGGCGCAGATAGGGGTGGACGACGGTGGACCACCACTGCGTGCGGTCGTTGGGCATCCCGTAGACGAAGCCGACGAGGCGGCCGCCCTCCAGTGTGGCGCCGAGGGCGCGGGCGCCGGGCGAGGTCATGTGGCGCTGCACGATGTGCCTGCGGACGCCGATCTCGTCGTCGGTGAGGCCGAAGGCGACCGCCTGCACCGCGAGGGCGTCGTCCACGCGGGCGGCGAGGTCGAGCGGGCCGATGACCGGCTTCCGTGGGTCCGGGGGCGGCCCCCCGGATGTATGCAGCATGGCCGGGAGGCTACTTCCTCCGCCCCTCTGGGCACAGCACGTCAGAACAGCACACTCATGAACGCCCCCACCTCGCGGAAGCCGACGCGGCGGTAGGCGGCGCGGGCGGGGGTGTTGTAGTCGTTCACGTAGAGGCTCACGACGGGGGCGATGTCGCGCAGCGCGTACCCGATCACGGCGGCCATCCCGGTCTCGGAGAGGCCTTCGCCGCGCCGCTCGGGGGCCACCCAGACACCCTGGATCTGGCAGGCGAGGGGGGTGGCGGCGCCGATCTCGGCCTTGAAGACGACCTGGCCGTCCTCGATGCGCGCGAACGAGCGTCCGGAGCCGACGAGTTCCGCGACGCGCGCCTGGTAGACCAGCCCGCCGTCCCCGGCGAGCGGCGAGACGCCGACCTCCTCGGTGAACATCGCGACGCACGCGGGCAGCACGATGTCCATCTCGTTCTTGGCGATACGGCGCACGTACGGGTCGGGCTCGATGCCGGACGGCATGTGCTCGGTGACCATCAGCGGCTGGTTGCGCCGGACCTCGCGGGCCGGGCCCCAGTGCGGTTCGAGGTACGCCCAGAGCGCGGCCGTCGGCCCGGCGGGGCCGACGATCGACGAGCAGCGCCGGCCCTGGCGCCGGGCGCGCTCGGCGAAGGCGCGGACGGCCTCGGGTCCGGCGCAGAGCGGGACGAGATTGGCGCCCGCGTAGCACAGGGCCTCCAGGCGCCCGTCGACGTACCAGCCCCACATCTCGCCGCCGAGCCGCCAGGGGTCGAGGCCGGAGGCCTGGACGCGCGAGGCCACGAAGGCGTTGTTGACGGGCTCGCGCCGCAGCACGGCGAGCACCTCGTCGAGCTCAGCCGGCTCGACGACCCGGGTGGAGGTGGTGGTCAACAAGGTGTCGGTGCCTCACCGTGCGGTCCAGGGGAGAGAAGGAACGATCTCTCGCACTGTACCTCCGGGCGCGGCGGCTTGGCGCGGCGTCGGTGGCGGCGTCGGCGGTGGGCGGTGGCGGCGCGGGCGGTGGGGTCAGCCGGCGGTGGTGACGACGGGTTCGCCGGAGGCGACGCCGTCCTTCTCCATCTGTTCGGCGATCTTCATGGCCTCGTCGATGAGGGTCTCGACGATCTTGGATTCGGGGACGGTCTTGATGACCTCGCCCTTGACGAAGATCTGGCCCTTGCCGTTGCCGGAGGCGACGCCCAGGTCGGCCTCGCGGGCCTCGCCCGGGCCGTTGACGACGCAGCCCATCACGGCCACGCGCAGCGGGACCTCCATGCCCTCCAGGCCCGCGGTGACCTCGTCGGCCAGCTTGTAGACATCCACCTGGGCGCGGCCGCAGGAGGGGCAGGAGACGATCTCCAGGCGGCGCTGGCGCAGCCCGAGGGACTCCAGGATCTGGATGCCGACCTTGCACTCCTCGGCCGGGGGCGCGGACAGCGAGACGCGGATGGTGTCGCCGATGCCCTCGGACAGCAGCGCGCCGAAGGCCACGGCGGACTTGATGGTGCCCTGGAAGGCGGGTCCGGCCTCGGTCACGCCCAGGTGCAGCGGATAGTCGCACTGGGCGGCGAGCTGCCGGTAGGCGTTGACCATCACGACCGGGTCGTTGTGCTTGACGGAGATCTTGAGGTCGCGGAAGCCGTGCTCCTCGAAGAGGGAGGCCTCCCACAGCGCGGACTCGGCCAGCGCCTCGGGGGTGGCCTTGCCGTACTTCTGCAGGAGCCGCTTGTCCAGGGATCCGGCGTTGACCCCGATACGGATGGGGGTGCCGTGGTCCTGGGCCGCGCGGGCGATCTCCTTGACCTGGTCGTCGAACTTCTTGATGTTGCCGGGGTTGACCCGCACCGCCGCGCAGCCCGCCTCGATGGCGGCGAAGACGTACTTGGGCTGGAAGTGGATGTCGGCGATCACCGGGATCTGGGACTTCTTCGCGATCACCGGGAGCGCGTCCGCGTCGTCCTGCGTGGGACACGCCACCCGCACGATCTGGCAGCCCGAGGCGGTCAGCTCGGCGATCTGCTGCAGCGTCGGGCCGATGTCGGAGGTACGGGTGGTCGTCATCGACTGCACGGACACCGGCGCGTCACCGCCGACCGCCACCGGGCCCACATGGATCTTCCGGCTGACCCTCCGGTCGGCGAGCTTGGCCGGAACATCCGGCATTCCGAGCGAAATCGCTGTCATCAGCGTGCAACCCCAACGGTGTCGTTCAGTCCCGGGTTCGACGGGCTCCAGGCCACCGAGATTACGGCACCGTCGCACCTCGGGGCACATCGATCCCCGCCGACTACGGGAAAGGGTGACGCCCCGCACCGTAAACGTGCGGGGCGCAACCGGACGAGCCGCACGCCAGGGGCCGTGCGCCTATCCCGCGAGTCTCACGGGATTCACCACGTCGGCCACCAGGACGAGCAGGGTGAAGCAGAGGAAGATCCCCGCCACGACATACGCCACGGGCATGAGCTTCGCTACGTCGAACGGGCCGGGGTCGGGCCGCCGGAAGACCTTGGCGAACATCCGCCGTACGGACTCCCACAGCGCGCCGGCGATGTGTCCGCCGTCCAGCGGGAGCAGCGGCAGCATGTTGAACAGGAACAGCGACAGGTTGAACCCGGCGACCAGGAAGAGCATCGTCGCGACGCGCTGGCTGGCGGGGATGTCGAGGGAGACGACCTCGCCGCCGACCCGGGCGGCGCCGACCACGCCCATCGGGGAGTCCTGCTTGCGCTCGCCCCCGTCGAAGGCCGCGTTCCACAGGTCGGGCACCTTGCCGGGCAGGTCGATGAGGGCCTGCACGCCGTGCTCCATCATGTCGCCCATGCGGTCCACGGCCTGCGGGAAGTCCTGCTTCACGATGCCGCTGGCCGGGGTGAAGCCGAGGAAGCCCGCCGTGACGTACTCGTCGGGGACGTAGGACCCGTTCCCGTCGGACTTGGCGACCTTGTTCTCGATGAGGTTCGCGTGCAGCGTCCTCGTCTCGCCGTCCCGCTCGACGGTGAGGGTGGCGGGGCCCGTGGTGTCGCGGATGTGCTGCTGGAGGGCGCCCCAGTCCTCGACCTTGCGGCCGTCGAAGGAGACGATCTTGTCGCCGGGCCGCAGTCCCGCGGCCTTCGCCGGGGAGTCCTTGGCGTCGCCGGGGCACTTGTCGGACTGCGCCGAGGCGGGGATCACACACTTGGAGACGGACGACACGGTCGTCGTCTGGGTGTTCACACCGAACGTCATCAGGACCGTCAGGAAGATCACGACGGCCAGGATCAGGTTCATGAACGGCCCGGCGAACATCACGATCACGCGCTTCCACGGCTTGCGCGTGTAGAGCATCCGGTGCTCGTCGCCCGGCTTCAGCTCCTCGTATGCCGCCGCGCGCGCGTCCTCGATCATGCCGCGGAACGGCGAGGTCGAGCGCTTCCTTATGGCACCGTCGTCGCCGGGCGGGAACATGCCGATCATCCGGATGTAGCCGCCGAGGGGGATCGCCTTGATGCCGTACTCGGTCTCGCCCTTGTGCTTCGACCAGATCGTCGGTCCGAAGCCGACCATGAACTGCGGCACGCGCACGCCGAACATCTTGGCGGTGGAGAAGTGCCCCAGCTCGTGCCAGGCGATGGAGAAGAGCAGGCCGACGACGAAGACGACTATGCCGAGGATGGTCATGAACGTCGTCATGCGCGGGCCTCCGCTGTCTGCGCTGTGTGCGCCTTCTGCGCCAGTTCACGGGCGCGCCGCCGCGCCCAGGTCTCGGCTTCGAGGACATCGGACAGCGTGAGCCCGGTTCCGTCCGGGGTGCCGTGCTCCTCGACCACAGCCGCCACCGTATCCACGATGCCGGTGAACGGCAGCCTCCCCGTGAGAAAGGCCTCGACGCACTCCTCGTTCGCCGCGTTGAAGACCGCGGGGGCCGTGCCGCCGAGGGCGCCCACGTGGCAGGCGAGGGGGACGGAGGGGAACGCCTCCTCGTCCAGCGGGTAGAAGTCCCAGGACATCGCCTCGGTCCAGGAGAAGACGGGCCCCGCGTCGGGCACCCGTTCGGGCCAGCCGATGCCGAGCGCGATCGGCAGCCGCATGTCCGGGGGGCCGCACTGGGCGAGCGTGGAACCGTCCGTGAACTCCACCATCGAGTGGACGGCCGACTGCGGATGGACCACGACCTGGATGCGGTCGAACGGAATGTCGTACAGCAGATGGGCCTCGATGACCTCCAGGCCCTTGTTCACCAGCGTCGCCGAGTTGATCGTGATGACCGGGCCCATGTCCCAGGTGGGGTGGGCCAGCGCGTCCTGGGGGGTGACCTCGGCCAGCTCCGCGCGCGTACGGCCGCGGAACGGGCCGCCCGAGGCGGTGACGAGAAGCTTCCGCACCTCGCCCCGCGTACCCCCCATCAGCGCCTGGAAGAGCGCCGAGTGCTCCGAGTCGACGGGCACGATCTGGCCGGGGGCCGCGAGCTCCTTGACCAGGGGGCCGCCGACGATCAGCGACTCCTTGTTGGCCAGGGCCAGCGCTCTGCCCGCCTTCAGCGCCGCGAGGGTGGGCGCGAGGCCGATGGAGCCGGTGATGCCGTTGAGCACCGTGTGGCACGGGGAGGCGGCCAGTTCGGTGGCCGCGTCGGGGCCCGCCAGCACCTCGGGCAGGGTCTCCCCCGGCCCGTACGCGGCACGCAGCGCCGCGCGCAGCTCCCCCGCCTTGTCCTCGCGGGCCACGGCGACGGTCGCCACGCGCAGTTGGCGCGCCTGCTCGGCCATCAGCTCCACGCGCCCGCCCGCGGCCGAGAGTCCGGTGACCCGGAAGCGGTCCGGGTTGCTCCGCACCACGTCCACGGCCTGGGTGCCGATCGAGCCGGTGGAGCCCAGGATCACGATGTCTCGGGGCGCACCGGCGGCGGGGGCGGCAGCGGCGGGGAAGCGCAGGTGCGGGTCAGCCAGGGAGTCGGTCATCCCCCCATTGTGTCCGCTCGCCGGAGCGGGCGGACAGCGAGGAGGCCCCCGAGGGGCCGCGCCCGTACGCGCGTACGATCGCGGCCCTCCGGTCCGGTGTCCGGGTCAGCGGATCGGGCGGTGCACGTTCTCCTTCGCGGACGGGCCAGGGGCGGCCTCGGCGATCCAGGGGCCCTCGGTCGAGGGGTCGGTGATGCCCTGCTCCAGCCAGGTGTAGGAGCCGTCGAGGACCTCGCGGACGACCTTGTGGTCGAGGTCGTCGGTGTTGTTCCACAGCCGTCCGAACAGTTCCTCGACGCGCAGCCGGGACTGGCGGCAGAAGGCGTCGGCCAGTTGGTGCGCGGCCTGCCCGTCGCTCCCCTCGGCCCGCAGCTTCTCCGCCCGTACGCAGGCGGCGCTCATGGCGAAGAGTTCGGCGCCGATGTCCACGATCCGGCCGAGGAAGCCCTGCTTGGTCTCCATCCGGCCCTGCCAGCGCGACATCGCGTAGAAGGTCGAACGGGCGAGCTTGCGCGCTGTCCGCTCCACGTAGCGCAGGTGGGGCGCGAGGGTGCCGAACTCGGCGTACGTGCGCGGGAGCTGGCCAGGGCCCGCGACGAGCTTGGGGAGCCACTTCGCGTAGAACGTGCCCGCCGCGACGGCGGCCTTGCGCTTGTCGGCGAGGGTCTTGTCCGGGTCGATGAGGTCCCCGGCTACGGACAGGTGCGCGTCCACGGCCTCGCGGGCGATCAGCAGGTGCATGATCTCGGTCGAGCCCTCGAAGATCCGGTTGATGCGCAGGTCGCGCAGGACCTGCTCGGCGGGCACGCCGCGCTCGCCGCGCGCCGCGAGGGACTCGGCCGTCTCGAAGCCCCGGCCGCCGCGGATCTGCACCAGTTCGTCGGCCATCAGCCAGGCCATCTCGCTGCCGTAGAGCTTGGCGAGGGCCGCCTCGATACGGATGTCGTTGCGGTCCTCGTCGGCCATCTGGGAGGAGAGGTCGAGGACGGCCTCCAGCGCGAAGGTCGTGGCGGCGATGAACGCGATCTTGCTGCCGACGGCCTCGTGCTTCGCGACGGGCCTGCCCCACTGGACCCGGGCCTCGGACCACTCGCGGGCGATCTTCAGGCACCACTTCCCCGCGCCGACGCAGGTGGCGGGGAGGGAGAGCCGCCCGGTGTTGAGCGTGGTGAGGGCGATCTTCAGGCCCGCGCCCTCGGGGCCGATCCTGTTGGCGGCCGGGACGCGGACCCGGTGGAAGCGGGTGACGCCGTTCTCCAGGCCCCGGAGGCCCATGAACGCGTTGCGGTTCTCGACCGTGACGCCCTCGGCGTTCCCCTCGACGACGAACGCGGTGATGCCGCCCCTGTGCCCCTCGGCCTTGCGCTCCTCGCTCTTGGGCACGCGTGCCATGACGACGAGCAGATCGGCCACGACGCCGTTGGTGGTCCACAGCTTCACGCCGTCCAGCACGTAGTCGTCCCCGTCCGGCACGGCGGTGGTGGCCAGCCGGGCGGGGTCGGAGCCGACGTCCGGCTCGGTGAGGAGGAACGCGGAGATGTCCGTACGGGCACAGCGCGGCAGGAACGCGTCCTTCTGCTCCTGGGTGCCGAAGAGCTTCACGGGCTGCGGCACGCCGATCGACTGATGCGCGGAGAGGAGGGCGCCCACGGCGGGGCTCGCGGAGCTGACCAGGGCGAGCGCCTTGTTGTAGTAGACCTGGGTGAGGCCCAGGCCGCCGTGCTCGGTGCCGACCTTCATGCCGAGCGCGCCGAGGTCCTTGAGGCCGTTCAGCACCTCGTCGGGGATGCGCGCGTCCCGCTCGATGAGGGCGCCGTCGACCTTGGCCTCCACGAACTCCCTGAGTCGGGCCAGGAACTCCTCGCCGCGCTCGACGTCCTCGGGCGGGGGCTCGGGGTGCGGGTGGATGAGGTCGAGGCGGAAGCGGCCCAGGAAGAGTTCCTTGGCGAAGCTCGGCTTGCGCCAGTCCTTCTCACGCGCTGCCTCGGCCACTTCACGTGCTTCGCGCTCGGAGACGGTCATCTCGCTCACCTCGCGGCGATCTGGGAGGGGTCGGCTACCGACGGGTGCTACTCGGTCGTATGTACCCGATTCATCCGGTGCGTACCAGACGCCGCGCACGGTTCGGTTCACGCGAGCCCCCGCCCCGCACGTCAGCCCCCGGCTCCCCCGGGGGCCTGTCCGCCCGGGGTGACCAGGCCCGATTCGTACGCGAGGACGACGGCCTGCGCGCGGCTGCCGAGGTCGAGTTTGGCCATGGCCCGGTTGAGGTGGGTCTTGACGGTGGACTCGCTGATGACGAGTTCCCCGGCGATCTCCGGGTTCGACAGCCCGCCCGCGACGAGCCGGAGCACGTCGGTCTCCCGGGACGTGAGCGCGCCGAGCGCCTCCGGGGCCCGCGTCTCCGGCTCCGCGCGCGGGGCGTACGCCTCGATCAGGCGGCGGGTGACGGCCGGCGAGAAGAGCGTGTCGCCCTCGGCGACGGCGGCGATGGCGGTGAGCAGCCGCTGTGGCCCGGTGTCCTTGAGCAGGAAGCCGCAGGCCCCGGCGCGCAGCGCCGCGTACACGTACTCGTCGAGGTCGAAGGTGGTCAGCACGAGGATGCGGGGGCTCGGCTCGGTGACCGACTCCAGGATGCGCTCGGTGGCGGTGATGCCGCTGGTGCCGGGCATCCGGATGTCCATCAGGACGACGTCGGGCCGGTGTTCGACGGCCAGCCGTACCGCCTCGTCCCCGTCGCACGCCTCGCCGACGACCTCCATCCCGGGGGCCGCGCGGAGCAGCGCGGCGACTCCGGCGCGGATGAGCACCTGATCGTCGACGACGAGCACCCTGATCGGCACCGCAGTGTCTCCCTCAGCCCGTAATGCCCGTGATACCCGTCATGGCCGTGATACCCGTGATACCCGTACGCCTGGTGGTGTCAGACGGGGAGGGTGAGCCGTACCTCGTATCCGCCGCCCGCCCGGGGGCCCGCGCTCACCCGGCCCCCGTAGATCCTTGCGCGCTCGCGCATCCCAATCAAGCCGTGGCCGCCCGAGGGCACGGGCTGGTCGGTGCCCCGGCCGTCGTCGGTGACCGTGACGACGAGTTCGCGGGGCCGGTGCTCGACCGCGACGCGGGCGCGCGCGGGGTAGGCGTGCTTGAGGACGTTGGTGAGCGCCTCCTGCACCACGCGGTACGCGCACTGGTCGAGGCCGGGCGGCGGCGCGTGCGGCTCGCCGGTCACGGTGACCTCGACGGGGACGCCCGCGGCCCGTACGCGCTCGGCGAGTTCGGGCAGCCGGTCGAGGCCGGGCGCGGGCACGAACTCGGCCTGTTCGCCGTGCGGGGCGCCCACCAGGCTGTCCCCGTCCTCCACGCGCAGCACGGCGAGCAGGCGGCGCAGTTCGACCAGGGCCTCGCCGGAGGTGTCGGCGATGGTGCCGAGCGCGCCGCGCGCCGTCTCGGGATCGGAGCCGAACACGTAGTCGGCGAGCCCGGCCTGGACGGAGATCACGGACATGTGGTGGGCGACCACGTCGTGCAGTTCGCGGGCGATACGGACGCGTTCCTCGGCCACGGCGCGGCGCTCGGCACCGGCGCGCTCGCGGCGCAACTGCTCGGCCAGCTCCGCGAGCTGGACGTTGCGCCGTGCCGCCTTGCGGGCGAGATGGCCGAACCCGCAGATGACCGCGGCGTAGACGACGCTCTGGCCGAGCACCGTGGCCCAGGAGCTCTCCTCGCCCGTGGTGCCCGCGAAGTTCCACACCGCCGCGAGCAGCAGCGCGCAGCCGATCGCCTCGCGCAGCGGGCGCAGCGACGCGACCGTGTAGAGCGCGAGGAGCGGGCCGAGGGTGTTGACCACCGGCCAGTAGTCGAGGGCCACGTAGCCGGTCCACAGCGCGAGCGTGCCCAGGCACAGCGGCAGGGGCGCGCGCCGCCGGAAGGCCAGCGGCAGATTGACGGCGCAGGTCAGCAGCGTGCCGCGGGTGTCGGCCCCGGACCAGCCCGCGGGCACCCGGTCGTGGCTGAGGGAGAGGCTGATCGCGGTGATGCCGAGCGCGATGGCGAGATCGTAGGCCCAGGACGGGACCTTCTCGGCCCGGCGGCGCAGTTCTCGCCACCCCGTTACGCTCCGCATCGGCGCAGCGTAACCGGAGTGTCCCCGGCCCAACATCCACCCGGTGGCTGCCTGCTGAGGGGTGCGACTACCGCGCGGGTACGAGCCGGCGCCGGGAACTACCGCAGAAGGACAGCGTCCGTTTCCACCCGTGCGGTGACGACCGGGAGGCCCCCGCTCGCGTAGCTTCTGTTCCGGGAAGAGCGCCGCGCCCCGGGGGAACGGGGGGACGAGGCCCGGTTCGGGGGAGACGGGCGGACGGAGCCCCGGGCGCGGCGCTGTTCGCCGCCGTCTACGCGGGGACGACCCGGAAGTGCGTCGTCAGGCGCCGCTCGTCGTCGTAGACGTGGAAGGCCAGCATCGGCGGCAGCTCGTAGTCGATCGGGCCGCCGCTCTCGCCCTCCCACGGCATCTTCAGGGTGGAGACGACCCCGGGCGCCGCGACCAGGGGCAGCCCCGCGAAGGTGGTGACCGCCGGGGTGTGGCTGTGCCCGCACAGCAGCGCGGCCACGTGCGGGTGCCGTCCGACGACCTCCGCGAGCCGGTCCTCCCCGAACTGCCGGATGGGATCGACGTACTGGCCGTGCAGCGCTACGGGCGGGTGGTGGAAGCAGACGAACGCCGGCTGGTCGTGGGGCGCGGCGGCGAGCGTCTGGTCGAGCCAGCGCAGCGTCGCGTCGTCGAGATAGCCGTCGCCCCTGCCGGGCACGCTGGAGTCGCACATGGCGAAGGTCGCGCCGATGAGCTGGTGGACCTGGTTGACCGGGGAGGTGTCGGCGGCGTCCCCGCCGAGCAGCGCGGCGCGGTAGGGGCCGCGCGCGTCGTGGTTGCCGGGGCAGATCAGCGGCAGATGGCCGTGGTCGGCGAAGAGCTTGGCGGCGGCCGCGTACTCGTCGCGGGTGCCGTGGTCGGCGATGTCGCCGGTCAGCAGGACGGCGTCGAGCGTGCCGGGGAGCCGGTCGAGGTAGCGCAGCACACGCTCGGCGCGCTCGTACGCGCGAGCGCCCTCGTCGTTCCGGTCCTGTCCCAGGTGAATGTCGCTGACGTGCGCGAAGGCGAACATGCCGGTTGCTGCTCCTCATCCGATCCGTGAAAGGGGCGTTCCCCTGACCGGACAACTCTGGCGGGCCCCTTCCGGGTGCCCGCCAGAGAGTCAACTCCGATCAAAAAGAGCCAGAGTTCTTAGAGTTCGAGACCGGTCAGGACCATCACACGCTCGTATGTGTAGTCCTCCATGGCGAACTGGACGCCCTCGCGGCCCACTCCGGACTCCTTGACGCCGCCGTACGGCATCTGGTCGGCGCGGTACGAGGGGACGTCGCCGACGACGACACCGCCCACCTCCAAGGCGCGGTGCGCGCGGAACGCGGTCTGCACGTCGTGCGTGAACAGGCCCGCCTGGAGGCCGTACTTCGACTCGTTGACCGCGGCGAAGGCTTCCTTCTCCCCGTCGACCTTGGTGAAGGACATGACCGGGCCGAAGACCTCCTCGCAGCCGATCTGGGTGTCGGCCGGGACGTCGGCCAGCACGGTCGGCGCGACGGTCGCGCCCTCGCGCTTGCCGCCGGTGAGGAGCGTGGCGCCGCGCGAGACGGCCTCCTCGATCCAGGACTCGACGCGCTTGGCCGCGTCCTCGCTGACCAGCGGGCCGACGTCGGTGGCGCTGTCGGACGGGTCACCGGTGGTGAGGGCCTCGACGGCGGCGACGACCTTGGGGACGAGCCGGTCGTAGACCGACGCGTCGGCGATGACGCGCTGCACGGAGATGCAGGACTGGCCCGCCTGGTAGTTCGAGAAGGTCGCGATGCGCTGCGCGGCCCAGTCGAGGTCGGCCTCCGAGGAGTAGTCGGCGAGCACCACGGCCGCGCCGTTGCCCCCCAGCTCCAGCGTGACGCGCTTACGGGGCGCGGAGTCGAGGATCGACCAGCCGACCGGCGCCGAGCCGGTGAAGGAGATGATCGGCAGCCGCTCGTCCTGGACGAGGCCCGGCATCTGGTCGTTCGGCACCGGCAGCACCGACCAGGAACCGGCGGGAAGGTCCGTCTCCGCCAGCAGCTCGCCCAGCAGCAGCCCGGAGAGCGGGGTCGCGGGCGCGGGCTTGAGGATGATCGGCGTGCCGACGGCGATGGCCGGGGCGACCTTGTGCGCGCACAGGTTCAGCGGGAAGTTGAACGGCGCGATGCCGAGCACCGGCCCGTACGGGAAGCGGCGCGTGTACGCGAGACGGCCCGTGCCGCCCGCGTCCGAGTCCAGCCGCTGGGCCGTGCCGCCGTTGAAGCGGCGGGCCTCCTCGGCCGCCCACCGGAAGACGGAGACGCACCGGCCGACCTCGCCGCGGGCCCACTTCATGGGCTTGCCGTTCTCGGCGGAGATGAGCTGGGCGATCTCCTCGGTGCGCTCGACGAGCCGGGACACGACGTGGTCCAGCGCGGCCGCGCGGACGTGCGCCGGGGTGGCCGCGAACTCGTCGGCCACGGCCGCGGCGGCCGCCACGGCCTCCTCGACCTGATCGCCCGTGGGAATGCTGACGGTGCCGACAGTGCGGCCGTCCCAGGGCGAGGTGACATCGAGCGTGCTGTCGCCGGTGGCCTCGCGGCCGGCGAGCCAGAACGCGTGAGGGGAAGTCGCTGTCGTCACTGCGGATCGCCCTTCCGGTTGGCTGGGAACGCTGCGGGAGCGCTGGAGGTACGGGGCGCGGGGCACGGGGCCCCACGGGCTCCACCGTAGGGCGTAGCGAGGCTCACACCTCTTGTCCGACGCGGCGCACTCATACGCGGTGACGCTACGGTTTGGCCCTTTGCGCACGCCGCCCGGAGCGACGCAGGGCCCTCCGGGATTGACTCATTGCTCCCTTGACCCGCCCATGTCACGCCCCGACGATGACGGCGCGCAAGCCGCACAAGCGCACACCCCCCTGCCCGTCGCAGGCGCACAGCCCCCTGCGTCGCAGGCGTACAACCCCCCTGCCCGTCGCACTGGACACCCCAGGAGACGCGATGAGTTCACACACCCCCTTACGCTCCCGCCGCAGGCGCAGAACCCTGGCAGCGGCGGCGGCGTGCTGCGCCCTCGCCCTGGCCGTACCGCTGACCGCACAGGCCACGGCCGCACCCGACCCCGGCTCTTCCGCGGACGCGGACACGGACACGGCGTCCGCGCCGTCCGGGGACACGGCCGCCGAGCGCAGCTACCGGATCGACGGCGTCGACACCCGGAGCGAACGCAGCGCCCTCGCGGCCACCGGCGTCTCGCTGGACGCCGTACAGGACCACTCCGTCGTCATCACCGCCGACGCCGCGGGCCTGCGCAAGGTCGAGGCCCTCGGCCACGACGTCACGGCACTGCCCGCTCCCCCGAAACGCACCGGCAAGGACGGCACCCCGCGCCCCAAGGACTTCCCGCCGTCCGACTCGAACTACCACAACTACGCCGAGGCGACGAAGGCCGTGAACGACTACGTCGCCAAGTACCCCTCGATCATGAAGAAGCAGGTCATCGGCAAGAGCCACCAGGGCCGCGACATCGTCGCCCTCAAGATCAGCGACAACGCGGGCCAGGACGAGGCCGAGCCCGAGGTCATGTTCACCCACCACCAGCACGCCCGCGAGCACCTCACCGTCGAGATGGCGCTCTACACGATCGGCGAACTGGGCGCGAAGTACGGCTCCGACAGCCGCGTCACCAAGATGGTGAACGAGCGCGAGCTGTGGGTCATCCCCGACGTCAACCCGGACGGCGGCGAGTACGACATCGCCACCGGCAGTTACCGGAGCTGGCGCAAGAACCGTCAGCCCAACCCCGGTTCGTCCCAGGTCGGCACCGACCTGAACCGCAACTGGGCGTACAAGTGGGGCTGCTGCGGCGGGTCCAGCGGCAGCCCGGGCAGCGAGACGTACCGCGGGCCGTCCGCCGAGTCCTCGCCCGAGGTCCGCGTGGTGCGCGACTTCACCAACAGCCGCGTGGTCGGCGGCAAGCAGCAGATCACCGCGCACATCGACTTCCACACCTACTCGGAGCTGGTGCTCTGGCCGTACGGCTACACGTACAACGACACGGCCGAGGGCCTCACCAAGGACGACCGCGACGCGTTCGCAACCGTCGGCACGAACATGGCGCGCAGCAACGGCTACAAGCCCCAGCAGTCCAGCGACCTCTACGTCACGGACGGCAGCGTCAACGACTGGATGTGGGGGAAGCACAAGATCTTCTCCTACACCTTCGAGATGTACCCCGGCTCGGCCGGTGGCGGCGGCTTCTACCCGCCGGACGAGGTCATCCCGAGGGAGACGTCCCGCAACCGCGAAGCGGTGCTGCTGTTGCTGGAGAACGCCGACTGCATGTACCGCTCGATCGGCAAGGAGGAGCAGTACTGCAAGGCGTGACGGCCGGTGCCGGGCTGATCAGCTCGTCGCCTTGAGCGCGAGCCACAGCTCCATCCGTACGTCCGGGTCGTCCAGCGACCGTCCGAGGATCTCCTCGACGCGCCGCATCCGGTAACGCAGCGTATGCCGGTGGACGCCCAGCTCGGCGGCGGCCGCGTCCCACTGGCCGTGCCGCGAGAGCCAGGCGCGCAGGGAGGCGACCAGATCGCCCCGCCCGTTCGCGTCGTGCTCGCGCAGCGCGCGCAGCAGCCCGTCGGCGAACGCGCGCACCGCCTCGTCGGCGAGCAGGGGCAGCACGGAACCGGCGGCCACGTCCTCGTGCTCGACGAGGGGGACGCCGCGCCGCCGGGCCACGGACAGCGCCTGGTCCGCCTGCTTGAAGGCGACGGAGACGGCCGGGAGCCCGGCGGGCGCCGAGACGCCGACCGCCAGCACCTGGTCGCCTCCGTGCCCGCCGGGTCCGCCGGGCCTGCCCGACGTACCGGAGGCACCGGAGCCGCCGGAGCGCTGGGCGACTCCGGCCGCCTGCGCAGCGGCCTGCGCGGACGCGGCGGCGAACTCGGCACAGGCCGCCACGGCCGCGCCCCCGTCCGCGGCCAGCACGAGCAGCCGCCCGCCGTCGGGCACGACCAGGACGGCCTCCCCGTTGCGCGCGGCGGCGGTCTCGATCGCGTCGGCCAGCTCCTCCAGGGGCCACGGCACGGCACTGGGGTGCGGCGCGTCCGCGGGGTCGGGCTGCGGCCCGGTCCCGGAGCCGACGACGATGCCGGAGGCGGCCTCGCCGGTGCGTACGGACCGCGCGGGGGCGGGGGCAGAGGCCGAGGCGGGGTAGCCGTCGAGTGGAGCGGGGGGTGAGGGAGAGGACGGTGAGGACGGGGAGGACACGGTCGCCGAGGCGGTGACGGTGACGACGGGCGCCTCGCCCCGCGCGGCCCCGCTACCGGGCCCGGTGCCCGCTCCGGCACCGGCCGGCCCGGGGGCTCCCGCCCTGCTACGGGCGGCCGCGGCGCCCCTGGCCAGCCGCGCGGCCGTACCGGAGGCGGGCTGGGCGGCGATCACCCGCATCGGCACGTCCAGCAGGCCGCCGTAGAGCCGTCCCGCCACGGCGCGGGCGTGGTCGGCCTCGCCCGCGAGCAGCATCCGCAGCACCGCGGCGCCGAGCCGCTGCTCGGCCTCCTGGAGGGCGCGGGAACGCTCCATCGTCAGCGTGAGCAGCGCGATCGCCGAGTGCACCGCGTACCGCTCGGCGGTGCCCAGCGGCGCGGCGGTGCCGACGGCCAGCACGGCCTTCGCCCGGCGCCCGCTGCCCACCGACTGCAGCTCGACCCGGTCGTCGCCGCCGTCCGACTCGCTCACCACGGCGCTCGCGGGCGCGGGCCGGTCCCGCAGTCGCTCGGCGTCGCCGATGAAACGGGCGGCGCGGCGCACGGCCCAGGCGGGCGCGGTGGCGACGACGGCGCCCGAGACGTCGTAGAGCGCCGCCCAGCCGTCGATCTGGGAGGCGAGGCGGGCCAGCAGGGCCGCGGGGCCCTCGCGGGAGAGCGCGGCGCGCGTCATCTCGCGCTGGGCCTCGAACCCGGCGGTCACCGCCCGGTACTGCTCCGCCGCGATATCGGCCGACACGGCCTTGCTGATCGCGATGAAGGGGGTGCGCCGCGGCACCTCCAGCAGCGGCATGTCCGCGCCCTTGCAGGCGTCGACGAGCGCCTCGGGCACGCCCTCGTAGTTCACCCCGGCGGCGAAGCCGAGGCCCACCACGCCCTTTTCGGCGAGGCGGCGCACGTAGGTCCGCATGGCCTCGGGATCCCGCGCGTCGAGCTTGAGCCCGGTGAAGAGGATCAGCTCGCCACCGTCCATGTACGGCGTCGGATCGGCCAGCTCGCTGGCGTGTGCCCAGCGCACGGGCGTGTCCAGCCGGTCATGCCCCGCGAGCACGGCGAGCCGGAGTGCGGAGTGCTGAACGAGCGTGGCAAGAGTCGGTGGCATAACGCACCTCACCGTACAGGCGTCCGCCCAAATTCGGTCATTCGGTCATTCGGCCGTACCTTCTCGATGGTCCCCCTGGTCCCCTGGTCACTCCCCCAGCTTGGTCAGGATCGGCGGCGTGCGCTCGCCGCGCACGGTGGTGAAGGAGAGCACGGCGTGCTCGGGCCGCAGCTCGTTCGCCAGGTCGGAGGCGGACCAGCGCTCCCGCTGCTCGCTGCGCACGGTCACGGACTCGGCCGTCACGTACTTGCCCGTGGCCAGCCGCCGCACGGCGTGCAGCACGCGCGTGACGGGCTCGTCGGAGACGAGCTGGCGGTTGGTGACCGTACGTGTCTCGACCCACTCGGTGCCCCACACCTCGGCGAACCGCTCAGCGTCCCACGGAGTGACCCCCGAGCACACCATCCGGCAGCCGACCGCGCCCAGCAGCGGGCCCCGCAACGGCTCCGGCACGTCGTCCAGCGCGCGGAGGGTCAGCAGGACGCCCGCGTGGCCCGAGCGGAGGCGCTGCAGGCCGCGCAGCGCCTGTGGGGTGATGGTCTGCGTGGCGTCGTCGAGGACGAGGCAGGCGAAGAGCGACTGGTCGCCGCGCGAGACGGCGCACTCGGTGAACTGCGCCAGCAGCAGCCGCGCCAGGACCCGGGACGCCTCGGCGTGCGCGTGCTCGGGCAGGTCGATCCGGACGCGCAGGGGGTGCTCCATGGCGCGCGGCGAGAACGGCCGCCGCACCCCCTCCCCCGGTCCCTCCGACTTCTCCGGCGCCATCCCCTCGGGCCGGAAGAACCCGGCGAACGCCGGCCGGTCGAGCAGCGCTATCCGGTCCGCGAGCAGCGCGGGCACCTCGCCCGTACGCCCCGACTGCCGCTCGTACGCGTCCAGCTCGCGCAACTGCGCCGCCTGTCCCGCCTCGCGCAGAGCGGCCCGCAGCGCGTCGAAGGCGGGCGCCCCGTCCAGCAGCTCGCGCAGCTCGGGAACGGCCGGGAAGCGCCCGTGCACCGCGGCGAACGGCCCGATGAGCTGCGCCAGGCACGTCGCCGCGCGCCTGCTGTCGCCGCCGGGCAGGCTGCTCACCAGGTCGCCGACCAGCGCCTCGGCGAGCATTCCGGCGGCCTCGTCGGGGTCGGTGGTGCCGCCGTACAGATCCAGGTCGTACTCCGAGCCGGGGCGGCCGAGCCGGATCACCACGTCGAAGCACTCGTCCGGCGCGAGCTGTCTGCCGCCCGCGCTGACGGCCAGCACGGCGGCCTGTCCGGCGAGCGCCTGCAGGCACAGGGACTCCACGACGGGCCGGGCGAGCTTGCTGGTCTTGCCGGTGCCGGGCGGTCCCACGGCCAGCGCCGAGGTGCCGAGCACGGACGGATCGAGCGCGACGCCCACGCCCCGGTACTCGTGCGGATTGCGCTCCTCGTCAGCCGCGGTGCCGATGCGGACCTGCCGCAACGACAGGTCGTGCCGCGCCGCCCGCAGGGGCAGATCGCGCTCGCCCGAGGGGTGCAGACAGGCGGCGGCACCCTTCGCGAGCACGTTGTCCGTGAACGCCGTGAGCCGGTTCGGCCGGGCCCGCACGGACTGCCAGGCCCGCTGGATCCGCGCGTGGTCGACGTCCGTCATCCGCCCGCCCCGCAGCTCGGCGGCCAGCCGGTCAGCGGCGTCCCCGGCGCCCCCGCCCCGCAACTCGGGCCACTCGACGGGGTCGGCGTGGGGCGGAGGCTCGGGCACGGGCTGCTGCGGCGCCTCGTACAACGGGGCCTTCTTCGCCGACGCTCCTCCGCGCAGCACCCGGCCCTTCACCCTGCGGAACACCTCGTCCCAGTGACCGACCCTGGCGAATATCCCGGCGATGATGCCGAGCACCATCGCGTAGTACACGTAACTGAGCACGGCGAAGCCGAACGTGCCGCCCCAGGAGTCGGGCGTGAACAGGTCGAGCGGCCAGAGCCAGTAGCCCCCCAGATAGCCGTTCCACAGCAGGCTCCAGACCAGCCAGCCGATCAGGAACGAGACGATCGCGCCGCTGATCAACTGCCGGGCCGGCGTCCGCTCCGGGTCCTCCGGCGGCCGCGGCCGGTACCCGCAGCGCCAGATCCCCGGCCCCGCCTCCGGGCGCGGCATCCGCAGCCAATCGGCGAGCGGCGGACGGGACGAGGGGGCCGTGCCGGGCATGGGCGGCGCCGACTCCAGGGGCGCCGGGCCCACGGATGCCGGGCCGGGGCCGGGACCCGTGCCCTGCTGCCCGGGCTGCCCGGTGTCGCGCGGAGCCTCGCGGGGCGGCGGCGGGGTGGCCGGACGTGGGGGCGCGGGTTGCGGCGCGGAGTCGCGGGGCCCCTGGTCTCCGGGCGCCATGGGGCCCTCGTGCCATGTGCCGCCGGAGTCGTGCGCGCCGCCCGTTCCCTGCTTCCTGTGGGGAAGCCCCATGTCCATGTGCCGCCTCTGCTCCCTGACGCCCCGAAGCGCTGGCCTGCTGGTGCCGCCAGTGCCCTCTTGTGCCCAATCTAGCTGCTGACCACGACACTTGAACCATGGTCTCGGCCCGGGACCGAGGCGCCGGGCGGCCACGACGGTGCTCACGTCGCCTCCGTGCCTATATCCGTGACGGCCAACACGCGCGTCACACTTCTCCGCCGCGGTGCATGTGTCGCCGCCCCGGCTGCCCCTAGCCTGCGAAGAGCGAGACGACCCCCCTTTCTCCCGAGGAGTGCGCTATGACCGCAATGACTGATCTGACCGGAGGTCCCGCTCTTCCCCAGGAGCGCCGCGTCGTCACCGCGATCCCCGGGCCCAAGTCGCAGGAGCTGATGGCCCGCAAGCAGGCCGCAGTGGCGAACGGGATCGGGACCGTGATGCCCGTCTTCGCACGCCGCGCGGGCGGCGGGGTCCTGGAGGACGTGGACGGCAACTCGTTCATCGACTTCGGCTCCGGCATCGCCGTCACCTCCGTCGGGAACAGCGCCGAGGCCGTGGTCCGCCGCGCCACCCAGCAGCTCCAGGACTACACGCACACCTGTGTGATGGTGACGCCGTACGAGCCCTACGTACAGGTCTGTGAGGAGCTGGCCAGGGTCACCCCCGGTGACCACGAGAAGAAGAGCGCGCTCTTCAACTCCGGCGCCGAGGCCGTCGAGAACGCCGTCAAGATCGCCCGCACCCACACCGGCCGCCAGGCCGTCGTGGTCTTCGACCACGGCTACCACGGGCGCACGAACCTCACGATGGCGCTCACCTCCAAGAACATGCCGTACAAGCACGGCTTCGGTCCGTTCGCCCCCGAGGTCTACCGCGTCCCGGTCGCCTACCCCTACCGCTGGCTCACCGGTCCCGAGAACTGCGCCGAGGAGGCCGCGGCCCAGGCCATCGACCAGATCTCCAAGCAGGTCGGCGCGGAGAACGTCGCGGCGATCGTAATCGAACCGGTCCTGGGCGAGGGCGGGTTCATCGTCCCGGCGCGCGGCTTCCTGCCGCGCATCGCGCAGTTCGCCAAGGACAACGGCATCGTCTTCGTCGCGGACGAGATCCAGTCCGGCTTCTGCCGCACCGGCCAGTGGTTCGCCTGCGAGGACGAGGGCATCGTCCCCGACCTCATCACCACCGCCAAGGGCATCGCGGGCGGCATGCCGCTGGCGGCCGTCACCGGCCGCGCCGAGATCATGGACTCCGCCCACAGCGGCGGCCTGGGCGGCACCTACGGCGGCAACCCCGTCGCCTGCGCCGCCGCCCTCGGCTCCATCGAGACGATGCGCGAGCAGGACCTTCCCGCGAAGGCCCGCCGCATCGAGGAGGTCATGAAGCCGCGGCTGGAGAAGCTCGCCGGGCAGTACGACGTCATCGGCGACGTCCGCGGGCGGGGCGCGATGCTCGCGATCGAGCTGGTGCGCCCGGGCGGCAAGGACCCCAACCCGGAGGCCACCGCAGCCCTCGCCAAGCTGTGCCACCAGAACGGCCTGCTCGTCCTCACCACCGGCACCTACGGGAACGTCATGCGCTTCCTGCCCCCGCTGGTCATCGGCGAGGACCTGCTGAACGAGGGCCTGGACATCCTGGAAGAGGCCCTCGGCCAGCTCTGACGGGGCGGACGCGGGTGGGAGCGGTCCCGGTGAAGAATGTGTGCGGGGCCAATGTCCGGGACGTGATCCGCCTGCCCCGGTCCGCCCTCCTGCCGTACGGTTTCTGCAATTGCCTGGCGGTGTGGGGGAACTCCTCCGCACCACCGGCCCGAGCAGGTCTCTCCCCAAGACAGGCTCGGTCGTGCCCTTGCGCACGCTCCTCACCGATCGGATGAACCGCTTGTCCCAACCCCCCCGGGGCCCGCGGAACGCCGATCGCCTCGGCCGCCCCGGAACTCTCCCCCCTGTTCCGGGGCGGCCGACCTCATGGCCGCTCCTCACCCTCGCCACCCTCCTCCTTCTCACCGCTCTCTCCGTCCTGACCTGGCAGGTCCTCACGGACGGCCCCCTGCGCGCTGCCGACGAACGCCTCGGCGACACGCTCCGCGACGGCGCCCCGCCCACCTGGGCCGCCGAACTCCTCGCCGACCTCGGCAACATGACCGTCGCCCCTTCCCTGCTCCTCGCCGCCATGGCCTACGCGGTGCTCCGCACCCGCCGCTGGTGGCCCGCACTCTGCTACTCCCTGGCGCTGGCCCTCGTACCCGCCGTGGTCTCCACCCTCAAGGCATGGACGGACCGGCCCGGCCCGCTGGGCGGCACCGGCTACTTCCCGTCCGGCCACGCGGCCACGGCCGCCGTCGCCTTCGGGGCCGCCGCCCTGCTCATCACCCACGCGCCCTCCCTGAACGGTCCCCGCGACCGAACTTCGGGCGAAGGGGAGGGCGGGGGCATAGGCGAGGCGGAAGGTGCGGGGGAAGGCGGGGACGGGGCCCTGGCCCGGCCTTGGTCGGCCCGCTGGGCCTTGGGCCGGGCCCGGGCGGCCTGGCTGCTCACGGCGGCCGTGCTCACCCTGGCCAACGGGCTGGGCCTGGTGTGGCGCGGCTATCACTGGCCCCTCGACGTCCTGGCGAGCTGGTGCCTCAGCGTGCTGCTGTTGCTGTGGACAGCCCGTGCAGCAGCCGTCCGTCCCGAACCTCCGCTATCCGGTCGGCGGAGGCGAGCTGTGCGTGATCGTGAGTGACGAGCAGCGTCGCCGTCCTCCGCTGCCGGGTCAGCTCCGTCAGCAGCGCCACCACGGCGGCCCCTCTCTCGTGGTCCAGCGCGCTGGTGGGCTCGTCCACCAGCAGCACCGTCGGATCGTTCATCAACGCCCGCGCGATGTTGACCCGCTGGCGCTGTCCTCCCGAGAGCTGATGCGGCCGGCGGCGCGCCTGAGCTGACAGCCCCACCGCGTCGAGCAGCTCCTCCGCGCGGTCGCGTGCCGCCCTCGTGCCGCGCCCGGCGAGGTGCGCCATCGCCTGCAACTGCTCACGAGCGGTCAGCGACGTCAGCAGGTTCGGCTGCTGGAAGACCATGCCGATCGCCCGCCGTCGCAGAGTCGTCAGCTCACGACGGCCCGCACCCGCCGTGTCCGTACCGTCGACCACGACCCTGCCGCTGTCGGGTCTGATCAGGGTCGCGGCCACGGCCAGCAGGCTCGACTTCCCCGAGCCCGAGGGCCCCACCAACGCGGTCACCGTCCCCCTCTCCGCCTCCAGACTCACCCCGTCGAGCGCCGTCACGCGCCCGTCGCCGTCGGGATAGGTGAGCGTCACCCCGGCGAGAGACAGCGGCACGGCAGACGAAGAAGACGACCAAATCGACGAGGACACAGGTGAAGAGGTGGGTGGGGTGGTCGGGCTGGTCATCGTGCGCTCCCCAGGGCGGTCAGCGGGTCTACGGCGGTGATACGGCGGATGGCGAGCGCGGCTCCGGCCACGCCCAGGGCGATCAGCACGGCGGCGGGTATCAGCACCGTCCGGGCGTCGAGCACGAACGGCACCGCTCCCGAGACCCCCGCTCCGACCCCCGCGGCTATTCCCGTGCCGGCCGCGGTGCCCAGGGCGAGCAGCACCGCGGCCTGGCCGAGGGCGTCCCGCAGGAGATACGGGGTGGAGGCACCGAGCGCCTTCAGCACGGCCACGTCGGCGCTCCGCTGGATCGTCCACACGGTGAAGAAGGCGCCGATGACCAGTGCGGAGATGGCGAACAGGAATCCCCGCATGAGCTGCAGCGAACCGTTCTCCGATGTGTACGAACCGATGGCCGACAGCGCGTCGTCCCGTGAGACCGTGTCGGTGCCCAGCCGGGCGTCGGTCACGGCGATCCGCTCCCCGCCTCCTCCGGCGCGCAGCGCCACCACGGTGGCGTGCTCCCCCCTCGGGGCATCCCGGCCGTCGCCGAGGCGCTGCCAGTCCGCGAGGCTCGTCCAGATCACCGGCGTGTGGCTGAACGAGGCGTCTCCTCTCACCGCGGCCACGGTGAGGCGCCGGCCGGCGACGGTGACCCGCGCGCCCGGTCCGTCCGCGCCCAGCTCTTCGGCCGCTGCCTCGGAGAGGATCACACGGCCGCGCTCCAGCAGGCCGCTGTCCGGGCCTATCCCGGAGTGCGCGCGGACTCCGAAAGCGGACACGGCGGTGCTGCGCTCGCCGGACTCGGCTCGCGTGGTCGTGATGCCTATGGGCTCCGCGCTCTCGACCCCCGGCGCCTTCGCCCACCCGCGCCATTGACGCTCCGTGACCGTCGAGTCCGAGAAGGAGCGGTCCTGACCGTCCGGTGGAGCGGCGAAGGCGATCCGGTCGGCGGGCAGGCCCGTGATCGCCGAGACGTTCTCCCTGCCGAGGCCCGCCGTGAGGCCGGACAGCAGCCCGACGAGCGTCGTGATCAGCACGATCACGACTCCCATCAGGGCGAACCGCCCCTTCGCGAATCGCAGGTCTCTCCAGGCGACGAACATCGTGTGCCAGTGCCTTTCTTCAAGTGCTCGGATCATTCGGATGATGAGGAAGGGGCTCGGAGACCGCTCACGGCACCGCTCCCGGATTCGCGACTCCACGATCCGCCGCGGGCGAGGTCTGGCACATCGCGCCGAGGATGGCCTTCCTGGATCCGAAAGGCGGTGTCGCCGGTCAACCTTTTGATTGATGCCGGGCTCCCGCCCCCGCCCTACGCTGGAATGACTGTGAACCACCTGTCGCTCGCCCCCGTCCTCCGAATCCTCACGTGGTGCCTGCACCTGCTCGTGGCAGGGCTGCTGGCCCTCTCCGCAGGCCGCGCCGTCGTGGACGGCGGGCCCCGACCCTCCGCCGTGATCACCGCGTCCGTGGTCATGGCCGCCGTCTACGCCGCCGGCCCCCTGCTCCGGATAGCGGGACGAGCGCTGCCGGCGACCGTCGCGTGGCTGGCCTGCCTCGGCGCCGCGTGGCTGACGCTGCTCGCGCTGACGCCGGACAGCGTGTGGCTGGCGTTCCCGCTGTACTTCCTGGCACTACACCTGCTGCCGCGCCGCGCGGGCCTCGCCACGGTTGTCGTGACAGCGCTGGTCGCGGTGGCGGCGTACGCACTGCATCACCAGGGGTTCACGCTCGCGGCCCTCATCGGCCCGCTGCTCGGCGCCGCCGTGGCCGTGGCGACCGCGCGAGGGTTCCAGGCGCTCTACGAGGAGAGTGAGGAGCGGCGGCAGCTCATCCAGCAGCTCACCACGGCTCGCGCCGACCTGGAGGTGGCGGGACGTACGGCGGGGATGATGGCCGAGCGCGAGCGGCTGGCCCGCGAGATCCACGACACCCTCGCGCAGGGCCTCTCCAGCATCCAGCTCCTCCTCGCGGCGGCCGAACGCGCGCTCGCCACCCCGTCCGGCACCGAGCAACCCGGCGCCGACCAGCCGGATACACCGACGAGCGCCGACCCCACCCGTCGCCCCGGCACCAGTCCCCGTCCCGGTACCAGCACCAGCACCAGCACCAGCACCGAACTCGACACCAGTTCCGGCCCCGCCCCCACCTCCGGTGAACAAGCCACCGACCAGGCTGATCCGGGCCCAGCCGCCCCTGCCCCGGCACCAACCGCACCGTTCGCGACGACCCGCGCCTCGGCCACCGCAACGCCCTCAACTCCGACCAGGGCGACTCCGGCCACGTCCCCGACCCCGAGTTCGTCCACCACAGCGACCACCAAGCCGCCCGCGACCGCAACCGCGAGCGCGAGGGCGATCACGACCGCCGCGCGCTACGTAGCTCAGGCCCGTCGCGCCGCGCAGGACAATCTGGCGGAGGCCCGGCGCTTCGTGCACGCGCTCGTTCCGCCCGATCTTGAGGGGGAAGGCGCCTCGCTGCACGCGGCGGTGGAGCGGCTGTGCGACACCACGACCGTGCGGCACGGGCTGCCGGTCCGCTTCCATCTGTCGGGCACGCCCAGCCCGC
Organism: Streptomyces albiaxialis; assembly: GCF_039530985.1. Lineage (NCBI taxonomy): Bacteria > Bacillati > Actinomycetota > Actinomycetes > Kitasatosporales > Streptomycetaceae > Streptomyces > Streptomyces albiaxialis. The sequence goes on from NZ_BAAAPE010000029.1 coordinate 81,797, forward strand.
TCCCCTCTCCGTACGAGGTGGCGATCCTGCGGGTCGCGCAGTCCGCGCTGGCGAACGCCGTGGCGCACTCCGAGGCCAGCACCGTCGAGGTCACCCTCAGCTACATGGACGATCAGCTCGCCCTCGATGTGGTCGACGACGGCGTCGGGTTCGTTCCCGACGCGATCCCCGGTGCCGAGCCGGGCAGGGGCGGCTTCGGGCTCGCGGCCATGCGGGCCCGCGCCCGCGGGCTCGGCGGCACGCTCAGTGTCGAGTCGGCGCCGGGGCACGGCACGGCCGTCGCGGTTCAGCTTCCCGCGTCGTACGCGGAGTCAGTCGCGTTCCCCGCGTCCCTGGGGTATCGCCCATGACCGAAGAGCCCACCGCGCAGGAGCCCGCGAAGGAACCCGCGAAGGAACCAACACGGAAACCGACACAGGAACCGACGCAGGTGTCCATCCAGGAATCAACGCAGGAGCCCGCCTACGAACCAGCGCAGGATCCGGCGCAGGAGCCGACGCACAAGACCAGGGCACCCCGGGAATCCAGGGAGCCCGGCCGGCACCGGCCCGCGCAGGACGACGGCACCGCCCAACCGCCGCCCGCCCCCATCCGCCTGCTGCTCGCCGACGACCATCCGGTCGTGCGGGCGGGGCTGCGCGCCGTGCTGGAAGGGGAGCCCGACTTCCGTATCGCGGCCGAGGCCGCGACGGCTGAGCGTGCGGTCGAGGTCGCGGCGGAGGGCGGGTTCGACGTGGTGCTGATGGACCTCCAGTTCGGGTCGGGGATGAACGGGTCGCAGGCGACCGCCGCCATCACCGCGCTGCCGGACCCGCCTCGTGTGCTGGTGGTGACGACGTACGGGTCCGACGCGGACACCCTGCCCGCCATCGAGGCGGGCGCGACGGGCTATCTCCTCAAGGACGCGCCTCCGGAGGAGCTGGCGGCGGCGGTGCGCGCGGCGGCGGTCGGGCGTTCGACGCTGGCACCGGCCGTCGCGGACCGGCTGATGGACCGCATGCGGGCGCCCTCGGTGTCCCTCAGCCGCCGCGAGACAGAGGTCCTCGGGCTGGTCGCGGACGGGCTGACGAACGGGGAGATCAGCCGCCGCCTGCACCTGAGTCAGGCGACGGTGAAGTCCCATCTCGTGCACATCTACACCAAGTTGGAGGTCGATTCCCGTACGGCGGCTGTCGCCGTCGCCACCGATCGGGGCCTGATCCGCCGCTGACCGGGCCCCGCTCAGCCCCGCCGAGACCCGGCCTCGTCGTCGGCCTCGCCATCGGTCTCTCCACCGGCCTCGCCATCGGCACCCGTCATCGGTCCCGTTCTCCGTCCCCCCTCGGCCCGGCCCCATCACGTCCCGTTCCCGGCCCCGCGTCCGGTCCCGTTCCCGGCCCCGCGTCGGGCCCCCCGTCCGGGCCCAGCGCGGCGATTCGGGCCGCCGCCTCGTGCATCGCGAGTTCCAGGAGCACCGGGTCGTTGAGCGTGCCCTTGCCGTCCGGAGGAACGATCCAGCGCGTGCCGCCGGTGACCCGTCCCGGGTACGGCACGACGATCCAAGTGCCGTGTCCCGCGCACCGGATGCCCGTGCCGAGCCAGCGACTCGCGGTGCCCGGCGGTACGAAGAAGCCGAACCGGGCGTCCCCGAAGTCCGCGAGGACCGGGCCCGGCCTGTCGAGGCAGCGGGTCAGGACGTCCAGCGCCGGATGCCCCAGCTCGGCGCTGACGATCAGGACATCCCAGAGCCGCCCTGCCGGGAGCAGGGTCACCCCCAGCGGGTTGCGTTCCCACTCCCATCGGCAGGCTTCCGGGTCCGGGGCCGCTGAAGCGAGCCATTCGACCGCTCCTTTGACCCCCGCAGTGCCGCTCATGCTTCTGCCTTCCTGTCTTCCTGCGTGGCACGTCGTGCGCCATTGGTGAGACAGGGGTCCGGCAGAATCCTTACGCCACTTCCCGGAATTTTTTTGGGACGGGTCGGGACGGGCTAGCTGTCGAAGCCCATTCCGGCCCGGTCCATGGCCCGGAGCCAGAGGTTCCGGCGCCCGCCCCGCGCATCCGAACGCGCCAGCGCCCACTGCGTGATACCGATCCCCGCCCAGCGCACGGGCTCGGGCGGGAACGGCAGCGGCTTCTTGCGCACCATCTCCAGCGCCGTGCGCTCCGTGCGCGCGCCGTCGAGCAGGTCGAGCATCACCTCGGCGCCGAAGCGCGTGGCGCCGACGCCGAGTCCGGTGTAGCCCGCCGCGTAGCTGACGCGTCCTTCCATCGCCGTGCCGAAGAACGGCGAGAAGCGCGAGCAGGTGTCGATGACGCCGCCCCAGCGGTGGGTGAAGCGGAGCCCTTCGAGCTGCGGGAAGCAGCGGAAGAAATGCCGGGACAGCTTCCGGAACGTCTCCGGGCGCTGCTCGTACTCGCGCGCGATGCGGCTGCCGTAGTGGTAGAGCACGTCGTAACCGCCCCACAGGATGCGGTTGTCGGCGGTGATGCGGAAGTAGTGGAAGTGGTTGGCGCTGTCGCTGAGGCCCTGGCGGTTCTTCCAGCCGACGGCCGCGAGCTGTCCCTCGCTGAGGGGTTCGGTCATCAGCGCGTAGTCGTAGACGGGCACGATGTACGGCCGTACGCGCCGCACCAGCGAGGGGAACGCGTTGGTGCCCAGGGCGATGTGGCGGGCGCGGACCCTGCCGTACGGGGTGCGTACGGCCACCTCCGCGCCGCGCGCGCCCAGCCGGGTCGCCGGGGTGTGCTCGTAGATCCGTACGCCCGCCTCCTCGCAGGCCCGCTTGAGGCCCCAGGCCAGCCGTGCCGGGTTGACCATGGCGACGCCCCTGCGGTCCCAGAGCCCGGCGAGGAAGGTCGGGGAGTCGGCCTCGGCGCGTACGGCGTCGCGGTCGAGGAGCGTGACGCCCTCGTCGAGGCCGAGGGCGCGGGTCTGTTCGGCGATCTCCTCCAGTTCGCCGACCTGGTGGGGTTCGGTGGCGACGGCGATCTCGCCCGTCCGTTCGAAGTCGCAGTCGATGCCGTAGCGGGCGACGGTCTCCTCGATGGCGTCGAGGTTGCGCAGGCCCAGCTCCTCCAGGGTGGTGATCTCGTCCGGCCAGCGGGTGAGCCCGTTGGGGAAGCCGTGGGTCAGGGAGGCGGCGCAGAATCCGCCGTTCCGGCCGGAGGCCGCCCAGCCGACCTCCTCTCCCTCGATGAGCACCACGTCGCGCGCGGGGTCGCGCTCCTTGGCGAGCAGCGCGGTCCACAGGCCGCTGTAGCCGCCGCCGACGACGAGAAGATCGCACTGTTCGCCGCCGACGAGCGCGGAGTGCGGGCGGGGCCTGCGGTCGGGCTCGTCCAGCCAGAAGACGGCGGGCTCGGCGTCGGCGAGCGCCCGCAGCGCCCTCGCGTCGGCCCCGCCGGCGCCTCCGGGCCCGGCCTTGCCTGCGGACCCGGCAGCACCTGCGGATCCGGCCGCCTTGCCCGCGGACCCGGCAGCACCTGCGGATCCGTCCCTGTTCACGGCATCGCCCATGGCTATCGGCTCCTCTTCCGGCGGTTCGCGGTGATCTGGCCACCCAGCACGATCGCGACGGCGATCACGAACATCGCCGTACCGATCACGTTCACCTGGACGGGGACGCCGCGCTGCGCGGCGCCCCAGACGAACATCGGGAAGGTGACCGTCGAAGGACCGGCGTTGAACTGGGTGATGATGAAGTCGTCGAAGGACAGTGCGAAGCTCAGCATCGCACCCGCCGCGATGCCAGGCGCCGCGAGCGGGAGTGTGACGCGCCAGAAGGTCTGCACGGGTCCCGCGTAGAGGTCCCGCGCCGCCTCCTCCAGCCGGGGGTCCATGCTCATGACCCGCGCCTTGACTGCGACCACGACAAAGCTCAGGCAGAACATGACATGGGCGATCAGAATCGTGGTGAATCCGAAGTCGACGCGCATGTTGAGGAACAGCGTGCCGAGCGACGCGGCCATGACGACCTCGGGCATGGCCATCGGCAGGAAGATCAGCCCGTTGGCCGTGCCGCGCACCCGGAAGCGGTAGCGGGCGAGCGCGAAGGCCGCGAACGTGCCGAAGGCGGTGGCGATCAGCGTCGCCAGTACGGCGATGCGCAGGCTCAGTCCGAGCGAACCGCACATGTCGGCGACGCCGCAGGGGTCGGTCCAGGCGTCCGTGGAGAACGCGCGCCACTGGTAGTTGAAGCGCCCCGACGGCTGGTTGAACGAGAAGAGCATCACGACGAGGTTGGGCAGCAGCAGATACGCCAGCGCCGCGCAGCCCGCGAGGACGACGGCGTTGCGGCGCAGCCACCGCAAAGGGCTGAGTGTCATCAGACCAGCTCCTCCGTTCCCGCCCGGCGCATGTAGACGCTGACGACGATCAGGATGAGTGCCATGAGCAGGAAGGACATGGCCGCCGCCGTGGGGTAGTCGAGGACGTTCAGGAACTGCTTCTGGATCGCGTTGCCGATCATCTGCTCGTTGGGCGAGCCCAGGAGCTGGGCGTTGATGTAGTCACCGGAGGCGGGGATGAACGTGAGCAGCGTGCCGGCGACCACACCGGGGAGGGAGAGCGGGAACGTCACCTTCCGGAACGTCGTCGAGGGCGTGGCGTACAGGTCGCGGGACGCCTCGTGGAGCGAGGCGTCGATGCGCTCCAGCGAGCTGTAGAGCGGCAGGATCATGAACGGCAGGAAGTTGTAGGTCAGCCCGCACACCACGGCGAGCGGCGTGGCCAGCACCCGTTCGCTGCCGGTGAGGCCCAGCCAGCTCGTCACGTCGAGCACGTGCAGCGCGTCGAGGGCGCCGACGACCGGGCCGCCGTCGGACAGGATCGTCTTCCAGGCGAGGGTGCGGATGAGGAAGCTGGTGAAGAAGGGCGCGATGACCATGACCAGCAGCACGTTCCGCCAGCGCCCGGCGCGGAACGCGATCATGTACGCCAGCGGGTAGCCGATGAGCAGGCAGAGCACGGTGGCGGTGGCCGCGTAGAGGAACGAGCGGAGGAAGTGTTCGCCGTATGTGCCGAGGGCGTCCGTGTAGTTGGAGAACTGCCAGGTGACGCGGAAGCCCTCCTCCAGCGAGCCGCTCTGCACCGAGGTGGACGCCTGGTAGAAGAGCGGGGCGACGAAGAAGACGGCGAGCCAGAGCCCGGCGGGCAGGAGCAGCCAGTACGGGGTCAGCCTGCGGCGGGGGCGGCGCGGCTCCCCGGCGGGGGCGTCGGACGGACCCGTTCCGGTGCCCGGCGTTCCGGAACCGGGCGCCACGGGGGCGACCGCGGTCATACGGCCTCCTCCCCCGCCGTCGCGTCCTGGGAGGCGTCCAGCGCGAAGCTGTGCGACGGCTGCCAGTGCAGGACGACCTCCGCGCCGGGCGCGAGGCGGGTGTCGCGCTCCACGTTCTGTTCGTAGACCGTGAGTTCGGGGCAGGCCGGGGTGTCGATCACGTACTGGAGGGAGACGCCGAGGTAGCTGGCGTCACGTATGCGGCCCGTGAGGCGGTTGCGGCCCTCGGGGACGCCGCCCGCGTCCTCCTTGTGGGTGAGGGAGATCTTCTCGGGGCGCACGCCCACCAGCACCCGGTCGCCCGTACCGGCGCCCTCGGCGGCGCAGCGTGCCGCGGGGAGGCGGAGGGTGCCGTCGGCGCCGGGGGCCTTGACCTGGAGTTCGTCGGCTTCGGCGTCGACGGTGGTGATCTCGGCCTCGATGAGGTTGGAGGTGCCGAGGAAGTTGGCGACGAAGGTGGAGCGCGGATTCTCGTACAGCTCCGCGGGTTCGCCGAGCTGTTCGACCCGCCCGCCGTACATGACCGCGACCCGGTCGGCCATGGTCATGGCCTCCTCCTGGTCGTGCGTGACGTGCACGAAGGTGATGCCGACCTCGGTCTGGATGCGCTTGAGTTCGAGCTGCATCTGACGGCGCAGCTTGAGGTCGAGCGCGCCCAGCGGTTCGTCGAGGAGCAGCACGCGGGGCCGGTTGATCAGCGCGCGGGCGAGGGCGACGCGCTGCTGCTGGCCGCCGGAGAGCTGCGCGGGCTTGCGGCGGGCGAGCTCGCCGAGCTGGACGAGGTCCAGCATCTCCTCGACCTGCTTCTTCACGGACTTGACGCCGCGGCGGCGCAGTCCGAAGGCGACGTTCTCCTGGATGTCCAGGTGCGGGAAGAGCGCGTAGTTCTGGAAGACGGTGTTGACGGGGCGCTTGTGGGGCGGGAGGCGGGTGATGTCCTCCTCGCCGAGAAGGATCCGCCCCGCCGTGGGTTCCTCCAGCCCGGCGATCATGCGCAGGGTGGTGGTCTTGCCGCATCCGGAGGCGCCGAGCAGCGCGAAGAACGAGCCCTCGGGGATGGTGAGGTCGAGCGGGTGTACGGCGGTGAAGTCGCCGAAGGTCTTGCTGAGGCCGGACAGCGTGATGGTCATGGCCGTTCCTCCCGGGCGTCCTGGGCCGCTCAGGCCCCGATGAGCTTGGCGAACTTGTCCTCGTACCGGGCCTCTTCCTTGGCGTTCATCGGCCGGAAGTTCCTGCCCTTCTTGATCATCTCCTCGTCGGGGAAGAGGAGCGGGTCGGCGGCCAGATCGGAGTCGATCTTCTTCATCTCGTCCTGGGCGCCGACGACCGGGCAGATGTAGTTGACCCAGGCGGCCAGTTCGGCGGCGACCTTGGGCTGGTAGTAGTAGTCGATCAGCGCCTCGGCGTTGTCCTGGTGGCGGGCCTCGGCGGGGACAAGGAGATCGTCGGTGCCGAAGAGATAGCCCCGCTCGGGAACGGCGAACTCGACGTCTTCGTTGTCCATCTTGAGCTGCACGATGTCCCCGGCCCAGGCCAGGCAGGCGGCGATGTCGCCGGAGTTCAGCTCGTCCATGTAGTCGTTGCCGCTGAAGCGGCGGAGCTGTTTGCGGTCGACGGCCTTCTGGATGCGGGCGATGGCGGCGTCGAAGTCGTCGTTGTGGAACTTCATCGAGTCGACGCCCATGTCGAGCATGGTCAGCCCGATGGTGTCGGTCATTTCGGTGAGCATGGAGATGCGGCCCTTGAGGGACTCGTCCTCCAGGAGCTGCCGGACGCTGGTGACCTTCTTCCCCTTGGTCGCCTTCTTGTTGTAGGCGACGACGCAGGCGGTGCCCGCCCACGGATAGCTGAACTGGCGGCCGGGGTCGTGCGCGGCGGCGCGGAAGCGGTCCTCCAGATTGGTGACCGCGTGCGGCAGGTTCGCGGGGTCGAGGCGCTGGGCCCAGCCCTGGCGGATCATGCGGCCCGCCATCCAGTCGGAGAGACAGACCAGGTCGCGCCCGGTCTCCTGGCCCGCGGCGAGCTGCGGCTTGATCTTGCCGTAGAACTCGTTGTTGTCGTTGACGTCCTCGACGTACTTGACCTCGATGCCGCTGCGGCGCTCGAAGCGGTCGAGCGTGGGGCGCTTCTTCTTGTCCTTCTCGTCGACGTCGATGTAGAGCGGCCAGTTGGCGAAGTTGAGGGTCCGCTCCTTCTTGGAGTCGTCGGGGGTGTCGTCCTCGGCCTCGCCCCCTTTGCTGCCCTCGGCGGGCGGGATACCGCAGGCGGCCAGGGCGGCGCCGCCCGCGGCGAGTGCGCCGGCGTGCAGCAGCCTGCGCCGGGACATCGCGGCCCGGCCGGTCGTCAGGCTCCGTTCCCACGCCTTGCGGACGGGATCCGGCATGCCTTCGTAGAGATCCATGGAACTGCCTTCCTGGGGAGGGGGACAGGGAAGGAGTGGGGGGCGGCAGTGGGACCTGGGCCTGAGAAGTGGCCGCGTACACGGGCACGCACGCGGGCACGCATGTACGCCCGGCGAAGGGGCGTACGTGCGGGCGTACGCGCGCCCTCACGCTTCCGTCAGCCGAAGACCGTGCGGTGCCAGGGCTTGCGCGCGGCGCCCGTCGTGTCCGACATCACGTGCTTGATCTGCGTGTACTCCTCGAAGGAGTACACGGACATGTCCTTGCCGTAGCCGGAGGCCTTGTAGCCGCCGTGCGGCATCTCGCTGATGATCGGGATGTGGTCGTTGATCCATACGCAGCCCGCCTGGATCTCGCGCGCGGCCCGGCCCGTGCGGAAGACGTCCCGGCTCCAGGCCGAGGCGGCGAGCCCGTAGGGGGTGTCGTTGGCGAGCGCGATGCCCTCGTCGTCGGAGTCGAACGGCAGCACGGCCAGCACGGGCCCGAAGACCTCGTTCTGGACGATCTCGCTGTCCTGCGGCGCGTCGGTGATCAGCGTCGGCAGGTAGTACGCGCCCTTGGCCAGGTCGCCGCCGGGGGCCGCGCCGCCGGTGACGACGGTGGCGTACGCGCGGGCCCGGTCGACGAAGCCCGCGACCCGGTCGCGCTGGGCGTGCGAGATGAGCGGCCCCAGGTCGGTGCCGTCCGCGAACGGGTCGCCGACGCGCACACCGTTCATCAGGTCGGCGACAGCGGCGACGAACGCCTCGTAGAGCGGGCGCTGGACGTACGCCCGGGTCGCCGCGGTGCAGTCCTGGCCGGAGTTGATCAGCGCGCCCGCGACGGCGCCGTGCGCCGCGGCCTCCAGGTCGGCGTCGTCGAAGACGACGAACGGGGCCTTGCCGCCCAGCTCCAGATGGAGCCGCTTGACCGTGGACGTGGCGATCTCGGCGACGCGCTTGCCGACGGCTGTCGAGCCGGTGAAGGAGGTCATGGCGACGCCGGGGTGGCCGACGAGGGCCTCGCCCGCCTCCTGCCCGGCGCCGGTGACGATATTGACGACCCCGTCGGGGATCCCGGCCTCGCGGGCGGCGTCGGCGAACATCAGCGCGGTGAAGGGCGTCAGCTCGGACGGCTTCAGCACGATGGTGTTGCCCGCGGCGACGGCCGGGAGGATCTTCCAGGCGGCCATCTGGAGCGGGTAGTTCCAGGGGGCGATGGAGCCGATGACGCCGAGCGGCTCGCGCCGTACGTACGAGGTGTGCTCGCCGCTGTACTCGGCGGCGGCCACGCCGGGGAGCTGGCGCGCGGCGCCCGCGAAGAAGGCGACGTTGTCGAACGAGCCGGGGACGTCGAACTCGGCCGACAGCTTCAGCGGCTTGCCGCACTGGAGCGACTCCGCGTAGACGAACTCGCCGGTCAGCTCGCGCAGCCGCGCGGCCCAGCGGTGCATCGCGTCGGAGCGGTCGGCCGGCGTCGCGCCCGCCCACGCGGGGAAGGCCTCGCTCGCGGCCCCGACGGCACGGTCCACATCGGCCGCGCCCGCCAGCTCGTAGGAGTGGACGCGCTCGCCCGTGGCGGGATCGACGACCGCGTGGGGACTCCCCGAGCCGCCCGGCACGAGTCTGCCCGCGACGTACTGGGCACCTGCCGCGAACCGGTCGGACACATCGAAGCGCTGAACCATCGAGGACTCCTGCCTGTCACGTGCCCGGAGAACGGGCATACGTGGCGCGGATCGCTGTTGGCGAACGATCCTGGCAGGAGGTGACCGTTCCAACAAGGGATTCCGTCGTTGCCTTTTGGTTACGCCACGGAATCAACACTCGACCGGGGGCGCGTTCACCGGTTCAGCACCCGCGTGGCCACCACGCCGCGCGCATCGTAGGAATCCGGGTCGGAGCCGCCGCCCGGGCCCGGCTCGTCGGGGTCGTCCGAGGCGCTCGCCAGCGCCACGGCCAGCAGGACGCTGACGGTCACGGACAGGCACAGGCCGACGATCCCCATCACGAAGCCCGACGACGCCTGACCGCGTCCGCCCAGCTCACCGCGGCGCACCCGGCGCCGCGCGCCGACGCCCAGGCAGAGCGCGACCACCGAGGTGATCACCCCGAGCGGGGCGCCCCAGCAGCTCACGGCCAGCACCAGCGAGATGATGCCGAGCACCATCGCCGCGGTGGACATCCCGGTCGGCAGGGGCGGCCCCTGCCATCCGTACCCGTACCCCGACCCGTAGCCGCTGGAAGGCGGGACCGTCCCGTTCATCTGGGAGGACGTCCCGTAGGGCTGCTGCCCGGCAGCGCCGTACGCCCCGTATCCGTAAGGCCCGTGGGAGCCGTGTGGCCCGTAGGAACTGTGTGGCCCGTGGGGACCATGACTCCCGTTCGGCCCGTGCGGCCCGTACGACCCCGGGGATCCATGGGGCCCATGGGGACCTTGGGGGCCGTACGCGGACCCGTAGGGCCCCGTGACGCCCGCTCCGTCCGGTGCGGGCGGTATGGGCGGCGGTATCTCGTCGTCGGGCTGCCCCGACCCCGCGCCGTCTCGCATCGCGTCCCCTCTCGTCCCCCTCCGCACACTCCCTCACCATGCTATTCGCCTGCTCAGACTGCGGGCCTACGATGATCCGGTCCCTACCGAGCCGGAGGCATCCTTGTCCGATCTCACCGCCTTTATCGCCGGACTGCCCAAGGCGGAGCTGCATGTGCACCACGTCGGCTCCGCCTCGCCCCGCATCGTCGCCGAACTCGCCGCCAGGCACCCTGGCTCGAAGGTCCCCGCCGATCCCGAGGCCCTGGCCGACTACTTCACGTTCACCGATTTCGCGCACTTCGTCCAGGTGTACCTCTCGGTGGTCGACCTCATCCGTGACGCCGAGGACGTGCGTCTCCTCACGTACGGCGTCGCCGAGGACATGGCACGGCAGAACATCCGCTACGCGGAGCTGACCGTCACCCCCTACAGCTCGACCTCGCGCGGCATCCCCGACGGCGCCTTCCTGGAGGCCATCGAGGACGCGCGGACCACCGCCGAGCGCGACCTGGGCGTCGTGCTGCGCTGGACCTTCGACATCCCCGGCGAGGCGGGGCTCGCGGCGGCCGAGGAGACCGCGCGGATCGCGACCGAGATGGGCCCCGACGGGCTGGTCTCCTTCGGCCTGGGCGGGCCCGAGATCGGCGTGCCGCGCCCGCAGTTCAAGCCGTACTTCGACCGCGCGCTCGCCGCCGGGCTGCACAGCGTGCCGCACGCGGGCGAGACCACGGGCCCCGGCACGGTCTGGGACGCGCTCACCTCGCTGCGCGCCGAGCGCATCGGCCACGGCACCAGCGCGGCGCAGGATCCCCGGCTGCTGGAGCACCTGGCGGAGCGGGGGATTCCGCTGGAGGTGTGCCCGACGTCCAACATCGCCACGCGCGCCGTCGAGGACCTCGACAGCCACCCGATAGGGGAGATGGTGAAGGCGGGCGTGCTCGTCACCGTCAACAGCGACGACCCGCCCATGTTCGGCACCGACCTCAACGCCGAGTACGGCATCGCCGCGCGGCTGCTGGGCCTGGACGCGCCGGGCGTCGCGGACCTCGCGAAGAACGCCGTACGGGCCTCGTTCCTGGACGCGGCGGGCAAGACCCGGCTGAACGAGGAGATCGACGCCTACCTCGCCGGCTGGCAGCGGCGGGAGCCGTGAGCGCCGGGCGGCGCGCGGTCACGGCCGTCGCGCACCGGGGCGCGCCCTACCGGGCGCGGGAGAACACCCTCGCCTCGTTCCGCGCCGCCGTGGCGGCGGGCGCGGACGCGGTGGAGCTGGACGTACGGCTGACCCGGGACCGCGTCCCCGTCGTGCTGCACGACCGCACCCTGAACCGGCTGTGGGGGCACGACGTGGCGGTCGCCGACGTGACCGCCGAACGGCTCGCCACGCTCACCGGGGACGTGCCTTCCCTCGCCGAGGCGCTGGAGGCCACAGGACCGGTCCGCACCATGATCGACCTCCCCGACCCGACGGCCGCGGCGCCCACGGTCGCGGCCGTACGGGAGGCGGGCGCGGGCGACCGGGTCTACTACTGCGGGGATCCCGGGGCGCTGCGCCTCGTACGGGCCGCCGATCCCGGCGCGGAGCTGGCGCTGACCTGGAACCGGGCGGCGCCCGTACGGCCGACGCTGCTGGACGCGCTGCGTCCCCGGTGGCTGAACTACGGCTTCGGGCTGCTCACCCCGCCCCTCGTCGAACGGGCGCACGCCGACGGCTATCTGGTGTCGGCGTGGACGGCCGACAGCGCGCGGACGATGCGGCGCCTCGCGGCGCTGGGCGCGGACTCGATCACCACGAACCACATCGACCGGATGCTCAGCGTCTTCGGACGGGTGAACGGCGCGAGGGTGGCCCCCTAAGGGCCGTCCCCCGGCGTCACCCCGGGGCGTGGCCGTACGGGAGGAGGATCCGTTTTCTCACTCCCCCGCGAAATGGTGGAGGAAGTTCGTCACGCCAACTTCCTCCACAGGAGCGTCCCTTGAACGACCGCCCGAGCAGCCGTCCCGCAGGTGCCGACCATGCCAGCCGTGCCAGCTATGACGGCCGTACCGGCCGTGCCGATCGCGCGTGCCGGAACCGCCGTGCCCGCCTGCGCGGCCTGACCGTGGCCACCTCTCTGGTGGCGTCCCTGGCCGTCGCGTCCCCGCTTGCGCTGGCGAGCCCTCCGGCGCCCGCTCCGGCGGACGCGGACGTACGGGCCCGGACCGCCGCCGCGACGGACGCTCCCGACCCGAAGGCGCTGCGTGCGGCCCTCGCCGGACTGCCCGACGACGACACGACCGCGGCGCTCGTACGGGTGGGCGGTACGGGCGGCACCTGGCGCGGTTCCGCCGGGGTCGCCGACGTGCGCACCGGGCGCGACGCGCTGCCGCACGGCCGTTTCCGCGCGGGCAGCACGACCAAGGTCTTCACGGCCGCCGTCGTCCTCCAGCTCGCCGCCGAGCGCCGCGTCGCGCTCGACGCGCCCGTCGCCCGCTACCTGCCGGACCTGCTGCCCGAGCGGTACGCGAAGGTCACCGTAGGGCAGCTCCTGAACCACACCAGCGGCATCCCCGCCGCCGATATACCGGCCGGCGATTTCGAGGAGCTGTACGCGCACCGTTTCGAGACGGTCGCACCGCGCGCCCTGGTCGCCTCGGCCACGGCGAAGAAGCCCGAGTTCCGTCCCGGCACCCGGCAGCACTACCTGAACATCAACTACACCGTGCTGGGCTTCCTGGTCGAGAAGCTCACGCACACCTCCTACGAGGAGGCCGTCAGCGCGCGCGTCCTGCGCCCCCTGGGCCTGCGCCAGACCTCGCTGCCCGGCCACGACCCGCGCCTGACGGGGCCGCACAACAGGGGCTACCAGCGCGTCCCCGCCAAGGACGGCGGCACGCGGCTGCTGGACGTCACCGAGTGGAATTCATCGGCCAGTTGGGCGGCGGGCGACCTCATCTCCACCACGGCCGATCTGGAGCGCTTCCTGCACGCCCTCTTCCGCGGCGACGTGGTGCCGTCCTCGACGCTGCGGAACATGTTCACCGTTCCGGACGTGCCGATGTACGACCCCGAGCCGGGGGACGGCGAAAAGCCCCAGCCTGCCGCGTACAGCATGGGCCTGACCCGCACGACCCTTCCCGACGGGACGGATGTGTGGGGCAAGTCCGGCGGGCGGTACGGCTACAACACCCTGATGGCCGCCCGCCGCGACCTGTCCCGCACCCTCGTCTACTCGGTCAACGCGACCGACGCGAAGGGAGAGGACCTCAACCCGACGGCCCAGCGGATCGTTCAGGCGGCGATGGGCTGACCGTACGGCCAGAGGACACACCCTCGGAAACCGCGTCCCCGTACGCGGCGGTCCCGTGCCGGTACGGCCGTGTCGTCACCAGCACGACCAGTCCGGCGCCGACGACCACCGCGCCGGACAGCAGCGTGAGGTAGTCGTCGTACCAGGCGGCCTCCGGGGTGCGCGGCCAGACCATGTTCACCATGGCCGCGACCCCGTACACCAGGGCCGCGGCGTTCACCGCCAGCCCCCAGCGGCCCAGGGTGAAGCTTCCGGAAGGGCGCCACCCCTTGAGGCGGGCGCGCAGGGCGGCGAGGACGACCATCTGGAAGCCCAGGTAGATGCCGAGCACCGCGAAGGAGATGATCTTCGTGGTGGCGTCCTCGGAGACCCGCGAGGCGAGCACCACCAGCGCGGGCACCACGGCCGCCACGCCCAGCGCGTAGGGAGGGACGCCCTGGCGGCGCGAGATGCGCGAGAGGCGGCCGCTGCCGGGGAGCATGCGGTCCCTGGCGTAGGAGTAGAGCAGCCTGCTGGCGGCGGCCTGGAGGCTGAGCGCGCACGAGAGGAACGAGATCAGCACGATCCCGAGCACCACCCGCGCGCCCCAGGTGCCGAAGGCCGCGCCCAGCACGCCCGAGACGGGGTCGGCGTCCTCGCCGGAGACGACGGCGCCGATGTCGGGCACGGAGAGCACCAGGGCGAGACAGACGAACGTCGCCGCCGCGCCGCCCACGTAGATCGTCATCCGCATGGCGCGCGGGATGCGCGCGCCCGCGCGCGGCACTTCCTCGGCGACGTCGCCGCACGCCTCGAAGCCGTAGTACTGGAAGACGCCGATCAGGCTGGCCGCAAGGAACGCGCCGAGGTACGAGCCGCCGTGCGCCGCCGAGGTGCCAGCGCCGTCGAAGAGGACGCCGAGGTCCTGGTGGCGTTCGGTGAGCAGCAGCCAGCCTCCTACGGCCAGCGCGCCCAGGATCTCCGTGGTGAAGCCGATGATGGCGGCCAGGCCGAGCAGCCTGGTGCCGCCCGAGTTGAGGAGCGTGGCCAGCGCGATCATCCCGAGGGCGCACAGGACAGTGGTGCCGGTGGAGGGTTCGAGGTCGAGCAGCGCGGCGAGGTAGGGCCCGGAGCCGTAGGTGACGCTCGCGATGGTGACGAGCAGCGCCACGGCGTACACCCAGCCGGTCAGCCACGCCCATTTGCGCCCCCACAGTCTGCGCGCCCAGGGATAGAGACCGCCCGCGACGGGGTACTGGGAGACGATCTCGCCGAAGACGAGTGCCACCAGGAGCTGTCCGACGCCGACGACGAGCAGGCTCCAGATCATCGGGGGCCCGCCCGCCGCCAGGGACGACGCGAACAGCGTGTAGATACCGACGACGGGCGACAGATACGTGAAGCCCAGCGAGAAGTTCGCCCACAGGCTCATCTCGCGCCGGAACTCGGAGGTATAGCCGAGCGCGGCGAGCTGCGCCTCGTCCTGGGTGAGCGGCGTCCCGCTCACGGCTCGGGATCGCCGATCTCGTCGAGGATCTCCTGCCCGGAGACGACCGTGTGCGCCCAGTGCCGGTGCATCCAGGCGAGGTGGTCGGCCCGTCCGGCCGCGATGCGCAGGGTGTCCCAGTTGGGGAAGAGCTGCTGTGCGACGTGGACGGTCATCAGCGCGGGATCGACCTCGAAGACGTGCTCGAAGCGCTCGACGGTCACCTCGCTGACCCGGCGGGCCGGGGGCGGGGTGTGCTCGTCGGCGTAGCGGTAACCGCCGCGCGCGGCGCCGCCGTCGCCGGCATCCGGGGTGCCGCCGTCGCCGCTCATGACGTGCCCTCCCCTTCCGACTCCGCCGGATAGGCGCGGTCCAGGCCGTACTTGCCGGGGTTCATGACGTTGTTCGGGTCGAGGGTCCGCTTGATGTCGAGCATCACGTCGTAGCCGCCGCCGAGTTCGAGGGGGACGAGATCGACCTCGCCCTCGCGGCAGGAGCCGTGGCAGGCGCTGATGGAGCCCCCGTGGCGCAGCGCGACGGCCGCGATCTCGCGCTTGGCGTCGACCCAGGCGGCCCACGTCTCGTCGTCCAGTCGCTGCTCCCAGATGCCGATGTCGATCTCGGTGAGGTAGTCGACGCCGGTGGACGCGCTGGTGTAGCAGAACATGCCCCAGTCGTCGAAGACGTCGTACCGCTCGCGGAGCCTGTCGACGATGGCGTGCCATTCGCGCCGTACGGCGGGCAGTTCGGTGTGGTTGATCGCGGCGTCCTCGCAGTGCCAGCTCATCGGCGCGACCTGCCCGCTACGGGTCCGTCCGTGCAGGGGCGTGGCATAGCGGTCGTGACGGGCGGCCCAGTCGCCCTGGGATATCTCGTCGCCGAGGTATCTCGCCCCCGCATCCCTGGCGACGCGCATGAGGCGCTTGGCGCCCGCCCGTACCTCGTCCTCGTTCCCGTACGCGACGGCGCACACGAGGGCCCGTACGTCCTTGGGCTGCGGGATGTACGCCTCGTCGTCGCGGCGCAGGTAGTCGACCTTCCACTCGTCGAAGAGGACGGCGCCCGCGAACGTGGCGACCCCGGCCTGGGCCAGCTCGCGCACGCACCGGTGCGCGTCGTCGTAGTCGGCGAAGGCCCAGAAGGGCGAGAACTCGGCCTCGGGCTTGGGGAAGAGCTTCAGGGTGGCCTCGGTGGCGATGCCGAGGGTGCCCTGGTGCCCCATGAACAGGTGCTTGAGCTGGTAGCCGCTGGAGCTCTTGGAGACCTTGCGGCCACCGCCGTCCCCCACCCGGATGAGGCGGCCCGTGGGGAGCACGATGTCGAAGCTGAGAACGAGGTCGCGGGTGTGCCCGTAGCGCGAACCGACCAGGGACCAGCCGCTGGTGCCGATCCGCCCTCCGACCAGGGAGCAGGGGTAGGAGGCGGGGTCGTCGGGATAGATCAGCCCGTACGGCCCCAGCACCTCGTTGAGCTTGAGCATGCTGACGCCCGCGCCGACGGTGCAGGTGCGGTTGTCGGTGTCGATCTCCGTGACCGCGTCGAGCCGTTTGACGTCGACGACGATGCCGCGCCGCATGGGCACGGCGCCGTCGGTGAGACCTGTGCCGCCGTCTCGGGGCACGAGGGGGACGCGGTAGGCGTTGGCGATCCGTACGACCTCGGCGACCTCGTCGGCGGTGCCGGGGAGCACCACGAGGTCGGGAACGCGCTGGGACCAGCGGTGCACGGGGAACGGCGCGGGGACGCGGGCACGGCTGAACCTCGCGGTCCTGGACGTGAGGACGTGCGCGCCGCCCAGGACGTCGGTCAGCTCGGCCAGCACGCGGTCCGAGAGGTGCGGCGCGAGGCCGCTCAGCGGCGTGGTGGTGCTCATGCCCCGCCCTCCGTTCCCGGGCGCTTGACCGAGCGATCGGCGGAGTGCTCGTCGGTGCGCTCTACGGGGCGCTCGACGGGCAGGCCGAGGGACTCGGCGAGCAGTTCGTGGATGTCGACGACGTCGATGTCCCGTGCCTGCCCGGCCTCGGCCAGCGGGCGTTCGGACCAGGGGCACGCGGAGACGAGCGTGTCCACCTCCAGCGCGGCGGCCTTCTCGACGCGGCTCTCGCTGATCCTCGCCGTCAGCTCGGGTTTCTCGACGGGCAGCCCTCCCCCGCCGCCGGAGCAGTACGACCACTGGGTCACCCGGTCGACGTCGCGGAACGTGAGTCCGGGGATGGACCGGAGCACCGTGCGGGGCTCCTCCCAGATGCCCTTGCGCTTGTTGAGGCGGCAGGGGTCGTGGTAGGTCACGGTCTTCTCGACGGGCACGGAGGGCGTGAGGGTGCCGTCCTCGATGAGCCGGGCGAGCAGTTCGACGACGAGGACGATCTCGATGTCGAAGTCCTCGCCGAAGTAGGCCGGGTAGTCCTCCGTGAAGGTGATGTAGTCGTGCGGGTCGAGGACGAGCACCCGGCGCACGCCGCTCGCGCGCCAGTCGGCCAGGTTGTGCTCGGCGAAGCGCCGCGACTGCTCCACGTACCCCATCTCGGCCGCGGGCCCGCCGCAGCACCACTGCTCGCGCATCAGCCCGAACTCGTATCCGGCGTGCTTCAGGACGCGGGCGACGGCGCGCGGCAGGGAGGTGCGGGAGAACGCGGCCTCGCAGTCGACGAACAGGATGGTCTCCCCGCCGACGGGGAGGTCGAGTCCCGCCGCCCAGTCGGCGACGTTCTCCTGGCTGACGGGCGTGCCGTTCAGCACGGGCTCGTGCCGGCGCTCGTCGGTGAGCTGGTTCCAGCGCTGGTACCCGGGCTGGTGGACGCCGTGGTCGACGGCCAGGGCCCGCATCTTCTTGACGAGGTCGACGGTGCGGGTGCGGAAGCGGTAGAAGTCGCCGGTGAACAGGGTGTTGGGACAGCGCAGTTCGCAGGCGCCGCACTGGGTGCAGTTGACGTAGTCCTCGGCGACGTCCTCGACGGACAGTTCGCCCTGTTCCATCGCGACGACGTTGGCGTGGAAGGCCGTCGGGGTCCACGACTCGTTCCGCGTGACCTGCATGACGGGACAGACCTCCCGGCAGAACTTGTGCCCGGAGGAGAAGCAGTTGTAGGCCGCGTTCCGCCAGTCGGCGATGAACTCCGCGGCCTGGGGGGACGGATGCTGGGGGGACGGATGAGGGTGCTCGGTCTCAGACATGAGGGCTCCTCGCGGCGTCCGAATGGCCGATAACATATGACTTCATAGTTCAATGGGCAAGGGAGTGTGCGGCGTTGAATGACGGCGACGGCGACGGCAGGGGCAGCGGCGGGGCACGGCGGGGTGAGGCGGGGGACGGCGCCGCGCGGCACCTGGTCTTCGCGCCGCTCCGGACGGGCGGCCGCGCCGACGAGGTGGCGCGCCGCATCAGCGAGGCGGTCGGCCTGGGCCTCATAGCGGACGGGGAGCAGCTCCCCAGCGAACTGGCCCTGTCGGGCGCGCTGAACGTCTCGACGGTGACCCTCCGCGAGGCCCTCTCCGTGCTGCGCCACAAGGGCCTCGTGGAGACCCGCAGGGGCCGGGGCGGGGGAAGTTTTGTCCGCGCGCCTGTTGACCCGTCGGTGGAGCGTCTGCGGACCCTGTTGCGGGACACCGGCGCGCACGAGCTGCGGGAGATCGGCGACATGCAGCTCGCGGTGAGCGGGACGGCCGCCAGGCTGGCCGCCTCGCGCGCGTCGGAGAGCCAGCTCGCACGGCTGCGCGGGCTGGTCGGTCAGCTCGCCGCCGCACGCACGGCGGGCGAACGCAGGAGGGCAGACGGACGGTTCCACATCGAGATCGCGGCCGCCGCCCAGTCGGCGCGTCTGACGCGGCAGGAGATCGACCTGCAGAGCGAGATCGGGGAGCTGCTGTGGATCCCCTTCGGCGAGGCGGTGGCGCACACGGACGCCGTCGAGCAGCACCGTTCGATCCTCGCGGCCGTCGAGGAGGGCGACGGGGACCTCGCGCGGGAGCGCGGCGAGGCCCATGTGGAGAGCGGCGTCACCCGGCTGATCGAGTTCCATCTCCAGCTCGCCGCGCGGCCGGGCACCGAACGGCCGGACACAGAACGTAGGGGGACCGACGATGGCTGACCGTACCGCTCACGCCCCGCGCGACCGTACGGCCGCGGCACGCGCCGCCTTCGTGGAGGTGCTGCGCGAGATCTTCGACGGGGTCGCCGTCCTGGGCGGCCTGGCCGGGGCGCTGCACAGCGGCGCCGCGGCGGAGGGCAGGGCACCCGCCTCCGGCGAGCTGGCCGCCCTCCGGCCGACCGTGCTGGCCCGGCTGGCCGCGCCCGGCGGGATCCTGGCGGGCACGGGCGTGATCGCCGCGCCGGACGTGCTCGCGGACCGTTCCCGCTGGCTGGAATGGTGGCGCCTGCCGCACGACCGCAAGGGCGAACCGTCGCCCCTCTCGGTGGACCTCGATCCGTACAGCGTGGGCGGTTACGAGTATCCCGCGGCGGAATGGTTCGAGATTCCGCGCCGTACGGGCCAGAAAGCGGTGGTCGGTCCGTACGTCGATTACGCGGGGACCGACGAGTACATCCTGACGTTCGCCGCGCCGGTGCTCAGCGAGGCGGGGTTCTTCGGCGTCGCCGCCGCCGATGTCCGGGCCACCGATCTGGAACGGGCGGCCCTGCCGCTGCTCCACGCGACGGGCCCCGGCACGCTCCTGGTCAATCCCTCGGGCCGTGTGCTGGCCTCCAACACGCCGGCGGTGGTGGCCGGTTCGCTGGCGCCTCCGGGGCACCCGGCGGGCGACGCGCTGCCCTCCGGCGAGGTGTGGCGCGAGTGCGCGGGCCTGCCCTGGAGGCTGCTCGGCGCGGAGTGACCCGGCCGGTACGGCTCAGGACTGGTAGGGGTTCTGCGGAGGCTGCGGCTGCTGCGGCTGCTGCGGCTGCTGCTGGGCGAAGGGATTGCCGGACGGCGCGCCCTGCTGGGGCTGCTGCATGCCCTGCGGCGCCCCGCCGCCCTGGGCGAGGAGCTGCTCGGCGTTCTCCTTGGAGACCTCGCTCGCTGCCCCGCAGAACGTGCACTGGAGCGAGTGCTTCGCGGGTGCGATCGGGAAGAGCGGGATGAAGAAGAGGGAGAACTTGGTGACCCTCTTGCGCAGCGCGTGCGCGGACGGGTTGCCGCAGAATCCGCAGAGCAGGTTCAGCATCGCGAGCTGCAGCGTCTTGCTGCTGGTGCCGAAGATGATCACGGCGGCTCCCTTCCCGAGTGCGTACGGTGCGTCGGTGCGTCCGTACCGCGGCCGTGACGCCAGCCAACCATCCGGCGGGTGCGGGGCGTAAGGCGGAGCGTGTAACAGCCCTGCCCCAACACCCCGCACCCGGACGGTCACGCGCGCGGACGCCCGTACTGCAGCACGGTCATCACGTACTACAGCGCGGTCATCACGTGCTTCACACGCGTGTAGTCCTCCAGCCCGTACATGGACAGGTCCTTGCCGTACCCGGACTTCTTGAAGCCGCCGTGGGGCATCTCGGCGACGAGCGGGATGTGGGTGTTGATCCACACGCAGCCGAAGTCGAGGGCCCTGGACAGCCGCATGGCCGTGCCGTGGTCCGTCGTCCACACGGAGGACGCGAGGGCGTAGTCGACGTCGTTGGCCCACTCGACGGCCTGTGCCTCGTCGGTGAACTTCTGGACGGTGATGACGGGGCCGAAGACCTCGTTCTGGATGATCTCGTCGTCCTGCTTGAGCCCGGAGACGACGGTCGGCGCGTAGAAGTACCCCTTGTCCCCGACGCGCTCGCCGCCCGCCTCGACCTTGGCGTGGGCGGGGAGGCGGTCGATGAAGCCGGCGACCTTCTCCAGGTGGGTCGGGTTGTTCAGCGCTCCGTACGCGCAGTCCGGGTCGCTCAGGTCGCCCGTCTTGACCTCGGCGGCGGCCTTGGCGAGGGCGGTGACGAACTCCTCGTACACGCCCTCCTGGACGAGCACGCGCGTGGCGGCCGTGCAGTCCTGTCCGGCGTTGAAGAAGCCGCCGTCCCGGATGCCCTCGACGGCGGCGGGGATGTCCGCGTCGTCGAAGACCACGCAGGGGGCCTTGCCGCCCAGCTCCAGGTGGACCCGCTTGAGGTCCTTGGCGCCGCTGCCCGCGACCTCCATGCCCGCGCGCACGGAGCCGGTGATGGAGGCCATGGCGGGGGTCTTGTGCTCGACCATGAGGCGGCCGGTGTCGCGGTCGCCGCACACGACGTTGAAGACGCCCTTGGGGAGGATCTCGCCCATGACCTCGGCCAGGAAGACCGTGGAGGCGGGGGTGGTGTCGGAGGGCTTGATGACGACCGTGTTGCCCGCCGCCAGCGCGGGGGCGAACTTCCATACGGCCATCATCGCCGGGTAGTTCCACGGGGCGACCTGGGCGCACACGCCGATCGGCTCGCGGCGCACGAAGGAGGTGAGGCCCTCCATGTACTCGCCGGCGGACTTGCCGTCCAGCATGCGCGCGGCACCCGCGAAGAAGCGGATCTGGTCGAGCATCATCGGCAGCTCCTCCTGCCGGGTCAGCTCCAGCGGCTTGCCGCAGTTCTCGCACTCGGCGGCCAGCAGCTCGTCCGCGCGGGCCTCGATGGCGTCCGCGATCTTCAGGATGGCCATCTGGCGGGTGGCGGGGGTGGCGTCGCGCCAGGCCGGGAAGGCGGCCTCGGCGGCGGCCATGGCGGCGTCCACGTCCGCCGCGCCGGAGAGCGGCGCGGTGGCGTACGCCTCGCCCGTCGCCGGGTTGACCACCTCGGTGGTCCGGCCGTCAGCGGCGTCCCTGAACTCCCCGTCGATGTAGTTGCGCAGCCGACGCAGCTCGGTGGTCACTTCGCACCCCTCCTGCTCCGTTGTCCAATGGGCGAGACCGCCACCCTAACCGGCCGGACAACGCTTTCGATACACCCACACCTCCAGAACAACGGATTCAGTTCCGAATGGCGTCTATCACTGCGGATTACATTGATTACGGGTTGCAGGACAGTGGATGTCTCATGCACAGTGGCAGACGTGGCTCGCGACTCGAAGAAGACCAACGGCTCCCGGTCCCTGGACGACGTGTCCCTGGCGATCATCGAACAGCTCCAGGAGGACGGCAGGAGGCCGTACGCCGCGATCGGCAAGGCCGTCGGCCTGTCGGAGGCGGCCGTGCGGCAGCGCGTCCAGAAGCTCCAGGAGCAGGGCGTCATGCAGATCGTCGCCGTGACCGATCCGCTGACCGTCGGCTTCATGCGCCAGGCGATGCTCGGCATCACCGTCGACGGTGACGTCGAGCCGGTCGCCGACGCGCTCGCGGAGCTCGAAGAGGTCGACTACGTCGTGATCGCGGCGGGCTCGTTCGACCTCCTCGTCGAGATCGTGTGCCAGGACGACGAGCACCTGCTCGAACTCATCAACAAGCGCATCCGGTCCCTGCCCGGCGTGCGCTCCACCGAGAGTTTCGTCTACCTCAAGCTGCGCAAGCAGACCTACACATGGGGAACGCGATAACAGTGAGCCCAGAAAACCACTCCGGCCCGACCTCCCAGGACCTCTCCGACTCCGCACGCGACCACCTGTGGATGCACTTCACCCGCATGTCGTCGTACGACAAGGCGCCGGTCCCGACCATCGCCCGCGGCGAGGGCGCGTACATCTTCGACACGAACGGCAAGCGGTACCTCGACGGTCTCGCCGGCCTCTTCGTCGTCCAGGCCGGTCACGGACGCGCCGAGCTGGCCGAGGCCGCCAACAAGCAGGCGCAGGACCTCGCGTTCTTCCCGATCTGGTCCTACGCCCACCCCAAAGCCGTCGAGCTGGCCGAGCGGCTCGCGCAGCACGCCCCGGGCGACCTGAACAAGGTCTTCTTCACCACCGGCGGCGGCGAGGCCGTGGAGACCGCCTGGAAGCTCGCCAAGCAGTACCACAAGCTCACCGGCAACCCCCTCAAGCACAAGGTGATCTCCCGCGCCGTCGCCTACCACGGCACGCCGCAGGGCGCTCTGTCCATCACCGGGCTGCCCGCGCTCAAGGCGCCCTTCGAGCCGCTGGTGCCCGGCGCGCACAAGGTGCCCAACACCAACATCTACCGGGCGCCGATCCACGGCGACGACCCCGAGGCGTTCGGCCGCTGGGCCGCCGACCAGATCGAGCAGCAGATCCTCTTCGAGGGTCCCGAGACGGTCGCCGCGGTCTTCCTGGAGCCCGTGCAGAACGCGGGCGGCTGCTTCCCGCCGCCGCCCGGCTACTTCCAGCGGGTGCGCGAGATCTGCGACCAGTACGACGTGCTGCTCGTCTCCGACGAGGTCATCTGCGCGTTCGGCCGGCTGGGCACGATGTTCGCCTGCGACAAGTTCGGCTATGTGCCGGACATCATCACCTGCGCCAAGGGCATGACCTCCGGGTACTCGCCCATAGGGGCCGCGATCATCTCCGACCGGCTCGCCGAGCCCTTCTGGAAGGGCGACAACACCTTCCTGCACGGCTACACCTTCGGCGGCCACCCGGTCTCCTCGGCGGTCGCGCTCGCCAACCTCGACATCTTCGAGCGCGAGGGCCTCAACCAGCACGTGCTCGACAACGAGACGGCGTTCTTCGACACCCTCAAGAAGCTGCACGACCTGCCGATCGTCGGGGACGTGCGGGGCAACGGGTTCTTCTACGGGATCGAGCTCGTCAAGGACAAGGCGACCAAGGAGACGTTCACCGAGGAGGAGTCCGAACGGGTGCTCTACGGCTTCCTCTCGAAGGCGCTCTTCGAGGCGGGCCTCTACTGCCGCGCGGACGACCGGGGTGACCCCGTCGTGCAGCTCGCGCCCCCGCTCATCGCGGGCCAGGAGGTCTTCGACGAGGCCGAGCAGATCCTCCGCTCCGTCCTGACGGAGGCCTGGACCAAGCTGTAACGGTTCTCCCTAAGGGGTACCTCCGCTCCGTACCGCACGGGCGGCTCAGTGACCGCTGTGCCCTCCCCTCGTTCACCCAACAGGGGGACGGGCACATCGGCGCACGAACAAGCGGAGGTATCCCCCATGGCCGCCCCACCCGACAACGAGGTGCTCTGGGCACGCGAACTGCACTACGGCTACGGCGACTCGCCCGCCCTCCAAGGCGTCTCCCTCGGCGTCCGGGAGGGCGGGATCCTCGCCGTCACCGGGGCGCGCGGCAGCGGCAAGAGCACGCTGCTGCGCTGCCTGTCCGGGCAGGCCGTGCCCTCCTCCGGCGAGGTCTGGTTCGACGGCGTGCCCGTGCACACCCTGGGCCCCGCCTCGCGCGAACGGCTCCGGCTGGACCGCTTCGGCTGGATCGACAGCAGCCCCCGTCTCGTCCCCGAGCTGACGGCGTGGGAGAACGCGGCGCTGCCCCTCCTGCTGCGCGGCGACGGGCACCGCGCGGCGCGCACGGCCGCCCGTGAATGGCTCGACCGTCTCGACGTCGGCGGCTGCGCCCGCAGGCGCCCCGCCGTGCTCTCGCAGGCCCAGCGGCAGCGGGTGGCCGTGGCCCGCGCGCTGGTCCACTCCCCCGACGTGCTCTTCGCGGACGAGCCGACCGCGCCGCTGCACCAGCCGGACCGGGCGCAGGTGCTGCGCACCCTGAGCGCGGCGGCCCGTTCGCACGGCATCACCGTGGTCCTGGCGACCCACGACCTGACGGTGACCGCGCAGGACCTCACCACGGACGAGGCGGGCGCGACGCTCGCCGACCGCGCCGTCACCCTGGCCGACGGCCGCCGGGTGACCACGCGGCCCGCGCACGGCCAGGAAGCGGAGGGCCAGTCGGCGTGCTCGCTCTCCGTCTAGCCCGCGGCGCGCGCCCGTTCGCGCTGCTGCGCAGGCTCCCGCTCCTTGCCGCCTCCGCGGGCGTCAGCGCGCTGCTGCTGGCCACGCTCGCCCACGCCCACACCCACCGCGGCCACACCGCCGAGTCCGCCGCACGGCTGCTGTGGTGCCTGGTTCCGCTGGCCGTCACGGCGGGCCTGGCCGGGGCGCTGGCCCGTACGGACACCAGCGGCACGACCCGTGGCGCGCTGGACGCGGCGGGGCTGGGGGCCGCGCGGCTGCCGCTGCTGGCCGCCGCCTCTGCGGCGCTCACCGCCGCGCTGGGCAGCGTCCTGGTGCTGCTCACGGTCACGCTCCCCCGCGAGGATCCGCGCGGGCCCGTGCTGCCCGGTACGGCCGTACGGCTGCCGGCGCCCTCCGAACCGCTGCCCCTGCCCGCGGGGGTGACGCTGCTGTGCGTCGTGCCGCTGGCGGCGGCGCTGGCCGCGGCGTGGGCGACCCGGCCCGGCCGGGAGCCGCGCACGGTCACCGCGCGTTTCGAGGGCGGCGCGGAGAGCGAGAGCGGCCCGGCGCACGTCCCCGGGCCCCGCGCCTCCCTGCTGGGCGGCTGTCTGCTGGCGTCCTGCGGGGCGGCGCTCGGGGTCACCGTCTCGCCGCCCGGCGGCTGGGCGCTGGCCGCGCTCGGCCTGGTGGCGGCGGGCCCCGGCCTGGTGCACGTCACGGGACGGCTGCTGGCCGCCGGGCGCCCGGGCGCCGTACGGCTGCTGGCGGGGCGCGGGCTCCAGCGCGAAGCGCCGCGTGTGGGGCGCCCGTTGGGCGTGCTGTGCGCCGTCGCCTCGGCGGGGCTGGCGGCGGCCTGGGCGCACGGCTCGGCGGCCGGGCGTACCGCCCTGCCGGGCCTCCCCGGGCTGCCGGGCCCGCCGGGCGCGCTGACGGCGCTGGGCGCCGCGGTGGTGCTGTGCTGCGTGGCGGTCGGCGCCCTGACGTCCCTGGCCGGGGTACGGGCGTCCCGCGCGCACGGCACGGCCGTGCTGGCGGGGCTGGGCGCGCCGCGCGCGCTGCTGCGGAGGGTCGCACTGGCGCGCGCCGGGACGCTGCTGTGCGCCCTCGCACTCCTCGTCTGGGTGATGGCGCGCCTGGCACCGCTGCCTGTCGGCTGATGACGGGCGGTGGACCGGTTCGGGGCGCCTGGGTCAACACCCCCTTACCGCACGTAGTGAAACACGTACCCTGTGGCAGGAGACCGTGGATCGGGCCAGGAGGGCGGTAGACGTGCCATTCAGGTTCAGCGGGCGGCGGAGCGGGCAGCTCCCCGCGGAGGTCACCAGTTTCGTGGGGCGCGCGACGGAGCTGGAGGAGCTGCGCCGCATGCTCGGCACCGCCCGGCTGGTCACGCTCACCGGGCCCGGCGGGGTCGGCAAGACCCGTCTCGCCCTCCAGACGGCCCGCTCGCGCCACACCGCGTATCCGGACGGGGTGCGGCTCGTCGAGCTGTCCGGCCTGAAGGATCCCGAGCTGCTGCCGCACACGGTCGCCTCCGCGCTGGACCTGCCCGAGCAGGCCGCGCGGCCGCAGATCGACGCGGTGGTGGAGTATCTCGCCGACCGTGAGCTGCTGCTGATCCTGGACACCTGCGAGCACGTGCTCGACGCGTGCGCGCTGCTGGCCGATCTGCTGCTGCCGGAGGCCCCGGGGCTGACGGTGCTCGCGACGAGCAGACAGCCCCTGGACGTGCCGGGCGAGCACGTGCTGTCCGTTCCGCCGCTGCCCTGCGCCGAGGCGGACGCGCCCGCCTCCGGTGCCGCGCGGCGCGAGGCGCGGCCCGGGGACGCGCTGACGCTGTTCGCCGAGCGCGCCGCGGCGGTCGTCCCGGGCTTCACGCTGACGGAGGCGAACAGGGCGTCGGCGATGGCGCTCTGCCGCCGCCTGGACGGCATTCCGCTGGCGATCGAGCTGGCGGCGGTGCGGCTGCGCGCGCTGCCGCTGGACGAGTTGGCGGAGCGGCTGGGCGACACGTTCGCGCTGCTGGCAGGCGGGCGGCTGACGACGCTGAGCCGCCATCAGACGCTGCGCACCACCATCGGCTGGAGCCACGAGCTGTGCACGCCGCCCGAACGGCTGCTGTGGGCGCGGCTGTCGGTGTTCTCCGGCGCCTTCGACCTGGACGCCGTCGAGCAGATCTGCACGGACTCCGAGCTTCCCGCGGGCGAGGTCGTGCAGCATCTGATCAGTCTTGTCGACAAGTCGGTCGTTCTCCGTATCGAGCAGGACGGTCAGACCCGCTACCGGCTGCTGGACACCATCCGTGAGTACGGTGCCGAGTGGCTGGAGTCGATCGGCGAGACGGAGGCCTGCCGGGACCGTCTGGTCGCGCACTGCCACCGCCGCCTGCGCCACTTCGAGGAACACTTCGCCACGGACGAGCAGTTGCCGCTCCACCTGGCCCTGGCCGCCGACCGCGACAATCTGCGGGCCGCGCTGGAGTACGCGGTCGCCGGAGCGGAGGACGGCAGGGGCAGAGGTGTCCGTACGGGCGGCGCGGCGGGGTCCGGACCGCCGGGCCCCCTGGCGCTCACCGCGTCCATGTGGACGTACTGGGCGTGCGGCGGCCTCCTCACCGAGGCGCGGTACTGGATGGACAAGGCGCTCACCCTCACCCCCCGCTCCCCCGGGACCGCCTCCGACCGGGCCAAGACTCTCACCTGGTACGGGCTGTTCAGCATCATGCAGGGCTCCTGGGAGGCGGCGCTCGCCCCGCTGCGGGAGGCGCACGAGCTGGCGGTGGAGCTGGACGACCCGCTGCTGACCGCCTGGGCTGTCGGCTTCGAGGGAGCCGCCCGCAACTACGGCGGGGAGCACGATCTGGCCCTGACCATGACCGACGAGGCCGTCGCCTTCCTGAGCCGGACCGGTGACCGGCTGACCCGCGTGATGGCCTGCTACGCGAAGGGCTTCGCCTACGCTCTCGCGGCCCGCCCCGACGAGGCGGTGGCCGCCTCCGAGGAGGGCCTGCGCCTGCTGGGCCCGGCCAGCAAGGAGCACTGGAACCAGGGCTATCTGTATCTGGTCAAGGGGTTCGGGCACATCCTGCGCGGCGAGCGCGACGCGTGCGCCGCCGCCGCGCGCCGCGCCCTCACCCTCAAGGGCGAGCTGGGCGACGTCGTCGGTGTCGCCTACAGCCTCAGTCTCCTGGCGTGGGTCGCGCAGCAGCAGGGCCGCCACCGCCGCGCGGCCTGGCTGTACGGGGCGATGATGACGCAGTGGCACGCGGCCGGGGACTCCACGTTCGGCGGTATCGCCACCCTCCAGCTCCTGTGCGACTCGGTGGCCGAGGCCGTCCGCGAAGGCCTCGGCGACGACGTGTTCACCCGTACGGTCCGGCAGGGCGGCCGGCTCACCCTGGAGCAGGCGGTCCTGTTCGGTTCGGACGACGCGGACAGCCTGACGGCCGTGCCCCGCCAGCCGGGCGAGGACGGGCCGCGCCGGGCCGTCCGGCCGGGCCGTACGGACGGGCGGGACGGCCAGGACAGCCGCACCGGCACGGCGGCCCTCACCCGCCGCGAGCGGGAGGTGGCCGGACTCGTCGCGGAGGGCCTGTCGAACAGGGAGATCGCCGAGCGGCTGGTGGTCTCCAAACGGACGGCCGACGCGCACATCGAGCACATCCTGTCCAAGCTGGGCTTCTCCTCACGGGCACAGATCGCCGCGCTCCTCGACGAGCAGCCCGCGCGCACCGAGTCGGGCACTCCCACCGGCCATACCTAGGACCTGTCCGGACGGGTCCGGGGATTTCCGTATACCTACGTCCGCCATGACCGATGCCGGGACACCACGCGCGGGACGACGCTGGGCACTCGTCGGAACTCGTTGTGCGGAGGCGGCAGTGTTCATGGCAGGCATCTTCGACCGCGAGGACGGGGCACCACAGAGCGACAGCCCTGATCTCGTCGGCCGGAGCTGGGAGTCCGCCGAACTGTCCCGGCTGCTGAAACGGTCACGACTGGTGACCGTGGTCGGCCTGGGCGGCGTCGGCAAGAGCGCGCTGGTCGCGGAGGCGGCCCACCGGACGGCGCGGAGCGGCGCCACGGTCGTGGCCGTCGACATGTCCGGCCTGGGCAGCACCGAGCAGATGTTCCAGGCCCTCGCCCGTACGGCGGGCGAGCAGGAGATGCTGCTGGTCATCGACAACTGCGAGCACCTGCTCGCCCCTTCGGCCAGCGGGCTGGGCCAGCTCCTGGCCCTCTCCTCGGGCGTGAGAGCCCTGGTGACGTCGCGGCGCAGACTCGGCACCGAGGGCGAGAGGGTGCTGCCGATGGGGCCGCTGCGGCTGGAGGACGCGGTGGAGCTGCTGGCGCTGCGCGCCGGACAGCTCGGCGTGACCCTGGGCTCCAGCGAGGAGGACAAGATCACGGCGGGCCGGATCTGCCTGCGGCTGGACTGCCTTCCCCTCGCGATCGGCCTGGCGGCGGGCCAGCTCACCTCGCACACCCCCCGCGAGCTGCTGGTGCGGCTGTCCGAGGGCGGCTCGTCGCTCGGCCTGTCCGGCGACGGCGCCGAGGTGCCCGGGAGGCACCGCACGCTGCGCCACTGCCACGGCTGGAGCCACGAGCTGTGCCGGGCGCAGGAGCGGCTGCTGTGGGCGCGGCTGAGCGCGTTCGGCGGCACGTTCACGCGCGTCGCGGCGGAGAAGGTGTGCGCGGACGAGCAGTTGTCGCCCGAGTCGATCCGGCTGGCCCTGGACGGGCTCACGTCGCAGGGGCTGCTGGCGCGGGTGAACGGCCGCACCGAACTGCTGCGGATGCCGCGCACGGTGCAGGACTACGGCTCGGAGTGGCTGGCCCGTCTCGGCGAGGAGACCCGGCTGCTGGAGCGCGTCCTGCTGTGGTCACGCGGACGGACGGGGAGCCCTCACGTACGGAAGCCCTCACGGGCGTACGGGCGTACGGGCGTACGGGCGTACGGGCGTACGGGCGTACGGGCGTACGGGGAGCGTCTCAGGCGGCGAGCGGGACCACGTCGCGCGGGTCGAAGACCGCGCCGACCTCGTCGCCCTCCTCCGGCGCGTCCCGCAGGGTGCAGGCGGCCTCCAGGGGCGGCCCGTCCCCGTCGCCGGGGCGGAGCAGCACGGTCACGGACGACCCGTTGCCGCCGCGGAAGCTGCGGGCCTCGACCGTGCACCGCAGGCCCTCCTCGGGGGCGGCGAGGCGGACGCCGGTGGGCCGGACCAGCACCCGGTCGGCGTCCTCGGGCGTGCCCGCGGGGACGGGCAGCTTGCCCCAGGGCGTGTCGGCGACCTCGCCGCGCACGGTGGCGGGCACCACGTTGTCGAAGCCGAGGAAGCGGGCGACGAACTCCGAGGCGGGCCGCTGCCACACCTCCAGGGGCGGCCCGGACTGGGCGACGCGGCCCTCGCTCATGACGACGACGCGGTCGGCGAGCGCGAACGCCTCGCCCTGGTCGTGGGTGACGGCCAGCACGGTGGTGCCCAGGCGGTGGAAGAGGCCGCGCAGTTCGACGACGAGCCGTTCGCGCAGGCTGCGGTCGAGCTGCCCCAGCGGTTCGTCCAGCATCAGCAGCCGGGGCTGCGGGGCGAGCGCCCGCGCGAGCGCGACCCGCTGCTGCTCACCCCCGGAGAGCGCGGCGACGGCCCTGCGCTGGGCGCCGGGGAGCCCGACGAGGTCGAGGAGTTCGGCCACCCGGTCCTCGGCCTCGCGCCTGTCCGTACGGCGCATCCGCAGCCCGAAGGCGACGTTGCCGCCGACGTCGTGCTGGGGGAAGAGCTGGTGGTCCTGGAACATCAGGCCCACGCCCCGCTTGTGGGGCGGCACGCCGCGCTGGTCGTTCCCGGAGAGGAGCACCCGTCCGGCGTCGGCGTCCTGGAGCCCGGCGACGACCCGCAGCAGGGTGGACTTGCCGCTGCCGCTCGGGCCCAGCACGCACACGGTGTGGTGTTCCTCGACGTCCAGGCCGACCGCGTCCAGCGCCACGCGGTCGCCGAAGCGGACGGTGACGCCGTCCAGTCGCAGCATCTAGAACTCCCCTGGGCTGTCGGTACGGACGCGTTCGAGCGCGAGCAGCGTGCCCGCGCACACGAGCATCAGGACGGTGCTCAGCGCCATCGCCTGCCCGTAGTACATCTCCCCGGGGCGTCCCAGGAGGCGGGCGACGGCGACGGGCAGGGTCGGCGCGTCGGGGCGGGCGATGAACACGGTCGCGCCGAACTCGCCCAGCGACACGGCGAACGCGAAGCCCGCCGCGACCAACAGCGCCCGCCGCACGAGCGGCAGGTCCACCTCGCGCCAGGCCCGCAGCGGGGAGGCGCCGAGCACGGCGGCGGCCTCGCGCAGCCGTACGTCCACGGCGCGCAGCACGGGCAGCATGGTCCGTACGACGAACGGCACCCCGACCAGCGCCTGCGCGAGGGGGACGAGGATCCAGGACTCGCGCAGGTCCAGCGGCGGCTCGTCCAGGGCGATGAGGAACCCGAATCCGACGGTGACGGCGGAGGTTCCCAGCGGCAGCATCAGCAGCGCGTCGAACCCGCGCACGAGCCGTCCCGCGCGCCGTGTCAGCGCGGCGGCGGCCAGGCCGCCGACGACGAGCGCGATGAGCGTCGCGACGGCCGCGTAGGCGAGGGAGTTTCCGATGGCGGCGGCGGGCGCGACGACGAACGTGGCGCTGTCCGACTCGGCGCCCAGGGCGCGGAAGAACGCCAGCCCGTACCCGTCCGGACCGTTGAACGCCCGTTCGACGAGGACGGCGAGGGGCGCGAGGACGAGCAGCAGTGTCAGCCCCAGCACGGACCACAGCGCGGCCCACTGGGACGGCCCGCGCGGGCGCCGCGCGGTGGTCTGCGCCGGCACGAGGCTGAGCGTCGTCTCCCGCTTCCGCAGCGACCAGGCGTGCACGGCCAGCAGCGCGGCGACGGACGCGAACTGGAGGAGGGTGAGGACGGCGGCCGTCGGCAGGTCGAGGAGGGTGACGGTCTGCCGGTAGATCTCCACCTCCAGCGTGGTGAAGCGGGGCCCGCCGAGGACCTGGATGACGCCGAAGCTGGTGAACGTGAACAGGAAGACGATCAGCGCGGCGGCGGCCAGCGACGGCGCCAGCGCGGGCAGCGTGACCCGCCGCCAGGCGGCGAACCGCCCGGCGCCCAGCACCCGCGCCGCCTCCTCCTGGCGGGGGTCGAGCTGCGCCCACAGCCCGCCGACGGTGCGCAGCACGACGGCGTAGTTGAGGAACACATGCGCGAGGAGGATCGCCCACACGCTCGTGTCCATTCGCACCCCGAACCACTCGTCCAGGGCGCCCCCGCGTCCGGCGAGGGCGAGGAACGCCGAGCCGACCACGACGGTCGGCAGGACGAACGGGACCGTCATCACGGCCCGCAGCAGTCCCTTGCCGGGGAAGTCGAGCCGCGCGAACACGTACGCGCCGGGCAGCGCCAGCGCGAGGGTGAGCCCGGTGGAGGCCAGCGCCTGCCACAGCGTGAACCACAGCACGTGCAGCACGTCGGGGTCGGTGAGGACCTCCCCCACGCGGGCGGTGTGCCAGCGTCCTCCCTCGCGCAGCCCCCGTCCGACGATCGCGGCGACGGGCCACGCGAAGAGCACCGCGAAGAACACGGTGGGCACGGCCATCAGCCCGAGCCGCGTCCAGGTGCCGCGGGCGTTCCTCCGGGGCCGGGCGGCGGCTTCGCGGCTCACTTCACGACGAGCGAGGTCCATGTCTTGATCCACTGCTCACGGTTCTCGGCGATCCGGTCCGGGGCCATGGTGGCGGGGTCGTCGATCTTCTCGCCGTACTTGGTGAACAGCTCCGGCAGCGCCGCGTCCTTCCGGACGGGGTTGACGAACATCTGGAGCGGCATGTCCTCCTGGAACTCCTTGCTGACCAGGAAGTCCAGCAGGGCCTTGCCGCCCTTGGCGTTCTCGGCGCCCTTCAGCAGCCCGGCGAACTCGGTCTGCCTAAAGCAGGTGTCCTTGGCGATGCCGGTCGGCGCCTGCTTCGGCTGCGGCTTCTTGCCGAGGACCTCGACGGGCGGGCTGGAGGCGTAGGAGACGACGAGGGGGCGGTCGCCCTTGCCCTTGCCGTCGCGGGAGCCGCTGAAGCGGTCGCCGTAGGCCTGCTCCCAACTGTCGACGACCTCGACGCCGTTGGCGCGGAGCTTCTTCCAGTAGCCCTGCCAGCCCTTGTCGCCGTACTTGTCGGCGGTGGCGAGGAGGAAGCCGAGGCCGGGCGAGGAGCTGGCGACGTTCTCGGTGACGAGCAGGTTCTTGTACTTGGGCTCGATCAGGTCGTCGAGGGTGCGCGGCGGCGCGAGCTTCTTCCGCTCGAACCAGGCGCGGTCGTAGTTCACGCAGATGTCGCCCGTGTCGACGGGGGTCACGCGGTGCTTGTCCGCGTCGAGCTGGTGCTCCTGGGGCACCTTGTCGAGCCCCTTCGCCTCGTAGGGCGCGAAGACGCCCTTGTCGAGCGGGCGGGACAGCAGGGTGTTGTCCACGCCGAAAAGGACATCACCTTGCGGATGGTCCTTGTTGAGGACGGCCTGGCTGACGGCCGAACCGGCGTCGCCGCCGCGCAGGACCTTCACCTTGTAGCCGGTCTTCTCCGTGAAGTCCTTGAGGACCTTCTTGGAGGCGGCGAAGGAGTCGTGGGTGACCAGCGTGACGGTCTTGGAGTCGCTCCCGCCGCCCGAGCCGCCGCAGCCGGCGGCGACGAGGGCGAGGGTGAGGACGGCGGTCGTGGCGGCAGCGGCGCGCCGCGCGTGCTTGTTCATCGTGTGCATCGACTTCCTACCCGGCATGACCCGGGCGAGGTTCGAGGGTCTGCGGCGCCGTACGCGATGCTGTGTCCCGCGCACGGACGGCCGCACTCTCAGCGCTGTGAGCGCTCCCCTGTCGGCTGTGAGGTTGTCAGGCCACCATGACGTGACCCTGTTCGAACACTATCAGTCAGGGACCAGCAGGGATCAGCGCTCGGTCGCCGCGAGCTGGCCGCACGCGCCGTCGATCTCCTGGCCCCGAGTGTCCCGTACGGTCACGGGCACACCGTGCGACTCCAGCGTCCGTACGAACTCCGCCTCGTCCTCCGGACGGGACGCGGTCCACTTCGAGCCGGGCGTCGGGTTGAGCGGGATCAGGTTCACATGGACCCGCTTGCCCTTCAGGAGACGGCCCAGCAGGTCGGCTCGCCACGCCTGGTCGTTGATGTCGCGGATCAGCGCGTACTCGATGGAGACGCGGCGGCCGGACTTCGCCGCGTACTCCCACGCGGCGTCCAGGACCTCGCTCACCTTCCACCGGGTGTTGACCGGCACGAGGGTGTCGCGCAGCTCGTCGTCGGGGGCGTGCAGGGAGACCGCGAGGCGGCACTTGAAGCCCTCGTCGGCGAAGCGCAGCATCGCCGGGACAAGGCCCACCGTCGAGACGGTGATGCCCCGCTGCGAGATGCCCAGCCCGTCGGGCTCGGGGTCGGTCAGCCGGCGGATGGCGCCGACGACCCGCTTGTAGTTGGCGAGGGGCTCGCCCATGCCCATGAACACGATGTTCGAGATCCGCGCGGGGCCCCCGGGAACCTCGCCGTCGCGCAGGGCGCGCATCCCGTCGACGATCTGGTGCACGATCTCGGCCGTCGACAGGTTCCTGTCGAGGCCCGCCTGCCCGGTGGCGCAGAACGGGCAGTTCATCCCGCAGCCCGCCTGCGAGCTGATGCACATCGTCGCCCGGTCCGGATAGCGCATCAGCACGGACTCGACGAGCGTCCCGTCGTGCAGCTTCCACAGCGTCTTACGGGTCGTGTCGTTGTCGCACGTGATGTGCCGCACGACGGTCATCAGCTCGGGCAGCAGCTCGGCCGCGAGCTTCTCGCGGGCCGCCGCGGGGATGTCCGTCCACTGCTCCGGGGCGTGCGCCAGGCGCGCGAAATAGTGCTGCGAGAGCTGCTTGGCGCGGAACGGCTTCTCGCCGGCGGCGGCGACGGCCTCGCGGCGCTCCTCGGGTGTGAGATCGGCAAGGTGCCGCGGCGGCTTCTTGACCCCGCGGGGGGCGACGAAAGTCAGTTCTCCAGGGGCGGGCCCGGGCATGGGCTGGTACTCCTCAGTGCGGCGCGTGATGGCTGCCCTGCGGGTGCGGGGACGACGGCTGGGTGATGCCTGCGCCAGGAGACCTGACCGGGCGAACCCCGCCGCAGAGAAGCAGCAGACCCATCCAGCGTAACCGGAGTGCGGATCAGCCCGCGCCGACGAAGACCACGAACAGCAGCCACACCACGGGCGCCGTCGGCAGCAGCGAGTCGAGGCGGTCCATGATCCCGCCGTGGCCGGGCAGCAGCGTGCCCATGTCCTTGATGCCCAGGTCCCGCTTCATCATCGATTCGCCCAGGTCACCCAGGGTCGCGGTGATCGCCACGGCCAGCCCGAGCAGCAGTCCCTGCCACCAGCTCCCGTCGTCGATCATGAACTGGGTGCACAGCGCCCCCGCCGCCATGGCGAACGCCACAGCCCCGGCCAGGCCCTCCCGGGTCTTCCCGGGGCTGATGCGGGGGGCGAGTTTGTGCGTGCCGAAGCGCCAGCCGACCGCGTACGCGCCGGTGTCGCTGACGACCGTCAGGATCAGGAAGGTCAGCACGCGCCACGGCCCGTCGTCCGCCGCGAGCATCAGCGCGACGAACGTCGCCAGGAACGGCACGTAGAACGCGGCGAAGACACCCGCCGTCACGTCCCGCAGATAGTCCGCGGGCGGCTCCGTCATCCGCCACACCAGGACCGCGAGGGCCGTGAGCGCCACGGCCACCCAGGCGCCCTCCGCGCCCCGCACATAGCCCGCGACGACCATGGCGGCACCGCCGACCGCCAGGGGCACCAGGGGAGCGCGGATGCCCTTGCGCTCGTTCAGCCGCGACGTCAGCTCCCACAGGCCCACCACGACGGCGACGACGATCACGCCGACGAAGACCGGCTTGTAGAGGAACAGCGAGGCCAGGATCACCACGCCCAGGCCGAGGCCCACCCCTATGGCCGCACGCAGGTCACGGCCCGCCCTCTTCTTCCCCTTGTCCCCCTCGGGAGCGGGCGTGGGAGCAGGGGCGGGTGCGGGCTCCTGGGCGCCGCGGCCCTCCGGCTCGTCACGGAAGCGCGGGCGCTCCTCCGGACCGCCGGAGTCACCTGGGTCGGACACAATGGGCATAGGCCGAGTCTGCGACACATCGCCGCCGACGTCGTGCCCGGCAGGCGCCCCGCCGGCACGCGGAGGAGCCGCTCCGGCCCCGGCGGGCCCCTGGTCGGGAGGACCCCAGTACCCCGCGCTCGGTGGCGGCGCTCCCCAGGTTGAGTCGTTCACAGATTGCAGCCTTCGACCTTGGACCTCGGATCGTGGACGGGGGGACGCTCGGGCTTCGGGGCCCGTCAGACTTCGAGCAGCTCGGATTCCTTGTGCTTGAGCAGCTCGTCCACCTGCGCGACGTACTTCGCGGTGGTGTCGTCCAGCTCCTTCTCGCCGCGCCGGCCCTCGTCCTCGCCGACCTCGCCGTCCTTGATGGCCTTGTCCAGGGTCTCCTTGGCCTTGCGGCGGACGCTGCGGATCGAGATCTTCGCGTCCTCACCCTTGGTCTTGGCGACCTTGATGAACTCCCTGCGGCGCTCCTCGGTCAGCTCCGGGAAGACCACCCGGATGATGTGGCCGTCGTTCGACGGGTTCACGCCCAGGTCGGAGTCGCGGATGGCCTGCTCGATGTTGCGCAGCGCGCTCTTGTCGAACGGAGTCACCACCGCCATCCGGGGCTCCGGCACCGAGAACGACGCCAACTGGTTGATGGGCGTGAGCGCGCCGTAGTAGTCCGCCACGATCTTGTTGAACATCGCCGGGTGCGCACGGCCGGTGCGAATAGCGGCGAAGTCCTCCTTGGCGACGACGACCGCCTTCTCCATCTTTTCCTCGGCTTCGAGGAGGGTCTCTTCGATCACCACGTGCTCCTGGTTCGATGAATGAGCCTGACTGCTTCATCCGGGGCAGTGACGCGGCCAACCGCGCCACGGCACGGCTCCGGCCCCCGCAGTGCCCTGATTCCTGCACGGTGTCCGACCGGCAGGCTGTTGTCCATCCCCGTACCGGGTCAGTCCCGGGTCCCCTGGTTGCTGACCAGGGTGCCGATCTTCTCACCCTTGACCGCCCGCGCGATATTGCCTTCGGCCAGCAGCTCGAAGACGAGGATCGGCAGCTTGTTGTCGCGGCACAGGGTGATCGCCGTCATGTCGGCGACCTTGAGGTCCCGGGTGATGACCTCGTCGTACCCCAGCGCGTCGAACTTCACGGCCGCCGCGTTGTGCGCGGGGTCGGAGTCGTAGACACCGTCGACGCCGTTCTTGCCCATCAGCATCACTTCGGCGTTGATCTCCAGCGCGCGCTGGGCCGCCGTCGTGTCGGTGGAGAAGTACGGCATGCCCATGCCCGCACCGAAGATCACCACGCGGCCCTTCTCCAGGTGCCGCACGGCGCGCAGCGGGATGTACGGCTCCGCGACCTGGCCCATGGTGATGGCGGTCTGCACGCGGGAGTCGATGCCCTCCTTCTCCAGGAAGTCCTGGAGCGCCAGGCAGTTCATCACCGTGCCGAGCATGCCCATGTAGTCGGACCGTGCCCGGTCCATGCCCCGCTGCTGGAGCTCGGCGCCGCGGAAGAAGTTGCCGCCGCCGATGACCACGGCCACCTCGTAGCCGTCCTGGACGACCGAGGCGATCTCCCGGGCCACTTTGTGCACGACGTCGGGGTCGACACCGAGTCCGCCGCCTCCGGCGAACGCCTCGCCGGAGAGCTTCAGCAGAAAGCGCCGCCGACGGTCGCCGTCTTTGTCGGTGTCATTGCTCATGGAGATCTCCTCGTGCACATACGAAGGAGGCCACTGCCGTCGGATCCTCGCGGGTTCCCATCGCGGCAATGGCCTCCTCGTCACAACTGCCCTGTGCCCGACCCTATCGGGCCCGTGCCGGTTCCCGTGTACGGAACCGGCCTGCGGGATACGTCAGGGGGGCCGTCAGGCGCCGACGCGGAAGCGGGCGAAGCGCTTCAGCGTGACACCGGCCTCGTCCAGGACCTTCTGGACGGACTTCTTGTTGTCCTTGGCGAACGGCTGGTCGAGAAGGGTGTTCTCCTTGAAGAAGCCCTTCACGCGGCCCTCGACGATCTTCGGAAGGGCGGCCTCCGGCTTGCCCTCCTCCTTCGCCGTCTCCTCGGCGATACGGCGCTCGTTGGCGACGACATCGGCCGGAACCTCGTCCTCGGACAGGTACTTCGGCGCGAACGCGGCGATGTGCTGCGCGACGTCCTTGGCGATGTCCGCGTCGGCCTTGTCCAGCTCGACCAGCACGCCGACCTGCGGCGGCAGGTCCGGGCTGGTGCGGTGCAGGTACGAGCCGACGTACGCGCCGGAGAACTGCGCGAAGCGGTCCAGCACGATCTTCTCGCCGAGGCTCGCGTTGGCCTCGTCGACGTAGGCCTGGACGGTCTTGCCGGACTCGATCTCCGAGGCCAGCAGCGCGTCGATGTCGGCCGGGGAGGTCGCCTCGACGTGCGCGGCGATGGCCTCGGCGACGGTGACGAACTTGTCGCCCTTGGCGACGAAGTCGGTCTCGCACTTCAGCTCGACGAGCACACCGGCGGTGCTGTCGTCGGTGATACGGACGACGACCGCGCCGTTCTCGGCCGTGCGGCTCTCGCGCTTGGCGACGCCCTTCTGGCCCTTGACGCGCAGGATCTCGACGGCCTTGTCGACGTTGCCCTCGGCCTCGTCCAGCGCCTTCTTGCAGTCCATCATGCCGGCGCCGGTGAGCTCCCGGAGCTTCTTGACGTCGGCGGCGGAGTAGTTCGCCATGGTCTGTGAATCTCTTCTCGAAAAGTCGATGAGGTGGGTTCGGTCTGCGACAGACCGAGGCGCTTCACGGGCGTACGGCGGGGGCTCCCGGCCCCCGCCGTATCACCGTGAAACCTCTGCCCGAACGGGCTGACGGATCAGGCCTCGGCGGCGGGCTTCTCGTCGGCCTGCTCGGCGTCCGCGGCCTTCTCGGTCTCGGCGGAGGTCTGCACCTCGGCCTCGGCGGCGGCCTCGTCCTTGACCTCGGCGGCCTCGGCGGGACGCTCGGCGGTCTCGGCCTTCTCCGCCTTCTCGCCCTCCAGGAGCTCGCGCTCCCACTCGGCCAGCGGCTCGCCGGACGCCTTCTCGCCCTTGCCCTCGCCCGAGCCACCGGACGAACGGGCGATGAGGCCCTCCGCCACGGCGTCGGCGATCACGCGGGTGAGCAGGGTGACGGAGCGGATCGCGTCGTCGTTGCCCGGGATCTTGTAGTCGACCTCGTCCGGGTCGCAGTTGGTGTCGAGGATCGCGACGACCGGGATGTTGAGCTTGCGCGCCTCACCGACGGCGATGTGCTCCTTCTTGGTGTCCACGATCCAGACGGCGCTCGGCACCTTCTGCATCTCGCGGATACCGCCGAGGGTCTTCTCCAGCTTCGCCTTCTCGCGGGAGAGGACCAGCAGCTCCTTCTTGGTCAGACCGGAAGCGGCCACGTCCTCGAAGTCGATCTGCTCAAGCTCCTTGAGGCGCTGCAGACGCTTGTAGACCGTCGAGAAGTTGGTCAGCATGCCGCCGAGCCAGCGCTGGTTCACGTAGGGCATGCCCACGCGAGTGGCCTGCTCGGCGATGGCCTCCTGGGCCTGCTTCTTGGTGCCGACGAACATGATCGAGCCGCCGTGCGCGACGGTCTCCTTGACGAACTCGTAGGCGCGGTCGATGTACGACAGCGACTGGAGCAGGTCGATGATGTAGATGCCATTGCGCTCGGTGAAGATGAAGCGCTTCATCTTCGGGTTCCAGCGGCGGGTCTGGTGCCCGAAGTGGACGCCGCTCTCCAGCAGCTCCCGCATCGTGACGACGGCCATGGCCGTTCTCCTTGAACTACTCGGTTGTCATCAGCGGCGGCCGGACGGCCACCGCTTGCCTGACGCCCCTGGCGCGCTGCCCGGGAGTGCCGTCAGAACCGTCTGACCAGCCGCTCCGAGGACCGAGATGCGCGGCCACCGGGTGAGGGTGGCGGGGCGTGCGAAGTCAGCCCGGTCACCCGGGCCGCACCAAGAGTGTACGGGACCCGGACGGCAGGCCGTGTCCCACGGGGTGGCCACGGACGCCCCGGGCCCGCCCCACGACGCACCCCACCCCCCTCGCACGAGTGACGCCTTTGTCCACAACCCGCGAGTTACCCACAGAAAACCCCCATGATCCCCCTCCCCCGACAATCCCCACGACAGTCTTCCCATGCACCGCCACACACCCCGCCGCCACCGGCCCCGCCCCCGCCTCCTGGCAGCCCTCACGATCACCCTCGTCGCCCTCGCACCCACGGTGATCACCGGCAGCACAGGACCCGGAGCCGACGCGGCGGGCGCCGGAACCGGTGCACCAGGGCCGACGGCCCACCAAGACGCTCCCGCACCCGGCCCCCGGCTCCCCAACACACCGGGTGCGGGAGCTCCCCGACCGGAGCCGGAACGAGAGGCGGAGGAGGAGGGAGGGGTGGGGGGAGGGGGCGGGGGACGCGCGTGGCCTGTGGCCGGCGACTCCGGTGCCCGCCGTCCCCTCGTCGTACGGGCCTGGGAGCCGCCGCCCGAGCCGTGGCAGGCCGGGCACCGGGGCGTCGACCTGGCGGCGCGGGTCGGTCAGCGGGTGCGGGCGGCGGCGCCGGGGCGGGTTTCGTTCGCGGGGAAGGTCGCGGGCCGCGGGGTGGTCGCGATCACGCTGACGGGCACGGGGCGGCCTCCGCTGCGCCTCACGTACGAGCCGGTGCGGGCCTCGGTCCGCAAGGGTGAACGGGTGGCCGCCGGGGAGGTGGTCGGCACACTGACGGCCGCGCGGCCCGCCGGTGGCGCCGGGCACTGCCCGGGCCGTATGCGGTGCCTGCACTGGGGCCTGCTGCGGGGTGAGCGCTATCTCGATCCGCTGTCGCTGCTTCCCGCCGCGCTGCTGGGCGGCGGGCCGTCACGGCTGCTGCCGGTGTTCGGGGTGCCGTTCCCGGAGGGCGGGGCACGGGGCCGCGTGATCGCCCGGCCGGAACGGATGGGTGCCCCCGCCGGACGGTCCGCGGGCACTGGCGGTACGGGGACGGGCGTGGTCGCGGCCGGGGGCGCGCTGCTCCTGGCGCTCACGGCGGCCTGGGCTCACCGTCGCCTGCTCCGGCGCGCGCCTGGCGGGCGGCATCGCGCCCGACGAGCCCCGGGGCGGGGGCTAGCTGCTCATGGTGGCGCGGGCCCCTCGGACCTGTCGCACATGCCGGTCCCGTCGGACTTGTCGCGCCGCCCCTCGGGGCTCAGCCCTGGACGCCGCGCAGGGCCATGGCCGCGGCGGCGTCCGCGATCTGTTCGGGGTCCTCGGCAGCACCGAGCTCGATCCGGCGGACCGCGGAGTCGACGACGCCCTGGAGCAGCATCGCGGCAAGCCGCGGCTGTTCATGGCCGAGATCGGCGAGGGCTTCGACGACCATCGCGATCAGGCCGCCATGGGCGGCGCGGATGCGCTCGCGGGCGCCCGCGTCCAGCTCGCCCGCGGAGATCGCGACGACGGCGCGGTGGCGCCGGTCGCCGACGAGAGCGAGCTGCCGACGGACGTATGCCTCGACCTTCGCCTCCGGCGTCGGGGCCTCGGCCATGGCGGCCTCGACCTCGGCAGCCCAGACGGGGAAGTCGACGGCGCACAGTTCCTCGACGACCGCGGCGCGCGAGCGGAAGTACTCGTAGACGGAGGAGCGCGCGAGGCCCGTGCGCTGTGCGAGGGCGGGGAAGGTCAGGGCCTCCGTTCCGCCTTCGGACAGGAGTGACCTGGCGGCGTCCAGCAGGGCCGCGCGCTGCATGGTCCGGTGCTCGGCCACGGAGGCCGCTCGAATCCTGGGCACACCTCTAGCTTACGGAGGTGAGGCTCATCGTCATACGGGCAGGCCCGATCGGCAGGACCGATTCAGCGATACGGGCCTCCGTGTCAGCGTCCGACGTCGGCCATCTTGGCCCGGAGCTGGAGGACGGACTTGGTGTGGATCTGGCTGACGCGGCTCTCGGTGACGCCCAGCACCTGGCCGATCTCGGCGAGGGTGAGGCCCTCGTAGTAGTAGAGGGTGACCACCGTCTTCTCCCTGTCCGGGAGGGTGTTGATGGCGCGGGCGAGGAGGCGGCGCAGCTCGCGGTCCTCGGCGATCTCTACGGGGTTGTCGGCGGCGGTGTCCTCAAGGGTGTCCATCAGGCTGAGCCGGTCGCCGCCTTCGCCGCCCACGTGGAGCAGCTCTTCGAGGGCGACGACGTTGGCGAGGGACAACTGGCTGAAGACGCCGTGCAGTTCTTCGAGGGGGATGTCCATCTCCGCGGCGACCTCGGCCTCGGAGGGGCTGCGGCGGAGCTTGGCCTCCAGGGTGGCGTAGGCGCGTTCGACGGCGCGGGCCTTCTGGCGGACGGAGCGGGGGATCCAGTCCAGGGCGCGGAGTTCGTCGATCATGGCCCCGCGGATACGGGTGATGGCGTAGGTCTCGAACTTGATGGAGCGCTCGGGGTCGAACTTCTCGATGGCGTCGATCAGCCCGAAGATTCCGGACGAGACGAAGTCGGCCTGCTCCACGTTGGCGGGGAGACCGACGCTGACGCGGCCCGCGACGTACTTGACCAGGGGTGAGTAGTGCAGGATCAGTTGCTCGCGCAGCCTGCCGTCACCCGTTCCCTTGTACGACCGCCAGAGCTCTTCCAGTGTGCTGGGCGCGGTCCTGGGCGCAGCGTCGTCGACGGCGGTCGTTGCTGCGGCGGTGGCCGTGCGGTCAGGCCCTGGGATGTGCTGAGGCATGGGTCGCCTTGAGCCGTTCTGCTGGATGGTGGTCTGTAGGTGTGCCTGTAGGGATGGGAGGCCGTGCGTCTCATTGAGAGATGGTGTGAGCGTAACGTGACTGCGGCATCGCAATGTGCGACCGGGTGATCGTTCCGACATGCGGTGGCAGGTGCTCCACCCGGGGTGCTGGTGCGGTGTGGGTGACCACGTGCACGGCGGCACCGGAGGGTGCCGAGCGGCGGGTGGGTGCACATGGCTCAGCCTTTCACTCGATAGCCCCAGGTCAAGGACCGCCTCATCACCCGATGGAGTGTCGGTCAGGTGACCGGATCAACTGCCAGCCGTCGCCCTCCCGTTCGACGAATCCGAGGGCCCGCAGCTCATGGAGCCGCGCGAGGGCGAGGGCGGGTGGAGTGCACGCGGCGCGGGACAGCCGCTCGACGGTGACGGGACCGCGGGCGGGCAGCGCCTCCAGGACGCGGGCGGTCTCGCCGCTCAACAGGTCGCGTGCGACGGCCGGTCCACGGCGGTCCGGTGCCAGCTCGCCCATGGTGCCGACGAGTTCGATGATCTCGGCGGCGTCGGTGACCAGGGCGGCCTCTCCGCGCAGCAGTTCGTGCACGCCGGCGGAGAGGCCGGAGGTCACGGGGCCGGGGACGCCCATGGTGTGGCGGCCGAGTCGCTGGGCGTGGCGGGCGGTCACGAGGGACCCGCTGCGCAGCGCCGCCTCGACGACCACGGTGCCGCGGGTGAGTGCGGCGATCACTCGGTTCCTGAGAACGAATCTGCTGCGGGTGGGG
Organism: Streptomyces albiaxialis; assembly: GCF_039530985.1. Lineage (NCBI taxonomy): Bacteria > Bacillati > Actinomycetota > Actinomycetes > Kitasatosporales > Streptomycetaceae > Streptomyces > Streptomyces albiaxialis. Next base: position 125,106 of record NZ_BAAAPE010000029.1, read on the forward strand.
TGGTCTCCAGGCGGGAGCTCGGCAATCAGGAGGGCGCGTTCCGCGAGGCGTTCGATGAGTTCGCGGTGGCCGGGCGGATAGGCCATGTCGACGCCGCAGGCGAGGACGCCGACGGTGGGGCCGTGCACGGCCATGGCGCCCCGGTGTGCGGAGCCGTCGATGCCGTGCGCGGCGCCGGAGACGACGGTCCAGCCCCGTTCGGCGAGGTCGGCGCCGAGATGGGCCGCGGTGTGCGCGCCGTAATCCGTGCAGGCGCGGGCGCCGACGACGGCGACGGAGCGCAGGGACCAGTAGCGCAAGGACGGGGTGCCGCGCACCCACAGGCCGAACGGCTTGGCAGTGCCCAGGTCGTCGAGCTGACAGGGCCATTCCGGGTCACCGGGGCAGAGGAAGCGGCCTCCTCTCTCCTGGGCCCGGGCGAGGTCCGTGGCGGGGTGGGCTTCTTCGGCCCGGAGGCGGAGGCCCGCCCATCGCTGCGCGCCGGCGCCGGGGAGGGCCGGGCCGTCGGAGGCGAGCGCGGCGAGGATCTCGTGCGGCCCGTACTTCTCCAGCCACTCGCCCATCCGCTGGTCGCCGGGGTCGGCGATCCTGGTGAGCGCCGCCCTGGCGTGACGCTCCGCGTCCGGGCCGCTCCCACCCGTCTCCGGCCCCGGTACCGTCTCCGGTCCCGTTCCTGGTCGCGGCGCCGGTCCCGGTCCAGGACCCGCCTCCGCCTCCGTTCCCGGCTCAGGGCTCGTCCCAGGGCCAGCTCCCCGTGCCGGCCCAGGACGGCCTGCGCCCGGTCCCGGTCGGCGTTCTGGCCGACGCTCCGTCGACCGGTCTGGTCGCCCTCCCGGTTGCCGGTCCGGCCGTCCTCCCGGTCGCCGGTCCGGACCCGGCCTCTCCCCCGAATCCGGTCCCCGCCCCGGCCCGGGGTCCCGTTCCGGCAAGGGCGGTTGGGCGTCGGCGGGCGGGCCGGTGGTCGCGCTCATGCGAAGTCTCCCTGGAGGGCTCCTCGGCGGACGCCTGTGCGGAGCTCCAGCGCGAAGCCGACGTCCTCGTGGTTGGGGCGATCGTGGCCCGCGAGGTCGGCGACGGTCCAGGCGACGCGGAGGACGCGGTCGAGGCCGCGGGCGGTGAGCCTGCCGCACTCCAGGTCCGCCTCGGCTTCGCCGAGCGCTCCGGGGAGGGCCGGATAGCGGGTGCGGAGCTCGTGGCCGGGGACCTCGCTGTTGGTGCTCCAGGGGGTGCCCAGGAAGCGTGCCGCGGCTCTTTCCCGTGCTTCGCGGACGCGCTCGGCGGCCTGAGCGGTGCTCTCGGAGCGGCCTCCGTTGGCGAAGAGCTCGTGGCGGGCCAAGGGCTCGACGCCGACGCGCAGGTCCACGCGGTCCAGGAGGGGGCCGGAGAGTCTGGCGTGGTAGCGCCGGACGGAGGCGGGCCTGCACTCGCATTCGCCGCCGGGGCCGCCGTACAGCCCGCAGGGGCAGGGGTTGGCGGCGAGGACGAGGAGGAAGCGAGCCGGCATGCGCATCATCCCGGCGGCGCGGGCGACGACGATGCTGCCGGATTCGAGCGGCTGCCGCAGCGCGTCGAGGACGCGTGTGGCGCACTCCGCGGCTTCGTCCAGGAAGAGCACCCCGTGGTGGGCGAGGGAGACCGCGCCGGGGCGGGGCAGGCCGCTGCCGCCGCCGACGAGGGCGGCCATGGTGGCCGAGTGGTGCGGGGCGCAGTACGGCGGCCGGCTGACGAGGGGCTGGCCAGGCGGCAGGGCTCCGGCGACGGAGTGGACGGCGGTGACCTCCAGGGATTCCTGTGGGGTGAGGTCGGGGAGCAGCCCGGGGAGACGCTCGGCGAGCATGGTCTTGCCTGCTCCGGGCGGGCCTTCGAAGAAGAGGTGGTGCCGTCCGGCGGCGGCGATCTCCAGGGCGCGGCGGGCGCGGGTCTGCCCGGCCACGTCGGCGAGGTCGGCCACGTGTTCGTTCCCCGGCATGCCGATGAGGCCCGGGGCGGCGTCGGGGAGGGCGGGGAGCCCGGCGAGGAACGGGGCCGGGGGCTCGCCGTCCTGCGGGGTCTCCTCCTCGGGGACGGGTTCGTCGGCGAGGAGGGCGATGAGCTGGCGCAGGCTCCGGACGCCGAGGACGGTGACGTCGGGCACGAGGGAGGCCTCGGGAGCGGCCTGCTCGGGGACGACGACGCGCTTGTATCCGGCGTCGGCAGCGGCGAGGACGGCGGGGAGGACGCCGCGCACGGGGCGGACGCTGCCGTCGAGGCCGACCTCGCCGATCATCGTGAGCCCGGCGATCTCTCTGGGGTCGACGCGCTCGGCGGCGGCGAGGATGGCGCAGGCCACGGCGATGTCGAAGCCGCTGCCGCCCTTGGGGACGGAGGCGGGGCTGAGGCCTACGGTGAGCTTCTTCTGGGGCCAGGCCACGCCGGAGTTCACGATGGCCGCGCGGACTCTGTCGCGGCTCTCGGTCAGGCTCTTGTCGGGCAGGCCCACGAGGGTGAAAGCGGTGACGCCCGGCTCCAGGTCGGCCTGGACCTCCACGAGGACGCCGTCGACCCCGATGAGCGCCACGGCGCAGGTGCGTGCGAATCCCATCAGCCCACTCCCCGTACGTGCTGGATCAGGGGTGCCCCGCGCTCCGGGAGCAGGACACCGACAAGGTCGATGCGGACTCCTCCGGGAGGGAGCCGCCCGTACCGCATGAGCCAGTGATCGCTGAGCCAGCGGGCGGCGAGGCGGCGCAGGCGCGCGGTCTTGCTGGGCGACAGGGCCGCCATGGGATGCTCGAACACGCCGTGGCGGCTCGCGCGGCGTGTCTTGACCTCGCAGACGGCGAGCGCGTCGGCGTCGCGCGCGATGAGGTCGATCTCTCCTTCGGCGCATCGCCAGTTCCTCACGAGGACGGCCATGCCCTCTTCACGCAGCCGGCGTGCGGCCAGGTCTTCTCCATAGCGGCCGATTGCCACTCGGGCGTTCATCCGCACCACCTCCGGCATCGACTGTGCCGGGCCGGGAGGCGGCGCGGGGATCGGCGTGATTTCCGGGGAAAACCCCGCTCCTGTGGATAACTCGCTCACCCTCACGGGTGAACACACCGGACCCCGGGAGCCGGAGCAGGGCGCTTCTCACCCCTGAAGGGCAGGGCCCTACCCCAAAAGACCGGATCCCCTCTGAGAGGCAGAGCTCTTCCCGCGAAGCCGGAGCTCAGCTCACCCCTTGAAGCCCGAGTCCTCGGGGAGGTCGAGGTCGCTCTTGTTGAGCTCCTCGATGTTCACGTCCTTGAAAGTGAGCACGCGTACCTGCTTGACGAACCGTGCGGGCCTGTACATGTCCCACACCCACGCATCCGCCATGGAGACCTCGAAGAAGACCTCACCCTGGACCGAGTGGACCTGCATCTCATAGTCATTGGTGAGGTAGAAGCGGCGATCGGTCTCGATCACGTACTTGAACAGCCCGACGACATCTCGGTACTCCCGGTAGAGCTTGAGCTCCATCTCGGTCTCGTACTTTTCGAGGTCCTCGGCACTCATGGCATGTTCCCCTTCAGCCGTGCGTCCCCCTATTGTGCGTCACCCTGCCCGGTCCCGGGCCGAAGATGACATGCGCCGCGCGATCGGTCCGTACGCGGCACCGCCGAGGATGAGGACGGCGCCCGTCACGATCGCGATCACGAGGGGGCGGAGCGGCCCTGGATCCGAGGTTCCGCCCGGCAGCGCGGCGAAGCCCGGCGGCTCGGGCAGCATCCCGGATCCGCTCATCGGCCAGGCGACGGCGTCGACACGGGCCTTCACGGCGGAGCGGGGCACGGCGCCGCCGTCGGCGTCCTTGAGGTGGACGCGGGAGTCCAGGGACTCCAGGCGGTTGTCGCCGAGCAGGAAGAGCTTCCCGCGGGGGATGGTCGTCGGCTCGAAGGCCCGCTGCCCGTCCTTGCCCGTCGAACGCAGATACGGTTCGTCGACGGGCTTGCCGTCGACGGTCAGCCTGCCCGCCTTGTCGCAGCAGGCGACCTTGTCCCCGCCGACGCCGACCACGCGCTTGACCATGGGCGAGGCGCCCCACACCTTGTCCTGGAAGACGACGACGTCGCCGCGCCGGACCGTGTCGCCGTCCGTACGTTCGGCCAGGACGCGGTCCCCGGACTTCACGGTGGGGTGCATGGAGTCGGTCGGCACCGTGTACGGCTGGTAGAGCACGGCTCCCCAGACGAAGCCGCCCAGGAAGAGCACACAGCCGAGGGCCACGGCCACCCCGGACAGTATTCCGCCCAGACGGCCGTGGCCCTCGCCGCCACGTCCTGCCTCGCTCATCGCCGCACCGCACTCCCGGGTCGTCCGTCACACTCCCGGGGCCCCGGCGAAGCGGGGCCCCGAAGATCTGCGCGCACCCTACCCGTGGGTACCCGACGGCGTCAGCCCTTGCCGGTCTCCTGACCGGCGGTCACGACGGAGTCCTTGGCGATCAGGCGCCTGCGCCGCCACAGCACCAGCGGGACGGCACCGGCCAGGCCGAGCGCCCCGGGCGCGGCGGCGGCCGCGTGGGCCGAGAGCCCCTTCTGGTCGAAGGTGTCCGGCACCGGCAGCGTGCCCCAGCGGTTGATCGGCCAGGCCTTGACGATGGCGCGGCCGACGACCTGCTGCTCGGGCACGAAACCGCCGCCCTGCTGGTTCTGGTGGTACCGCGAGTCGAGCGAGTCCTGACGGTGGTCGCCCATGACCCACAGCTTCCCGTCCGGCACCTTCAGCGGCCCGAACGGCTTGTCGCCGCAGGGCGTGTTGCCCGGGTAGAGGTACGAGGACTCGTCCAGGGCCGTGCCGTTGACCTTGACCTTGCCGTTCTCCTTGCACTCGACGGTGTCGCCGCCGACCGCGATCACGCGCTTGATCAGGTCCTTCTCGTTGGCCGAGGGCATCAGGCCGATGAAGCTGAGCGCCTTCTGGACGACGTTCTCCTCGATCTGCGCCTCCGGGAGCCAGCCGCCCGGGTCGTGGAAGACGATGACCTCGCCGCGCTCCGGGGTGGACCCGAACCACGGCGTGAGCTTGTCGACGAGCACCCTGTCGCCCCGCTGCAGGGTGTTCTGCATCGAGTCGGACGGGATGGAGAACGCCTGCACCAGGAACGTTTTGATCAGCAGCGCCAGGATCAGCGCGATGCCGATCAGGATGGGCAGTTCCTTCCAGAAGGAACGCTGCTTCTTGTTCTTGCCCGCGCCGCTGCTACGGGAGGTCATGGCGGCCGCTCCCTCCCCGTCGGTCCCGGCGGGCCCGCCATCGGCCGCTCTGTTCACGGCGGGCGGCTCCTTGTCGCTCGCTCCGCCCCGTCCTCCGGGACGCTCGTCCTCCGGATCGCCGGAACCGGACCGTGCGCCAACCGCCAAGTCCCCCACATCCACTCCTCACACTGCGCTGCCGCCTGTCCGAGAGCCGGTACAGGCCCACCACTCCCATAACGAGCGGGAGTTCCGCAGAGAACGGGAGTCGCACCACTGGATTGTTACTGGCGCCGGACGCCGAGGCGGGCGCGCCGCGCGCATCCGGTACCGAAGCATATGTCTCGGGTTCTTCCAGACGTCGCCAGTGCCCGAACGGCCATGCGATCACGACCGCGCGACCGACGACGAGATCCTCAGGAATCGTCCCCTTGTCCGGCTCCCGCAGGTGATAGCGGGAGTCGGCCGAGTTCGACCTGTGGTCACCCATCACGAATACCCGACCGATGGGGACCTGCACCTTGAACTTGAGCTGCGAAGGCTTGTTCCCCGGATGCAGGTACGGCTCCTCCAGGGGCTCGCCGTTCACCGTCACCCGGCCCTGCTTGTCGCAGCATCGCACCGTGTCGCCGCCGACCCCGACGACCCGCTTGATCAGGTCCTGCTCGTCGTCGGAGGGCAGCAGGCCTATGAAGGTCAGGAATTCCTTGCCCTGCTTGATGCCGATGGGCGGATCTTCCTTCTTTTTCTTCTCCTTCTCCAGCCAGCCGCCCGGGTCCTTGAAGACGACCACGTCGCCGCGCTCCGGCTTCGAGCCGAACCACGGCGTGAGCTTGTCGACCAGCACCCGGTCGCCGATCTTGATGGTCTGTTCCATCGAGCCGGACGGGATCACGAACGCCTGCACGAGGAACGTCTTGAGCACCAGCGCGATCAGGAGTGCGACCCCGATGAGGATCGGTATCTCCTTGGTCGCCGAGAGCCTCCGGCGGCGCTTGATCCGCTTCGCGGCCCGCCGCCGGGCGGCCCGCCCCTGACCGGGCCCGCGCAGCGTACGCCGCCCGGCGCCGGTCTCCTCCCCGTCCCCGTCCTCGCCCCCGGCCTCAGGCTCCGGACCGGACAGCGGCTCCGGTCCCGGCTCCGGCTCCGCCGCCACCTCCGGCATGTCCGGTACGGGCGCAACGGGCGCAACGGGCCCCGGCTGCCGCCCGTACGGACGCGGCTGCGGCGGATAGGCCTGAGGTCCCGGAGGAGGCGCGGAGTAATCGAAGGGCTCGCTGTAGTCGTACCCGCCGTTGTAGTCGTACGGGCGGCCGTTGCCGTTGTACGTCCCGTTGCCGTTGTACGCTCCGGTCCCGCTGTACGTCCCGGTCCCGCTGTAGGCCCCGTGGCCGTTCTGGCCGTTCTGGCCGTTCGGCCCGTTCTGGTCGCTCGCTCCGTACGCGCCGTTGCTCCCGTACGGCTGCTCCCCGTAGCCGTAATCCGGCTGCTGCGGAACGGGGCCGGCCGATGCCCCGTACGGCGCCTCGTAGGACGCCTGGTCCTCGTACTCGCTCGGGACGCCGTAGTCGTACCGGCGGGGCGGTCGGGGGCCCGGGCCGGGGGGTCCGGGCGGGCCCTGACGGTCTCCGGGCCGCTGACCGCGGCGGTCAGCCATGGCGCACCGAGCCCAGGCGGCCGAAGGGCCAGCCGATCCAGTCGGCACGGCCGATGACGTGGTCGACGGGAACGGTGCCGCCGCCCGGCTCGCCCAGATGGTCGCGGGAGTCGCTCGACATGGAGCGGTGGTCGCCCATCACCCACAGCCGCCCGCTCGGGACCTCCGTCTCGAAGGGAACGGCGGAAGGTGTGTCTCCGGGGTGCAGATAGGCCTCGTCCACCGGCTCACCGTTCACCTCGATCCTCCCCCGCTTGTCGCAGCAGCTCACCCGGTCGCCGCCCACGCCGATCACGCGCTTCACATAGTCCGACTCGGCGGGCTCGACCAGGCCGGTCACGGCTCCGGCCTTGCGCAGGAGAGCGGTCACGGGGTTCCCGCCGGAACCCTCTTCCCCCGCGAAATTGCCGGTGCCGTCAAAGACCACAACGTCTCCGCGCTCCGGAAGGTTGCCGAACCGGTAGGCGAGCTTGTTCACCATGACCCGGTCGCCGACGCGCAGGGTCGGCTCCATCGAAGAGCTCGGAATCAGAAAAGGCTGCACCACAAAGGCGCTGGTCAGCAAGAGGACCCCGACCAGCACGGCGGCACCGACGCCGACACGAAAGGAGCGCGACCGGCCCTTCCTCCCCTCTTCGGGGTCGGGAGAGCGGTCGCGCTCCGGTTCGTCGTGCTGTGCGTCCGTGTCCATCGAGCCGAAGCCTAACCGGCGGCGGAACGGACGCGGCGAGAGATCAGCTCTCGCGCTTCTCCTTGATCTTCGCGGCCTTGCCGCGCAGGTCACGGAGGTAGTAGAGCTTGGCGCGGCGGACGTCACCGCGGGTCACGACCTCGATCTTCTCGACGATCGGGGTGTGCACCGGGAAGGTGCGCTCGACGCCGACGCTGAAGCTGACCTTGCGGACCGTGAAGGTCTCGCGGACGCCGGCGCCCTGGCGGCGGATGCAGACGCCCTTGAACTGCTGGACACGAGAGCGGTTGCCCTCGATGACGCGCACGTGCACGTTGACGGTGTCGCCCGGGCGGAAGGCCGGGACGTCGCTCCGCAGGGAGGCCGCGTCGACGCTGTCGAGAAGGTGAGACATGTCCGTCTGCTTTCCTCGCTGATGCCACAGGTCATCAGCGGAATGATCGTGATGATGATTCGGGAGCCGCCACTCCGTGCGGGCGTTGGTCCCCCTGTGGCAGGGTCGCGCGCCGGACGTGAGGCAGCGGCCTATTCTTCCACGGCCTCCCCGGACAGCCAAAATCGGCCGTCCGTTCCCTGCCGCCAGCCCAGCTCCTCCAGGGCGGCGCGGTCGTGCTTGTCGAAGGCGTCCGGGTCGCAGCGCGCGATCAGGTCGGGCCGGTGCGCGGTCGTACGGGCGAGGGCCTGGTCGCGGCGCCAGCGGGCGATCTTCCCGTGGTGGCCGCTCACCAGCACCTCGGGGATGCCGCGGCCGCGCCACTCGGGCGGCTTGGTGTAGACGGGGCCTTCCAGGAGGTCGGCCATGGCGCCGGGCGCGAAGGAGTCGTCGCGGTGGGACTCGGCGTTGCCCAGGACGCCGGGCAGCAGGCGCGCGATGGCCTCGACCATGACGAGGACGGGGGCCTCTCCCCCGGCCAGCACGTAGTCGCCGATGGAGACCTCGCGCACGTCGAGGCGCTCGGCGTACGCGTCGATGACGCGGCGGTCGATGCCCTCGTAGCGGGCGGGCGTGAAGACGAGCCAGGGCTTGCCGGACAGCTCGACGGCCAGCTCCTGGGTGAAGGGGCGTCCGCTGGGCGTGGGGACGACGAGGACGGGCTCTCCGACGTCCGGACCGTCGGCCCCGGACTCCAGTACGGCGTCGAGGGCCTCGCCCCAGGGGTCGGGCTTCATGACCATGCCCGGGCCGCCGCCGTAGGGGGTGTCGTCGACCGTGTGGTGCCGGTCGTGGGTCCAGGCGCGCAGGTCGTGGACGCGGACGTCGAGGTCGCCGCGGGCGCGTGCCTTGCCCACGAGGGAGACGTTCAGGGGCTCCAGGTACTCGGGGAAGATCGTGACGATGTCGAGTCTCACCGCTGCCTCCGCCGCCTCGTCCGCCGGCCCGTCCGGCGCTTCACAGGGACTCGTTCTCGTCGAGGAGGCCGGGGGGCGGGTCGATGACGACGCGCTGCGCCTCCAGGTCGACCTCCGGCACGATCTCGGTGACGAAGGGGATGAGCACCTCGCCGCCGCCCTCGCGGCGGACCACGAGCAGGTCCTGGCCCGGCGGGTGGGCGACCTCCTCGATACGGCCGACGGACGTGCCGTCGCGGGTGACCACGTCGAGGTCGGCGAGCTGGTGGTCGTAGAACTCCTCGGGGTCCTCGGGCCGCTCCTCGGGATCGACCTCGGCGACGAGGAGGGTGTTGCGCAGGGCCTCGGCGGCGGTGCGGTCGCGGACGCCCTCGAAGCGCAGCAGGAGGCGCCCGCTGTGGACCCGGCCGCTCTCGATGGTGAGCGGACCCGCGGAGGAGGGGTCGGTGGTGAGGACGGCGCCGGGGCCGAGGCGCAGTTCGGGCTCGTCCGTCCTGACCTCGACGGTGACCTCACCCTTGATTCCGTGAGCGCGGCCGATGCGCGCGACGACTAGCTGCACTGTTGCTACTCCGTGCTCGGTCTGTGCTGCCCGTGGGGAGAGGGGGCACCGGGAGGGTGCCCGTGGACGCGACGACGGGCCGGGGTCGGCGGAATCGCCGTCCCCGGCCCGTGCCGGTGCTGCGTGGTGCGCTTCGGCTTCAGCGGACCTGGTCCACGTCGACGAGGTCGACACGGACTCCACGGCCGCCGAGGGCACCCACGACGGTGCGGAGGGCGCGGGCCGTGCGGCCGTTGCGCCCGATCACCTTGCCGAGGTCGTCGGGGTGGACCCGGACCTCCAGCACGCGTCCGCGGCGCAGATTGCGGGAAGCGATCTGCACCTCGTCGGGGTGGTCGACAATGCCCTTCACCAGGTGCTCGAGGGCCTCCTCGAGCATCCTCACGCCTCGGTCGACTCGGAGGACGCCGACGAGGCGGCCTTGTCGCCCTCGTCCGCCTTCTTCTCGGACTTCTTCGCCTTCGGGGTGATGGCCTCACCCTTCGGCTCGTCGCCGGACTCCTTGGCGGCGGCCTCGAAGAGGACCTTCTTGTCGGCCTTCGGCTCGGCGACCTTCATCGGCTCCGGGGCCGGGAGGCCCTTGAACTTCTGCCAGTCACCGGTGACCTTGAGGATGGCCGCGACCGGCTCGGTCGGCTGCGCGCCGACACTCAGCCAGTACTGCACGCGCTCCGAGTCGACCTCGATGCGCGAGGGGTTCTGCACCGGGTGGTACAGGCCGATCTCCTCGATGGCACGGCCGTCACGGCGCGTGCGGGAGTCGGCGACGATGATGCGGTAGTGAGGCGAACGGATCTTGCCCAGACGCTTCAGCTTGATCTTGACTGCCACGGGTGTGGTGTCTCCTGGTCTTGACGTGGGTGGACACGACGCGGCCCCGCGTGGGGTTGCGGTGCCCGGGGTGTCCGATGGACGCGTCAGCCGGAGGAGAGAGGGGTCCTGTGCGGCTGTCGAGTTCAGCCGTCCATGATGCCACACGCGTGGGTGCCTGCCGAACCGCGCCCCCGCCTCCCTCCCGGGGGCCGCGCCCGGAGGCCCGGCCCTGGAGGGAGCGCACACGCGAGGACGCCGCCGGTGCGTGTCAGCCGACCGCCGCGACGGGTTCCGCGGTCGGCTTGCTCTTGGTCTCGATCGGGTCGACGGGGTCGACGGGGATGCGGAACTGCTTGCCGCAGGCGCCGCACATGATCGGCGCCTGCGCCAGGACGGAGGGGACGACGCGGACGTTGCGCCCGCAGTCGCAGACGGCCTTGACCCGGACGCCTCCCCCGGAGGAGCCGTGCCGCGCGGCGGGCCCGCGGAAGCTGCGGCCGGTGTCGGTCTCGGTGGCGGCGCTGTACGCCTTCAGGGCGCGCTGGAGGCGCTCGATCGTGGGCCGGTAACGCCTTCTCGTGTCGGGGGTGAGGACCACCAGGGAGAAGCCGCTGCTGGGGTGCGGCTCCTCCGGGTGGTCCAGACCCAGCTCCTCGGCGATCGCCAGGAAGCGTCGGTTGTGATAGCGGCCGGCACGCGAGGTGTCCCGGACACCGCGCGCCGCGGCGATTCCGTGGACCGCCTCGTGGAGCAGCCGCTCGAAGGAGAGACCAGCGCCACAGGCGGACGACGACTCTCCGATCAGTGATTCGGGCGCGGCCAGATCTGGCAGCTCGGGATGGTGCCGTTGAATGTCGGCCCAGGCGGCTGCCAGTTCGGCGGCGAGAACTGGTGGTGTCGTGCTCACGTCGTTCCCAACGAGCAGGAGTGCCCCAGTGTTCCGATTCCAGGGCATCCCAAATAATTTGCACGTACCAGTCAGTTCACACTGATGGGTCTGGACGAGGGCGGGTGCGCAGATCTGAGGAGAACCCGCACACCCGTCTCAAGCCGGGACGTATCGCCAGATAGTCCCTCTGTCGTAGTCCGGGCGCCCCTGTCTCAGTAGGCGCGGGCGACCACTGCCAGGTTCCCCGGCGCGTCGTCCGTCTCCGGGACGGTGCCGTCCTCGGCGACCAGGCAGCGCACGGTCACCGACCGCTCGGCGAGCTTCTCCTCGCCCTCCGGGCCGAGCACGGACCACGGGATACGGGCCCAGCCCCCGGCGGTCGCCGCCTCGGCGGCCTCCTCGATCGTACGCACGTCGCTCGTGCGGCTCTCGCGCAGCTCCCTGGACTGCCGCAGCAGCAGGCCCTGTTCCTCCTCCAGCAGGTCCGGGAGGAGGCCGGGGAGCGCGTCGGCGCGGACCGGCTCCTTGCCGCCCCGCACGCGCCGCACGAGCATCGCGGTGCCGCCGTGCTCGGGCTCGCGCTCCAGGTCACGGGGCCCGATCTCGATACGTACGGGGACGCCCTTGAGTTCCCAGTCGACGGCGCGGCGGCCGAAGGGGGTGTCGGTCCTGTCGTCTGCCTGGGCGCGGATCCCGGCGGCGCGCAGCGCGTCGGTGACCTCGCGGACCTTGGCGAGCACGGCCTCGTCGCCCTTGACGGCGAGCACGACGGCCTGGACGGGGGCGAGGCGGGGCGGCAGACGGAGGCCGTCGTCGTCGCCGTGGGCCATGACCATCGCGCCGACCATGCGGGTGGTGCTGCCCCAGGAGGTCTGCCAGACGTATTCGCGGCCGCCCTCGCGGGAGAGGTACCGGGTGCCGAAGGCGCGGGCGAAGTTCTGGCCCAGCTCGTGACTGGTGCCCATCTGGAGGGCCTTGCCGTCGCCCATCATCGCTTCGAGGGTGAGCGTGTTGAGGGCGCCCGCGAACCGTTCGCGGGCGGTCTTGCGGCCGGGGACGACGTCGATGGCGAGGACTTCTGTCATGAAGTCCTCGTAAACGCGGCGGTGGATGCGCGCCGCGAAGTCGCGCGCCTCCTCGTAGGTCGCGTGCGCGGTGTGGCCCTCCTGCCAGAGGAACTCGGAGGTGCGCAGGAAGAGGCGGGGGCGCATCTCCCAGCGGACGACGTTGGCCCACTGGTTGATCAGCAGGGGAAGGTCCCGGTAGCTCTGGATCCACCGGGAGAAGTGGTCGTTGATGATCGTCTCGGAGGTGGGGCGGATGACCGCGGGCTCCTCCAGCTCTTTGCCGCCGCCGTGGGTGACGACGGCCAGCTCGGGCGAGAAGCCCTCGACGTGCTCCGCTTCCTTCGTCATGTAGGACTGCGGGATGAGGAGGGGGAAGTACGCGTTCTGTGCCCCCGCGTCCTTGATGCGGGCGTCCATGCCCTGCTGCATCCGTTCCCAGATGGCGTAGCCGTACGGTCGGATCACCATCGTGCCGCGCACCGGGCCGTTCTCGGCCAGCTCCGCCTTGCCGACCAGCTCTTGATACCAGCGCGGGAAGTCCTCCGAACGGGGCGTGAGGACGGGTGATTTCGCCATGCCGGGCATGGTACGGCCGCCTGTCCTGCCCCGGGGCACCGGAGGGCGCACACGGTGGCCGGGGCGCACCGGAGGAGCGCGGAAGACATACCGGCGCACCCCCTGGACGCACGGACAGATGCGCTGTTCCCTGGGCATACGGGGGCGGGCACCACTCAAGGGGAACCCAGACGGCCGCGACGGAGCTTCACTGGATTGGGGCGTTGCGATGACACCCGCGCTCGTGCATGACCGGCACCGGACCGCGTCCCCCACGGCGGAGCAGACCGCCCGGGCGCGGGACTGGGCGGAGATCCAGGAACGGATGCTGGTCCCGCTCTACGAGGCGGTGTACGAACGGCTGGAGATCGGCCCGGGCTCCCGGGTGCTGGGCCTGGGCTGCGGCACCGGGCTCGCGCTGCTGCTGGCGGTCGAGCGGGGCGCGGCCGTGCACGGGGTGGAGACCGACGCGGCGCGGCTGGCGCTGGCCCGTGAGCGGCTGCTATCGGAGCCGGAGTGGGGCACGCGCCCGTGGGAGGCGCGGCTGACCCCGGGCGGCCCCGGGGAGCCGTTGCCGCAGGAGGACGGGGTGCCCACGCTGGTGACGGCGTTCGAGGCGCTGCCGGGCGCGGAGGCGCTGGCCCGTACGGCGGCGGGGCTGGAGCGCGGCACGCCCGTGGTGCTGGCGGGCTGGGGCCCCTCGGAGCGGTGTGCGACGGCGCCCGCGCTGCGGGTGGCGACGCGGCTGGCGGAGCCCGCCGCCGAGCCCGCTTCGGGGTGCGCGCACTGGTGCGGCCGGGACGATCTGGAGGACCTGGCGCACCGTGCCGGGCTGCGGCTGGACGGTTCGGGCCGGGTGGCGTGCCCGTTCGGCTACGCGGGCATGGAGAGCGCGGTGCGGGGCCTGCTGGCGACGGGCCTCTACGATCCGGCGGTACGGGCGACCGACGAGGAGCAGGTCCTCAAGGAGCTGGTGGAGGCGCTGCATCCGTATCTGCGGGAGGACGGCACGCTATGGATGCCGAACCTCTTCCGGTACGTGATCGCCCGTACGTGACCGCTTCCGACCGTCCGTACGTGACTGGGCGCGTGTGACCGTCCGTACGTGACAGGGCGCGCGTGACCGCCCGTACGTGACAGGGCGCGCGTGACCGCCCGTACGTTCAGACGCCCGGCCATTCCTCGGCGGTCAGCGCGAAGCGCTCGTGGTCGCGCCAGGCGTCGTTGATGTAGAGCATGCGGGGCGAGAAGCCCTCGTGCCGGAAGCCGAGGCGCTTGGCCATGGCGATGGACCGGACGTTGTCGGGCTGGACGCTGATCTCCAGGCGGTGCAGCGCCAGGCCTTCGGGGGCCTCGCCGAAGCAGCGGTCGACGACGAGGCGCAGGCCCTCGGTCATCCGGCCGGTCCCGGCGTAGGGCAGGTAGCTGTCGTAGCCGAGCGCGGCGTTGCGGAAGCGGGCGCGCACGATGTTGGCGACGTTGACCCGTCCGACGAGGCCGCCGTCCTCGTCGTTGAAGATCATGAAGGTGCGCAGCGTGGGGCCCTGGCGGCGCAGGAGGTCGGGGAAGCCGTCCGGCTCCACCGGGTTCCACGGGCTGAGGTGGTCGGTGGAGCGGACGACGGCTTCGCTGTAGGCGCGTTCGTCCTCGGGCTTGGGCGGGCGGATGGAGACGCGCATGGCGGGCGCGCTGGGCACAGTGGACATGCACGACATCATCCGCCCTGTGCCCGGACGGCTCACTTCGGGGGCAGCATGTCCTTGAACTCCTGGGGGAGTTCGAAGTCGCTCGCGTCCTGGCCGGCGCCGGGGAGCCCGAAGGCGCCGCCCTGGCCGCCCGCGGCCTTGCGCTCGGCGGCGGCCTGCTCCTCCTGCTTGCGCTTCATCGGGTTGCCCGACTGGCGCTTGCCCTTGGCCTTCTTCTGCTGCTTGCCCTTCTTCTTGCCCCCGGCGCCCGGCATTCCCGGCATGCCCGGCATTCCGGGCATGCCGCCGCCCTGGGCCATCTTGGACATCATCTTGCGGGCCTCGAAGAAGCGCTCGACGAGGTTCTTGACCGCGCTGACGTCCACGCCGGAGCCGCGGGCGATACGGGCGCGCCGCGAGCCGTTGATGATCGTCGGCTCGGCGCGCTCGCCGGGCGTCATGGACTTGATGATGGCGGCGGTGCGGTCGACCTCGCGCTCGTCGAGGTTGTTGATCTGCTCCTTCATCTGGCCCATGCCCGGCATCATGCCGAGCAGCTTGGAGATGGAGCCCATCTTGCGGACCTGCTCCATCTGGGCCAGGAAGTCGTCGAGCGTGAACTCCTTGGGGCCCTTCGCCAGCTTGGCGGCCATCTTCTCGGCCTCTTGCTGGCTGAAGGTCTGCTCGGCCTTCTCGATGAGCGTGAGCATGTCGCCCATGCCGAGGATGCGGGACGCCATGCGGTCCGGGTGGAACGCGTCGAAGTCGTCCAGCTTCTCGCCGTTGGAGGCGAACATGATCTGCTTGCCGGTGACCTGGGCGACCGAGAGGGCCGCGCCGCCGCGCGCGTCGCCGTCGAGCTTGGAGAGCACGACGCCGTCGAAGCCGACGCCGTCGCGGAACGCCTCGGCGGTGGTGACCGCGTCCTGGCCGATCATGGCGTCGACGACGAAGAGGATCTCGTCGGGGCTGACCGCGTCGCGGATGTCCGCGGCCTGCTGCATCAGCTCCTGGTCGATGCCCAGGCGTCCGGCGGTGTCGACGATGACCACGTCGTGGTGCTTGTCGCGCGCGTATGTGATCGAGTCCTTGGCGACCTTGACCGGGTCACCCACCCCGTTGCCCGGCTCGGGCGCGAAGACGGCGACGCCCGCGCGCTCGGCGACCACCGAGAGCTGATTGACCGCGTTCGGCCGCTGGAGGTCGGCGGCGACCAGCATCGGGGTGTGGCCCTGGCCCTGGAGCCAGCGGCCGAGCTTGCCCGCGAGGGTCGTCTTGCCGGCGCCCTGGAGGCCGGCGAGCATGATCACGGTCGGCGGGGTCTTGGCGAAGCGCAGCCGGCGGGTCTCGCCGCCGAGGATGCTGATCAGCTCCTCGTTGACGATCTTGATGACCTGCTGCGCCGGGTTCAGCGCCTGGGAGACCTCGGCGCCGAGGGCGCGCTCCTTGACCTGCTTGATGAAGGCCCGGACGACGGGCAGGGCGACGTCCGCTTCGAGGAGAGCGATTCGGATCTCGCGCGCCGTGGCGTCGATGTCCGCCTCCGAAAGGCGCCCTTTGCCCCGGAGGTTCTTGAAAGTGCTCGCCAAGCGGTCGGAGAGAGTATCGAACACGGCGGTCGCGGGTCCTTAGCGTTGTCGGTCAAGTCGGCATCGACCCCCCAGGGTATCCGCCCTTCGGGGGTACGGTCAGTGCCGGGCTTCCCCGCCTTCGTCGGGGGAGGTCACCTCAGCTCCGCCTCCAGCGAGCGTGCCAGACGCGCCGCCTCGTCCGCGGGGAGGGGCGCGCCCTCGGGCCCCGTCACGTAGAACACGTCGACCGCGCTCGCGCCCAGGGTGCTCACCCGCGCGCTGCGCACCGCGACGCCCGCGCCCTCCAGGGCCCGCCCGATGCGGTGCAGCAGGCCCGGGGCGTCCTGGGCCCGCACCTCGATGACCGTGGCGAGGTCGGAGCTGCCCGGCGCGACGGTGACGCGCGGCGGCGGGGGCGGCGTGCCCCTGCGGCGCGGCCGGTGGGCGGCCTCGCGCTCGGCGAGGCGGGAGGCGATCGCGAGGGAACCGTCGAGCGCCCGTACGAGGTCGGAGCGGAGCCGCGCGGCCTGCGGCAGCGAGCCGTACGCGGCGGCGACCCGCCAGGTGAGCAGCAGCACGGAGCCGCCCGCGCCGCCCGTCACGCGCGGGGACAGCTCCAGCAGCCGCAGGTCCGCGGAGCGGACGGTCAGCCGGTGCAACGCGAGGACGCCCGCGACGGCGGGCAGCACGCCGGGCTGGTCGGGCAGCGCGATCTGCAGCTCGACGCCGACGGGTTCGGGCTCGCCGCCGGACGCGGACTCCCCGATGCCGCCGGTCCCGGTCCCGGTCCCATGCTCATTCGCGGCTGCGGCCGCCGTGCCCTCGGCGTGGGCGCGCAGCGCCAGTACGGGTCCGGCCGTGCGCCAGGCCTCGACGCCGAGGCGTTCGGCCTCGGCCGTCGGCTCGTACGGGGCGGCCTGCTCGGCCGGTTCGCCGGACAGTACGGCCGCGGTCCGCGCGGCCAGGTCGGCGACGAGTCCGGCGCGCCAGGAGGACCAGGCGGCCGGTCCGGTGGCGCGGGCGTCCGCCTCGGTCAGGGCGTGCAGCAGTTCGAGCGATCCCTGGCTGCCGACGGCCCGCGCGACGGTCTGGAGGGTGGCCGGGTCGTCCAGGTCGCGCCGGGTGGCCGTCTCGACGAGGAGCAGGTGGTGGCGTACGAGCGTGGCCAGCACCTCAGCGTCGGCGGGGCCGAATCCCATGCGGGCGGCGGTGTCGCGGGCGATCGTCGCGCCGGTGACCGCGTGGTCGCCGGGCCAGCCCTTGCCCATGTCGTGCAGCAGCGCGGCGACCAGGAGCAGGTCGGGGCGGTGCACCCGGCGGGTGAGGGCGGAGGCGTGGACGGCCGTCTCGACGAGGTGGCGGTCGACGGTGAACAGGTGCACCGGGTTGCGCTGCGGGCGGCACCGTACGCGCTCCCAGTCGGGCAGCATCCGGGCGACGAGTCCGGCGGCCTCCAGCGCCTCCCACACGGGCACGGTCGCCTCGCCCGCGCCGAGGAGCGTGACGAATTCCTCGCGCGCCTCTCGCGGCCAGGGCACGGGAAGGGCGGGCGCGGAACGGGCCAGCTTGCGGGCGGCGGGCAGCGCGAGCGGCAGCCCGGCCTGCGCGGCGGCAGCCGCCGCGCGCAGCGGCAGCACAGGGTCGCGTTCGGGGCGCGCGCCACGGGCGAGCGCCGCCTCGCCCTCGTGCTCCACCACCCCCTCGGCCAGCGGCGTCCGCTCCCCCGAGCCGGACGCCGACGCCGTGCCCACACCCGTCCCCGCGCCCGTGCCCCCGCCCGAACGCGCGCCCGGCCCCGGCCCCAGCAGCCCGCGCAGCCGCGTACGCCCCGCGCGCGGCCCGGTCCCGCCCGAGCGGGCGCGCAGCACGCGCCCGACCTCGCGCCAGGTGACCTCGCTCGCGTACGAGAGGGCGCGTGCCGCCTCGTACACGTGGCGCAGCAGGGTGTCGGCGTCCAGCAGCCCCAGCGCGGAGGCGACCTGGTCCTGGTCCTGGAGCGCGAGCCTGTCGGTGGCCCGGCCGGTGGCCAGGTGCAGCGCGTCGCGGACGTCGAGGAGGGTGCGGCGCGCCTCCTCCAGGCCCTCGCGGGGCGCGTCCGCGAGCCAGGAGGCGGCGACGGCGCGCAGCGCGGTCACCTCGCGCAGCCCGCCCCGCGCCTCCTTCAGATCCGGCTCCAGCAGGAACCGCAGCTCGCCGTGGCGCCGCGCCCGTTCCTCCCCCATCTCGCGCAGTTCGGGCAGCCGCCGGGGCGCCTGGGCCCGCCAGCGCGCGTACGCCGCCGTCCGCAGGTCGGCCGTGAGCGCGGGGTCGCCCGCGAGGTGCCGGGCGTCCAGCAGGCCGAGCTGCACCTTGAGGTCGTCCTCGGCGGCCCGCCGGGCCTCGGCGGGGGTGCGGACCGAGTGGTCGAGGGCGAGCCCGAGGTCCCAGACGGGGTACCAGACGCGGTCGGCGAGCGCCGCGATCCCGTCCGCGGCCGTACGCCCGTCGTGCAGCAGCAGGAGGTCCAGGTCGCTGCGCGGCGACAGCTCCCCGCGCCCGTACCCGCCGACGGCGACGAGCGCGACCCCGGCGGGGGCGACACCGGAGGGGGCGCCACCTCCGAGGAGCCCCGCCAGCCATGTGTCGGTGAGCCCGGACAGCGCGGCCCGCCGCGACGGCCCGTCCAGCGCGCTCTCCTGAAGGAGCCGCAGCCGCGCGGCGGCGTAACTCTCCTCCGCCACCTCGGTCTTCTCAGCCGTCATGGCAACACCCTTCCGATGTCGTGCCCCGAAAGGGGCGCGGGGAACTGCGCGCCCAGCCGCCACGCTCCCGCAGCCGCGGACGAGGGCGCCACGGACGAGCGGAGGGCTACAGCGCGTCCGGCCCGCGCTCACCGGTCCGTACGCGGACCGCCGTCTCGACCGGGACCATCCAGACCTTGCCGTCGCCGATCTTGCCGGTGCGGGCGGCCTTGACCACGATCTCCGTGAGCTGCTCGGCGTCCTCGTCCTCGACGAGGACCTCGATACGGATCTTCGGCACGAGGTCGACGGTGTACTCGGCGCCCCGGTAGACCTCGGTGTGGCCGCGCTGGCGGCCGTAGCCGCTGGCCTCGGTGACGGTGAGGCCCTGGACGCCGAAGGCCCGCAGGGCCTCCTTCACCTCGTCGAGCCGGTGCGGCTTGATCACCGCGGTGATGAGCTTCATGCATCCACCTTCTTGGAGAGCGGGGCCTGGGGGCCGGGCACGCTGTCGCGCGAGCGCGAGGAGGAGACGCCGCCGACGGCGCTGAAGTCGTACGCGGTCTCCGCGTGGTACGCCTGGTCGAGTCCGGCCGCCTCGTCGTCCTCGTCGGCACGGAAGCCGACCGTGGCCTGCACGAGCTTCGCCAGCAGCCAGGAGACGACGAACGAGAACGCCATCACGGAGAAGGCTCCCACGGCCTGCTTGCCGAACTGGGTGAGGCCGCCCACGCCGTCGATCGCGAGGAAGCCGACGAGCAGCGTGCCGATGACCCCGCCGACGAGGTGGACGCCGACGACGTCGAGCGAGTCGTCGTACCCCAGCTTGTACTTGAGGCTGACCGCCCAGGAGCAGACGGCCCCGGCGACGACGCCGATGAGGAGCGCGCCCATCGCGTTGACGGCGGCGCCGGAGGGGGTGATGGCGACGAGGCCCGCGACGGCGCCGGAGGCGGCGCCGAGGGTGGTGAAGGCGCCGTGCCGGATCCGCTCGTAGACGAGCCAGCCGAGGACGGCGGCGCCGGTGGCGACCTGGGTGTTGACGGCCATGGTGGCGGCGGTGCCGTCGGCGGCGAGCGCGGAGCCCGCGTTGAAGCCGAACCAGCCGAACCACAGCAGCGCGGCGCCGAGCATGACGAGCGGCAGGCTGTGCGGACGCATGGGGTCCTTCTTGAAGCCGGCGCGCTTGCCGACGACGAGGACGGCCGCGAGCGCGCCGATGCCCGCGTTGATGTGGACGGCGGTGCCGCCCGCGAAGTCGATGACCTCCAGCTCGTACAGCCAGCCGCCCTCGGCCCACACCCAGTGCGCGACCGGGAAGTAGACGATCGTGGTCCACAGGGCGATGAAGAGCGTCCAGGCGCTGAATTTCACGCGGTCGGCGAGCGCCCCGCTCATCAGCGCGGGGGTGAGGATCGCGAACATCATCTGGAAGAGGACGAAGGCGAGGACGGGGATGCCGCCCTTGCCGGTCAGGGTGTCGGCGGAGATGCCCTTGAGGCCGACGAAGTCGAGGTTCCCGATGACGCCGCCGGTGTCGGGTCCGAAGGCCAGCGAGTAGCCGTAGAGGACCCACAGGACGGTGACGACGCCGAGCGAGACGAACGACATCATCAGCATGTTGAGCGCGCTCTTGACCCGGACCATGCCGCCGTAGAAGAAGGCGAGGCCGGGCGTCATCAGCATCACCAGTGCTGCGCTGATCAAGACGAATGCGGTGTCCGCGCCGTTCAATGGACGACTCCTCGGGGTCACGACCCGTGCGGCTCGCCGTCCGTGGAGTGCGGCGCGGCCCGGCCCGGGTCCGGCGGGCGGTATGCGCGACAGGTTTCCGAAGGCCGGTTTCCACCGGTGCCGTGCGGTGTTTCACGTCCGTGACGATGAGGCGGGCCGTGTTACGCCGGGATGAACCGCCGGTCCGCACCGGGTGCCGGGGAGTACGCTCCGCCGTCCTCAGGGGCGCGCACGCGAAGACCGGCCGCGGCAGGTGCCCCGGTTGACCTGGCGTGGGGGGCCGAGTCGGGATCCGAGGGGCCGCTGCCGCGACCGGTCGTCCGCGCGCGGGGTGCGGGGCTAGCCCGCGACCGCCGCCTCGCTCTCCGGCAGCTCGATGCGGAGCCGCTCTCTGAGCTGCACGACGTCGGCGACCTCGCCGAAGTCCTGGACGGCGAAGGCGGCGGTGCGCCTCAGCCGGTTGTTCACCCGCTCCGAGCGGAGCCGCTTGGCGACGTCCATGGCCTCGCCCGCGCGCTCCGCGCAGTGCTCGGGCTCGCGCTGGAGGAGGTGGACGCTGGCCATGCCGATCAGGTTCAGTGCGTAGGACCGCTGGTGGCCGCCGCCCTCGCTCTCCGCCGCCTCGTCACGGAACAGCTCGACCGCGCGCTCCATGAAGGGGCGCGCCAGCGACGCGTAGGTCGGGCTGCGGCCGGACGAATAGGCCAGATCGCGGTACGAGTGGGCGTTCTCCGCGCAGAGCTCGGCCTCGGAGAAGAAGCGGATCCAGTCGGGGTCGCCGTCCGAGCGGTCGATCTCCTCGAAGGTCTCCTCGGCCATCCGGACGGCGCGCTTGCACTTGCCGGGCTGGCCCATGTTCGCGTACGCCCGGGCCTCCATCGCGTACAGCATCGCCTGGGTGCGGGGGGTGGAGCCCTCCCGGCTCCCGTACTGCGCGAGGTGGATCAGCTCCAGGGCGTCCTCGGCGCGGCCGAGGTGGATCATCTGGCGGCCCATCTTGCTCAGCACGTACGACCCCAGGGGGCGGTCTCCGGCCTCCTTGGCGGCGTGCAGGGCCAGCACGAAGTACTTCTGCGCGGTGGGCTGGAGTCCGATGTCGTAACTCATCCAGCCCGCCAGCTCGGCCAGCTCGGCGGTGACGCGGAAGAGCCGCCGGGCGACGGGCTCGGGGTGCTGCTCCTGGAGGAGGTCGGTGACCTCGTGGAGCTGGCCGACGACGGCCTTGCGGCGGAGCCCGCCGCCGCACTGGGCGTCCCACTGGCGGAACATCATCGTCGTCTGCTCCAGCAGCTCCAGCTCGGGCTCGGAGAGCCGGGGCCCGCGCCGCTGGCCGCCGCCCTGCGCGGTGCCCATGGCGGCGCCGCCCTGCGCGGGGATCCCCGCGCCGCGCGGCGCCC
>NZ_BAAAPE010000030.1:0-30492 GCF_039530985.1 Streptomyces albiaxialis
ATCCGCGTCATAGCCGAACGCGGTGGACTTGCCCTCGGTGTCGGTGGTCTTGGCCAGGTTGCCCGCCGCGTCCAGGTCCATCACGACCGTGCGGCCGGTGTTGTCCTTGGCCTGCCACTGCGCCGCGTCCGTCCTGACCAGATCCACGAACCGGCCCGAGCGCACATCGGTCAGCTTGAAGCCCTTGTGCTCGGCACCCTCGTCGTGCTGCTCGACGCGGACCTCACCGCCGTTGCGGTCGGTCACCTTCGTCAGCGTGCCACCCTCGCTGTAGGTGTCCTTCGCACCCGAGGCGCGGTCGGTCAGCACGTAGCTCTTGTCCGGCTTCTGCTCCAGATCCAGCCGGTAGCCCTTCGGCGTGGTGAAGGTCCCGTCCGCCTTCTTGGTGAAGGAGACCGAGCCGCCGCTCGCGTCGTACAGGACGACCTTGTTCTCCTCCGGCAGGATCCGCAGGTACCGCTCGTAGCCCTGCCACCAGCGCCGGGAGACCTTGCCCCACGGGGCGTCGAGGGAGTTGTACGTACGGGCGAGCTGCACCGTCTTCCCGACACCGGCCACATCAAGATCGGTGGCCGCCAGCATCAGATTGCCCGTCGAGTAATTCACCCGGGCCACCAAGGCGTCCGTCACCCGCACATCCGAGATCTGCTGCCAGGGCACCGCCCCCTGCCCGGACGGTACGAACTCCGCCTCCGGGGCGGCGAGCCCCTCCTGCTTCTTGACCGGGGCCTCGGCCCGCTTCTCCTGAGCCCTGCGCCACTCGGCCACGGCCTTGGACGGGGCGGCCTCCCGCTTCGCGCCCGGCGCCTGGGTCTTGCCCACCTTCACCGCGGGCATCTTCGCCTTCTCACCGCCCTTGCCCCAGGCCGAGGACGGCTTCTCGTCGTCCGGCCCGGCGATCGCGGGCGTGACCGACGCTCCTAACGCCAAGGCGGCGACCATCGCGATCGCCGCCCGTCTGGCACGTCTGGGAGCACGCCTCACCGGCGCACCTAATGTGCGTATCTGCATCTTCTTCCCCCCACGGAAGAATCACACGATGACCACCATGGCCACCGAGAGGCCACACATTCCCCTTAAAGCCAACGAATGGCAAAGCGGTACCCACAGCCAGTAGGTCTGCACCAATAAGATCCAGCCCCGTGGCGGCATTGATGAAGTCGCTGCTCACCTTGGGCATCCTGACTTCACATGCTCCATAGGTGCATAGAGAACATGTCCTGAACCTGACGCACGCACATGCCACACACGAACCACTCTCGGACAGAACGCCTCCAACTGGAGGTGCACCGCGCGGGCTTTCAATACAGAAGACCTCACTCACGAGAGGCGGACTCGCAGCCGTGCCCACCGGTGGGCACAGAATCCGATCCAGTCAGACCACGAGAGCCATCAGCAGGACCTTTTATGTCGATTTGACATGATCACCAGAAGTCATTCCTCGTGAGCTGAGTCACACCGCCGGGTTCAAGTCCCCCCTCGGACACAGACGGTAACCCCAACGTGTGCGGGTCGAGGTGCGCCTCGGCCCGCACTAGTTGTTTCGCAGGGTCATAGGTGAGGCGGAGCCCGAGCTTGGCGTAGACCTCGGCTTTGTCGTCGGGTCGGCCTGCGCGAGCAGGTCACTGATCCGGTTCATCGGTTTGATCATGGCTTTGATCTCTCCCTTCGTCACTCGATGGGCGTCGGATGCGGCAGGTTCGGCCAAGGCACGGCGAGCTTCGTCCCTGCGCGCTTCGACTTCGGCGATCCAGCGCCCGATGGTCTGCGGGCTGCCTCCGGCGTCGAGGGCCTGTCGGTACCGGGCAAGCTGCGCGTCGCCCTCCCGCACGATTCGGGCGGCTTCCTGCACTCCCGGATCCGGGCGCGCTGGTTCTTGGGAGGCATACATCCGCGCGATCGGCTCCTCCAGCCGGTGCGGAGCGAACGCCTGCGCGAGCCAGTCGTCCAGCGGGGCGACCAGGTCGTTCTCGGGCAGGTAGACGTTGAGCGGGTGCCACAGGTGGGTCGATCAGCGCCTCGTGGTGCCGGTTCCACACCTGGTGGCCGGTGTAGCGCGGGCCGCTCGACGGTGTACGGCCGCGGGCCAACTCCCCGCCCTCCCTTTCCGCACCGGCGCCGGCCGCGGAAGAGGTAGCGGTGCCGTGTACGCGTGCGCTCGCCCGTGCTCTTGCCCGCGGGGCCGCGAGGGCCTGCTGGGGGGCCATCCCCGCGTGCGCGGGGAGCAGTCTCGCCGGCCCGGCCCTTTACCGCGCAGAAGCCGTTCTGAGCAACTATCGGGGATTCGGGCATTTCCACCTCATGGCCCAAGAGGTCGCCGGTCAGCATGCATCTCGTTGAATGCGGCCTACGACCGACAGCAGGACCGAGGCCCCCGACTGGTCGTGCAGAGCAGGCGCACAGCCGTCTTCAGTGGCGGTGCTGTGCAAGCTCTATGGCCGATCAGTCTTCGCGCTCCCCGAGACGGGCCGCGTCCGCGCCCTCGTCGTGCGTGAAGAGGAAGTTGACGCTCTGCACCCACCCGGCGCGGTCAAGGGCGAGCGAACTGACGGGATGGCGGCAGGGCTTGTGGTCCACACGGCTGGCGCCTTCCAGGAGGCTGCCACTTGTCGCAGCCAGCCGCCTCACGGCACCACGGACGCCCCGAGAAGCCGTGGCAGCCGCCCTCCGAGTCCCCGACAATCCCAGCCCGCGTCGATCTGTGACGCACGCCACACACGCTTCCTGTCAGGATCCCGGGCGCTGTTCCGCTCAAGCCATGAGAGCAAGCGAACCGACAGGAGCGGCACATGAAGCACCGCATCGTCGTCCTCGGCGCCGGATATGCCGGGGCGTACGTGGCCGGGAACCTGGCCCGGCGGCTGTCCCCGGCGGACACCGAGGTCACCGTGATCAACGCCGTGCCGGACTTCGTCCAGCGGCAGCGGCTCAACCAACTGGCCGCCGGCCGGGAGATCGAGGCTCCGCAGCTCAGCGACGTCTTCGCGGGTACGGGGATACGGCTGCGGCTGGGCCGGGTCACCGCCGTCGATCCCGAGCGTCAGGTCGTCACCGTGGCCGATGCCCACGGTGGTGGCGAGGTCGGCTACGACACGCTGTTGTACGCGCTCGGCAGCCACGTCGCGGGCCACGGCGTCCCCGGCGTGGCCGAGCACGCCTTCAACGTCGCCGACCGGCCCTCGGCGCTCCGACTGCGCCAACACCTGGACACACTGGGAGGGTTGGGCGGAACGGGGAGGAGGGTGCTGGTCGTCGGTGACGGGTTGACCGGCATCGAGACCGCCACCGAGATCGCCGAGGCCCGGCCCGGCCTGTCGGTGGCGCTTCTCGCCCGCGACGAGCCCGGCGCCTGGCTCTCCGCCGGAGCCCGCGGCCATCTGCGCCGAGCCTGCGACCGGCTGGGCGTCGCCGTCGTGGAGCACGCCGACGTCGAAGCCGTCGAGGCCGAACGGGTGCGGTGCGCCGACGGCACCACCCCGGCATCCGACGCGACGGTGTGGACGGCCGGGTTCGCGGTCAGTCCCGTCGCCGCCGCGGGCGGGCTGGAGGTCACCGACAGCGGCCGGATCGTCGTCGACCGCACCATGCGGTCGGTCTCGCACCCGAACGTCTACGCCGTCGGCGACAGCGTCCACACCCTCGGCGACAACGGCCTCCCGCTGCCGATGAACTGTGGTTCGGCGGGCTGCACCGGCCGACAGGCCATCCAGGCGATCGTGGGACGCCTGACGGGCCGCGAGATCGCGACCGTCAAGCTGGTCCACCTCTACAGCGCCATCAGCCTGGGACGACGGGACGGGATCCTGCAGTTGATCGACGGCCAGGGGCAGGCGAAACCGTCGTACGTGGGCGGGCGGAAAGCCTTGCGGGTCAAGGCCGGCATTCACAGAGGGGCGCTGTGGGGCACCTCGTACCCGACCTTCGGTCTGCCCAAGCGGAAGCGTCGGCTGGCCGTCACGACGGACGTATCGGATGTGTCCGCCGGGAAGAGCGCGAAGAGCGGCCACGCGGCCGTCTAGGGGGATGCACGTGGACGGCGCCACCGCCGATCGTTTCGACGTCAGCCGGTTCGAGGCCGGCCGGAACCGGCTGGCCTCGCTGGCCTACCGGCTGCTGGGGTCGGCCACCGACGCCGAGGACGCCGTGCAGGACGCGTTCCTGCGCTGGCAGGCCGCCGACCGGCGGCGGATCGCGATACCGGAGGCGTGGCTGGCCAGAGTCGTCACGAACCTGTGCCTGGACCGGCTCCGCTCGGCACAGGCCCGCCGCGAACGCACCGTCGGTGCCTGGCTGCCCGAACCGCTCCTCGACGGCGACCCGATGCTCGGCCCGGCGGACGCCTTCGAGCAGCGCGAGTCGGTGTCCCTGGCCGTACTGACGCTCATGGAACGCCTGTCCCCCCGCGAGCGGGCCGTCTACGTCCTGCGCGAGGCATTCGCCTACAGCCACGCCGAGATCGCCGACGTCCTCGACATCACCGAGGCCGCGAGCCAGCAGAACCTCCACCGGGCCCGGCGACGGCTGTCCGTCGCGGACGGCCGCAGTGTCGGGGAGGTCGACCCGGCGACCGCCCGCAGGCTCGTCGAGGAGTTCTTCGACGCCGCTTCCTCGGGCCGTACCGAACACCTGGTGGCCCTGCTCACCGACGACGCGACCGCCGTCTCCGACGGCGCCGGCCTGACCAGGACCCTGCTGCGGTTCGACACCCCGCGGCACATCGCCGCCATCGCCCGCGCCGGCTTCGATCCCACTCACGTGAAACGGCGGCTGGCCGACTCCCTGCCCGCCGTCCACCACGCGCTCGTCAACGGCGGCCCCGCGCTGCTGTTCGTGGTCGGCGACCAGGTCATCGGCGCCGTGACGTTCGATCTCGCGGGCGGCAGGATCGCGACCATACGCGGGATCGCCGCCCCCGCCCGCCTCGTCCGCCTCGCCCACTCCTGGCGACAGCAAGGACCGCACGCTCCCCTCCTCACCGAGTGGCGCCATCAACTGGACGCCTGAGGCGCCCGGGAAGCGGTGACGGTCGGGGAGCTGGGCGTGGCGTTCGTCGCCCACGCGCCCCTGGGCCGAGGGCTGCTCCCCGGTCCGCCCGCCGTCGTCCTGTCATGCGCGGGCTCGCTGTTCCGCGCGTACGAGGGGACGTTCGCTCATTGCGCTGAGCAGGCGGGCCCGTTGTCCGGGGTCGTGGGCGAGTTCGGCGGCGGCGAGCGCCATGGCCGTGGCTCCGTCGAGGACGGCGGCGTCCGCGGAGGGGGAGGTTCCGTACGCGGTGAACTCGGCGGTGTGGTGGGCGGCGTCCCCGACGTCGTAGCCGATGGTCGGGTGGATGGATGGGAGGACCTGCGAGACGTTGCCCATGTCGGTCGAGGCGAGGTGTTCGTCCGCGCGCGAGACGGGGGTCCGCCCCAGGTCCTTGAGCGCACGGACGTACGCCTCGGTCATGCGCGGGTCCTGCCGGAGGTCGGCGAACTCCTCGGCGCAGGGGGTGACGTCCAGGTGCGCGCCGGTGGCGAGGGAGCCGGCTTCCAGGCAGGCGCGGACCCGGTCCCGTATCCGGTGGAGTTGGGACACTGACCGGGCACGCATCTCGACCTGCGCGCGAGCTTGCGCGGGAATGACGTTCGGCACGTGGCCCCCTTCGGTGATGATGAAGGAGACCACCGATCCCGGCTCAAGCTGCTGCCGCAGAAGGCCGATCGCGTGGTAGGCCAGGGACACGGCGTCGAGGGCGTTCGCGCCTTCCCACGGCGCGGTCGCGGCGTGGGAGGGGCGTCCGGTGTACTCCACGGTCCACTGGGCCAGTGCCAGCGAGGAGCCCTCGACCGTGTCCTGCCCGTCGGCGTGGACCATCATCGCCGCCGCGACGTCGTCGAAGACCCCGGCACGCAGCAGAATCGCCTTGCCGCCTACGGACTCCTCGGCGGGTGTGCCGACGAGTTTGACGCGGGCACCCAGTTCGTCGACCACGGCGGCCAGGGCCAGCGCGGCACCGGTGGCCGCCGCGCCGTTGACGTTGTGCCCACAGGCGTGCCCGATCCCGGGGAGCGCGTCGTACTCGGCGCAGAATCCGAGGGTCAGCTCGCCGGTCCCCCGCGTGGCGGTGAACGCCGTGTCCAGGCCGCCGACTCCGCGTTCGACGGTGAACCCGGCGGTCGCGGCGAGATCGACGGTCTTCGCGCAGGACCGGTGTTCCTCCAACGCGGTCTCCGGCTCCCGGTGAAGACTGTGGCTGAGCTGGACGAGCTGGTCGGACCAGCGGTCGACCTCCGCCTTGATGAGAGCGGTGATACGCGCTGCCGGGATGCCTGCGCACCCGGCATGTTCGACATGTTCGGCGCTCACCGGCGCACCTCCTCCTTGCGGTAGCTCAGGCCCAGTCCGGCGCCGAGGAGCGCGACGGCCGCGCACACGGACCACAGCCAGGTGTACGCGTGCATCGACACGCCGGACGGTGTCTGGTGGGCCGACATGATCGCGCCCACGGCGGAGGCGCCGATCGCCGCACCGAACGACAGCGCCAGTTCGTTGATGCCCGCCGCCATGGCGGTGTCCCGCTCCGGAACGCCCTCGACGCACAGCGCGCGGGTGGACGCCTGATAGCCGCCGAAGCCGATGCCGAGCAGGGCGATCGCGGCGAGATACTGCGGCGCCGTGCGGTGCCAGGCCAGCAGGCTCAGGAAGGCGGCGGCGATGACGAGGCCGGAGAGCGCGAGCGTCCGGCGCTCGCCGAGCCTGCGCAGCAGCGCCGCGGTGGACAGCGAGCTGACGAGCGCGAAGATGTTCAGCGCGAGCGCGACGAGCGCGATGGCGCGCGGTCCGTAGCCCAGACCGAAACCTGCCCTGCCAGGTGAGGTCCCCAGGAAGACGGCGTTCGCGCCGAAGAAGCCGATGGTGGAGAACGCCAGGCAGAACGTGACGCCGGAGACGAGGGCCACGGGCCGGTGGGTCAGTGTTCGCGGATCGACGAGCGGCGTCGTCGCACGGGCCTCGACTGCGATCCAGGCGGCCATGGCGAGCAGACCGCCGCCCGCCGAGACGAGGGTCCGGAACGAGCCCCACCCCCAGGTGTCGCCGAGCGAGAGCGCGGACACGACGCCGACGAGGCCGAGCGTCAACAGGGTGAACGCCGGGAGCGGGAGACGGCCACCGGGGCGCGCGGCACCGTCCGGGAGCAGCAGGCCCGCGACGACGGCCAGGACGGCGACGGGGACGGCGACCCACAGCCCGAGGGTCGCCGAGTGCTCGCTGAAGGAGCCCGAGACGACGCCGCCGACCCCGACAGAGGCGGTCAGCACGCCGACGAGGAGACCGATGCCGGAGCGACGGTGCTCCGGTGCCCGGTGCCGCAGGATGCCGATGAGCAGCGGCATGAAGCCGACGACCGCGCCCTGGAGCACGACGCCGACGGAGAGGGTGAGCAGGCTCGGCCACGCCGCCATCAGCAGCGAGCCGGACGCGACGAGAGCGATGGACACCCGCAGGAAGCGGCGGTATCCGTACACGTCGCCGAGTTTGGCGAGCAGCGGCGTCCATACGGCGAAGGCGAGCTGCGAGAGGAGATAGATCCTGGTCTGGCCCGCTTCCGTGAGGTGCATGGCGCCGCCGAGGGAGGGCAGCAGCGGGGTGAGATAGCCCTGGGTCACGCCGCTCAGCAGCTCGACGAGCGCCATCGAGGCCAGGAGCGCCGTGGCGGGAGGGCGTTGCCGGGTGGCCATCGCCCCGGCCGATTTTTCGGCCGGTGGTGGCTGTGTCTGCATCATGAACCTCGGCTTCGACGGGCGCGGAGACCAGGCCGCACGGGGAACGGGCCTGCAGGGCCAGGCCGTACGGGGAGGAGAGCACCCACTGTGGGTGAGGCGCGTCACGGAGCGCGCGATCTGTCCCATACGCAACACGCAGGTGGCGCAGACTGCCCGATATGAACGACAGAGCCGGCTCCGAACTCGATATCGCCCTCGTCAACGCGCTCCAGCTCAACCCCCGCGCCGATTGGTCGGAGCTGGCCGGAGCGCTTCGCCATGCGCCGAAGACCTTGGCCAGACGGTGGGGCGCGCTGTCCGGGAGCGGCTCCGCCTGGGTCACCGTCGGACCGGGCCAGGGGTTCCTGCGGCACGGATGCGCGGCCTTCCTGACCGTCACCTGCCGGCCGGGCGCCAGGCAGAACGTCGCCGAGGCTCTCGTGGCCGAGCCGGGAGTGGTGTCGATGTCGGCGACGTCCGGAGCGGCCGACTTCCTGGTCGACGCCTTCGCCCCCGACCTCGACGGTCTGTACGAGCTGCTGAGCGAGCGGATCGAGACCGTCGAGGGCATCGCCGGTGTGACCTCGCTGGTCGGGCTGACCACCTACAGGGAGGGATCACGGTGGCGGGCGCAGGCGCTGGATCTGGAACAGTCCACCCGGCTGACGCGCCCGGAAGCCGCCGCACCTCGCAGGCCGGGGCCCGCACCCGACGCCCTCGACTCCGCTCTGCTGGCGGCACTCTCGTACGACGCACGCACGCCCTGGGCGGACCTGGCCGACCAGTGTGGAACCACCGGCCCCACCGCCAGGCGCCGGGTCGAGAAGTTGATCGCCTCCGGCCGGATCGCTCTGCGCTGCGAGGGCGCGCACACTCTCCTCGGGCCGGTCGTCCCCACCACCTTCCTGCTCACCGTGCCACCCGACGAGATGAACCACGCCGGTGAGGTGCTCGGGAGGCTGGCACAGTGCCGGGTCGTGGAGGCGATCACCGGCCCTTCGAACCTGCTGCTGACCATGTGGTTCCGCGGCACCGCGGAGATCGCGCCGTTCGAGGCCGCGTTGGTGCGCGAGCTCCCGTCCCTCGCCATCGCGGACCGTTACGTCAGCCTCCGCACCCACAAACGCGGCGGGCACATTCTCGACACGGCGGGGCGGAGCATCGCGGTGATCCCGCCGACACCGCTCTTCGCCGCGGCCGGCGAACGGTGGACCTCAGGTGTCCGTCAAGGCTGTGTGATCGGTCCGTCCCGGATGACGGCCGGTCCTCCGCCAGGGGCGATGAGCCCCGTCTCGTAGGCGAAGACGACGGCCTGGACGCGGTCGCGCAGGTCCAGTTTCGACAGGATGCGGCCGATGTGGCTCTTGACCGTGGTCGGGCTGAGGAACAGCCGGGAGGCGAGCTCGGCGTTGCTGAGGCCCGTCGCGAGCAGCCGGAGCACCTCCGTCTCGCGGGGGGTCAGGGCGGAGAGCTCGCGGTGCGGGGCGAGGGTCCGCGGCTCGTCGCGACGGGCGAACCGCTCGATGAGCCGACGGGTGATCGTGGGCGCGAGGAGGGCGTCGCCGGACCGCACCAGTCGCAGGGCGGAGACGAGGTGTTCCGGGGAGACGTCCTTGAGCAGGAAGCCGCTGGCGCCCGCCGTGAGCGCGGCATAGACGTAGTGGTCGAGGTCGTAGGTGGTGAGGATGAGGACCCGGGGGCCGTCCGGACCGGAGTCGCCGAGGATGCGCCGGGTGGCCTCGATGCCGTCCATCTCCGGCATCCGGATGTCCATGAGGACGATGTCCGGCCGCGTACGGCGGACCGCCGCGACCGCCTCGGCCCCGTCAGCCGCCTCCGCCACCACCTCGATGCCGTCCGCGGCCAGGATCATCGTGAACCCGGTGCGTACGAGGGCCTGGTCGTCGGCGATGACGGCGCGCAGCGGTGACGGGTCCATGGTCATACGGTGCTCCGCGGGATGCGGGCCGTGACCTGGTAGCCACCGGCGTGCGTCGGTCCGGCCGTCAGCTCGCCCCGGTAGACGGCCAGCCGTTCGCGCAGCCCGATGTGGCCGCGGCCGTTGCTCTCCATCGGCGGGGACTCCCCGGTGCCTCCGGTGTCCGTGACCTCGATCTCCAGGCAGTCGTCGGTGTGACCGAGGGTCACGGACGCCGACGCGCCACGCGCGTGCTTGATCGTGTTGGTCAGCGCCTCCTGTACGACGCGATACGCGGCGAGGTCCACTCCGGGTGGCAGCGGCTCCGGGGGCAGCGACACCTCGACGCTCACGGGCGTCCCGGCGGCGCGTACCCGTGCGAACAGCGCGTCGAGCTGCGCGAGGCCGGGCTGGGGCTCCAGGCCGTCGGAGCCCTCGTGATCCGGCGCCGCCAACAGGCCCATCACGTGCCGCAGTTCCGCCATCGCGGCCCGGCCGCCCGCCTCGACGGCCAGCAGGGCCTCCTTCGACTGCTCGGGCACCGCGTCCATCACCTTGCGGGCCGCACCCGCCTGAATGACCATCACGCTCACATTGTGGGTCACGACGTCGTGCAGTTCGGCGGCGATCCGGGCGCGCTCCTCCTCGACAGCCCGGCGCGTGGCCTCCTCCTGGGCCGCCTGGAGTTGTGCGACCCGGTCCCGGCTGGAGGCCAGCCGCAGTTGCAGGAAGCGGACGAGGCTGGCCAGCATTCCGGCCACCAGCAGCACGAATCCCGGGCTGGACCATCCGGGCAGCACGGGTTCCGCGTTGCGGAAGGCGAATCCGGACAGCGCGGCGGCGCTCACGAGGACGGCGATCGCCGCCGTCCGGTAACGGCTGTACACGACGGCGCTGTAGGCGCCGATGACACAGGCCAGGACGGTGATCCAGGAAGCGGAACCGCCGATGGCCAGCGCCGCGCCCAGCACCACCACGAACTGGGACAGCGGGTACCGGCGCCGGGCCGCCAGCGGAGCCGTGGACAGCACGACCAGGGCCCAGGGTACGGAGGGGGACTCCTCCTCCACGGGAGCCTGACCGGGAGCGGGCGGCAGGGGCGGAGCCGGGACCCCGGTCCCGGCATCGGCCTTCGGGGCGATGCTCACGGGCCCGTCGCCGGGGTAGCGCACGGCCACGAACAGGGCGACGACGGTGAGCACGACGGCCAGCACCACATCGACGCGCACCGCTCGCCGGGACAGCGGGGCAGGCTTCGCCTCCGGCCGTAGCACGTCGACGAGTTGCTGGTACCGGCGGCGCCGGCCTTCCGTCTCCATCCGCACATTGTGCGGTGCCTCCGTCCGGCCCGCGTCCGCCCGTCCGGTCGGGACCTTGCGTCCGAAGGTCCTCCTCCGCAGGTATGACTCCGCCGCCGGTTCCTCCGCGGGGAGGGCCTGTTGTCGGTTCCACGGCGGACGCGCCCCGCCCGCGGAGGCTCCTAGGTTCACGGGACGACAACGGCGGAGGCCGCTCGCGACCGCAAGGACGGACAACTCGTATGCGACAAGTGATCGAACTGGAGGGCGTGGCGAAGCGCTACGACAGCACCGGCACACCGGTGCTCGGACCGCTCACGCTGAGCGTCGGGCAGGGTGAGGCCCTTGCCGTGACGGGCCCTTCCGGCAGCGGCAAGTCCACCCTGCTGAACCTCGTCGCGGGCCTGGACAAGCCGACGGAGGGTGCCGTGTTCGTGGCCGGGCGACGCATCGACCGGCTGGGCGAGCACGCCCTCGCCACGTTCCGTCGCCGGCACATCGGCATCGCCTTCCAGTTCTTCAACCTCCTCGACGACCTCACCGTCGCCGACAACATCCGGCTCCCCGCCCAACTGACCGGGGTCGGCAGGCGCAAGGCCGCGGCCCGCGCGGAGGAACTCATGGAGATGCTGGGCATCCAGCGGCATGCCCGCGCCTACCCGGGACGGCTGTCCGGGGGTGAACGCCAGCGGGTCGGTGTCGCCCGGGCGTTGGTCAACTGGCCCGCGCTGCTGCTCGCCGACGAGCCGACCGGCGCGCTCGACTCCGCCGCGGGCCACGACGTGCGCGACCTGCTGACGGACCTGCACCGTGCGGGCCAGACCCTCGTGCTGGTGACGCACGATCCGGCGCTGGCGGAGGCGTGCGCGAGCCGCACGATCCACCTGGTCGACGGCCGTCTCACCCGCGACACCTGTGCGCGGGGCGTCCGGTGAGCCTGTTCGGGACCGGCGCGCTGGGCCGGGTCGTACGTTCCGGGGTGGGGCGGCGACGGGTGCAGACCGTGGTGATCGCCGTGGCCGTGATGATGGCCGTGGCCTCGGCCGTGGTCGCCGGTGCCCTGATGGTCGCCGCCGCCGCGCCCTTCGACCATGCCTTCGAGGAGCAGCGGGGCGCACACCTCACCGCGCAGTTCGACCCGGCCGAGGCGGGTGCGGCGCACCTGGCGGCGACCGGGAAGCTCCCGGGCGTCACCGCGAGCGCGGGGCCGTACCCGTCCACGGCGTTCCGCCCGGTGGACCGGACGGGCTTCCGCATGCCGACGCTGACCCTGGTCGGGCGGTCCGGGCCGGACGGCGAGGTGGACCGCGTGGATCTGAGATCCGGCCGCTGGGCCCGGAAGCCGGGCGAGATCGTTCTCGACGCGTCGTTCGAGGGGCCCGGCATCGCGATCGGCGCCACCCTGAAGGCCCCGGACGCCACGGGCGCCCCGCCTCTGTCGGTCGTCGGCTTCGCCGTGTCGGCCGGCGAGACCGCCGACGCCTGGGTGCTCCCCGCGCAGGTCGAGGCGCTGGCCTCGGAGGACAGCCCCGTCACGTGTCAGATGCTCTACCGCTTCGACTCCGCGAGCACGAAGGAGCAGATCGTCGCGGGCCGGAAGAAGCTCGCCGCCTCCGTAGGGCCCGGGGCGCTGCTGGGCAGCCAGTCCTGGCTGGACACCAAGCGCGCCGCCGATCAGGGCGCGGCGGCGACCGTCCCGTTCGTGACGGCGTTCGGCGCGCTCGGCATCGTGATGTCGGTGATCATCGTCAGCAGCGTGATCAGTGGTGCGGTCGGCGCCGGCCGGCGCAGGATCGGCATCCTCAAGGCCATCGGCTTCACCCCGCGCGAGGTCGTACGCGCCTACGTCGCGCAGGCGCTGATCCCGGCCGGCGCGGGCATCGCCCTCGGCGTCGTGCTGGGGAACGCCCTGGCCCTGCCGCTGCTGTCCGACACCGCGGAGATGTACGGCACCGCCTCGCTCTCGGTCGCCTGGTGGGTGGACGTCGCCGTCCCGGCCGCCGCCCTGGCCGTCGTGGGTCTCGCGGCGCTGATCCCCGCGCTGCGGGCCGGGAGGCTGCGTACGGTCGAGGCCCTCGCGGTCGGCCGTGCCCCGCGTGCGGGGCGCGGCCGGTGGGCGCACCGGGCGCTGGGGGCGCTGCCGCTGCCGCGGCCGGTGACCTACGGCCTCGCCGCCCCGTTCGCGCACCCGGTACGCGCGCTCGCGATGCTGCTCGCGGTGGCGTCCGGGACGGTCGCGGCAACGTTCGCGGTGGGGCTGACCTCGTCCCTGAACGCGATCGGCACCTCGCAGGACCCCGAGAACCGTGCCGCGGTCACGGTCACGACGACCAGGGCGGCCGGGGGCGCTCACCCGCCGCCACCTCCCGGGAGGAGCGGCGAGGAGAGCCCGCCTGCCGCTGACGACGGCGCGGCGAGCACGCCTTCCCGGCCCAGGGCCGCCGACCCGGCGAAGGTACGGTCCGCCCTCGTCGCGCAGCCGGGCACGGCGTCGTACTACGGCAAGGACCGGACCGAGGTCGCCGTGACCGGGCTCCCCGGCACGGTCCGGGCCAGCCTCTACGAGGGCGACGCGCGCTCCGGCGCCTACGAGATGCTCTCCGGGCACTGGATCACCGGTAAGGGGCAGGTCGTGGTGCCCTCGCGCTTCCTGGAGCGGACCAGCACCGAGGTCGGTGACACGGTGCGGGTGACCTACGGGAAGGAGACCGCGGACCTCCGGATCGTGGGCGAGTCCTTCGACACCTCGGGCAGCGGGCTGGGGATCCACGCGGACATGGCCGACTTCGCGTCGGCCGCGCCCAGTTCCTTCCTCGTCGAGACGGAGCCCGGCGTCGCCGCCGAGGACTACGCCCGGAAGGTCGCCTCGACTGTGCGGCCACTGGGGGGCGATGCCACGACCGTCGCCTCCTCGGGCCCTGACGGTGTCATCCTCCTCATGGCGGCGATGGCTGTGCTGCTCACCCTCATGCTGATCTCCGTGGCCGGTCTCGGCGTGCTCAACTCCGTGCTCCTGGACACCCGGGAACGCGTCCACGACCTGGGCGTCTGCAAGGCGATCGGCATGTCGCCGCGGCAGACCATGAGCCTGGTGCTCGCCTCGGTGGTCGCGATCGGCGTGACCGGCGGACTGATCGGCACACCGGCGGGGTACGCCCTGCACCGCCTCGTCATGCCCGTGATGGGGCATGCCGTCGGCACCGCTCTGCCATCGCCGGTCCTTGAGGTGTACGGGCCGTTCCATCTGCTCCTGCCGGCGCTGGGCGGCGTCGTGATCGCGGTACTGGGCGCGCTGATCCCGGCGGGCTGGGCGGCCCGGGCCCGTACGGCCACAGCGCTGCGCACCGAGTGACGTCCGGCCGCCGCGCACGAGGCGCCTTCCTTCAACTGTTCGCTCGTGATTCCTGGATGAGGAGTGTTCCCATGAACCGTGTCCACGACGATGCCCGACTGGCCGGTGCCTACGAACGGGGCAACGAGATGCCCGAGGAGTCGCTCCGGGCCTGGGTCGGGCTGATCGCCTCCCACGCGCCGTGCCCGTCGCCCGCCGTCGTCGAGATCGGCGCGGGAACGGGCGTCGACGAGCGGCGCTTCCCGGGCGAGGAGGAGGTCGTCGCCGACTTCCGCTCCGCCGGGTTCGCCCTGGAGGAGGTCACCTCCCTCGCGCAGCCGGTGGCCGACGGCCTGGCCGCGTACCACGCCCGGCTGACGACCCGGCCGCAGTCGAAGTTCACCCACCTCACCCCCGAAGAGTTCCGTCAGGGCCTCGCCGCCATGGAGAGTGCCGCCCGCGAAGAGGCGACGGGCAGCCCCCGGCCGGTCCTCGAACGCTACGACGTGGCTGTCTTCGCCCTCTCGTGAGGCTCCTCGCTCCCCTCAGCCGGACGACGGGTGGCCGGCGCCTGTGGTCCCGTGACTTCGCGCTCTTCTTCGCCGCCCGGGGCATCGCCCGGCTCGGAGACATGATGGCCCCGGTGGCGCTCGCCGCCGGGCTGGTGGGGAGCGGGCACGGGGCCGGGGCGGTGGGGACCGTACTGGCGGGCATGACGGCCTGCTTCGCGGGATTCGTCATCTTCGGCGGGGTGATCGCCGACCGGGTGGACAACCGGCTGCTGATGATCTGGGCCGACCTCGTACGGGTCGTCGTGCAGGCCGTCATGGCCGGGCTCTTCCTCACCGGCCACCTCGTCGTCTGGCAGCTCTGCCTGCTGTCCGCCGTCAACGGCGTCTGCGCCGCGCTCTTCCAGCCGGGCCTGCCCGCCCTCATCCCGAGGATCGCCGCGGATGTGCAGGGCGCGAACGGGGCCATCCGCACCGTCGAGTCCCTGATGACCATGGCGGGACCCGCGGTGGCCGGTGTGCTGGTGGGGCTCACCGAGCCGGGCGGGGTCTTCGTCGCGCACGCCGTCACGTATCTGGCGAGTGCGGTCTGTCTCGCGCTGCTGCGGCTGCCGACGGCGGACCGGTTCGTGGTGGCGGAGGAGAAGTCCTTCCGGTCCGATCTGGTGCGAGGGTGGCGGGCGCTCCGGTCCCGTACCTGGCTCTGGGGCGTCATCGCGATCTGGATGGTCCTCATGGTCTCGTCCTGGGGGCCGATGATCCCGCTGATCGCGACCGAGGTCGTCTCCGGGCACGGCCCCCGCACGCTCGGCCTGGTCAACTCGGCCATGGGCACGGGCATGGTGGCCGGTGCGCTCGTCGCCATGCGTGTGCGGCCGGTGCGTCCGCTGCGTGCCGGTTCCGCCGCGCTGCTGCTGTACTGGCTGCAACCGGCGTCGGTGGCACTCGGGCTGCCGGTGCCACTGATCGCCGCGAGTCTCGCAGTCGCCGGCGCGGCCAACGCCTTCTGGGGCGTGATGTGGACGACCACCGTCCTCACCCAGGTGCCGGCCGACGTACGGAGCCGGGTGCACGCCTACGAGGTGGCCGGCTCGGTGGCCATGACGCCCGTGGGGCAGCTCCTCGCCGGGCCCGCCTCGGAGATCTTCGGCGTGCGCGAGGTGCTGGGGTTCAACGCGGCGATGGCGCTGGCGTCGGCGGCGGCCCTGCTGTCCGTCCCGGCGATCCGCGACCTGCGCACGGAGGAGAGCCGGCACACGCACGCGCCGGGCTCCTGAACCGGACAGGGCGTGCGGCAGAGGTCCCCGCGGCGGGGACCATGCGGGGCGCCGGGTCAGGCGTCGGGTGTGGGGCGGCCCCGCAGGGCGTTGGCGGCTGCGGTTCTGTAGAGGTTCGTGGCCATCAGGCCGGCCTCTCGGCTGCCCCGCTCGGTGTAGAGGGCTGCCACTCCTTCGGCGATGCGGGGGTCGTCGGGGGCCGCTTCCAGGGCGTAGTCCGCGAGGTGGCAGGCCAGGAGCATGTTGTGCGGCGCGAGTTCGGCGGCACGGGCCAGGAGCGCGCTCGCTCCTCCGCCGAGCGCGGCCAGTTCGGCTGCGACGTCCGTGCGGGGCGCCGGTTTGAGGTCGCTGGGGCGTCCGCTCCACCAGCCGCCGTAGTAGCGGATGACGTTGCGGACGATGAATTCCCCCTCGTCGTAGACGGGCTGGAGCCAGGCGGCCTCGGACTCCGGCAGCTTCACGCGGCGTACGACGTCCACGTGCGGGGGCGAGCCGTCTTCGAGGACGGCCAGCGTCCGCTCGACGATCTCCTCCAGGAAGGCGGCCGTGTCCAGGAGTATGCGCCGGACCAGCTCGGGGTCGTTCACCACGGGCCCGCCGTGGCCGGGGCACATCGAGGACGCGCGGGTCTCCGCCATGGCTCGCAGACCCTTGGCCCAGTCCCAGGGACAGCGCTGTGCCTTCTGCGGATTTCCGGCGTTGGGGACACCCCAGATGATGAGGTCACCGGTGCAGAGCACGCGGCGCTCGGGGCAGTGCACCCATGTGTGGTCGTCCGTCTCTCCTCTGCAGGCGTGCAGTTCGAAGGTGGTCCCGCCGATGTCCAGTTCGAGGGAATTCTGGTAATAGCGCGTCGGCTCGTGGGCGGGGAATCCGAAGCGCAGTTCTTGCCCCTGGAACGTCGGATCGTCCTCGCGTCCGCCGAATTGGAGGCTGTTGACCGTCGCGTTGTGCCGGGGGCTGCGCGCGTAACGGGCGAATCTTTCCGCCATGCGTTCCTGAGCGACGACGTGCGGGGCGGCCTACCCCTCGACGAGGAAGGCGTCGAGCCCGTATGCGTGGTCGATATGCCCGTGCGTATAGATCGCCGTGTGTACGGGGAGGTCGGTGCGGGTCCGGACGCGCTCGGCCATCTCGCCCGCGAACAGCCGGGTGCCCGAGTCGACCAGCACCAGACCTTCGCGGGTGGCGAAGACCGTGACGCCGGATCCCAGGGAGACGAACCAGGTGTCCGCCGCGACCTCGACCGGGCCGCCCGTCCAGAACAACTTGGCGTCCCGCGGGTCCTGTTCGGACGCCGACATCCATTGCCCGGTGGGGTTCTCATCCATCGACGGTTTCCTCTGCTCATGGATCACGAACGGGGAGAGCGGCATCAGGACCGGCAAGGTCCACCGTCATCACTGGGGGGTGTCTGACACATGAGCGCGGGAGAAGGAGCGGTGTCTGGTGCGTGCGATCGCAAGGCGCCGGAGCGCCCTCGTAGCGGAGCTACCAGGGCGTTTCGGCAACGCCGCGAGCGTGCGTGCCGGACACCGCGACGCCGCGGGCATTGGTCAGACACCCCCTAAGGCGGCCCGGCGGTCCTGTGCCGGTTGCGGTGCCATGTCGGACCTCCGATCGCGACCACGGCCGCGAGGGCCGCCGCGGTGACGAACGAGGCCCACGCGGTCAGCGGGTCCAGCAACAGCTCCATCCCCGCCGCGCCCAGGATCAGCAGCACCTTGGCGGCGACCAGATGCCGCAAGGGCAGGTGCCGTGCCGCCGGACCTCCCCGCCGGCTGCGGAGCAGGTGCAGGACGGGCGGCACCACCACCACGATCAGCCCGAGGCGCAGCGCGTGCTCCCACAGCGGCATGTCCTTGCCGTACGCCCACGCTCCGCCGATCAGGAGTCCCGCGCTCGCGTAGGCGAGGCGCAGTCCCGCTCCGGCCGACTCGGGTCCCGGCGCCATCTGGAGCTCCCTTCCGCGGCGCTCCGCTGTCAGCGTGCGCCGCTGTCGGCCGTGAGCAGACCGGTGACCGCGTCGATCAGCGCCGTCACGTACGTCCCGGTGTCCAGCTCATGGACGGAGGTGCCGGCCTCCTCCGCCGCCTCCAGGTCGGCGAGGGCGGAGATGATCAGTTGGCCCGCCCACCCGAGCCGGGGGCGCAGCAGCGGCTGAGCCAGGCGCGGGAGCCGGGCGGTGACCAGACGTCCGACGGCCACGGCCTCTTCCATCCCGCCCATTTCCGGAAGGGCGGTGACATCGCGGCCGACGAATTCGCATGCGCGGTCCAGGAATCGGACGTAGTGACTTCCCGGTTCGGCCGCCTGCTCGGCGAGCGGCCGGACCAGGATCCCCACCAGTTCCCGCGGATCGTCGAGACGCCCCTCTGCCTCGGCGGATTTCAGCAACTCTCCACGGCGGGCGTCTATCACGCTGAGGCGATGCTCGAAGATGGCCCTCAGCAGGGTCTTCTTGTCCTGGAAATGGTATTTCGCCGCAGCCGTGTTGCGCTGTCGCGCTTCGGAGCTGACCTGTCGCAGCGAGGTCGCGTCGATCCCCTGCGTCGCGAACAGGCGCTCTGCGGTGAGCAGGATCTGCAATCGGGTCGATGATTCCACGGGGCTTGCCTCTGTTTCATCCGACGGCGCACACTGATTAAACCGCGTGGTTTAATCAGTGTCAATTCCTCGTCGCCCACGCAGTGAGGAGACTCTCGTGCCTGCTACGTCCAGCGGATCGGCCCGTCCGGAAGAGCCGCGCACGGCCGCCGACCGGCACCTGGGGCCGGGGGCGCACGCGCTGATGCGCCGGAACTTCGGCAACATCGGCAACGCGCAGTTCCAGCACGTCGCGGCGCGCGAGGTCGGCGCCCCGGACCCGCCCGAGGTCGTCGAGGTCGCCGCCCGTACGTTCATGATCCAGCCGGGAATGGCGAACGTCGCGCTGTTCGAGACGGACGAGGGCCTGCTCCTCGTCGACGCGGGCTGCGCGGGCGACGGGCCCGCACTTCTGCGCGCCGTACGCCGGGTGAGCGCGCGGCCCCTGCACACCGTCGTGTTCACGCACGGGCACGTCGACCACGCCTTCGGCCTGTGGGCGTTCCTGGAGGCGGGGGAACGGCCGCGTGTCGTCGGGCACGAGAACCTGCTCGACCACTACGCCCGCTACTCCAGGACCGCGGGGCTGAACGCCGCGATCAACGGACAGCGTCCGGGTGCCAACGGCCGGAGCTGGCCGAGCGCGCCGGAGGACTTCGTCGTCCCGGACATCACGTTCCGCGACAGCCTGGAACTGCGCATCGGCGGCGAGAGGTTCGTGGTGCGCCACGCCAAGGGCGAGACCGACGACGCCGCATGGGTGTGGGCACCGCGGCGACGGGTGATCGCGGCCGGAGATCTGGTGGTCGGCTATCTGCCCAACGCCGGGAACCCCCGCAAGGTCCAGCGCTACGCGGAGGAGTGGGCCGACGCCGCGGAGGGGATGGCGGCCCTGGGCGCGGAGTGCGTGATCACCGGTCACGGCGACTGCGTACGGGGCGCCGAGGCGATCCGCGACGAACTGCTGACGATGGCCGAGTACCTGCGCCACATCGTGCGCCACACGCTCGACGGCCTCAACGCCGGCCTGCGCCCGGACGAGATCGTGGAGTCGCTGGCGGTCCCCGACCACCTCGCCGCCCACCCGCGCCTCCAGCCCCACTACGACCGACCCGAGTTCATCTGCCGCAACGTGATCCGGCGGTACGGCGGCTGGTGGGACGGATACCCCGCGAACCTGCTGCCGTCGCCGACCGTCACGCAGGCCCGTGAAGTGGCCCACCTCGCCGGAGGTGTCGACGCGCTCGCCGCACGTGCGCGGGAACTCGCCGACTCCGACCTCCGCATGGCCTGCCATGTGGCGGAGTGGGCGTTCCTCGCCGAGCCGCAGTCGCCCTCGGCCCAGAACTGCTACGTGGAGGTGTTCGACCGCCGCCGCGAGGCCGAGCGGTCGCTGATGGGGAAGCTCGCCTTCTCCCAGCCCCACCAGCGCGTGGCCGCGGCACGCGCATGACCGCGGCACGCGCGGGGGCGAGAGCACAGGAGTAGTCCGAGTCGCCTCGGTACCGCCAAGTCCGACGGGAAGGTGCCGC
The DNA here is from genome assembly GCF_039530985.1 of Streptomyces albiaxialis. Taxonomy (NCBI): domain Bacteria; kingdom Bacillati; phylum Actinomycetota; class Actinomycetes; order Kitasatosporales; family Streptomycetaceae; genus Streptomyces; species Streptomyces albiaxialis. The sequence continues at coordinate 20,194 of NZ_BAAAPE010000030.1, forward strand.
GCCAGATCCTGCAGCGGTACGTCCCATGGTCATGAGTCGCTCCGTGCGTCGCGCTTCGGGGTGGGGCTTCGGGGTGGGCAGGTCGACCTCCGACCGGCACGGCGCTGCTGGACCCCGTCGCCGACCGTCAGGGGAGCTGAAGGCGGTGGCCGTCGACCTCGGAGACCGCGGTGCCCTCCAGCTTGGCCTCGCCGGGCTCGGGCTCGTGCCCGTCGCCGGTGCCGGGGTCGGCGCGGAGGGCGGCGGAGGGCGTTCTCAGAGGTCTCTAGGGATTCCCCGGAATCGATCAGGCCCAGGTCCGGGCGCTAGGGGGAGGCGCTTCCGTTCGGGCGCTCGTCCCGGGACTCGTCCAGGGACCCGTCCGTCGTCTCGTCCGTCGTCTCGTCCGTCGTCTCGTCCGGCAGCGGGAGCAGGATGCGGAAGGTGCAGCCTGCGTCCGGGGCGGTGTCGAGGGTGATGTGGCCGTGGTGGGCGGTGACGAGGGAGCGGGCGATGGCGAGGCCGAGGCCGGAGCCGCCGTTTCCGGTGCGGGTGCGGGAGCCGTCGGTGCGGTAGAAGCGGTCGAAGACACGCTGCTGGTCCTCGGGGCTCAGGCCGGGCCCGTGGTCCTCGACCTCCAGGACCGCGTGCCCGCCGGTGGTGCCGACGCCGATACGGACGGGGGTGCCGGGCGGGGTGTGGGCGACGGCGTTGCCCACCAGGTTGCTGACGACCTGGCGCAGCCGGGCCTCGTCAGCGAGGGCCGGTGCGGAGGCCGGTCTGCCTCCGCCGGGGCCGGTGAGGCTGACCGGGCGGGTGGCGTCCAGGGCCCGTAGGTCGTGGAGGGCGTCGGCGGCCAGGGTGCGCAGGTCCATCGGCTCCAGCTCCAGCGGCAGCGCCAACTCCGAGTGCGGGTGGGCGTCCTCGTCGAGGCGGGCGAGGAGCAGCATGTTCTCGACGAGCTGGGTCAGGCGTTCGGACTCGGTGGCGATCCGGTCCATGGTGACGTCGATGTCCTGCCGGGACGGCAGATAGCCCATCCGGTACAAGTCCGTGTACCCCTTGATCCCGACCAGCGGGGTACGCAGCTCGTGGCTGGCATCGGCGAAGAAGTGCCGCATCCGGGACTCGGCCTCGGCACGGGCCCGGAAGGCCGTGTCGATCTGGGCCAGCATCGCGTTCAGACGCTGCGTGAGGCGGCCCACCTCCGTCCGGGGCCCGGCGAGTTCGGGAATACGCTGCGAGAAGTCGCCCGTGGTGATGGCCGCGCTGGTCTCCTCGATACTCGTGAGCGGACGCAGCCCGGAACGGACCGCGAACCGCCCCGCCACTCCCAGCGCACCCAACAGCACGATCCCCGCCGTCAGGGACAGCGTGCGGGTCTTGCCGACCGTGTTGTCGACATCCCGCAGGGACGACGCCACGACCACACTGCCGGGGTCGGAGCCGGTCGCGACCCCGGTCCGGGGCAGGGCGACCACCCGCCAGTCGTGCTCGCCGTCCCGGGAGGGAACGGTGAACGGCCGCCCCTCCTTCGCCGCCACGGCCCGCCGGTCGAGCGTGGGCAGATCGGGACCGCCGCCGGGCGGGGGCGTCGTCGCGTCGACCGAGTCGCGCAGCGCACCCTCCTCGTCCACGAACGTCACGGTGTTGTCCCCCAGGCTCACCGCCCGCACCCCCCGCGCCCCCTCACCGCCCGGGGCCACGCGCGAGGCGAACTGTGTGATCACCGTGAGCCGTTCGTCGACCCGGTCCTGCAGATAGTCGTGCAGCGCGGTACTGACCACGACGCCCGTCCCCAGGAGACCCACCGCGACCAGCGCCATGGACAAGAACAGCAACCGGGTCCGCAGCGACAGTCCCCGCAGGAACAACCCGACCCGCCACCTCATGAGTGCGGTTCGCGCAGGACGTAACCGATGCCGCGCACGGTGTGGATGAGCTTGGGCTCGCCCGTGTCGACCTTGCGCCGCAGATAGCTGATGTAGGTGTCGACGATGCTGCGGTCACCCCCGAAGTCGTAGTCCCACACGCTCTGCAGGATCTGCCCCTTGGTCCGGGTCCGACCGGCGTTGGCCATCAAGAAGTGCAGCAGCCTGAACTCCGTGGGCGACAGCCGCACCGTCCGCCCCGCCCGCGCGACATGATGCGCCTCCGGGTCCAACTCCAGATCGCCCACGACCAGCCCCGCCCGCGGCTCCGCCTTCGTACGGCGCAGCACCGCGTGGATACGGGCGATCAGCTCCTCCAGGTCGAAGGGCTTGGTGACATAGTCGTCACCGCCCAGCCGCAGGCCCTGAATACGGTCCTGCCGGGCCTCACGCGCCGTGACGAACAGCACCGGCAAGTCCCCGCCGGGCCCCCCGCCCGGCTGCGCCCGGAGACGGCGGATCACCTCGAAGCCGTCCATGTCCGGCAACATGACGTCCAGCAGCACCAGATCCGGCGGCCGGCGATCGGCCAGGTCCAGGGCCTCCTCCCCCGTCGCCGCCGCCTCCACCTCGAAGCCCGCATACCGCAGCGCCGTACGCAGCAGCTCACGCACGGTCGACTCGTCGTCGACCACGAGCAGACGGACGGAGCCTCCTGACGGGGAGGGCGGGGAAGAGGGGGAGAGAGCCATGTGGGGATATACGGTCCTGGTCGAGGCGAGAGGGGCGGGGGCGGGGGCTTCCGGCTGCCGGTGCGGAGCCGTTCAGACAACCGGTTCCGACGGCGCCTTACGAGCCCGGGAACCCTGGGAGGCCGGACCGGTGCTGTCGTCCGGCCCGGCACCGAGCGTACGTGAGCCGGCGCGGACAGGCCGGACCTCGTCGGGCCCGCGCCGGTCGGCCCGGCGCGCGTACAGCCGACTGCCGCAGTAGCCCGCAGCGCTGCCGAGCACCGCCGCGGTGAGGGCGCTGACCCCGGCGACGCCCTGGAGCCCGGCCGTGAATCCGCCCATCTCGTTGCCCATGATGCTGATGCCGAGGTGCACCGAACCCCGGGCGAGCAGGCAGAACACGGCCGTCGTGCCGGAGACGACGAGGCACATGCGCAGGGCGAGCTCCAAGTGCCGTCCCAGCGGCGCCTCCGCGTCCTCGCGCAGCGTACGGGCCGGAGTGCGCGCCGCGGCCCGGTATCCGGCAAACACCAGCACCGCCAGCAGCACGAGCAGGCCGACCAGCCACAGCGGCACGCCCCCGAAGGCGTAGGTCGACAGGTCGACGGACTTGTCACCGCCCGGGGCTCCACCACCGCCGGCTCCGCCCCCGCCCATCATGCCGCCGCCCGTCATTCCGCCGCCGCCCTGCTGGCGCTGCGTCTCCGCCTGCCAGGAGGCGCCCAGCCCGGAGGTCAGCAGCACGGCCAGCAGGTTCGGGCCCGCCAGCAGCAGCGCGCCCGCCGCCCGTACGGCCTGCTCCTTGCCCGTCAGGGAGGCCGCAGCGGCGAGAAGCGCCAGGACCAGGGGGAGACAGCACAAGACAGCGGCACTCGCGGTCAGGGCCGAGAGGACCGGATTCCACTTCTCCCGCAGGCGGCCGAGGGCGAGCGGACGCGGCAGACTCGTACGCCGGGCCGCCACACAGCCGACACCGAGTACGAGCCCCACCCACAGCAGTCCGAGGAGCGTGGTCACCACGGCGTCGGTCTCGAAGTGGACGGCGGGCAGTCCGTCGCCGCCGGTGAGCTTGCCGAGCATGCCGCCACCGGGGCCGCCGGGACCTCCGCCGGGACCGCCGGAGCCGCCCTTCCCGAGCCGGTCCGTCACGGAGTCCGGCAGGTGCGCGGCGCCCCGGCCCAGCACGGCGAGCAGCGGGAGCAGGACGACCGCGGCAGCCGTCGCCCCGCCGCACCGCGACCACAGCAGCGCCGGGGTCGGGCGGGCGCGGCGGCGCAGCGGACGGAAGAAGCCCAGCGCGAGCACGGCCGTGCCCAGGAACGTCAGCGTCAGAGGCGTGAGGGACAGTTCCCCGCCCAGGCCGAGGCTCATCCCGCCCAGCGGTCCACCACCCCCGCCCCCGGACTGCTCGGCCGGATCCGAGGCGAAGCTGATCCCCCCGCCGACAGCCGTGCTCACCAGCGCGGGAACGAGCCGGGCGAGCGGCGCCACCCCACCGGCGCCCAGCGCCAGGAGCGCCAGCCAGCCGGCGGTGGCCATCACGGCCAGGGCCGCGACGACGGTGAGGGCGCCTTCGAGGGCATGGCGCCAGGGACCGACGGAAGGCGCGGGAACGGGCGGTGACGAGCGGGACATGGTCCGGTTCCTCCATACGGGAAGCTCAAGAAGCTGAAGAAGGGGACGAAGAGGACGAAGAGGAATGAGGAGAAGAAGGGGAAGGGGTACGCGGGGCGCGGCAGGACCTTCTGCCGCGCCCCGCGCGGTCGCACGCCGGGGGTTACGTGCGACGGCTGGTGGCCACCGGCTCCCGCGAGTCGTCGGCTGCGTCGGCGCCGCCGACGGGGGAGGCCGTCGCCTCGTCGTTCGCGGGGTGTGGTGCCGCGCCCTGCCCTTCCTCCGCGTGCAGCTTCTCGCCCTCCACGTCGAAGTTCGGCGTGATCCGGTCCAGCCAGCGGGGCAGGCGCCACGCGCGGTGCCCGAGCAGGGCGAGGACGGCCGGTACGAGAGTCATCCGTACGACGAAGGCGTCCAGGACGACGGCGGCGGCGAGGCCGAAGCCGATGGTCTTGATCATCTGCTCGCTCGACCCGATGAACCCGGCGAAGACCGAGATCATGATCAGTGCCGCGGCGGTGACGGCACGGGCGCTGTGCTCGAAGCCGCCGAGGACCGCCTCCCGTGGGGAGAGCCCCTGGACGTAGCCCTCGCGCATCCGCGTCACCAGGAACACCTCGTAGTCCATGGCGAGCCCGAACACCACGCCGATCATGAAGATCGGCATGATCGACATGACGGGCCCCGGTTCGGCCACGCCGAGGAGCGAGGCGAGCCACCCCCACTGGAAGACCGCGACGACGGCACCCAGCGCCGCCACGATCGACAGCAGGAACCCGAGCGCGGCCTTCAGCGGCACGAGCAATGACCGGAACACCGCGATCAGCAGCAGGAACGCCAGGCCCACGACGAGCGCGAGGTACGGGACGAGGGCGTCGCTGAGCTTCTGGGAGACGTCGATGTTCATCGCGGTCGTCCCCGACACCAGGACGCGGGCCTCGCTGTCCGCCTCCAGCTCCGGCGCGCGCAGCGCGTGGACGAGATCGGCGGTCTCCGCGCTGTCGGGGCTGCTGGTGGGGACCACGTTGAGGACGGCGGTGTCGCCCTTGTCGCTCATCCGGGGAGGGGCCACGGTGGCGACGCCGTCCATGTCCCCGATCCGGGTGGCCACGCGCTTCGCCGCTGCCTGCGCGTCTCCTCCGTCCTCGGCCTCCACCACCGTCATCAGCGGCCCGTTGAAGCCGGGCCCGAAGCCTTCGGCGAGCAGGTCGTAGGCGCGGCGCTGGGTGGTGGACTCGGCCTTGCTGCCGTCGTCGGGCAGGCCCATCTGTAGCTGGGACGCGGGAACGGCGAGCGTGGCCAGGCCGGCGACACAGAGCAGCAGCACCGCGAGCGGACGGCGCGTGACGAAGCGCGCCCACCGCACGCCCAGGCCGGGACGGGCGGTCTCCGGGGTCGTGCCCGTGGACCCGTCCTCGCCGTCGGCGGCCGGGGTCCGGCGCAGGAGACGGCGGCGCCCCTTCCGGGGCCGCGCCGGGCCGACGCGCTTGCCCGCGATGCCCAACAGCGCGGGGACAAGGGTGAGCGCGATCAGGACGGCGATGCCGACCGTGCCCGCGGCGGCGAGCCCCATCTTCGTCAGCACCGGGATGCCGACCACGCCCAGGCCGACCAGCGCGATGATCACGGTGAGCCCCGCGAACAGCACCGCCGAGCCCGCGGTGCCCACGGCCAGCCCGGCCGCTTCCTCGCGGGAACGGCTCCGCGCGAGCTCGCCCCGGTAGCGGGAGACGACGAACAGCGCGTAGTCGATGCCCACGGCCAGCCCCAGCATCGTGGCCAGCGACGTGGTCGTGCCGCTCAGCCCGAGCGGTTCCGCCAGTGCCGTGATGCCGCAGATACCGAGGGCGACCCCGATCAGTGCGGTGAGCAGCGGCAGTCCGGCGGCGATGAGGGCGCCGAACGTGATGACGAGCACCACGGCGGCCATCGCGAGCCCGATCGCCTCGGAGCGGTGACCGGCCTCCTTGGCCCCGCCGACCGCGTTGCCGCCGACCTCCACGGTGAGGTCGTCGGAACCGGCCCGCTCCACCGTGTCCAGCAGGGTGCTCTCCGCGGAGTCGGAGAGCTCCGCCGCCGGCACCTTGTAGGACACCTGGGCGTAGGCGGTGGAGCCGTCCTTGCTCACGGACTTGGCCGTGAACGGGTCGACGACCTGCCCGACCTGCGGGGCCTCGGAGAGCTTTCCGAGCGTCTCCTTGACGTCGCTCCTGATCTCCGGGTCGGTCACCTTCCCCTCGGGCGCCTTGAAGACGACCCGGGCGGTGGCCCCGTCGGCGTTGAGGGAGGGGAAGCGCTCGTCGAGCAGGTCGTACGCCTGCTGCACCTCCGTGTCCGGAATCGAGAAGTCATCGGGCGGAGGCGCGGGTGCCCTGGAGGCCAGCACGCCCGCCAGGACCAGCACCGCGGTCCACAGCAGGGCCACGAGCCACCGTTGGCGGAACGAGAATCGGCCCAGTTTGGAGAGAAGAACGGCCACAGGAACAGCTCCCGAGAGAACGTCGATCAAGCGGGGCGCTGCCCCTTTTCGGTGTGCCGTCGGAGCCTGGCACCCGCGTCTGGCCGTTTCCGGAGAGAACCTGGGAGCTCCCTGAGAGCCGGGGACTCTCCTCCCGTACGAGGCACGGGCGCTCCCATGCCCGAGCCCTTCAGGGCCTGCGGACTCACAGAGAACTCTCAGAGATCCGTACCCTGTGCGTCACCGCGAGGAGTCCCCCTCGGATCGACTTCCTGTCCCAGGCGAATCGGGCGGTAGATGATCAGTTCCGATGTGGCTCAGTGGTCGTAGGCGATGAGCGAGCGGGTGATGGGCCGGCCGGTGGTGCGGTTGTGCCAGACCGCGCAGGTCATGGCCAGGATGCGTTGAGCCACGCGGACGCCGACGCCTTCGATGGTGCGTCCGCCGTGGGCGTCGAGGTCGAGCTGGCCTGTGAGGGTGTCGTTGACCGACTCCATCAGTTGTCGTACCGCCTGGAGCAGGGATTCTCCCGGTCGCGGGACTCGGTTGCGGTAGGAGGGCCGCAAGAGGCTGATGCCGCGGGCGTCCAGGAAGCGGTCGAGTCCGGCGGCGATGTGCAGATCCCGCCGTAGGCTCTCCGCCGAGATGGGGCGCTGAGGCACCTCCCGATGGCGGAGATCCTTCTCCCACGCCTTTGCCGGCAGAGGATCACCGTCGCTGGCAGGGACCGCTTCTTCCCCAGCCGATTCCCGAGCGGCAGACGCACCTCTTTCCTCTACGCGCGCTCGATGAGTGAGCAGCTCGACAGCGAGCAACAAGGCAACTGGTGGCCAGCCCGCGACCAGAATCGGACGCCACCCCAGTGTCGGCGCTGCGGCGATATCGGCTGTCAGTGACACCGCAACACCCAACAGGAACGCCGTCCACAACACACCCCGCCCGGCCCTCCACCGCCCAGACCGCTTGAGCAAACCGACCGTGGCCAACAGAAGCAGCCCGTCCACCGACAACGGCCACAACGCCGCGCTCGCCGGATCCGCACCACCCCGCAACGCGAACTCCCGCTGATGCACATAGGAGGCGTACGCCCCCACCCCGGCCACCAGCAACGCGCCGGCACGCTCAACCCACACCTCGAACCGCTCCCCCACCGCCGTCGGCCCAGAGCGGATGCCACGTGGAGCGACCCCGACACTTGAGAGAAAGCCTCTCTGAGCAGCGGGAACGCTGCCGGAGGGGCTTTTTTCGTGCCCGGAAGTGGGCACCGGGTGGGCACGGGCACCATCATCGATCCTGCGCACCGTGCTGTGCATGGCATACGTCGAAGAACGAAAGCGCGCCGACGGCTCCGTCTCCTACGTAGTGAGGTGGCGGGCCGGAGGCTCACGCACGGGCAGGCAGGAGTCCGAGGTCTTCACCGAGGAGCCCTCGGCGGGCCAGTTCCGGGACCTGGTGAACGTGCATCCGTTCATCGAGGCGGAGAAGCAGGGCAGCCACAGCGTCAAACGCGCCTGTGAGCTGCTGAAGGTCTCCCGTGCCGCCTTCTACGCACGCCGCACCGGCCTCCCCGGCCGCGGGCGGTCCGCGACGCGGAACTGACCGCGCGGATCAGCGAAGTCCACCAGGCATCCCGCGGCGCCTGTGGCGCCCCGCGCGTCCACGCCGCCCTCACCGGCGAGGGCACCGCCTGCTCACGCCGACGCGTCGCACGGCTGACAAGGGCCGTCGGCCTCACCGGCCGCCACCGCCCGCCCAAGCACCGCACCACGGTCCCCGACCCGGCCGCACCGGCCCGGCCCGACCTGGTAAGACGCGACTTCCAGCCCGACCCGGCCGCCGCCGACACCCGCTGGTGCGGCGACATCACCTACATCCCCACCCACGAAGGCCGGCTCTACCTGGCTACCGTCATCGACATCGCCACCCCCCGCGTCGTGGGCCGGGCCACCGCCGATCACCTGCGCACCAGCCTGGTCGTCGATGCCCCGCGCGCGGCCTGCCATCAGCGCCGCCCACCAGCCTGGGTGATCTTTCACTCCGACCGCGGCTGCCAGCACACCAGCCATGAATTCGCCTCACTGGCCCGCGAGTTCGGCATCCGACTTTCACTCGGCCGCACCGGCCAGTGCTGGGACAACGCGCTCGCCGAGTCGTTCTTCGCCACCCTCAACAGGGAACTTCCCTGCGACCGCCCCTGGCCCAGCAGAGCCACCGCACGCACCGCGATCTTCGAGTGGATCGAGAGCTGGTACAACCTCAAACGCCTGCACAGCAGCCTCGACAACCGAAGTCCCGCCGACTACGAAGCCGTCGCCAAGGCGGCCTGACCACCACACCGATGGTGTCCGCCAAAACGGAACAAGCTCAGGCGCGCGAAAACCCGTTGGCGGAACCACGGCAGCCACTGCTACGTTTCCGCAGGCCGTGCAAGAGAGCGAGGAGGTGGTACCCGTGAACGTATCGACATGGGTGCTCCCCTCCGGGGTCACGGTCGGGCGATAGGTCGTCCGGGAGCGCCGTTCCATGGCACTCCCGAAAGGCACGACCATGCACTTCACTTCTGAACAGCGTCTCGACGGCGCTGTCCTCGAGCGCGAATTCACCCTCGGCGAGATCCCCGGCATCCTGTGGACGCCCGCCTCCGCGTCCGCACCAGCGCCGCTGGTCCTGCTCGGCCACCCTCCCCTCGGACTGCGCAAGATGTACCCCCGGCTGGCGGCCCGAGCCCGACACTGCGCGGCGGAGGGCTTCGCCACGGCCACCATCGAACTCCCCGGGAGCGGTGACCGGCCCCGCCTGCCCGCCGCCGAGCAGGCCCGCGCCGACCTGCGCCGGGCGATGGAGGCCGGCGAACCGGTCAGCGACGAGATCATCGACGCCCTCATCCTCCCGCTCGTCGAAAAGTCGGTCCCGGAATGGCAGGCCGCCCTGGACGCCCTCCTGCCACTGCCCGAACTCGGCGGCCCGGTCGGCTACTCCGGAGGAGTGATCTCCATCGGGACCCGGCTGGCGCTGGTCGAGCCACGCATCACGGCCGCCGTGCTGTTCGCCGGGAGCTTCATCCCCCGGGCCATCCTCGAAGAGGCCCGCCAGGTCACCATTCCACTGCACGTCCTGCTGCAATGGGACGACGAAGGCAACGACCGACAGGCGGCCCTGGACCTGTTCGACGCCTTCGGCTCCAAGGAGAAGACCCTCCACGCCAACATGGGCGGACACACCGGCACCCCGCAGTCCGCAGGCGACGCAGCAGGCCGATTCCTCACCCGGCACCTGAAGTGAGGCCGGCCCCTCGACCCGACAGCAGACGCTAGGAACTGTCGGACCAGGATGCCGCCATCGAGAACAGCAGCTACTACGTCGCAAGACTGCCCTTGAGTGGCTTGCGGAGGCCGCCTGCAGTCAGCGCTCCAGGTCGGCGGTCGCACGGCCGGTCTACCGGGTGACCACAAAACACACTCGGTGGGTTGGGCGAGGGTTCAGACGTCTCTGCGTGCCGCCGCAACACCCTCCGTGTCCGCGTCCGCCCGACTCCGCAACCAGCGACAAAGCCGGGCTCATCGGTGTCAACGGCTCCCGGCCGTCCACACTGCTGCGCCTTCTCTCCGGCCTGGAGCACCCGGATGGCAGCGAGGTAGCCGTGGCC
>NZ_BAAAPE010000030.1:30527-108700 GCF_039530985.1 Streptomyces albiaxialis
CGCGAGGTAGCCGTGGCCGCCCGGGGCGGCCACGGCTACCTGCCGCAGGACCTCCAGACTGCGTGCTTGATACGTCAAGAGGTCTACGGCCGAGGTGCGTCGGCATATACGGCGTCGCACGAAGGCGCGGAACGTCGTCGGGCTGGAACCGGCTGTGTGCGTGTGGCGTCCCCGTGACAGACCTCTCAGTGTCGAGTGTGCAAGGGGACGGATCGTGGGGATTCGCAGGGCGCCGCGCGCAGCACTTATCGGGATAGCGACGGTCGGGGTGCTGGTAGCCGGGTATGGCAGCGCTGTGGGCGCGGGGGAATCGTCCGGTGACGAGCACCGGGCCCCGTTGGCCGGGCAGGGCACCGCGGCGAAGGCCGGTGCCTCGGACGAAGACGCCTACCAGTCGACGCTGAAGCTCAGTGACGGCCGCACGGTCCACGTACGTCTGGTGAAGGGCACCGGCGTTCAGGAGCGTCATCAGGCGGCGGGTGCCACGACATGGAGCAAGTGGCACACGCTCTACCGGACCACGACCGACCGCTGTCAGGGCGTTGATCTCGCCGAGGTCAACGGCACCGTCTCACTGATCGCCGACTTCGGCCGTTACTGTTCGGACGGCGAGCCCCCGACCGAATCCATCGCAGGCGTGGCCCAGGGCAAGCTGAGCGACTGGGACATCAACGTCACGAAGGATTTCGACGGCTGGGAGGACACCAGCATCAACGACGACGGCAGCCGTGTCCTGTTCCTCTACAACAGCGACGCCGGCCTGTACTACCTGCGCTGGGAGCAGAGCGAGGGCTTCGAGAAGGTTGTGACCCCGTGATGCCGACGGCATGATCGCCGGGAGGGGGCCTCGGGCTTCACCCGGCTGTTCGGCGATCCGGCCGCCCGCACGGCGGAGAATGCGGGCCTGTCCGGAACGCTCGACGCACACGACGGCCCCGACATCGCCGCGCTGCGCCATCGCCTCCTGCCATCTCATCCGGCAGACCACCGAGCGCGCCCAGCAGGCCGGCAGGCTCCGGGATGACGTGGACTGGCATGACATCCCGTTCCCGGCCCAGGCCACGGTCACGCCCGGCTGCTTCTTGGGCCTGCCCGCGGACCCCGCCCGGGGCTCCCGCACGCTCCGCGTCATCCTCGACGGGTTGCGCGGCGCCTGAGACAGTCCCGGTCTCCGCCAGTCGGGCGGCGGCCTGTGGAGTGTCCGGAGCGCGTGGTCGCCGTCCCCGCCCGGGTCCGTGTCCGTGTCCGCGTCCGCGTCCGTGTCCGCCTCCGCGTCCGCGTCCGCGTCCGCAGCGGCCCGTACACCTCGTCCGTGGAGGCGTGCACGAAACGTTCGAGGGCGTCGGGTACCGGGGAGGGGCGCTGCCGCCCGACGGGGACCCGGGGCGGGGACCTCACTCATGCGGGACTTCTCCGTCCGCGAGATCAGCAGGCCCAGCCTTGAGGGTAGGTTCGACCGCTTCGGCGGCTTCGACCACTTCGGCCGCTCCACGGATCCGGCGCCCCGGGCGAACGGGCGGTGACACCCGTGAGCCCGACCGGTCCCCGGCGAGCACCTCCCGCAGTCGTCCCGGCGGCAGTCCGGCCACCTCGCGGACCGTACGGGTCATGTGCGCCTGATCGCTGAAGCCCAGCTCGCTCGCGAGCAGCCGCAGATCGCGCTCGCCCTCGCACAGCCGATCCAGGACGCGGGCGAGCCGGAGCCGGTTGCGGTAGCGGGTGAGGGAGAGGCCGGTGGTTGCGGAGAAGACCCGGCTCAGATGGTGCGGTGAGCAGTTGACGGCACGTCCCAGTGCCTCCAGCCCGAGCGTCGGCTCGGCGTCGAGAGCCGCACGCGCGTCGTCCACCAGCCGGCGTCGCGCCGCAACCGTGCGCGGGCGCCCGCTCGCGGCGCGCGCGGGCGCGGTCCGCGCGAGGATCCGCCCCGCGAGCACAGCCGTCCGCTCACCGGTCTCGAACGGGTCGGCGGCACCCCCGCCCCTACGGGCCCGGGTGAGCAACAGCCTGTGTTCCAGGGCGAGTTCGCGGCTCACGAACACCAGGCCCTCCGCGACGTCCGGCACCGTCGGGTCGCCGCCCAGCATCGCGGCGACCCGGGGTTCGGACAGCACGATCTCGGTGTAGTCGTCACCGCCGCACGGGTGCGCGAAGCGCTGTTCGCTGCCGGGCCGTTCGACGTAGACGCTCGCCGCGTCCAGCAGCCGTTCCGTCCCGTCGATCCGCGCTCGCACCAGCCCGCGCCGGACGAGCACGAGCCCGAATACCGCCGCCGCACGCGGCTCGGTCCAGCCGGGCGGCGCATGTCGGCACCGTACGTCGGCGAGGTGGACGTCGTCCTCGCGCAGCAGCGCGCGCCGCTCCACGGCCATGCGGGCACCATAGCCCGCCCGCACGCCGTACGCCCGTACGCCCGTACGCCCGTACAAGTCTTCTCTTGTGCCGGGGGCGGCGAACCGGGCACATGGATTCAAGTGCCGGGCTCTGCCCACCCGCCAGCATCGCCCCATGAACCCGAACCCTCATACACCTGCGCACACCCGTCGGCACGCCCTGCTCGGCGCGGCGGCGCTGGGCGTCGTGGGCTGGTCCGCCGCGGCACGGAACGCGGTCGCCGCAGACCGACGCCCCGCCCCCGACCCCGGCCCCGACCTCGACCCCGACGCCGACGCCGTCGCGGACCGCGGCCGGATCACCGTGCGCCGCTCGGGCCGCTACGAGGTGCTGGCGCTGCTCGACGCGCACGGGCCCTTCCCCGGGCGGCGGCAGGACGAGTTCCCGGCAGCCGACGAACGGGACTGGGCACGGGCCCGGCGGCTGGACCCCGCGGCGTTCGGCCCCGGCGACACCTGGGAACTCGACTTCCGCTGCTACGCGATCCGCCGCCCCGGCGGCCGGGTCACCCTCGTCGACACCGGCGTGGGCCCGGCGGGCAGTCCCGCCTCCGACTGGGCCCCGGTCCCGGGGCACCTGCCGGAGGTGCTGCGCGCGGCGGGCATCGCGCGTACCGACGTCGAAGCCGTGGTCCTCACCCACCTCCACGAGGACCACTACGGCTGGGCCGTCACCCCCGACGGCACGCCCCTCTTCCCCGACGCGCGCTACGTCATCCAGCGCGCCGAGGTCGCCGCGCTGTCCGACGACGACAGCGCGACGACGTACGTCCTCGCGCCGCTGCGGCGCGCGGGCCTCCTCCACCAGATCGACGGCCGTACCCGCCTGCTGCGCGGCGTCACCGCCGTCCCGGCCCCCGGCCACACACCGGGTCACCAGTCCGTCCTGGTCGACGGCGGGCGCGAGATCCTCATCACCGGCGACGCCCTGGTCCACGCGGTCCAACTGGCAGACCCCGCCGTCCCCTACCGCCGCGAGAAGGACCAGACCACGGCCCGTACCACCCGCGAGAACCTGCTCGCCCGGGCCTCGGCCCACCGCGCCCTACTGGCCACAGCTCACCTCAACCACCCGTTCGTACGGGCCTGAAGCCCTGCCCCTTGCGTGCCGAGCCACGGGCAGACCCCGACCGGACCGCAGCCGTCGGCCACGGCACCGGTGGCGCGATCGCACTGGAACTCGGTCGTGAGGGCGTCGGCCTGCGCGCCATCGGGACAGTCAACGCGCTGACCACGGGCCGACCGGGTGAGGCGGCACGCATTCGCTGCCCGGTATGGGCAGGGGTCGGGTCGGAAGACCCGATCATGCCGCCCGCCCAACGGGACGCGTTCACCGCGGAGATGCAGGCCGCGGGCGTCGACTGGCGCCTCGTGGTCTACGGAGGGGCCCTTCACGCCTTCCACCACCCACCGGTCGGCCACACCGTGCGTCCCGGCGTCGGCTACCACCCACAGCACGCACAGCGAGCCTGGCGTGACATCGTCGCTCTGCTCGCGGAATGCCTGCCCGTCACGGACGGATCTCCGATCGGCTCCTGATACTCACTCCTGCCCGCCGTCCAGGCCGAGCGCGCCGAGCTGGCCCTCCATCCCGGCGCGGTACGCCTGGTGGATGGCCGGGTTGACCTGACCTGCCGGCCAGGTTCCTCCCCTGGGCTCAGCCGGACGCGGCGGACAGCAGCACCTCCACGAGGCTGTCCGCCGCGTCCGGCCTCCCGTGCGTACGCGCCGCCTTCCCCATCGCCTCACGCCGTGCCGGGTCCTCCAGCAGCGGCGCGAGGGCCGCTTGCAGGCATTCCGCGGTGACCTCGCCTTCCAGCGCCACGGCCGCGCCCGCCTGTTGCAGGTGGCGGGCGTTGTGCGCCTGCTCGTTCCCGGCCGAGGACGCCAAGGGCACGAAGACGGCGGGCTTCCCCAAGGCGGTGAGTTCGGCGAGCGTGCCCGCCCCGCTGCGCGAGAGCACCACATCGGCGAGCGCCAGGACGTCCGGCAGCTCCGGGCCGACGAAACCCGCCACGTAGTAGCGTCCCGCGTGCGCGGCCGGAAGCGGCGCCGCGTGCGCGCGCATCGCGGCCTCATGGTCCGGCCCGCACTGGTGCACGACGTTGGCGCGCTCCAGCAGCCACGGCAGCGCGGCACGGACCGCCGCGTTGATCTGCTCGGACCCCTGCGCGCCCCCGGTGACGTACAGCGTCGGGAGACGGCGGTCGAACCCCGTCAGACCGAGCGCGGCGACAGCCTTGTCCGCGTGTCCATCCAGCACCTGCGCCCGCACAGGATTCCCGGTCACCACCGCCACAGACCGTACGGCCTCCGGGAGCAGCGGCAGCGTCGACTCCGAGGAGACCGCGATCCGCGCCGCCGAGGACGCCAACTTGCGGTTGGCCAGGCCCAGCCGGACGGTCTGCTCGTGCAGGACCAGCGGGCGCTTGCACAGACGGGCCGCCAGCCCGGCCGGGACCGCGACGTACCCACCCGTGGCCAGGACCACGTCCGGCCGGAACCCGGCCACGAGCTTCCGCGCCTGCAACACCCCCAGCGGCACCCGGAGCATGTCGCGCACGTTCGCCGGGCTGAGCATCTTCAACGGATTCGAGGAACGGCGGATCTTGCCGGGCGGAGTTCGGCCGGCGGCGATTCCGGCTCCGGCGCCTCGCAGCCCGGTTCTTCGCGAAGCGGCCGTGGTTGATGTCTCCTCAGCTCGGGGAGTCGGCTTCCGGGAGTGCCCCGGTCACCCGTGTCTCCCCCGGCGACGCCGGCACCCGGATGTCGCCGTCCAAGTGGACGTGCCACGGCCCGGGGAGCGGTGCCGCCGTCTCGACCGTGATCCGGCGGCCCTGCCGCCTCGTGTGGAAGACCGCACCTGGGGTCGTCGGATCCGGCCCCGGAATCCGGGTCGTCACCGACTGGCCGTCGGCGAGACCGTGCACGCGGAGCGTGACCCCGTGTGCCCAGTCGTAGACGGCGGTGTCGTCCCGTGCTCCGAGAGGGAGGACCGCGCCGGGGCGGATCAGGAGGGGCAGGCTGTCGAAGCCGTACCGCTCGTGGCGCCAGCCGGGGCCACGGACCCGTTCGCCCGACAGCAGGTGGGTCCATTCGCCGTCCGGCACGTAGTACTCGACGGTGCCGTCAGCGCTGAAGACGGGGGCGACGAGGAGATCGTCGCCGAGCATGTACTGCCGGTCGAGGGTGTGGCAGGCGGGGTCGTCGGAGAAGTCGAGCAGCATCGCGCGCAGCACAGGTGTGCCGTGCTCGGCCGCCTGCTGGGCCGCGCGGTAGAGGTACGGCATCAGCCGGTGCTTGAGGCGGGTGAAGGCGCGGGTGACCGCCACCGCTTCCCCGTCCCGGTGCTCGTCCCCGCTCCCGTTCGCGTTGTCGTCGAACGCCCACGGCACCCGGTACGACGTACTCCCGTGCAGCCGGCTGTGCGAGGACAGCAGCCCGAAGGGAACCCAGCGCTTGAAGACCTCCGGGCTCGGCGTGCCCTCGAAGCCGCCGATGTCGTGGCTCCAGAAGCCGAAGCCGGACAGGCCGAGGGAGAGACCGCCGCGCAGCGACTCGGCCATCGCGCCGAACGTGGACTCGCAGTCGCCGCCCCAGTGCACGGGGAACTGCTGGCCCCCGGCCGTCGCCGAGCGGGCGAAGAGGACCGCCTCGCCCTCGCCCCGTTCTTCCGTGAGCGTCTCGAAGACGGTGCGGTTGTAGAGGTGGGTGTAGTAGTTGTGCATACGCTCCGGGTCGGAGCCGTCGTGCCAGACGACGTCGGTGGGGACGCGCTCGCCGAAGTCGGTCTTGAAGCAGTCCACGCCCTGGCCGAGCAGCCCGCGCAGCTTGTCCGCGTACCAGGCGCGCGCGGCCGGGCTGGTGAAGTCGACCAGGCCCATGCCGGCCTGCCACATGTCCCACTGCCACACGCTGCCGTCCGGCCTGCGCACCAGATGGCCCAGCGCGGCGGCCTCGGCGAACAGCGGGGACTTCTGGGCGATATAGGGGTTGATCCATACGCAGATCCGCAGCCCCTGCTCGTCCTTGAGACGGCGCAGCATGCCCTCCGGGTCGGGGAAGACCTCGGGGTCCCAGGTGAAGTCGCACCACTGGTAGGCGCGCATCCAGAAGCAGTCGAAGTGGAAGACGCCGAGCGGGATGCCCCGGTCGGCCATGCCGCGTACGAAGCGGGCGACGGTCTCCTCGTCGTAGGACGTGGTGAAGGAGGTGGAGAGCCACAGGCCGAACGACCAGGCGGGGGGCAGGGCCGGGCGGCCGGTGAGCGCGGTGTAGCGGTCGAGGATCGCCTTGGGGGTGGGGCCGTGGATGACGTAGTACTCCAGCGTCTGGTCCTCGACGCTGAACTGCACCTGGCCGACCGCCTCGGAGCCGACCTCGTAGGACACCTGCCCCGGGTGGTTGACGAAGACGCCGTAGCCGCGGTTGGTGAGGTGGAACGGGACGTTCTTGTATGCCTGTTCGCTCGCGGTGCCGCCGTCGGCCTGCCATATGTCGACGCTCTGCCCGTTGCGGGTGAACGGGGTGAAGCGCTCGCCCAGGCCGTAGACCAGCTCGCCGACGCCGAGGGAGAGCTGGGCGAGGGAGTGGTGGGCGCCGTCCGGTGTCCTCGCGTAGCCGGTGCCGCGCGCCTCGGCGGAGGTGAGGGTGCGGCCGTCGGCGGTGAAGTCCAGCCGGTACGGGGCGGCGGTGTCGACACGCACCGCGAGGGCGCCGCTGGCCAGTTCGAGCGCGGCGCCGTCGCGGGTCACCTTGCCGGCCGTCTCCTGACCTTCGCGGGCCCGCAGGGCGAAGTGGGGTCCTCGGTCCGTGGTTCCCGCGTGGTGGGTGGCGCGGACACCGATCACCCCCTCGGCGGGAGAGAAGCACTCGACGGTGAGCAGGGGGCCGTTGAGGGTGTCGCCCCGGTGCCGGAGGTGGCGCACGGGGGCGTAGAGGGTGAAGCGGTCGTCCTCGACGCGGCTGTCGGCGATCTCGGTGGCGTACGACGCCTCGACGCCGTCGCGCATCATCCAGTAGCCGTCGGTGAACTTCATCGGGCGGCCTTTCGGTGGGCGTTGATCAGGTCGCGGAACCAGTGGTAGCTGTCCTTCGGGATGCGCCGCTGGGTGGCGTAGTCGACGCGCACCAGGCCGAAGCGCTGTCCGTAGCCCCGCGCCCATTCGAAGTTGTCGAGCAGCGACCACACGTAGTAGCCGCGTACGTCCACGCCCGCGCGGACCGCCTCGGCCACCGCGGCCAGGTGATCGCGCAGATAGCCGATCCGGTCGGCGTCGTGCACCCGTCCGCGCGGTCCGTCCTCGGTGACGGTGTCGGCCTCGGCGGAGCCGTTCTCGGTGATCAGCAGCGGTGGCAGCGCCGGGTAGCGCGCCGACAGGTCGACCAGGAGGTCGGTGAAGGCGTGCGGGACCACGGGCCAGCCCATGGTGGTGTGGCGGACATCGTCGCGGGGGCGCTCGGCGACGCGGATGTCGGTGGCCGTACGGGTCACGGGATCCGGGTCCCGGTAGGGCGCGTCGGCGAGGGTGAGCGGGCGGTAGTAATTGATGCCGAGGAAGTCCAGCGGGGCGCCGATCAGGGCGAGGTCGTCCGGCCGGCGGTGCGTGGCGCCCTCGGCCGCCGGGCCCCAGGTCTCCGCCTCGCCGCGCGGATAGCGCCCGGCGAACAGCGGGTCGAACCAGGTCTCGTTGTGCAGGGTCTCGGCGCGGCGCACGGCCGCCTGGTCGGCCGGTGAGCCGGTGGCGGGCAGCAGCCGGTCGGGGTTGAGGGTGATGCCGATCTCCCCTGCGACGTCCGCCGCGCGCAGGGCCCGGACGGCGAGGCCGTGCCCGACGAGCAGATGGTGCGCGGCGGCCAGCGCGCCGCGTCCCTCGCGCGCTCCGGGGGCGTGCCGTCCGGTGGCGTAGCCGAGGAAGGCGCTGCAGAAGGGCTCGTTGAGGGTGATCCAGCGGTGCACCCGGTCCCCGAGCCGCTCGGCGACCAGGGCCGTGTACGCCGCGAACCGCTCCGCCGTCTCCCGGACCCGCCAGCCGCCCCGGTCCTCCAGGGCCTGCGGCAGGTCCCAGTGGTAGAGGGTGACCGCGGGGCGGATGCCCGCGGCGAGCAGTTCGTCGGTGAGCCTGTCGTAGAAGTCCAGCCCAGGTGCGTTGGCGGGTCCTGTTCCGGTGGGCTGGACGCGGGGCCAGGAGACGGAGAAGCGGTAGCTGTCCACGCCCAGCTCGCGCAGCAGGGCGACGTCCTCGCGGTACCGGTGGTAGTGGTCGCAGGCGACGTCGCCGGTGGCGGCGCCCTCGATACGGCCGGGCTCGCGGCAGTAGGTGTCCCAGATGGAGGGGCCCCGGCCGTCCTCGTCGTGGGCGCCCTCGATCTGGTAGGCGGCGGTGGCCGTCCCGAAGGTGAAGTCCGGCGGGAGGCCGGTGAGCGCGGGAAAGCGGCCGGCGGAATCGGCGGAGTCAGCGGAGTCGCCGGAGGCGGAATTCGACGAATGCAACAAGGTGAGCCTTACTTGAGGGAGCCGCCGGTGATCCCGGCGGCGATGTACTTCTGCGCGACGACCAGCAGCACCGCCGCCGGTACGGCGGACAGCACGGCGGTGGCCATGACGGCGCCCCAGTCGCTGACATGGGCGCCCACGAACTGGTAGATGCCGAGGGTGACCGGCTTGACGTCGTCGGTGGTGTTGAGCGTGAGCGCGAACATGAAGTCGGACCAGGCGAAGAGGAACGTGAACAGGCCCGCCGTGATCAGGGCGTTCCTGCTCATCGGCAGCACGATGCGCACGAAAGCGGTGAACCGGTTCGCGCCGTCCACCAGCGCCGCCTCCACCACCTCGCCCGGGATGGACACCATGAACGCGCGCAGCAGCACGATGGAGAACGGCAGGCCGAGGGAGGCGTCGGCGAGGATCAGCCCGAGGTAGGAGTTGACCAGCCGCAGCTCCGCGTAGGCGCTGTAGAGGGCGTTGGCGATGACGATGCCCGGCACCATCTGGGTGATCAGGGTGGTGAAGACGACGGCCCTGCTGCCGCGCAGCCCGAACCTCGCCAGCCCGTATGCGGCGGGCGCGGCCAGCGCCAGACAGACGGCGACGGCACCCAGCGCGACGGTGAGGCTGGTCAACAGCGAGCGCCCCTGGGTGTCGAAGGCGGAGCGGAAGCTGTCGAGGCCGGGGTCCGTGGGGAACCAGTCCACGTCGATGCCGGAGGACGGCTGGAGGGCCGTGACCAGCATCCAGTAGAGCGGGAAGAGCAGCACCGCGAGGATGAGGAGCGCGGCGGCGGTGTTCCGGGTGCTTCCGGTCCAGGCTCTTCTGGTCCGGGCGTTTCCGGTCCGGGCGCTTCCGGTCCGGGCGCTTCCGGTCCGGGCGCTTCCGGTCCGGGCGCTTCCGGTCCGGGCGCTTCCGGTCCGGGCGCTTCCGGTCCGGGCGCTTCCGGTCCGGGCGTTTCTGGTCCGGGCGTTTCTGGCGGGCATCGTGATCACTTCCCGTTCGCGGTGCCGAAGTCGGCGCGGTTGGCGCGCAGATAGAGCACGGCGAAGACCGCGCTGATCAGGATGAGGACGTTGCCGACGACGGCGCCCTGCCCGAAGTCGAGGTTCAGGAACGACAGTTGATAGGTGACGGTGCCCAGCGTCTGGGTGGAGTCGGCGGGGCCGCCCGAGGTGAGCGCGAGGATCAGGTCGAGGATCTTCACCGTCGACATGAAGCCGAGGACGAGCACGACGGTGATCACCGGGCGCAGCATCGGCAGCGTGATCGAGCGGAACGTCCGCCAGGGCCCGGCGCCGTCCAGCGACGCCGCCTCGTACAGCTCGCGGGGAATCTCCTGGAGACCGCCGTAGAGGATGACCATGTTGAACGGGATGCCGATCCAGATGTTGACCAGCACCGCCGACAGCAGGGCCACGCTGGGGCTGGACAGCCAGGGCACACCACCGTCGGACAGCCCGACGGCTTCCAGCGCCGCGTTGAGCACACCGTGCTCCTGGTCGAGAATGCGCCGCCACACCACGGCAGCCACCACCATCGGCACCAGCCAGGGCAGCAGCAGCACGGCGCGGACGAAGGCGGAGAGCCGGAAGCGGCGGGAGAAGAACACGGCCAGTGCGAGGCCGAGGGTGAACTGGCCCAGCAGCGAGCCCGCCGTGAACAGCGCCGTGTGCCACAGCGCGTCGGTGAACAGCGGGTCGCCGAAGACCGCCCGCCAGTTCTCCAGGCCGTTGAAGGGCGCCTCGCCGGTGAAGTAGGTGGTGGGCGTGTAGCGCTGGAAACTCATCAGCAGATTGCGCACCAGCGGATAGCCGAAGAACGCGGCCATGTACAGCAGTGCGGGCGCGATGAACGCCCAGCGCAGCAGCCTCGCCGAACTCGCCGAACTCGCCGAACTCGTCGGTCTCATCGATCTCACCGGTCTCATCGAACTCACTCTGCTCATCCGGCCGTTCACTCCCCTGACTCCGCTCTCTCCGCCCGCTGCTGGGCGCGGCGCAGCGCGGCCTCGGGGCTGCTGCCGCCGGTCAGTACGGACTGGAAGGCGCCGGCCAGCGCGTCGCTCACGGCGGGCCAGTGGGTGCCGACCTTGCCGGTACGCGACCGCGCGGTGGTCACCAGTTCGGCGAAGGGCAGGAGCTTGGGGTTCTGCTTCGCATAGCCGCGGGCCACCGCGGTGCGGGTGGGTACGTTGTTCGATGCCTCGCCCCAGTCGAGCTGGTTGCGAGGGGTGTTGAGGCAGTTGAGGATCCGGGCCGCGTCCCGCTCCCGCGCCTCGTCCTCGTTCTTGGGTACGGTCATCACGGTGCCGCCGATCGGCGAGACGGCCTTGCCGCCCGCGCGCGGTACGGGGATGCCGGAGACGGACCAGTCCACCTTCTTCTGGGCGGCGAGGACCGGCACCTGCCACGGCCCGTTGATCATCATGGCGGCGCGGCCCGCGAGGAACTGGTCGTTGACGTCCTGCTGGTTCCAGTTCACGACGGCCTTGGAGACGGAGCCGTCCGTCACCAGGTCCTTCCACAGCCGCAGCGCGTCGGCGCCCTTGCCGCCGTCCAGCCGCGACTCGTCACCCCCGCCCGACCAGAAGAACGGCAGGAACTGATAGACCCCGTCCGCGTTCGGGCTGGCACTGAAGGCCAGCCCGTAGGTGCCGCCGCGCGTCAGCTTCCGGGCGGCGGCGCGCAGCTCGTCCCAGGTACGGGGCGGCTCGACGCCCGCCTTCCGCAGCAGGTCCGGGTTGTAGTAGAGGGCGAGGGAGTTGGCGGAGCGGGCGATGCCGTACGGGGTGCCGTCGTACGAGCCCAGCTTGACGGCGCTGCGGGAGAAGCCCGAGGTGCGCACGCCCAGGTGCTCGAGGCTCCGCAGGCCGCTGGTCTCGGCGAACTGGGGCAGTTCGGATCCGTCCAGCTCCAGGATGTCGGGCAGCGACTTCGAGGAGGCCATCCGCAGCGCCTTGGAGGCCACTTGGTCGGCGGGCACGCTGAGCTGCTCCACGCGCAGCCCGAGCTTTCGCGCGCAGCGGTCGAAGAACTTCTGGTTCCTCGTGTGCTCGGCGGTGTCGGTCGCCGAGTTCAGCACGGTCACGGTGCCGGGCTCCGGCGCCGGGGCGCACCCGGCGAGCCCGAGCGCGACGAGAGCGCCGGCCGTGACGGCGGCGAGCACCGCGGGTGCGGGGCGGGATGGCATGAGGATCTCCGTTCGAGCGAGGGGGGCCGGGCGGGACGGCGGCGTTCCGCCGAGCGGCTACCGCAGCGAAAAGGAACTCAGCCGCAGCTCACCGGAGAAGACGAGGTGGACGTCCTGCCGCCCGCGCGCGCCGCGCACCCGCGCGGAGACGTTCCGGTACGCGTACCGGTCGCCGGTGCTCGGTACCTCCGCGGTCGCGACGACCGCCCCCTTCGGCGACCCGAGCCGCACCGTGAGCGTCCCGCTCCCGCGTGCCTCGCGGGCAACGCGAGCCGTGAACTCCCGTACACCGTCCCCCAGCTCCACGTCGCGGAAGACGATCCAGGAACGGTCCGCGTCCGACCCGACCGCGTCACCGCGGACCTTGCTCTCGTCGACGAGCCGGACGCCCCGGTAGCCGTCGAACGAGGCGGCCCGTGTCGTGGCGGACAGGTCGCGCGGCGGGATCGTCTCGCCGCGTACCCGCAGCCTCGTACGCCCCCGGATATCGCTCGCGGAGGCCCCCACCCGCACCTCGTACTCGCCGCTCTCGACCACCCACCGTCCCCGGGTCACATCCCAGTGCGCGAGATCGGCCGCGCGCAGCGTCAGCCGTACGGTGCGGCTGCGGCCCGCCTTCACCGGGACCCGCTGGAAGCCGCGCAGTTGCTGGAGCGGCTGCTTGTCACGCGAGGTGAGCTGCCGCGTATAGAGCTGGACGACCTCCTCGCCGTCGCGCTCGCCGGTGTTGGTGACCCGCACCGAGACGGTGACGGAGCCCTCGCGCCCGAGCGTGTCCTCGGGCAGCTTCGGGGCGCCGTAGCGGAACGCGGTGTAGGACAGGCCGTGGCCGAACGCGTAGAGGGGGTCGCCGCGGAAGTAGAGGTAGGTGCGCCCGGAGGTGATGATGTCGTAGTCGAGGAGGCCCGGCAGGTCGTCCTCGGAGCGGTACCAGGTCTGGGTGAGCCGCCCGGCGGGGTTGCGGTCGCCGAACAGCACGTCGGCGAGGGCGTTGCCGGTCTCCTGGCCCGCGTGTGTGGTCCAGACGAGCGCGGGGACGTGCCGCTGCTCCCAGGTGACGGTGTCGGGGTAGCTGGTCACCAGGACGACGACCGTGCGCGGGTTCGCCCGGTGGACGGCCCTGACCAGCGCGGCCTGCTCCTCGGCGAGGGCCATGGACGTGCGGTCGTGGTCCTCGCGGCCGTTGATGTGCGGCATGCTGCCGACCACGACGACCGCGGCGTCGGCGTCCCGCGCCGCCTCGACCGCCTCGGCCAGGCCGTCCCGGACGGTCGTGACGCGGTAGCGGGTGGCGTCGGCCTTGGTGGTCAGGACCGCGGTGCGGCCGTCGTCGCCGCCGGTGCCGAGGTAGCGCTCGGGGCCGTAGTCGTCCCTGAGGGTCTCGTACCCGGCGTAACGGACCAGCCGCGTACCGTCGTCGTCCTGCTGCTCCGGCCGCTCCGGCCGCCCCGGCTTCTCCAGCACGAACTGCTGCTGCGCGAACCAGCCGTCCGGCTGCTTCTTGTCGTTGCGGAAGACCTTGCCGTCGAGGCCGACGTACCGGCGGTTGGCGGCGCTGCGCAGGGTGACGACGCCCTGGCCCCAGCCGAAGACGTCGAACTGCCCGGTGCGGCCCGGGTCCTCGGCGGTGACGCTGAGCACGGCGCCGTCCTCGCCGCGCCCCGCGGTCAGGTACCTCCCCGAGTCCGCGTCCCGGAGCACGATCCGGTCCACGCCCTCGCCCCCGGTGACCTCCCCGGCCGCGCCGAGCCGCTCGGCGATGCCCTTGCGCGGGGTGACCTCGTACGGCAGTGAGCCGGAGTACCAGTCGGTGTAGAGGGTGTCGGCGAGCGGGCCGAGCACGGCGAGCTTCGTCAGCTTCTCGGCGTCGAGCGGCAGCGTCCCGCGCTCGTTCTTCAGCAGGACGATCGCCTCGCCGGCCGTCTCGCGGGCCAGGGAGCGGTGGGCGGGGCTGTCGATGACGGACTTGTCGATCTTGCCGTACGGACCGCCGCCGGGGTCGAACTCGCCGAGCCGGACGCGGATGCCGAGGAGGTGCCCGACCGCGGTATCGAGGTCGGACTCGTCGATCAGCCCCTTGTCGAAGGCCGTGGTGAGCGCCTTGACGGTCTTGCTGGAGTCCTCGCTGTCGTTGGTGAAGCTGTCGATGCCCGCCTTGAGCGCCGCGGCGCCCGCCTCGGCGAGCGTGGGGTAGTAGTCCTGGAGACCGACGAGGTTGTTGGGCCCGTCCGCGTCGGTGACGTTGAGCAGCTCCTTGCGCGCCCACTCGCGCACGCGTGCGCCCAGGTCCGGATCGACGGTCGCGGGGCGCCCGTTGACCAGGTTGTACGCGGACATCACGCCCGTGACGGCGTCGGCGGTCAGGGCCGGGCGGAACGCCGCCTCGTAGTACTCCCTGCGCACCCGCTCGGGCAGCACCGAGTCGGAGGTGACGCGGTCCTTCTCGGTGTTGTTGGCGAGGTAGTGCTTGAGGGTGGGCGCGGTCCTGAGACGGCGGGGGTCCTCGCCCTGGAGTCCGGTGCCGTAGGCGGTGGAGATGACGCCGGTCAGATACGGGTCCTCCGCGTACCCCTCCTCGTTCCGTCCCCAGCGCGGGTCGCGCAGCAGATTCACCACGGGCGCCCACAGGTTGAAGCTCCAGCCCTCGGGCCGCTCGTGCTGAAAGCCGCGCGCCTCGTCGCCGACGGCCGCGCCGACACGCCGGATCAGCTCCGGGTTCCAGGTGCTGGCCAGGCCGACCGCCTGCGGGAAGACGGTGGCCTCGCCGAGCCAGGCGACGCCGTGCAGGCCCTCGCCACCGGTGCGGAAGGACCGGATGCCGAGGCGGGGTATCGCGGGCTGGTACTGATGGAGGAGCGAGATCTTCTCCTCCCGCGTCAGCCTGCCGAGCAGATCCGCGACGCGGTCCTCGACGGAGAGCAACGGGTCGCGGAAGGGGTGCCCGGCGCGGGCGGCGCGGGCGGCCGCTGCGGCAGGCCCGGTGCCGGGCCCGGCCAGGGCCGCCGCGCCCGCCGAGAGCGGCACGGCGAGGCCGAGGGCGAGGGCGTGACGTCGTGAGGTGGCCAGTCTCTGGCTCTCGGATGCTGCCTGTCTCTTCACGTGACTCTCCCCGAGTCGAAGCGCTTCGACGATCTGCGCAAGGCTGGGTAGGGCGGGGGCGGTGCGGGGTTCAGCAGAGTGGTGGGTTCGGGTTGAGCAGAGTGGTGGGTTCGGGTTCAGGAGGCGGTCGGCAGCGAGTCGGGGCGGCGTGGCGCGGTGCTCGCACGCGGGGTCAGCCGTGGCGGCAGCAGGGTGGCGTCCGGCACGGATTCCGGCCCTCGCGCCAGCTTGGACATGAGCAGTTCCACGGACCGCTCCCCCACCTCGGCGGCCGGGATGGCGATGGACGAGACGGGCACCACGGCGTTCTCCGCCAGCTCGTCCGGGCACAGCGCGACGACGGACAGGTCCTCGGGCACCCGCATCCCGGCCCGCTGGAACGCCTCCAGCAGGGGGCCCAGCGCGGGCTCGTTGTGCACCACCACCGCGCTCAGCCCCGGGTACCTGTGCAGCAGCCGTTCCACCGTCTCCTGGGCCGCGGCCCTGCCGGGGGCGACGGGGACCACCGTCGCGTTGATGCCGTGCCGCCGGGCGGCGGAGGTGAAGCCCGCCGCCGTACGCCGCGCGAAGCCGGTGCCCCGCGCGTACACCTCCGGCGGCGAGCCCAGCAGCGCGACGCACCGGTGGCCGAGCTGCGCGAGATGGTCGACACAGGCCTCGCCCGTCGCCGTGAAGTCGAGGTCGATGCAGGTGAGTCCGGCCGCTTCGGCGGGGAACCCGATGAGCACCGAGGGCAGATGGAGCGAGCGGAGCAGCGGGATCCGGGCGTCCTGCATCTGGATGTCCATGACGACGAGCCCGTCCACCAGCGCACTGTCCGTCACCCGCCGCAGTCCGTCTTCGCCCTCCTCCTGGGTGACGAGCAGCACGTCGTGGTCGTAGGTGCGCGCCGCCGTCACCACCGAGGCGGCGAACTGCATCTGCACGGGCAGATGGATACCACTGCGCAGCGGCATCACCAGCGCGAGCACGTTGGACCGGCTGCTGGCCAGCGCACGGGCGCCGGCGTGCGGGCGGTAGCCCAGCGTGCGGATGCTCTGCTCGACCCGCTGCCGGGTCTCCGCGGAGATGGACCGCTTGCCGCTCAGCACGTACGACACGGTGCTGGGCGAGACTCCGGCGTGTCGCGCCACATCGGTGATCTTGACCAACGCAGACTCCTCCATCCCGTGCCCCGTCCGGTCCGTCCGTCCGGACGTGCTGTCGAATCGATTCGACAGCGCCCGCGGTAGCGAGTGCGCGGAGACCGTAAGGAGGGGGGTCCGGCATGTCAACGGTTCGGACGCCCTCGTCATCGTCGGTCAGCGATGGGGCAGCCCGGCACACCTCACCAGCCGTGCACGCCGGGCTCACCGAGCGCGGCACCGGCGCAGCCTCCCCGGCGGCCTGGAAGATCCGTACTGGTCGGGCAGGGGCCGGATCTCCGTCTGTTCCACGGACAGCAGTGGTTCCGGGTCGGCCTCGACGACCTGCGCGAGGGCTACCGCAGCTATGACTTCCTCGCCAAGTGCCCCCACCGGCCGGCCTGCGCACGCTGCCCGTTCTACGTCCCTAAACAGTCCGCTCAAGGTCAGCTCCTGGCCGTCAGGGACGGCATCAACCAGATGCTCGAACAGGTCGACCTGACCGACGACGAACGCGAAGCCCTTGAAGGAGACCGCGAGGCGGTCACCGCTCTCGCCGAGCGCCTCACGGACACACCCACTCCCGCCGGCCCCCAGGGAGCTCGCCAACGCTCTTGTTGAGCAGATCGAACACCGCGCAAGTCGCTCGCGGCGCTGGCGCTCCCATTCTCCAAGGCCACACCGAGTATCGGTCAGCGCATCAATTCCTCGGCCCAGGCTTCTCGGCCCTTACCCACAGGCCCACCACGGCCGCCTGGCCCGCGGCGACCTTGTCCGCGAGTCCCCAGGAGCGGTCCAGCAGCAGGTCGACGGTGTGCCGTACGTGCTCGGCGAGGATCTCCTGCGGCTCGACCCGTCCGGCGGCCCGTGCTGCCAGCACGCTGGGGGTCACCCGCTCGACGACGTCCCGTACGTAGCCGCCCGGCGCTATGCCGTCCTCCAGCGCCGCGCACGCCGCGCCCACAGCGCCGCACGAGTCGTGACCGAGCACTACGGGACCGCCAGGCCCGCCCGAACCGGTCCGGTAGGTACGGCATCGGAGTCGCGGGGTCGGCTTCACGACTGGGTGGCGGTCGCGTGGTGGAGCCGTTCGGCTGTGCGTCGGAGGTGGGCGGTGACTTCGGGGTCGGCGTCGAGGTCGTAGTCGGTGTCGAGGGCGGCGAGGGTCTGGACGATGGCGGGCAGGTGGTTGCCGGAGCAGTCGACCGTGCAGGTGCGCTCGTCGAGGGGCTTGATACGGGCGGGCAGGGCCCAGGAGCGGCAGCGGAGGGTGTCGGCGGGGGCGTGGACGGTGGCGACGGCGCGGTAGCGGGTGGGGGCGGTGGCGATCTTCTCCGCGACGTAGGCGGCGGGGTCGCCGCCGGGGACCGGGCGGGGCGTGAAGTGGTGACGGGTGGGCGCGGGACCGGCGATGCGGTCGAGGCGGTAGACGCGCCAGTCGTCTCTGCCGGTGTCGTGGGCGAGGAGGTACCACAGGCCGCCGGAGGAGATGAGGTGGTGGGGCTCGACTCGGCGCGGGGCGGCGGTTCCGTGGCGGGTGGTGTAGTCGAAGGTGAGGGTCTCGTGGTCGCGGCAGGCGGCGGCGAGCGTGGCGAGCAGCTCGGGGGCGAGACGCGGGCCGCCGGTCTCCCAGCCGATGGCGGCGGTGGTCTGCTGGAGGGCGGCGACCTGGGTGCGCAGCCGTGCGGGGAGGACCTGTTCGAGCTTGGCCAGGGCGCGTAGCGAGGTCTCCTCCATCCCGGTGAGGTGACCGGCGGCGGTGCGCAGCGCGACGGCTGTGGCGGTGGCCTCGTCGTCGTCCAGGAGGAGGGGCGGCATGGCGGTGCCGGAGGCGAGGCGGTATCCGCCGGCGTGGCCGGTGGTGCCCTCGACGGGGTAGTCCAGCTCGCGCAGGCGGTCGATGTCGCGACGGACGGTGCGGGTGGTCACGCCGAGGCGGTCGGCGAGCTCGGTGCCGGACCACTCGCGGCGGGTCTGGAGCAGGGAGAGCAGGCGGAGCATCCGGGCGGGGAGGTCGCTGGTCATGCCTTCCAGATTGCCCTGCTCTACGGACGTGAGGTGTCCTAAAGGGCTTCTAGCGTGAAGGGCATGTCCGAGAACAAACCCCTTCAAAACCCTATGAACGCGGTGAACCCTCGTCGGTGGGCGGCGCTCGCCGTGGTGCTGGTCGCCTCGTTCATGGACGCGGTCGATGTGACCGTCGTGAACATGGCCCTGCCCAGCATCGAGCGGGAGGTCGGCGCGTCGACGTCCGAGTTGCAGTGGATCACGGGCGGGTACGCGCTGGCGTTCGCGCTCGGTCTGATCACCGGCGGGCGGCTGGGCGATCTGTTCGGCCGCAGGCGGATCTTCCTGCTGGGGATGGCGGGCTTCACGCTCACCTCGCTGATCTGCGGCGTCTCCCACAGCCCCGAACTGCTGCTCGGCGGCCGCGTCGCGCAGGGCGCCATGGCCGCGCTGATGGTGCCGCAGGTGCTCTCCCTCATCCACGTCACCTTCCCCGAGCGGGAGCGCGGCAAGGTCTTCGGGATCTACGGCGCGGTCATGGCCCTGGGCACGGTCACCGGACCGCTGATCGGCGCGCTGATCGTGGAAGGCGACCTGATGGGCTGGGGCTGGCGGCCGATCTTCCTGGTCAACATCCCGCTGGGCGTCGCCGGGCTTCTCGCGGGCGCGCTGGTGATCAGCGAGTCGAAGGCCGAGCGCGCCGCCCGGCTCGACATCGTGGGCGTGGTGCTGGCCGCCGCCGGTCTGCTGGCGCTGGTCCTGCCGCTGACGCAGGGCCGTGAGCTGGGCTGGCCCGCCTGGACGTACGTCTCGATGGCCGCCTCGGCGCCGCTGCTGGCCCTCTTCGTCGCCTGGGAGCGGCGGCTGACGCGGCGGGGCGGTTCGCCGCTGGTGGTGCTCTCGCTCTTCTCGCGGCGCAGCTTCGCGGGCGGCCAGGGCGTGCAGTTGATGTTCGGCCTGGCCTCGGGGGTGTTCTTCCTGGCCTGGACCCTGTACCTCCAACTCGGCCTGGGCTGGTCGCCGTTGCGGGCCGGGCTGTCGGGGCTGCCGCTGTCGGCGGCGATGATGGCGGGGGCCGGGGTGTCGATGCAGGTGCTGGTGCCCCGCTTCGGACGCGTGGTGCTGCAGGCGGGAGCGCTGCTGGCCACAGCGGGCATGCTGCTGTACTTGTACCTCGCCCAGCACTACGGCGCCGGGATCGCGCCGTGGCAGGCGATCGTGCCGCTGATCCCCGTGGGCCTGGGCATGGGACTGATCGTCGCGCCGCTGACCGACCTGATCCTCTCCGAGGTCCCTCATGAGCACGCCGGTTCCGCCTCCGGGCTGACGAACACCACCATCCAGCTCGGCCAGGCCGTCGGCGTGGCCCTGTCCTCGGTCGCCTTCTTCGGCCGCCTCGGCCACGGCGGCCCGGCCGAGCAGGCGCAGCGGATGCCGCACGCCTTCGCGGACTCCCTCTGGTACGTGGCCGGGGTGTTCGCCGCGGCCTTCGTGCTGCTGTTCGCCGTGCCGCGTCTCGCGGGGCGGAAGCCGGGCGGCGCCGGTGAGCAGCGGCGGCCCGAGGAGCATCAGGAACGGGTCCCGGTGTCCTGAGGCGACGCCCGCCCCTTCCCCCCTTCCCCTCTCGCTTTATCCCGAGATACGACCGCACACCTCATGAGGAGAGAGCAATGAAGATCGCACTGCTGGGCACCGGCTTCGGGCAGGCACACGCCGCCGTCTACGCCGCCCGCGGCGACGTCGAGGTGGTGATGTTCGGCCGCGACGCGGAGAAGGCCGCCACGGTGGCCGACCGGTTCGGCTTCGCCTCGTCCACCGACATGGACGCGGCGTTCGAGGACGACTCCTTCGATCTGGTGGACCTCTGCCTGCCGATCCCCCTGCACGCCCCGTACGTGCTGCGCGCCCTTGAGGCGGACAAGCACGTGCTGGTCGAACTGCCGCTGGCCGACAGCATGGTGGACGCCCACCGGGTCGCCGAGGCCGCGGCGCGCAGCGACAAGCAGGTGTTCGTGGACATGTTCGAGCGGTTCATCCCGGCCGACCAGGTCCTGCTCGACGCCGTACGCGAGGGCGCCCACGGGCGGCTGGAACAGCTCACCCTGTGGAACCTGACCGCGCACCTGTGGCCGGGCGCCTCGCTCGGGCTGAAGGCGCTGCCGCTGGAGGCGATGCACAGCGACATGGACCTCGTCACCCGCACCCTCGGCCTGCCCCAGGACCTCGCCGTGACCACCGTGGCGCGCGGCGCGGACTCGGGCGCGATCGACGCCACCTTCGCGTTCGACGGCGCGGCGGCCCGCAGCTCGGTCTCCTCCCTGATGCCGAAGGCGTGGGGAGCGCGCGGCGGCTACACCGCCACCTTCGAGCACGGAGTGCTGGACGCCTCCTCCACGATGGGCTTCGACGGCAAGCCGACCGGCACCGTCACCGCGTACACCGCCGACGGCGCCCGCGAACTCGACCTGCCGCCCGCCGACCAGTACGCCGCCATGATCGGCCACGTCATGGACGTCCTGCGGGGTGACGCCGAGAACGAGATCGCCCCGGACAGCGTGCTGGACGCCCTGAAGCTCACGCTCGACCTCGACGGCAAGGTCAACAAGCCCCGCTGACGTCGTGACACCAGGGCCGTCTCACACCGCCCGTGGGCGGGTCTGGGCCGGATCACGCGGCCGGCCCGCCCTTCCTGGTCGGCTCCCCTTCGAGAGTCCTGACCTGCGGAATCGTGGAAGTGCGGCTGTGGTGCTAGAAGGGGCCGAAGAGCCAGTTGCCCGGAGCCTGCGGGTCCTCGCTGGTGTGGTACTCCTCGGTCGCCCGGCGGATCTCGCCTGCGTCGAGCGAGCCGTCACCGTTGAGGTCGAGCTTGGTGAAGGCGGCTGCGAGGTCTTCGGGGGAGGCGCCCAGCGTGCGGGTGTACATGGTGGTGAACTCCTGCTGGTCGATCAGGCCGTTGTCGTCGGCGTCGCAGACACTCATCCACGCCTCGACCATCGCGCCCAGCCGCTTGAGGTAGCTCCCCTCGTCCTCGGCCGCCGAGCGACGCATCCCGGCGATGAACTCCTCACGGTCCACCGCTCCGTTGCCGTCGGCGTCCATGTGCCGTACGTCCGTCTCCCGCAGCGCCGCCCATATGGGCAGAGCCCGGCCTCAAAGATCCCGTAGTCCGCTGCGTGGACATGCAGCGCGGTCCGCCGCGTCCCTTGACCAGTTCGTCGCCGACGATCTCGATGACGTGGCTGCCGGTGTGCGGCAGATGCGGCGAGGACACGGGCCTCTTCACCGCCGTCCCGCTCGCGCCCACGGCCGGTCATCACCGCCGACTCGCCGCCGAGGACCTCACCACCGCGCCCTCAGCGCGGTGACTTCTGGCTCGGTGTCATCTCCAACACCGGACACGGCAGCTTTCGCGCGGGCTCGCTCCCCGGCCGTACCCGCCAGGGCACGGTCTCCGCCCAACTGCGCCTGGGGACAACGCCGCCACCGACATCCCGGTCTGGCGCCCGAGGACCGAAGGGGCCTGCTCGGCAAGCTCAAGAGCATGTCCGGGCGCGACGGAGGCGGCACCCCCGCCCCGCAGACCTGCACGGCCCATTCCACCGGCTAGGAGGGAGAGATGTCCGAGGACAGCATCCTGCGCACGGGCTTTGATTAAGCCTGCCGCGCCTGAACCCCCACAGCCCGCTGCCGTCGGGAGCGTGCGGACGGCGGCTCCGTCCTGAGCCGTGCGGCGCCCGAACCGGACATCCTGCGGGCAGCACGCTGCTTCCGGGTCCTGGAGGCGCACGCCCAGGACTTCAGGCGCCTCCAGGACCGGTCCAGGACCCGGAAGGCACCCGTGCCGTACCTGTCGTCGCTGAAGGCTCCGTACCCAAGGGGAGCCCGGCCGACTACATTCCCTGTGTCCTGACTGCCTTCGACACCATGGGGCGGACGCGTGCTGTTGCGGCAAGGAGGGTGCACGACGATGAACGAGCACCGGCATCACAGGAGAGCGCGGCCGCGCCGTCCCCTCACCGCCCTCGGCGTGCTGGGCGTCCTGCTGCTGGGCGCCGCCTGCGTGCCCGGCACGGACGGCTCGGGCGCGGAGGGGGCGGGCGGCGGCGCGGCGACCGCGACGCCCGACCCGGGAAAGGCGGGCAAGGTCGCCCTGACGGTGTGGGACCAGCAGACACGTGGCGGCACCAACGCCGAGATCGAGCGCCTCAACGAGGAGTTCGAGGAGAAGTACCCCAACGTCACCATCAAGCGCGTGGCGCGCAGCTTCAACGACCTGAGGAAGACCCTCAAGCTCGCCCTCAGCGGCGACGACCCGCCCGACGTCGTCCAGGCCAACCAGGGCTACTCCGACATGGTTGCCTTCGCCCGCGCCGGGATGCTCACCCCGCTGGACAACTACGCGGGGCTGTACGGGTGGAACACCCGCTTCCCGAAGACCCTGCTCGACCTCAACCGCGTCTCCGCCGACGGCAGCCGTTTCGGCACCGGCCGGTTGTACGGCATCTCCCAGGAGGGCGAGTACATCGGCGTCTACTACAACAAGGCGGTGCTGCGGAAGGCGGGCGTCGAGCCGCCGAGGACCTGGCAGGACCTCACCGGAGCCCTGCCGGAGCTCAAGGAGGCCGGGCAGTTGCCCGTCCAGTTCGGCAATCTCGACAAGTATCCCGCCATCCACACCTTCGGCGTGCTCCAGAGCCAGGCGGCCCGGAGCCCCGAGCCGGTCCGCGAGACGGTCTTCGGCCGTGGCGGGGGCTTCGACACGGATGCCACGCGCTCGGCGGCCCGTACCCTCGCCGAGTGGGCCCGGAAGGGCTATCTCCCCAAGGGCGCCAACGGCAAGGGGTACGACGACGCCGCCAAGCAGTTCGCCGACGGCAAGGGCGCGTTCCTGATCACCGGCACCTGGCAACTCGCCGATCTGGTGGAGCCCATGGGCGACGATCTCGGCTTCATGCCGCCTCCCCCGGCCGCCGGGCGGCGTCCGCTGACCACGGGCGGCGAGGGCCTGCCCTGGTCCATCACCTCCAAGTCCGACCACCCCGAAGTCGCCGCCGCCTACCTGGACTTCCTCACCGACGCGCACGCCTCGACGGTGATGACCGAGGAGGGGGTGCTGCCGGTCGTCCCCGGCAAGGCCGCGGAGAAGCTCGACCCGGACACCGCGAGCGGCCAGATGTTCGCCGGCTGGGAGAAACTGAACGCCGCCGACGGGCTGGTGCCCTACCTCGACTACACCACCCCCACCTTCTACGACACGCTCTCCGCCGACCTTCAGGGCGTCCTCAGCGGCAAACTCGCCCCCGACGAGTTCGCCGCGCGTATGCAGAAGGAGTACGCGGAGTTCCGCGCCCGGCAAGGTGCCGACGACGGTGAGGACGGGGGCGGGGAATGAGCGCCACGCCGCGCCGATTCGCGGCCCGCTACCGGCGACGGGCACCCGGCGAACCCCGTGCCGTGGGCTATCTGTACGTTCTGCCGGCGCTGGCCGTCTTCGGCGTGTTCCTGCTGTGGCCGCTGGCCCAGACCGGGTGGCTCTCCCTGCTGCACTGGGACGGGCTGACCCGCGCGAGCTGGGCCGGTCTCGACAACTACCGGGACCTGCTCACCGACCCCGAGCTGCGCGCCCCCTTCGTGCACGCCGGGGTGCTGCTCCTCTTCTATGCCGTACTCCCGGTAGCCGTCGGGCTGCTGCTCACCGCGGCGCTGACCCGCTTCCGGATCCGCGGCATGACCCTCTTCCGCACCGTGCTGTTCCTGCCGCAGGTGCTGGCCCTGGTCGTCGTCGGCGTCGCCTGGCGTGCGGTGCTGGCGCCCGACGGGCTGCTGAACGACACGCTCGGAGCGCTGGGTCTGGACGGCCTGACCCGGTCCTGGCTGGGCGACGACACCTGGGCGCTGCCCGCCGTGGGCGCGGTCGGCACCTGGGTGGAGACGGGGCTGTGCCTGGTGCTCTTCCTCGCCGGAGCGCAGCGCGTCCCTCGCGAGCTGTACGAGGCGGCGCGTATCGACGGCGCGGGCCCGGTGCGGGAGTTCCTCACCGTCACTCTGCCGGGCCTGCGCGCGGAGATCGCCGTCGCGCTCACGCTGACCATGGTGGCGGCGCTGCGCAACTTCGACCTGATCTACATCACGACCAGCGGCGGACCGGGCAACGCGACCTCCGTGCCCGCGTACGAGGTCTACCGGCGGGCCTTCGAGACCGGTGAGGTCGGCTCGGCGTCGGCCATGGGCATCACCCTCACCGCCGTGATCTTCGCGTTGACCGTGGTGGTCACCAGGCTCGTGGAGGGCCGGAGACGATGAACATCTCCCGCGCCGAACGCGCCGTCACCTACGGCATCCTCGGCCTGTTCGCGCTGATCGCCCTCACCCCCGTCGCGGGAATCCTCTCCACGGCGCTGTCCAGTCAGGCCTCGCTGGACACCGGTTTCGCCCTGCCGGACGGCTTCAACTGGGGCAACTTCGCCGATGCCTGGACCCGGGGCCGCTTCGGCGGCTATCTGCTCAACTCGGTCGTGGTGGCCGTCGCCGTGGTGGCGGCCACCACGGTGCTGGCCACGCCGGCCGCCTACGCCTTCGGCACCATGCGCTTCCCCGGCTCCAACTGGCTGTTCTACCTCTTCGTCATGGGGCTCACCCTGCCGCAGGAAGCCGTGATCGTCCCGCTCTACTTCGACCTGCGGCACTGGGGCCTCACCAACACCTACTGGGGGCTGATCCTGCCGCAGACCGCGCAGTCCCTCGCCTTCGGCGTCTTCTGGATGCGCACCTACTTCCGCAACACCCCACGCTCCCTCCTGGAGGCGGCCCGTATCGACGGGGCCACGTCCTGGTCGACGCTGACGCGCATCCTGGTGCCCATGGGCCGGCCCGCCTTCTCCACGCTGACCGTCATCGTCTTCATGTGGACCTGGAACGAGTTCCTGATGGCGCTGGTGATGGTGAGCGACGAGGCCCACCGCACGGTCCCGCTGGGGCTCGCCTTCTTCCAGGGGCAGCACTCCTCGGACACGGCGCTGCTGGCCGCCGCGGCGACGCTGATCGCGCTGCCCGTCGTCGTGGTCTATCTCCTGCTGCAGCGCCGCTTCATCCAGGGCATGCTCACCGGCTCCGCGAAGGAGTGACCTGCCGGGGGCCTTGTCGGTGCCGTCGATGGCGGAGCGGGCCCCGGGGCCGCCGGCACCGCGAGCACCAGCGCCTCGGACGCGTCGGCCCCGAGGTCGCCGCGTTCTCCTGCGAGAGAAGTGGCTTCTCGAACAGCGCCGCTTGGACGCCTGCCGATCCGACGGTGGCGAGAGCGCCGTAGGCAATCCCGCCGCGGGCCGCCTTCCGGATGACTCTGTTCGTCCACCCTGGCGACAACGGCGCGAGTGTCCTTGAGGGCGAGCCGGTGTCCCTCGCCCCGACCTGCGGTCGCGCCCCATCCGACCGGTGGGGAGGCGGGGTGAGGCCAGAGATAAGCGCCCTATAGGTTGTCTGGGGTGATTGAGAGGGTTCCGGGGACGTGATTCGAGTACTGATCGTCGATGACGAGGCGCTGCTGCGCTCTGCCCTCCAGCGGATCCTGGATGCCGAGCCGGACATCGAGGTGCCCCACACCTGCGACGGCGCGGCAGCGGCACAAGCGATACGCCTGCACCGTCCCGATGTCGTGCTGCTCGACCTGCGCATGCCCGAGGTCGACGGCCTGTCCGCGCTCTCGCCCCGGACGGCGAACACCGTGGTCAACGGCTACCTCACCGCGCCCTGCCACCAGGAGCCCGACCCGCGCATCGCCGCCCTCACCGCACGCGAACGCGACGTACTCGTCCTGCTCGCGGAAGGGCTCTCCAACGCCGAGATCGGCCGGCGGCTGCTGATGAGCACCGCGACCGCCAAGGACCACGTCAGCGCCATCCTCGCCAAGCTCCAGGTGGCCAACCGGATCCAGGCCGCCGTGCCCGCGCACACCAGCGGACTCACCCTGTCCGCATGACGCGCACGCTCTCCCCACGCGCCGAGAACGCGCTGCTCCTCATCCTCTCGGCAGCCGAACTCCTGACCATCCTCACCCTCGCCTCCCCCATCGAGCTCGGCTGGCACACGGCGACGGTCGCCGCACTGTTGCTGCGCCGCCGATGGCCGGTGCCGGTACTGCTGGCGACGCTCCCCACGGCATTCACCGGCTACCTCCTGATCGCACCGATGGTGGCCCTCTACCAGGTGGCCAGGGACATCCGCAGTCCGCGGACCGTCGGCGCGTGCGCGCTGCTGATCTTCCTGTCCGGGCTCACGCCCTGGTGGCCCGGCCCGGATGAGCCCCTCTCCTACCAGGACGGACTGTTCGGCGTGCTCTCAGCCGCACTCCTCAGCGGCGGCCCGATGGCAGTAGGGCGGCTGGTACGCACCCGCGCCGAACTGTCCGCACACCTCATCGAACTGGCCCGCACCCGGGGCCGCGAACGGCAACTCCTCACCGAGCAGGCAGCGGCACGCGAACGGGCACGGCTGGCCCGGGAGATGCACGACAGCGTCTCGCACCACGTCAGCCTGATCTCCGTACAAGCCGGCGCATGGGAGGCGACCGCACCCGACCCCCACACCCGCGAAGCCGCCGCCACGATCCGCGAGCTGGGCGTCCGCACGCTGGAGGAGCTGCGAAGCCTGGTGGGCGTCCTGCGGTCGGCCCCCGAGCGCCCCGGCCTCGCGGACCTCGCCGCGCTGGTCGAGACCAGCGGGCTCGCCGTCCGTTACGACCGCTCGGCGCTCCCCGACCGGGCCTGGCCGGAGCCCCTGGAGCAGGCCGCCTTCCGCATCGTGCAGGAGGCCCTCACGAACGTACGCAAGTACGCCCCCGGCGCCGAGACCGAGGTACGACTGACGGCACAGGACGAGACCCTGGTCGTCGAGATCCGCAACGGCCGCCCCGCCTCCCCCACGACAGCCCCCGGCCCCGGCCTGCCCACCGGCGGCCATGGCCTCCTCGGCCTCCAAGAACGCGTCGAACTGCTCGGCGGCCAAGCGCAGGCGGGACCGACCCCGGAAGGCGGCTTCCGCGTACACGCCACCCTGCCCGGATGACCCTCCAGCGTGCCGGTGACTTACGACCACGCTCTGCGGCGTTGCCACGAGCCGCGCTGAGCAGGCCGGTACGTGACGCGCCTTCGGACCGGCGGGTTCTGTGTCCTGTGCCCATGTGGCACCATCCGTCGACGCGGAGTGGGCGACTCTGGTCGGAACGGCGCTCGGGGCCGTCATGGGGGTGGGCGCCACCCTGGTCGGCGAGCAGGTGCGCTGGCGGCGCACCACCAGGGACAACAAGCTGCAAGACCGCCGGAACTTGTACGCGGACTGCCTCGTCTCCTTCCGCAGGGCACACGAGGGCATGCGCCTGGCCGCCGACGAGGACCACGCGAGCCCGGAGGCGAGAGCCGCCAGGATCCGGCAGGTATACCGGGAATCGGGATGCGACGAGGCCCGCGAACGGCTGCTCCTCACCGCGACCGACGAGGCGGCATCAGCGATCAACGCGTCGTACCTCAGCCTTCGGGAGATCCGCGAGATATTCGCCGCCGGATCCACCGTGCCGTCCCCGGACTACGCCGCAGCCCGGCAGGCCCATCGCGAGACCGCCCCCCGGGGTGACCGGCGCCCCCGCGAAGGCCACCTCGAACGGAACGGCCGAGCGAGCCGAGAGAGGACGACCGCGTACGTGCTTTGACGCAGCGCTCCTGCGCCGTGTGCCCCCTGGCCGACGTCAGCGGAAGCCGCAGTTTTCTCGCCGAGAGTCACATTCGGCCGTGCTGCTCCGTCGAGGGGGTGAGAACGCACGCACGGGAACGCACCTCACGACGACGCCCCAGGGAGAACCCATGCGTCTCAAACCTCTCAAACCTCACTACCGGCGGCTCCGCAACCGGCTCGCCTTGCCCGGCCTGGCCACCACCGCCGTGCTCGCCACCCTGCCGCTCGCCGCGCCGTCGGCCGCCTCCGCCGCGCCCGTACCGGAGAGCGCGAGATCGGCTTCTGCTCCTCTCGCGGCCCGCTGTGCGAACGGCGCGGTCTGCACCTGGACGAAGGCCCACTTCCAGGGGAACAAGAGCACCTATCGCAGGCCGCACGGCTGCTACCCGTGGAACGGGCGGACCGTCTCCAACCAGCGCAACAAGCGCATCACGCTCTACAAGGACCACGGATGCTGGGGCAGCAACTTCGACCTCAGGCCCCACACCTACTCCGAGAAGACCCCGTGGAAGGTCAGAAGCATCGCTGTCTGGGGATGAACTCACGAAAGGCTCTTCGATGCGCAACGTGACGCGGCATCTCGTGAGGTCGGCGCTCGCTCTCGCGGCGGCCACGGTGCTCGGCGTGTCCACCGCCACCGGCGCCGCCGCGGGAACGAACGGGCCGACGATCTACGACACCACCAACTACAAGGCGTGGGCCGTCTTCCTCTCCTGGGGCGAGCACCTCAGAGTCGGCGACACCTACGCGGACGGCCGCTCGGCCGTCGCTGTCTGGATCGTCGAAGGAGGGAGCCGGTTCAGGCACTGCTGGGACAACAACGGGGCCAACAACGGTTACAAGGACTGCGACTACGCCATCCCCGACGGGAAGAAGGTGCACTACCACGTGTGCCTCGGCAACTACGGGACTGAACGCATCCTGACCCGTACCTGCGGGACCTGGGGAACCATGGTCTCCTGACCGCGGTCCGGCCACCGTGTCCCGTCGCCACGGGCGGTGCCGCTCACCACAGACAGGCGTCGGCACGACGGACAGCGTGCCGACGCCGCCCCGTACGAGCGACCGGTTACGTCCTTCTTCGGGAGATGCCCAGCCGCCGTTCCGGGCCTCATCCACCCTTCTTCCAGGCCCGGTTGGTCTGGCCCTGCTCAGCGTTCCAGCACGGCCATGGCCGCGTTGTGTCCGGGGATTCCGCTCACGCCTCCGCCTCGCAGCGCTCCGGCACCGCACAGCAGCACGTTCCGGTGGGCGGTCTCGACTCCCCAACGGCCGGTGCCGTCCGCCTCGTCGGCGAAAGGATCCGCGAAGGGGAAGGCCAGCGGCCGGTGGAAGATGTTCCCGCCAGGCAGCCGCAGCGCGTGCTCCAGGTCGAGCGGGGTCTTGGCCTCGATGCACGGCCGTCCGTCCCCGTCGCGCGCGAGGCAGTCCTCGATCGGCTCGTCCAGCACCGCGTCGAGCTGGTCGAGGGTGACCCGGAGCAGGGCCTCCCGCTGCGCGTCGTTGTCCCGGGCGAACAGCCGCGCGGGGGCGTGGAGCCCGAACAACGTCAGCGTCTGACAGCCCCGGGCCACCAGTTCGGGGGCGAGGATCGAGGGGTCGGTCAGCGAATGGCAGTAGATCTCCGAGGGCGGCGACGACGGCAGCGCGCCCCCGGCGGCCTGCCGGTAGGCCCGGGCCAACTGCTCGTACCCCTCGGCGACGTGGAACGTTCCGGAGAACGCCTCGCGCGGGTCGACCGAGGTGTCGCGCAGCCGTGGCAGCCGGTTCAGCAGCATGTTGACCTTGAGCTGCGCGCCCTCGGCGCGCTCGGCCGGTGGCTCGTCGCCGAGGAGTGCCGCGAGCGCCTCCGGGGAGGCGTTCACCAGCACGTCGCGCGCGGCGACGGTGCCCTCCTCCCCCGTACGCGCGCGCCAGACGACGTCCGCGTGGGGCTCGTCGGGGTCGATGCGCAGGACCTCGTGGCCGGTGGCGATGTGGGCCCCCGCGGCCCGCGCCGCGTCGGCCAGCGCGTCGGTGAGCGCGCCCATACCGCCGACCGGGACGTCCCAGTCCCCCGTGCCCCCGCCGATCACGTGGTAGAGGAAGCAGGCGTTCTGGGCGAGGGAGGCGTCGTGGGCGTCGGCGAAGGTGCCGATGAGCGCGTCCGTGAGGACGACCCCGCGCACCAGATCGTCGCGGAAGCGCTCCTCGACGGCGACGCCCAGCGGCTCCTCGAAGAGCATGCGCCACGCCGCGTCGTCGCCGATGCGCGCACGCAGCGCCTCACGGGAGGGCAACGGCTCGGTGAGCGTGGGGAAGACCCTCTCGGCGACACGTCCCGTCATGGCGTAGAAGTCCCGCCACGCCTCGTACTCGGCATCGGACCCGGTCAGGGCCCGGAATGAGGCCCGGGTGCGCTCCTCCCCGCCCGCGACGAGCAGTCCCGTGGCGCGGCCGTCGCGCACGGTGGGGGTGTAGGAGGAGACGGAGCGCTTCTTGACGCGGAAGCGCAGCCCGAGATCGTCGACGATCTTCGACGGCAGCAGCGAGACGAGGTACGAGTAGCGGGACAGCCGCGCGTCCACCCCGGCGAAGGTCCGCGTGGAGACGGCGGCGCCGCCCGTGCTGTCGAGACGTTCGAGGACGAGCACGGAGCGGCCCGCCCGCGCGAGATACGCGGCGGCGACGAGGCCGTTGTGACCGCCGCCGACGATGACGGCGTCGTAGACGTCCCCTGGGAATTCCGCCGACCCCGCCGTACGGGACGCACGGTGGCGGGGCCCGGCGGGTGGCCCGGCCGCTTCCGGAGGGGCCTCGGCGCCCGGCGGGGTGAGGGACTCGCGGTTCTCTTCACGGTTGTCCACCCCCCGACGGTACGCCCCGGACCCGGCCGAAGGGACGCATCAGTGATCGGGCGGCTGGTGTACGCGTACGAATCCGGTCTGGTAGGCGAGGGCGACGA
This sequence comes from Streptomyces albiaxialis, assembly GCF_039530985.1. Classification (NCBI taxonomy): domain Bacteria; kingdom Bacillati; phylum Actinomycetota; class Actinomycetes; order Kitasatosporales; family Streptomycetaceae; genus Streptomyces; species Streptomyces albiaxialis. The sequence goes on from NZ_BAAAPE010000030.1 coordinate 61,494, forward strand.
CCTGGGCGCGGTGGCGGGCGTCGAGTTTGGTCATGATGCGCTGGATGAAGGTACGCACGGTCAGCGGGCTGAGGTGCAGGAGTTCGGCGATCTCGTCGTTGGTGAGCCCTTTGGCGGCCAGTGCCAGGACCTCGCGTTCGCGGGAAGTGAGCGTCTCCAGTTCTTGTGGCACCGCGGTCGGCGGGCCGGGCGTGGCGAGGTAGCGGGCGACCACCGCGCGGGTGGCGAGCGGGGACAGGACCATGTCCCCGGCGGCGACGGTGCGGATCGCGCTGAGGAGTTCGGTGGGGGCGACGCCCTTGCCCAGGAATCCGCTCACACCGGCACGCAGGGCCCGGGCCACGTACTCGTCGGTCTCGAAGGTGGTGAGGATGAGGACGCGGACCTTGTCGAGAGCTTCGCTCCGGGTGATCTCTTCGGCGGCGATCAGCCCGTCCTTGCCGGGCATCCGGATGTCCATGGCCACGACGTCCGGTGCCGTGGCGCGGGTCAGCTCGACGGCCTGGGTGCCGTGCTCGGCCAGGCCGACGACCTCCATGTCGTCACAGGCGTCGATGAGGATCTTGAAGGTGCCGGCCAGGAGGGCCTGGTCGTCGGCGAGCAGAACCCGGATGGTCATGGGCGGTCCTCGTGGTCGATGAGCGGAAGGCCCGTGGGGTGCGGGTGTGAGGCGTCGAGGGGGAGCTCCGCGACCACCTCGAATCCGTGGCGTTCCTTCGGCTGTGCCCGAAGGCGTCCTCCCGCGGCCTGGACGCGCTCCCGCATGCCGATCAGTCCATAGCCCGCGACGGCGTTCGTACTGGTGCGCCGGGGCCCGTTGTCGCTGACCGTGAGGGTCAGGAGGCGGTCGGCGTAGGCGAGGTGCACCGAGACGGTGGAGGTCCCGGCGTGCTTGGTGACGTTGGTCAGGGCCTCTTGGACGATCCGGTAGGCGGTGAGGTCGAGGCCGGGTGGCAGCGGCTGCGCAACGCCGTCGCTCGTGAGGTGCACCGAGAGGCCCGCGCGCTCGAAGGAGGCGAGCAGGGCGGGGAGCCGGGCCAGGCCGGGCGCGGGCTCCGGGGAGTCGTCGTGGCCGCTGTGGCGCAGCAGCCCCACGGTTGCGCGCAGCTCGTTCAAGGCGGAGACCAGGGTGGGGGTGAGCTGGCGCATGGCGTCGTGCGCCTGGTCGGGGTGGGTGGACAGCAGGTGGTCGGCGGTGGCGGCCTGGGCGTGGGCGAGGGTGATGTGGTGGGCGACGACATCGTGCAGCTCGCGGGCTATGCGCATCCGTTCGGCGCCGACCCGGTGGCGTGCCTCGTCCTCGCGGGTACGTTCGGCGAGTTCGGCGCGGGCCTCGACGGCGGCGAGGTGGTCGCGGCGGCTGCGTGTGGAGTCGGCGACGGCGGCGGCCAGGAGTACGAAGCCGACGAGCCCCACCTGTTCGGACTGGAAGCGCGTGCCGTCCGGGGCCCAGACGGCGGAGGCGGTGAGGAGGGTGAGTGCGCCGGCGGCGGTGTAGCGGCCGGTGGTGCGCTGGTCGGTCCGCCAGGCGAGCGAGGCCAGGGCCGCCATGGTGGTGCCGACGAGGGTGGAGCCGAACTGGTAACCCAGCGTGGGGCCCATGGCCCCGAGCGCCGCGCCGCACGCGGTGGTGGCGATCGCCGTCAGGCGCGGACGGCGGCGACGGGCGAGGAGAACGCCCGAGGAGAGCACGGCGACGGTCACGGCGGGCAGCGGCGGCCACTGATGGATGTGCGGCGGCCGTTCCATGGTGGTGGACACCAGGGTGACGGCGCACAGTACGACGGCGAGAACGGTGTCGACCGTGCGGGGATGGCTGCGGATCCACAGCCGCAATTCGTCGATCACGAGGCTCCTTGACCGGTCGCTGCCGCGCCGTCGTCCTGGCGGTGGGCACGCCGGGCCGCCGGTGACGGCGGGGGCAGCCCGGCGTGCCATGGCTCATGCCCTCACCGAGTCCTCGGGGTCCGGGTAGTGCGGGGAGTGCGGGGCCTGGTCTCGGCCTCGAACGCGTCGGCTTCGGCCCGGAGGGTCTTGACCAGGTCCTTGGTCGCGGTGGCACTGGGGCCTGTGCCGGGCACGGCGGTGAGGACGGCGGTGTCCTCGGCCTTGTTGAACATGGCCGGTGACACCTCCACGACGCCGTCGGTGCCCTGCAGCGTCTTGCGGGCCCGGTCGGCGACGGCCTTCGCGCCGTCGGCCTGCCGGGCGTCGACGACGACCGTCAGGGGCCCGTTGAACCCGGGGCCGAATCCCTCGGCGAGCGCGTCGTAGGCGCGGCGCTGGGTGGTCGAGGTGGGCTGGGCCTCGTCGCCGGGCAGGGTGAGCTGGAGGTCCAGGGCCGGGACGGCGATGACGCCCAGGCCCACGACGCCGAGCAGCAGCGCCGCCAGCGGCCTGCGTACGACGAAGCGGGCCCAGCGGCTGCCCGCCAGTTCCTTCGCCCGGCCGACGGCCGACTGCCGTGCGGCGTGCTCGGCACGGTCGGCGTGCTCGGCACGGTCGGCGTGCTCGGCACGGTCGGCGTGCTCGACGCGCCCGTCACGCCCGGCACCGTCAGCCCGCCCCGCGCGCCCGTCACGCCCGGCGCCGTCAGCCCGCCCCGCGCGCTCAGCACGAGGCAGGACAGCCCGGGGGAAGAAGCCGAGCAGCGCGGGCAGCAGCGTCAGGGCGACCAGCACGGCGATCACGACGGTCCCGGCCGCGGCCAGGCCCATGTCGGTCAGCATCGGCACGCCCGCGACGGACAGTCCGGCCAGGGCGATGACGACGGTGGCTCCGGCGAAGACGACGGCGGAACCGGCCGTGCCCACCGCCCGCCCGACGGCCTCTTCGGCGGTGTTTCCCTCGGCCCGCTCCGTGCGGTACCGGGAGAGGATGAACAGCGCGTAGTCGATCCCCACGGCCAGTCCCAGCATGAGCGCCAGAGTGATCGTCGTGGTGGTCATGCCTGCGGCGATGATCACGCAGATGCCGGCGCCGAGCCCGACGAGCGCGGTGAGCAGCGGCAGTCCGGCGGCGACCAGGGCGCGGAAGGTGACGAACAGCACCAGGGCCGCGACACCGATGCCGATCAGTTCGGTGATGCCCCCGAGCTCCGGCCCCCCGTCCACCGCCGACCCGCCGACCTCGACCGTCAGCCCCGCGTCCCGGCCGTCCTGCACGGCGGCCAGCAGCGCCTTGCTCGTGGCTTCGGACAGATCCTCGCTCGACGCGTCGTAGGTGACGGTCGCGTACGCGGTGGTGCCGTCCTTGCTGACGGCGTCCTCCTCGAAGGGGCTCTGCGCCTCCTTCACCTGGGAACCGGCGGCGACTTCATCGACGACCTCGTCCACGACCGCCCTGTTGCTGCTCGCCGTCATCTTCTGCCCGTCAGGGGCCACGAACACGATGCGGGCGTCGGCGCCCTCCGAATTCCCGCCCGGGAAACGCTCGTCGAGCAGGTCGAAGGCCTTCTGCGACTCGGTGCCCGGCACCGAGAACCCGGAGTCCTCCGCCTCCGGCGCGGTGGCGGCCACAACGGCGCACACCGCCAGGAGCACCACCCACACGAAGGCGAAGTAGCGGCGTTGCCGGAAGGACAATCGGCCGAGCCGGTAGAGCAATGAAGCCATGACGAGGCGCTCCAGTCAGGGGTCAGGAGAGTGGAAAAGCGGCGGCGGCTCTGGACCGCGCTCCGGGCGGTCGGGCTGCGCGGATGCGGCGAGCCGGAGCCATGACTCCATCGTTGGCGGCGCGGCACGTCCTCGTCGTCCGGCGCCTGCTGACACTGCGGCGTACTGCGACGGCAGTACGGCCGTGCCGGTGATGCCTCGTCAGCGGGGCCGCCGGGCCGCTCGCGCCTCCGGGTAGTCCGGGAGCCGCCAGTCACCGCCGCGGTCGGCCTTGGAGAAGCGGGCCGCAAGTTCGGGAACGCGCAGTGCGGTGGCCAGGCCGGTGACCGCGAGGAAGGCGTCGATCGCGCGCTGGGTCATCGGCAGGCCCAGGCGCAGGAGGCGCGGGTTGACCTCGCTCTGGATCTCGTCGGCGAAGGGCCGCAGCGTGGTGTCGTAGCGGGCCAGCGCGGTCGGCAGATCATGCGGGCACCGGTTGATCTCGCCGGCCAGGACGTAGGCGCCGACCAGGCCACCGGAGACGCCCATGCCGCTGTACGGCGAGGCGCAGTGCGCGGCGTCCCCGGCCAGGACGACGCGGCCCTCGGACCAGGTGCCGGTGCGCACCTGGACGATCTCCTGGGAGTGGAAGAACGGGCTCGTCCCCATGCCGTCGATGAAGCGCTCGCTCTGCCAGCCGGCGTCGCGGAACCTGCCCGCCCAGAACTCCCGCTGCTTCTCGACCGGTTCGCGGTGGATCGCGGAGGCCTCCGCGGAGTCCTCCCGCAGGACGAAGTAGACCTGGGTCTCGGTCGGGTTGTGGCTGCGGCGCATGATCTGGCGTCCGCCCGGGACCATGCAGGTGTCGCGGATGTTGCTGTCGGAGGCGATGCGCGGGACGAACCAATACGCCATGTGGATGCCGACCCGCCAGTACGGGTCGAAGCCCTCGGGGAGCAGCGCCCTCCGCAGGCGCGAGCCCTGGCCGTCCGCGGCGACCAGGAGGTCGAACGCGCCGGACGACCCGTCGGAGAAGCGCGCGACGACCTCGTTCTCGTCCTCGTCCTCGTCCTGCTCGAAGCCGTCCACGCTCTTGCCGAAGACGTACTCCACCTCGTCCTCGGTCGCGTCATGGAGGATGCGCACCAGGTCCCCGCGCATGATCTCGTACTCCGATGTCAGGCTCTGCCTGCCCTGGCCCGAGGTATTGGCCATGATCGTCGCCCTGGGCCTGCCACGGGCGTCGACGAAGGCGACGCCCGCCTCGTCCACGAGTGCGCCGCGGACGGTGTCGATCAGGCCCATCCGCTCGACGGCCTCGATGCCCTGCCCCCGCAGATCGACCTGGGCGCCGCTGGCCCGCAGCGTGGGGAAGCGCTCGACGACGGTCACCCGGTGCCCTCCCCTGACCAGCCAGAAGGCCAGCGCCTGCCCCGCGATACCGCCCCCGGCGATGAGGACGCGCAGGGACTTCCCTTCCGGTTCCGGCTGCCGTGGCATCCCTCTCACCTCAGAACCTATCGGTGAATGATTTCTTTTCAGAGTCATCTATCGGCGATAGATTGTCAACGTGACGAAGATCAGCCGTGAAGCCGTGATCACCGAGGCGCTCGACCTGCTCGACGAGGTCGGGCTCGACGCCGTCAGCACGAGACGCCTGGCGAAGCGCCTGGGCGTCGAGCAGCCCTCGCTGTACTGGTACTTCCGCACGAAGAAGGACCTCCTCGCCGCCATGGCGCAGGCCGCGATGGCGCCCCACGCGGCCGAGCCCTTGCCCGCCCCCGGCGACGACTGGCGCACCTGGTTCCTGGAGAACGCGCGCAGCGTCCGGCGCACCCTGCTGATGCGCCGGGACGGCGCACGCCTCCACGCCGGCTCCGCGCCCACCTCGGACCTCGACCGGATCCGCCGCAAGGTGTCCTTCCTCGTCGCCTCCGGCGTGCCCGAGCACGACGCACAGATGGCGATGCTCGCCGTGGGCCGCTTCACGGTCGGCAGCGTCCTGGAGGAGCAGGCGGATCAGGCGGAGCAGGCGGACACCGGCTCCGGCGACAGCATGGATCTGCCGGACGATGTGCCGCGCATCGATCACGAATCGGCGTTCGAGGCAGGGCTGGCCCTCCTCGTGGACGGCTTGGCCCTACGCCGCGATGCCGGTGGTCGGGACTGATGTCAGTGGCCGGGACTAACGTGCGTGGCCCCGAGTCCGGTGCGAGCGGAGGAAGACCATGACCACCTTGGAGAACCGGCCGAGCACCGCGCTTCTCGTCGTCGACGTGCAGAACGGCGTCGTCGCGGGAGCCCACCGGCGCGACGTGGTCGTCGCGAACATCGCCGGTCTGGTCGAGCGGGCGCGGCGGGAAGAGGTCCCGGTGGTCTGGGTCCAGCACTCCGACGAGGACCTCGCGCAGGAGAGCGACGACTGGCGGATCGTCCCGGAGCTGGCTCCGCGCGACGGCGAGCCGCTCGTCGGCAAGAGCTACGGGGACTCCTTCGAGGACACCACGCTGGAGACCGTGCTGTCGGGGCTCGGCGTCGGCCGCCTCGTCGTCGTCGGCGCGGAGACCGACGCGTGCGTCCGCTCCACGCTCCACGGCGCGTTCACCAGGGGTTACGACGCGATCCTGGTCGGCGACGCCCACACGACGGGCGACAAGACGGACCGGGGCGCGCCGTCGCCGGACCAGGTCATCGCGCATACGAACCTGTACTGGACCTATCAGGCGGCGCCGGGCCGTACGGCCGGGACCGTCGAGACCAGCGAGGTGTCCTTCACCGGCACCCCCGCCCCCTGACGACCCGCCCGAGCCGCCGGGCCGGGCCTCCTCCTCAACATCGGATACGCCCGGGTCCCGGCGGGGCCGCGGACGGCAAAAGGTTTCCCGCGTCCTCGACGGTGTTACGCGTACAAGTCGGCAGCCGCCGCGTGAGACCGAACCGAACCCCACTGGAGACACCCATGGCCACCACGGTCAAGGACATGCTCGACACCTACCCCGCCGACCTGGGCGGCGTGGACCGCGAGAAACTCGCCCGCTGCATCGAGGAGTGCGTGGCCTGCGCGCAGGCGTGCACCGCCTGCGCGGACGCCTGCATGTCGGAAGACATGGTCAGCGAGCTGACCACATGCATCCGCACCAATGCCGACTGCGCCGACATCTGCGGCGCCACCGCCGCGGTGCTCTCCCGCCGCACCGGCTACGACGCGAACGTCACCCGCGCGGTCCTCCAGGCATGCGCCACCGTCTGCAGGGCATGCGGCGACGAGTGCGAACGCCACGCCGGCCGGCACGGCCACTGCCGTGTCTGCGCCGAGGCCTGCCGCCGCTGCGCACAGGCCTGCGACGACCTGATCGGCTCCCTGGGCTGACACGAGACACACTGCGAGCCCCGGCGGGCGGGCACCTGCTCGGCTCTCCCCCGCAAGGAGAGCCGAGGGGCTGCCGGTGATCGGCCGCCGCATCCCGCACTGACCCGGCCCGGCCTACGTGGGCCGGCCGGGTCCCCCTGTGTCCGCGCCCCAGGCGGACACGCCGGTCGTCTCGCCGTCCACGATGTCCCGCACCAGGGCCTCGTACATACGCACGTACCCCGTGGCGTTCTCGATGCCGAAGCGCTCCGGGTCGAAGTGCAGCCCGCCCTGCAGGGCACCCTCCACCTCGCCGATCTGCATCCACAGCGGGAACTGGCCGATCTGCTGGCGGATCGGCACGAATTCGGCCTCCTCGCCGAACAGACGGACCGTCCCGAGGCCGCCCACGTGCATACGGGCGCCGTAGGAGAGCCGTTCGGGCTCGAACTGAAAACTCACCTGGTGAATGGCACGGGTGACCGCAGGGGATATGTCGCTCAGTACGGCGGGAATCGGGATCGCCTGGTGGCGGACGGCGCCGACGAGTGCCGAGTGGGTGGCGGACAGCACCGCCGGAAATCCGTCCTCCGGTGCGACACCGACACGCAGCGGCAGCGAGTTGACGAAGTATCCGACTGTCCTCTTGAAGGGCTTCTTGCGGCCCTCGACGGGGAACCCCACCACGATGTCGCTGGAGCCGGTGAGTCTGTGCAGCAGCACATTGAACGCGGCGAGCAGGACCGTGGCGGTGGATGTGCCGCTGGCCTCGGCCACCCGCCGTACTCCGTCCGCCGGCCCGCGCGGCAGCGTGAACCGGGCCAGTGCGGGGGAATCCGCGGCCGACGTGGACGCGGCGGCGCCCGGAATGTCGAGCGCGAAGGCGCAGCCGTCGAGCCGGTCCGCCCAATAGCGGCGCATGGGCTCCGATCGAGCGCTGTCGAGAAAGGTGCGCTCGTGTGCCACGTAGCGGGCGTACGAGCTGTCGGGCTCGGGCAACTCCCCGGTCACGCCCGTGCGATAGCCGGTCAGCAGGTCCTCGCACACGGCCGCCATCGAGGTCAGGTCTCCCACCATGTGGTGGACCATCAGGAGGAGGGTGCTGGCACCGGTATGCCGGTAGAGGAAGAGTCGTGCGGGCGCTTCCTTCTTCAGGGCGAACGGAGACTCGTAGTCCTGATGCAGCATCCGCGACAGGGCGTCGGCGTCCACGCCGGGAGCCTCACGCGTCGTCAAGGGCGGCTCGGCGGAGTACCAGTGCTGCACGTATCCGTCTGTGCCGGGGCGTACGACTCCCGTGAGCACCGAATGGCGGGAGCACACCGCCGCCCATGAATCCCGGAGGCGGTCGGGGTCGAACTCTTCACGGATGGTGAACGCGACGGCCATGTTGTACGTGGTCGAACCTGGGTCGAGTTCATGGATGAAGAAGAGCGAACTCTGCCCGACCGTGAGGGGAACCTCCACGGTTTCCCGTACGGGCCCAGCCTGAGGACGGTGAATTTCTTGCGTCAATGCCGTGCACCCCCTGTCTCATTCTGCTTCTGTGACGAACTGCCGTGCCGGACTCTTCGGGACCGTCACCGGCAGCCGCGCGAATCCACGCAGCGCTCTTGTCCTCCGCCGCCGCGACGGCCCGGACACCCGTAGTCCGGGAAAGCGTTCGTAGAGCATCCGCAGCGCGACCCTGCCCTCCAGCCGCGCCAGACCCGCGCCGAGGCAGTAATGGATGCCGGAGGAGAACGCGATGTGGTCGGCCGCGTTGGGGCGGGTCACGTCGAAGGTGTGCGGATCGTCGAATACCGCCGGGTCGCGGTTCGCAGCCGCCAGCATCATGACCAGGAACTGGCCTTCGCCGATCTCGACGCCCTCGATGACGCTGTCCTCGTACGCCACGCGCATGGTGAACTGCACGGGGGAATCGAGGCGAAGCACCTCGTCGACGGTGCCGGCCCACAGACCGGGATCGCCCTGGACCTTGCTCAGTTGCTCAGGATGCCGGTCGAGCAGCGCGACCGCGTTGGATATCAGGCTCACCGTCGTCTCGAAGCCCGCACCGAGCACCAGCATGCCTACGGACAGCAGTTCGCGCTCGTCGAGCGCGTCGTCCCCCTCCAGCACCGTGAGCCGGCTCAGCAGGTCGTCGCCCGGGTCGCGGCGGAGCCGCCGCAGGTGACCCAGGAACCAGTCCGCGAAGGCCGCCAGCGCCCGGTCCGCCTCGCGGTACTGGCGCCAGGTCAGGCCCGGGTCTATCAGCAGGGCGGCCGAGTCGCCCCAGCGCAGCAGGCGCTGCCGTTCCTCCGGCGGCACGCCGAGCAGGTCGCCTATCACCGCCACCGGCAACCGCGAGGCGTACCGGTCCACGAGGTCGAAGCGCGACGCCGTCCCCAGTTCGTCCAGCAACCGGGCCGCGGTCGCGGTCATCCGCTCCTCCAGCACCGCGACGTGCCGGGGCGTGAACGCCTTCGACACCGATTTGCGGTAGCGCGTGTGCAGCGGCGGGTCGGTCACGAGCATGGACGGCGGCTCCGTCGGCCCGGGCACCCTCCCCCGCGTCGCGCGGGCGTACAACCGGCGTACGGCGGTGGGCAGTTCGCTGTTGCCGACCCCGAAGCTGTCACTGCGCAGCACCGCGTTCGCGGCGGCGTGGCCGAGCACGGCTCCGAACGCCCCCGGAAGGGCCACCGGCCCGCGGCGGCGGAGCCCGTCGTACAGCGCCCTCGCGTCGGGGCGGGCCGGATCGAGCAGCAGCTTGGCGACCTCGTCACCGCGCAGGGCCGCGAAGCGGACCGCCGCACGCGGCAGGCCCTGCGAGATCCCCCAGCGCACGACCGCGGCCGCTTCCTCGCGCGCCGCGCTCCGCTGTCCCTGACGCGCCGCTTGCCGCGGACTCATCGGTCCTCCTTCGTCCTCGTCCATCGGGTGTCAGGCCGGTGGCTCGGTCATCCGGTTGAGGCCCTGGGTGTCGCTGCCGCTGACCAGGACGCAGGCGTGGCCCGGAAAGCAGGGGGCGGAGTCCTGGTCGCGGATGTTGACCGACGGGGTCGTGTAGCGGGCGGACAGTCCGAGCCGGCGCCGGTTCGAGTCGTTCTTGTTCGAGTGGTGCATCAACTGCTCGCTGAACAGGAAGAACTCGCCGGGGGCCAGCTCCATGTCGATCGCCCCGCTGGTGTCGACGAGTCCCGGTTCGATCTCCTTCGAGAAGACCATTCCGGGGCGCGACGGTACGTGGTGGAGCAGCTCGCGATGCGAGCCGGGAATGATCTGTACGCACGAGTTCTCCGCCGTCACCTCGTCGATCGCCATCCAGATCGAGAGGTTCACCGGCGGGTCGAGAGGCCACTCGTCGATGTCCTGGTGCCACGGCACCTCCGGGGTGCCCGGCTCCTTGTTGAACAGGAACGTGGACCACAGCACGATGTCGTCGCCGAGCAGGCCCCGCACCCGGCCGAGCACCCCGGGCAGGGTGACGAGGTCGTGGACCGGACGGTGGTCGAGGTGGCGGGAGTGCAGGGGGCTCGCCGGATTGGGGCCCGTCGAGGTGAGCACCTCGGCGTCGATGCGCAGCCGTACGGCGGCCATGTCCTCGGGGGTGCAAGCGGTGTACGGACCCAGGTAGCCCTGCTGGTGGAAACGGGCGATCTCGTCGCGGGTCAGGGCGGCAGTGGTGGTATCCATGCAGATCACGGTCGCATCCGGTGATTCGGGACGACCATGACCGAGGCCGGGTAAAGTTTGCACTCAATCGCACCCCCTCACCGCGCTCGATACGCCCGCGGGGACAGCCCCGTCACGGACTTGAACTGGCGGCTGAACAGGTAGACGTCGCAGTAGCCGAGGCTTCGGGCGATGTAGGTGATCGTGTCCTGCGTCTCGTCGAGCAGCCGTGCCGCGTACTGGATCCGCCGCCGGACCAGCCATACCTTCGGCGGGCAGCCGTAGGTCCGGCGGAAACAGCGGGTGAAATGCTCCGGTGAGAACCGCAGGAGCCGGGCCAGCTCGGCCGGATGCACCCGCTCGGCGACCCGCGCGTCGGCGTGGTCCTCCAGGAGCCGCCGCTGAGAGGGATCCAGCGCCGGACGTACGGTCCGCTGGTGCTCCGCGATGCGGAGCGTCGAGCTGAACAGCAGCTCCAGCGCGGCCCGCGTCCGCACCTCGCGGAACGGCTGCTCCGCCTCCCGTTCGCTGATCAACAGGTCCAGGGGCGCCCGCAGCTCCCACGCCCCGGGCAGCACCACGACCGGCCCCAGCGGAGGGTCCTCCGCCGGGGCCGGCGGCAGTTGGAGGCGGTAGAGGGTGAGCGGCCGGGAGTCGGCCGCACGCAGCGTGAATGTCTCCCCCGGCTTGAGCCACATCAGCGTGCCCGGGCCGACCCGGATCCGCTGCCGGCCGGCCACGCCCTCGTAGCGGCCGGCCACCACGAGATGGAGCAGGTGGTCGGGAATGCCCCGGTCGAACGACACCCGCCAGTTCGCGGGCACTGTGCCGTACGCGAGAGTCCCGACCTCCGGATACCGGTCGAGGCGGCGTAACCACCCGTCCTCCTCCTGTCCCCGCTCCCGGGCTTCCAGCAGACCCCGCATCGAGGGCTCCTCAGGCCGGGATGTCGAATTCGCTGACCGGCCGCTCCGGGGCGTCGGCCGCGGCGGCCAGGACGTCGGTGAACCGCCGGGCCATGGCTTCGGCGGTGCCCCGGTCGAAGAGGTCGGTGGCGAAGATGAGGTTTCCGTCCAGTCCGGCGGGGAGGCCCGCGGCGTCGAACCGCTCGTACAGGTGCATGTTGATGTCGTACGCGATGAACTTGTGCTCCATGGGCACGGGCTCCGCCGTCAGACCGGGCAGATCCAGGGAAGCTCCCGGGGTGTTGTGCAGGACGAGTTTGACCTGGAAGAGGGGCGGGCAGGCCGCCGGCCGGTCCGGGGCCAGCTCTTCGACGAGCCGCTCGAAGGGCAGGTCCTGGTTGTCGTAGGCGGCCAGGGTGTGTGCACGCGCCCGCTCCAGCACTTCGGTGAAGCGTGGATCGCCGGACAGGTCGTGCCGGATGACGAGCGTGTTGATGAAGATGCCGACCAGGTCCTCCAGCGCGTCGGCGGTACGCCCGGCGACGGCCGTGCCGACAGGGATGTCCTTGCCCGCCCCCATCCGGCTGAGCAGCAGCGCCAGAGCCGCCTGCAGCACCATGAAGACACTGGCCGAGTGCTCACGGGCCAGCGCCACGAGGCGTCGGTGCACGTGGGCGGGAAGGTGTACGGGCACATCGCCGCCCCGGCGGGTGGCGACCTCCGGGCGCGGCCTGTCCCTGGGCAGCGGCAGTTCCGCCGGGGCCCCCGCCAGCCTGTCGCGCCAGTACGCCATCTGGCGGCACAGCGGGCTGTCCGGGTCGTTCTCGTCACCCAGGAAGTCGCGCTGCCACATGGTGTAGTCGGGGTACCGCACGGGCAGGGGGTCCCACTGCGGCGTGCCTCCCTCGGCCCGGACCGCGTAGGCGGCCGAGAGATCCCGGCCCAGCACATGCTCGGACCAGCCGTCCGCCGCGATGTGGTGAACCACCATCAACAGCACGTGCTCGTCCTCGCGCACCGCCAGCAAGTGGGCCCGCAGGGGCATTTCGGTGCGCAGGTCGAAGGCGTGACCGGCCTCCCGCTCCAGGACCCGGTTCAGCGCGTCGTGATCCGTCACGTCGAGCATCGGCAGGCTCAAGGAGAAGGCTTCCGCGGCGATGACGTGCTGGCAGGGCTCTCCGTCCACGAACGGGAACACCGTCCGCAGCGGTTCGTGCCGGGCCACGACGTCCAGCAGGCCCGCTTCGAGCGCCTTGCGGTCCAGTCGTCCTGTCAGGCGCAGGGCCATCGTGATGTTGTGGCGAGTGGGCCCTGCCAACTCGTCCCGTAGCCACTCCTGGGCGAACGAGAGGGGGATCGTCTCCGGACGGGCGCGGGCGACCGGCGCCGGGCGGTTGCGACGGGACGGGTCCAGGGCCGCGGCGAGCGAGGCCACCGTGCGCTTCTCGAACAGATCGCTGATGCTCACCTCGGCGCCCAGCTCGGAACGGATCCGCGAGACCAGCCGGGTCGCGAGCAGCGAGTGCCCTCCGGCGGCGAAGAAGTCGGCGTGCACACCGAGCCGCTCGTCGCCGAGCAGCTCGGCCCAGAGCGCCAGGAGACGGGATTCGCGCGCGTCGCGGGGCGGGGTGGTGTCACGCTCGCTGCCCGCCGGCCGGGTGCCCACGGCCGACAGGGCCCTGCGGTCGACCTTCCCGCTGCCGGTGAGGGGCATCGCGTCGAGCCGGGACCACATCGCCGGGACCATGTGCGCCGGGAGCCTGCGCGCGGCATGGGCGGCGATCTCCGCGGCGTCCGGGCAGGCGTCCCCGGCCGCGACCAGGTGGGCGACGAGCCGTCCGTCCTGGAGGGTCACGGCGCACTCCCGCACCTCGGGATGGCTCCGGAGCACGGCCTCGATCTCGCCCGGCTCGATCCGATGGCCCCGCAGCTTGATCTGCGCGTCGGTACGGCCGAGGAACTCCAGGGCGCCGTCCGGCCGGTGCCGGACGAGGTCGCCGGTGCGGTACAGCCTCCGGGTCGCTCCGGCGTGGTCGGTGTGCTCCACGAAGCTTTCCCCGGTCAGCTCGGGCGCACGGTGATAGCACGTGGCGAGCCCGGCGCCGGAGAGGTACAGCTCGCCGGGTACGCCTTCGGGAACGTACTGCCCGTGGCGGTCGAGGACATGGACTCCCGCGTTCGCGATCGGCCGTCCGATGGGCACGGTGCCTTCGCCGTCCCCGGAGCACCTCCAGTGCGTCAGGTCGGCCTCCGTGGGGCCGTAGATGTTGTGCAGCTCCGCCGGGAGCACGGACCGGAACCGCCGTTGGAGCGCGTACGGGAGTGCTTCACCGGCGCAGATGACACGGGTCAGCCCGGTGCACCGGGAGGCTGCCGGGTCCTCCAGGAACGCCTGGAGCATGGACGGCACGAAGTTCACGGTCGTGACGGACTCGGCGACGATCAGCTCGGCGAGGTAGGCGGGATCACGGTGGCCGCCGGGCCGGGCGACGACCATGACGCCCCCGGCGAGCAGCGGCCAGAAGAACTCCCAGACGGAGACGTCGAAGGTGGCGGGGGTCTTCTGCAGCACCGGCTCCCCGGGCCGCAGTCCGAATTCCCGCTGCATCCACAGCAGTCGGTTGGCGATCGCGCCGTGGGAGACGAGCACGCCCTTCGGCTTGCCGGTCGAGCCGGAGGTGAAGATCATGTAGGCGCCGTCCTCCGGCGCCACGTCGCCCTCCGGCGCGCCCGGCGGGCAGGTGAAGCCGGGCTCCTCGGCGTCGTCCGGGCCGATGACCGTGATCCCGGACGCGGCCACGTCCTCGCTCCACGGCGCGCGGGAGACCACCCAGGCCACGGCGGAGTCGGCGAGGATCTCCCGCAGCCTCCGCACGGGGTGCCCCGGATCGAGCGGGGCGTACGTGGCGCCGGCCTTCAGCACCGCGAGCAGGCAGACCGGCAGGTCCGGCGAACGGTCGAGGGCGACCGCGACGATGTCGCCGCGCCGGACTCCCCGGGCCCGCAGCAGGTGCGCCAGCCGGTCGGCCCGCCGGTCCAGTTCGCGGTACGTCAGCCGCTCCCCCGCACAGCGCACCGCCGTGGCGTCGGGGGTCCGGCGCACCTGTTCCGCCACCAGGGCGTGCAGGACATGGGGGCGGTCGTACCGCTCGGCGGTGTCGTTCCACTTCTCGAACCTGCGGTGCTCGGGCACCGACAGCAGGTCAGTGGCCCGGAACGGCTGTCCGGCGTCGGTGGCCAGGGCCGCCAGCGCGGTGGCGTAGTAGCCGTGTATCCGGTCGATCTGCCCCTCGTCGAAGCGGGCCGCGTCGAATCGCAGCCCCAGTCCCATCGCGTCCTCGGTGCCGTGCTGGACGAACTCGGCGCCGAACGGGAAGTGCGTGTCCGCGACGGTCCGCTGGTCCTGGACCTCGACCGGTGTCCGCTCCGTCAGCGAGCGCTCGATGTGGAAGTGCGTGTAGTTGAAGTACGTTTCGAAGAGCGTGGGCGAACCCGTCTGCCGCACGATCTCCGCCAGCGGATACCGGCGGTGGTGCTGGATCCGCCGGTCGAGTTCCGCGGTCCGGGTGACGAGGTCCCGCCAGCTCCCGTCGTCCAGCCTGCCGCGCACGGGCAGCGTGTTGAGGTACAGGCCGAGGACCCGGTCGCCGTCCTCCCCCTCGATCCGGCCGTTGTAGACGACGCCGGTCACGACGTCGTCCGCTCCGCTCAGCAGGCTCATCACCCGCAGGTGTGCCGCCAGCAGCACGGTTCGCAGGGGCACGCCGCACGCACGCGACAGCTCCCGGAGCCCCTGGCCGACCTCCTGGGGTATCCGGCGTCCCACGGTCCGCATCACCGGATCCGCATCCGTCTCGGCGCCGCCGTTCGCCCCGCCCTTGGGCAGCGCGGCGAACGTCGCGCCCTCCAGTTGCTCCGCCCAGAAGCGGCGGTCGGCTTCGCTCCGCAGCGACTCCTGCTCCAGCCGTACGTACTCGGCGAAGCGCGGCGTGGGAGGAGGCGAAGCCTCCAGGGGGTCGCCCGCGGCTCTCCGGCCGTACCCGCGGAGGAGTTCGACGAAGAGGGAGCGCTCGCTCCATCCGTCGAGGACGGCGTGGTGCTCGGTGACGAAGAGCTGCACCGTGTCCTCGGTACGGCGCTGCACATGGAACCTGATCAGCGGCGGCGACTGCCAGTCGAACCGGGCGGTGCGCTCCTGGCCGAACCTGTGCTCCGCGGACCGGTCGAGTGCGGCGTCGGGGAGCCCGCGCAGGTCCTCGAAGGTGATCGGCGGCCGCACCTCCCGGTGCACTAGCTGCAGGGGCTGCCCGTACCCGTGCGGCCGGAACGAGGTGCGCAGGATGTCGTGCCGCTCCAGCAGCGCGGCCACGGCATCGCGCCACGCTTCCTCGCTGTACGGCGCTCGCAGCCGGTACGTGGAGACGTTGTGGTAGGCCGCGCCCGGTTGTGAGGGGTCGCTGTGGAAGCACATCCCCTCCTGCATCCTGGTCATCGGGTAGGCGTCGTCCAGGCCGCTCGGCAGGGCGGCCCGGTCGGCCGGGGCGACCAGGGAGAACGGCGCGCAGGCCGCTGCTTCCCGCGGAGCGTTCCCGCCGGCGGACGCGACGAGCGAGCGGACCGTCTGGTGCTCCAGCAGGTCCTGGAACTCGGCTTCGAGCCCGGCCTTGCGGGCCTGCGCCAGCATCCGGATGGCGAGGATCGAGTCGCCGCCCAGGGCGAAGTAGTTGTCGTCGATGCCCACCTCGGCCACGCCCAGGACGCGGGACCACACCTCGGCGAGCGCCTTCTCCCGGTCGTCGCGCGGGGCGGCGAACGCCGGGGCGGCGGCGTCCCGTCCGACGCTCGGCTCGGGCAGTCGCGCGCGGTCCAGCTTGCCGTTGGCGGTCAGCGGAAGCTCGGGCAGCAGGGTGAAGGTGGACGGCACCATGTGCGCGGGAAGGCTGCGTGCCGCGTGGGCCCGCAGGGCCTCGGAGCCGGTCTCGTCCGCGGCACCCGCGCGGGCCGTGACATAGGCCGCGAGCCGCGGGTCACCCTCGGGGCCCGGTCGCAGCACCACCACGGCCTCGTGGACCCCCGGATGGGCGCCGATGACCGCCTCGATCTCCCCCGGCTCCACCCGGAAACCGTGGAGCTGCACCTGCGAGTCGGCCCGTCCGCGGTACTCCAGGTCCCCGTCGAGCCGTACCCGGACCAGGTCACCGGTGCGGTAGAGCCGCTCCCCGGCGGCCGCGGCGCCGGGGCCGGGGTGCGGGACGAAGCGTTCGGCTGTGAGCCCGGGGCGGTGGAGGTACCCGGGGGCCAGGCCCGCGCCGCCGACGTACAGTTCGCCCGTATCGCCCCTCTCGACCGGGCGGCCGCGCGCGTCCATGACGTACGTCCGCAGACCGGGAAGGGGCTCGCCGATGACGCTGTTGCCCGCGCGGACGTCGGTGAGCGTGATCCGCCGGTAGGTGGCGTGCACCGTCGTCTCGGTGATGCCGTACATGTTCACCAGCCGCGGTGCGGCGTCCCCGTGCCGTGCGCACCAGTCGGCCAGCCTTCCCGGGTCGAGCGCTTCGCCGCCGAAGATCACATACCGCAGGGCGAGGTCGTGCGCCTCCCCGGCTGCTTCGCTCCGCGCGAGCTGGTAGAAGGCGGACGGCGTCTGGTTGAGCACCGTCACGTGCTGCTCGCGCAGCAGCCGCAGGAACGCCTCGGGCGCGCGGCTGGTCGCGTAGGGCACCACGACGAGCCTGCCGCCGTGGGCGAGCGCCCCCCACATCTCCCACACCGAGAAGTCGAACGCGTACGAGTGAAAGAGGGTCCACACGTCCTCGGCCCCGAAGCCGAACCAGTGGTCGGTGGCGGCGAAGAGCCGGCTGATGTTCCGGTGCGGCACGGGAACGCCCTTGGGGCGGCCGGTCGAGCCGGACGTGTAGATCACGTACGCGGGGTCGTCGGGCCCCGCGCCGCCGGGCACCGGCCCCTGCGCACGCCGCCCCCGCTCCCCCGTCTCCTCCAGGTCCACGACGGTGCCGTCGAACGCGCCCCACCACCGGGGGACTTGGCCCCCGACCAGGAGGGTGGCCGTCCCGGAGTCCTCGGCCATGTACCGCAGCCGCTCCACGGGGTACGCCGGGTCGAGCGGGACGTAGCACCCGCCGGCCTTCAGGACACCGGCGAGCGCGACCACCAGGTCGGCGGACCGCTCCAGGCTGACGCCGACGAGCACGCCGGGCCCGACTCCCCGCTCCCGGAGGCGGTGCGCGAGGCGGTCGGCGCGGGCGTTCAGCTCGCCGTACCCGAGGTGGACGCCGCGGTCGGTCACGG
The DNA here is from genome assembly GCF_039530985.1 of Streptomyces albiaxialis. Classification (NCBI taxonomy): domain Bacteria; kingdom Bacillati; phylum Actinomycetota; class Actinomycetes; order Kitasatosporales; family Streptomycetaceae; genus Streptomyces; species Streptomyces albiaxialis. The sequence goes on from NZ_BAAAPE010000030.1 coordinate 79,307, forward strand.
CGACGGCGTCCGGAGTACGCGCCGCCCAGTCGGCGAGCCGCTCGTGCACCGGGCGCGGTCCGGCGCCGGAGGTCTCAGGCGTACTCATGGAACCCCCTCCCGGTCTTGCGGCCGAAGTGGCCCGCCGCCACCAGGTCGCGCAGCGCGGGCGGGGGTGTGTAGCGGTCGTCGCCCGTGTGCTCACGCAGCACGGTCAGGGTGTCGTCGACGTTGTCCAGGCCGATGAGGTCCGCCGTGCGCAGCGGGCCCATCGACTGGCCCAGACACCGCTCGAACAGCGCGTCGGTCGTCGCCGCGTCGGCCTTGCCCTCGCTCACCGCCGCTGCGGCTTCGACGATCGTCAGCATCATGACCCGGTTGATGACGAAGCCCGGCCCGTCCCGCACGACCAGTTGCCGCTTGCCGATGCTCTCCAGCAGGCGTGCCGTCAGGTCGAGCGTCTCGTCGCTGGTTCCGGGCGCACGCACCACCTCGACGGTGTCCTTGAGCGGCGCGGGGTTCATCACGTGCAGCCCGATCACCTGGCCGGGACGGCCGGTACGGGCGGCGAGCCCGGCGATCGGGATCGCGGAGGTGCAGGACGCGAGGACGGCGTCCCGCGGGGTGCGGCGGTCGAGTTCGGCGAAGATCTCCTCCTTGAGCGGCTGCCGCTCCGTCGCGCACTCGACGACGAACCCGGCGTCGTCCAGCGCGTCCAGGCGCTCCGCCCATCGCACCCGGTCCGGCGCCTCCGCGCCGGTGGTCCGGCTTCCGCGGCCGAGGAGGGCGGCGAGGCGGATACCGTCCTTGATCACGCCACGTGCCCGCCGGGCCGCGGCGGCGTCCGGTTCCACCACCGTCACCCGGTACCCGGCCTGTGCGAAGGTCTGCGCCACGCCGCTGCCCATCGTCCCGGCGCCGACGACGCCGACGCGTTCCGGGAGGGGTCGGAACCTGCGCACCTCGGTCATCGCATTCCTTCCGTGGCCGCGCGCGGTGCCGGGGACTCCAGCAGCGGGGATATCGGCCGGTCGGTGTCGTCTGTGTCCGCCAGGGCCCGCAGGATCTCCTGGTAGGCGCTGATGAACGCGGCCGCGGTGTCGGCCGTGAAGAGTTCCGTGCTGTATTCCAGTCCCGCGGTCACGTCCGGCCGGTACTCGCGGACGCTGGTGACCAGCGTCAGGTCGAGCTTGGCGGTGCGGCCGGGCATGCCCTCGAAGCGGTTGATCGTGCTCTGCTCCTCGTCGAAGAAGGCGCGGTGGGTGCTGTCGGGCAGCTCGTACCGGGGCAGTTCCTGGTGGACGAACGAGACGTCGATGAGGGGGTCCCGCCCGGCCTCACGTTCGACTCCCAGCGCGCTGACCACCCGGTCGAAGGGGATCTCCTGGTGGTCCATCGCCTCCAGCACGGTCGCCCGGGTCCGGCGGAGGAAGTCGCCGAGGCCCGTCCGCGGCGGCACGGCACAGCGCAGCGCCACCGTGCTGTTGAAGTAGCCGAGCAGATGCTGGAGCGCGGGATGGTTGCGCCCCGAGGTGGGGGTGCCGACGATCAGGTCCCGCTGCCCGGAGAGGCGGGCGAGCAGCAGGGTGAACGCGGACAGCAGGACCACGAAGAGCGTCACCGACTCCCTGTCCGCCAGGGCCCGCAACCGCGCCACGACGGGTTCCTCGACGGTGAACGGCATCATGTCGCCCGTGTACGACTTGCGGGCGGGCCGCGGGTAGTCGGTGGGCAGTTCGAGCCGGGGGGCGTCGTGCAGGATCTTCCGCCAGTAGGCCAGCTCGTGGTCGAGGGCGGAGCCTGCCAGCAGGCGACGCTGCCAGAGCGCGTAGTCCCGGTACTGGACGGGCAGGGCGGGCAGCCGGGCGGCCCGCCCCTCGCGCCGGGCCGCGTACAGCTCGGGCAGTTCGCGCCGCAGGATGCGCGGAGCGCCACCGTCGTTGACGGCGTGGTGCGTGGTGAGCTGCAGTACGTGCCGCTCGGGCGCGACCCGGATCAGCAGAACCCGCAGCAGCGGTTCGGCGGCCACGTCGAAGCAGTGCTGCGCGGCCCGCGTCACCAGCTCTCTGGCGGCCGCGTGCGGGTCAGGGGTGTCCGAGACATCGGCGAAGGTGAAGAAGTCGCCGGGGTCCGGACGGATGTGCAACTCGGGAACGCCGTCGACGGACACGAAGTTGGCCCGGAGCGTCTCGTGCCGCATGGCCAGGTCGTGCCACATTCCGCGGACGGCCGCGACGTCCAGCGGGCCGTCGAGCCGACTGACCGTCGGCTGGTTGTAGAGCGTGGTCCGCGGGTCGATCTGGTGGTGGAACCACATGCGCTCCTGGCCGAACGACATCACGTGCTCGTCGACGGGCACCAGTTCCGGCCGGGCCGGCGGGGCGGCGGGCCGCGGCGCCGGGGCGGCGGACGGGGCGGTGGACGGGGCGGTGGGCGGTCCGGACGAGGACAGGACGAACCGGGCGAAGTCCTCGATCGCCGGGTACTCGTAGAGGTCGATGAGCCGGTGCCGGACCCCGAAGCGTTCCTCGACCCGGTTGATCACCTGGAGGGCGATCAGCGAGTTGCCGCCCAGCTCGAAGAAGTCGCTGTCCGGCGCGGGTGCCGGGACGTCCAGCAACTCGCTGAGCATGTCGCAGAGCCAGCCGGTCGTCGTCTCGGCGTCGGTGGGCGCCGACCGGGCCTCGTGCCCGTCGGCCGTTCCTGCGGAGCCGCCCGGCGGGCTCCTGTCCGGCGCGGCGGTCTCCGGCACCCGCTGGGCGGTGCGCGCCGAGGAGGGCCGGGGTATCCAGCAGGTCGTGGTCTCCATGGGGTGCCCGGGCAGCCGTACGCGGCTGAGCCGGGGGGCGGCGGGCCCGAGCGCCGCCCAGTCCAGGTCCGCTCCGGCCTCGTACAGCGCCCCGGTCACCCCCAGCAGGTCGCCGTCGCCGGGGGCGATGGTGTGGCCGCGCACGCGCGAGTCGGATCCGAACCTCTCGTGCAGCATGACGCCCAGGCTCCCGCCCGGGGTGAGGTCGACGAAGACGGCCGGGCCCGCGTCCAGCAGTTCGCCGATCACCTCGGCGAGCCGGTCGGGGTCCGCGGGGCCGGGGTCCTTCCCGGCCTTCAGGTCCGCGGTGTCCGACGGCGTGAGTTCCCCGCGCAGGTACCTGGCGAGATACCGGGAGACTCCCGCACCGATGACGGCGTCGGGGCGGATGCCCCGGCGGCGCAGTTCCGTGACGGCGGACAACTGGGCGGACAGCGCTCCGGCGGCGGCTCCCGTGGCGGGCAGCTCGGGCGGGAGGCCCGCCGGCCCGGTCACGGGCCCCGGCGCTCCGGGGGACAGCAGGAGGACCACCCGCGGCGGGCGCTTCCGTGCCGGGGCGCCCCGGCCGGGCCCTTCCCCGTCGCGCGCGCCCGCGAGCCAGGTGGCCTGGGCCGCGAGCTGGAGGGCGAGCGAGTCCGTCGACTCCGCGGTCACGCTGGTCCGGTGCTCGTAGTGCGCCCGGCCGTTGTTGAGGGTCCAGACCACGTCGTCGAAGGGCTGGGCGCCGTCGCGCAGGGCGACCGCGAGGTCGGCGCAGAGCCGCGCCAGCGCGGTGCGGGTGCGGGCCGAGATCCCCACGAGCCGGGGCTCCCTGTGCGGCCCGGACCGGTCCGCGGGGCCGGACCGGTCCGCGGCCTCGGGGCGTACCACCGGCTCCGGCGTCTGCTGCACCACGCAGTGCGCGTTGGCACCGCCGAGGCTGAAGGAGCTGACCCCGGCCAGCCGCTCCTCCACGTCCCACGGCCGGGCCTCGGTGAGCATCTCCAGTCCGGCGGCCCGCAGATCCACGCCCGGGGCGGGGCCGGTGAAGTGCAGCGACGGGTACAGCTCGGCGTTCCGCACGCTCAGCACGGCCTTGACGAGGCTCGCCACCCCCGCCGCGTTGTCGAGGTGGCCGACCGCGGACTTCACCGCGCCGACGGGCAGCGCCCGCGAGCGGCCCCGGAAGACCTCGGCCAGCCCTTCCAGTTCCACGGCGTCGCCCAGGGTGGTGCCGGAGCCGTGCGCCTCCACGAACCCGGCGTTCTCGGGGGCCGTTCCGGCCGCGCGCCATGCCTGCCGGATGACCTCGGCGTGGGCGGCGGCGCTGGGGGCGCTGATGGTGGCGGCGGCCGCTCCGTTGTGCCGGGCGGCGATCCCGCGGATCACCGCGTGCACGGGGAGGTGCTCGGCGCGGGCCCGCGCCAGCGTGGTCAGCAGCAGGGCGGCGCCGCCCTCGCCCCCGACGGTGCCGTCGGCCGCCGCGTCGAAGGAGCGGCAACGGTCGCTGCTGGACGCCAGCTCGGCGAACCCGCCGACCTGCTCCCGCAGTACGCCGTCGGGACGCACGCTGGCCCCGCCGGCCAAGGCGAAGGCGGCGTCTCCGGCCGCCAGTTCGCGGCACGCGAGCCGTACGGCGAGCAGGGATCCGTTGCACCCGCTGTCCACCGAGTAGCACGGACCGTCCAGGTCCAGCGTGTGCGCGATCCGGGCCGGCAGGCCGAACGGCGCGTTGCCCAGGGCGCTGATCACGTCGGACATGTCCAGGCGGTCGCCGTAGCCCGAGGCGGTGGCGCTGAAGACGACGGCCGTGGACTGCCCGCTGAGGGCCGCCGGGCTCATCCCCGCGTCCTCGACGGCCTGGTGGGCCAGGGTCAGGGCGAGCCGGTGCTGCGGGTCGATCAGCGCGGCCTCCCTGTGCGTCAGGCCGAAGAATCCGTGGTCGAAGCCGTGGACGTCGGCCAGGTACCCCATGGGCAGATAGTCCGCCGTCGGATCCAGCCCCGTGGCCACCGCGCGTGCCTCGGGCATGCCGCGGACCGCGTCGTGCCCCTTCCAGAGGTTGTTCCGGAAGGCGTCCAGGTCGTCCGCGTCCGGGAACCGCGCGGCGATCCCGACGATCGCGATGTGCGAGTCCTCGTTCGGACCGGTCCCCTCGTTCATACGTCCCTCCCCGCGGGCACGGCCACGCCGGAACCGGGCTCGGCGGCCCCGCCGTCCGTGGCCTCGGCGAGCAGCGTCACGTGCGCCGCCACCGTTTCGTGGTCGAAGAGCCACCCGAGCTGTACGGCCCCGGGCCAGCGCCGCTCGTACGCCGCGTGCAGCGCGAGCAGCCGGTGCGAGGTGCCGCCCAGGGCGAAGAAGCTGTCCTGTTCGTCGAAGTCGGCATGGCCCAGGACGGCGGCCCAGAGCCCCGCCACCTCCCGGTGGCGCTCGGTCGTCCACCGGTCCGGATCGGGGTCCGGGACGGTGGCCGCCGCCGGGTGCCGCGCCCGCAGCGCGCCTTCGTCCGTCTTGCCGTTGGCGGTCAGCGGAACGGCCTCCAGCTCGACGAACCTGCCGGGCACCGCCTGCGGGATGAGCCGCTCGGCGCAGTACGTGCGCAGTTCCCGCACCGTGGGGCGGGGCGCGTCGCCCGACGGCGTCCAGTAGGCGATCAGCACCGTGGCCTCCGAGTCCGCCGCCCCCGCGCCCTCCCGGGAGGCCAGCACGACGGCCTGTCCGACGGCCGGGTGGCTCTCCAGCACGGCGGCGGCCCCGTGCCGCTCGACCCGGACGCCGCCGACCTTGACCTGGCCGTCCGTACGTCCCCGGAACTCCAGCAGGCCGTCGGCCGTACGGCGGGCCAGGTCGCCGGTGCGGTACATGCGCGTCCCGGTCGCGAACGGGTCGGGGACGAAGCGCAGCGCGGTCTCCGCGGGGCGCCCGGCGTATCCGGTCGCGAGCTGGTCGCCGCCCAGGTACAGCTCGCCGACCGCGCCGGCGGGCACCGGATCGAGCGCGTCGTCCAGGACGTACGCGACGCTTCCGGCCGTCGTGGTTCCCATCGGGACCGACTCGGCGGGCGTCCCGGTCACCTCGTGGGCGGTGACCGCGACGGTCGCCTCCGTGGGGCCGTACTCGTTGCCCAGGCGGGTGCCGGGCAGTGCGGCGCGGTGCCGCTCCACCAGCGAGGCGGGGGTCGGCTCTCCGGCCAGGATCATCAGCCGCAGATGGCTGTCGGCGCCTTCGAGGTGGGGCAGCATCTGCCGGTAGAAGGACGGCGTGGTCAGGCACTGCTGTGCCGCGTGGGCACGGAGCAGTGCCGCCACGCGCTCCGCCGAGGGAAGTTCACCGGCGTCGGGCAGCACGGCGGTGCCTCCCGTGCACAGGGCCAGGAAGGTGAGCATCAGCGAGCCGTCGAAGGACAGCCGCAGGGCGGAAAAGGCCGTGAGGCCGGGTTCGTACGGCCGGGAGGCGATGAGCGAGGCGAGCCCCCGGCGACTGATCATCACGTTCTTGGGCGGGCCGGTCGTGCCCGAGGTGGAGATGAGATACGCCGTGGCCCCTGGTGGCGGAGGCAGCGGGAGCCCCTCTCCCGGCCCGTCGTCGCCGGGCTCCGGCGGTGTCCCGGACGTGTCGTCCAGGTCCACGAGAAGCGGACGGCCCGGGGTGTCCGGGGAAACCGCGCGCACGGCGTCAGGTGGGGTCTTCGCGTCGCAGCCGTGGAAGACGAGCGCCGCGCACCCGGTGTCCTCGATCACCGCACGCAGATGTGCGGCGGGGTGCGCGGGGTCGGCCACGCACCAGGCGGCACCGGCCCTGAGAGCCGCGATCATGCCGACGACCAGCGACAGTCGCTGCCGTTCGTGGAGCACCACGACGTGACCGGCGCGGACTCCGGCCCGCCGCAGGCGTCGGGCCAGCTCGGCGCTGCGCCGGTCGAGTTCGCGGTAGGTGAGGCTCTCGGCGCCGACGGCCGCCGCCGTCCGCCCGGGCACGCACCGGAACTGGCGTTCGATGAGTTCCATCACGTCAGTCGGCTCGCCCGGTGCCGGGGGCGCGTACGGTGCCTGCCCCGCGGCATCGTCGACGAGCTTGACGTGCCCGGTGTGCGGCGCCTCCTCCTCCGTCGCGAGGAGGAGCATGGGCTCCGATTCCGGCTCCAGCGCCCGGAATCCGGAGAAGCGCAGCGTGACGAGCATGACGCGGTTGACGTCGGTGACGGCGAACTCGGCGAGGGGGCGCAGCCCGGCCGTCCGGGCGCGCCCGTTGATGAGCTGGATGAACGCGGCACCGACGCCCCGGGACATCACCCGGCACGACATGAGCAGCAGCCGCAGCACGCTGTCCTGGCCGCGCCGTTCGGAGACGGAGAGCCCGATGGTGCCGTAGTCCCCGAAGCGGTCGCGGAGACCGGCGACCAGTACCTCGTGATCGGGCGAGGCGATCAGTTCCCGCAGCTCGGCCATGCTGTACACGAGGCCGGTGGTGTTCAGTTGGTGCGTTCTCACGGTCAGTTCGTGGGCGCGCGCCAGATCCTCCGCGGTGGCCCGCCATACGCGCATCTCCAGGCCGAGCGAGGCCAGGAACTCCTCGCGGGATCCCGCGTAGGCGGACTCGCTCTCCTTCCGGGCGCGTTCCGTGCGGTACAGCTCGGCGCGGTCCGCGGACTCCGCGGTGTCCACGGACGGCGTGAACTCGGCACGGTCGTGCAGCCCGGCGAGGTCCTCGGGCTCGTAGACCCGGACCTCCGGCAGCGCGTGCCGGACCTCTGCCCGCTCCAGGGGGTCGTTGTCGACGAAGGCGATCGAGTCGGTGCCGATGTTCAGCTCGCGCGCTACGCGCCGCACCGATTCGGACTTGTCGCCCCAGCCCACGCACACGACCGAGAACCGGTCGTACAGGCCGTGGGCGCGCAGCTTCGCGGTGGCCAGCTCGTGGTCGCCCCGGCTGGCCACGGCGTGCAGGATGCCGCGCCGGCCCAGTTCGGCCAGGGCGCTCAAGGCCTCGGGGCGAGGGACAACAGTGTCGTTCTCCAGGATCACGCCGTCCCAGACGGTGTCGTCCAGGTCCCAGACCAGGCACTTCACCACCGAGGTCATCATCGTCCCTCCATTCGTGGCGGCTTGCTCATGGCTTCCGTCGTGCGGCGCACCAGCCAGCTACTCCACGCGGCCACGGGGCTGCTGTTCATCACCAGTGCGTGGGTGCCCGGCGCGAGCGACTCCGCCGCGTCGGTCATGTTGATCAGGACGTCCACCGGGCCCAGGTGCCCGTAGCGGGCCAGGTTCCGCCGGCAGACCGGGTCGATGGTCACGCCCAGGGCCTCCTCCCAGAAGCTGAAGGCGCTCCCGGAGAGGTTCTGCATGAGGTGGGACGCGATGTCGGCGGGCGCCAGGGCGTGGGAGCGGAGCAGCTCCGCGTTGAGCGCGGCGAACTCCTTCCGGCTCCGCACCGCGAGGCGGAACGTGTAGTCCGGCTCGCTGGCGCACTCCTCCACCCAGTCGCCCGACGGGAGGTCGCGGTAGTCGATCCGGAACAGGTCGGCGAACGCCCCGTCCGTACGCAGGGTCTGGTCGACCAGTTCGAACGGGCCCGCCTCTCCCGTACCCGAGGTGAGGAGCACGGCGGCGGCGCCGTCCCCGATGACGGTCATCGGCGGGCGGTACCGGGACTGCGCGGCGGCCTTGGAGGTGGCGACGACCAGGACCCGCCGGAAGCCCGGCATGCCCCGCAGCAGTCCGGTCGCCAGGCTGAAGGCCGCGGACACGGAGACGCAGCCCAGCTCGCCTACGCCGGACACGAGCGCCCGGTGGGCGCCGATGCGGTGCTGCACCCGGGTCGCCTCCGAGGCCATCAGGTACTGCGGAGCCCGGCCCTGGACGAGCAGCAGCGCGTCCAGGGAGGCGGCGTCGGTGCCGGTCTCGCTCAGCACCGCCTCGGCGGCGCGCACCGCCAGGTCGGACTCCGTGAGGCCGTCCGCGCTGCGGACCGAGTCGATGCCGAGGGCCCGGGCGTGCCGCTGCCGGGACTCGGGCAACTGCTCGCGGTCCACCAGCTTCTCCAGCGGCCGGACCGTGTCGGGGTACCAGGCCCCCGCACGGCTCACGGTCACGGGTGCGGTCGCGGCGGTCACCGGGGAGCGTCCCCGGCCGACGGCGTATGGGCCGCGAGCACCCGGTCACCGATCGCCAGTTCGGAGATCTCGTCGGTTCCCTCGATGATCTGCATGATCTTCGCGTCCCGGAAGAAGCGGGCGACCCGGCTCGTCCCGCCGCAGCCCGCCGACCCCAGCAACTGGACCGCGTCCCGGCTGACGGCCGCCGCGGCGGTGGCCGCCGCGTACTTGGCCGTGATCGTCGCGGAGATGGCTCCCGGGTCCTTCGACTCCCGCAGCTCCGCGGCACGTTCGCAGAGCGCGGCAGCGCCCTCGGTACGGGCCTGGAGGCGTCCCAGCGCGGCCCGGACCGTCGTGTGCCCGGACAGCGCGGTCCCGCCCTGTCTGCGCCGGGCGACGTGCCGCGCCGCCTCGGCCAGGCTCCCCCGTGCCATGCCGACGCAGCCCCAGGCCACGGTGTGCCGCCCGTGGTCCAGCGCGGTGCCGACCGTGTGGGTCAGGCCGAAGCCGGCCGGGCCGATGACCTCGCCCGCCTCCACCGGCACGTCGTCGAGGGTGACGTGGGCGAGCCGGGCTCCCCGCAGGCCGAGGGCGTCCCGCACCGGTTCGCGGCGCACACCCGGGGCATCGGTGGGCACGAGCACCGTGGCGGGCCCGCCCGGGGCCCTCCCCAGGACCAGGAGCACCTCGGCGTCCTGGCCGAAGGTGACCCAGATCTTCCGGCCGGTGACCCGGAATCCGCCGTCCCGCGGCTCGATCCGGGTGACGACCGCGCCGAGGTCGGTGCCCGCCCCCTCCTCGGTGGCGGCGAAGGCCGCGAGTGCGGCGCCCGAGGCGAGCCGCGGCAGCCAGCGCTCCCGCTGCCCGGCGTTCCCCCACCGGCGGACGGCCGCGTTGACCATGCCGCTCACGGTGAGCAGGGCGCGTAACGAACCGCAGACCGCGCCGAGTTCGGCGGCGACGCGGCCCACCTCGCCGTCACCGGCGCCCGCTCCCCCGTACTCCGCGGGAACGTCCAGGCCGAGCAGGCCGATCCGGGCGGCCTCGTCGATCACGTCGCGGGGGACGCCCGTCCCGCTGTCCCACTTGGAGGCCTCCGTGGCCGCTGTCGCGAGCAGGGAGTCGAGGCCGGGCAACGTCATGTGCTCGCCTCTTCCACGTCGGCGGGCGCGTGCTCCGCCTGCTTGCGCAGCACGAAGTCCGCGATGCGGTCGACGGTGCGGAAGTTGTCCAGTTCGAGGTCGTCGACCTCGACGGACAAGCCGTATTCCCGCTCGACGTGGACCACGATCTCCAGGGATCTCAGGGAGTCGACGAGGCCGCGGGCGAAGAAGTCTTCGTCCGGGTCGACGAGGACCCCGGTCAGCGTCCGGAGGTGGCTTCTCAGCTCCTCCACGAGCTCGTTCCGCCTGGACACAGTTGTGCTCCTCTCTGTGGGAATCGAGCGGTCGGCCGGGGATCGGCGCGGCGCGGTCACCGTTCCGCCCGCTCGACGCCGGTGACCGCGCGTCCCGTCCTCCGCGGAGGACGGGACGGTGTCCGCCCGGCGGTGCACCGCCGTCAGGGCCGTGTCGCCGCCATCTCCTCGTGCACGCCGAAGGCGCGCATGCGCCGCGGCAGGGACCGCCAGACCTCGGGGGTGAAGAAGTGGCCGCCCGGCAGGACGTCGAGCGAGCTGGGCCCCTCGGTCAGCTCGGCCCAGCCCTCGTGCATCGGGCTCAGCTCCTGCTCGCCGACCAGGAGCTGGATGCCGGCGCTCAGGCGCTCACCCGGCTCGTACGCGAATCCGGCGTACGCCGCCAGGTCGCTCCGCAGCAGGCCGACGGCGAGGGAGCGCATCCCGGGGTCGGAGAGCACGGACGCCGCGGTGCCGCCCAAGTCGCCCAGCCGAGCCGCGAGTTCCTCGTCGGAGGCCTCGGCGAGCGCCGCGGTGCGCGTACCGGTCCAGTGCTGGGGGGCGATGTGTCCGGACAGGATCAGACTGTCCGGGCCGGGCGTTCCCAGGGCCTGGAGCCGGCGGGCGGTCGCGTAGGCCACCATCGCGCCCATGCTGTGCCCGTAGAGCACGTACGGGCCGCGCACCTCGCGGGTCAGGGCCGTGACAGCGTCCTCGATCAGGGCCTGCCAGCTCTCGGCCCGCTCGCCGAAACGGGCTTCCCTGCCCGGGTAGCACAGGATCCGCAGCTCGGTGTCGACCGGCAACTGCTGGGCCCACGGGCGGAAGGCGGTGGTCCCGCCGCCCGCGTAGCTCATGCAGACCAGCCGGCGCGAGGCCCAGGGGCGCCGGTGCGGCCGGACGAGCCGGGTCATGTGCCCGCCCCTTCCGCAGCCTCCTCCTTGAGGACGTCGCGCAGCGCTTCGAGTGCCGTGACGAGGTCCGCCTCGGTGACGCACAGCGGGGGGCGCCAGCGCAGTTCGCGTTCGCCCGAGCCGAGGAAGAAGACGCCGTGTTTGGTGAAGGCCCGCCCCACCACGCGGTCGCGCACCTCCCGGCTCGGCAGGGTGATGGCGCACATGAGCCCGCGTCCGCGCGGATCGGTGACGAGTTCCGGCAGGTCGGAGGCGAGTTCGCGCAGCCCCTGGAGCAGATGGGCGCCGGTGGCGCGGGCGGCGGTGAACAGCCCGTCCCGCTCGATGATCTCCAGGATCCGGGTGGCCCGGACCATGTCGGCCAGGTTGCCGCCCCAGGTGGAGCTCAGCCGGCTGCCGGCACGGAAGGCGTTGTTCTCCACCTCGCGTACCCTGCGGCCGCCCAGGACCCCGCACACCTGCGCCTTCTTGCCGAAGGCGATCAGGTCGGGCTCCAGGCCCAGGGTCTCGCACGCCCAGCGGTCGCCGGTGGCCCCGAAGCCGGACTGCACCTCGTCCGCGACGAAGAGCGCGTCATGGGCGCGGCACAGGTCCGCCATGGCGGCCAGGAACCGCGGGCGCAGGTGCCGGTCTCCGCCCTCGCCCTGGACGGGCTCGAAGACGAAGCAGGCGATCTCGTCGCCGTAGCGCCGGAAGGCGCTCCCGGCGGCGGCGAGGGCCTGCCGCTCCTCGGCCAGGAGCTCCGGCTCGTCCCAGCGCCCCATGTCGTTGACGGCCGGGCTCGGGATGCGGGGCCAGTCGAACGCCGGGAAGTCCCGGGTCTTGGCCGGGTCCGTGTTGGTCAGCGACATGGTGTAGCCGCTGCGGCCGTGGAAGGCGTGCTCCAGGTGCAGGACCCGCGAGCCGCGTACGGCGACGCCGCGTGCCGCGTTGTGCTGGGTCTTCCAGTCGAAGGCGACCTTCAGCGCGTTCTCGACCGCGGCGGCGCCGCCGTCGATGAAGAAGACGTACGGCATGTCGTCCGGGGCGAGCGCCTTCAGGAAGGTCTCGGCGAACCGTATCTGTTCGGAGGTGGCGAAGTCGGGGTTGGCGGGCTTCATCCGGGCGGCCGCGAGCAGCGCCTCGTCGAACTCCTCGTCGCCGTGCAGGCCGGGGTGGTTGTGCCCCAGCGCGGCGGACGCGAAGAACATCGACATGTCGAGGTAGCGGGCGCCGTCCCGCTCGTTCACGAGCCAGCAGCCGGTGCTCGCGCGCACGTCGACGAGGACGTCACTGAAATCGCCGGTGACATGAGCGCGGAGGTAGTCGATCTCACTGGAGTTCATCGCACATCCCTCGGGGTCTCGGTATCGGTGGGGCGCTGGTGTGTCATGCCTGGCGCTCACGGACGCTGCGCGGGCGGATGTCCGTCCAGACCTGGTCGATGTGTGCCAGGCACTCCTCGCGGGTGCCGCGTACTCCTTGCCGGTACCAGCCGGTGGGAAGCTCACGGTCGGCCTCCCACAGGGAGTACTGCTCCTCGTCGTTGCGGACGACGTCGTACACGTTGGCCTCGGGCATGGCCGTGCTCCTCAGGGTGTGTGGGCGTGGGGTGGGTGAAGGGCCTGTGCGGACCGGCCGGGCAGCGCCGTGCCGCCCGCGCCGACCGGGGCCTGGACGTCGGCCGGTTCGACGACCATGCCGCGCTCCAGCTTCAGTACCTGGTCGGCGAGGTAGAAATACCGGTCGTCATGGGTGATGGCGACGACCGTCCTGCCCTGCTCGCGCATCATGGGCAGGACGACGGTGTAGAAGAAGTCCCGGAACTCCGGGTCCTGGTCGGCGGCCCACTCGTCGAAGAGCAGCACGGGCCGGCCGGACAGCAGGGCGCCCACCAGCGCCAGCCGTTTGCGCTGGCCGGTGGAGAGGGCGATCGTGGAGAACTCGCCCCGGTGCACGCGCACCTTTCCGTCCATGCCCAGGCGGCTCAGCAGCCGGTTCGCCTCGTCGTCATCGGTGTCCGGGTGCGAGGGCAGGGTGCGGAAGAGATGGACGTCGGCGAACACGCCGGCGATCCGCTCCCGGAGTTCCTCGGCCCCGGTGTCCCTCACCGGCGTGCCGTTCACCCGGACCTCGCCGCTGCTGGGCGGGTAGAGCCCGCACAGCATCTTGGCGAGCGTCGTCTTGCCGCTGCCGTTGCCGCCGACCACGAAGGTGAGGGTGCCCGGCGTGAAGTCGGCGTCGATGGGGCCCACTCGGAATCCCGCGTCCTCCGTGTCGGAGGCGTAGTCGAAGGCGGCGGCACGCAGGCTGAGCGCGACACCGGCGGGCTCTTCCTCGCCCCGGCGCGGCCGGGGCACGTGCAGCCCGCTCTCGTCCCCCAGCTCCAGCGAGTTGAGCGAGCGCAGCGCCGTGGCGGCCCGGCCGAGGGCCGGGATCAGGTTGAGCACGGTCACCAGCGGCGTGTTGATGTAGAGCACGGCGAGCGTGAAGCCGGTCAGGTCCTCGGTGGAGATGCCGAGACGCGTCCCGGCGAAGAGCATGATGCCGATGCTCGCGAGGAAGAGGAGCTGCCCCCAGGAACCGGCGATGGTGTAGAGGGCCACGCCCCGGGTGGTGTCCCGGACGAGCGACTTCCCCGTCTCGCCGACGCCGCCGTCGACGACCGCCGAGCGGCGGTCCCGGTCCAGCTTCAGTTCCTTGGTCCCGCGCGTGACGCTCTCCAGATGCCGGTGCATCACGTCCTGGTGCTCGCGGGCCCTGCGCAGATGGACTCCCGCCCGGCGCACCGGCAGTTGGTAGAGCACCAGACCGACCGTGAGCACGGCCAGCATGCCGAGCAGCATCTTGAGCGAGAGCATCCCGATGTAGACGAAGGCACCGACCACGATCGCGCTGTTCATGGTCAGCAGCGGGACGCCGCTGACGGCTGTGGTGATGACCTGCACGTCGTCGGTGAGCGCGGACTGGAGACGGGCGGTGCCGATGCTCTCGATCCGGCGCATGCCGCTGTCCAGGATCCGGCGGCACAGCTCCATGCGCAGTTCCTGGACGGTGCGCTGGGCCAGCCGGATCAGCAGGACGGAGGAGACCGCCCCGGCGAGCAGGACCGTGGCCGCCGCGACGATGAACGCCACCAGCAGCCGCGTCCCCGGATCGTCGAGCCGTTCCAGGATCTTCTGGAGGACCGCGATCAGCACCATGGTCGCCGCGCCTGACAGCAGGCCCGCGGTCAGCGCCGCGACCACCGTGGCACGGGACCGGGACGCGAGCAGGGAGAGGAAGTTCACCGCGTCCCTGCTTCCCCGGCCGCGTCCGCGGTCGCCGCCGGGGCGTCCTGCGCCGCCCTGATCAGATCGGCCAGCCCGGCGACCGTGAAGTCCGCCATCGCCTGTTGCATGCTCAGCCGCGCCCCGAACCGGCGCCGGATACGGACCAGCAGCCGGGTCGCCAGCAGGGAGTGGCCGCCGGCTTCGTAGAAGTGGTCGCGGATCCCCAGGCCCTCCAGGCCCAGCAGCTCCTGCCAGAGGTCCAGCAGCTCCTGTTCCGTCTCGTCGCGGGCGAGCTGGGCGCCGCCCGCCGTGCCCAGGAAGTCGTCGGCCGTCGGGGCCGGCAGGCGGCGCCTGTCCAGCTTGCCGCTGGCCGTCTGCGGGATCTCCCCGACCGGGCGGATCGCCGCGGGCAGGGCGTAGCGGGGCAGTCGTCCGGCCGCCCAGTTCCGCAGCTCCTTGCGGTCCTGGTAGGAGCTTCCGGGCACGATGTAGGCGACCAGGCGGGGGGTGGCGCCCGTGGCGCCGTGGACCACCACGACGCAGTCGGCCACCCCCGGGTGCCCGAGGAGCACGGACTCGACCTCGCCCAGCTCGATGCGGTGGCCTCGGAGCTTGATCTGGTTGTCGTAGCGGCCGAGGAACTCCAGCTCCCCGTCGGCCCGGTGCCGCGCCCGGTCCCCGGTCCGGTACAGGCGCGCCCCGGGCTCCGTGGAGAACGGGTCGGGCAGGAAGCGTTCCGCCGTCAGGCCGGGGCGCCGCCAGTAGCCCGCGGCCACCTGGGCACCGCCGATGTACAGCTCGCCCGCGACGCCGGGCGGCACGGGCTCCATACGCTCGTCCAGCACCCAGATCGTGGAGCCGGGCACCGGGGAGCCGATGGGGGCGCGCTGCCGTCGCGTGACCTCGGCCGTCAGCTCGGCGACCGTCATCAGGACGGTGGCCTCGGTCGGCCCGTACCAGTTGTAGACCCGGCAGTCGTCCGCGGACGGGCCGTCGAACCAGTCGGCGAACCGGGACGGCACGACCTCCTCACCGGCCAGCAGCAGGGCGCGCAGGCCGATCGGCTCGCCTCCCGTCTCGGCGGCTCCGTCGACGGCGGCCAGCTCCTGCGCGATCGTCGGCGTGGTCGCGAGCATCGTGACGCCCTCGGCCCGCAGATGGCCGTGGAGCTGCTGCGCGTCGGAGGCCACGTCGCCCGGGACGAGGTGGATGCGGGACCCGGCCACCAGACCGGCGAACAGCTCCCACACCGACAGGTCGAAGGTGAAGGTGGAGCGGACCGCGACCACGTCCCGCGACGTGGGCTCGACGACCGTGCCGGAGGCGCGCAGGTAGGTGAGAACGTTGGTGTGCGTGACGCCGACGCCCTTGGGCGTGCCGGTGGATCCGGAGGTGTAGATCACGTAGGCGAGGTCCCCGCCTCCGGCGCGCCGCACCGCGGCGCCGGCGCCGGCGCCGGGTGCCGCGCGGACCGCTTCGGTGACGGTGCGCACGGTCACGCCCTCCTCGGCGAGGAGCGCCAGGACGTCGGCGTCCTCGTCCGTGAGGTGCGCGGTCAGCGCCGTGCCGCAGTCCGAGTCGCGGATCAGGTGCGCGATGCGTTCCCGGGGCAGTTCGGGGTCGACGGGCACGTACGCGGCGCCCGCCGCCATCGTGGCCAGCAGTCCGGTGACCAGGTCGGTGCCGCGCCGCGCGACGACCGCCACCAGATCGCCCCGGCGCACACCGGCCGCGGCGAGCCCGGCGGCGGCGGCCGCGGCCCGCTCGGTCAGCTCCCGGTAGGTGAGGGAGCCGTCGGGGCCCGTGACCGCGGTCGCCCCGGGGCGGTCCGCCGCGACGGCGGCGACCGCCCCGTCGAGGGTGCCTCCCGGCAGGTCGAGGGGCCCGCCGTCGGCACGCCGGACCGCGGTCTCGGCGTCGTACGGCAGCAGGCTCGCGGCGTCGTGCGGGGAGTCGGGGGCGGTGGCGAAGCGGCGCAGCGCCTGGGCGTACATCGTGGCGAGGGAGCCCGCCCACTCGTCGGAGATCCGGTCGCTGTCGTAGGCGAGGATCAGCCCCAGTTCGTGCTCCGGCGGGTGCATCGAGTAGGTCGCCATGAGCGCGTAGTTGGTGTCCTCGGCGGACCCGGGGTGCTGGCCGACCAGCCCGACGACCCCGGTGTCCAGGACCTCGCCGAGGGCGTGGAACCGGACGAAGTTCACGCCCACGTCGAACAGCGGGTCGTTGCCGAACGCCTGCTGCACGCTGATGAGCGGGGTGTGCCGGTGCTCCAGGAGCGTGCGCTCCTCGTCGAAGGCACGCCGCGCCAGCTCCCGCCAGCTTCCGCCGGGTACGGACACCGAGGTCGGCAGCATGTTGATGAACAGGCCGCGCAGCTCCTTCGCGCCGGGCAGGTCGGGCCGCCCGTGGAGCACCATGCCGGTGACGGGGTCGTCCACGGCGAGCGCCTCGGCGAGCACCTTGAAGTGGACGCCGACGGCGAGGCTCTTCAGCGGCATCCCCTCCTCCTTGGCGAGGCGGGTCAGGCGCTGCGAGGTGTCCGTGTCGATGCCGACCTCGACCCGCCGCACCCGCGGCATGCCCGCCGGGCGCAGGTCCGCGATCGACCGGGGTTCGGCGTCGGCGAGCCGGTCCCGCCACACCTCGGCGACGTCGGTCCGCTCGGCGGCGGCCCGCTCGGCCTTGACGAAGTCGGCGTAGCGCAGCGGGAGTCCGGGCCACCGGCTGTCGTAGTCGGGGGCGTCGTCGAGCAGCGCGGCCTGCCGGCTGAGGACCTCCGTCAGGGTGGAGGTCCAGCTCCAGCCGTCGAGGATCACATGGTTCTCGCTGACCGTGAGCTGGAACTCGCCGCCGCCGAGCAGGTGGACGGCGACCCGCTGGAGCGGGGCCGATTCCAGCTCCAGGTGTTCGATCCGCTCGCGGGCGACGAACGCGTCGACCTCGGAGTGCTGCTCGTCGGCCGTGAGGTCCGAGAGGTCCCGCACGGTGAAGCGCGGGGCGGCCTCGCGGTGAACGATCTGCAGCGGCTCGGAGTAGCCGTCCATGGAGATGCTGGTGCGCAGCACCGGGTGCCGGGCCATGGTGTCGGCGAAGGCCCGGCACAGCAGGTCGGGGTCGAGGCGGCCGCGCATCCGCACGCTGACGGTGTTGTGGTAGAGCCCCGCCTCCGGGTGCATCTGGAGGTGGTAGAGCATGCCCGCCTGGGTGGCGGTCAGCGGGTAGGCGTCCTCCGCGTCGGCGGGCAGCGCCGCGCGGTCCTCCGCGCCGATCATCTCGAACGGCTCGGCGGGCTCCACCGTGTCGGGCCGGCTGTCCGCCAGGTGGGCCGCGAACGCCGCCACGGTCTGGTGCCGGAACACCGCGTGGACCCGGGTCTCATGGCCGAGTTCCCGCAGGGTTCCCGTGATCTCGACCGCCCGGATGGAGTCGCCCCCGAGCGCGAAGAAGTTGTCGTGCACGCCGACGCGTTCGACGCCGAGGACCTCCGCCCAGACACCGGCCAGGGTCTCCTCCAGACCGGTGCGCGGCGCCTCGTAGGCCGTGCCGGTGTCGAGCCGGCTCTCCGCCGGGTCGGGCAGCGCGCGCCGATCCGCCTTGCCGTTGACGGTCAGCGGAACGCTGTCGAGGGCGCTGTAGACCGCGGGCACCATGTACGAGGGCACGAGTGCGGCCACGTGCTCGCGGAGTTCGGACACCGCGGGCAGTTCCCGTCCCTCGACCGGCACGAGCCAGGCCACGAGCTGCTCGGCGCGGACATCGGCGACGGCCGCCTCGACGTCCGGGTGGCTGACGAGCGCGACCTCCACCTCGCCCAGTTCGAGCCGGAATCCGCGGATCTTCACCTGGGCGTCGGCCCGTCCCCAGTACTCGAACTCGCCGTCCTCCCCGACCCGGGCCAGGTCGCCGCTGCGGTAGAGCCGGGCGCCGGGCGTTCCGGCGAACGGGTCGGGCACGAAACGCTCGGCGGTACGCGCTCCGCGTCCGCCGTACCCGAGGGTCACGCCCGCGCCGCCGACGTGGAGTTCGCCCACCATGCCGGGCGGCAGCGGGTTGAGCCCCTCGTCGAGGACGTACAGGGACAGGTCGTCGATCGGCACGCCGATGGGGCTGCCCGTGCGGTCGCCCAGGTCGGCGGAGGCGATGGCGCGGAAGGTGGAGTGCACGGTGGTCTCGGTGATCCCGTACATGTTCACCAGCCGGGGAGCCCGGTCGCCGCGCGCCTCGATCCAGGGGCGCAGGGTGTTCACGTCCAGCCGTTCGCCGCCGAAGACGACGTACCGCAGGGCCAGCCGGCGGGTGGAGCCCTCGGCCGCGTCGGCGGCCACGACGCCCTTGAAGGCGGACGGCGTCTGGCTGAAGACGGTGACGCCGTTCTCCGCCACGAAGGCCAGCAGGTCGGCCGGGGACCGGGCGGTGTCGTCCGTGACCAGGGCCAGCGTGCCGCCGTGCAGCAGCGCTCCCCACAGCTCCCACACGGACACGTCGAACGCGTACGAGTGGAAGTAGCTCCACACGTCGTCCGGGCCGAAGCCGAAGCGCCGCTCGGTCGCCGTGAACAGCCGCACCACGTGCGAGTCGGCGACCTCCACCCCCTTGGGGCGGCCGGTGGAGCCCGAGGTGTAGATGACGTAGGCGACATCACCGGGGTGCCGGTCGGGCAGCACGGTGCCGCTGGTGTCCAGCTCGGTGCGGGGGTGGCCGCGCTCGTCGACGGAGATCTGCCGCAGCCCTTCGCCGATGCCGCCCGCGCCCTCCGTCCCGCAGACCAGGAGCCGGCCGCCGCTGTCGTCGAGCACGTGGCGGATACGGTCCGCGGGGTTGCGCAGGTCGATCGGCACGTACGCCGCTCCCGCGCGCAGCACGGCGAGGATCGCCACCACCTGGGCGGGCCCGCGCTCCAGGTGGAGCGGCACCCGGTCGCCGGGCCGCACGCCGCGGGCCACCAGGTGGCGGGCCAGGGCGTCGACGCGGTCGGCCAGGTCCTCGTAGGTGATGCCCTGTCCCTGCCACTGCAGTGCCGTGCGCTCCGGGTGACGCGCGACGGACCGGAGGAAGGCCTGGTCGAGGGCGCCTTCGACGACCGGCTCGGCGAGCGGTCCGGCCTGCGCCCCGGGCTCCGCGAGGGGAAGCGTCCGTACGCTGCGGTCCGGGGAGGCCAGTCCGCCCTCCAGCAGCCGGACGTAGGCGTCGAGCAGGGTCCCCGCGGTGGACTCGCGCAGCAGCTCGGTGTCGTATTCCAGCATGAGTTCGAAGTCGGCACCGCGCCGGACCACGCTGAGCGTGACGTCGGTCTTCGAGGTGTTCGTCTCCACCGGGACCGGGGTCATGGTGGCCTCGCCCAGCGGCAGCCGGGACCGGTCCTCGCCGAGGTAGGCGAACATCGCGCCGAAGAGGGGCGTCCCGGTGCTGCCCCCGACGGCGGCGGTCACCTCCGCGGTCTGGACGTGCTGGTGGTCGAGGGAGCGGGCGACGGTGCCCGCGGAGTCCTCGGCCAGCTCGCGCAGCGTCGCCCCGGCCCGCAGCCTGCTGCGCAGCGCGAGCGTGTTGATGAACGGGCCGACGGTGCGGCGCAGTTCGGGGCGGACCCGGTTGGCGACCGGGACGCCGATCACCAGGTCGTCGGTGAGCGAGGCACGGTGCAGCAGCGCCCGCCACGCCCCGTACAGCACGGCGAAGACGGAGACGCCGCAGCCCGCGGCGAACTTCTCGACGCGGTCCCGGAGCTCCGGCCCGGTGGGGCGCACCAGGTGGTGCCCGCTGTGGCTGCGGACCTCGGGGCGGGGGCGGTCGAGGGGCAGGTTCAGGCCGCGCGGGGCGCCCGCCAGTTCGGCCCGCCAGTGGGCGAGCGAGGCCGCGCGCTCGGGCGCCTTCCCGCTGTGCCGCTCCCACCAGGCGTAGTCGGTGTAGGAGGGGAAGTCGGGCGGGTCCGGCAGCGCGCCGCCGGTGCGGACGGCCTCGTAGGCCTCGGTCAGCTCCTGGATCAGGACGCTCACCGACAGGCCGTCGACGACCAGGTGGTGGAAGGTCACCACCAGCCGGTG
This sequence comes from Streptomyces albiaxialis, assembly GCF_039530985.1. NCBI lineage: Bacteria > Bacillati > Actinomycetota > Actinomycetes > Kitasatosporales > Streptomycetaceae > Streptomyces > Streptomyces albiaxialis. Next base: position 99,776 of record NZ_BAAAPE010000030.1, read on the forward strand.
CCGGTCCGGGGCGAGGGCGATGAGCACGCCCCGCACCAGCGGCCCGCCGCTGTCCAGCGCGAAGGGGGTGCGCAGCTCGGTGCCGGTCAGCTCGTCCCTGCGCCGCTCGGCCGCGGCGCCGGAGAGGCCCGTCAGGTCGGCACGCCGTAACGAGGGCAGCCGGTCCAGGAGTTGCGCCCGGGCCTTTCCGCGTACCTCCTCGGTGACCAGCCGCAGCCCCTCGTGCCGGGCGAGCAGCCAGTCGAAGGCCCGCACCAGCGCGTCGGCGTCCAGCGGTCCCTCGATGTCGAGGGCGGCCGGCACCGTGTAGGCGCTGCCGGTGGGGTCGAGGGCGTGTGCCGTCCAGAGCTGGACCTGGCTCTCCGAGAGCGTGACCTGCACGGTGTCGGGCCGGGCGGTGATCTGTGTGCCGGAGTGCCGTTCGGGCCGGCGTGCGGCGAGGGCCCGCCGGACCCGGTCGAGACGTTCGGAATCTGTCATGGCTGTACCTCGGTGGCGTCGTCGTCGACGGCCGCGAACGCTTCGGCGAACTCGCGGACGGACCCGTCGCGGTCGTGGGAGAGCAGCAGGATCGCCTGGTCGGCGACGGTGGAGGCGTTGAGCAGCTCCTGGAGGGGGAGTTCGGCTCCCATCAGTTCGCGGACGCGGGCGACGGTCTGCATGGCGCGGATCGAATCGCCGCCGAGCGCGACGAAGGTGTCGTGCGCCCCGACCCGGTCGACGCCGAGGACGGTGCGCCAGATCTCGGCGACGACCATCTCCGTCGGGGTGCGGGGGGCGACGAACTCGGTGCCCTGCTCCAGATGTCCGTCGGCCGGGTCCGGCAGCATGCGCCGGTCGGTCTTCCCCTGAGGCGTCAGCGGCACGCGGTCCAGCGCGACGAACACGGCCGGGACCAGGTACGCGGGCAGGGCCGCGGCGCACTGCTCGCGGAGCTGCTCCACGGTCGGCGGGCCGTCCGGGCCGGGCACCACCCAGGCGACGAGCCGGTCGTCGCGTGCGTCGGCGACGGCGGCGGCGACCGCGGGATGGCGCAGCAGCACCGCCTCGATCTCGCCGGTCTCGACGCGGTAGCCGCGGACCTTGAGCTGGCCGTCGGCGCGTCCGCAGAACTCCGGCAGGCCGTCGGCGCCGATGCGGACCAGGTCGCCCGTCCGGTACATCCGGGCGCCGGGAGTCGCGGAGAACGGGTCGGGCACGAAGCGTTCGGCGGTCAGCCCGCTGCGGCCCGCGTACCCGCGCGCCACTCCCGCCCCGCCGACGTACAGTTCGCCGATCACCCCGGGCGGTACGGGCCGCATGACCTCGTCCAGGGCGTACAGGGCGGCGCCACCGACGGGCCGGCCGAGGGTGACGCGGCCGTCCGGGGTGACGGTCCCGGCGGCGGCGTTCGCCGTGGTCTCGGAGGGCCCGTACAGGTTCCATATCCGGGCCCCGGGCAGGATCCGCCCGGTGCGCTCGACGAGGTCGGCGGTGAGCGCCTCGCCTCCCAGCAGGACATCGAGGCGGCGTCCGCCGAGGCCGCCGGCGGCGCCGGTGGCCTCCAGGGTCCGCAGCGTCTCGTCCCACAGCCGCGGCACGGTGTTGACCGTGGTGACGCCGGTGCCCGAGGAGGACTCGGCGCCGACGATCGCGGCGACCAGCGTCTCGGCCGGCCGCTCCTCGGCCGTCGGCAGCATCACGGTGCCGCCGAGGACCAGGGGGCCCCAGAGCTGCTTGACGGACGCGTCGAAGATCGAGGCGGCCGTGGCGGGCAGCACCGTGTCCGGGCCGACCAGCTCCGTGTCGGCGAGCCATCCGAGGTAGTTGACGACGTTCCGGTGGGTGACGGCGACGGGCTTGGGCCGCCCGGTGGATCCGGAGGTGAACAGCAGGTAGGCGGCGTTGTCCGGGCCAGGGGCGGGCCGGATGCCGTGCGTGGCCTTCGGTGCCCGGCTCTGGCCGTCGGCCCCCTTGTCCTCGGCCGGCACGCGGTCGAGGTCGTCGTGGGCGCTGAGCAGGGGGGCGGTGTCGGCGGTGACCACGCACCCGCGCACGGACGCGTCGGCGAGCAGCGTCGCGATCCGGTCGGCCGGGTCGTCGGGGTCCACGACCAGGTAGGCGGCGCCGGTGCGCAGCACGGCCAACTGGGCCACCAGACGGGTCAGCGGATCGGCGACGAGGACCGCCACCACGTCCTCCGGCTCCGCGTCCAGCCGCGCCGCCAGACGGTCCGCCTTGCGCAGGAGCTGCCGGTACGACAGCTCCCGCGTCCCGCAGCGCACGGCGATGCCGTTCGGGGCGGTCGCGGCGGCGCGGGCGATCAGGCCGGGGAGTGTGGCGTCCCGCCATGCGAGGGCACGGGGCGTGGCGGACTCGGTGAGCGGTGCGGCGGGGGTGCCCAGGCTCACCCGGCCGACCCCTGTCCTGGAGGTCCGGATGTCCTGTTCGAGGACCGTGGCCAGCGCGTCCAGCAGCCGTCCGACCGCCGGCTCGCCGAGCCCGGCCGCCGCCACGCCGTCGATCCGCAGGCCGACCAGGTCGCCGCGGCGTACCGCGTCGAGCCGGAGTCCGGGCCCGGAGCCGTGTGCGGAGAGCCCCGAGACGGACCAGCCGCCCACGCGCTCCGGCAGTTGCGTGTACGAGAAGCCGAGGGGACGGTTCACCTCGGACAGGTCGGTGATCAGCTCGACGCTCTCGCGCTGGGCCGCCCGCGCCCCCCGCACCGTGTCGACCACCTCCGCGAGCGTCTCGTCGGTACGGAACGCGTGGCGCAGCGCGGGCCAGGTGCTCAGCGGGCCCAGCGCGTCGGCGAGTTGCGGCACCTCGCGCAGTCCGGTGCGTACCCCCACGGTGAGCGCCTGGGTACCGGCGAACCGGTGCAGGACCACGAGCCAGGCCGCCAGGAGCAGCGACTCCACCTCCGCGTCCGTGCCGTACAGCTTGACCGTCCGGGACATGTCCGGCGGGGCGGTGCTCCCGGACGGCGCCGGGCCGGCCGAGGCGCGCAGCCGCTCCACCGTCTCGGCGGCCTCGTCGGAACCGGCGTGCGCGGTCTCCTGGGCGGTGCGGGCGCTGCCCGCGTCCGGGTCGGCGAGCACCTCGTGCAGCCACTCGGCGATGTCGGCGTACTGCAGCGGCTCCGTGCCGTCTTCTCCGGTGTCCGGTGCCGAGGGGGTGTCCGCCGTCGGCGGGAGGTCCGCCTTCGGGCCCGACAGTTCGGCTTCGAGTTCGCGCGCGAGCAGCAGCAGGCCTTCGGCGTCCAGGACGCGGGCCGAGGCGGTGAGCCGGATACGGCCGTCCTCGCGGACGGAGACGCTCCATGGCCGCTCGGGGCCCTCGGGCAGGGGCGCCGCGTGGACGCTCTGGGTGGGGGGTCCGCCTGCCGGGGAGGGCACGAGCGTGGTCCGCAGCACCTCGTGGCGCCGCGCGACCGTACCGACCGCGGCGGTGACCTGATCCTCGGGAACCGTGGCGGGGACGTCGAGCAGGAGCGAGGTCACCGTGTCGTCCCGCATGGCGTCATGCTGATGGGGCCCCGCACGGAAGCTCTCCGTGGCAGAGGCGGTATCAGTGGATACGGCCGCCAGGGATGTTGCCGTGTTCACCGTCTTTCCCCCTTCGTCTGGACAGTGATGCCGTCGTGCTCGGGGAGGCCGGCCCGGGCGGGCCGGGTCTCCACGTCGTTCCAGTCCGCCGCCGCGGCCATGGCCACGCGGATCTCCCGCGTGCCCGTGAAGGGCGCGCGGCCGTGCGCGGCCAGCAGGTTGTCGACGACCAGCACGTCACCGGGCTGCCAGTCGAAGGCCGTCGTCTCCGCCGCGAACGCCTCCCGGATCGCGCCGAGGTCGGCGCGCGTGAACTCGCTGCCGTCGCCGAGCCGGGTGGTCTTGGGCACGCGTTCCGGTCCGACCTGGCCGAGCAGTTCCTCGGCCAGCTCGTCCCCGATGGTGCTCAGGTGGAAGCTGGTGGCCTGGTTGAACCAGACCCACTCGCCGGTGTCCGGGTGCCGGACGACGGCGGGCCGCACGGCCTCCGTACGCAGGTGGTCCTCGGCGATGTGCGCGACGCGGACGCGGGTCCGGTCCGCGTAGGCGTCCAGGCCGCTCTCGTCGCAGCCGAGCGCCTCCTGCCACGGGATGCCGACACCTGGCGTGTAGTTGCGCAGGTACCGCACTCCGTACCGCTCCATGCGGGAGACCAGATCGTGGGGGAGTCTCCGCAGCACGTTGCGGGAATCGGCGAGCGGGGTCTGGCCGCCGGTCTGCGACGGGCGGGCGCAGGCGAATCCGAGGACCCGGGGCCAGCTCCAGCTATAGCAGGCTTCGTTGTGCATCTCGATCGTCTGGTCGGACGGGTACTCGGTGGAGGAGTAGACGCCCTCGCCCAGGGCGCTGCGCGGTGTGGCCCCGTCCTGGTAGGCGAGCGCTCCCTCGCCGCCGATGGCCTCCACGACCGGACGCAGCGCGTCGGCTCCCTCGGAGAAGCCGCGGAAGAGCACCGCGCCGCGTTCCCGCATCCGCGTCCGTACCAGCGCGGCGTTGTCCCGCACCCAGGTGGTGAGCGGCACGCCTGCCCGTTGCGGCGTGGCGAGAACGGGCAGGGCCGCGGGCTCCAGCGGACCGAAGTCGACGACGGACTCGTCCGTGAGGGAGCGTCGCCTCATCGGCTGCTGAGGCATGCGAGACGTGCGAAGGGACATGAGTTCTCCGAAGGTTGTCGGTTGCCCGTGCGTGCTGCGTGCCGTGCGCTGTGCGAAGGGGCTTTCGGCTTCAGCCGCGCCGACGGACAGAGGAAACGAGGTGCGCGGCCCGGCGGGCGCGGCCCGCGGCCCGCTCGCCCCGGGTGCGTTCCGCGAGGTCCGCGCGGATCTCGCCGACCGTGGCCGTGTCCTCGGCGAGCGCCGTCAGGGCCCGGCAGAGCAGGTCGGCGAGGGCGGCGGTACGGTCCGCTCCGATGCGGACGGTGTCGTGGTTGAGAGCGAGGACGAGCCGGTCCCCCTCGGGGGCGGCGGAGATGGTCAGCGGAAGCTCGGTCTGCTCCAGAGCTTCCGCCCGTTCCACGGACAGTCCCGGCAGTCCGGTGCCGAGGTCGGCGAACGGGAAGTTCGCCACGATGACGGAGGTGTCGAACAGCCCGGACGAACTCGCGCGTCCGCTCCACTTCGCGATCCGGGCGAGCGGTGTGTGGATGTGCTCCTGGACGCGGTGCAGGGACTGCTGGACGTCCCTGCACCAGGTGCCGGCCCGCAGGGAGGCGGGCAGCCGGGTACGCAGCGGCACGGTGTTGATGAACATGCCCACCGTGCGGTCCACCTCGTCCAGCTCCGCGGGACGGCCGGATCCCACGCTGCCGAACGCCACGTCGTCCGTGTCGGTCTCCGCCGCGAGCGTGAGCGCCCACGCGGCGTGCACCATGCCGCCCAGGGTCACGCCCAGGCGGTGCGCCGTCTCCCGCAGCCGCGCGGTGTCCCGCGCCGACACGTGCACGACGTGGTCCCGGTGGCGGGACGGCCCGTTCGCCTGCGGGGCGATCGGCACCGCGGTGAGACCGGCCAGCTCGCGGGTCCAGAACTCCCGGGAGGCGTCCGGGTCCCGCCGGGCGATCCACCGGGCGAAGGTCCCGAAGTCCGGCGCCGTCGCCGTGCCGGGGGGCCGTCCCTCGTGGTGCGCGGCGTAGTGCTCCAGGACCTCGCCGAGGAGGAGGGGAAGGGACCAGCCGTCCAGCAGGACGTGGTGGTTCGTCCATACGAAGGCCCACCGGCGGGCCGCCAGCCGGGCCACGGTGAGCCGCATCAGCGGCCCTTCGTCCAGGTCGAAGCCGTGGCGGCGGTCCTCGCGCACGAAGGCGTCGAGGGCGGCCTCGGGGTCCTCGGCGGCCGAGAAGTCCTGGAAGGCGACCGGCAGTTCGCGTGCGGACGGCACCACGAACAGGGGGCGCGGGACGTCCTGCCACACGCACACCCCGCGGAGCACGGCGTGCCGGTCCACGGCCGCCTGCCAGGCCCGCGCGAAGGCTTCCTCGTCCAGGTCCCCCGCGAGGACGCAGACGAGCTGTTCGACGTAGACGCCGCTGCCCGCGGACCGGTCCTCGGCGAGGCTGCGGAAGAGCATGCCCTCCTGCGTCGGGGTCAGGGGCCACACCGCCGTGAGGCCGCCCCAGCGCCGGGTCCAGTCGCGGACGGCGGCGACCGGCGCCGTGCCGTGCCGGAGCCCGGAGGCGAGCGGCGGCACGTCCGGCTCGGCGGTCAGGGCGCGCAGCTCGTCGAGGAGGGCGTCCGCGAGGGTGTCCGCGGCGGCCTGTCCGGTGTGCTCCACCTCGACCGCGAGGCAGCCGTCGGTCACCAGGGTCTCCACCACGACCGCGGCGGGGCGGACCCCCTCGGGGTCGCGGACCCGGCCGAATCCGGGGGCGAGGAGTTCGAGCGTCGCCCCGGGGTCGGAGGCGCTGCTGACCCGGCCCAGGTGGTTGAAGTTGAGGTGCGGGGCGGGCATCGCGGCCAGCTTCCCGGCCAGTTCCTCGTCTCCGGCCAGGTAGCGGACGACGCCGTTGTCGATCCCCCGGTGCACCAGCTCGCGCAGCCGGGCCCTGACGTCCCAGAGCGTGCCGACCGGGCCCTGGTCCCCGACGGCCACCGGGAAGGGGGCGAGGGTGGTGAACCAGCCGACGGTGCGTGACAGGTCGATGTCGGGGCGCAGGTCCTGGCGGCCGTGGCTCTCCAGTTCCACGACGACGGTGCCGAGCGCGTCGGCCCGGGCCTGCGCGCGGGCGGCCGCGGTGAGCAGCCCTTCCTCCAGGCTGGCGCCGAGCCGGTGCACGAGGGCCTGCTGGATCCGTGCGGTCTCCTCGGCCCCCAGCTCGCGGCGGGCCCGGCGGGAGCCGCCTTCGGTTCCGGGTGCGCGCGGGGTGCCCCGGTGCGCCGCGTCGGCGGTGAGTCCGGCCAGTTCGTCGATGTCCGCGCGGACCCTGTCGAGCACGCGCGGGTCCAGGGCCCGTCGCCGCAGTTCGGCGGTCCACTGGCGGTGCGTGGTGCCCTCGGGCTGCGGCTCGGGCGGGCGGCCTTCGCGTACGGCGTCGAGTGCCGACTCCAGGTCCTCCAGCACGATCCGCCAGGACACCGCGTCCATGACGAGGTGGTGGGCGGCGAGCAGCAGTCGCTGCGGGGCCCCCGGCCCCAGGTCGGCCAGGTGGGCGCGGAACACCGGGCCGTTCGCGGGGTCGAGCCCGGTGTGCAGCGTGTCGGCCAGCTCCCGCAGGCTCCGCTCGACCTCGTCGGCGGGTACGGACGAGAGGTCCGTGTGCTCCACCGGCACGTCCGCCGCCGGATCGACCACGGCCCGGACGGACTCGTCCCGCACGAAGCGGGTGCGCAGCGCCTCATGGGCGTCGGCCACCGCGTGGAGGGCCGTCTTCAGCTCCTCGGGCGGCACTCGCTCGCGCAGGGCGAGGAGCAGGCCCATGTTCCAGTGGGAGGGCGTGCTCAGCTCCAGCTCGTGGAACCACTGCTGGATCGGGCTCAGCGCGTCGGTGGTGTCCCCCGTGTGCCGCGTGCCGGACGGGTCGCCGCCGGTGACGGCGTGGGCGGCGAGTTCGGCGAGGGTGGGGTGGTCGAAGAGCTGGCGCGGGGTGATGCGGATGCCCGCGCGGCGTGCCTTGGCCACGATCTGGATCGACTGGATGGAGTCGCCGCCCACCCCGAGGTAGTCGTCGTGCACGCCGACCCGTTCCAGGCCCAGGACCTGGCACCACACCTCGGCCAGCCGCCGCTCGATCTCCGTACGGGGCGCGACGAAGCCCTCGTCAGCGGCCTCCCATGCGGGCGCGGGCAGGGCACGGCGGTCCACTTTGCCGTTGGCCGAGAGGGGAAGCGCGTCCAGGGGGACGACGGCGGCGGGCACCATGTGGGCCGGCAGCCGTTCGCGCGCCCACTCCCGTACCGCCTCGGGTTCGCAGACGGCCCTGTCCCGTGCGACGACGTAGCCGGCGAGGCGGGGTTCGCCGCCTTCCGGTCCGGGTACGGCGGCCACGACGGCGTCGGTGATGCCCTCGGCGGCACGCAGCACCGCCTCGATCTCCCCCAGCTCCACCCGGAACCCGCGGATCTTCACCTGCTCGTCCACACGCCCGCAGAACTCCAACGCCCCCTCAGCACCGAAGCGCACCAGGTCCCCGGTGCGGTACAACCGCGCACCCGGAACCGAGGAGAACGGATCCGGCACGAACCGCTCCGCCGTCAGACCACCGCGCCCCAGATAACCCCGCGCCACCCCCGCCCCACCGACGAACAGCTCGCCCACACTCCCCGCCGCCACCGGCCGCAACCCACCGTCCAGCACATACACGGTGCGGCCCGACAGCGGCCGGCCCAGGGGAACGGTTCCGGCGGTGTCCACCCCCGCGCCGTCTTCGTCGGCGGTGGCCTCGTGGACGGTCGCGGTGATGACGGTCTCGGTGGGCCCGTAGGCGTTGAGGATCCGGCCGCCCACCGCGCGCCGCCACATCCCGGTCTCGGCCGCGGGCATCGCGTCGCCGCCGACGACGGTGAGGCGGACGTCCAGCGCGCCGGGCACCGCGCCGCCGGAGGCGAGGACGGTCGCCATCTGCCGCCAGAGCCCGGTCGGCGGGTTGAAGACACCGACCCCGTGCTCGGCCAGGAAGGCGAGCAGTTCCTCGGTGTCGAGAAGGCCGTCGGGCCGGATCACGGCCGCGCCGCGCACCAGCAGCGGGGCGAGAAGCTGCTCCGTGCTCACGTCGAAGGAGAACGAGCCGAAGACCAGGACTCTTTCGCCCTGAGTCAGTCCGAAGGCGTCGACGGCCTGCGCGAGGTGACCGGCCAGTTGTCCGTGGGTGACGGCGACGGGCTTGGGGCGGCCGGTGGATCCGGAGGTGAAGACCAGATACGCCAGATCATCCTCATCCGCCTCGTCCAGCCCCGCCCGGTCCACC
>NZ_BAAAPE010000031.1:0-2926 GCF_039530985.1 Streptomyces albiaxialis
CGCATACGTCCAACAACGCCCCCCATCCACCAACGCCACACCAGACGGCACCACCACCCCGCCACCCACCACAGCCTCGGACACGGACCGGGCGGGTACGGGCGCGGAGTCGGAGCGCGACCAGCGCAGTACGGCCTGGTCGTCGAAGGCGTCCAGCTCGCCGAGGAGGGTCTCGGGGGCGCCGGTCAGCGCGTCCAGCGCGCGTTCGAGGTCGGCGAGGAGGCCCCGCGCGGACTCCGCGTCGAAGGCCGCCGCGTCCACGCAGAGCCGCAGCTCCAGCCGCTCGCCCGGCATGACCTGCACGCTCACCGGATAGTTGGTGTGCTCCACGAGCCTGCCGTTCTCCAGCGTGAAGCCGTCGGTGGCGAGGCCGTCGAAGGGATAGTTCTCCACCACGACGATGGAGTCGAAGAGCTGCGCCCCGGCCGGGGTGCCCGCGGCGGAGGTGACCCGGGCGAGCGAGGAGTGCTGGTGATCGGCCAGGTCCTGGAGTCCGTGGTGCACTGCCGTGAGCCACTCGCCGACCCGGGCGGCGTCGGCGATCCGCACGCGCAGCGGCAGTGTGTTGATGAACAGGCCGACGGTGCGCTCGATGCCCTCGATCTCGGCGGGGCGGCCGGAGAGCACGCTGCCGACGCACAGGTCCCGGGCGCCGGTGTGCCGGGCGACGACCAGTGCCCATGCCGCGTGGACGAGCGCGGCAAGGGTCACCCCGCGCTCGCGGGCCGCGTCGCGCAGGGCGCGTGAGCGCGCGTCCGGCAGCCGCAGCGCGGGCTCGTGCCGGCCCGGGTTCCGCGCGGGGGCACCGGCCCCGGCCGGGGCGAGCAGCGCGGGGGTGCCGAAGCCGACGAGCTGCTTGTCCCAGAACGCCTCGTCCGCGCCGCCGTCCCGGAGTTCCTGCCAGCGCACGAAGGCGCCGTAGTCCGGAGCGGGCGCGAGACCGGCGTCCGTGCCGGCACGCCGGGCGGCGTAGAGCGCGAAGGCGTCGCCCGCGACGACGGGCAGCGACCAGCCGTCGGTGAGGATGTGGTGGCTGGTCCACACGAATGCCCAGCGGTCGGCGGCCGTACGGAACAGGGCGAGGCGCACCAGCGGTCCGGCGCTCAGCTCGAAGCCCGTGCTCCGGTCCCGCTCCAGGTACTCCCGCAGGAGCGCGCTCGCCCCCTCGTTCCCCTCCGCCTCCGTCCAGTCCTCGTACGCGGTGGGTACGTCGATGTCGCGGGGGACGACGAGCAGGGGGCGGGCGACGTCCTCCCAGGCGCAGTGCGCGCGGAGTGCGGGGTGCCGGGTGAGGGCGCGGCGCCAGGCGCCGAGGAAGGCCTCCGGATCGATCTCCCCCGCCAGGGTGCACACCAACTGCTCGGTGTAGGCGTCGGATTCCGGGTCGGCCAGGGCGTGGTAGAGCATGCCCTGCTGCAGGTCGGACATGGGCCACACCGCGTGCAGCGGGCCCAGGTCCCGCTCCCAGGCGGCGAGCAGTCCGTCGGGCAGCTCGCCGGTGGCGAGGCCGACCGTGGGGACGGAGTCCGGCGCGCCCGGGTCGTCCGGGCCGTCCGGGCCGCCCTCGTCGGCGACGGGCAGCAGCTCGGCCTGTGCGGCGAGTTCGGCGAGGGTGGGGTGGTCGAAGAGCTGGCGCGGGGTGATGCGGATGCCCGCGCGGCGCGCCTTGGCCACGACCTGGATCGACTGGATCGAGTCGCCGCCCACGCCGATGAAGTCGTCGTGGACACCGATCCGTTCCAGGCCCAGGACCTGGCACCACACCTCGGCCAGCCGCCGCTCCGCCTCGGTAGAGGGGGCGACGAAGTCCCGCTCGTCGGCCTCCCATGCGGGCGCGGGCAGCGCGCGGCGGTCCACCTTGCCGTTCGGGGAGAGGGGCAGCGCGTCCACGGGGACGACGGCCGCGGGCACCATGTGGGCCGGCAGCCGGTCTCCCGTCCATGTGCGCAGGGACGTGGTGTCGGCGGTCGTCCCGTCCTCGGGAACCACATAGGCGGCGAGGCGGGGTTCGCCGCCTTCCGGTCCGGGTACGGCGGCCACGACGGCGTCGGTGATGCCCTCGGCGGCACGCAGCACCGCCTCGATCTCCCCCAGCTCCACCCGGAACCCGCGGATCTTCACCTGCTCGTCCACACGCCCGCAGAACTCCAACGCCCCCTCAGCACCGAAGCGCACCAGGTCCCCGGTGCGGTACAACCGCGCACCCGGAACCGAGGAGAACGGGTCCGGCACGAACCGCTCCGCCGTCAGACCGCCCCGCCCCAGATAGCCCCGCGCCACCCCCGCCCCACCGACGAACAGCTCACCCACACTCCCCGCCGCCACCGGCCGCAACCCACCGTCCAGCACATACACGGTGTTGCCCGCGATCGGCGTACCGATCGGGACGGGGCCGCGTACCTCGTCGGTGCAGAGGTGGCCGGTGGTCCAGACGGTGGCTTCGCTCGGCCCGTACTCGTTCGCCAGGACGCTCTGCGGGAGCAGTTCCCTGTGTTGGGCGACGAGGTCGGGGGAGCACGCCTCACCGGCGACGACGACCGTGCGCAGCGTCCGGCCCCGCTCGCCGAGCAGGCCCAGGAGGGCGCGGTAGAAGGAGGGAACGGTGAGCAGGTGTGTCAGCTCGTGCTCTTCGATCAGTCTCGCCAGCTCGTCGGCGTCCTTGACCTGATCGGCGTCGGGCACGACCAGGGTGCCGCCGAAGGTGAGCGTCCAGAAGATTCCGGCGTAGGCGCTGTCGAAGGAGAAGGAGGACAGCAGCAGGAAGCGAGGGGGTAACGAGCCGTAGAACGCGGCGCGCGCGGCGGTGGAGTGCGCGAGTTGTCCGTGGGTGACGGCAACACCTTTGGGGCGGCCGGTGGATCCGGAGGTGAAGACCAGATACGCCAGATCATCCTCATCCGCCTCGTCCAGCCCCGCCCGGTCCACC
>NZ_BAAAPE010000032.1:0-22761 GCF_039530985.1 Streptomyces albiaxialis
ACTTTTGGCACGCTGTTGAGTTCTCAAGGAACGGACGCTTCCTTCGAAACCGTTTCACCGGTTTCTCCGGGCGCTTCCCTTCGGTGTGTCCACTACTTTAGCGGATTTCCCCTCGGGCTCAAAATCGAGCCTTTCGCTTCAGAATTTGGCATGCCAAATTCGTCCCCGCGAAGGGAGATGGTGCTTCATAGTGGGTTCCGCCTGAACGGCGGGAGGAGTTGCCGGAGAACCGTTCCGGCTCGCTGGCAACCCGGTGAACCTTACGGATCCGCCCACCCGGTGTCAACTCAGGGTCAGCCTGTCCTTGTGGCTGAGGTGTCCCGCCGTGAAACAGAGGCGGTAGACGGGCGAGTTGTCGAAGGTCTCGGTGCGGTAGTAGCGGCACTCGTCCGTGTCCGGCGGGTCCTCGGGGGCGCCGAAGGGGCGGGTCTCGTCGTCGTACTCGTACGCCGGGAGGCGGGGCTCCAACCGGGAGAAGGGGTCGCCGACGTGCAGGCGGCCGTAGGCGTCGGCGTCGAGGACCGACCGGTACGACGTGTAGAGGTTGAAGCCCAGCATCAGCAGGCCGAGGACCAGGGTCGCGGCCAGGGGGATCCAGAGGGCGTCGAGGAGGCGGCGGCGTACGCGGCGCCGGGCCCGGTCCAGGGCCTCGCGGGAGGTGTCCGTCTCCGTGGCGAGGCCGTCGGGGGTCGCCGTCGGATCCGCGTGCGGGGTGAGGGGAAGGGTCGCCGCGACCTCGAAGCCGCCGTCGAGGGGGCGGGCGCGCAGGGTGCCGCCGAGGAGGCGTATCCGTTCGTCCAGGCCGACCAGGCCCGAGCCCGTATCGCTCCCCCTGTCCGTGCCCGTGTCCGTCACCGGATCCGCGGTGGCCGGGGCCGGGTTCGCCACCGTGACCTCGATCGTCTCCGCGTTCCTGGTCACCGTGACCGTGACCGGGGCGCCGGGGGCGTGCTTGGTGGCGTTGGTCAGGGACTCCTGGACGAGGCGGTGGAGGGCGTGGGCCGTCATCGGGGGCGGTTCGGCCGGGAGGAGGCCCAGGGCCTCGCGGCGGACCAGCTCGACCTGGACGCCGGAGGCGGCGGCGCGGGCGATCAGGGTTTCCAGGGGCTCGGGCGGCGCGGTGGCCGGCTCTCTGGGGGCCCGGTCGCCGTCCTCGCGGAGGACTCCGAGGATCTGGCGCAGGCGGGCGGTGGCGTCGGCGGCGGCCTGGCGCAGCTCGGCCGCCTGCGCGCGGGTCCCGTCCGTGAGGTCGGGCTGGACCTGGAGGGCGGCGGCGCGGACGGCGATGAGGCTGAGGTCGTGGCCGAGGGAGTCGTGCATGTCCCCGGCGATACGGGAGCGCTCGCGGAGCCTCGTACGGTCGGCGACCAGCTCCTTCTCGCGTTCCATGCGTGCGGCCAGCTCCCAGCCCGTACGGACCAGCTCGGCCTGCTGGCGGCGGAAGCGGCCGAGGAGCCAGGGCAGGTCGAGGGCGAAGAGGACCGTGGCGACGAGCGTGAACCACTCCCACAGGGTCGTGTCCCGCCGGGCGAGCACCAGGGCCAGGCCCGCGACGCAGAGCGCGGCGAAGAGGAGGAGGGCCCATCGGACGTCGGGGGACCTGCGGCCCAGGAGGTAGGAGAGGGCGAGCAGCGCGACGGAGAAGGAGCTGGTGAACAGCTCCGGGGTGGCCGCCAGGCTCAGGGTCGCGGGGAGGGCGAGGGCGACGAGCGGGGCGCGGCGGGCGAGGGCCACGGCGACGGCGAGCACCGGGACCCCGGCGACGCGGGCCCAGGCGGGGGCGTCGTGGAAGAGGAGCAGGGGCGCGGTGACGGCCAGCCAGAGGAGGAGGTCGAGGAGGGGCTCGCGGCGGTCGCGCACGCGCTGGGCGTACGGGGCGAGGCGGCGTACGAGCGGGGAGGAGGTGGGAGCGGGGGCGGGGCCGGTCACGCGGCTCACGCTACGCGGCGGGGACGAGGGCGACACCTGCCGAAAGACAGGTACGGAGGGTGCCGTTGGTGAGCGGTGCGGGGGCGGTCGCGGTTTCTAGCGTGCGGGCATGAACGACGCGATAGTGCATGCCGTCGAGGGGTTCGTGAGCACGCCGTGGGTCTTTGTGGCGCTCTTCGGGATCGCGATGCTCGACGGGTTCTTCCCCGTGGTGCCGAGCGAGACGCTGGTGATCACGCTGGGGGTGTTCGCCGCGTCCGGCGAGCCCTCGCTGCCGCTGGTGATGCTGGTGGCGGCGCTGGGGGCGTTCTGCGGCGACCACGTCTCGTACCTGATCGGGCGGAAGTCGGGCGACCGGATCTTCGCGCGGCTGAAGGAGGGGAGCCGGGCGCGGCGGGCGTACGACCGGGTGGGGCGGATGCTCGCGGAGCGGGGCGGGCTGGTGCTGGTGGTGGCGCGCTACATCCCGGGAGGGCGCACGGCCGCGACGCTCACCACCGGGGCCACCGGCTATCCGCGGCGGCTCTTCACGCGGTACGACGCGGTGGCGGCGGTGAGCTGGGCCGTCTATTCGAGCCTGCTGGGGTACGCGGGCGGGGCGGCCTTCGAGGAGAGCCCGCTGCGCGGGGTGGCGCTCGGGCTGGGGCTGGCCTTCACGGTCACGCTGCTGCACGAGGGCGTCAGGGCGCTGCGTCTGCGCCGCCGTCCGGGTGCTCCGACGTGAGGTCCGCCTCGTACGCGAGGAGGGCGGCGCGGACGCGGTTGCGCACGCCGAGACGGGTGAGGATCGCGCTGACGTACGCCTTGACCGTGCCCTCGACGAGGTGGAGGCGGGCGGCGATCTCGGCGTTGGTGCAGCCCTCGCCGAGGAGCGCGAGGACGTCGCGCTCGCGCGGGGCGAGCGCCGCCGCGCGCTCCTTGGCCTCGGCCCGCCGGGTCATCCGGCCGCCGCCGCTGACCTGCTGGATGACGCGGTGCGCGATGTCCGGGGAGAGGTACGAGGCGCCGCCGTGCGCCGCGCGGACGGCGGCCATCAGCTCGTACGGATCGCCGGACTTGAGGAGGAAGCCGCTGGCGCCGATGTCGAGGGCGCCCGCGATGTACTCGTCCTCGGAGAACGTCGTCAGCATGACCACGGCCGTGCCGGGGACCGCGCGGCGCAGCTCCGCCGCGGCGGCGAGGCCGTCGAGCACCGGCATGCGGATGTCGAGCAGGGCGACGTCGGGGCGGTGCAGCCGGGCGAGGTCGAGTGCCTCGCGGCCGTCGGACGCCTCGCCGACGACCTCGATGCCGTCGGCGGTGGACAGGATCGCGCGCACGCCCGCCCTGACCATCGTCTCGTCGTCGGCGAGCAGGACGCGGATCGTCATCCGGCGGCCGTCCTCAGGCGCCCAGCTCGCGGCTGCGGTCGCGCGCGGCCTCGATGGCGTCGATGAACGCGGCGCGCACGCGGTGGTTCTCCAGCTCGCGGATGGCGTTGATGGTGGTGCCGCCGGGCGAGGTCACGTTCTCCCGGAGGGTGACCGGGTGCTCGCCGCTGTCGCGGAGCATGGTGGCGGCGCCGATCGCGGCCTGGACGATCAGCTCGTGGGCCTTGTCGCGCGGGAGGCCGAGCTGGATGCCGGCGTCGGTCATGGCCTCGACGAGGAAGAAGAAGTACGCCGGGCCCGAGCCGGAGAGGGCGGTCGCCGCGTCCTGCTGGGACTCGGGGAGGCGGAGGGTCTTGCCGACGCCGTTGAAGATCTCGTCGGCGAGGGCGAGATGGGCCTCGGTGGCGTGGGCGCCCGGGGAGATCACGGACATGGCCTCGTCGACGAGGGCCGGGGTGTTGGCCATGACGCGGACGACGGGCGTGTAGCGCGGGAGCTTCTCCTCGATGTAGCGGGTGGTGATGCCGGCGGCGCCGCTGATGACGAGGCGGTCGGAGGGGACGTGCGGCGCCAGCTCGTCCAGGAGGACGGCCATGTCCTGGGGCTTGGGCGTGAGGATGAGGGTGTCGGCGGCCCTGGCGGCCTCGGCGTTGGTGACGGCCTCTACGCCGTAGCGCCCGTGGAGCTCCTTCGCGCGCTCCGGGCGGCGGGTGGTGACCAGGAGGCGGCTGGTGGGCCAGCCGCCCCGGAGCATGCCGGACAGGAGGGCCTCGCCGATCTTGCCGGTGCCGAGCACGGCGACTTTCTGGGTGGTCATGCGGCCAGTTTCCCACCGGTGCGTTGGGGCACGAGCCGGGCTTGGGGTGCGCTCTTGTCCGGGGGCCGGGTTCGGGGTGCCCTCTTGTCCGGGGGCCGGGTTCGGGGTGCCCCTTGCTGTGCTTTGCGGGGTGCGGGTGCGTCCGGGCTTGTCGCGCAGTTCCCCGCGCCCCTGGAGGGCAAGCCCCTGCGTTTTGTGCGCTGTACGGACGTGTCCCTACGGTGTGCGCCTGCGGAGGGTCGCCGCTCCCAGGGCCAGGACCAGGAGGGCCGCGCCCGCCATCACGGCCAGGTCCCGGACGAAGTCGCCGGTGGGGTCGGTGTGGCGGAGGACCTCGCCCATGCCGTCGACCGCGTACGACATCGGCAGCACGTTCGACACGTACTCCAGCACGGGCTGCATCGAGCCGCGGGGGGCGAAGAGGCCGCACAGGAGGATCTGCGGGAAGATCACCACGGGCATGAACTGGACGACCTGGAACTCCGAGCGCGCGAAGGCCGAGACGAAGAGGCCCAGGGCCGTGCCGAGGACGGCGTCGAGCAGGGCGATCAGCAGCAGGAGCCAGGGCGAGCCGGTGATGTCGAGGTCGAGGAACCAGATGGCGACGCCCGTGGCGACCCCGGCCTGGACGGCCGCGAGGAGGCCGAACGCCAGTGCGTACCCCCCGATCAGGTCCGCCTTGCCGAGCGGCATCGACAGCATCCGTTCGAGGGTGCCCGAGGTCCGCTCGCGCAGGGTCGCGATCGAGGTCACCAGGAACATCGTGACCAGCGGGAAGATGCCGAGCAGCGAGGCGCCGATGCCGTCGAAGCCGCGCTTGTCCGAGTCGAACACGTAGTACAGCAGGATCAGCAGCAGGACCGGGACGAGGATCAGCAGCAGGACGGTGCGTACGTCGTGGCTGAGCTGGCGGAGGACCCGGCCGGCGGTGGCCAGGGTGCGGGCGGCGTTCATGACCGGGTCACCTCGTCGTAGTCGGTCTGGCGGGCGGACTCGACGAGCTTGAGGAACGCGTCCTCGATCGTGTCCGTCCCGGTGCGGTCGCGCAGCTCGCGCGGGGAGCCGGCGGCGAGGAGCGCGCCCTCGCGGAGCAGGAGCAGCCGCTGGCAGCGGTCGGCCTCGTCCATGACGTGCGAGGAGATCAGCAGCGTCACGCCCCGGTCGGCGGCGAGGCGGTGGAAGAGGGCCCACAGGTCCCGGCGGAGGACGGGGTCGAGGCCGACGGTCGGCTCGTCGAGGACGAGCAGCTCGGGGGTGCCGAGCAGGGCGACGGCGAGGGAGACCCGGGAGCGCTGGCCGCCGGAGAGGCGGCCGGTGAGGTCGCCCGCGTGGCTGGTGAGGTCGACGTCCGCGAGGACGCGGTCGATCTGCGCGGCGCGCTCGGCGCGGGGGACGCCGAGAACCGCCGAGTAATACGCCAGGTTCTGACGGGCCGTCAAGTCATCGTAGACGGACGGGGACTGGGTGACGTACGCGACGCGGGAGCGCAGGGGCGCGGAGCCCGCGGGCCTGCCCAGCACCTGGAGGTCGCCGGTGACCTTGGCCTGGGTGCCGACGAGGGCGCGGATGAGGGTGGACTTCCCGCTCCCGGAGGGGCCGAGCAGGCCGGTGACGGTGCCCGGCTCGACCTCGAACGTGAGTCCGTCCAGCACGGTGCGGACACCTCGCACGACGGTGAGGCCGCGTGCGCTGACCGCCGGAGGTTTATTCATCATGTGATGAATTATGCGCGCCGCCCTCGCGCGCCGTCAAGGCCGCGCCTCATTCACCCTCCGTAGTCATGTAACTCCGGGCAGACAGAATGAACTTCGCCGACCTGGGGGAGTCAAGGGACGGCAAAGGCACGGAGCGTGACCGATAGGAGCCTCATGCGGTTCAGTTCCACGGCGTTCCCCACGGCATTCCCCACGGTGTCCGGGGACGTCACCGCTTCCCTCGTCGTCTTTCTCGTGGCCCTGCCCATGTGCGTGGGCGTCGCCGTCGCGTCCGGGGTGCCCGCGGAGCTGGGGCTGGTGACCGGCATCGTCGGCGGGCTCGTCGCCGGGCTGCTCCCGGGCAGCACCTTCCAGGTCAGCGGCCCGACCGCCGGGCTCACCGTCCTCGTCCTGGACGCCGTCCGCACCCACGGGCTCACCGCGCTGGGCGTGCTCGTCCTCGCCGCGGGCCTCCTCCAGCTCGCCATGGGGGCGCTGCGGCTCGGCCGCTGGTTCCGCGCGGTCTCGGTCGCCGTCGTCCAGGGCACCCTCGCGGGTATCGGCCTCGTCCTGATCGCCGGACAGGTGTACGGCATGGCCGACGCGGAGGCGTACGGCGACGGGCCCGGCAACCTCGCGGGGCTCCCCGGGCTCGCGGCGCACGTGATGGTCTCCCGGAGCGCGATGACCGCGCTCTGCGTGGGCGCCACGACCGTGCTGGTGCTGGTCCTGTGGCCGCGCCGGCACCCGGTCGCGCGCCTCGTGCCCGCGCCGCTGGCCGCGGTCGGGCTCGCGGCGGCGGCCGTCGCGGCGCTCGGTCTGCCCGTGGCGCGGATCGAGGTGCGGGGCCTCCTCGGCGCCGTGCAGCCGCCGGGGCTCGCGGACCTCGCGGCGCTGACGGGCGAGGGGACGCTGGCCGCGGCGGCCGGCACGGTGCTGGCGTTCACGCTGATCGGCTCGGCCGAGACGCTGTTCAGCGCGGCGGCGGTGGACCCCATGCACGACGCCGGGCCCACCCACTACGACCGGGAGCTGCTGGCGCAGGGCGCGGGCAACGCCGTGTGCGGGCTGTTGGGCGCGCTGCCGATGGCCGCGGTGATCGTCCGCAGCTCCGCGAACGTCGAGGCGGGCGCGCGCACCAAGCTCTCCCGAGTGCTGCACGGGGTGTGGCTGCTGGTCTTCGTCGCGCTGCTGCCCGGCGTGCTCGGGCTCATCCCCGTCGCCGCGCTCGCCGGGGTGCTGGTCCACGCGGGATGGCGGCTGATCCCCCTGCGGCAACTGGCCGTGCTGTGGCGGGACCACCGGGGCGAGGCCGTGGTGCTGGGCACCACGGCGGTGGCGATCGTGGGCACGAACATGTGCCTGGGCGTGCTGACCGGGCTGCTGCTCGCGGTGGTCAAGTCCGCGTGGGAGTCCTCGCACGTGGCCCTGGAGGCGCACGACCCTGGTCCCGGGCGGCCGTTGCGCGTACGGATCTGCGGCAGCGCGACCTTTCTGCGGCTCCCCTCCCTGCTGGACCAGTTGCGCGCGCTGCCGTCCGACCGCGCGGTCGAGCTCGACGTGAGCGGGCTCAGGTACGTGGACCACGCGTGCCGGACGGCGCTGGAGGGGTGGCGCACGGGGGGCCGGTGACCCTACGGACGGGGCGCGTTGTCAGGTGCGGGCCCGTGACCGGTGCTGCGCTTGCCCGCCCCCGAGCTCTCCGAGCTGGGGAGGTGCCCCCGGTGCCCCTGGCGCAGACTGCCCGAGCGCAGGTGGGTCCGGTACATCGTGCCGGCGAGCCAGCGCGCCCGGCCACCACAGGACCCGGCCCAGGTCCAGGGCGAGGGCCGGGACCAGGACCGTGCGGACGAGGAAGGTGTCGAGCAGGACACCGAGGCCCACCAGGACGCCGAGCTGGGCCATCGTCACGAGCGGCATCGTCGCGAAGACCGCGAACGTCGCCGCGAGGACGATGCCCGCCGAGGTGATCACGCCGCCGGTCGCGGTCAGCCCGGTCAGGACCCCCCTGGCGTGCCGCCTGCCGGTGGCGACCTCCTCGCGGACGCGCGTCATGAGGAAGATGTTGTAGTCGATGCCCAGCGCGACGAGGAAGACGAAGCCCATCAGCGGAATGGCGCGGTCCACTCCGGCGTAGCCGAGCACGTGCTCGAAGAGGAGGTTCGCGCCGCCCAGCGCGCCGAAGAACGACAGCACGACCGTGGCCAGCAGCATCAGCGGCGCCACCAGCGAGCGCAGCAGCCAGATCAGGACGAGCAGCACCACGGCCAGCACGACCGGGATGACGGTGCGCAGGTCGCGGTCGGCCGCGCGCCGGGTGTCCACGTCCTCGGCGGTCGTACCGCCGACGAGCGCGCCCGAGCCCTCCACGGCGTGGACCTTGTCGCGCAGCCGTTCGACGGTGTCCTTCGCCGCCTCGCTGTCCGGGGCGTGCCGGAGGGTGACGGCGAGGCTGGTCAGCTTCCCGTCGTCCGTACGGTCGTCCGGCCGTACGGACTGCACGCCCGGCACCGCCTTCGCGGCGGCCGTGACCTCGCCGCGCGCGTCCGTCCGTACGACGACCGTGGCGGGGTCGGTGGAGCCCGAGGGGAAGTGCGCGGCGATCTTCTCCTGCGCGACGACGGACTCGGGCTTGTCCTGGAACTTCTCCTCCTCGGTCAGCCCCAGCGTGATCCCCGTGGCGCTCAGCGCCAGCACCGCCGTGGCGGCGACCGTCATCAGCCAGGACCAGCGCGGGCGGCGCGCGATCAGGGCGCCGACGCGGGCCCAGACCGTGCGGCTCTCGCGCGGCGCCGTGCCGTGGCGGGGGACGAACGGCCAGAACACCCAGCGGCCCGTCGCCACCAGCAGCGCGGGCAGCACCGTGATCATCGCGAGGAACGCGCAGGCGACGCCGACCGCGCCGACCAGGCCCAGCGAGCGCGAGGAGTTGATGTCGGCGAGCGCCAGGCAGGCGAGGCCGACGGTGATGGTGCCGGCCGAGGCGAGGATCGCGGGCCCGGAGCGGCGCAGCGCGGTGCGCATGGCCTCGTGGCGGTCCTCGGTGACGTGCAGCTCCTCGCGGTAACGGGCGATGAGCAGCAGCGCGTAGTCCGTGCCGACGCCGAAGACCAGCACCATGAGGATGCCGGAGCTCTGCGGATCGACGGGCAGGGAGGCGTACTTGGCGAGGACGTACGTGGTGGCCTGCGTGAGCACCGAGGCGAAGCCGACGGAGAGCAGCGGCAGCAGCCACAGCAGCGGGCTGCGGTAGGTGAGCAGGAGCAGCACGGCGACGACGGCGCCGGTGGCGAGCATCAGGGTGGCGTCGAGGTCGTCGAAGACCTCGACGTTGTCGGTGAGGGACCCGGCGGGGCCGCCGACCTCGACGTCGAGGCCGGGCGGGGCGTGCGCGGCGGCGACGGTGCGCAGCTCCTTGAGGGTGTCGGTGATGTCGGTGTCGCCGCCCGTGGCGAGCGGGACGACCAGCATCAGGGCCTTGCCGTCCTTCGCGGGTGCGGGACCCGTGGTCCTCTCGCCCTCGGCGGCGTGCGCGGCGAACTCCGCGCGGTCGGCGCGCGCCTTGGCGGCGTCGGCGGCGGTCGTGCGCGCGCCGTCGCGGGAGTAGACGGCGACGGCGGGGATGATCTCGTCCTCGCCGCGGAACTTCTCCAGCTCGGTGTTGACCCGGGCGGACTCGGCGCCGCGCGGGAGGAAGGCGTTGGCGCCGGTCTCCTCGACGTCGCCGAGCTTCCCCGCGAGGGAGCCGAGGGCCAGGGCGAGGATCAGCCAGACGCCGAGGACGAGCCATTTCGAGCGGCGGCCGCCGGGTGCCGTGACCAGGCGCCGCGCCGCACTGCGGGCAGGCATGGGTAGTCTCCTGTGGTGTGGGTGCGGGTTCTCGCGATGGGCTTCGCGTCTTGAATGCTCGTGCTCACGAGTACGGCCGGGAGTTGCCGCTCCCGGCCGTACGTGCGGCGGTACGTACGGCCGTACGGGCCGCGCGCTACTCGATCTCGCGCATCATCTTCTCCATCGACGCGATCGACTGCCGCGCCTGCGTCAGTTCGTCGATGCTGCGGCGGTGCAGCTCGACGTTGTCCTCCAAGAGCTGCGCGTACTTCTGCGCCAGCTCCTTGTACTGCTGCTCCCGGGAGGCCAGCATCCTGGCCCGCCAGGTCGCGGCGATCTGCCAGACGATCACGATGATCAGTGCGAAGACCCCCGCGGTGCCGAGCGCGGCAGCCCAGACGCCCGCCATGTCCTCGGCAGCGGCAAGGGGAAGCTGCTCCTTCACGTCGACTTCGCTCCTTCTCTCCGCTCCGCCGTCGTTTCCTCGGCCGCGGAGTCGCTGAGGGTGGCCGCCGCGCGGGCGACGGCCGCCGGGGTCAGTTCGTAGACGAACGGGGCCACTTCGAAGAACTTCATGGCCTTGCCGCTGTCCGACAGTTCCAGCGTCCCGACGACGAGACCCGCCGCCTCAAGCCGCTGGAGGTGCATATGGAGCAGTGGCCGGCTCATGCCGATCTCGCGGGCGAGCCTGCTGACGTAGTTCCGGCCCTCGAAGAGCGCCGCGACGATCCTCATACGATGGGGATTGCCGAGTGCCGCGAGGACCTTCAGCAGGTCGTCTCCCGTCGGGGTCTCGATCGCGCTCACCGCGACCCCTCCCTGTGTGGTGTGTAAGAAAAAGCTGACACATGTCCGCGCGGGGTGTCGAGCGCGGGGAGGCGAAGTCGGGGATACGTCAGGGATCCCCCTGACGGCGGTGCGGGACGGCCCTGAAGCCCTACTGCTTCTTGTTCCCGCGCTTCTTCTTGGCCTTGGCCTTGGCCGCCGGATTGCCCGTACGCGCGGTGCGGCGGCGCTCGTACCGGGCGCGCGCCTCCTCGTACTCGCCGCGCAGCAGCTTCTCGCCCGGGGCCTCGACGCAGCTCCGCAGGGCGTACGCGAGCAGCACGCCGACGAAGCCGATGGCGCGGATGCTGCGCATCGAGGACTCGGCCGCCGCGTCCTTCCCGGCCGTCTCGTCGGGACGGCGGCTGTACGAGCTGAGAGTGCGGGTGAACGCCATCGCGCTGCACAGCGCGAACGCGACGACCAGCAGCAGCGAGGCCCAGCTCCCGATGTCGGAGAGGGCCACGCCCTCGTACGCGAAGCGCAGCAGCAGGGCGCCGAGCGCGGCGGCGGCGAGGGCGCCGAGGGCGAGGCCCGCGCGGCGCAGCGCGTAGCCGCCGGAGTGGTCCACCCAGGTCGTGCCGTAGAAACGGATCGGCTCGGGCCGGGGCTCGCCGCCGGTGTCGGGGGTCTCGGGGGTCCGGGTCGTCTTGCGCACGGCTCGATTATCGCTCCCCGGCCCTGCCGAGGAGGCGGCGGCACCCACCGCCCCCTCGGGGTCCGGGCGGGTCAGCGCTCGATCTGCGTGACGTCGCGGACGGCGCCCCTGTCGGCGCTCGTGGCCATCGCGGCGTACGCCCGCAGGGCGGTGGAGACCTTGCGCTCGCGGTTCTTCGGGGCGTACCGGCCGCCCAGCGCCTCGCGGCGGGAGGCCAGCTCGGCCTCGGGGACGTTCAGCTCCAGGGAGCGGTTCGGGATGTCGATGACGATCTCGTCGCCGTCCTCGACGAGCGCGATCGTCCCGCCCGACGCCGCCTCCGGCGACATGTGGCCGATCGAGAGCCCGGACGTGCCGCCGGAGAAGCGGCCGTCGGTGATCAGCGCGCAGGCCTTGCCGAGGCCGCGGCCCTTGAGGAACGAGGTCGGGTAGAGCATCTCCTGCATGCCGGGGCCGCCCTTGGGGCCCTCGTAGCGGATGACGACGACGTCGCCCTCCTTGACCTCCTTGTTCAGGATGCGCTGGACCGCCTCGTCCTGGGACTCGCAGACGACGGCCGGTCCCGTGAAGGTCAGGATCGACTCGTCGACGCCCGCGGTCTTCACCACGGAGCCGTTCTCGGCGAGGTTGCCGTGCAGGACGGCGAGGCCGCCCTCCGTGGAGTAGGCGTGCTCGACGTCGCGGATGCAGCCGCCCGCGGCGTCGGTGTCCAGCGAGTCCCAGCGCTCGGACTGGGAGAAGGCCTCGGCGGAGCGGACGCAGCCCGGCGCCGCGTGGAACATCTCGACGGCCTCGGCCGAGGGCGAGCCGCCGCGCACGTCCCAGTTCTTCAGCCAGTCGGCGAGCGACGGCGAGTGGACGGTGTGCACGTCCTCGTTGAGCAGCCCGCCGCGGTACAGCTCGCCGAGGATCGCGGGGATGCCGCCGGCGCGGTGCACGTCCTCCATGTAGTACGTCCCGTTCGCGGTGACGTTCGGGGCGACCTTCGCCAGGCAGGGCAGCGTGCGGGAGAGGGCGTCGATGTCCTTCATCACGAAGTCCAGCTCCGCCTCGTGGGCCGCGGCCAGCAGGTGCAGGATCGTGTTGGTGGAGCCGCCCATGGCGATGTCCAGGGCCATCGCGTTCTCGAACGCGGCGCGGGAGCCGACGCTGCGGGGCAGGACCGTCTCGTCGTCCTGCGCGTAGTAGCGCTCGGCGATCTCGACGACGGTGCGGCCCGCCGCCTCGTACAGCTCCTTGCGCGCGGTGTGCGTGGCCAGCACCGAGCCGTTGCCGGGGAGGGCCAGGCCGATGGCCTCGGTCAGGCAGTTCATCGAGTTCGCGGTGAACATGCCGGAGCAGGAGCCGCAGGTCGGACAGGCGTTCTCCTCGATACGGAGGATGTCCTCGTCGGAGACCTTGTCGTTGACGGCCTCCGACATCGCGTCGACCAGGTCCAGCTTGCGGACGGTGCCGTTCACCAGCGTCGCGCGTCCGGCCTCCATGGGGCCGCCGGAGACGAAGACGGTCGGGATGTTGAGCCGCATGGCGGCCATCAGCATGCCGGGCGTGATCTTGTCGCAGTTCGAGATGCAGATCAGCGCGTCCGCGCAGTGGGCCTCGACCATGTACTCGACGGAGTCGGCGATCAGGTCGCGGGACGGCAGCGAGTAGAGCATGCCGCCGTGGCCCATCGCGATGCCGTCGTCGACCGCGATCGAGTTGAACTCGCGGGGGATGCCGCCCGCCGCCTTGACCGCCTCGGAGACGATCCGGCCCACCGGCTGGAGGTGGGTGTGGCCGGGGACGAACTCGGTGAAGCTGTTGGCCACGGCGACGATGGGCTTGCCGAAGTCCTCGCGCGCTACGCCCGAGGCCTGCATAAGGGCGCGTGCGCCCGCCATGTTGCGGCCGTGGGTGACGGTGCGGGACCTCAGCTCGGGCATGGCTGCCCCTCCTTGGTGCGAAACCTTGCTGCGATACGTACGAGAGACCCCGAGGGTACGCCTCGCGCTCAAGATCTGGACGAGCGGTTCGGAATGTGGACCTGCCCTCCGGCCTGCCCACCGGCCTGCCCACCGCCGCGCCCTCCGCCGTGTCCCCCGCCCTGTCCCCCGGCCCTGACCAGCCCCGTCTCGTACGCGACGATCACCGCCTGGGCCCGGTCGCGCACCTCCAGCTTGGCGAAGACGCCGGTGACGTGGTTCTTCACGGTCTGGACGCCGATGCCCATCGCCGCCGCGATCTCCGTGTTGTCCAGCCCGGTGGCGACCAGCCGCAGCACCTCGACCTCGCGCGGGGTGAGCGCGGAGAGCGCCGGGACCCGGGCGGGCGGCTCGGGGGTACGGGCGGTGACGAACTCCGCGATGAGCCGGGTGAGCAGCCGCGGCGCGACGACGGCCTCGCCGCGGTCCACGGTGTGCAGCGCGGCGGCCAGCTCCTCGGGCGAGACGTCCTTGGGCAGGAACCCGGCCGCGCCCGCGCGCAGCGCCCGTACGACGTACTCGTCCCGGTCGAAGGTGCTCAGGGCCAGCACCCGGCACGCGGGCAGCTCGGCGGTGAGCCGCTCGGTGGCCCGTACGCCGTCGAGCACCGGCATGCGGATGTCCATCAGGACCACGTGCGGACGCAGCCGGTGCGCGGCCTCGACCGCCTGTTCGCCGTCGCCGACCTCGCCGACGACCTCGATGTCCGGATCGGAGCGCAGCACCAGGGCCAGTCCGCGGCGCACGAGGGGCTGGTCGTCGGCGATGAGCACGGTGATCTTCCGGCCGCCGCCCGCGCCCGGCTCGTCGTTGTCCGGTGCTCTCATCCCGTCCCCGCCTCCTCCTCGTGACCGTGCGGGGGCAGTGGCAGGCCCGCGGCGACTCTGAATCCGCCCCCTTCGAGGGGGCCGGCCTCCAGGGTGCCGCCGTGCACGGCCATGCGTTCGCGCATCCCCAGCAATCCGTATCCTCCCCGCACCGCGACGCCTCCGGCCACGCCGCCCCGGCCGCCGCCCGGCGTCCCGTCGTTGACCACCTCGGCGCCCACACGGTCCCGGCCGTACTCCAGGCGTACGACGGTACGGGCCTGTCCGGCGTGCTTGCGGACGTTGCTGAGCGCCTCCTGGACGACGCGGTAGACCGCGAGCTCCGCCGTCTGCGGCAGCGCACGCCGCTCCCCCGCGACCTCGAACTCCGTACGCTGCCCCGCCGCGTTCGCCTCGGCGACGAGGCGGGCGATGTCGTCGATGCCGGGCTGCGGGGCGGCGGGCGCCCCGTCCTCTCCGTCCTCCCCGTCCCCCTCCGCGCGGTCGGTGTCGCGCAGCACGCCCAGGAGCTGCCGCATCTCGCTCAGGGCCGTACGCCCCGACTGCTCCAGCGTCACGAGGGCCTCGCGGGCCGTGTCGGGGTCCGTGTCGAGCGTGGTCCGCGCGCCGCCCGACATCAGGTACATGGTGGTGATGTGGTGCGCCACGATGTCGTGCAGCTCGCGCGCGATCCTGCGGCGCTCCTCGGCGACGGCGCGCTCGGCCAGCAGCCGCCGGTTCAGGTCGGCCTGCCGCTGCCAATTGCGCACGCCGATCCCGACGGCGGTGACGAGGGCGACCGCCATGGCGTCGGCCAGCGCCCGCTGGAGGTACGGATCCGATCCCTGGGCGGCGCGGATCAGATAGGCGGCCAGCGTGCAGGCGTCGGCGAGGACGACGGTGCGGCGGGGGAGGTGCCGGGCCACCGTGTAGAGCGCGACGGTCGTGGTGGCGCCGAACGTGTCGGGCATCGGCGCGAGGACGCCGCTCGCGAGCTGGAGGACCAGGACGCCGCCGAGCACGGGCAGCGGATGGCCGCGCCGGGCCAGCAGGCAGAGCGCGGCGGCCGCGAGGAGGGCCGCCGCGGGACCGGCCGGGCCACCCGGGCGGGACGCGAGCAGGGCGACGACGTCGACGCCGCCCGCGACGAGGACGATCAGCAGGTCGTTCCGGGTCCAGGGCACCGGGCGCCTCCTTCCGGGCCGGTGGGTGCGGGCGCGCGTGGTCGCCGCGCCGTCGCCCGCACTATCGCACCTCTGTACGGCGCGGCCCGTCCACCCGCCCCGGGACCACTGGCCTGCCCCGGACCGGGGTCCTGGGCGGGCGCGGACCCCGTACCCGGGTCCCGGTCAGGATCCCTTCCTCCGGTCGACGTACCGGCGCATTCCCCGTGATGACGTGGAAAAGGCCCGGAAATTCCGCGCACAGCCCGTCGACAGGGAATGGGACTCATGATCCGCAGTATCACCTCGTACGCCGCGAGGAACCGCTGGAAGACGCTCGTCGTCTGGCTGCTCCTCGGCGTGGCCCTCGCCTTCGTCGGCCAGACGATGACGCACCGCGTCACCGACGCGCAGTCGGCCGACTTCCTTCCCTCGACGTACGACTCCGCCAAGGCGCTGGACATCGCGGAGAAGGAATTCGGCGAGAAGCCCGACGACAACGCCGTCACGGTGCTCGTCGCCCGTACGGACCGGGCGAAGCTCACCGGGGACGATCGGGCGCACATCAAGAGGACCGCCGCGGCGCTGGGCAAGGAACGGATCACCGCCGAGAAGCCGGACCCGTTCGCCGTGGACCACTCCCAGACGCCGAAGGTCGCCGCGGGGCCCGTCGAACCCGGCGGGAAATTCCAGCTCCTGACCGTCTCCCTGCACGGAAACGCCAACGACCCCGCGCTGCACAAGGTCTACGAGGAATTCCGGGACGCGGCGCGGAAGGAATTCGCGGAATCGGAGCTGCGGACCGGATTCACCGGCGGAATCGCGAGCACCGTCGATTCCCTGAAGGCCAACGAGGACACGGAGAAATTCGTCGGCGTGCTGACGATAGGGCTCATCGTGCTGCTGAACGTCCTCGCGTTCCGCAGCGTGCTCGCCGCCGTCGTGCCGCTGTTCGCGGTGCTGCTCGTCGGCGGCGCGGGCGCGGGGGCCGTGGTCGGCGCCGCGAAGCTGTTCGGCATCCAGCTCGACGCGGGCACGCCGTCGCTGATCAGCGTGGTGCTTCTCGGGATCGGTATCGACTACTTCCTGTTCCTGATGTTCCGCTTCCGCGAGGAGCTGCGCGCCGACCCCGGGCTGGACCGCCGGGAGGCCGCGGCGCGCGCCTCCGGCCGGGTCGGCGCCGCCGTCACCTCGGCCGCGCTGACCATCGTGGCGGCGTTCGCGACCCTCGGGCTCGCGAGCTTCGGCCAGTTCCGCGTCCTCGGCCCCGCCATCGCCGTCTCCGTCCTGGTGATGCTGCTGGCGAGCCTGACCCTGATGCCCGCGCTGCTGTCGCTCTTCGGCCGCGCCCTGTTCTGGCCCGCGCGCGGCTGGAAGAGGGAACGCCCGGACAGCGTCGCCGCGCGCCTGGGCCGGTCCGTCGGCCGCCGGCCCGCGGCGTACGTCCTCGGCAGCCTGGCCCTGCTGGGCGTGCTGGCCGCGGGCGTGGCCGGGGTGCGGATGAGCTACGACCCGCCGGAGCAGAAGGAGACCGCCGCCTCCCGCACCGCCGACGAGATAGCCCGCGGCCTGCCCGCCGGGGCCTCCGACCCGCACACCGTGTACGTACGCGACGACGCCGGAGGCACCCTCGACAAGGGCGCGCTCAAGCGGCTCGCGGGCGCCGTCGCCCGGGTCGAGGGCGTCGGCCAGGTGAGCCCGCCCGCGCTGAACCAGGACGGCTCGGCGGCCCGCATGAACGTCTTCCTCAGCACGGACTCGGAGTCCCAGAAGGCCCGCGACCTGGTCTCGGGTCCCGTGCGGGGCGCCCTCGCCGGCCACGCGCCCCGGGGTGCCGAGGCGCACATCACCGGCACAGCCGCCGTGTTCGCCGACATCTCCGCCTCCGTGGACAAGGACCTGCGGCTGGTCTTCCCGGTCGCGGCGGGGCTGATCGGGCTGATCCTGCTCCTGCTGCTGCGCTCGCTGCTGGCGCCCCTGGTGCTGATGCTGGCCATCGGCTGCGGCTTCGTGGCCACGCTCGGCGCGAGCACGCTGGTCTTCCAGCACGGCCTGGACCGGCCGGGCATCACCTTCACGCTGCCGCTGGTGCTGTTCCTGTTCGTCGTCGCGCTCGGCACCGACTACAACATCCTGATCAGCGACCGGATCAGGGAGGAGATGGACAAGCCCGTCACCGCCCGGCAGGCCGTGGCCGAGGCCGTACGGCACACCGCGCCGGCGATCGCCACCGCCGGGCTCGTCCTCGCCGGGTCCTTCGCCAGCCTCGTCGCCAGCCCGGACCAGCAGGAGATCGGCTTCAGCACGGGCCTCGGCATCCTGCTGTCCTCGCTGGTCCTCGCGACGCTGCTGGTGCCCGCGCTCGCGGCGCTGCTGGGTCGGGGGCTGTGGTGGCCGCGCCGCGGGGCGGGCCGTACGGGCGCCGGGCCGGGCGCGCGGGACGCAATGAGTGGCGCGGGCGTCCCCGCGCCCGGTACTACGAGCCCGCCGTACCCCCCGCAGCCGCACCCGCACCGGGCGCCGGTGAACCGGTGAGGTGCTGCTGGACGGCGGGCGCGAGGCGCGCGGCGAGCTGGTCGAGGGGCTCCGAGGCGATGGGCTCCATCCCGATCACGTACCGCACCAGCGCGGCGCCGACCATCTGGGAGGCGGCCAGCTCGACGCGCAGCTCGGCGTCCGGCACGTCCAGGACGGCGGCGGCGCGGGAGAGCAGATTGCGCTGGAGGAGCCGGCGGAAGACCTGCGCGGCCTTCTCGTTGTTCACCGCCGAGCGCAGCACGGCGAGCATCGGGTCGCGGGTGCGCGGGTCCTCCCAGATGTGGAAGAACGCCCGGACGATCTTCTCGCCCAGCTCCTCGGGCCGGGAGTCCTCGAACATCCGCGGCACCACGAACGCGGGCGCGAAGGCGCTCTCGATCGCGGCCCCGAACACCTGCTCCTTGGTGCCGAAGTAGTGGTGGACCAGCGCGGGATCGACCTCGGCCCCGCGCGCGATGGCCCGTACGGACGCCTTGTCGTAGCCGCGCTCGGCGAACTCGGTGCGCGCGGAGGTGAGGATGCGCTCCCGGGCGCCCGGCCCGTCCTCCGCGCTCCCGCGCGCGGGGCGCCCGCGCTTGCGCGGCGCGGCCGCCGGGCCCCCGGGGGTGGCGGCGCTCACGGCTTGGCCCCCGGCTCGCTGAGCGCGGCCGCGAGGTGCAGCCGGGTGTACGCGAGGGCCTCGGCCAGGTCCTCCTCGCGCTCGGCGGCCGACATGGCACGCCGGGTGTTGACCTCGACGACGATGTGCCCGTCGAAGCCGCGCAGCGCGAGGGACTCCAGCAGTTCGGCGCAGGGCTGCGAGCCGCGCCCCGGCACCAGGTGCTCGTCCTTGTTGGACCCCAGCCCGTCGGCGATGTGGACGTGGCCGAGCCGGTCGCCCATGCGCTCGACCATGGCGAGGGTGTCGGTGCGCGAGGTGGCCGTGTGCGAGAGGTCGAT
The DNA here is from genome assembly GCF_039530985.1 of Streptomyces albiaxialis. NCBI lineage: Bacteria > Bacillati > Actinomycetota > Actinomycetes > Kitasatosporales > Streptomycetaceae > Streptomyces > Streptomyces albiaxialis. Next base: position 18,535 of record NZ_BAAAPE010000032.1, read on the forward strand.
CGTGAAGTGCCGGTAGTCGTTGTTGGTCGGGTCCCAGTCCGGCGCGTAGGCGAGCATCTCGCGGTCGCGGTAGCGCCACGGGTACATGTTCTCGACGGCGAAGCGGACGTCCGTCTCGTCCGCCATCCGCCACACGCCGCGCTCGAAGTCCCGGGCGTAGGAACGCTGCCAGCGGAACGGCGGATGGACGACGACCGTGCTCGCCCCCAGCTTCTCCGCCGCGGCCTTCGCGCGGGTGAGCTTGGTCCACGGATCGGTGGACCAGACGCGCTGCGTGATCAGCAGACACGGTGCGTGCACGGCGAGGATCGGGACGCCGTGGAAGTCCGACAGGCGGCGCAGCGCGTCGACGTCCTGGCTGACGGGGTCGGTCCAGACCATGACCTCGACGCCGTCGTAGCCGAGACGCGCGGCGATCTCGAAGGCCGCCGCCGTGGACTCCGGATAGACGGACGCCGTCGACAGCGCGACCTTCGCGGCGGGAACGCGCACGGTTTGCTTGGCCACGACAGCCACCTTAAGCCGCTTCCGGGGGCCGATCCGCCCGCCCCCGGCGCCCCGCGGGCCCGCGCGGGACCCGCCCGGAACCGGTCCGGCAGGGCACATCCGCCTTTGCCCGCTTCGTCTCCCGTCCCCCGCCTCCCGCCCGCCGCGGACTGTGCGATGTCTCTCAGGCCGAGCGCAGATGGTCGAGGCGGCGCAGGATGACGCCCTCGCGCAGGGCCCAGGGGCAGATCTCCAGGGTGTCCACGCCGAACAGGTCCATCGCGCCCTCCGCGACCATCGCCCCCGCGAGAAGCTGGTGGGCGCGGCCCTCGGAGACGCCGGGCAGCTCCACCCGCTCCTCGGTCGGCATGACGGCCAGCTTCGGCACCCACTCCTCCAGCGAGGAGCGGCTCAGCTCGCGCTGGACGTACAGCCCCTCCCCCGTGCGCGCGGCGCCCGCCATCCGCGCGAGCTGCTTGAACGTCTTGGAGGTGCCGACCACGTGGTCCGGCGGGTTGAAGCGGCTGAACTCCCCGACCGTACGGGCGATCTCGGCGCGCGCGTGCCGCCGCAGCGCCCGTACGTCCCCCTGGTCCGGCGGGTCGCCGGGCAGCCAGCCCGAGGTGAGGCGGCCCGCGCCCAGCGGGAGGGAGACGGCCGCGTCGGGCTCCTCGTCGAGCCCGTAGGCGATCTCCAGTGAACCGCCGCCGATGTCCAGGACCAGCAGTCTCCCCGCCGACCAGCCGAACCAGCGCCGCACGGCGAGGAACGTGAGCCGCGCCTCCTCCTCGCCGGAGAGCACCTGGAGCTTGACCCCGGTCTCCTCGGCGAGGCGCGCGAGCACATGGTCCGCGTTGCTCGCCTCCCGCACGGCGGACGTCGCGAACGGGACGAGGTCCTCGACGCCCTTGTCCTCGGATACCTCCAGCGCGTGCCGCAGCGTGGTGGCGATCTGGGCTATCCCGTCCTCGCTGATGGCCCCGTCCTCGTCGAGGAGTTCGGCGAGTTTCAGCTCGGCCTTGTGCGAGTAGGCGGGAAGGGGGCGCGCACCGGGATGCGCGTCCACGACGAGCAGGTGGACCGTGTTCGAGCCCACATCGAGGACACCGAGTCTCATACACAGCACGCTAGCCGCCTTCTGCCCGCGCCGCCGAGGCGGTACGAATGCGGGGGCGGGGGCTCATGGCCCGTACGCTGGACGCGTGGGTAAGACGAAAGCGGCGAAGCGCAAGAAGCTGGACGAGGGCGCACGTGCGGGGCACGAGGCGCCCGCGGCCCCCCGGGCGCGCGACGAGGAGACGGGTCTCGACTTCACGCGCGCCTGGGTCGAGTTCCCGGACCCGGCCGACGACGAGCAGGTCTTCCGCTGCGACCTGACCTGGCTGACCTCCCGCTGGAACTGCATCTTCGGCCAGGGCTGCCAGGGCATCACCGCGGGCCGCGCCTCCGACGGCTGCTGCACGCTGGGCGCGCACTTCTCCGACGAGGACGACGAGAAACGCGTCGCGGAGCACGTGGCGCGGCTGACGCCGGAGATCTGGCAGTTCCACGGCGTGGCCGAGGAGAGCGGCTGGACCGAGGTCAGCGAGGAGGGCGAGCGCCAGACCCGCCGCTGGAAGGGCGCCTGCATCTTCAACAACCGCGCCGGCTTCGAGGGCGGCGCGGGCTGCGCCCTGCACAAGCTCGCGCTGGACGAGGGCCGCGAGCCGCTGGAGACCAAGCCGGACGTGTGCTGGCAGGTGCCGGTCCGGCGGACGTACGAGTGGGTGGAGCTGCCGGACGGCGAAGAGGTGCTGTACGTCTCGATCGGCGAGTACGACCGCCGGGCGTGGGGCTCCGGCGGCCACGACCTGCACTGGTGGTGCACGTCCGCGCCTTCGGCGCACGGGGCGGGCCGGCCGGTGTACGAGTCGTACCGGCCGGAGTTGACCGAACTCATGGGTGCCGCCGGCTACGAGAAACTCCGCGAGCTCTGCGAGCGGCACATCGCCGCGCAACTCCCTCTCCTGGCCCCCCACCCCGCCGACCCGGCCCCGTAAGGTCCCCGTACGCGGGGATGCCCCGTGCTGTGCTTCGCGGACCGCGAGCGCGTCGTGGCTGGCCGCGCAGTTCCCCGCGCCCCTGACGGGGCGCCTGCGCTTCTCCCTCCGCTGAGCTTGGGAAGTCTGCGCTTCTCCCTCCGCTGAGCTTGGGAAGTCTGCGCAAGGCGCAGGGTTGGCAAGCGCAGCCCCCTGCGCCGGGTGCCCCGCGTACAAGAGCCGGGTACGGGGTGCCCCGGGCCGTGCGTCGCGGGCTGCCGCCGCGTCGTGGCTGGGCGCGCAGTTCCCCGCGCCCCTTATGGGGCAAGCCCCGATGTGTCGTGACCGGGCGGCGGAGCCGGGCGCTCCGTCAGGCGGAGGGTGACACCGTCGGTTCGCTCTCTGTGGGGCTCGGGCTGGGCGAGTCGGACTCCGTGGGCGTCGGGTCCGGAGACGTGGGCGTGGGGTCCGGGGAGGACGGAGGGTCCGTGGGGGACGGGGGGTTCGAGGAGGACGGGGGCCTGGAGGGGGCGGGGCCGTGCGTGGGCCGCTCGCCACCGCCCGAACCTCCGCCGCCTCCCGGCCTGGAGGGCGAGGCCCCAACCCCGGGCCCCTCCAGCGTGACGACCGCCCGCACGGGATCGATCCGCACATGCGCCTCCCAGGCGTACGACGGCTCGCGCGAACGGTCGACGGCCACCCTGATCGCCGCGCTCTCGCCGGGCCGCAGCACCCCTCCGGTGCGGCTCAGCGTCAGCCATGGCGCGTCGGCCGCCGCCGACCAGCGCACCGGCGAACTCCCGGTCGCTGTCAGGGTGATGAGCGAGCCGTGCCCCAACGGCTCGGCCTCGACCTTCAGCCGCCCCGCGCCCTTCCCGTGCCGCCCGCCGGGCGTGTCCACGTCGACGGAGACGCCGGAACGCGAACGGCCGCCGTGCTTCTTGGGCTTGGGGCTGTCGGCCCGCCCCGCGTTCTCGTACGGCAGTCCGTCCAGGCTGTCCGGGCCGCCGCCCTCCGAGGCGGAGACGGAGCTGTCGGCCTCGCGCTCGCCCGTGACGGGCGCGCCCCGGTAGGCCGCCCAGAGCGCGAGGACCGGCGCCGCGACGACCGTCGCGACGACGGTGGTCGTGACGGCCTTGCTGCGCAGCCGCTCGCGCCGCGCCGCGCGGACCTTGAGGTCGAGCGGGAAGCCCGCCTTGTCGAACCGGGGCGCGTGCGGCGCACGCGCCCTGCGCACGGCCGCCACCGCGGCGTGGATCGCGGGACGCGGGGCGTCCAGCACCGCGAGCGTCGCGGAGGCGGGCGCCGTCCCCGGCCAGGAGACCCCGGCCATGGCGCGCTCGGCGCCCCGGCGGCACTCCGCGCACTCGTCGACGTGCCGCACCAGCTCGCGGCGGAGGGCGGTGCCCATCAGCAGCCGGTCGTCCCCGGCGAGGCGGGCGACGGCGGGGCAGCCGCCGGTCTCCACGACGGCGAGCGCGGCCCGCGTCCGTTCGACCTCACAGGCGGCGTTCGAGAGGAGGGTGCTGGCCGCCTCGGTGCTGAGCGAGAGCACGGAACCGACCTCGTGCGCCGCGAGGCCGTGGCGCACGGACAGCTCCAGCGCCTCGCGCTGCTCGGGCGCGATGCCCGCGGCCTCGGGCCAGGCGAGGACGGCCAGCTCGCGGCGGCGCTGGGTGCGGGCGGCCTCCGAGAGCGGCGGGCCGGACGCGAGCGCGGCGGC
>NZ_BAAAPE010000032.1:22826-123327 GCF_039530985.1 Streptomyces albiaxialis
CCGATCCCGCCGCCGCCGGCCCGCGTCCGGCCGCCTGTCCCGGCCCCGGCCATGGCGTCGGGGCCCGCTTCCGGCCCGGTCCGCCGCACCGGCCCGCGGCCCGCCTCCTCCCCGGCCGCCTTCTGCCCGGCCTTCTCGCGCGCCGCACGCTCTTTCGCGGCGCGCTCCTTTACCTCGCGCTCCCGCTCGCGCTGCTCGGCCAGACGGCGCAAGCAGGACCAGCGCGCGAGCGCGTACAGCCACGCCCTCGTCGCGCCCGCGCCCTCCGGCGCACGCCCCCGCCCGCGCTGCCGCTCGGCGATCGCGAGGGCCTCGCCGAGGGCCGCGAGCGCCGCTTCGTGCTCGCACATGACGGACAGGCAATACGTGAACAACCCGTCCAGATACGGCTCGTCACGCTCGCAGAGCGTCGGCCCGGCCGCCGGGTGCGCCGGGGGTGCGCCGGTGGAGTGCGTGGGGTGCTCGCGCCTGCTCGTCATCACCCGGCGACGGTAGGCGGATGATGGCGCTTTACCGGAGCCGCTTGCCGATGATTAACCCTTACGGGTGACTATCTCCTTCGAAAGGGGACACAAGGTACGGATGTGACCGCTGTGATCCTGTACCGGAGGCTCACGAGGTCAGCGGGACGCCCGTAGCGGTAGGCGGACGCCCGTAGCGGTAGGCGGACGCCCGTAGCGGTAGGCGGACGCCCGTAGCCGTAGGCGGGACGCCCGTAACCGCCCGCGGAACGCCCGCTGTCAGGGGCCGCCTATACGGTGACCGTCATGGCCACCCGCAAGTCCTCTGCGAAGGACCGCCCCACGTACCGCTGCACCGAGTGCGGCTGGCAGACCGCCAAGTGGCTCGGCCGCTGCCCGGAGTGCCAGGCCTGGGGCACCGTCGAGGAGGCGGGCGGCGCCGCCGCCGTGCGGACCACCGCGCCCGGCCGGGTCTCCGCCGCGGCCCTGCCCATCGGCCAGGTCGACGGCCGGCAGGCCACCGCGCGCGGCACCGGCGTCCCGGAGCTGGACCGGGTGCTGGGCGGCGGGCTGGTGCCCGGCGCCGTCGTGCTGCTCGCGGGCGAGCCCGGCGTCGGCAAGTCGACGCTGCTGCTGGACGTCTCGGCGAAGGCCGCGAGCGACGACCACAGGACGCTGTACGTGACGGGGGAGGAGTCCGCGAGCCAGGTGCGGCTGCGCGCCGACCGTATCGGCGCCCTCAGCGACCACCTCTATCTCGCGGCCGAGACCGACCTGTCCGCCGTCCTCGGACATCTGGACGAGGTCAAGCCCTCGTTGCTGGTCATGGACTCGGTACAGACGGTCGCCTCGCCGGAGATCGACGGGGCGCCGGGCGGCGTCGCGCAGGTGAGGGAGGTCGCCGCGGCGCTCATCCGCGCCTCCAAGGAGCGCGGCATGTCCACCCTGCTGGTCGGCCATGTGACCAAGGACGGCTCGATCGCGGGCCCCCGCCTCCTGGAGCACCTGGTCGACGTGGTGCTGCACTTCGAGGGCGACCGGCACGCGCGCCTGCGCCTGGTCCGCGGCGTCAAGAACCGGTACGGGACGACGGACGAGGTCGGCTGCTTCGAGCTGCACGACGAGGGCATCACGGGCCTCGCCGACCCCTCGGGCCTCTTCCTGACCCGGCGCGCCGAGCCCGTTCCCGGCACGTGCCTGACGGTCACGCTGGAGGGCCGCCGCCCCCTCGTCGCCGAGGTCCAGGCGCTGACCGTGGACAGCCAGATCCCCTCCCCGCGCCGCACGACCTCGGGCCTGGAGACCTCGCGCGTCTCGATGATGCTCGCGGTGCTGGAGCAGCGGGGCCGGATCAGCGCCCTCGGCAAGCGCGACATCTACAGCGCGACGGTCGGCGGCGTGAAGCTCTCCGAGCCCGCCGCCGACCTCGCGGTGGCCCTGGCCCTGGCGAGCGCGGCGAGCGACACCCCGCTGCCCAAGAACCTGGTGGCGATCGGCGAGGTCGGCCTCGCGGGCGAGGTCCGGCGCGTGACGGGCGTGCAGCGGCGCCTCGCGGAGGCCGCGCGGCTCGGCTTCACGCACGCGCTGGTCCCGTCCGACCCGGGCCGGATCCCGGACGGGATGCGGGTCCTGGAGGTCGGCGACATAGGCGAGGCCCTGCGCGTCCTGCCCGCGCGTGCCCCGCGCCAGGGCCGGACGGAGGAGTGAGCCCTCTCCGGGCGACGGAGGAGTGGGCGCCTTCCGGGCGACGGAGGAGCGGGCCCCTCCGGGCGACGGAGAGGCGAGCCCCTTCCAGGCAACCGTGGGCGGCCCGGAGGGGTCCCCTACAACGCCGGTAGACTTTGCCCCGGTCTAGCCCGTCCAGCAAAGTCATGCCGAAGGCGGCAGGCAATCGCACGACCGAAGGAGTGCAGTGGCACCCAACGACCGGGCAGCAGCCCCCGGCCGGGCCGAGAGCAGGGCCGACGGGGCTTCGGGCCTGATGCGCGCCTCGCTCAGCGCGGTCGCCCCCGGCACGGCCCTGCGCGACGGCCTGGAGCGCGTCCTGCGCGGCAACACCGGCGGCCTCATCGTCCTGGGCATGGACAAGACCGTCGATTCCCTGTGCACCGGCGGCTTCGTGCTCGACGTCGACTTCTCCGCGACCCGGCTGCGCGAGCTGTGCAAGCTGGACGGCGCGCTGATCCTCGACCGCGACATCGCGAAGATCGTCCGCGCCGGGGTGCAGCTCGTGCCCGACGCCGCGATCGAAACCGAGGAGACCGGCACCCGGCACCGCACGGCGCAGCGCGTCTCCATCCAGACCGGTTTCCCGGTCGTCTCCGTCAGCCAGTCGATGCGCCTCATCGCGCTCTACGTCGACGGGCAGCGCCGCGTCCTGGAGGACTCGGCCGCGATCCTCTCCCGCGCCAACCAGGCCCTCGCCACCCTGGAGCGGTACAAGCTCCGGCTCGACGAGGTCGCGGGCACCCTCTCCGCGCTGGAGATCGAGGACCTGGTGACGGTCCGGGACGTGACGGCGGTCGCGCAGCGCCTGGAGATGGTCCGCAGGATCGCCACCGAGATCGCGGAGTACGTGGTGGAGCTGGGCACCGACGGCCGCCTGCTCTCCCTCCAGCTCGACGAGCTGATCGCGGGCGTCGAGCCCGAACGCGAGCTGGTCGTGCGGGACTACGCACCGCAGTCCGGCGGTTCGGGCCGCCGCGCCCGTACGGTGCCCGAGGCGCTCAGCGAGCTCGACCGGCTCACCCACACCGAGCTGCTCGAACTCTCCACGGTCGCCCGCGCGCTGGGGTACAGCGGCGCGCCCGAGATCCTCGACTCCGCCGTCTCGCCGCGCGGCTTCCGGCTCCTGGCCAAGGTGCCGAGGCTGCCGGGCACGGTCATCGACCGTCTCGTGGAGCACTTCGGCGGCCTGCAGAAGCTGCTCGCCGCCAGCGTCGACGATCTGCAGACCGTCGACGGCGTCGGCGAGGCCCGCGCCCGCTCCGTCCGCGAGGGCCTCTCGCGCCTGGCCGAGTCCTCGATCCTGGAACGGTACGTCTGAGGCACCGCCCTCTCGGGAGGCACCGCCCCTCAGGCCTCAGGTCAGCTCGAACGAAGTGCGGGCCGTCTTCAGCCCCTTGACCTTGACCTCGATCTCGTAGTCACCGGCCTTCGCCGAGGCGGCGGGCGGTGAGGCGCAGTTGGCGGCGCTGGGCTTGCCGAACCAGGTCAGCGTGTGCACCGAGTCGCCCTTCGCCGGGACCCGGCGCAGGAACGGCTGCTTGTCGCGCAGGCAGTCGTCGGACGTCCAGACCTTGTCGTCGTCGGAGTCCTTGATCGTGACGACCGTGGCCCCGCGGCCCAGGTCGATCTTGCAGGCGCTGCCCTTCGCGTTCTCGACCGTCAGCCGGAACTTGGGCTTCTCGCCCGCCTCGTACTTCTTCTCGACCGCGCGCAGCTTCAGTTCGACGTCACCGTCCGCGCAGTCGGGCAGCTTGGTGTCGGCCGGGAGCGCCACCCCGGCGCCCTTGCCCGCGGCGCTGCCTCCGCCGGCACCGCCACCGCCACCGCCGCCGCTCCCGGCGCTTCCGTCATCGCCGCCGGCGCCCGAGCCGTTGCCCGCGCCCCAGCCGGAGCCGCCCGCGGCGCCACCGCCCTCGTCGTCGCCGGAGCCGCCCGTTCCGCCGTCCTCGTCGCCGGAGCCCCCGGATCCGCCCGAGCCTCCGTCGCCGTCCTCCTCGTCGCGTCCGCCGGGGCGGTCGCTGTTCACGGGGCCGGACTTGGTGGGGCCCGGGGTGATGGTGCTGGCGGGGCCGTTTCCGCCGCCCTTGCCCTCGTCGCTGGTGCCGCCGTCACCGCCGCCGGAGACGAGCAGCCAGACGATGAGCAGGACCAGCAGCGCGAGGACGGCAAGGGCAACTGCCCTCCGACGCCAGTAGATGGAGGAGGGAAGCGGCCCGATCGGATTGCGCAGAGATCCCACGCGGAAACCTTACGAGACATCAGGCGCCCCACAGGCCCGTACCCGCCGCAGCGAGCGGGAATTGTTGTGATGAGCGGCAAACCGCACGCACGTTGATCACTTCGCGTGATCGCACGGATGCGGTGCGTGCCAGGCCGTACGCGGACCCGCACGAACGCGCCCCGCGTACCGCACGTGTACCGCGTCCGCACCGCGCCCGTACCGCACACGTTTCCGTAACGGATCCGTGCGGGAACCGCCGTACCGCGTGTGCGTTTTTCGGATCAGGAACGCCGTGCCAGGATCGTTCGTGCCATGACTGCGACCACCGAGACTTCCTCAGCGGCCTCCTCCCCCAGGAACCCCCGGGACGGGGCCGAAGCAGACGCCGCCGTCGCCTCCGCGGGCCCGGTCGTCGACCCCGTCGACCCCGACCTCGCCGAGACCGCGCGCTCCCTCCACGCCCCCGTCGTCGACTGGTTCGCCGCTCACGCCCGCGACCTTCCCTGGCGCCGCCGGGAAGCGGGCGCGTGGGGCGTCATGGTCAGCGAGTTCATGCTCCAGCAGACGCCCGTGAACCGGGTGCTGCCGGTGTACGAGCAGTGGCTGGAGCGCTGGCCCCGCCCCGCCGATCTCGCGGCCGAGCCCCCGGGCGAGGCCGTACGCGCGTGGGGCCGCCTCGGCTATCCGCGCCGCGCCCTGCGGCTGCACGGCGCCGCCAAGGCCATAGCGGAACGGCACGGCGGCGAGGTCCCCGAGGAGCACGCGCAGTTGCTCGCGCTGCCGGGCGTCGGCGAGTACACGGCGGCGGCCGTGGTCTCGTTCGCCTACGGCAAGCGGCACGCGGTGCTCGACACCAACGTCCGCCGGGTCTTCGCCCGCGCGGTCGGCGGCCAGCAGTACCCGCCGAACGCGACGACGGCCGCCGAACGCCGTATCGCCCGCGCCCTGCTGCCGGAGGACGAGGCCACGGCGTCCCGCTGGGCGGCGGCCACGATGGAGCTGGGCGCGTTGGTGTGCACGGCGCGCAGCCCGGAGTGCGCGCGCTGCCCGATCGCGGAGCAGTGCGCCTGGCAGTTGGCGGGCGCCCCCGCGCACGAGGGACCGGCCCGCCGCACCCAGTCGTACGCCGGTACGGACCGTCAGGTGCGCGGCAGGCTCCTCGCCGTGCTGCGCGCGTCGAAGGACCCGGTGCCGCAGTCCGACCTGGACCAGGTGTGGCACGAGCCCGTGCAGCGCGCGCGGGCGCTGGACGGGCTCGTGTCGGACGGCCTGGTCGAACCGCTGGACGGCGGCCGCTACCGGCTCCCGCTGACGTAACGGACGCGGGTACGGGCGCGGGCACGGGCACGGGTACGGACGTTGGCGGGGCTCACGCCCAGGGCTTGTCCATGTCCAGCTCGTCGCCCTCGCGGGTCTGGGTGAGCGACCACCAGCTCCCGTTGTCGTCGCGGAAGATGGCCTCGATCCCGTACGGCCGCTCCTGCGGCTCCTGGACGAACTCGACGCCCTTGTCCTTGAGCTGCTTGTAGTCGCCGTGGCAGTCGTCGGTGTGCAGGGCACCGGCGCCGAGGACGCCCTTGGTGACGAGCGTGGTCAGGGCCTCCGCCGAGTCGGGGTCCATGCCGGGGCCGTCGGTGCGCATGATCGCCATCTGGAGCTCGTCCTGGCCGGGAACGCCGACGGTGACCCAGCGCTCCCCTCCCATGTCGATGTCGGTCCGGATCTCGAACCCCAGCTTCTCCGTGCAGAAGGCGACCGTACGGGCCTGGTCGGTGGACCAGATCGTGACGAGAGCCAGCGCTTTGATCATGATCGACTCCGGTGCATAGGGGTCTGGGCGGTGATTTCCGCCTGCCGTTTCACCGTAGTCAGCCGCTCGTCAGCCTGCTTCCTGAGAATTGCGGTTCCTGAAACCGCCCGCGAAGAGCATCGCGTAGCACCCCGGGATCATCGACGCGCCCCTGTGCGCGTACCGCGCGCGGTACGCGCTGGGGGTGAGGCCGGTCTGCTGCTTGAAGCGGCTGGAGAAGGTGCCGAGGGAGCTGAAGCCCACGAGGCCGCAGATCTCGGTCACCGTGAGATTCGCCGAGCGCAGCAGCTCCTGGGCCCGCTCGATGCGGCGGCGGCTCAGATACTGGCCCGGCGTCTCCCCGTACGTCTCCTTGAACGCGCGCACGAAGTGATAGCGCGAATATCCGGCCTGCGCGGCGACCGCGTCCAGGCCGAGCGAGGGCTCGGCCCAGTCGCGGTCCATGGTGTCCTTCGCGAGCCGGAGGGCCCGCAGCCGCGTCATGCCAGGGGTGGTCATGCCCCGATGCTGGCACGCCCGTCTGACACCGGCTCGCGGCCGGTCCCGTCGGAGGCGGCCTGGGAACCGGCGCCGGATCCGTCACCGGTCGCCGTTTCTGCCGTGTCCGCGGTGCCCGGGGCGGCGTCCGCGGGCTCCTGGCCGGGCTGGGCGCCCGCCGTGTCCGTCCCGTCCCCGGGACCGGCCTCCGGGGCGCCCTCGGCGCCGCTCTCGGGGGCGGGGGCCTCGCCGGTCTTGAGCGGGACCTCCTTGATGAACCAGCCGCCGATGAAGCAGAGGACCGCGATGCCCGCGGCGAGCAGGAAGACGTGGTGCGTACCGGCGGACACCGCGTGCTCGTACGCCTCGCGGACGGGGTCCGGGAGCTTGGCGAGCGAGTCGGCGTCGAGCTGGGCGCCGCCCTCCATGGACTGCTGGGCACCGCCGCCGCCCGCGCCCGCGCCGCCCTGGGGCAGGCGCTCGCGCATGGTGTCCTCCACCTGGGTGGCGAAGATCGTGCCCATGAGCGCGACGCCGAACGAACCGCCGATGGTCCGGAACAGGGTCGCCGTCGAGGAGGCGACACCCATGTCCTTGATCTCGACGCTGTTCTGCGCGATGAGCATGGTGAGCTGCATCAGGAAGCCCATACCGGCGCCGAGAACCACCATGTAGAGCCCGGAGGTCACGCGGCTGGTGCCGACGTCCATCTGCGCCAGCAGGAAGAGGCCGATCGGGATGAGCGCACCGCCGATGATCGGATACGCGCGGTACTTGCCGGTGGTCGTGGTGCGACGGCCGGTGACGACCGAGACGAACATCATCGGCAGCAGCACGGGCAGCAGGAGCAGCCCGGAGTTCGTCGCGGACGCGCCCTGGACGCCCTGCTGGAAGAGCGGCAGGAAGGTCATCGCGCCGAACATCACGAAGCCGAGCAGGAAGCCGATACCCGTGACCAGCGAGAAGTTGAGATTGCGGAAGACGCTCAGCGGCATGATCGGCTCGTTCACCCGGCGCTCCACGAAGGGGAACACCGCGATCGAGACGATCGCGAGGGCGGCCAGGCCGATGATGGTGGCGGACTTCCACGCGTACTCCGTGCCGCCCCAGCTCGTGACCAGCACGGCCGCGGTGATGCCTATGGTCAGCAGCGCGGCGCCCAGATAGTCGATACGGCCCTGGCGGGGCTTCTTCGGCAGGTGGAGGACGGTGGTGACCATGGCGAGGGCGATGGCGCCCAGCGGCACGTTGATGTAAAAGGCCCAGCGCCAGCCGAGGTGGTCGGTGAGGGTGCCGCCGACGAGCGGCCCGCCGATCATGGCCAGCGACATGACGCCGGCCATCATGCCCATGTACTTCCCGCGCTCACGGGGCGGGACGAGCTCACCCATGATCGACATGGCGCCGACCATCAGACCGCCCGCGCCCAGGCCCTGGAGTGCCCGGAAGCCGATGAGCTGGCCCATGGTCTGGGCGGCACCCGAGGTCACCGAACCGGCGACGAAGATGACTATGGACGTCAGGAAGGTGCCCTTGCGCCCGAACATGTCGCCGAGCTTGCCCCAGATCGGCGTGGACGCCGCGGTCGTCAGCGTGTACGCCGTGACGACCCAGGACAGGTGGTCGAGCCCGCCCAGCTCGCCGACGATCGTGGGCATCGCGGTGCCCACGATCATGTTGTCCAGCATGGCGAGGAGGACCGCGATCATGAGGGAGAAGATGACGACGCGCACGCTGCGCGGCTGCGGCTCCTTGGCCCCCTTCCGGGGCTCCTTCTGGGCCGCGGCTCCGTCTCCCCCGTCGCCGGTCGTCCCTCTCGTTCCGTTCGTACTCATGCCCGGCACTCTCCCCTTACTTGCCGCCCGGCTAGTTCAGTATCATGATGACAGTAGGGCGCTCACTAGCCGGGCGTCAAGTAAGTTTTGAGGAGAGGGCATGAGCAGGGGAAACACCCGCCAGCGAATCCAGGACGTCGCCCTGGAGCTCTTCGCCGAGCAGGGCTACGAGAAGACCTCGCTCAGGGAGATCGCCGAGCGCCTCGACGTCACCAAGGCCGCGCTCTACTACCACTTCAAGACCAAGGAAGACATCCTCGACAGCCTCTTCCAGGACCTCGCGGCGAAGCCCACGACCGACCTGATCGCCTGGGCCGAGACCCAGCCGAGCACGCTGGAGACGAAGCTGGAGATACTGCGCCGGTACAGCCAGGCGATCACCGGCGCCGCCCCCCTCTTCCGCTTCATGCAGGAGAACCAGGCGACGATGCGCGACCTGAAGATCGGCGATCACATGAAGCGCCGCATCTTCGACCTGCTCGACCTGATCCGTGACAACGACGCCCCGCTGGTCGACCAAGTGCGCTGCTCCAGCGCGCTGTTCACGATGCACGCCTCGCTCTTCACCCTCCAGCACTCGGACGTGCCGCTGGAGGAGAAGAGCAAGGCGGCCCTGGAAGTGGCCCAGGAGCTGGTCACGACGGCGCACAGGGGAAGCGAGGGGGCGTCGCACGGGGACCTGCCCCGCACGGAGAAGAAGAGCGCGTAGCCAGTCACGCCACGCGCCCTCCTTCTCCCGGTTTTCCCCGCCCTCACGGCGGAGTGTTCCGTCAGACGTGCACGCCGTGCCCGCGCATCGCCTTCTTGGGCTCGATGCCCGAGCCGTAGTCGGCGGTGTGCCGGATCTCGAAGTGCAGGTGCGGACCGGACGAGTTGCCGGTGTTGCCGGACAGCCCGATCTTCTGGCCCGTCTTCACCTGCTGGCCGGGCTTGACCTTGACGCCCTTCAGGTGGGCGTACTGCGAGTACGAGCCGTTGCCGTGCTTGATCACGATCGCGTTGCCGTAGGCGGGGCCGTCGCCCGCGCCGTTGCCGCCCGCCTTCACGACGGTGCCCTTGTGCACGGCGTGCACCGGCGTGCCGACGGGCACGGCGAAGTCCTGGCCGGAGTGCTTGTGCGCCCAGCGCCCGCCGCTGTTGCCGAAGGACGCGGTCAGCTTGTACTTGCCGGATATCGGCTTCTCCCAGGAGCGCGCCTTGCGAGCGGCTTCCTTGGCCTTCTTCTCGGCCTCGTGCTTCTTCGCCTCGCGCTCCTTCTTGACGGCGTCGCGGTGCGCGTCGGCCTGCTTCTGCGCCGCCTCGGCGAACTGCTCCGCCGTACGTACGGGCTGAAGCCCGGTCTCGTGCGCCTGCGAATCCGCTGCCGTCGCGACGCCCGCCCCCAGGGCCATCGAGACGCCGAGGCCCGCGGCGAGCACGACCGCCTTGGCTGCGGCGCCGTTGGTGGTCCAGGAACGTGACATAGGGGTAGTACCTCCGGTGTGTGGATGCAATGGAGAGCCGCCCTGAATGACGGGCGACTTTCATGGGTAACCGGCGGCATAGCGGACATCAAGGGGCAGTCCGGATGTGACGTACTAAAGACGCACGTAGCAGGAGGAGTGACGTAGGTCGCTCCTGGTCCCCGTGAACCCGCCGCGCACGGGCCGCACCGGGGCGCACCGCACCCCTCGCTCCTAGGCCCGTTCGTACGCGCGGACGATCTGTGCGTGACGTCACGGCGCGGCAAGGGGCGCGAAGTCCGTGTCTGTGAACGGGATCACCGCTCCGCGCCGCCTCGTTAGGCTCCCTCCATGGAGCCGACGACCGTAGCCGCGCGCCTCGCCTCCAGCGCCGTGACGCCGCTGGTGAAGAGGCTGTTCGTGCAGGAAGGGCCGGGTGCGGGACTCACCGACAGACCCGTACGGATCGCGAGCCGTGTCTCCTTCCGGGGCGAGCGGCGCACCCTCACCGAGCGGGACCTCCACAAGCTCGCGGCCGAGCTGGTCCGCCGCGCCGCCGAGGCCGGAGGGCCGCACGAGGCGCCGGACCCCGCCACCCGCGACGAGGTCACCGAGGCCCTCGCGTCCGCCCTGCACAGCCTCGGCGACCTCGACATGGACGACGTGCAGGCCGTACGGCTCGGAGCGGACGGCCTGGCGGCACTGCTGGCCCGTCGGGACGGCTCAAGGGACGGGCCCGTCGCGTCCGCGGGCTCCGCCTCCGACCGGACCGACGGCCTCTCGGAGGCCGCCGAAGCCTGCTTCCGTCCCCTGCTGCGCACCGCGTGCGTGCACATCCTGCACTTCTTCACCCAGCGCTCGACCTTCGTCGCGCGCACCCTCGTCGAGCAGACCCGCACCCTGGAGCAGGTCGTCGCGACGACGGACCTGCTCGCCGCCCGTATCCCCTCACAGACCGCGCGGGACGCCCGTTTCGAGCAGCGCTACGCGGACCACATCGCCCGCAAGCACGGCGAGTTGACCATCTACGGCCTCGACCTCCGGCACGCCCGCGAATGGCGGCTCGACAGCGCCTACGTCTCCCTGGAGGCGACCGCGAGCGACGGCCAGGAGGGACTGACGGCCCCTCTCCCGGCCGAACGCGCCCTCTCGGGGCAGGAGCGCGTCCTGCTGCGCGGCGGCGCCGGGAGCGGCAAGACGACGCTCGTGCAGTGGCTCGCCGTGACGGCCGCCCGGCAGGACGCGCTCCCCCCGTCCCTCTCCCATCTCGTCGGCCGCGTGCCCTTCGTGCTGCCGCTGCGCCGCGTCGGGCGCGACGGGCTGCCGCCCGCGCCGGACCGCTTCCTGGACGCCGTACGCAGCTCCGTAGCGGGCGAGCAGCCGGAGGGATGGGCGGCGCGCGTGCTGCGCGCGGGGCGCGGCCTCCTCCTCGTCGACGGCATCGACGAGATCCCGGAGCGCGAGCGGGAGCCCGTGCGCCGGTGGATGCGCGAACTGATGGGCGACTACCCGGGCAACCTGTGGCTGGTCACCGCCCGCCCGTCGGCCGTACGGGAGGACTGGCTGGAGCACGAGGGGTTCACCGAGCTGTCCCTCGCCCCCATGGCGCGCGCCGACGTCGCGGAGTTCGTGCGCCGCTGGCACGAGGCCGCCGGCGCCGACCCGGAGCTGGGCACGTCCCTGCTCGACGCGGTCCGTACGGCCCCCGCGCTCGCCCAGCTCGCGGTGAACCCGCTGATGTGCGGCCTCCTGTGCGCGCTGCACCGGGAACGGCGGGGTTTTCTGCCGCAAGGGAGGAAGGACCTCTACGAGGCGGCCCTGAGCATGCTCCTGGAACGGCGCGACGTCGAACGGGGCGTGGCGGACGGCCTCCGTCTCTCCAAGGAGACGCAGATCCAGCTCCTCCAGAAACTCGCGCACTGGCTCCTGCGCAACGACCGCGCGGAGATGGAACGCGCCGACGCCGTGGCCCAGTTGGAGCGGGCCCTGGTCTCCATGGCGCACGTGACGGCCGGGCCCGAGGAGGTCCACCGCTACCTGCTGGAACGCTCGGGCCTCCTGCGCGAGCCCGCCGAGGGGCGCGTCGACTTCGTCCACCGCACCTTCCAGGACTACCTGGCCGCCAAGGCGGCCGTGGAAGAGGGCGACTTCCCGCTCCTCACGGACAACGCCTCCAGGGACCAGTGGGAGGACGTCGTCCAGATGGCGGTGGCCCTCGGACGGCCCGCCGAGAGGGCGCGCATCCTCAGAGCGCTCGTCGGGCCCGCCGAGTTCCGCCCGGTCATGCTCGCCATGGCCTGCCTCAAGCACGCCGTGGAGCTGGACCCCGCCGTACGGGACGAGGTCACCGGAAGGGCCCGCGTCTTCCTCCCTCCCCCGACAGTCAAGGACGCCATCGGCATGGCCGAGACCTGCGGCCCCCTGCTGATCGGGCTCCTTCCGGGACCCGAGGGACTGACGGACGACCAGGCCGTACGCACCGTCACCTGCGCCTCCCACGTGGCCACGGACGCCGCCATCACCTTCCTCGGCCGCTACTGCGACCATCCCTCCCTGGCCGTACGCCGCCAGCTCGCCTGGCGGTGGCACCATTTCGGCACGGAGGAGTACGGGCGGGAGATCATCGCCCGTCTCGACGGGACGGGCCTCTACTTCACCGCCCATTCGGCCGCCCATCTGCGCGTACTGCGCGAACTGGGAGGGCGGGAACGCATCCAGTTCTTCGGCCCGCACGACCCCGCGGAACTGGTCGGACTGATCGACCCGTCCCGCCTCACCGCGCTCTGGCTGACCGCCGACGTCCGCTCCCGTGACGGATGGTCCTGGCTCGACGCCTTCCCGCGGCTGCGCACCCTCGTCGTGCCGGAGGACACCCCCGCGCCGGACCTCGACGGCATCCCCGCGCACGTCCAGGTGGTCACGGACGCGCACGTAAGCTGAACCGGGCACCAACCAGCCGCAGCACCCGCCGAGTTGACCTGGAGGACCGGTCCTATGGACGCCGGAGTCGTGGGGGCGCGGCTCGCGTCCAGTGTCGTGGGGCCGCTCGTCAAGAAGCTCTTCGTCTCCGAGGGCCCGGGCGCCGGACTGGTGGACCGGCCCGTACGGGTCTCCGGACTCGTCTCGTTCCGGGGCGAGAAGCGGACGCTCACCGCGAAGGACCTGCGCAAGATCGCCGAGGAGCTGGTGCGGCGGGCCGCGCGCGACGCGGGCCCCCACGACGCCCCCGGCGACGAGGCGCGGCGGCGCGTGGCCGGACGGGTCGCCTGGACCCTCGACGCGCTCGGCGAGACGGGCCTGACCGACGTCGACGCGGTGTCCATGGGCCATGCGGCCTTCGCCCGCGCCCTGCACGACCAGGCCACCATCGGGCGCACCTCCCTGGCCGTCGAGGAGGACGAGACGGCGTTCTACTTCCGCGTCCTGGAGAGCGCCTGCCTGCACATCCTGCACTTCTTCACCCAGAGGTCCACGTTCGTCGCCCGTACCCTCGCCGCCCAGTCCCAGCAGTTGCGGGACCTCGTGACGCTCGTCGACGTACTGATCCAGCGCGTGCCCTCCCAGTCCGCGCAGGACGCGGCGTTCGAGCGCCAGTACGCCCAGCACGTCGCGAAGCGGCACAGCAGCCTCACCATCTACGGCATCGACCTCCACCACGCCCGCGAATGGCCCCTCGACACCGCCTACCTCAGCCTGGAGGCCACGCCCGCCACCGCGCCGGACACGCCCGGCGAGCGGAACGCGCACCCGGACCCGCAACCCGTCGAGCAGGTCCTCTCCGGCCACCGCCGCGTGCTGCTGCGCGGCATCGCGGGTTCCGGCAAGACCACGCTCGTCCAGTGGCTCGCCGTGACGACCGCCCGGCAGGGCAAGCTCACCGGGCGCCTCTCGCACCTGATAGGGCGCGTGCCGTTCGTCCTGCCGCTCCGTACGCTCACGCGGGCGGGCGCGCGGCTCCCGGTGCCAGCCGACTTCCTCACGGCCGTCTCCTCGCCGCTGAGCGGCTCCCAGCCGCCCGGCTGGACCGACCGCGTGCTCGCCGCCGGGCGCGGGCTGCTGCTCGTCGACGGCATCGACGAGGTCCCCGAGGGCGAGCGCGAACGCACCCGCCGCTGGCTGCGCGACCTGCTCAGCGCCTTCCCCGGCAACCTCTTCCTGGTCACCTCCCGCCCCTCCGCCGTACGCGAGGACTGGCTCGGCACGGACGACTTCACCGAGCTGTCCCTGTCCTCGATGCGCCCCGCCGACGTCGAGGTCTTCATCCGGCGCTGGCACGAGGCGGCGGAGGCCGAACCGGAGCTGGGCGCCGCGCTCCTCTCCTCCGTACGCTCCAAACCCGACCTCGGCCGGCTCGCCACCAACCCCCTCATGTGCGGCCTGATCTGCGCCCTGCACCGCGAACGGCGCGGCTTCCTCCCGCGCGGCCGCAAGGCCCTCTACGACGCGGCGCTGAGCATGCTCCTGGAACGGCGCGACCGCGAGCGCGACATGCACCGCCCCGACGGCATCGACATGGACGAGGAATCGCAGGTCGAGCTGTTGCAGCGGCTCGCGTACTGGCTCATCCGCAACGGCCGTTCCGAGATGGCTCACGACGACGCCCTCGCGCTCCTGGAACGCGTCCTGCCGTCCATGCGGTACGTCGCCTCGCAGGGCAGCCCGGAAGAGGTCTTCCAGCACCTCCTGATCCGCTCGGGCCTGCTCCGCGAACCGGCGCACGGCACCGTCGAGTTCGTCCACCGCACCTTCCAGGACTACCTGGGCGCCAAGGCGGCCGTGGAGGAGCGGGACTTCGACGTACTGGTCCGGCACGCGCACCTCGACCAGTGGGAGGACGTCCTCCGCATGGCCGTAGCCCACGCCCGCCCCCACGAACGGGCCCGCCTTCTCAGCGCGCTCCTCGCCCGAGGGGACGCCGAACCGGAGTTCCGCACCCGCGTCCACCTCCTCGCCATGGCCTGCCTGGAACACGCCACGAACCTCGATCCGGAGGTCCGGGACGCGGTGGAGGAGCGGGCACGCGTGCTGTTGCCTCCGCGGAGCGCGGATGAGGCCCAGGAGCTGGCTCGGGTGGGGCCGGTGGTGCTGGAGCTGCTGCCGGAGCGGCCGGACGGGCTGATGGACGACGAGGTCGATGCCACCGTCCGCACGGCGGCCAACATCGGCGGAGACGCCGCGCTGCTCCTGCTCGTCAAGTTCCGCGAGCACCCTATGGCCGCACTGCTGGGGTCGCACTGGGGCGAGTTCGACACCGACGCCTACGCGACCGAGATCCTCCCGTACCTCGAACGCGCGTTCATCACCGTCCGGTCCCACGAGGAGCTCTCGCACCTGCACCGGTTCGGAGGGCACCCAAAGCTGAGCCTCACCGGGAACTTCACCGAAGAGCAGGTCGCCCGGGCGCTGGAAGGCGGCAGGACCACCAAGCTCATACTCTCCGACAACGCCGTGCTCGACGACCTCACGTTCCTCCGCGAATTCCCGGGCATCGAGGAACTCGACCTCCGCCGCTGCAACCGCGTCGTCGATCTGGCGCCCCTCAGCGCCGTACGGGAACTCTGGCTGTGGGACTTCGGCGCGCAGGGGACACGGGGACTCCATGAGCTCACCCGGCTGAAGCGGCTCGTGCTGAGAGGAGACACGGTCTGGCCCGGCTTCGAGGCCCTGCCTCCGCCCGGAACCCTGGAAGGGCTGCTCTTCCCCCGGCGCGGACTGGCGGTCCTGAACGGGCTGACGGAGTTCCAGGAACTCACAGAGGTGAGCTTCTGGGGAGTGGAGCACCGGCTCGCCGAGGCCGACTGGATGCAGCTCCACGGGCTGCCGAGGCTCCAGCAGCTCGTCCTGGACCACCCGCAGCTCTCGTCGCTGCCGGACGGCTTCCCCGAGTTCCCCGAAGTGACGCTGCTCCAGTTGCAGGATGCCGTCCCCGGCGACCTCGAACGGGCGTGCCGCCTCTTCCCGATGGTGCGGACCCTGGCGGTGCACCAGCCCGTCGGAGACGTCGACCTGTCGCCCCTCAGCGCCCTGCCGAACCTGCGCACCGTCCATGTGAACAGAGCCGACCGCATCGTCAACTCCGGCCTCCTGTCCGAAAACGTTGACCTCAGCATCTTCCCGAGACCCCGCACAGACCCCACCCCGTGACCATCTGACTGCACCGCGCATACGCTGGACCCGTAAGCCCATACGCCCCCTGCCCCCGTCAGGGAGTCGACGTCCACATGGATCCCGCAGTACGGCTCGCGTCCGCCGTCGCCGACCCGATCGTCAGCCAGCTCCTGCTGCCCGTAGAGGCCGCGCCCGCCTCGCTCAAGGACGCCACGACGTCCGAACTGCTCGCGCATCTCGTCTCGTTCCGCGGCGAGAACCCCGCGCTCTCCTACGAGGGCCTGCTCTCCCTCTCGCAGGAGCTGGTCGAACTGGCCTCCGCCGCGCACCGGCTGCCCGCCGTCGAGCGGGCGCCCATCGCCGTCGTGCTGTCCCGCACGCTCTGGATCATCGGCGAGCTGGACACGACCGACGTCCAGGCAGTACGGCTCGGGCCGCAGGACTACGCGCGGCGGCTGCGGTCCGCCGTGCCCGGCGCGGACCGGGAGCTGACGCCCGACGCCGCCTGGTTCCACGACCGGCTGCTGGTGACCGTCTGCCTGCACCTGCTGCACCACCTGATCCGCCGCTCCCCGCGCCTCGCGGCCCGGCTGCCCGAACGGGCGCACCGGATACGGCAGCTCATCGACCTGAACGACGTGGAGGCCGTGCGCGGCCTGGAGGGCCCGGGCGGGCGGCCGTCCGTGGAGGACGCGGACTTCGAGGCGCGGTACGCGGACTCGGTCGTCGAGCAGTACAACCGCGTCACCATCTACGGCATCGACCTGCCGAACCCGAACACCCCCGACAACTGGTCGCTCGACGCGACCTATCTGAGCCTGAGCGCCGAGTTCGACAACGAGGGGGCGGAGGAGCGCGAGTCCGACGAGCCCGTCCTGACGGCCGACCGGGCGCTGTCCGGGCACGAGCGGGTGCTGCTGCGGGGCGTCGCGGGCGCCGGGAAGACGACCCTCGTGCAGTGGCTCGCGGTCTCCACCGCGCGCGACGCGCTGCCGCCGGAGCTGGAGGCGCTGCGCGGCCGGATCCCGCTCGTGCTGCCCGTACGGCGCTTCGCGCGGGAGGGGTTCCCCGCGCCGGACGACTTCCTGACGGCCGTACGGCACCCGCTCGCGGACGAGGCGCCGGACGGGTGGGTGGCGCGCGTGCTGACGGAGGAACGGGCGCTGCTGCTCGTCGACGGGATCGACGAGGCGCCCGAGTCCGAGCGGGGGCCGCTGCGTGCCGCGCTGAAGCGGCTGATGCGGATCTACTCCGGCAACTTCTGCCTCGTCACGGCCCGCCCCTCGGCGGTCGAGCCGAACTGGCTGGCGGACGAGGGCTTCGACGAGCTGGCGCTGGCACCCATGAACCGCGACCAGGTCGCCGCGTTCATCACCGCCTGGCACACGGCCGCGCGGAACGACGAGGGCAAGGACCACTCCCGGCTCGACGAGTACCGCGACAAGCTGCTCGCCTCCATCCCGCTCTTCCGCGAGCTGCGCGGCCTGGCGACCAACCCGCTGATGTGCGGCCTGATCTGCGCCCTGAACCGCGACCGTTCGGGCTCGCTGCCCAAGGGCCGCAAGGAGCTGTACGAGGCGGCCATGGAGATGCTCCTCCAGCGCCGCGACCCCGAGCGCCGGGTGCTCTACGCGGACGCCGTACGGCTCCAGCGGGCGCCCCGCGAGCGGCTGCTGCGCAAGCTCGCCTTCCGGATGCTCACCGAGCAGCGCGCGGAACTGGACATGGACGAGGCACTGGAGGAGATCCAGCGGAGCCTGCCCGCCATCCCGTCCACGGCCGGCCAGGGCGGCCCGCAGGCCATCTTCCGGCATCTGCTGCTGCGCACGGGGCTGCTGCGGGAGCAGGCGGACCGTTCGATGGAGTTCGTGCACCGCACCGTCCAGGACTATCTCGCGGCCAAGGAGGCCGTCGAGCAGGGCGCCTTCGACCTGCTGCTCGCGCACGCGCACGAGTCGGAGTGGGAGGAGGTGATCCGGATGGCCGTGGCCCACGCCAGGCCGGGAGAGTGCGCCCGGCTGCTGACGGGCCTGCTGGCGCCCGGCAGGACGGGCATGCAGCGCAACCGGCGCCGCCTGCTGGCCGCCGCCTGCCTGGAGCACGTCACGGAGCTGGACCCGGAGACGCACGACCGTATCCGCCGCGAGACGCGCAACATGCTGCGTCCCGCGACGGTCGCCGCGGCGCGCGGCCTGGGCTGGGTGGGCCCGATAGTGCTGGAGATGCTGCCCGACCCGTCGACCGTCTCGGACCAGGAGGCCCACCGCCTCGCCGTGACGGTCACCCGGATCGGCGACGACGCGGCCGTCCACTACCTCGCGCAGCTCCGCAACCGCGCCTCCCTGGAGCTGCGGGCCGAACTCGCGCACGGCTGGCGCAACTTCGACACCGATCACTACGCCGAGGAGATCATCGGCCATCTCGACCCCGAGGGCCTGTACTTCCCGGTGAGCGACCGCGTGGAACTGGCGGCCCTGCGCAAGCTGGGCGGCAGGGAACGCGTCCAGATCGTCGGCCACTTCACCCCGGACGAACTGCTGGACGGCCTGGTCCCCGACCAGCTCACCCACCTGTGGCTCGCCTACGACCTGGGCGTACGGATGGACTGGCTGAGCGCCTTCCCGCACCTGACGACCCTGCGGGTCAACCCCCGGCTGCCCCGCGTCACGGGCGTCCCGGAGGGCGTACGGATCCTGTCGTAGCATCCGGCTGCCCGGCTCTCACGCGCTCTTGAGGCCGTTCACAGCCCCCTCTCATACGGGCTGGCTAGCGTCCGGCGCGTGCCGAGGGTTTCCCGCCGGATCCGCAGACTCCTGCCGACCGCCGCCGCAGTGACGGCTCTCACCGCCGTCGTGGCCTGTCAGGGGTCCGGGCAGGGCCCGCCGGGAGCCAGGGCCCGCACGGCGTCCTCCTCCCCGGCGCCGTCGCAGCAGGCGCGGACCGTGCCCGCCGACCCGGCGCACACGGTCCGCGCCGCGCTGGACGGCCTGCCGCGCGGCACCTCCCGTACGGGCCGTTACGCGGTCGCCGTCAAGGACCTGCGCACCGGCGACTGCGTCGTCCACGGCAGCGCCGGCGCCTACGCCGCCTTCGACACCGCCAGCGTCGTCAAGGTGGACGTCCTCGCCGCGCTGCTGCTCCAGGCGCAGGACCAAGGGGCCGGGCTGAGCGAGGAGCGGCGGCGGCTGGCCTCCGCGATGATCCGCGACAGCGACAACGCGGCGACGGACGCCCTCTGGCGCGCCATCGGCGGTGCGGACGGCCTGCGTGCCGCCAACGCCCGCCTCGGGCTGACGGCGACCACGCCAGGCGACGGCGGGCGGTGGGGCCTGACGCGGACGACGGCCGCCGACCAGCTCACGCTGCTGGAGGCCGTCTTCGCCGGGGACGCGGACTCCTCGCCGCTGGACCGCGCCTCGCGGGCGTACGTCCGTTCCCTGATGGCCTCCGTCCGCGCGGACCAGCGCTGGGGCGTCCCGGCGGCGGGGGACGCGGAGGACGCGGACGACGCCGCGCTGAAGAACGGATGGCTGCCGCGTACGGCCACGGGGCTGTGGGACGTCAACAGCGTCGGCCGTATCGAGGCAGGAGGGCGCGCCTATCTGGTCACCGTGCTGTCCGACGGGCAGCCCTCGCACCGCGCGGGCATCGATCTGGTGGAACGGGTCGCGAAGACCGCCGTCGGCGCGCTGGGCGACGGCGGGGCGGGCAAGGCGTCCTGACATGCCGGAGGGCCGGTACCCGTGACGGATACCGGCCCTCCGGGCCACGCTCGGCGCGACGTGCGGCGTCAGGCCTCCTGGGAGATCGAGCCTCCCTGGAGGTCAGGCCTCCTTGGACAGGTTCGGCCCGCTGCCGCCCGCGGCGGACTCGACCGGCGGGGCGTCGGGCAGCGCCGACTTCTCCTCGCCGCGGAAGGTGAACGTCTTGGACTCGCCCTCGCCCTCCGTGTCCACGACCACGATGTGGCCGGGACGCAGGTCGCCGAAGAGGATCTTCTCCGAGAGGACGTCCTCGACCTCGCGCTGGATGGTGCGGCGCAGCGGCCGGGCACCCATCACGGGGTCGTAGCCCTTCTTGGCGAGGAGCTCCTTGGCGTCCGTGCTGAGCTCGATGCCCATGTCACGGTCCTTCAGCCGCTCGTCGACCTGGGCGATCATCAGGTCCACGATGCGGATGATGTCGTCCTGCGTGAGCTGGTGGAAGACGACCGTGTCATCGACACGGTTGAGGAACTCGGGGCGGAAGTGCTGCTTCAGCTCGTCGTTGACCTTCGCCTTCATCCGGTCGTATCCCGCGCGGACGTCGCCCTGGCCCGCGAAGCCCAGGTTGAAGCCCTTGGAGATGTCCCGGGTGCCGAGGTTGGTCGTCATGATGATGACCGTGTTCTTGAAGTCCACGACCCGGCCCTGGGAGTCGGTCAGGCGACCGTCCTCCAGGATCTGCAGCAGCGAGTTGAAGATGTCCGGGTGGGCCTTCTCGACCTCGTCGAAGAGGACGACGGAGAACGGCTTGCGGCGCACCTTCTCGGTGAGCTGACCGCCCTCCTCGTAACCCACGTATCCGGGCGGGGAGCCGAAGAGGCGCGAGACGGTGTGCTTCTCGCTGAACTCCGACATGTCGAGGGAGATGAGCGCTTCCTCGTCCCCGAAGAGGAACTCGGCGAGCGTCTTGGACAGCTCCGTCTTACCGACGCCGGACGGGCCGGCGAAGATGAACGAACCACCCGGGCGCTTCGGGTCCTTCAGGCCCGCACGCGTGCGCCGGATCGCCTGGGAGAGCGCCTTGATGGCGTCCTCCTGGCCGATGACGCGCTTGTGCAGCTCGTCCTCCATGCGCAGGAGCCTGCTGGACTCCTCCTCGGTCAGCTTGAAGACCGGGATGCCGGTGGCGGTGGCGAGGACCTCGGCGATCAGCTCCTCGTCGACCTCGGCCACGACATCCATGTCGCCGGCCTTCCACTCCTTCTCCCGCTTGGCCTTCTGGGCGAGGAGCTGCTTCTCCGTGTCACGGAGGGAGGCGGCCTTCTCGAAGTCCTGCGAGTCGATCGCGGACTCCTTGTCCCGGCGGACGTTCGCGATCTTCTCGTCGAACTCGCGGAGGTCCGGCGGCGCGGTCATCCGGCGGATGCGCATCCGCGATCCGGCCTCGTCGATCAGGTCGATCGCCTTGTCCGGCAGGAAACGGTCCGAGATGTATCGGTCCGCGAGCGTCGCGGCGCCGACCAGGGCGGCGTCCGTGATGGAGACGCGGTGATGCGCCTCGTAACGGTCGCGCAGGCCCTTGAGGATCTCGATGGTGTGCGGCAGCGACGGCTCCGCGACCTGGATGGGCTGGAAGCGGCGCTCGAGGGCCGCGTCCTTCTCCAGGTACTTGCGGTACTCGTCGAGTGTCGTGGCACCGATCGTCTGCAGCTCGCCGCGGGCCAGCATCGGCTTGAGGATGCTCGCCGCGTCGATCGCGCCCTCGGCGGCGCCCGCGCCGACCAGGGTGTGCAGCTCGTCGATGAACAGGATGATGTCGCCGCGCGTACGGATCTCCTTGAGCACCTTCTTCAGGCGCTCCTCGAAATCACCGCGGTAGCGCGAGCCGGCGACCAGGGCGCCGAGGTCCAGGGTGTAGAGGTGCTTGTCCTTGAGGGTCTCGGGCACCTCGCCCTTGACGATGGCCTGCGCCAGCCCCTCGACGACGGCGGTCTTGCCGACGCCGGGCTCGCCGATGAGAACCGGGTTGTTCTTCGTACGGCGGGACAGGACCTGCATGACCCGCTCGATCTCCTTCTCGCGCCCGATGACCGGGTCGAGCTTGGACTCGCGTGCGGCCTGCGTCAGGTTGCGGCCGAACTGGTCCAGGACGAGCGAGGTGGAGGGCGTGCCCTCGGCGGGTCCGCCCGCGGTCGCGGCTTCCTTGCCGCCCGAGTACCCCGACAGGAGCTGGATGACCTGCTGGCGCACCCGGTTGAGGTCGGCCCCGAGCTTCACGAGGACCTGGGCGGCGACGCCCTCGCCCTCGCGGATGAGGCCGAGCAGGATGTGCTCGGTGCCGATGTAGTTGTGGCCGAGCTGAAGTGCTTCGCGGAGCGACAGCTCCAGCACCTTCTTGGCACGGGGCGTGAAGGGGATGTGACCGGACGGGGCCTGCTGGCCCTGGCCGATGATCTCCTCCACCTGCTGGCGGACAGCCTCAAGCGAAATCCCGAGGCTCTCCAGTGCCTTAGCGGCGACACCCTCACCCTCGTGGATCAGGCCCAGGAGGATGTGCTCGGTGCCGATGTAGTTGTGGTTGAGCATCCGGGCTTCTTCCTGAGCCAGGACGACAACCCGCCGCGCGCGGTCGGTGAACCTCTCGAACATCGTTAATCGCTCCTCAGAGCGGTCAGGCAGTGAGGGGACGCTCCCCTCGCTGTCCTTCCGCAGCTTAGTCCCGCAACGGGGGACCGCTCATTCCAACTGCCGACACCAGCCCAGTTGACTCCTTGTCTCCTGCCCCGGACAGCCGACAACAGTTCCAACCCGATGGTGCGAGACGATGTTCCCGCAGGCCAGGCGTATTCACCTGGATCCACTACGCCGACGGCGAACGCCCCCGCACCGACACGCCCGTCCCGGTCCGACACCGGCCGTTCACACCCCCGCTCCGCCCGTCTTCACCTGGGCTTCCTGCTCGTTAGAGCCTTCTTACCCGCTCGCGGTGACAGTCCATGCGGCTTACAGCCGATACGCGCGGGCGCATCCGCTGTTGGCGAACAGCCTTGCGCTTGTGCGGATTCTCTTTGAGCACGCCGGGTAGCCGTTGTCAACCCTGCGTAACACCCACGGGGCGCGGCCCGTTGCACCGGACATGACTTTCGCGATTCCGCGCCCGTCCGGGGAGGCCGGGGAGGCCGGTACCGGTGCGGCAGACGTGCTGGAGGTGCCGGCCGGTGCCGGGCTGGCGCTGCTGCGGCGCCGGGGGCTGCGCACCGGACCCGTGGCGTACGACCCGGTGCGCGTACGCGTGCAACTGCTTGTGCCCTCGGGCAGTGCCGAGGAACTGCCGGGGCTCCTGGAGTGGCTGGAGTGGGGCGGGATCGAGCTGGGGCTGACCGCCCGCGCCGGATACGACCCTCGGGAGGCCGCCGTATGGCTGCGGCCCCCCGAGCCGGGGTGCGGACGGGGAGCGCCGGGGACGACCGGACGGCCCGTCGATCTCGTCAGGCTGGTGAGCGCCGCGGCCACGGAGTGCCACCGCGCCCGGCTGGGGCTTCAGCCGTTGGCCTTCTCGTAGGCCTCACGGATGCTGGCGGGGACGCGGCCCCGGTCGTTGACCTCGTAACCCTGCTCCTTGGCCCACGCGCGGATCTTCGCGGTGTCCTGGCTGCCGCCGCCGCCCGTGGCCGCGCGGCCGCTCTTTCCGCGCGCGGAACGGCCGCCGGTACGGCGCCCACCCTTGAGATAGGGCTCCAGAGCGCTCCGGAGCTTGTCCGCATTAGCGGTGGTGAGATCGATCTCGTAGGTCTTCCCGTCCAGAGCGAACGTCACCGTCTCGTCCGCCTCGCCACCGTCGAGGTCGTCGACAAGAAGAACCTGAACCTTCTGTGCCACCGACTGCTCCCATTCGTCATCGATAACGGATTACTGATACTGACGACGAAAGCAAACCGCTTTTCCCGGAGAAACACAAACCCTCGGCGGAGTTTGCCTGGCCACCCGCTGGGATTGGCGGGATCTTTCGGACATAGTGGCGGCAGATCAGAGCCGGGGTTCAGAGATGCAGCAGCATGCGGCTGTTGCCCAAGGTGTTCGGCTTCACCCGTTCGAGGCCCAGGAACTCGGCTACTCCCTCGTCATAGGAACGCAGCAGCTCGCTGTAGACATCGCCGTCGACGGGAGTCTCGCCGATCTCCGTGAACCCGTGCTTCGAGAAGAAGTCAACTTCGAAGGTGAGACAGAAAATGCGCCGGACGCCGAGCCAGCGCGCGGTCTGGAGCAGCTTCTCCAGCAACAGCCGCCCGACTCCGCTTCCACGCTGCGCCGGAGCCACAGCCAGGGTTCTCACCTCGGCGAGGTCCTCCCACATGACGTGGAGGGCGCCGCATCCGACCACTTCCGCATCGTGGTCCCGTTCGGCGACCCAGAACTCCTGGATGTCCTCGTAAAGGGTCACCGTGGCTTTGCCGAGCAGGATCTGGTCGCGCGAGTAGGCCTCGATGAGCGCGCGGACAGCGGGCACATCCGCTGTGCGTGCCCTGCGGATGGTGACTTCGCTTAGCGGCGCGGCTTCTGGCATGAACGGACGCTATCGCTCCTGGCCTCCGGCCCCGCCGTCGGGGGCATCGAGATGCACGCCGTTCAGTTGTACGACGCGCAACGCGTCCCGGAGCACATCCACCTGTTCCGGCGACATCATGCCGAAGAAGTCGACGAGAGCGGCGGCCGGGTTGTCACTGGCCGACCACGCCTCGTTCATGAGAGCGGCCGAGTACGCGGCCCGAGTGGAGACCGCTTCATATCGATAGGCCCGGCCTTCTTGATCCCGGCGGACCCAGCCCTTCTGCCGCAGGTTGTCCATTACGGTCATCACCGTCGTGTAGGCGATGGCGCGTTCCTTCTGCAGATCTTCCAGGACTTCTCGCACGGTGACCGGGCGGTTCCAGCGCCATACCCGGGTCATCACGGCATCTTCCAACTCACCCAATGGCCTCGGCACAGATGAATAATAGTCGGAGATGTCCGAATCGAGGGGAATAAGAACCGGCCGGGACCGGCCGGACTCAGTCCTTCTTCTGCCGGGTGCCCTCGGCACGGGCCAGGGTGGCATCGACGATGCCGTCCTCCTTGGCCTTGTTCGTCCCGCCCTGGGTCTTCACGATGACCACGATGAGCGCCGTGAATGCCACCGCCATGACGAACGGCGGGGTGAGTGCGGCAACGTACTCCATGGCTTTGGCCTCCTCGGTGCGCAGAAGTCCAGCCTACTGCGAGGCGTTCGAGGCCCTACGCCGGGACCGCCCGCCTGTGCTCCTCCTCCGGGGGCGCCGACGGTTCCGGGGACTCCGGCGGCTCCGGCTGCTCCGGCGGCCCTGAGGGCTCCGACGGGTCGCGCCGGGGCGGGAAGACCTCGGCCGGGGTGGGGACGGGACGGCCCGGAGCGGGAGGCGGGGAGGGCTCGGAGGACGGCTCCGGGGACTGCGGGGCCTCCGGGGACTCCGGTTCGTCCTGCTCGCCCGGCGTCCCGCCGTCGTCGGCGGCCTCCGGGGACTCCGGGGACTCCGGGGACACCGGCCCGGGCTGCGGTACGGACGGCGATCCGGACGGAGGCTCCGACGCGGGGGCCGGGACCGGAACCCTGCCGTGCGGGAGGACCCGCAGACGCGAGCGTACGGCCCTCTCGGAGAGGCGCTCGCAGCGCAGGAGCAGCGCCCGGCGGCGGGCCGCCTCGGGGGCGCTCACGGCCTCCTCGCACAGGGAGCGCAGCGCGACGATGTCGTCGGGGCGCGGGAGGTAGCCCGCGGTGAGGGCCGCCTCCACCTGGTCGAGGTAGCCGACGGCCGCGCCGGGGAGGGCGCCGCGGTAGCGGGCGAGGTCCGCGAGGAGGAACGAGCGGAGCCGGTACCCCTCACGGACCGTCTCGTCGACGGCCTCGGCCAGCCGCAGGTACTCGCGGGCCTCCTCGGGCGTGGGGCCGGACTGCAGGGCGATGGCGAGGGCGCCGCCGAGCACACGCAGCTCGTCCGCGCTGAACGCGACGCCGCCTCGGGAACCGTATGGCGTGGGCATGGGCCGACGATACGGGGTGAAACGGACAAGTCTTCTTATCGCCCGAGGCGCGGCGTGGCGCGCCCCCTCCGGTAGCCGATGGGGCCCCGGTCAGCTCCGGTCGGCTCCGGCTAGCTCCGGTCGACGTTGCGCTCGTAGACCAGGCGCAGGCCGATCAGGGTGAGCCAGGGCTCGTGCTCGTCGATGACCGCGGACTCGCCCAGGACCATGGGCGCGAGGCCGCCCGTGGCGATGACGGTGACGTCGTCGGGGTCCTCCGCCAGCTCGGCGGCCATGCGGTTGACGACGCCGTCGACCTGGCCCGCGAAGCCGTAGACGATGCCCGCCTGCATGGCCTCGACGGTGTTCTTGCCGATGACGCTGCGCGGGCGGGCGATCTCGATCTTGCGGAGCTGCGCTCCGCGCACGCCCAGCGCGTCGACGGAGATCTCGATGCCGGGCGCGATGACGCCGCCGACGTACTCGCCGCGGGCCGAGACCGCGTCGAACGTCGTGGCCGTGCCGAAGTCGACGACCACGCAGGGGCCGCCGTACAGCTCGACGGCGGCCAGCGCGTTGATGATGCGGTCCGCGCCGACCTCCTTCGGGTTGTCCATGAGGATCGGCACGCCCGTCTTGACGCCCGGTTCGACCAGGACGGCGGGGATGTCGCCGTAGTAGCGACGGGTCACCTCGCGCAGCTCGTGCAGCACGGAGGGGACCGTCGAACAGATGGCGATGCCCTCGATGTTGTCGCCCAGCTCCTCGCCCAGGAGCGGGTGCATGCCCATCAGCCCCTGGAGGAGGACGGCGAGTTCGTCGGCCGTACGGCGGGCCTCGGTGGAGATGCGCCAGTGCTCGACGATCTCCTCCCCGTCGAACAGGCCCAGCACGGTGTGGGTGTTCCCCACATCGATGGTCAGCAGCATCAGGCGTGCTCCTCGCGCAGGTCCAGGCCGATGTCGAGGATCGGGGAGGAGTGGGTGAGACCGCCGACGGACAGGTAGTCGACGCCCGTGGCGGCGTACTCGGCGGCGTTCACCAGGGTGAGGCGGCCCGAGGACTCCAGCCGGGCGCGGCCCCCGACCAGCCGGACGGCCTCCGCCGTCAGCTCGGGCGTGAAGTTGTCCAGGAGGATCAGGTCGGCGCCCTCGTCCAGGACGGGCGGGATCTGGTCCAGGCGGTCGACCTCGACCTCGACGGGGACGTCCGGGAACTCCTCCCGTACGCGCCGGAACGCCTCCGCGACGCCGCCCGCGGCGACCACGTGGTTGTCCTTGACGAGCGCCGCGTCAGAGAGGGACATGCGGTGGTTGACGCCCCCGCCGCACCGGACGGCGAACTTCTCCAGGACGCGCAGCCCCGGGGTGGTCTTACGGGTGTCCCGTACGCGCGTCTTCGTGCCCTCCAGGGCGTCCGCCCAGGCGCGGGTGGCCGTCGCGACGCCCGACAGGCGGCACAGGAGGTTCAGGGCGCTGCGTTCGGCCGTCAGCAGGTCACGGGTGCGGGTGCGGACGGTGAGCAGCTTCTGGCCGGGCTCGACGCGGTCCCCGTCGAGGACATGGCGCTCGACCTCGAACTCGTCGGTGCACACGACGGAGAGGACCGCCTCGGCGACGCGCAGGCCCGCGACCGTACCGGCCTCGCGCGCCGTGAAGTCGCCGGTCGCGACGGCCTCTTCGGGGATGGTGGCGACGCTGGTGACGTCGACGCCGTTGTCCAGGTCCTCCTCGATGGCCAGGTGCGCGATGTCCTCGACCTGCACCGGGTCCAGACCCTGGGCCGCCAGGAGCATCGCCAGGCCGGGGTCGAGGCCGCATTCGAGCGGGTCGAGGCCCGTCTCGTCGCCCCCGGAGCAGCCGCAGCCGTCACCGCAGCCGCCGTCCTGTCCGGCCGGCGCGGCCGGGCCCTTGCCGATCTGGAGCAGGGGAAGGTCGTCGGTCACTGTGTCTCCTGGTTCTGCGCGACCGGCGGGAAGGCGGTCGTCTGTGTCGTACGGACGGTGAAAGGCGTGTCCGGGGCCGTGCCCGGAGCGGTGCCCGGGGCCGTGCCCTCGGGCGCGGTGCGTTCCGGGGCGAGCGAGACCCTCAGGTGGCGGCGCCATTGTGCGTCGTCGCGGTCCGGATGGTCCTCGCGCCAGTGGCAGCCACGGGTCTCCGCGCGGTACCGGGCCGCCGTGACGAGGACGCGCGCGACCAGATGGAGGTTGGCCGTCTCCCAGGTCTCGACGCCCGGTTCGGCGGGCTTGTCGGCCATCTCGCCGGGGAGCGCGGAAAGCCGCTCGTCGGCCTCGGCCAGGCTGTCGGCGGAACGGAGCACCCCCGCGCCGCGGGACATCACCCGCTGGACGGCCACGCGGGCCTCGGGCGGCAGCAGCGGCACGCGCGTACGGGCGCTCGCGTACGGGCCGGGGCCCGCGGTCTCGGTGACGGCGCGCTCCGCGATGCGCTCGGCGAAGACCAGGCCCTCCAACAGGCTGTTGGACGCGAGCCTGTTGGCGCCGTGCACGCCGGTGCAGGCGACCTCGCCGCAGGCGTACAGCCCGGGGACGGTCGTCCTTCCGTAGCGGTCCGTACGGACGCCGCCGCTGGCGTGGTGCGCGGCGGGGGCGATGGGTACGGGCTCGGTCACGGGGTCGATGCCGTGGGCGCGGCAGGCGGCCAGGATGGTGGGGAAGCGGCGCTCCCACATCTCCGCGCCGAAGTGCCGCCCGTCCAGGTAGGCGTGGTCCGTGCCCTGCTCGGCGGCGCGGCGCACGATGCCCTTGGCGACGATGTCGCGCGGGGCCAGCTCGGCGAGCGGGTGCTGCCCCACCATGAAGCGCACGCCGTCCGCGTCGACGAGGTGCGCCCCCTCGCCCCGTACGGCCTCCGAGATGAGGGGCTGCTGTCCCTCCGCGTCCGGGCCGAGATAGAGCGCCGTGGGGTGGAACTGGACGAACTCCAGGTCGGAGACCTCCGCACCCGCCCGCAGCGCGAGGGCCACACCGTCGCCCGTGGAGACGGACGGGTTGGTCGTCGCGGCGAACACCTGGCCCATGCCGCCCGTGGCGAGGACGACGGCGGGCGCGTGGACGGCGCCGACGCCGTCGTGCTGCCCCTCGCCCATCACGTGCAGGGTGACGCCCGCGGTGTGTCCGTACGCGTCCTTGAGGAGGTCGAGGACGAGGGCGTTCTCGACGGTACGGAGCGAGGGTTCGGCCCGTACGGCGGCGACGAGGGCGCGGGAGACCTCGGCACCCGTCGCGTCGCCGCCCGCGTGCACGATACGGCGGCGGTGGTGCCCTCCCTCGCGGGTCAGCTCGATGCCGCCCGTGGTGTCCGAGACGTCGAAGCGGGCGCCCGCCTCGATCAGGCGGCGCACGGCATCCGGGCCCTCCGTGACGAGGGCCCGTACGGCGTCCTCGTCGCACAGGCCCGCCCCGGCGGTGAGGGTGTCCTCCAGGTGCTGTTCCGGGGTGTCGCCCTCGCCGAGGGCGGCGGCTATGCCGCCCTGGGCCCAGCGGGTCGAACCGTCGTCCAGCCGCGCCTTGGTGACGACCACCGTGCGGGCGCCCGCGGCGGCGCAGCGGAGCGCGGCGGTGAGGCCCGCGACCCCGGAGCCCACGACGACGACATCGGCGTCGACCGTCCAGCCGGGGGCGGGCGCTTCCAGCGCCCGCCCGGCGACCTCTTGTGCCGTGCCTTCGTGCGCCGCCCCTGGGGGCGTGCCTTCGTCCGTCGCCCCTGGGGCCTTACCGTCGTGTGCCGTTCCCAGGGCCGTACCGTCGTGCGTCATGTGAGGGCGTCCTCCGCTCAGTCCGCCCGGTCCGCTCGTTCCGCGCCGGGGGCGGGCGCGAGGTGCGGCCGGACGTTGTCGATGAGGCGCGTGGTGCCCACCCGGGCGGCCACCGCCAGCACGGCTTCCCCCGTGTAACGGTCGTCGACCGCCGTGAAGTCCTCCGGGTCGACCAGGGCGACGTAATCCAGCTCCAGGGGCGCGCCGTCCAGCACGTCCCGTGCCGCCCGCAGCACGGCGTCCGGCTCCTCGCCCCGCCCTGCCGCGGCCTCTCCGGCCTTCAGGGCACGGGAGAGCGCGAGCGCGGTGGCGCGGTCCTGCCGCGACAGGTAGCGGTTGCGGCTGGACAGGGCCAGGCCGTCGCTCTCCCGTACGGTCGGCACGCCGACGATCTCGACGGGGAAGTTCAGGTCGCGCACCATACGGCGCACCATGGCGAGCTGCTGCGCGTCCTTCCGGCCGAAGAACGCCACGTCGGGCGCGGTCAGATGGAGGAGCTTCGCGACGACGGTGAGCACGCCGTCGAAGTGGCCGGGACGGTGCGCGCCCTCCAGCCGTTCGCCCATGGGGCCCGCGGAGACCCGCACCTGGGGCTCGCCGCCCGGGTACACCTCGTCCACGGAGGGGGCGAAGACGACGTCGGCGCCCTCCTTGCCCGCGACGAGCAGATCGGCGTCCAGGGTGCGCGGATAGCGGTCCAGGTCCTCACCCGCGCCGAACTGGAGCGGATTGACGAAGACGGTCACCACGACCTGCCCATGGGGCCCGACGCGTTCGCGTGCGGCCCGTACGAGCGCGGCGTGGCCCTCGTGGAGGGCGCCCATGGTCATCACGACGGCCCGCTCGGAGCCGCCGGGGGCGCCGGAACCGTCGGCGGTGCCGCGGGCGAGGGCGCGCAGTTCGGCGCCCGTACGAACGACGGGCGGGGTCATTCTCCGGCCCCCTCGTCGTCGCTCCCGTGGCCCTGGGAGGTGCCGCCCGGGGAGCCGCCTGCGGCGAGGACGTCCAGCAGGTCCTCGGCGAGTTCGGGCTTGAGCAGGCCGTGTGCGAGGGCGCGGTCAGCGGTCGCGCGCGCCATCGCGAGATAGCCCGCGACGGTCTGCGGCGCGTGCTTGCGCAACTCGGCGACGTGCGCCGCGACGGTGCCCGCGTCACCCCGCGCGACGGGGCCCGTGAGCGCCTGGTCGCCGGAGCGCAGCGCGTTGTCGAGCGCGGCGCCCAGGAGCGGGCCGAGCATCCGGTCGGGGGCGCGCACGCCCGAGGCGCGCAGCAGCTCCATGGACTGGGTGACGAGGGTGACGAGATGGTTCGCGCCGATGGCGAGCGCCGCGTGGTAGAGCGGGCGGGCCGCTTCCTCGATCCATTCGGGCTCGCCGCCCATCTCGATGACGAGCGCCTCGGCGGCCAGCCGCAGCTCCTCCGGCGCGGTCACTCCGAACGAGCAGCCCGCCAGGCGCTGGACGTCCACGGACGTCCCCGTGAACGTCATGGCCGGGTGCAGCGCCAGCGGCAGCGCGCCCGCGCGGACGGCGGGCTGGAGGACGGAGGCGCCGAACCGGCCCGAGGTGTGCACCAGGAGCTGCCCCTGCCGGACGGCGCCGGTCCCCGCGAGCCCCGCCACCAGGTCGGGCAGGGCGTCGTCGGGGACGGTGAGCAGGACCAGGTCGGCGCACGCGAGGACCTCCGAGGGGTCCACGAGGGGCACGTCGGGCAGCAGCTCGGCCGCGCGCCGCCGGGAGGCGTCGGAGACGCCCGAGGCGGCGACGGGGCGGTGCCCGGCCAGGCGCAGCGCGGCGGCCAGGGGCGGCCCGACGCGGCCCGCGCCGACGACGCCGACGGACAGCCGCGCGGGGCGGTCCTCGGCCCGTGCCGGGCCCGACGGATCGGGGGGCTCTGGAGGTGTGGGGTTGTTCACGGACTGGCCTTCCGTATGCGTTCCGGTCCGCTCGTTCCGCCGGTACCGGACGTGACCAGGCCATGCTAAGCCCTGCCCGCACGGCGGCGGAGGGCGCCGGAACGGCGGGGAACGGCCGTCCGCCGGCGGACGGTGCCCGTCCCGCGCCGGGAGGCTTCCGTCCGTCCGCCCCGCCGGGAGCCCCATGTCCTGCGGGCCTCCTTGCGCGCCGTCCACCACGCGTGCAGGAGCTTCGCCTCGTGCGTGCCGGGTGCCGGGGGCGGCGGCGAACCCTCCTGCTGGAGGCGCCAGGTGTCGAGTGCGTACTGCGTGCTGAGAGTCATGCCACGAGGCTGCGACCGTCCCCTGCCCCCTGGCACGCGGATTGACCAGGGACGTCAATCGAACCGCCGTCGATTGACGAGCCCCGTCAATCGACGTGGCCCGGGGAATACGGACGGGCGAGGATAGGGCCCATGAGTGTGGTCATCGACATCGCCGGGCTGCCGCCCGAGCGGATCGTCTTCAGCCCTTCTCCCCTGGCGGAGCTGGGCGCGGCGCTGCACGCCCTGGCCGAGCCGGGCCACCATCCGGCCCTGCACAGTTGGGCGACGGCGACCAACGCGTCGCTCAAGTGCGAGCTCGCCGACCGGCTGTGCGAGGCGGACTTCCTGTGGAGCTCGACCCGCGCGGACATCCTGCTCCCCGCGAACCCGAAGCCCACCCTCCGCGAGGAGCTGGACGACCTGGACCGGATGGACGACGAGCGGTTCGTCGACGCGGCCCTGGAGATCTCGTGCACCCGCCGTTCCTACGCCCAGGGGGCGCGCTCTCCGCTCGTCGACCGGGACGAGCGGCAGGCGGCGCTGGACCGCGCGACCGTACGGGGACCGCGCCAGGCGGACTTCGCCCGGCGGCTGCTGGACGACACGGCCACCGTGCGGGCGTGGATCAGGCGGCTCCTGGAGGACTGCGAGACGGCGTTCTTCGGCGACCTGTGGGAGCGCACGCGCCACCAGTTGGCGGCCGACGCCCGGCACAAGACGGAGCTGCTCCAGCACCGCGGGCTCGCGGCCACGCTGGACGCGGTCTCGCCCGCGATCACGCTGGACGAGGAGGGCCCCGCGCCGCGCATCGTCGTGGACAAGCTCAGCGAGGGCCGCACCTGGGCGGCCGACCCGGCACTGTACGAGGGTCCCGGCGTCACGTTCCTGCCGACACTGATCGGCCAGCCGCACCTGCTGGCGCTGTACGCGCCCGGCTGGCGCCCCGTCGTGACCTACCCGGTGGCGACGCCAGAGCTGCCGCAGCCGATCGCCCTGGACCTCATGCAGTGCCGTCTGGAGGCCCTGGCACACCCGCAGCGGATGCGGCTGTGCCTGAGCCTGTCCCGCGCCGCGTACACCACCAGCGAACTGGCCGCCACCCACGGACTGAGCGCCCCCGAGGTCTCCCGGCACCTCAAGGCCATGAAGAAGGCGGGCCTGCTCACCACCCGCCGCCGCGGCCGGTACGTCCAGTACCGGCTGGACCTGTCCGCGGTGGCCCGCATGGGCAGCGACTTCATCGGAGCGGTGCTGCGCTGACGTATGCGCCGACCGCTGACCGCCGACCGCTGACCGTACGGCTGGACGGTCCCGGGTCCGGGTCCCGCTGGCACGATGGCCGTCCATGGACGCGCGCACCGCACCGGCCGACCGGGCACGGGCCCTGGCCGACGACCGTTTCCCGCATGCCCTCGGCACCCTGCTCGGCGGCTCGGCCGCCACGGGACGGGCCACCGCGACCAGCGATCTGGACGTCGTGGTCCTGCTCCCCGAGGGGGAGACCAGCCGCCGGGAGGTGATACGCCACGAGGGCCGCCCCGCCGAGCTGTTCCTGCACACCCTGGCGGACGTCCCCGGCCACTTCGAACGGGACAGGAGGCTGCGCCGGGGCACCATCCTCTTCCTGTACGACCAGGGGACGGTCCTGGGCGATCCGCACGGCCATATGGCCCGCCTGCGCGACCGGGCGCGGGCCCTGCTGGCGGAAGGGCCGCCGCCGCTCGCTCCGGCGGAGTGGGAGCGGGGGCGCTACGTCCTGACGTGCTTCCTGGACGACCTGAACGACACTTCGCCGGACGACCGGCACGACGGGTACAACCGGTACGACCGGCACGAACAGCTCGTGCTCGCCGACTTCGCCCTGCGCGAGGCGGCGCACCTGCTCACCGCCCACCACGGCCGCTGGACGGGCATCGGGAAGTGGCTGCCCCGCAGGCTGCTGGCCGCGGACCCGGTACGGGGCGGGGAGCTGCTGGAGGGGCACCGGGCCGTCGCGGAGCGGGCCGACGTCGGGCCGCTGGCCATGGCCGTTGAGCGAGTGCTCAACCTCCTGGGCGGGCCCTTGCGGGAGGGGTACACACAGCGCTGGGACGGGTGAGGGCGCCGGGGCCGGCGGGTCCTACGCGCCGCCGCCCGCCCGTACGAGGCCCGTCTCGTACGCCAGGACCACCGCCTGGACGCGATCGCGCAGCTCCAGCTTGGCGAGGATGCGGCCCACATGGGTCTTGACCGTGGCCTCGGACAGCACGAGCTGCGCGGCGATCTCGCCGTTGGACAGGCCCTGGGCGATGAGGGTGAGGACCTCCCGCTCGCGCTCCGTGAGCCGCTCCAGCTCCTTGGCGAGCGGTTCGCTCGCGGTGGCGGGCAGGACGGACGAGAAACGGTCGATGAGGCGCCGCGTGGTGCTGGGCGCGACGACCGCGTCGCCGCTGTAGACCGCGCGGATCGCGGCCAGCAGGTCGCCCGGCGGCACGTCCTTCAGCATGAAACCGCTGGCGCCCGCCTTGAGCGCGGAGAACGCGTACTCGTCGAGGTCGAAGGTGGTCAGGATGAGCACCTTGGGCGCGCCCGGCCCGCCCTCGCCCTCCTCGCAGATGCGGCGGGTGGCCTCGACGCCGTCCACGTTCGGCATACGGACGTCCATGAGGACCACGTCCACGGAGGTCGAGCGCAGGATGTCCAGCGCCTCCGCGCCGTCCGACGCCTCCGCGGCGACCTCCATGTCCTGCTGTGCGGTGAGCACCATGCGGAAGCCGGTGCGCAGCAGCGCCTGGTCGTCGACGAGCATCACGCGGATCGTCATGCGGGGTCCCTTTCCTGCGGTCTGTCGGGGGCGTGGGGCGGTGGCGGCGGGCTGCCCGAAGTGTGCCGGAGCCGCCGGGGCGCGGTGTCAGTGCGCGCCCTTGAGGGGGAGGGCGGCGGCGATCCGGAAGCCGCCGCCGGGGCGCGGGCCCGCCTCCAGGCTGCCCCCGACCATGCCGACGCGTTCCCGCATCCCGATGAGGCCGTGGCCGAGCCCGTCCGAGCCCCCGTCCTCGTACAGCTCCCGCTGCGCGCCGCGCCCGTCGTCCTCGGCCCGCACGGTCAGCTCGTCGTCCCCGTAGCTGAGCAGCACGCTGGCGCCGACGTCGGGACCGCCGTGCTTGCGGGTGTTGGTGAGCGCCTCCTGGACGATGCGGTACGCGGTCAGCTCGACGCTGCTGGGGAGCGGGCGCGGAGAGCCGTCGATCTTGAAGTCGACGGTGAGACCCGTGCCGCGCACCTGCTCCACCAGGTCGGCGATCTGTTCCATGCCGGGCTGCGGCACGTACTCCCCGCCGTCGCGCGCCCCGTCCCCGGAGCGCAGCACGCCCAGCAGGCGGCGCATCTCGGCGAGCGCCTGCCGGCCCGTGCCGGAGATGGTCTCCAGGGCCATCCGGGTCTGGTCGGGCGCACTGTCCAGGACGTACGCGGCGCCGTCGGCCTGGACGACCATCACGGAGACGTTGTGCGCGACCACGTCGTGCAGTTCGCGCGCTATCCGGGCGCGCTCGGCGGCGACGGCGACCTTGGCCTGCGCCTCGCGCTCCTTCTCCAGGCGGGTGGCGCGCTCCTCGAGCTGCGCGTAGTACGCGCGCCGGGTGCGCAGGGAGTCGCCGAGCACCCAGGCCAGCACGAACACCAGCGTCATGAAGAGCGTGCCGAAGACGGCCCCTGTGGTGTCCTGCTGCGGCTCCGGCCAGCGGAGCTGGCTGATGGTGGGCGCGACGAGCGCGCCGGTCAGCGCGAATCTGGAGGCCCAGCGGACCGGGCCGGAGGCTACGGTGAAGATGATGACGGGGAAGGCGATGTTCCCCGGGAACGGACTGACGTTCGTGAAGACCTGTGCGAGACCGCAGCCCGTGGCCAGCAGCAGCATCTTCTCGGGGACGCGGCGGCGCAGCGCCACGACCACCCCGAGCGCCAGCCCGATGGGTATCGTCGCGACCCGCTCGTTGATACCGGAGGGAAGATTGGTCTCCGGTGGCGCGGAGGCGCTCGCGACCAGCCAGCCCGCCGACAGCAACAGCAGGAACGCAGCCCAGAAGCTGTCCACCCACGTGGGGTGCCTGCGGAGGAAGTCGTAGAGCCGGTTCACGTAACCCAGCGTATGCAGGCCAGGTACGTGCAGGGGTCAACCGGACGGCCGATCCGCGGTCGCCCCGCCTACTCCCCAAGGTGGAGGAGCACGGTCCGCGTGGAGAGGAGAAACCCCGATGACCAGCGACCCAGTGGGCTGGCGCGAGGCCGCCGAGCGCGCCCTCTACGGCCCCGGCGGTTTCTTCACACGCGAGGCCCCCGCCGACCACTTCCGCACCTCCGTCCACGCCTCGCCGCTCTTCGCGCGGGCCGTGGCGGCCCTCCTGAGACGCGTGGACGGGGCTCTGGGGCGCCCGGAGCGGCTGGACCTGGTGGACATGGGGGCGGGGCGCGGGGAGCTGCTGAGCGGCGTCCTGGCGGCTCTGGAGGATCCGGGGGTTCTGGGGGATCCGGAGGAGCCCGAGGAGTCCGGGGCCCTGGGACGGGCGGCGGAGGGTCTCCCCATGGACGCCCCTGACGACCCTGACGACCCCGGCGGCCCCGACGCCGGTGATGCCCCGGACGCTCCGGACGCCGCGAACACCGCGGACCTCCTGCGCCGCCTGCGCCTGTACGCCGTCGAGCGCGGGCCCCGGCCCGCCGGGCTGGACGCCCGGGTGGAGTGGCGGAGCGAGCTGCCGGGGCCCGGGACGCTCACGGGCCTGCTCTTCGCCAACGAGTGGCTGGACAACGTGCCCCTGGACGTCGTCGAGAACGACGCCGAGGGGATGCCGCGCCTCGTGCTCACCGACGCCGAGGGGAACGAGCGCCTCGGGGGCCCGCCCGGCCCGGAGGACGCCGCGTGGCTCGACCGCTGGTGGCCCCTGGCGGGCGCCGGGCCCGGCGCCCGCGCCGAGGTCGGGCGCCCGCGCGACGCCGCGTGGAACACGGCCGTACGGACGCTGCGGCGCGGGGTCGCCGTCGCCGTCGACTACGGGCACACCCGGGAGACCAGGCCGCCCTTCGGGACGCTCACCGGGTTCCGCGCGGGGCGCGAGATCGCGCCCGTTGC
The DNA here is from genome assembly GCF_039530985.1 of Streptomyces albiaxialis. Classification (NCBI taxonomy): domain Bacteria; kingdom Bacillati; phylum Actinomycetota; class Actinomycetes; order Kitasatosporales; family Streptomycetaceae; genus Streptomyces; species Streptomyces albiaxialis. The sequence continues at coordinate 59,753 of NZ_BAAAPE010000032.1, forward strand.
GGACGGGACGGGCGACCTGACGGCCCATGTCGCACTGGACGCCGTCGCGGAGGCCTGCGCCGGACCGTGCACCGAGGGCGCGCTGCTCACCCAGCGGGAGGCGCTGCGCGCCCTGGGGATCGACGGTTCCCGGCCGCCCCTCGCACAGGCGAGCCACGACCCCACCGCGTACGTGAGGGCGCTGGCCTCCGCCGGGGAGGCGGCCGAGCTGACCGATCCGCGCGGGCTGGGCGGATTCGGATGGCTGGTGTGCGGGGTGGGCACGGAGCCGCCTCTCCCGTAACGTGCCGCCTCTTCCGTGCGCTCCTATCCTGACCGCACGGCCGGAACCGTCGACGGAGGAGGCCGGAATGGGGCGCGAGTGCGATGTCGTCGTCATCGGGATGGGACCCGGCGGCGAGGAGGTGGCGGGGAGGCTCGCCGAGGCGGGGCTCGACGTCGTGGGCGTCGAGGCGGAGCTGCTCGGCGGTGAGTGTCCGTACTGGGCGTGCGTGCCCAGCAAGATGATCGTCCGCGCGGGGAACCTGCTGGCCGACGCGCGGCGCGTGCCCGGCATGGCGGGCGACGCACGGGTCGAGCCGGACTGGTCGCCCGTCGCGGCGCGCATCAGGGACGAGGCCACGACCGACTGGGACGACGCGGCGGCGGTCGAGCGCTTCACCGGCAAGGGCGGCCACTTCGTCCGTGCGCGCGGACGGCTCACCGGCCCCGGCCAGGTCGAGGCCGGCGGCGAGACGTACACCGCGCGGCGCGCGGTCGTCGTCGCCACCGGTTCCGCTTCCTGGGCCCCGCCCGTCGACGGCCTGGACGCGGTGCCCTACTGGACGAACCGGGAGGCGGTCTCGGCCAAGGAGAGGCCGGAGTCGCTGCTCGTCCTGGGCGGCGGGGCCGTCGGTGTCGAACTCGCGCAGGGGTACGCCCGTTTCGGCACGCGCGTGACCGTCGTCGAGGCGGCGGACAGGCTGCTGCCGCCGGAGGAGCCCGAATCGGGCGCCCTGGTCGCACGGGTGCTGGAGTCGGAGGGCCTGACCGTACGGACACGGGCACGCGCGGCGTCCGTACGGCACGAGGGCGACACGTTCACGCTCGTCCTGGACGGCGGTGAACAACTGCGGGCCGACCGGCTGCTGGTCGCCACGGGGCGGCGGCCCCGGCTGTCCGGGCTGGGCCTGGAGACGGCCGGGCTCGACCCGGAGGCGCGGACCCTGCGGGTGGACGGCCATATGCGCGCGGTGCCGGAAAAGCACGGCGGGCTCCTCGGACACGGGCATGGCCACGGGCGCGGCGGGGAGCCGGGGCTGTGGGCGGTGGGCGACGTGACCGGAGAGGGCGCGTTCACGCACATGGCGATGTACCAGGCGGACATCGCGGTGCGCTCCATCCTGGGCGAGGACGGCCCCGCGGCCGACTACCGGGCGGTGCCGCGCGTGACGTTCACCGACCCGGAGATCGGCGCCGTCGGGCTGACCGAGGAGGCGGCACGCGAGCAGGGCCTCTCGATCCGCACGGGCATCGCCGAGGTGCCGTCCAGCACGCGCGGCTGGATCCACAAGGCGGGCAACGACGGCTTCATCAAGCTCGTCGAGGACACCTCCCGCGGCGTGCTCGTGGGCGCCACGTCCGCGGGACCCGAGGGCGGCGAGACGCTCTACGGGCTGGCGGTGGCCGTACGCGCCGCCGTGCCGGTGGTGACGCTACGGGACATGATCTACGCGTACCCGACGTTCCACCGGGGCGTCCTGGACGCGCTGGCGGACCTGGACCGGCCCGAGCGCGCGTGAGGCACGGAGGCACGCGTGCCGCACGCAGACAGGCGTGACGCACGGAGACACGCGTGACGCACGGAGACACGCGTGCCGCACGCGGGCACGGACGCGGAAACGGCCGTCCGTACGTGAGCCGGGCCCGTACGGAGTCTGCCCGTACGTAAGCTGACGCCTCGGCGTCCGACATCAAGCACGCAGGCAGGGAGGCTCACACGCCATGTCCAACGCACCCACGCCCGAGAGCGACGAGCCCGCGCACGACCCCGAGGTCCTTGAGCTGGCCCAGCGGATCTTCGGCCTGGCGCGGAACGGCGACACGGACACGGTCGCGGCCTATGTGGACGCGGGCGTGCCCGCGAACCTCACCAACGACAAGGGCGACTCGCTCCTGATGCTCGCCGCCTACCACGGGCACCCGGACACCGTACGGGCGCTCCTCGCGCGCGAGGCCGACCCGAACCGGCTGAACGACCGGGGCCAGTCACCCCTCGCCGGCGCCGTCTTCAAGGGCGAGGACGAGGTCGTCCGCGCCCTGTTCGAGGCCGGGGCCGACCCGCGCGCGGGCCAGCCCTCGGCGATCGACACGGCCCGCATGTTCGAGAAGCGGGAGCTGCTGGAGCTGTTCGGGGAGGGGTGATCCCACGCCCGGGGCCCCTCCCCGAACAGCGGCACTGCCCCCGCACGACGGCACCTGACGCGGCGGCTCGCTCAGCCGTCGTGCGGGGGGCCGCCGTCGTGCGGGTGGCCGCCGCCGTGCCCGTGGTCGAACTTCATGACCTCGGGCGGCATGACCGTGAAGGGACGCATCATTCCCGCGTCCTCGTGCTCCAGCAGATGGCAGTGGTACATGAACCTTCCGTGCGCCCCGTCGAAACGGCCGATCACGTTGACCATCTGCCCCCGGGGCACCTGGAAGACCTCCTTCCAGCCGCTCTCCCCGGGCGGCACCGGCACGGAATCCTCGGCCCTGTAGACGACGGGAGTGGTGGTCCCGCCGACCGTCTTGCTGAACCCGGACGTGTCGTACCCGTCGCGGGCCAGGACCTGGAAGTCGGCCAGATGGATGTGCATCGGGTGCATGGGGTCGACCGGAGCGGAGCCCAGGTTGAGGAAGCTCCACTGCTCGTAGTCGTTCTGCTCGACCTTGTAGCCCAGGGCGTCGTCGAACATCCGGGCCGTACGGCGGTACGTGCGCAGCACTCCGTCCTTTCCGCGCACCTGCACGACGCCGTCCCGGGGCTCGACGGGCCTGTCCCCCACCTCCCCGGTGATGTCGGCCATCTCCCAGATCTCCGGGTGACCGCCGCCGCCCTTGGTGCCGGGCGGGGTGAGCAGCACCATCCGGTGGCCGTGCGGAGTGTCATGGGTGAGCCGCTGGAACGACGGAGAGAGCGTCTCCGGAAGAGTGAACGGCTCCGGGTCGCCCGACGGCTCGTCCGCGACGCGGAACTCCATCACGTGCGGGAACGGGATCCCCGCCGGCCGGTCCGGCCTGCCGAAGCCCGTGCCGCCCGTGTTGACGAGCCGCAGCCTCCTGCCGCGCAGCGCCCGGAAGTCGACCAGGAGGTCGAAGCGTTCCGCGGGAGCCACGGACAGCACCTTCCGGCGTGCCGGGTCCCGGTCGTCCGCGAACGGCACGTCCACGGGGCGCGGGAGCAGCCCGCCGTCGCTGCCGATCTGCTTGACCGTCCCGTCCGGAACGGGCCGCCCCCTCTCGTCGACGAGCGCGAGCGCGTACGTACGGGCGTTGGAGGCGTTGACGAGCCGGAAGCGGTACCAGCGGGGCTCGACCTCCAGGTACGGCCAGATCGTGCCGTTCACGGTCGCGTACGGGCCCGTGAACGGCAGGGTGACGTCCTTGCCGGACTCGGGGTCCGGCCCGAGGTTGATCACCTTGTAGAGCAACTGGCCGTTGAGACGGCCGTCCTCGTCCTCGTCGAGGTTCCGGTCGGCCAGGACGAGCGGGATCTCGTGCTCCCCGCGCGGCAGGCCGAGCGCGTCCTCCTCGGCGTCACGGACGAGATAGGTACCGACCAGCCCGGCGTAGACGTTCCACCGGGTGATGTTCATGGCGTGGTCGTGGTACCACCACTGGGTCGCCGGATGGTCGTTCGGGTACTCGGAGAGCTGGGCGTCCCCGGCCGCCACGGCGTTCTCCGCCCAGCCGTCGTTGCCGCCGCCGGTGACGCCGCCGTGCAGGTGCGTCACCGTCCAGGCGGGCAGCGCGGCGACGTTCTCGTCGGGCTTCACGCCGTCCCTGCCGGGATGGTTGGTGTTCGGGTCCTTCGGGTCACCGCGGCCGACCGCGACGGACGCGGCCGGGTAGGTGCCGGTGATCCGGTTCGTCCACGCGACCCGTATCCGCTGACCGCGCCGCACCTCCAGGGTGGGCCCCGGGGAGTGCCCGTCGTATGTCCATACGCGGGTCGGCGGGAGCTGCGAGTGCAGCCGGGTCCAGGTCTCGGTGAGGGCGATCTCGACCCGGCCGTCGGGGCCGGGCCGCAGGGTCGGCGGGACGCGCAGGGCGTCCGTGTACGGCGTGAGCGCGCCCTCCTCGGGCGCGGCCTCCGCCGCGTTCCCCTCCCCCTCGTCTGGTGTGAAGAGCTCTTCGATGGTCTCGATGAAGTCGGACAAGTGAACCCCCGTTACTGCGATTTCACCGGACCGCCCCCTGAGGGGCGAATCACGGTAAAGGGGACACATGTGCGCCCTTCCGAGGTTGCGCGTGCCCCCTGGGTGCCACCGGATCCACGCCACCACTGGCGCCGCTGCCGTAGCCGGGGGTGGCCAGCGGTCGGAGCCACTCCACGCATGTACGGACAAGGGTGCTAGGTTGCGCTCTGTGCAATTCATGGTCATGACTGAGCGCTTTACGCAGCAGTTCACCGAGGACGAATTCGCCGAGGTGCTGCCCCAGGAGACCGAGGCCGTACGGGAGATGTACGCGGACGGTGCCGTGCGCCAGATCTGGCTGCGGGGCGACACCAGGGGCGCCTGCTTCCTCCTGGAGGCCGACTCCCTCGCGGAGGCCGAGGCGGCCGTCTCACGGCTCCCCCTGGCCCGCAGGGAGATGTCCGAGTTCCGCGTGATCCCCCTGCAGCCGTACGGCGGCTTCGGACCGCGCTGAGCCACACGGCCCTTCTACGGCCCCCACGGCCCCTCTGCGACCTCGGGGCCCCTCTACGGACTCGGGGCCCCTCTACAGCCTCGGTAAGGCTCTGACCAGCGGTCCTGTAGCCTCCAAGGCCGCTGGAACGAACAAGGAGTCGCCTCGTCATGAGCACCGCGAGCCCCCGGAGCGCCGCCGCGCCCCCGCCCGCTCTCTCCTCCCGCGCCACCGCCGTCGGCGGCTCGGCCGTACGGGAGATCCTGGCGACCACGGCCAAGCCGGAGATCATCTCCTTCGCGGGCGGTCTGCCCGCCCCCGAACTCTTCGACGTGACGGGCCTGGCCCGCGCCTACGACGCGGTGCTCGCCGATTCGGGCAGCGCGGCGCTCCAGTACAGCACCACCGAGGGCGACCCGGAGCTGCGCGGCGCGATATCCGCCCGCCTGACGGCCGGCGGGCTGCCCACGGACCCCGCGTCCCTGCTGATCACGGCCGGTTCACAGCAGGCGCTGACCCTGCTGGCCACCGCGCTGATCGAGCCCGGCGACACGGTGCTGGTCGAGGACCCGTGCTATCTGGCCGTCCTCCAGGTCTTCGGCTTCGCGGGCGCCCGAGTGGTGCCCGTGCCGTGCGACGAGTACGGGCCCGACCTGGAGGCCCTGGACGAGCTGCTCGTCCGCCTCCGTCCCAAGCTGCTCTACACCGTCCCCACCTTCCAGAACCCCACCGGCCGCACCATGCCCGCCAAACGGCGCGAGGCCGTCGCGGGACTGGCCGCACGGCGCGGCCTCTGGCTGGTCGAGGACGACCCGTACGGCGAACTCCGTTACGAGGGCGAGGACGTCCCCCGCCTCACCGCCTGCGCCGGGGCCGTGGGCGCCGGGGACCGGGCCGTGCTGCTGGGCAGCTTCTCGAAGATCATGGCCCCCGGCATGCGCCTGGGCTGGATGCGCGCCCCCGCCGAACTGCTGCGCGCCTGCACGGTCGTCAAGCAGTCCGCCGATCTGCACACCCCGACCGTCAACCAGATGGCCGCCGCGCGCTATCTGGCCGACAACGACCTGGACGCGCACATCTCCCGTATCCGCGCGGTCTACGGGGAGCGCCGCGACGCCCTCCTCGCGGGACTGCCGGACGCCCTTCCGGACGGCTCGCGGTGGAACCGTCCGGAGGGCGGCATGTTCGTCTGGGCCCGCCTCCCCGAGGGGTACGACGCCGCCGAGCTGCTCCCCCGTGCCGTCGCGCACGACGTCGCGTACGTCCCCGGGGCGCCCTTCCATGTCGAGCGCCCGGACGCGGCGACGATGCGGCTGTCGTTCGTCACCCACACCCCCGCCGAGATCGAGGAGGGGCTGCGCCGCCTGTCGAAGGCGCTGTCCTCTTAAGAAGCTGCCCTCTTGAGAAGCTGTCCTCTTAAGAAAGGGCGAGTTCGCGGCCCTTCCAGCGGGAGCGAAGCAGGCGGTCGTGGCTGACGAGGACCACCGCGCCCTCGTACATCTCCAGCGCGGCCTCCATCTCCTCCACCAGGGCCAGGGACAGATGGTTCGTCGGTTCGTCCAGCAGGAGCACGTCCGACGGCGTGGTCACCAGCCGTGCCAGCGCGAGCCGCTGGCACTGCCCGGTCGAAAGGGCCGTCACCGGGACGGACAGCTTGTCCGGAGTGAACAGCCCCAGGGAGAGCAGTTTCTCGGCGTGCTCCTCGGGCGTCCCCGCGCGCCCGCGCGCGTAGGCACGCAGCAGCGTCTCGCCGGGGCGCCCGGGGCCGGGCTCCTGCGGAAGGTGGCCAACGCGTCCCTTGGTCACCAGATGGCCGCCGGGAGGGAGTTCCCCGGCGAGGACGCCCAGCAGGGTGCTCTTCCCGGCCCCGTTGGGCCCGGTGACGAGCACACGGTCGCCCGCCTCGACGGCGAGCGCCGTCGGCGCCAGGCGGCCGGGAACGGTCACGCCGTCGGCTTCGAGCAGCGGCCCCTCCAGCCGCCTCCCGCCGCCGAACGACGGGGCGAAACGGAGCGGTTCGGGCGGGGGCGGCACCGGCTCGGCCAGAAGGCGGCTCAGGCGCTCCTCGGCGTTCCGCACCCGGCTGGCGAGGGACTGCTGCACGCGGCCCGCCGCGCGGTCGTACGCCATCTTGTTGCCGTCCTTCATGGCGCGGCCCGGCGCGACCCTGCGGGCCGTCGTGGCGGCGGACTCGCGCAGCCGCGCGATCTCGTCCGTCCAGCGCGCGTGTTCCTGCTCCCAGCGGCGCAGGGCGGCGGCCTTTCCGGCGAGATAGCCCGCGTACCCGTTGCCGTACCGGACGACGGTGCGGCGGTCGGCGTCGACCTCCAGCAGGGTGGTGGTCACGCGTTCCAGGAAGACCCGGTCGTGCGAGACCGCCACGGTCGTGCCGCGCCGGGTACGGAGATGTTCCTCCAGCCAGGAGAGGGCCGCAGCGTCCAGATGGTTGGTGGGTTCGTCCAGGAGCAGCACCTCGGGGGCCGCCGCCAGGACGGAGGCGAGACGCAGCCGTACCTGCTCGCCCCCTGAGAGGGAGTCCACGTGACGGCCGCGCGGCAGGAGGCCGAGGCCGAGCCCGTACAGGGCACGCTCGACGCGGGCCTCCGCCTCGTAACCGCCCCGCTGCTCGAAGACGGTGAGCAGTTCGCCGTATTCGGCGAGGGCGTCCTCGGCCTCCTTGGCTTCCTCGGCCCCTTCCGCCCCTTTGGAGATGGCGGCTTCCAGATGGCGCAGCCGCGCCTCCATGGAGCGCAGTTCGGACAGGGCCCTGTCGATGACGTCCTGGACGGTCAGATGCGGGGGCAGAGATTCGTCCTGGGCGAGATGGCCGACTCCTCCGTCGGCGCGGACGACGATCTCACCGCTGTCGGGCCGGTCGAGCCCGGCGAGCAGGCGGAGCAGGGTGGACTTCCCCGACCCGTTCTCACCGATGATCCCTGTGCGCTCACCGGCGGCGAACGAGACGGTGACGTCGGAGAGGACGGTCAGTTCACCGAAGGACTTGGTGACGGCGAGCGCCGTGATCTGCGTGGGCATACGTGGTCTCCGGAGCGTTCGAGATGGGTGCGGGCCAAACCGGGTGAACGCTGCGGAAGAGCACGGGCTACCTCACTAGTGCGACAACAGTTGCGTTAGCATGGTGCCATGGGTACGTCAGCGAGGGCAAGTGCCTCCTCAGAGGCCGAGGGACGTTCCGGGCGGTCGCGTGAGCGTGCTCCTGGGCGGTCTCCTGACCGACCTTCTGGGCGTCGCCCCGGGGGCCGGACCGCCCGGGTGCGGGCCCAGGTGCTCGAAGCGGTCGGCGCCGAACTCGTGGAGGGCGGGTACGACGCGCTCACCGTCGACGCGGTCGCGGCCCGCGCGGGTGTGCACCGTACGACCGTGTACCGCCGCTGGCGGGACGTGGGAGGCCTTCTCGCGGACGTTCTCGACGCCGGGGCCGACGACGACTGGACTCCGCCGGACACGGGCGCCCTGGATGACGATCTGCGCGCCCTCAACCGCGAGCTGTACGCGGCGCTCACCGCGCGCCCCTCCGTGACGGCCGCGCTGATCGCCGCGTCGTTCCGCTCGGCGGAGGCCGCCGAGGCGCTGCGCCGCTTCTGGGAGGACCGGTACGGGCGCTGCGAGGTCCTCGTCGAACGCGCCGCCGGGCGCGGGGAACTGCCCCGGGACACGGACGCCCGCCGCGTGCTGATCGCCGCGACCGCGCCCCTGTACCACCATCTGGTGCTGCTCCGCTCCGACCCGGACCCCGCCCTCCCCGAACAGGCCGCGCGGGACGCGGCACGCGCGTTCGGGGTGGCGCGGTAGAGGCAGCGGTGGGGACGGCAGTAGGGACAAGGGCCTTACGACCCGGAGGGGAAGTCCAGCGCCGTCCCGTAGAGACGTGCGGCCCGCAGCTCGATGGTCACGCGGTCCTCGGTCTCACCCCCCGGGTCGGGTACGACCGTCGCCTCGCCCTCCACCACAGCGAACGACCAGACGTCCGGCCCGTACACATGCAGTGCCACATGAGGGTCGCGCCCTATGTGACGCACCTTGAGGCGGTCCTTGGTCGCGGAGACCCGTACGGTGCGCTCCTCCGGGTCCCACCGGTAGACCACGGTGGACAGATGCGGATGCCCGCTGCGCTTGACGGTCGCGAGGACCCCGAACTGCTGCTCCTGGAGCAGCGCGTCCAGTTCCGCGTCCGTGAGCACACGGGGCGCGGGCTTGGCTTCTTCGGACTGGGCGTCGGCTGCGTCGGCGGCGTTCATAGGTGCTCCTTCGGAGAGGTCAAGAGTGGAGAGGGGGCGAAGGGTGGAGAAGGGATAGGGGCGGAGAAGGACTAGGGGGCGCGAGGTGTGGGCCGTACGCCCTGGTCAGGCGCGAGGGCGCCGGAGGACGAGGGCCGCTACGGCGAACGCAGTCACGAGGAGACCCGTCGCGACGGCGAACGCCAGGTGATAGCCGCCGGTCAGCGCCTCCGCGCGGGACCGCCCCTCGGCGAGCAGCGCGTCCGTACGGGAAGCGGCCAGCGTCGAGAGCACGGCCACGCCCAGCGCCATACCGATCTGGCGCGTCGTGTTGAAGAGACCGGAGGCGAGTCCCGCGTCGTCCTCCTGGGCGCCGGACATGCCGAGGGTGGTGAGCGCGGGCAGCGCGAGCCCGAACCCGGCAGCGAGCAGCATCACCGGCAGCAGGTCGGTGACGTAGTTCGCCTGGACGGGGAGACGGACGAGAAGGCCCAGGACTCCCGTCAGCAGGACGAGCCCGGCGAGGAGCACGGCGCGTTCGCCGAAACGGGCGTTGAGGCGGGCGGAGACGCCGAGGGAGACGACGCCGATGACGGCGGCCGCGGGGAGCATGGCGAGGCCGGTCTTGGCCGCGCCGTAGCCGAGGACCTGCTGGAGGTAGAGGGCCACGAGGATCTGGAAGGAGAAGAGCGCGGCGACCATCAGGACCTGCACCAGATTGGCGCCCGCGACGCTCCGCGAGCGGATGATCCGCAACGGCATGATCGGCGTCCGAACGGTTGCCTGGCGGACGACGAACCCCACGAGCAGCACCACAGCCAGTGCGCCGAGGCCCAGCGTCCGCGCCGAGGTCCAGCCGTGGCTCTCGACCTGGACGACCGTGTAGATCCCCAGCATCAGCCCCGCGGTGACCAGCAGCGCCCCGGGCCCGTCGGCGCCCGCGGCGAGGCCGAGGCCGCGATCGGCGGGGAGCGAACGCAGCGCGAGGACGAAGACGGCGATCCCGATCGGCAGATTGATGAAGAAGATCCAGTGCCAGCTCAGCGCGTCGGTGAGCACGCCGCCGAGCACCTGCCCGATCGAGGCGCCCGCGGCGCCGGTGAAACTGAACACGGCGATGGCGCGGCGCCGTTCACGCGCCTCGGGGAAGAGCGTGATGAGGATGCCGAGCCCGACAGCCGAGGCCATCGCGCTGCCGACGCCCTGGAGGAAGCGCGCGGCGACCAGCAGCGCCGGGCTCGTGGCGGCGCCGGCGAGCATCGACGCGAGAGTGAACACCGCGCCCCCGGCCAGGAACATCCGCTTCCGCCCGAGCAGATCGCCCATCCGCCCGGCCAGCAGCAACAGGCCGCCGAACGCGATCAGATAGGCGTTGACGACCCAGCTCAGACCCGCGGGCGAGAACCCCAGGTCGTTCTGGATGGCGGGCATCGCGACGGTCACGATGCTGCCGTCGAGGATCACCATCAGCGACTCGGTGGCGATCACCCCGAGGGCGATCCACCGGGAGCGCGGGGCGCGGGAGAGGGCTGGGCCCTGGGCGGGGACCTGCGCTGGGACTGGAGCTGGGGTCGAGGCTGGAGTCGGGGGCACAGCAGGCGACATGGGTCTCTCCTGTCATGAGGACGACAGAAGAGAACGTAGCAGATAGTTTTGTTGCGGACTATCTTTCTCGGATCTAACCCTCGGTCGGCGCCCGGACCGACGGACCTCCCACCCCTCCTCGACCGGGCCCCGGCCCGACCCCTACCCCTTCTCCCCCCGCTGCCGCGCCCTCCGCACCGGGCGCTCGCTCTCGACAGGGGCCGCGAGATGCCCCCCTGCCAGCCGCTCCAACGCCTTGACGAGCGTCTCCCGTTCCCGCTGCCGCAGCGCCGACAGCGCCTCCACGTGCACGTGGTCGACGATCTCCTGGCTCTCCCGCGCGACCCGCTCCCCCTTCTCCGTCACCGCGATGATCCGGGCCCTGCGGTCGGTGCTGGACGGGCGGCGCTCGGCGAGCCCGGCTTTCTCCAGCGCGTCGACGGTGACCACCATCGTGGTCTTGTCCATGTCGCCGATTTCGGCGAGCTGGGCCTGCGTCCGCTCCTCCTCCAGGGCGTGGACCAGCACGCAGTGCATGCGCGCGGTCAGCCCGATCTCGGCCAGCGCCGCGGACATCTGCGTGCGCAGCACATGACTGGTGTGATCCAGGAGAAAGGACAGGTCGGGCTGGGTGCGCGTGGGCGCCATGGCAGTCATACCGCCAGGGTAGCGATTCGTTCCGTGTTGGATAGATCCGTACAGGATGGAACCGTGCAAGATAGTCCGCCAGAGAATCGTTTCGCCGAATCCCATTGCCCCGTCCCCTCCCCCGTAATACCGTGCTTCCCGTGACTACCGGGTCGGCCATGGGCCACGCACGAGTGAGGCGCCCGGCCACGGCTTGACCGCCGGGCGGGCGAGAGGCCCGCCTTCGCTGCATTCCCTCCGCGAATCTTTTTCCTCCGGACGAGAAAGCAGCGAATGCCGAACGACTTCAACCAGCACATCATCACCGAGTTCCGCGCCAACGAGGGCCGCGTCGGCGGCACCTTCGAGGGTGCCCGCCTCCTTCTCCTGACCACCACGGGCGCCCGTTCCGGCGCGCCCCACACCACCCCGCTCGGCTATCTCGCCGACGGCGACGGACGCGTGCTCGTCATCGCGTCGGCCGGCGGGGCGCCGCGCCACCCGGCCTGGTTCCACAACCTGCGGGCGCACCCGCGTGCCACCGTCGAGTCGGGGGCGTTCACGTACGAGGTCACCGCGACCGTTCTGGAGCGCGAGGAGCGCGACGCCGCGTTCGCGCGCGCCGTGGAGACCGATTCGGGCTGGGCCGACTACCAGGCGAAGACGGACCGCGTGATCCCCGTCGTCGCCCTCGACGCCGTCCCCGGCCCGCCGAACCCCAACGCCGACGACTGGGGCGAGGCGCTCCGGGTGGTCCACAACGCCTTCCGGCGCGAACTCGCCCTCATCCGCGACGAGATCGTCTCCTCCGGACCCGGTATCGGCGCGCAGCTCCGCATCAACTGCCTCACCCTCTGCCAGGGCCTGCACAACCACCACACGGGCGAGTCCCTCGGCATGTTCCCCGCACTCGTCGACGCCGACCCCTCGCTCGCGCCGACCGTCCAGCGGCTGAACGAGGAGCACGAGAAGCTCGCCGCGCTCCTGGAAGAGCTCCAGCAGCTCCTCAGGGCGGACGGCATGGAGACGGCTCGCCTCCTCGCCGAGGTCGAACGCATCACGGACGATCTGGAAGCTCATCTTCTCTATGAAGAGGAACAGTTGATACCCGTTCTCCAGGGGGCGGGCCGCTGACGGCCCCCTCCCACGGGCGGACCTCGCCCCGGGACGTACGACCGGGGGCGTACGAAGAGGAGTCAACGCCCGCAGGATTCTCCCGCCCCCGGCTGGCACGAACCTGGCAGCACGACGGAACACCGGACCGGAATCCCGGAAATCCCGGAATGCCCGGAAGCCCTGGAAGCCCTGGAAAGGGAGCCCCTCATGCTGCTGTTCGACGTGTACGTACCCCGAGGCGCGCTCGGCCCGGACGAGCGGCAGGCCCTCGCCCGCCGCCTGGTCGAGGCGCTCACGACCGACGACGGCACACACGCGAGTGAGGTCCTCGACGTCGCCAGGACGCTGGCCCAGGCGCTCGTCCACGAGACCGACGGCTGGTTCGTGGGCTCGCGCCCGGGGGAGAACGGCGCCGACCCGGCGGATCCGCCGCGCTATGTCGTACGGGTCAGCGTTCCGGGGGCCTGGCGCAAGAGAATGGGCGACAGCGTCATCGAGAGGGTCACCCGGGCGCTGGCCGAGACCGAGGAGGCCGCCGGGCGCGATCCCGAACGGCTGTGGAACTCCCCGCACGCCACGGTCCACATGCTCGGCATCTCCGAGGGCGGGATCGGTCTGTACGGGAAGAGTTTCGGAGCGGACGATCTGCTGGAAGAACTGACGCGCACCTACCGGCAGAACCTCTCCCAGGGCAAGGTCCCCACGCCACCGCTCGGCAGGCTGCTGGACCCGGTGTGCGGGATGACCGTCGAGGCGGACACGGACCTGAAACTGGAGCACGGCGGCACGGTGTACGGCTTCTGCCATCACACGTGCCGCCGTCGCTACGCCGAGGAGCACGGGCTGCGCGAACAGCTCGTGGACCTCGACGCCTTGAACGGGTGAACGGCATGAACGGCGCCTGACCGCTCGACAGTCGGCGAGCGGTCAGGCGGTCGGCCGGTCGGGCGAGCGGCCAGGCGGGCGGCCGGTCAGCCGAGCCAGTTCATGGTGGCCGGGTCGGCGCCGATACGGCCGCCGCGGTCCAGGCCCGCGATGTCGTTCATGTCGGTTGCGTCCAGCGCGAAGTCGAAGACGTCGATGTTCTCCTTGATCCGCGACGGGGTCACGGACTTGGGGATGACGACATTGCCGAGCTGGAGGTGCCAGCGGATGACGACCTGGGCCGCGGTCTTGCCGTGCTTCTCGGCGATGCGCGCGAGCACCGGCTCACCCAGAAGCTCCTTGCCCTGGCCGAGCGGGCTCCAGGCCTCGGTGGCCACGTTGTTGCTGGCGTTGAAGGCGCGCATCTCGCCCTGGGCGAAGTACGGGTGCAGCTCGATCTGGTTGAGGACCGGCACGATGTCCGTCTCGTCCAGCAGGCGGCCCAGGGTCCGCGCGGTGAAGTTGGAGACGCCGATCGCCTTGGCACGGCCGTCGGCGTAGATCTTCTCCATGGCGCGCCAGGCCTCGACGTACCTGTCCTGCTCCGGCACCGGCCAGTGGATCAGGTACAGGTCGACGTAGTCCGTGCCCAGGCGCTCCAGGCTGGCGTCGAACGCCTTGAGGGTCTCGTCGTGGCCGTGGTCGCTGTTCCACAGCTTGGTGGTGAGGAACACGTCCTCGCGCGCGACGTCCGCGTCGCGCAGCGCACGGCCGACGCCGGTCTCGTTCTCGTAGATGCGGGCGGTGTCGACCGAGCGGTAGCCGGACTGGAGGGCCGCGGACACGGCCTCGTACGCCTGGTCGTCCTCGACCTGCCAGACGCCGAAGCCGAGCTGCGGCATGCGGAGGCCGTTGTTCAGGGTGAGGTGCTGCTGCGTAGTCATGATGAGCCGTGCTTTCTGTGCGGGGTGTTGCTGTCGGGGAGATTGATCTTGGGGACGGGACGGGGAGGGGGATGGGGGTGGGAGGCAGTGGGCGGGGGGGCCGCCAGCGGCCGTTGAAGGTCGTCAGGGACTGTCCCCAACGGGACGGTCCGCCTCGGCATGGTCCGCCTCGGCATGGTCCGCAACGGACCCCTCCACGGCGGATCCATCCGCGACGGATCCATCCGCGGCGAACCCGTTCGCGCCGGACCCGGCCGCACCCGTCGGCAGCAGGCCCGCGAGCAGGGCCTCGGCCGCCGGGCCGAGGAGACGCGCTCCGTCGGGCACGGACTCCAGGCCGATGACGAGCGCGATGCAGATGTCGGCCGCCTCGGCGGGCTCCACCTGCCCCTGGCCCCGGCCGCCCGCCCCGGCGGCACCCGTCCCCGCGGCACCCGCCGCCGCGGAGGCCTCCGCGAACGTCTCGGCGAACGCGTCCGCCAGCATCCCGCGCAGCCGCGCGGTGAAGTCGTGGCAGATGTCGCCGAAGAGGCGTGCCTTCTCGTCGAGGAGTTCGGCGGCGTGCGGGGAGTCACCGGCGAGCTGGAGCACCAGGTCGAGCTTGGCGGCGAGGATGCCGCGCACGCGTTCGGCGGGCGGGAGGTCCGATTCGGCGGACTCCCTGGCGCGTTCGAGCGCCTGGGTGTGCAGCCGTTCGGCGAGCCTGCGGAAGGCGTCGTCCTTGCCGCGGACGTAGAGGTAGACGGCGGAGCGGGAGACGCCCATGACGGTGGCGATGTCGTCCATGGTGGTGCGGCGTACGCCGTATCTGACGAGACACGTGTACGTCGCGTCCAGGACCTCGTCGAGCCGCCCGGTGCCCATGGGTCAGGCCAGCTTCTTCAGCAGTTCGACGGCCAGGGGCGCGGACGAGGCCGGGTTCTGGCCGGTGACGAGCGTGCCGTCGACGACCACGTGCGGGGCCCAGGGCTCGCCCTCCTGGAACGCGGCGCCCGCCTCCGTCAGCCGGTCCTGGAGCAGCCAGGACGCCTTGTCGGCGAACCCGGCCTGGCGCTCCTCGGCATTGGTGAACCCGGTGATCCGGTGGCCCGCCACGGCGTGCGCGCCGTCCTCGCGGGTGGCCGCCAGGAAGGCCGCGGGGGCGTGGCAGACCACGCCGAGCGGCGTACCGGAGTCGAGGGCCCGGGTGATCAGACGACCCGAGTCCGCGTCGACGGAGAGGTCCTCCATGGGGCCGTGGCCGCCGGGGTAGAAGACCGCGGCGTAGTCGGCCAGGTCGACGTCCTCCAGGCGTACGGGGTGCTCCAGCTCGGTGAAGGAGGCGAGCGCGGCGCTCATGCGTTCCGCGCCCTCCTGCCCGCCGTTGGCGTCGGGGGAGAGGCTGCCCTGGTCGACGGTGGGGACGACGCCGCCGGGGGTGGCGACGACGACCTCGTGGCCGGCCCGCGTGAACTCCTCGTACGGGGCGACGGCCTCCTCGGCCCAGAAGCCGGTGGGGTGCCGGGTGCCGTCGGCGAGCGTCCAGTGGTCGACACCGGTCACCACGAAAAGGATCTTTGCCATGCCACTCATCTCCACTGCTCGGGATCGGCCGTCCGGGTTCCGCGCCCCACGTTCCGCGTGCGCGATCCGCGCGCGTGGGCTGCGGATGATGGCCTGGCGGATCGTCTACGTTCTGACGTTCTGCACGCAGAACGTCAGCGCGCCCACTGATCTCGAACGTAAGCGCGTTCGCCATCGGTTTCCAATAGAAGATCCTCTGGCTCCCATAGAGATCCCAATGAGTAAAGTGAGCCGTATGCGGGATCTGAATCTGTTGCGGACCTTCCTGGCCGTGTACCGTTCCGGGTCCTTCACGGCCGCCTCCCACCTGCTGGGACTGTCGCAGCCGACGGTGACCACGCAGATCCGCGCCCTGGAGCGGCAGCTCGGGCGCGAGCTGTTCGAACGGCTGCCGCGCGGCGTCTCCCCCGTCCCCTTCGCCGACGAGCTGGCCGCCCGCGTGGTCGCCCCGCTCGACGCCCTCGCCGCCGTCGCGGGCGGCGGCACCGGGGATCCGCAGGCGGACGAGACGCCTCGCCCCGACCCCGTCCACCTCGCGGGGCCCGCCGAGCTGCTGTGCGCCCGCGCGCTGCCCGCGCTCGCGCCGCTGGTCGAGGACGGCGTACGGCTCCGCGTCGGTACGGGCCTGACCGACGCGCTGCTGGAGGAAATGCGCGCGGGCGGCCGTCACGACCTGGTCATCGCGACCACGCGCCCCCGCGGCCGGACGCTGAGCGCCGTGCCGCTGATGGACGAGGAGTTCGTACTGGTCGCCGCGCCTTCTTGGGCGGAACGGCTGAACGCCGACGCGGGTGCTGATGCCGGTGCCGGTGCCGGTGCCGGTGCCGCTACCGCGGACGAACTACCGGCCGCCCTGCACTCCGTGCCCCTGATCACCTACGCCGAGGACCTGCCCATCGCCCGGCGCTACTGGCGCCATGTCTTCGGCAAGCACCTCTCGTGCCAGGCCGCCGTCACCGTGCCGGATCTGCGGGGTGTGCTGTCGGCGCTCACGGCGGGCGCGGGGTTCAGCGTGCTCCCCCGCTACCTGTGCCTGGACGAGCTGGCCTCCGGTGCCCTCGTAGCGCTGCGCGAGCCGGAGGATCCGCCGATCAACACCGCCTATCTCGTCCAGCGCCCGGGCTCGGCGGCCAACCCGCATGTCGCGCGCGTACGCGACCGCCTGCTGGAGGCGGCCCGCTCCTGGTGAACGCCCGCGCCCCGGGTGCCGGGTGCCGGGTGCCGGGTGCCGCTCCTCAGGGACGCAGCGCGGCGGCCGTCGCCCGTACGAACGCCTCCGGGTTGTCCAGCATGACGTTGTGCCCGCAGTCGGGTACGGGCACGACGGTGACGCCGCCCGCGACGAGCCCCTCCTCGTCGGGCAGGGGTCCGTCCCCCTCGGGGCGGAGGAACGTACGGGGGATCTCCAGCTTCAGCAGCAGCTCCCGCATCGTCGGCACCGTCGCGCGCGCCAGGTGGACGGCGCTGCGGTGCAGCGCCTCACGTCCGGCCAGCCGCATGGTGGACCACCAGTGGGGTCCGGCCTTGTCGCGCACCGCGCGCCAGCCGCCCGCGAGGAACTCCTCCTCGGTCTGGGCCGATATTCCGCTGCTGCCTGGACCGTTCCGTTGCGGATCGATCGGATCGAGGTTGGCGTCGATCAGAACCATCCGCGCGACCAGGTGCGGGTGGCGGGCCGCGAGGACGATCGCGACCGAACCGCCCATGCTGTGCGCGACGACATCCGCGCCGCCCGCCCCCAGGTCCGCCGCCTCCAGGGCGCGGGCGAGCGCGTCGGCGTGCTCCTCCAGGCTGTAGCCGAAGTCGGCGGGCCGGTCGCTGATGCCGAAACCCAGCAGATCGACGAGGAGAGAGCGCGGCCCGGCGAGCAGGGGGTGTGCGGCGCTCGCGGCGAAGTACGGGCCTGACGAGGCGCCGAGCCCGTGCAGCCAGACGCGCGGCCGCGCGGAGGCGATGCCGACCCCGCCACCGCCACCGGCACCGCCACCGGCACCGGCACCGGCACCGGCACCGTCCCCCTCCCCGGCGGCCGGGATCTCCACCCATCGGATCCGCGCCCCGTCCGGGGTCACCTGGGCATCGCGCATGGGCCGTCCTCCTCGTACGCCGTATACATCGCCGAGACTATACATAGGTTGCGAGGTATAGCGACGGTGAGGGAAGATACTCGGGTGTTGGAGCTGGCCATCCTGGGATTCCTGTACGAGCAGCCGCTGCACGGCTATGAGCTGAAGCGCCGCGTCGCGCACCTCACCGGCCATGTGCGCCCCATCGCCGACGGGACGCTCTATCCGGCGATCAAACGGCTGGAGCGCGCGGGCCG
This sequence comes from Streptomyces albiaxialis, assembly GCF_039530985.1. Classification (NCBI taxonomy): domain Bacteria; kingdom Bacillati; phylum Actinomycetota; class Actinomycetes; order Kitasatosporales; family Streptomycetaceae; genus Streptomyces; species Streptomyces albiaxialis. The sequence continues at coordinate 77,884 of NZ_BAAAPE010000032.1, forward strand.
GCTCGACCGCCGTACGGAGCCGGGCAGCAGGGCCGCGCCCCGCCACACGCTGACACTGACCTCCGAGGGCCGGGACGAGCTGCGCCGCAGGCTGCGCGAGGCCGACGACACGGACATCAGCGACGAGAACCGCTGGTTCACCGTGCTCGCGTTCCTCCGCCACCTCGACAGCCCGTCCGAGCAGGCGGCGGTGCTGCGCCGTCGGCTGGCCTTCCTGGAGCGGCCGAGCAGCTTCTTCTACGAGGGCGACCGGCCGTTGCCCGCGGAGGAGGTGGAGGACCCCTTCCGCAAGGGGCTGCTCACGATCGCCCGCGCCACGAGCGAGGCGGAACTGCGCTGGCTGAAAGGCGCACTGAAGGCGCTCGACGACGCCCCTCGAGGCGAGACGCCGCGAGACGGGACACCGCGCAGTGGGACACCGCGCGGCGGAGCCGCCTAGGCGGCCTGCCCCGCGAGGAACCGCCGTACGTGCGTGAGCCACTCCGCCCTGTCGGTCTCGTCCAGGATGTGGGCGCCGCCGGGGAGTTCGAGGAGGGTGGCTCCGGCGATGCCGTGCGCGAGGCGGCGCGTACTGTCCGGCAGGACCAGACGGTCGCCGGTCGGCACCGCGACCAGGGTGGGCACGCGGACGTGGGCGAGGTCGTCGCGGACGTCGACGCGGGTGATGAGTTCGAAGTGGGCGGGCATTCCGTCGGGCATTCCCGCCAGGACGCCGTTGACGGCCTCCTCGATGTCGGTGGGGGACATCGCGGCGAGGTGGTGTTCCGCGAGGACGGTGAGCGCCGCGAAGCGGGCGACCGCACGCCGTTCGCCCGCCTCCGTGAGCGTGGCGATGAGGCGCGCGGCGCCGTCGAGCACGGGGTCGGCGACGGCGAACCCCGCGGTGAGGACGAGGGCGGTGACACGTTCGGGGTGCCGGGTCGCGACCCGGACCGCTACGGCGCTGCCCAGCGACTCGCCGAGGACGGCGAACCGCTCGTGCCCACGTTCGACGGCCGAGGCGACAAGGCTGTCGGCGAGCACGTCGAGGTCGAGCGGCTCCTCCGGAAGCGGTGTACGGCCCACTCCCGGGTAGGACGGTCCGATCACCGTGTGGTCCCGTGCCAGATCGTCCAGGACGAGACCAAAGTTGCCCTCAATCCCGCCGCCCGCGCCATGCGCGAGCAGCAGCGCGGGGCCGCTCCCGCGGGTGAGGACGTCGAGTTCGTACCGCTCGTACCGGTGGGGGCGAAGAAGTGCCTGGTCAGTAGCCATGTCCAGAACGCTAAACTCCGACATTGGTGTCAGAGTCAAGTCGGCTCTCACCCTGAGTCCGAAGGGGATGGTTTCGTTGCGGATGAAGGAGATGGCCCGCCGGTCCGGGGTCCATGAACGTTCGCTGCGCTACTACGAGCAGCAGGGCCTGCTCTCCCCCGAGCGGCTGCCCAGCGGCTACCGCGAGTACAGCGAGGCGGACCTGGAGACCGTGCGCCGTATCCGCTGCCTGCTGACGGCCGGGCTCTCGACCGCCGTCATCGCCCAGGTCCTCCCCTGCATCCGCGACGACGACGGGCGCCTGGCGCCCACCTGCCCCAACCTCGTGGGACAGCTCCGTACCGAACGGGAGCGCATGACCCGCGAGATCGACGCCCTGCGCACCTCGCGTTCCCTGCTGGACACGGTGCTCGACGCCGCGCCCCGCGACGTCCTCAGCCGAGCGGGCTGACGGGCCGGGCGGACCGGCGTCGAGGTACCGAGCGAGTCGGCGTCGAGAGGGTCGAGCTGACCCTGGGGCCCGGCGCCGGGGGCCCAGGGCCCCAGGTGGGGACTTCTCTCAGCGCTGCGTCGACGGCGCGGGATCCGGCTCGCCCAAGTAGCTCGCCAGCGCGCGGCGGTTCCGCTGGAGGTCGTCGATGCGCGCGTCCGTGGCCGCCAGCTCCCGCCCCAGGACCTCGCGCAGGTCCACGCACATCTCGATCTCGGGCCGTTCGCCGCGCACGCACGGCAGGATGTCGCGGATCAGCTCGGTGGACAGGCCCGCGTCCAGCAGAGCCCGTACCTGCCGCACGGTGAGGAAGGCGCCCTCGTCGTAGTGCCGGTAGCCGTTCGCGCCGCGCTGGGCGTCGAGCAGGCCCTGTTCCTCGTAGTACCGCAGCAGTCGCGTACTGACGCCGGTGCGCCGTGACAGTTCCCCTATCAGCATCTGCGTCTGCCCCCCCCGTTCTCCGACATGGCTCGTCCCAGCGGCGCGAGCTTGACCTTCTCACCGGTGTGAAGCCATAGCGTCGGCGTCGTGAGCGGGCATTCCGTAGGCCCGTTCCGCGCCACATCGTTTCCGAATCACTGCATCACTTCTGAATCACTTCCGAATCATTTCCGACCGTACTGGTTCCGATCCGGATCGTCTCCATCGGCACCATCTCGCGGCAACCGGTTCCGAGCCGTACGGTCCCCTACCGCAGGAGTACCGCGATGACCTCTTACGTCGTGCAGCGCGACGGCCGGGCGGCGACCGCCGAGGAGCTGGGCCCGCTCGCCTTCGCCGGATACGCGCACTTCACCGCCATGCAGGTACGAGGGGGCCGGGTGCGCGGGCTCGATCTTCATCTGGAGCGGCTGCGTTCGGCCTCGGTCGAGCTGTTCGGCCGGGCGCTGCCGGACGAGCGCGTGCTGTCCGAGCTGCGTACGGCGCTGGAGGCCGGGCCGTCCGACCTCTCCCTCAGGGCGACCGTGCACTCCCCCACGGGCGAGTTCAGGGTCCCCGACCCCGACGCCGAGCCCGAACTCCTCGTCCGTACCGGCCCGCCGACGAACGGCCCCGAGGGCCCGCTGTCCCTCGCCGCCTTCCCGCACGAGCGGGTCGTGCCGGAGATCAAGCACGTGGGCGAGATGGCCAAGACGTACTACCTGCGCAAGGCCGTGGCTCAGGGCTTCGACGACGCCGCGTTCCTCGACGGCCGGGGAAGGTTGAGCGAGGCATCGATCTGGAACCTGGCCTTCTGGGACGGAACGTCGGTGGTGTGGCCCGAGGCCGCGATGCTGGGCGGTACGACGATGGCCATCGTCCGGCGGCAACTGGACCGGCTCGGCGTCCCGCAGCTCACGCGGGAGATCACGCCCGCCGATCTCCCCGCGCTCTCCGGCTCCGTCGTCATGAACTCCTGGACGCCGGGCGTCCCCGTCCACCGCATCGCCGACACCAAGATCCCCGAGGCCCCGTCCTTCCTGGAGCTGCTCCACCGCGCGTACGAGAACGAGCCGCCGACGGCTCCGTGAGCGGGCGCCCTCACCGCCGCCGGTCGCTCCCGGAGCGTCCCAGCCCCGCCACCGCCCACTTCGCCCGGGTGGACAGTCCGCTCAGGGCCTTCGCCGATTCCTTGCCGATCGTGTCCAGGAGGAGGCGGGAGTGCGCCATCGTGCGGCGGGCGAGCTCCGTCTCGCCCGCCCCGACGGCGGCCAGCGTCAGTTCGAGATGCTGCTCGGTGATCAGACAGCCGAGGCCGCGCCGTGGCCACGAGGAAACCGTCCCGTCCGGCGGGGCACCCACCTTGGAACCGTCGATGCCGACCGCCGTCCGTGCGCGTTCCAGGGCGCGTTCGGTGGCGGCGAGGTCGCCCTTGAGGCGTTCCAGACGGGCGAGTACGTACGCCTCGGCCGCCCGGTCGGCCGCGGTGCCCTGGAGGGAGAGGAGGTTGAACTGGGCGCGTGCCGCCTGTGCGTGGTCGCCGAGGCGTTCCAGCGCGCGGCTCACCGCGCGCAGCCGTACCGGGTCGGGGCCCGTGTCGTCGAGGATGCGGATGAGCGCGACCCGGGCGTTCTCGACGAGGCCCTGCCGGTGGGCCAGCTCGATCCAGGTGAACTCGTCCTCGACGGCGTCCGCGACGGCGTTCTCGCCAGCGTCCGCGACGGCGTCCCGCCCGTATGCGAGTGCGCCCGCCACATCGGTGACCTGCCCCGACGTGGCCTCCCGCAGGAGCGGAACGTCCTCTTCCCGCCCGTACGACGCCACCAGCGCCGCCGCCAGCCGCCGTTCGTGGAACCACTCGCTCCGCTCGGCGTTCTCGCGCTCCAGCAGGAGCCGGAGCAGCGGCAGGTCGCCGCCTTGGCGGTCGGCCCACGCCGCACGCAGCATCCCGGCCCGTAGCAACGGATCGGTCAGCGTTTCGTCCGCGTCGGAATCGTCAGCTTGCGGATCGTTCCGCAACCGCGACAGTGCCTCGCGGCCCGGGGCGAGGACGAGGTCGCGCAGGGGCTGGCGGTAGCGCCCCTCCAGTCGGTACGCGCACAGTTCGGCGGAGTTGAGGAGCACGTGGTCCGGTTCGGTGCGGCGGGTCGCGGCCTCGTCCATGGCGACGAGTTCCGTCAGCGGCCGGTCCGTCGGCAGCCCCAGGCCGCTGAGCAGCGCCGTCCGCTGCGCGTCCAGATCGGGCGCGAACTGCTCCCGCGCCTCGGCGTCGCCCTCGCGCACCGCCGCGCGCAGCCCTTCCTCGTCCAGTTCGGGCGACACGTCCTCGCACCACCACGGCAGCCGGACGAGGAGTTCCACGGCCTCGGCGACGCTCTCGCCGCACAGCGACGCGTGGCCGTCGGAGGAGGCGTGGAGCACCGTCCTTCCGCCGCACAGAAAGAACGTGCCGCCGGTGTCGTCGCCCGCGATCGGCTCCAGCGACGCGCCGGAGGCGAGGTGGACCTCCTCGACGTGGTCCGCCCGTTCGATGTCGAAGTTGAACGGAAACGCGGCCAGTTCGGCCAGATCAGGACGCGTACGCAGCAGCTCCAGAACACGATCGGTCATGCGATCGCACCCTAGCCCCCGCCCTGCCGTGCCGGAGCCCGTCCCTCATACCTGAGAGCCAGAGCGGAAGACGGCTCCTCGGGGTGAGGCCGCCCCGAGGGCAGGCCGCGTAATTTCGTGCCCGGGGCCACCAGGGACAGCTCGTAGGGCCGCACATGCCTTGCCCGACCACACGAACAAAAGGACAAATGGGCAATACTGACCGCATGACCAGCGCCAGCCCGGGGACAGGAACAGTGCCCGCCGCCCGCAGAACACTCGGCACCGTACGCAGGGATCTGTTCCCGTCCGCCCCGCAGCCGATGCCGCCGATGAGCGGGCCGCGGGCGCTGCGCCGGCTGCCGCATCTCGCGGTCGCGGCACTGGCCGCACTCGCGGCGTACTTCGGTACCGAGGACATGCGGGCGCGCCCGCTCGGGATGCTCCACGCGGCGCTGCTCGTGGCGGGCCTGCGCCGGCCGCTGCCCGCCTGGTGGCTGTCGCTGGTGATGCTGCCGCTCTTCTCGCTGCATCAGCCCTACTCCTCGTACGGGGGATGGGCATGGGCCGTGCACGCCGGGCTGCTGTTCCTGATCGCGCTGCGCAACCCGCCACGCGTACTGGCCTGGACCACGCTGACGAGCGCGGCACTTCTCCTCGCCCTTCAGACGTACGGGGCCGTGCCCTGGCGCTTCACCGGGATCATGCTGGCGCTGTTCGCCCTCGTCGTGGCCGCCGCGGCCGGGGTGCGGGGGACGCGGGAGGTCCGTGCCCGGCTCGCCGAGCAGGAGTCCGCCCTCGCGCAGGAACGGGCGCGCCGCACCGTGCTGGAGGAGCGTGCCCGTATCGCACGCGAGTTGCACGATGTGGTCGCCCACCACATGTCCGTCATCTCGATCCAGGCCGAAGCGGCCCCGTACCGGGTCGCGGATCCGCCCCCGGCGCTGGTCACGGCACTCGCCGACATCCGCGCGGGTGCCCTGGAGGGGCTCACCGAGCTGCGTCGCCTGCTGGGAGTGCTCCGTTCCGAGGACGCGACCGAGGCCGCTCCCGAGGGCCGCATCCCCGAGGCCCCGCAGCCCACCCTGGAGCGGCTCGACGACCTGCTCGCCGGTGTGCGTGCGGCGGGGCTCGACGTGACGGCTGTGGTCTCCGGGGAGCGCCGCCCGCTGCCCGGAGGCGTGGAGCTGGCGGCTTACCGCATCGTGCAGGAGGCGCTCAGCAACGTCCTGCGCCACGCCCCCGGAGCGGCAGCCCATGTCGAGCTGGAGTTCGCCCCGTCCGCCCTCCGGCTGCGGGTCCTCAACGGTCCCGCGCGGCGGCCCGCGCCGCCCTCGCCGGGAGTGGGCCACGGCATCCTGGGCATGCGCGAACGCGCCGCGACGCTCGGGGGAGAGTTCTCCGCGGGGCCCACGCCCATGTCCACGCCCATGTCCACGCCCACACCCACCCCCACACCCACGACCGGCGGCGGCTACGAGGTCACAGCGTTGCTGCCGGTGCCTGCCGCGGCCCCGACCGCAGACAGGGAACGAGCCGTATGACGATCCGGGTGATGATCGCCGACGACCAGGCCATGGTCCGCGAGGCCTTCTCGGTCCTTCTCGACGCCCAGCCAGGCCTCGAAGTGACCGCGACCGCCGTGGACGGCCTGGAGGCGGTCGCGAAGGCCGAGGAGCTGCGCCCCGACGTGATGGTCATGGACATCCGGATGCCGGGGCTGAACGGCATCGACGCCACCCGCCGGATCACCCGGCAGCCCGGCCTGGACACCAAGATCCTGGTCCTGACCACCTTCAACCTCGACGAATACGTGTACGAGGCCCTGCGCGCCGGAGCGAGCGGCTTCCTCCTCAAGGACGCCTCCGGGGTCCAACTGGCCGAAGCCGTACGCACGGTGGCCGCCGGCGAGGCCCTGCTCTCCCCCGGCTTGACCAAGCGGCTGATCACCGAGTTCGCCCGGTTGAGCAGCTCCACCAGGCCACCCGTTCAGGTACGGATCGACGAACTCACCCACCGTGAGACGGAGGTGCTGACCCTCGTCGCCCAGGGGCTCTCCAACGCGGAGATCGCCGCCGAACTCGTCGTCGCCGAGCAGACCGTCAAGACCCACATGGGCAGCATCCTGCAGAAGCTCCAGTTGCGGGACCGTACCCAGGCGGCCGTCTTCGCCTATGAGACGGGCCTGGTCTCCCCGGGCCGCACCAACCTGTGACCCCTACCTGAGAGCCAGGCAGAGGAACGGCTCCACAGCGTGAGGCCGGAGCGGGTGCCCGGTTTCTACCGTTACGGCATCCCCTCTCACCCACCTCACAGAAGCAGGAGCACAGCCATGCCCACGCCCAGGCCCACGACCACGCCCCCCGACCCCCACCCACGCTCTCGCCCGCACACGCCCCCACACCCACACTCCCGGGGAAGCCGCGCGGTACGGATCCTGCGGGGCGTCTCCGCCGCCCTCGCCTCGTTGCTCGCGTTCCTGGCCCTCGCCATCATCCTGGGCGCGTACTTTCCGGCCCTACCCAAGGTGGGGGTGATCGGGCCGGTGCTCGGCGGACAGTACCCGTTCCACATAGCCCTCCTCGCCCTCGTCGCGGCCGTACTCGCCGCACTGGCCTGGCGTTCGGGCCTGGTGCGCTGGGGGCGTACGGTCACCGCCCTCGCGACCCTGTGTGCCATGGGCGCGCTGGCCATCGGGGGAATCCAGTTCCGGGCCGCGCAGAACGCCGGCGTGGACATCTCCCTGGGCCAGGCGTTCACCGAACTCGCCTATCCGGCGGTGAAGCCGGACGCGACCGAGACGTACGCGAGCCCCGACGGCACGCCGCAACGGGTGGACGCGTACCTGCCCCAGAGGTCAGGGAAGACCGGGAAATCCGGGAAATCCGGGAAGGGCGACGGGATCCCCGCCGTCGTACTCGCGCACGCGGGCGGCTTCCACACCTTCGACAAGAGCGACCTGCGCGGCACCGGCCGCTGGCTCGCCGACCACGGCGTCGCCGTCTTCGCCGTCGACTACCGCCTTGCCGGGCCCGACCGTCCCACCTGGGACAAGGCCCCGCAGGACCTCGCCTCGGCGCTGGGCTGGGTGCGGAAGAACGCCGATACGTACGGGATCGACAGCGGACGGGTCTCGCTCGGCGGCATGTCGGCGGGCGGCACCCTGGCGATGAACACGGCCTACCGCCTCCACAACGGCACCCTCAAGGCCCCCGAGGGCGCCACCCCCGCGCCCCCGGCCTCCGTCATCGGCTTCTACCCCGGTACCGATGTGACGCGGATGTGGAAGGACGACGTGGCCGGAACCCGCGAGGCGGCGGAGATGTTCACCGGCGGCACTCCCGAGCAGTACCCGGACCGCTATCGCGAGGTGTCCCCGACCAACGACGTCCGGCCCGGCCTGCCCCGCACCCTGCTCGTGGTCGGCGACCGCGACCGCAGCGCCCGCCCCGAGACCGTCACCGGCTTCGGCGACGCGCTCAAGAGGCAGGGCGTGGACACCGAGGTCCGGGAACTCCCGTTCGCGGAGCACGCCTTCGACGACGCGTACGGCAGCCTCACCTCGCAGACGAGCCGCCAGATCCTGCTCGACTTCCTCACGGCCGACGAGCACTGAACCCGGGATCAGGAGGGCTGTCCGCTCACCGGGTCCGGGACGGTTACCGCTCCCGGACGGTGTAGGTCAGGTGCGTCACCTTCGGGGAGTGCTCCGCGCGGACCTGTTCCAGGGCCACGCGCCCGGCGTCCACGCCCTCGAACAGGCGGACTCCGGTGCCGAACAGCACGGGTGACAGCGCGATCGAGAACTCGTCGACCAGGCCCGCGTTCACGTACTCCAGGATCGTCGCGCCGCCGCCCGCGATGCGTACGTCGCGGTCGCCGGCGGCCTCGCGGGCCTGGTCGAGGGCGGACTCGATGCCGTCGTTGACGAAGTGGAAGGTGGTCCCGCCCGGCCGCTCCCAGGGGTCACGCTTCTCGTGCGTCACGACGAAGACCGGGGTGTGGAACGGCGCCTCCTCCGGCCACATCTCCTCGCCGGCGTCGAACAGGCGCTTGCCCATCACGCTCGCGCCGGTGCGCTCGAACGTCTCCCGCAAGATGTCGTTGTCGCGCCCCTCCTTGCCGCCCCCGCCCATCTTCAGGTTCTCCCGGAAGAACCGCTGCGGGAAGACCCATCCCTGGAGCTCCATCCACTGCCGCCCCATCAAGTCCTCGGAGGACTCGGGCGCGATGAAACCGTCCAGCGACATCGACACGCTGAAGAAGACCTTCCCGGCCATCAGTCCTCAGCTCCCTTCCGCAGGTTCTCGGTGACGTACGCGGCCAGGTTGCCCAGGGTCTGCCGGCCCGCCTCGATCGCGTGGTACTTCTCGACCGCCTCGTCGCGCTGCTCCTTGGTGGGGAACGTCGTGTGCATCTCGATGCGGGTCGACGTGCCTTCGGGCTCGAACGTCAGAACCGACTCGAAGGCGTTCGGGTCGTCGCGGGTCTCGCCGTGGAGCATCGCGATCCGTTCCGGCGGGGCCAGCTCGGTCCAGGTGATCCACTCCTGGTAGTCCGTCCCGTCCGGTCCGTGCATCACGAAGTCCCACGCCCCGCCGACGCGGAACTCGAAGGCCCGCGTGGTGGTGGTGAACCCTTCCGGGCCCCACCATCCCGACAGGTGCCGGACGTCGGTGAACGCCTCGAACACCAGCTCCCGTGGGGCGTCGATGATCCGGGAGATGACGATCTCGCGGTCGGCTGTCGGCGAGTGCGACGGCGCTCCTCGTCCTGTCGTGCCCATCAGTTACTCCGCTTCCCTTGCCTGTTGCCTTGTCTGCTTCAGGTCCTGCACGTAGGCGTCCAGCCGGTCGAAGCTCTCGTTCCAGAACTGCTCGAAACCACCGGTCCACTCGTGGACGGGACGCAGCCCGGCGGCGTCGAGGCCGTACAGCCGCTGCTTGCCTTCCCTGCGGTCGCGCACCAGTCCGACCTCCCGGAGCACCCGCAGATGCTTGGACGCCCCCGGCTGGGTCATCTCCAGCTCCCGGGCCAACTCGGTCACCGACCGCTCACCCGACCGAAGCAGCACCAGGATCTCCCGGCGCTGCGGCTCGGCGATCGCGTTGAAGACGTCCGACGTCGTCGCTGCTCGTGCCATGGATCAATCATATGCCCATATCGGCATGCGTCAAGCGCGGCCCGGGGAGAACCTGTACCCGGCGAAGTCGGCGACGTGGGCGTATCCGATGCGCCGGTAGAGGGCGTTGCTGGTGGGGTTGGCCGGGTCGGCGAACAGGACGACATCCGTGGCGCCCGCGGCCAGCGCGGCCCTGCTCACCTCGACCGTCACGGCGCCCGCGTAGCCGCGGCCCCGCAGGTGTGCCGGGGTGTAGACGGGGTCCACCCGGACCATGCCGCCGACGAGCGAGGTCGCGGCCGCCATGGAGACGGGGGTGCCGTCCGGGGCGGGGGTCTCCCAGAACGTGAAGTGCCTGTCGCCGAAGCGCGAGGCGGCCCAGGAACCGGCGTCGATCAGGTCGACGGAGGACCGCTCCCCGACTTCGACGCAGAACTCCCGGCACCAGCGCACGACTTGCTCGCGGTCCGTTCCGCCCGCGACCCGGCCCCGGCCCGCCGGGCGCGGCCGCGGCGGGGCGAGCGTGCCGAGACGGTTGAGATGAGTCCGCCAGAAGGGCACCGGCACGGCGCCGGTGCGCCGCCGCCACGCCTCGGCGAAGGCCCCGGCGGTGTCGTGGTCCGCGATGACGTCGGCGGGGAAGCGGCCGAGGGCGGCCAGCCGAGCAGCGAGCGCGTCCGCCTGCTCGGCGGAGAGAGGAGTGAGGACCAGGCGGCCGCGCGGGGCGAGAGAGAAGACCGCGCGGACCTCGCCCCCTGATTCCAGCCGGCCGAGGACGGCGGCTCCGGCGTCGCGTTCGGCCGCGCCGCGTATACGCGTGCGCATGCACGCGCGTATCCGAACGCGGAGTTTCTCGATGTCCGTCAGCGACATGTTGTGCAGGGCGGGCCGCGAGCGCAGGAAGCCTCCGGCCCGGGCGAGGAAGCCGTCGATGCCGTCGATGCCGTCGGTGAGTTGCCAGTCGTCCGGGCGCATGCCTCATGCTCCCGGACGGCACCGGCCCGGCGGGAACGCTTGCCCGGAGGGGCGGGAACACATCCCCGGCATCCCCTAGGGGAACACTTGCAAGCGGGTCGCTTGCAAAAGCTAGCACTCGGGTGCACCCTGGGGGCATGGCCTCTCTCAATGTGGGGAATCTCGGCGAGTTCCTGCGGGAGCAGCGGCGGAACGCGAAGCTGTCGCTGCGCCAGCTCGCGGATGCCGCCGGGGTCTCCAATCCCTATCTGAGCCAGATCGAGCGGGGCCTGCGGAAGCCGAGCGCCGAGATCCTCCAGCAGTTGGCGAAGGCGCTGCGGATCTCGGCGGAGACGCTCTACGTCCAGGCGGGGATCCTCGACGAGCGCGACCGCGAGGACCTGCTCCAGGTCCCGGCCGCGATCATGGCCGACCCGTCGATCAACGATCAGCAGAAGCAGGCGCTGCTCCAGATCTACGAGTCCTTCCGCAAGGAGAACGGCACCGTCGCGGGAGACGCGGGGGCCGCCGCCGAACAGAGCCCGTAACACGTCCAGTTCACCGGAGGCACACCCTCATGCCCAACACCAACGACCTGCGCAAGACCCTCACCGACCCGACCCCCCTCTACTTCGCGGCGGGCGTCCTCGACAAGATCCGCGAAGAGGCGCCGCAGCGCATCGCGGCCGTGCGCGAGACGGACCCCCGCGAGTTCCAGGCGAAGGTCTCCAAGCAGGCCAAGGAGACCCAGGCCAAGGTCACCGAGACGCTCGGCGGCATCGACACCGACATCAAGAAGCTCCGCGAGCAGGCCCAGCACCTGGCGCTCCAGAGCGTCGGCTTCGCCGCCGAGTACGCGGTCAAGGCCCGCGAGGCCTACGACGAGTACGCCGTGCGCGGCCGCGAGGCCGTCAAGAACTGGCGCGGGGAGGACGAGTCCGAGGCCCCGCAGGTCACCGTCGAGCGCGAGCCGGTCAAGGTCGCCGAGCCCCCGGTCGAGGAGCCCGCACCCTCTGCCACGGCCACCGGCACGACCACGGCTTCCACGCCTACGGCCTCGGCCACGGAGAAGCCCGAGTCCGGAGCCGCCAAGGCCAAGCCCTCCGCGGCGAAGAAGACGAACGGCGGCGGCACCGCCCGTAAGTCCACCACCACGCGCAAGGCCGCCCCGAAGCCGGAGTCGAAGACCGAGTCCAAGATTGAGCCGAAGAGCGGGCCGAAGTCGGGGCCGAAGACCGAGTCGTGACCGACCGGGGCGCCCGGGGCAGCCGGGACGCCCGGCGCGGCCGGGATGGGCCGGGCATCGCTCGAGTGCCCGGTCCGACCGCCTCGTACTGGGGTACGGTGGCGGCGACGGGAGCGCCTGACCTCACAGGACCAGGAGTGTGAAACACCATGCTGATGGAGGGCTTCGGCACACTGCTTTGGCTGATCACACTCGTGGTGCTCGGCCTCGCCGTGTTCGCCTTCGTCGACGCCGCGATCCGGCGCGAGGACGCCTACCGCGCCGCGGACAAGCAGACCAAGCAGTTCTGGCTGATTCTCCTCGGCCTTGCCGTCGTCGTGAACCTCGTGCAGATCCCCGGGCTGGGCATGCTGCTCATGCTCGTCGGCCTGATCGCCAGCATCGTCTACATCGTGGACGTCCGCCCCGCGCTCAAGCAGGTCGCGGGCGGGGGACGCGGTGGCCGCCGCGGCGGCGGAAGCAGCAGCGACGGCCCGTACGGCCCGTTCAACGGGCGGTAGTCAGTCGCGGTCCAGCAGGATCACGGCCACGTCGTCCGTCAGCTCTCCGCCGTTGAGCGCGCGGACGTCGCCCATGGTGGCGTCCAGCAGGGCCTCGCCCCGCGCGCCCTCGGACATCCGGCGGGCGACGATGCTCAGCATCCCCGACTGCCCGAGCCGCTCCCGGGTACGCCCGCCACGGGCTGCCGGACCGGCCGGCTCGCCGCCGATACGGCCCTCGATCAGCCCGTCCGTATACATCATCAGGCTCCAGGCGCGGCCCAGCTCCACCTGTCTGCGGGGCCAGCGGGCCTTGGGCAGCAGCCCGAGCGCGGGCCCTCCCTCGTCGTACGGCAGCAGCCTCGGGGCCGCGCCGCCGCTGCCCACGAAGAGCGGCGAGGGATGCCCGGCCAGGCAGACGCCCGCGCTGCGCCCGTCGGGGGCTATGTCGACCGTGCAGAGCGTGGCGAAGATCTCGTCGCTCGCCCGCTCGTGCTCCAGCACCTTCTGCAGGTTGCCCAGCAGCTCGTCGCCGCAGAGCCCGGCGAAGGTGAGGGCGCGCCAGGCGATGCGCAGCTCGACGCCGAGTGCCGCCTCGTCGGGGCCGTGGCCGCAGACGTCCCCGATCATGGCGTGCACGACACCGTCGGCGGTGCGGACGGTGTCGTAGAAATCGCCGCCCAGCAGGGCGCGGGAGCGCCCGGGGCGGTAGCGCGCGGCGAACTTGAGCTCGCTGCCCTCCAGCAGCGGACGGGGCAGCAGCCCGCGCTCCAGGCGGGCGTTCTCCTGCGCGCGCAGCCGGGACTCGGTGAGCTGCCGCTGGGCCAGATCGGCCCGCTTGCGCTCGACCGCGTACCGGATGGCGCGGCTCAGGAGGCGGCCGTCCAGCTCGTCCCGGAAGAGGTAGTCCTGCGCGCCGACGCGTACGGCCTCCGCGGCGCGCTCGGCATCGGCGCCGTCGGTGAGGGCGAGGACGGCGTGGCGGGGCGCGAGGCGCAGCACGTGCCGCAGGATGTCCAGCTCGCCGGCGACGTCGGGCAGCTCCCGGCCCTTCCCGCCCTCACCGGACGCGGCCGGCTCGCCGCACTCGGCGACGCCGGTCAGCGCGAGGTCGAGCAGGATGCAGTGGACGTCGTCGGTGAGCAGGCGCTGGGCCTCCGTGAGATTCCGCGCGGTGCGCACGCGGACCGGCCTGCCGGAGGCGTCGAGCATCCGGGGCACGCTGACGGGGCCCGCCGGGTCGTCCTCGATGACGAGCAGCGTCAGACCGTGCACGGACTCCGCCATGGCCCCCGCGCCCGTCATGGACGCCACATCCGCAGCGGACCCCGTGTCCCCCGCAGACCCCGCGTCCACAGCGGCGCCCGTGACGGACCTCGCGTCCGGAACGGAACCCGTATCCACGGCGGGCCCCGCATCAGTGACGTCCGCGTCGTCCATCGCGGCCGCCGCGTCCGTGGCAGCCGCCGCGTCCGTGACGCCCGCCACGGCCCTGTTTCCCACAGCGCTTCCCACAGCGTTCCCCACGGCCGCCGAAGCGGCCGTCGCGTCCGCCGTGGCCGTGGCGTCCGCCGTCGCGGCCGCGGTAGCCGTCGCGTCCGCGGCGTCCGCCCCGGAGGGCGGCGGCGGGAACGCCGCGCTCTCCTGCCGCACGCTTACGGGCATGATGTGTCCTCTTCCCTCCCCCCGAGGGCGCGGTGGCGGGCCAGACGGCTCCGCCACTCGGTCGGCCCGGGGCGGTGTGCGATGGTCGGCTGCACGTCATCCCGGGCTGTCCGAGAGGACCTTAGCGCCCTCGCGCGCGCGTACGGAATGGCGCAGAGTAAAACGCCTCTGGCATATGCCCCCGGTTCAGGGGGAGTTGGTCCGGACGCCGCCTGTCGCAGTGAGCGGGTACATGACCAACGTCACTTGTCGGGGCGCACAACCCCCAGGATGGGCATGGTGCCCGCGCCCTCCACGGTGATCTGACGCCCCGTGCGCGGGGCGTGCAGCAGGGCGCCGTCCCCGACGTATATCCCTACGTGGCTCGCGTCCTTCTTGTAGATGATCAGGTCGCCGGGGCGCATCTTCTCGACCGGGACGCGGGGCAGGCTCTTCCACTGCTCCTGGGAGGTGCGCGGGATGCTCTTCCCCGCCGCCGCCCACGCCTTCATCGTGAGGCCCGAGCAGTCGAAGGTGCCGGGGCCCTCGGCCCCCCACTCGTAGTCCTTCCCGATCTGCTCGGTGGCCCAGGCGATGGCGCGCTTGCCCGCCGGGGAGGCGGTGCCCGCGCCCTTGCCCAGCTTCTTCAGCTTCTTCATCGCGTCGGATTTCAGCCACTTCGCCTGTGCCGCCTGGGCGGCCTGGCGCTCCAGCTCGCGCAGCCGCTTGCGCTCGGCCTCGGCCAGCCGGGACTCCATCCCCTCGGCCCGCGCTATCTGCGACTTGATCTTCTTCTTGGCGCGGGCCTTCTTCTTCCGGTTGGCCTCCAGCTTCTTCCACTCGTCCGTGGCGCTCTTCGCGTACCGGTCGAGCTTGGTCTTCGTGCTGGTCAGGCTGCCGATGAAGCCGCGCGTGGCGTGCTGGCCCTTGCGGACGAGGGAGACGTCGCGCAGGAAGCTCTCCGGATCGTTCCCCAGCATCAGCTTGGCCTCGTCCGGCATGCCGCCCTGCCGGTACTGGGCGCGGGCCATCGCGCCCGCCGTGTCCTTCAGGCCGTCGAGCCTGCCCTGGGTGTCGTCGATCTTCTTGGCGATCTTGACGATGGCCTTCTGCTGCTTCTTGGTCTTGGCCTCCGCCGCGTTGTACGCGTCCGTGGCCGAGCCCGCCTTGTCGTGCAGCCGCTCGATCTCCTTGCGGACCTGCTCCAGGCTGGGCTTCTTCCCGCCCGGCGGGACGTCCGGCGGTGCGGGCTGCGCGCTCGCGGCGCCCAGCGCGGGCCCGGCCAGCATTCCCATGGCACACGCCACGACGATCACCGCACGGCGCCCGGTCTCCGGCCTGGTCACCCGGCCCACCCCCAGTTCGTCTGGTCAACCGACGTCAACGCAGCGGATGTTGCCATGTGATCCTCGAAACGAACAGAGCTACGCCTACTCGCGGGTCTGGGCGTGTTTGCGCCGGGCACGCGCATGTGCTGCGACACTTTTCCCGCACCCTCCCCCGGGGCTCCCCGCTCACCCTCCGCGCGCGGCCCGGCCCGCCCCCGCGCGCGACCGCTTCACCGTCTCCGCCCCGGTGAGCGGAACCGCGCCAGGCGTACGGACGAGGTTCACCCTGCGTTCACTCAGCTCCGTTGGCCGATTCACCTCTTCTGCCTAATTTCGGCCTTACGCAGAGCGCGCCACCGCCTACGACGGGAGGTGCGCCGCATAGCCAGATAGACGCAGAAAAACCCAAGAGCCGGCCCCCTCCGGGCCGCACTTCAACACCGCGCGCCGCCGCCTCGGTCCGGCGGGCCCCAGGAAGGAACTGAACCAAAGTGAAGCTTCAGCGCACGAACCGGCTCCGCGCCGTCGCGCTCGGCGCTATCGCGGTCTCCGGCGCCCTGGTCCTCACCGCCTGCGGCTCGGACGACAACTCCGGCGGCTCCGGCGGCGACACCACCAAGGCCGCCAGCAAGATCAAGTGCGATGGTGAGGGCAAGCTGCTCGCCTCCGGCTCCAGCGCGCAGAAGAACGCGATGGACATCTGGACGCAGACCTACCAGTCGGCGTGCAGCAGCACCCAGCTCAACTACAAGCCCACCGGTTCCGGCGCGGGCATCCAGGAGTTCCTCCAGGGCAAGACCGCCTTCGCGGGCTCCGACTCGGCGCTGGAGCCGAAGGAGGTCCAGCAGTCCAAGAAGGTCTGCAAGGGCGGCCAGGCGATCGACCTGCCGATGGTCGGCGGTCCCGTGGCGGTCACGTACAACCTGAAGGGCGTGGACGACCTCGTCCTCGACGCCGAGACCCTCGGCAAGATCTTCGACTCGAAGATCACCAAGTGGAACGACGCCGCGATCAAGAAGCTGAACCCCGACGCCAAGCTGCCGGGCACCAAGATCCAGGCGTTCCACCGCTCCGACGAGTCGGGCACCACCGACAACTTCACCAAGTACCTCAACACCGCGGCCCCGGGCGCCTGGAAGTACGAGCCCTCCAAGGCCTGGGCCGGCAAGGGCGGCCAGGGCGCCGACGGCTCCTCCGGCATCGCGACGAACGTCAAGCAGAACGACGGCGCGATCGGCTACGTCGAGCTGTCCTACGCGACCGGCAACGACCTGAGCACGGTCAAGCTGGACACCGGCGCCAGCGAGCCCGTCGAGGCGACCACGGAGAACGCCTCCAAGGCCATCGCGGACGCCAAGGTCGTCGGCAAGGGCAAGGACCTCGCCCTGGAGCTGAACTACAAGACCAAGGCCGACAGCGCCTACCCGATCACCCTCGTCACGTACGAGATCGCCTGCGACAAGGGCAACAAGAAGGAGTCGCTGGACGCGACGAAGTCCTTCCTGAAGTACACCGCCGGCGAGGACGGTCAGAAGGTGCTCTCCGAGAAGGGCTACGCGCCGATCCCCGACGAGATCATCGCCAAGGTCCGCACCACCGTCGACTCCCTGGCCTGACGGTCCGACGGACGCAGTCACCGCTTCCCCGCGACGCAGCCCCGCTCCGCCCCCTGACGGCCTCCCCGCCGGGCCGGGGCGGGGCCTCGTCCCCCCATCCGGTGCACCGCCATGGCCGCGCGAAGGATCCCCGCAGCGGCCCGCACCCAGACCGGAGAAACCATGGCTATAGCGAATCCGCCCACAGACTCTCCCCCCAGTCCCCCGCCCGCGCCCCTCTCGAACGGCAAGGGCGCCACGCGGCCCGGTGACCGGATCTTCCTCGGCCTCTCGCGCGGCTCCGGGATAGCCCTGCTGGTGATCATGGCCGCCATCGCGGTCTTCCTCACCTGGCGCGCGGCCCTCGCCATCAGCGCCGACGAGGCCAACTTCCTGACCGCCTTCGAGTGGGAGGCCAACGCCGACCCGCCGAAGTTCGGCATCGCGGTCCTCGCCTACGGCACGGTCGTCAGCTCGATCATCGCGATGGTGATCGCCGTCCCCGTCGCCGTGGGCATCGCGCTGTTCATCTCCCACTACGCGCCCCGCAAGCTCGCGGCCCCCCTGGGCTACGTGATCGACCTGCTGGCCGCCGTCCCCTCGATCGTCTACGGCCTCTGGGGCATCCTCTTCCTCGTCCCCCAGCTCACCGGGCTGTACGAGTGGCTGGACGACTACTTCGGCTGGACGGGGATCTTCGCGTACGAGGGCGGTGCGGCCCGCTCGCTCTTCACGGTCGGCATCCTGCTCGCGATCATGATCCTGCCGATCGTCACGAACGTCTCCCGCGAGGTCTTCCAGCAGGCGCCGAAGATGCACGAGGAGGCGGCTCTCGCCCTCGGCGCCACGCGCTGGGAGGTCATCCGCATGTCGGTGCTGCCCTTCGGCCGTTCCGGCGTCATCAGCGCCTCGATGCTCGGCCTCGGGCGCGCGCTGGGCGAGACGATGGCCGTCGCCACGGTCCTCTCCCCGAACTTCCTCATCGGCACCAGCCTCCTCGACCCGGGCGGCGGCACGTTCGCGCAGAACATCGCCGCGGGCTTCAAGGAGGCCGGTTCCATGGGCCGTGACGCGCTCATCGCCTCCGGCCTGGTCCTCTTCGTCATCACCCTGCTGGTCAACGGCGCGGCCCGGCTGATCATCGCGCGCCGCAAGGAGTACTCGGGAGCGAACGCATGACCGAGACCATCGTCGCGGACGCCCCGGTCACCCCGGAGCCCCCGACCCCGACACTCCGCCAGCCCCGGCTGCCGCGCTGGGCCCCGCTGGGCCTCGCCGCCGGCTCCGTGCTCCTCGGCGTCGGTATCGGCGCCGTCGCGGGCCTGGAGAGCCGCATCCAGTGGGGCCTCATAGCCGCGCTGCTCTACATCGTGCTGACCGCCGTCGTCGGCGGGGCCGTCGAGGGCAAGCGCCAGGCCAAGGACCGCCTCGCGACCAGTCTGATCTGGGTCTCCTTCATCCTCGCCGTGATCCCGCTGGCCTCCCTGATCTGGGAGACGATCGCCCGCGGCGTCAAGGTCCTGGACGGGTTCTTCCTGACCCACTCCATGAACGGCGTGATCACGATGGACGAGGGCGGCGGTATCTACCACGCCCTGATCGGCACGCTGGAGCAGGTCGCCATCGCCACGCTGATCGCCGCGCCCATCGGGCTGCTGACCGCGATCTACCTGGTCGAGTACGGCACCGGCAAGCTCTCGAAGGCCGTCACGTTCTTCGTCGACGTCATGACGGGCGTGCCCTCGATCGTCGCGGGCCTCTTCGTCCTCTCGTTCTGGATCATCATCCTGGACTTCGGCTACTCCGGGTTCGCGGGCGCCATGGCCCTGGCGATCCTGATGATGCCGATCGTCGTCCGCTCGACGGAGGAGATGCTCAAGCTCGTCCCGAACGAGCTGCGCGAGGCCTCGCTCGCCCTGGGCGTGCCCAAGTGGAAGACGATCCTCAAGGTCGTCCTGCCCACGGCCGTCGGCGGCATCACCACCGGCATCATGCTCGCCGTCGCGCGCGTCGCGGGCGAGTCCGCGCCGATCCTGCTGCTGGTCTTCGGCTCGGCCCAGATCAACGCCAACCCCTTCGAAGGCGCCCAGTCCTCGCTGCCGTACTACATCTACGAGCAGTGGGCCAACGGCAACGCGCCCAGCTACGACCGCGCCTGGGCAGCGGCCCTCGTGCTGATCGCCTTCGTCATGATCCTCAACCTGGTCGCCCGCGGCATCGCCCGCTGGAAGGCCCCCAAGCACTAAGACGGTGATTCCCATGGCCAAGCGCATCGACGTCAGCGGCCTCTCCGCCTACTACGGCGGCTTCCGCGCGATCGACGACATCTCCATGACCGTGGAGCCCCGCTCCGTCACGGCCTTCATCGGCCCCTCCGGCTGCGGCAAGTCCACGTTCCTGCGCACCCTCAACCGCATGCACGAGGTCACCCCCGGCGGGCGCGTCGAGGGCAAGGTGATGCTGGACAACGAGGACCTGTACGGCTCGGGCGTCGACCCGGTCTCCGTACGCCGCACCATCGGCATGGTCTTCCAGCGCCCCAACCCGTTCCCCACGATGTCGATCTACGACAACGTGGCCGCCGGTCTCCGGCTGAACGGCGACTTCAAGAAGAAGGAGCTCGACGGCATCGTCGAGAAGTCCCTCAAGGGCGCGAACCTCTGGAACGAGGTCAAGGACCGGCTGAACAAGCCGGGCTCCGGCCTCTCCGGCGGTCAGCAGCAGCGCCTGTGCATCGCCCGCGCGATCGCGGTCGAGCCGCAGGTCCTGCTGATGGACGAGCCCTGCTCGGCGCTCGACCCGATCTCGACGCTGGCGATCGAGGACCTGATCGGCGAGCTGAAGTCGAAGTTCACGATCGTGATCGTCACGCACAACATGCAGCAGGCCGCCCGCGTCTCCGACCGCACCGCGTTCTTCAACCTCGCGGAGGTCGGCCAGCCCGGCAAGCTCATCGAGATCGACGACACCGAGCGGATCTTCTCGAACCCCTCGGTCCAGGCCACGGAGGACTACATCTCCGGCCGCTTCGGCTGAGCCGTCCCGGCCGAGCCGGCAACGGCTGAACCGGCCGCGGAAAGGCTGCCCGGCGGTGCTGCATGGCGGTGCCACCGCCGGGCGATCTGGGCCCGTCCCCCTCTCCGGAAAGGGGGACGGGCCTCTGTCGGAGAAGGGGCTAGCCGAAGACCAGCTTCACGGCCCAGTAGATGACCGCGGCGACCACGGCGGCGGCCGGCATCGTGATGAACCAGCCCATGATGATGTTCTTCGCGACGCCCCAGCGCACCGCGCTGACCCGCTTGGTCGCGCCGACGCCCATGATCGCGGAGGTGATCACATGGGTGGTGGAGATGGGCGCGTGGAACATGAACGAGGCCGTGTACATCACGGAGGCGGCCGTCGTCTCGGCCGCGAAGCCCTGCGGCGGGTCCAGCTCGATGATGCGCCGCCCCAGCGTCCGCATGATGCGCCAGCCGCCCGCGTACGTACCCAGCGACAGCATCGCGGCGCACGCGACCTTGACCCATACGGGGATGTCGTTGTGGTCCTGGACGTCGGCGATGGTCAGCGCCATCACGACGACGCCCATCGTCTTCTGCGCGTCCTGGAGACCGTGACCGAGGGCCATGCCCGCGGCCGAGACGGTCTGCGCGATACGGAAGCCGCGCTTGGCCCGGTGCGGATTGGACTTGCGGAAGAGCCACAGGATGACGCACATCACGAGGTAGCCGAGGAGCAGACCGATGATCGGCGAGATGAACATCGGCAGCACGATCTTCTCGATCACGCCCGACCAGTAGACCGCGATGCCGCCCGCGAGCGCCGCGCCCACCATGCCGCCGAAGAGCGCGTGGCTGGACGAGGAGGGCAGCCCGAAATACCAGGTGATGAGGTTCCAGGTGATGGCGCCGACCAGCGCGGCGAACAGGATGGCCATCCCGCTCGACCCGTGCGGGGTCTGGATGAGCCCCTCGCTGACGGTCTTGGCGACCCCGCTGCCGAGGAAGGCCCCGGCGAGGTTCATCACGGCCGCCATCGCGAGCGCGGCGCGCGGGGTCAGCGCCCGGGTGGAGACGGAGGTCGCGATGGCGTTCGCGGAGTCGTGGAAGCCGTTCGTGTACGTGAAGAAGAGCGCGACCCCGACGGTCATGATCAGCGCGAAGGTGTCCACGGAGGGTCAGGACTCCTTGACCGCGATGGTCTCGACGGTGTTGGCCACGTGCTCGAACGCGTCGGCGGCCTCTTCCAGCACGTCCACGACCTGCTTCAGCTTCATGACCTCGATGGCGTCGTACTTGCCGTTGAAGAGGTGCGCGAGCAGCTTGCGGTGGATCTGGTCGGCCTGGTTCTCCAGCCGGTTGACCTCGATCCAGTACTCGGTGAGGTTGTCCATGGTGCGCAGGTTCGGCATGGCCTCCGCGGTCAGCTCCGCCGCGCGGGACAGCACCTCGATCTGCTGCTCGACGCCCTTGGGAAGCTCCTCGATCTGGTACAGCACGACCAGGTCGACGGCCTCCTCCATGAAGTCCATGATGTCGTCGAGGGACGACGCGAGGTTGTAGATGTCCTCGCGGTCGAACGGCGTGATGAACGAGGAGTTGAGCTGGTGGAAGATCGCGTGCGTCGCGTCGTCCCCCGCGTGCTCCGCGGCCCGCATCCGTTCGGCGATCTCGGCGCGTGCGGAGGAATCCGCCCCGAGCAGTTCCATCAGGAGCTTCGAGCCCGTCACGATGTTGTCCGCGGAGGCCGCGAACATGTCGTAGAAGCTCGTCTCCCTGGGGGTCAGACGAAAGCGCACTGGGGGTCCTCGGAATGCGTCGATGTCGGTTGCGTTGATGCTAGGCGCATCATCCGGCCACGGCTAACCGGCGTCCCCCAGTGTCACCCATGGAGACTCGTGGCCAGAACCGGCCTCCGTAAAGTCCGGTACCATATACCCAGGAGGGGTATCCCTCACCTTGTCCCCACTGGAGCACCCCCGGGAGGACCGATCCATGACGACGGCTAAGACCGGCCAGGCCGAAGCGCCGGCGGAGGCGGTGGCGGACACCGTGGCGGAGGCGACCTCCGAGTGCTGTTCCGCACACGCCGCCACGGGCGAGCACGGATACTCGAAGGACAAGGAGGCCCACCTCAAGCGCCTCCGCAGGATCGAGGGCCAGATCCGCGGCCTCCAGCGGATGGTGGACGAGGATGTCTACTGCATCGACATACTCACCCAGGTCTCCGCCTCCACCAAGGCCCTCCAGTCCTTCGCCCTGCAGCTCCTGGAGGAGCACCTGCGGCACTGTGTGGCGCACGCCGCACTCGACGGCGGCGCCGAGATGGACGCCAAGGTCGAGGAGGCCACGGCCGCCATCGCCCGCCTGATGCGGACGTAGGGAGCGCGAGGCGCGGTCAGCGGGAGGTCTGCGGCGCCTCGTCCAGCTCGCCCGCCGCCCGTCTGAGCACCTCGTCGATCCGCGCCAGGCTCAGCGGCTCGTCGGCGGCGGAGGCGGCGATCATCAGCTCGCCGCACAGCTCGATCTCTGCGAGGGCCACGTGGTCCTGGATCACCGAACGGCGCTGACCACGGGTGGCGTCCCAGCCGTCAGGCATCGATTCAGGCACACGTATCACCTCCTGTGCTCCTCAGGTCGAGATGCGGAGCGCTCCGGTTCCAGAGCCCAGTTCCCCAGCGTAGGGACGAGCGCACCCTCCGCGCATGGCACTTACGAACCATTTCCGGCCGGACCCAACACGGCCATGCCCGCCCCGCCAGAGCGCTACGGAAGGGCGATCTTGCCCGCGTAGATGTCCCGGGACGGAGGCATCACGACACGCACGGGTGCCCCGAATCCATGGAGCCGGGTCGTCGACGCGACGTCGATGCCGCCGCCGGCGCTGGCGAAGGTGAACCGGTGCTGCACCTTCCGCAGGCGCGCCTGCCCATCGAGGTAGGCGTCAAACGGAACCTCGTGACCGGAAAACCCTTTCTCCGCCGCCTTCAACTGCCGCCGCGCGTACGGCGGCGCGGCCACCGCCGCCGCCTCGATGTCCACCGAGCCGCTGTAGTGCCAGACCGGCACCCCGTCCAGCTCCTGCCGCCCCTCGTAGCGGATCTTCCGCGCGCCGCGCAGCAGTTCGGCGGCGCTCACCGGATCGGTGGCACCGCCCGTGACGAGGTTCCCGTCGGGCAGCGTGGCCGTCTCCACCCGGACCCACTTGTCGGCGGGGACGCCCTCGCCGCGGTTCTTCATGTAGAGCGCGCCGGGCGCGATGAGCTCCGTGACCGGCCTGCGCTCTCCGGGGCGCGCCCCCGAGGCGCCCTGCGGGAGCGAGACGACGAGCCTGCCGCTGCGCCGCGTGTAGTCGAAGCCGCCCGTCCCCTCGACGGTGACGCGGGTGCCGCCGCTGTCCATCTCCATCGACGTACGGACCCGGGAGGTGCCCGCGCGGTAGAGGGTGTCCGCGGCCTGGCGCACGGCGCTCGCGCCGGGGCGCGAGCCCCCGGGCGGCACCGGGTCGTCGGCGGCCGCACCGCCCTCGGCGCAGCCTGTGGCCGTGAAGAGCGTCACGCTGACAAGAGCCGAGGCGGCGACCGCACCGCCGAGTCCGTGCCACCGCACCGCCATCGCCTGCCGACCTCTCGCACCCGCGCGCGCCCTTGCGTGCGCCCCACCGCCTAACGAGGGCGCCGTACGGGCCGTCACGGGCCGAGTACGGTGGTCACGTGCGAGAGCGAGCCCCCGAACACCAGCCGGACGAGCAGGTCCTCGACACCGCCGCAGGGGACGGGGAGCACGAGGCGACGACGCGCGAGAGAGGGTCGTTCAGCGGTGCCGTGTGCACCTGCGGCTGGCGCGGCCCGGCCCGCAGGGCGCGGGACAGGGCCCGCGCGGACGCCGCTGAGCACGCCCGTACGGGCGGCGCGGACCCGGCTCCGGCCCCGTCGACGGCTCCGCAGGCCCCCTCCGCGTAGGAGATACGGCGAGGGCCGCGCCCGGCGTGGACGCGGCCCTCACTGACCGGGCTGGCCGGACTGACCGGCGGGCCGGGTGCGGCCTCAGGCCGCGAGATCGCGGTCGCCGGAGCCCCGCCGGGAGGCGGAGCCCCGGGCCGTACGGCCGTCCGTGCCGTCCCCGCCGGTCCGGGCCCGCTCGGCACCCGAGGCACCCGAGGCGCCCGCGGACCCCCGTCCGGCCTGGGCACCCGCCGGGCGCGCCGAGGCCGGACCGGCCCACACCAGGGTGTTCAGCCACGCGGCACGGCCGGAGGCGACGCGTACGGCGGGTGTGAGCACCCACATCGCGGCGGGCGCCAGCAGCAGCGCGACGGCGGTGCCGAGCGCGAGGCCGCCGACGACGTCCGTCGGGTAGTGCACGCCCATGTAGACCCGGCAGAAGCCCTCGGCGACGGCGAGGAGGATCGCGGCGAGCCCGAACTTCCGGTTGACCATGAAGATTCCGACGGCGATGGCCATCGTCAGCGTGGCGTGGTCGCTCACGAACGAGTAGTCGGTCTTGCCGTCGATCAGCGGCTCGACGCTCTTGTGGTCCAGGAAGGGGCGCGGTCTCTCCACGAAGCCGCGGATGGGGATGTTGACCACCAGGGCGATCACCGCGGCCAGCGGGGCCCAGAGCAGCCCGGCGAAGCCGGCCACCGCCTCGTCGCGCGACTCCCGCTTGCGCGAGACGCCCCACCAGGCCCAGATCCCGACGAGCACGAGACCGACGGCGATGCCGTACTCGCCGACCCACTCCATGAGCCGGTCGGTCCATGTCGGCGCGTCCTTCGCCAGCCCGTTGATCTCGTAGAGCAGCCCTACATCAGGGTTGTCCCAAACAGCCATCGAGGTGCGGCCCCTTCATTTCTGCTCTGCTGTGCTCGTCGCTGGTCTGCGCGCTGTCAAACCCCCGTGGTCCCCCGAGGCCCTGCCGCCGCGGTCGCTCTGCGGAAGTCCCGTTCCGCAGTGAAAAACGCCCGGCCACCCGCGTGACGTTCCGTTCTTACCGAACGATCACCAGGACGTTACCCAAGAGTGATCCGTTCGCGCAGCTCAGGGCCTATGCCTCACGGACTGTGGTCGTCGTGGCCGCTACTTGGCGGTGGGGCGGGTGGCCCCGAAGTAGTTGGGCGAGTCAATCGGGTCGAAACGGATCTTAGCGCCCGTATAGGGAGCATCGATCATATGTCCCCCACCGACGTAGATCCCCACGTGGTCGATCGACCGTGGATCGTCCAGATCGGTGCCGAAGAAGACGAGGTCGCCGGGGAGCAGCTCGCTCCGCTTGGGGTGCGGCCCCGAGTTCCACTGGTCGTTGGCGACGCGGGGCAGATCGATGCCCACCTCCTCGTACGCCGCCTTGGTCAGGCCGGAGCAGTCGAACTTGCCGCCGTCCTCGGCCGTTCCGTCCCCGCCCCACAGGTAGGGGGTGCCGAGCTTCTCCTGTGCGTAGGAGATCGCGCCGGCGGCCTGCTCCGACGGATTCACGCGGCCCTTGCTCGACGCGAAGCTCTGCTCCATCTTGCGGATGGTCGACACGTAGTTCTTCGTCTCGCGGTACGGCGGGACGCCACCGTACTTGATCACCGCGTACGAACCCGCGTTGTACGCCGCCAGCATGTTGTCCGTCCGGTCGCCGGGGGCGTCCTTCACGTACTTGGCCAGCTTGCAGTCGTAGCTCGCCGCCGAGGGGATCGCGTCCTCGGGGTCCCACACGTCGCGCTTGCCGTCCTTGTTCGCGTCGATCCCGTGCGTCTCCCAGGTGCCCGGGATGAACTGCGCGATGCCCTGCGCCGCCGCGTGGCTCTGCGCCTTGGGCTTCCAGCCGCTCTCCTGGTAGAGCTGCGCGGCCAGCAGGGCGGGGTTGAGCGCCGGGCAGAGATTGCCCCACTTCTGGACCAGCGACGCGTACGCGGCCGGAACCGTGCCCTTCGCCAGGTTCACCGCGCCGCCGCGGGCCGGGCCGCCCGCGAGGTTCGCCGCCGCGACGTACGTCCCCACGACGAGCAGGGCGACGAACAGGGACATGACCCCGAGCCCACCGCCGACGCCGAGCAGCCACAGCTTCTTCCCTCGCACCTCTCAACCATCCCCTATGCGGCCCCATTCCAATGCCGAACCCGGCACCTGGCCATCTTTTCAGCCAACTCCAGCAGGCTCACGAGGGGCGCACGGATGTACGAAAGCCCACACGGGCGCCGAAATCCGCGCAACGGGGGGCCCTGGGCGAAACGTTGAGCCATCCTGTTCAACAAGACCACACCACCGGCTCGCACTTCGGGCGCGCGGGGTCCCCCGCGCGTCACCGGGCCATGGCACAATCCGAGCGAGACAACACTCGAACTTGGGCGGTGAGTTCACCATGCTCCTGGCGGCCGAAAAGGGCGACATCACCACCATCATCGGCGGAATCGCCCCGGACTGGGGCCCCTTCGGCTCCCTCGGCAACGAGGCGCGCGTGATGATCGAGGTCGTGATGGCGGTGGCCATCCTGCTCTGCCTCGGCATCGCCATCTGGGGCGCGGCCAAGCAGCGCATCGGGGCCACGGCCCTGCGCGACACCTTCAGCGCCGAGCAGGGCAAGGGCCTGATCGTCGCCGGACTCACCGGCGTCTTCATCATCGGCTCCCTCGGCACTCTCTTCACCATCGTCTACGGGATGGCGGTCTAGGCCCCAGCGGCCCTGCCCCGTCCGCGTCCGTCCCGGGGAGGAGCCCCATGGAGATCGTCAACCCCGCCCTCAGCGACTATCTGCTCGCGCACTGCACCCCCGCCGACGAGATCCTGCGGGAGCTCGTCGAGGAGACGCACGCGGCCGTCCCCGGGACGACGATGCAGATCACCCAGGACGAGGGCGAGTTCCTCGCCATGCTGGTGCGGCTGACGGGCGCGCGGTTCGCGGTCGAGATCGGGGTCTTCACCGGGTATTCGTCGCTGTGCGTGGCCCGCGCCCTCCCCAAGGACGGACGCCTGCTGGCCTGCGACGTCTCCGAGGAGTGGACGGCCATCGCCCGGCGGTACTGGGAGCGGGCCGGGGTCGCCGACAAGATCGACCTCCGCCTCGCCCCCGCCGTCGAGACCCTGGCCGCACTGCCGGAGGACCAGACGGTCGACTTCGCGTTCGTCGACGCGGACAAGGTGGGCTATCCCGCGTACTACGAGGCGCTGGTCCCCCGCATGCGCCCCGGCGGCCTGATCGTGCTCGACAACGTGCTGCGGCAGGGCCGCGTCATCGACCCCGAGGCCCAGACGGACGCGGACAACGCGATCCGGCGGATCAACGACACGATCGCCGCCGACCCCCGCGTCGAGTCCGTGATGCTGCCGCTGCGGGACGGGGTGACGCTGGCCCGCAAGGTGCCGGCGTGACGGGCCCGTCGCGGGCGCGGAATGACCGTCCGACGCGGAACGGATCTCCGGCGCGGGAAGGGCATCCGGCGCGGGAAGGATCTCCGGCGCGGAAAGGGCATCCGGCGCGGGAAGGATCTCCGGCGCGGGACGGGCTCGAATGGATCCGTGCCACGGACGACCCCTCCCCCGACGCCGCGTGCATCGAGATAGCCGACGGCCCGGACGGCCTGGTCCACATCCGCCAGTCCGACGACCCTGCGAACGTGGTCACCACGACCCGCGCCAAATGGGACGCCTTCGTCCTGGGCGTACGGAACAACGAGTTCGACCACTTCGTCCAGGGCCGACGGGACTCCGATAAGGAGGGGCGGGGCGCCCCGGGCGGCCTCTAGCCTGCCCCCATGGCCCACGCATTCACGCACACGCGCTACTGCGACGAACTGGCCCGCCAGGCCGGGCTGTTCAGGGAAGTGCTGGCCACCGCCGGAACGGCGGGCCTCACCGCACGCGTCCCCACCTGCCCCGACTGGACCCTGCGGCAGCTCACCCTCCACCTCGGGGGCGCGTACCGCTGGTTCGGGGAGATCGTCCGCTCCCGCGCCACGGAGATGGTGCCCGACGAGAACGTTCCCGGTTTCCACGGACCCGGCGACGAGGCGCCCATGGAGGCCCTGGACGCCTGGTTCGCCGAGAGCGCCCAGCTCGCGGTCGAGGAGCTGCGCGCCGCGGGCCCGCACGTACGGGTATGGAGCTGGTCCACCGAGCAGAACCCCGCCTTCTGGGCGCGCCGGGCCGTACACGAGACGGTCATCCACCGCGCGGACGCCTCGTTCGCCGCGGGGACGCCGTTCTCCGTCACGCCCGAGGTGGCCGCCGACTGCCTGGAGGAATGGCTGGAGATCCTCGCCTGCCCCGCCGTCCAGGAGCACCAGGAAGAGCTGCGGGGCCTGCGCGAACACGCCGGGAAGAGCCTCCATCTGCACGCCACCGCCACCGCCCCCGAACTGCGCGCCGAGTGGCTGATCGAGCTGGGCCCGGAGGGATTCACCTGGCGCCGCGAGCACGGCAGGGCCACGGTCGCCGTCCGCGCCCTCCTGACGGACGTCCTGCTCACCCTCTACCGCCGCCTGCCCGCCACCGATCCCCGCGTCGAGGTGCTGGGCGACGCGCCACTGCTGGACGAGTGGCTGTCCCGTACGAGCTTCGGGTGACGCGTCGCGCGGCGCAGCCGCTCATCGCATGAACTGCGTGACGTCTCTTCATCCTGATCGATAACCAGGGCGCAACGCACGCGTCCCGAGGAGAGTCAGAGACAGCCATGCGCGAACCCCTCCGCCGCTGGGCGGCCCTCGCCGCCACCGCGGCCGCCGTAACCGCCCTCACGGCCCTGACGGCCGGCACGGCCCACGCCGACGAGTACCCGAAGCACTCCCACAACGGCCCCCGCGTCGGCCTGGTCAACGCGGGCCAGATCGACGACCCGATGGAAGACGTCCTGGAGCACTTCCTGCTCTTCGGCGACGGCTACCGCTGGGACTGAGACGGGCGGGGACCCCTGGGTTCTCTCAGACCTGTGTCTGCCCGAACTGGTCCTGATCCGTGAGGATCTTGTCGATCCGCGCCTTGTCGACGCGGTTCGTCACCTCCTCGGCCTCCTGCCGGTCCCGTACGCACTTCGCCAGCGTGAACGCCGACGTGACGACGAAGACCAGCCCGAGGCCGAGGAACCCCCGCTCCCACTGCCCCACGGGCAGCCGGATGATCCCGATCAGCAACGCGGCCATGGCGACGCCGAAGGCGATGGCCGACTGCACGAAGAAGGCGGTGGTCGTGGGCCGTTGAATGCTCGGAGGAGATGAAGTCATAACCCCACGGTGCGCCGCCGCGGGGCCGGGCGCATGGGTACGAATACTCAACTCAGCGGCCGAGCCGTCGAGACCGCGGCCGATTCTTGACGTGAACCGAACAGGAACCCCCCGTTCCCGCTGCGAAGCGGCCACTTCCGTAACTACGGTGTGCGACAGAACTGTCACTCGCGTCACTAGGAACGGCGTATGCCCGGTCAACGGCAATGGTTCGATCGGTATCCCGTACACCCGCGGCAAGTCCGCGCAGGACCCGCCCTGCGGTCTCACCTACCTCCGTTCCACCCCCAAGGGCCAGGACTACCCCCTCAAGGCGTCGCTGACGTGGGAGACCGACTGGACCGGTACGGACGGTGCGGGCGGCCAACTCCCCGATGGAGCCTACGGCGACGAACAGTCCGTCACAGTCGGCGAAGTCCAATCGGTCAACCGCGACTGACCGCTCCAGCGCCGACTCGGCGCCGACTGGCTAAAGTGCTCATCCAACCGCACACCGCACGCACATCACTACGTTCAGCGATGGGAGCGCACCCACATGTCCTTCGAGCAGCAGTGGGCTCGGAGCAGCGAGAACGCGCGTATGCGCCTCAATCACGCCCTGCCCCCGGACGGCAACACAGGCGCGGACCTGGATGTCACGCCGGCGGACAAACGGGCCGCCGCCCGCTACCTCGAACGCGAACTCGGCCCGGCAGCGGTACGCAAGGGCGCCCAGGCGATAACGGCCTCCTCCGCCCTCTTCGGCACCAGCAACACGGCGCGGGGAGCACTGCGCGGCTGGGACACGAGGAAGGGTCTGGACTTCTGCCAGGAGCGCTGGGAAGAGGCGTGGCAGAACGTCTGCAATCACTTCCACCGCGAGATCAACGCTCTCGGCGGCACAGCCAAGCTCTTCGAGGGCGAGGAGCACCGCAAGGTGCACGACTTCACGAGCATCGCTCGTTCAGAGGGCAAGAGCCGCGTGAACGACCTTTAGCCGAGGAAGCCTGCGAGCGAGGAGCGAGGGGGAGCATCGGGTGCAGTTGACCTATCACGACATCATGAATGCCGACTTGAGTGCGCTGACCACGGCCGCCGGGGAATGGCGCAAGATGGCCGAAGGCTGCGAGACGGTACGCAACAACTACCGCGACCACGTCCGTACGAAACTCAAGGGCTGGTCAGGCGACGCGTCAACAAGCTTCTGGCTCTCCTCGAACACCACGCTCCACGAACTCAGCGCGGCGAAGACCCAGGCCGAGAAGGTCGCCAGCCTCCTGGACGATGCCCACGAACGGCTCGTGGAAGCCCGGAAGCACCTCACGTCGGTGAGGGATGCCGCCATCGAGGAGGGCGGCATGAAGGTCGACGAGTACGGCAAGTGCACCACGGACACGAGCAAGCTGCTGACGAAGGACGTCGATGGCGCCGCCAGCAACCCCGTTCGCATGCACGCCGAGGCCAAGTGGACCCGCCGCATCCAGAAAGCCGTCCAGCACGTCGACGACACCGACTACGACAACATGCTCGCCCTCAAGGCCGCGGCGAAGGACACCGACGGCAAGGGCGACAAGAACGGCTTCAACAGCAGGGCCGTCGGGGACGTGGAGAAATACGCGGCCCAGCGCTCGGCAGACCTGGCCATGCGGCTCAACGCGGACAAGGACGGCGGCGGCCTGACTCCGAAGGAGCGCCACGAACTCCAGGTCCATATGCGCTCGAACGCAACGGACCCCGAGTTCTCCCGCCCGTTCCTCAAGGGCCTCGGCGGTGACGGCGCGGAGGGCACGATCAAGCTCGCCAACGCACTGACCGTGCTGCAGGCCAAGGAGCACGGCGAGCCGGACGCCGCCCAGTACCGCAGCTTGGAGAAGAGCCTCGCAACGAACGTCGCATCAGCAACGGCAGTCCCCCGTTTCGAGGACAAGAACGGCAAGAAGCTCGCACTCGGCTCAGAGGCATACGGCAAGAAGTACGCAGCATGGCTGAACGGGAAGGACGGTGCCTTCTACCAGGACTGGCGGAAGGAGATGCAACGGGTCGGAGCGAAGGAGTGGTCCACGCCTTCCGGACTTCCCCCCAACCCCGCATATGCCGACCCCAAGGCACGCGGCTACCAGACACTGGCCACGCTGATGAAGCACGGCGACGGCTATTCGGCCCAGATGCTCCATGACCTCGGTGATGACATTCACGCGGCGGAGAAGAAAGACAAAGATATCTGGGACAACAGCAGCAATTTCCCGAAGGGTGACTTGGAGACCGATCCATACGATGCCGTTCTCGGTCTGATGGCCAAAGAACCTGAAACCGCGGCCAGCTATCTGGATCCCTCCTCCGACTCGTACACGCCTGAGGGAGCGAACTCCGCGCACAACGATCGCTTGGAGTACCTGGTCAAATATCGGGACTGGGAGAGCATCAATGGTTCGGAACCCCCTGTCGACCCGGAGGACAAGAAGGCGCTCGACAAGGACGCGTACGACGGCTTCGAGGCAGCGCTCAAGGCCGGCGCCACCGGCCGCATGCCAGAGGAACAAGCGGCTACGATCCCACCGCACCACTCCGCCGCGAATGCCCGGATCATGGACAAGACAGTCCAACTCTTCGGCGAGCATCCCAGCCTCATCCGAAAGGAGGGCGAGAAGGTAGGCGATTTCCTCCATCTCCGCCCCGCACTTGGCGATATGGCAGCGGACTACTCCGGAGACATTCAGCGCAAGATGTATCCGAACCCGGATCTTCCGGTGAACGGAGCTACGGCGAAGCTCGAAGACGGGTTGACGTCATTCCTCGGCTCAATAGCACGGGACCCGCACTCCTACGGCGCCATCACCGCCGCCCAGCAGACCTATACGGCCCATCACTTGCAAGAAGTTGCCAAGGGAATCACTCCTGATCTCACGGAAGCAGAAATCAGGGCTCGTTCCGCCGACGCAACCCAGGCGGGTGCCCGCGTCTCTGGGATCATGGCTGAGGCGAAGGCCGACAGTATTTACGAGGAAAAGATCGCGGATGCTCGCTCTTCCAACGAAAAGGTCGAGGAAGCGAGTAAATGGGCGAATCGTTTTGCGAGTCTAGCAACTGGCGGTGCTATCGGTGGCCCTCACGGATCCGCACTCGCCATTCCTCCCGCCGGATGGGCACAGGAGGATCTCAATAAAATTATCATGGACCACATCCAGAAGGATGTTCCGGAAGTAACCTACGACGCAGAGAACAAAGCTCAACTAATCTTCGATGACAGCCGCGATCTAACCATGCGCACTGCCTGGTCGCTCGCGAACGAAGCGGGAAGGGCTCAAGATCTCGATAAGGATTCCCTCGACGCACTAAGGCAGGGCGCGGGGATCAGGGCAGAAGACGCCTACACGAGTGGCACAAATGCGGCCCGCGCGCACGGGGCCGCACCCGCCAAGAGCTAACAGAAAGGCGAGCATGTCAAGAATTTCCCGATCCGGAGGAGTGGTATTCTGCGCCATCATCGCCTCCCTCTCCATGGCATTGGGCGGCTGCAGCAGCGAAGAACCAGAGACCCCGAAACGAGGATATCCAGTACCGTCAGAATTCTGTGGCCTCAACGTCTCACGGGGCGCCCTATTGGAGATCTTCAAGGGCGGAAAGCGGATCAAAAAAGAAAATGGTGCACCCTGGGGAGACAAATCTGGACTGGATTCACAGGGATGCCGATATGACATCGACGGGCTTCCGTCCGTGGATTTGGATGGAAATTGGGTGTCAAGAGATTACCCTGTGCGCACCCCAGACCCCAAGGCAGCACTGAAGAAATATTACCCTTCTGCTAAACCTCGCAGGCACAACGGTCGCTACGATTCGGCAACCTGGCTGCACGGATTCGTCGTGACACTCAAGTGCCGTTCTCATGACGAGAATTACCGCTACGACTGGTTCCAGCTAAGACTCAACGTAGATCACCTTCTCCATAAAGATGATGCCGCGCGCACTCATAAAGAGTTCGAGAAGCTGGCGACTGGAGTTGCAGTCGAGGCCGAAAAGAGGCTCGCCTGCGAAGGGAAATGAATCGCTTTACGGGAAACATGGACCTGAGGCGTCCCGCTTTGACCTCTATTCAAATTGTTTGCGCACTGCACTCGGGGACTCTTCAGTGTGACGCTCCATCACATAACTTCCGCGCCCTGTGACCGTCTGCACGTAGCCGCGGTCCGCCAGCAGTCGAATCGACTTCCGCGCGGTGCCGCGTGCTATGCCGAACTCGTCCATGAGTTGCGTCTCGCTCGGGATGGAGCGGCGTACCGGATAGTCACCACGCTCGATACGCGCGATCAGGACAGCCGCGAGCTGTAGCCAAACGGGATCTGGCGAGTCGTGCTCCACCTCGTCGTCCGGGCCGTACCCATCGGGAAGTTGAGGATCCATGAGCACAACCGTAAACAACTCAGTCTAAGATCGCCTGTTTCCGATCGTATATGGCCGGGCATACCCCGACGCGTACTGACGTGTATAGGTTGGTTCGCACAAGAGACCCCGGCGACGGATAGCAGCCGTCCCGGGGCATGGCCAACGCGGCAACAGGAGCGTCGACGTGACCGACCATATCCGTTGTGCCCTCGCATGGTTGAGGGCTCTGCTCAGGCCCACCCCCGTTCCCGTTGCGAGGAGGCGCCCAGCCCACGCACAAGCACCGCGCATCCCCCACCAGCGCACGCTGCCCGCGCACCGCGCTCAGCACAGCGCCCCGTTCGTCGACGGCGACGCCTCTCCCCTCGTGCGCCCCTATCTCACCGTCCACGAGCAACAAGAGCGCCGCACGGCTCTCGCGCTCGCGCTCGACGGCATCGATGTCGGACCCTGGATCATCCACGGCGTCCCGATCGGCGCCGCCGCGTGACCCCGTCCCGGGCCGACATCTGCATCCTGTGCCAGGAGCCGACCCCCCACCCCGTCATGGTCGACGCCGTCGAGACCGGAAGCGGACCCGGCGCCATCCTTTATGCCTGCCCGCCCTGCGCCCGCGTCTACGCACGCTCCCCCATGGCCCCCGCATGGCTGCGCGTCAGCGACGACCTCGCCGGGTGGCGGATCGACATCGTCCCCACCAAGAACGTTCGGATCGAGATCACTGGCCACATCACCATTCCGCTATGGCTGCTTCGGGATCGCGAACACCACACCGGCCTCGATCTCACTCTCTCCCCCGCCGAGGCCGCGACACTGCACGCACAGCTCGGCCGGGCGCTGGAGGGCACACAGGGGGCGCACCCGGCGTAAGGCCCTCAGCATTGCCCCTTCAGCTCGTTCATCCACAGGCTGTGGATAGACGGTGCAGCCCCTGCCGCGGAACCGTTCACGCGGTTCACATAGTGGCCCAGCAGTACGTATGCGCTGCCGGGGAACGATGCACGGAGGCGCACCGTACCGAGTGCTGGGATGCTTCCGTCCGCCTCCGCCGCTCTCGGCACATGGCAGGCGTGGCGCCGCTAACGTCGAGTGAGGAGACAATGCTCTGACGGAAGTTGGGAAGTTGAGTTGAGGTCGAGGGGGCCAGCCCGGCATGAGTGACGGCGGCGACTACGGGAATGAGCGCCATCCCGCGAGCCGGGGCGGACGGCTCACGACGCGCACACGGCTGCCCGACGGCGAGGGCGGCAGGACGCCCACGCCCCGTCCCGGACGGAGCCTGATCACCGTCGTGGGCGTGGTGGTCCTGCTCATCGCCGCCATCGCGTTCGCCAACAGGGGAGGCGGAGACGGCGGTTCCGACGACGGGGGCGGAGGCGGAGGCAGCGACCGTAAACCGGAAGCCGCCCAGCCGACGGCGCCGTCCGGCGAGAAGCCGGTGCAGAGCGACCCCGGAAAGATCCCCTCCGGCTTCTCCAAGTCGGAACAGGGCGCGGAGAGTGCCGCGGCGAACTATGCGATGGCGTTGGGGGGCGACGGCATGTTCAGGGAGGACAGTCGTCACGAGATCGTGGAGGCCGTCGCCGCGCCCTCCGCCCTGGACAAGCTCCAGTCCGGCTTCGACGCCGACTACAGCAGGAGTCTCAACAAGAGCATCGGCCTCGACGAAAAGGGCAAGGCCCCCTCCGGGTCCACCTTCGTGAACCGAACGATGCCCGCTGGAACCGACGTCAAGAAGTACGGGTCGGACAAGGCGACCGTGGCCGTCTGGTGCACAGGGCTCTTCGGTGTCGCGGGCGAGAAGTCCACCAAGCCAGTGACGGCGAGTTGGTTCACCATCACCTTCCAACTGGAATGGAGCGACGGCGACTGGAAGGTCACCGACTCCAAGCAGAAGAAGGGTCCGACGCCGGTCACCGGCGACGATCCGGTCTCCGGCGCGGACGAGATCAGCGAAGCGGCGAACGAATACGGAGGCTTCACCTATGCCCGGTAGTCCCCATCGCCGCGCGGCCCGGCTCGCCACGGTGGCGGCCGGTCTGCCGATCATGCTGATGCTCACGGCATCGCGCGCGTTCGCCGCGCCCGATGACGATCCCTGCGAACTCGTCTCAGGCCCCGCCAAGGACATCTGCGAGAAGGGTGACGATGGCGGAGGCGGCGGCGGAGGCGGAGGCGGCCGTGCCCCCGAGCCCGAGTACGCCGCCGACCCCCTCAAGTCGCTCGCGAAAGGCTGCGCCGACGCCGCCGCGTGGACCGTCGACAAGCTTGCCGACCTCGTCAACTCCACGACGAAGGTGGACTTCACCAACGGTGAGTTTCTCCGGCAGTACGCCGTCGTGTTCGCCGCCTCGACGATCCTGACGCTCACCCTCTGGCTGCTGGCCGTCGCCAAGCGGGCCGTGCGCGGCGTGCCACTCACCGAGGCGCTGACCGAGGCGATCGGGTTCCTGTGGCTGACCGTGCTGGCGTCCGCGTTCACGCCGCTGATCCTCTATACGGTCGTCTCGGCCACCGACGGCGTGACGGACGTCGTCGCGTCGGGGACGTCCGGGAAGACGGATCAGTTCTTCGGGACGTTCTCCGAGGCGTTGAAGAAGGGCAACGACGTCGGCGGCGGCCCGATCATGCTGATCGTCGTGTCGCTCGTCTCCGTGCTCGCCGCGGGCGTGCTGTACCTCGAACTCGTCGTACGCGCCGCGATGCTGTACGTCGGCGCGCTGCTCGGCACCGCCGTGTACGCCGGGCTGGTCGACAAGAATCTGTGGGGACACGTCCGCCGCTGGGCGGGCATCATGATCGCTGTGATTCTCGTGAAGCCGGTGATCGTGATCGTGCTCGGCCTCGCCGGCGCGCTCGCGAGCGGCGACGGGCCCGATGCCACGTCGGCGATCATCTCCGGCCTGGCCATCATCCTGCTGGCCATCTTCGCGAGCGCGATGATCTACCGCTTCGTGCCCGGCTTCGGCGACGACATTGTCAACCACCGCAACTCCATCCGCGACCCCTCCTCCCGCGCGGCGGCCGCGGTCGTCTCCTCGCCCGCCTCGCTCGTCCGCCAGGGCATCAACACGCACGGCGCGCGCGGCGGCCAGGCAGGCGGCGCGGCGGCGCAGAGCGCCTCGCCGGGCGGCGGCGGGCAGGGCGGCACCGTCACCGGCGGCGTCGCGGCCCACAGCTCGCGGAACGGCGGAGGCGGCGCAGGCGTGCCCCCGGTCGGCGCGGGCGGCGGAGGCGGCGCCGGCTCCGACGGCGGCGGCGCGTCCGTACGGAAACAACCCGCGCCCCCCGCGCCCCGTTCGCCACACGCCTCTCGTCCGCCCCGACAAGCCAGCCCCAAACCCAACCGCCCCTCCGGAGGTGACCGCCGGTGACGACCCCCTCCCACACGGCGCCCGGCGTCACGGGTCCGCGCCGTACGTACATGATCGGCCGTGCGCGGCCCAACGCGATCGTCGGCAAGAACCGGGAGACCGGCGAGATCGGCCTGATCATCGCCGGTGCCTTCCTCGGCATGATGAGCGGCCTGCTCATCCCCGTCCTGTCCCTCCGCATCCCGGCGCTCATCGGCTTCCCGGTGATCGCGCTGGCGGCGATCTACGTGCCGTACAAGGGACGGACGGTTTACAAATGGTTTGAGATCAACCGTTCTTACAAGCGGATGCTCCGCAACGGAACGACCTACCGCTCCGACGCCGCCGAAGCCGGCACCCGGATCGACGGCAAGGAGGTCGAGGTCGGCCCGCCGCCCGGTGTCGGCCGTATCAACTGGCTCGCCGCGCCCTTCGGCCCCGACGAGATCGCGGTGCTGCTCCACGCCGACCGGCGCACGGTCACCGCCGCGATCGAGATCGAGGGCCCCGGCGTCGGCCTGCGCGACAGCGAGGACCAGGAGGCCCTGGTCGACCGCTTCGGCACGCTCCTCAAGCACGTCGCGAACGGCGACGGGTACGTGACGCGCCTCCAGATGCTCGCCCGCACCCTCCCCGCCGACCCCGACGCGCACGCGAAGGACGTCGCCCAGCGCGGCGACGAGAAGGCGGCGCCCTGGCTGCGTTCCTCCTACGACCAGCTCCAGTCCATGGTCTCGACCTCCAGCGAGCAGCACCGCGCGTACCTCGTGGCCTGCATGCACTACGGCCGCGAGCTGGCCACGGAGGGCGCCACGCTCGCGAAGGCCGCGCGACGGACGGCCGGCCGCAAGCTGACCAAGGACGAGGGGCTCGCGATCGTGATGGCGCGCGAGCTGACCGACATCTGCGCCCGCCTCGCCGAGGCCGACATCCGCGTGCGCCAGCCGCTCGGGCAGGCGCGCCTGGCGTCGCTGGTCCACTCGATGTACGACCCGGATCACCCCATCGACCACATCCAGGCCATGTCGAAGCGGAACGCGTGGCCCGCCGAGCTCGACGCGGTGGAGCCGACGTACCTCCAGGCCAAGACCCGCGAGTCGAGCACCCGTGCACCCTGGTGCCACGCCACGGCCTGGGTGAAGGAGTGGCCGATGACGCCGGTCGGGGTCAACTTCCTGGCCCCGCTGCTGGTCCACACACCCGATGTGATCCGGACGGTCGCGGTCGCGATGGATCTGGAACCGACCGAGCTCGCGATCGAGCGGATGCTGACGGAGAAGACCAACGACGAGGCCGAGGCGAGCCGCGCCGCCAAGATGAACCGCACGATCGACCCGCGCGACGTCGCCGCGCACGGCCGCGTCGACCAGCGCGGCGAGGACCTGGCCTCCGGCGCTGCCGGGGTCAACCTCGTCGGCTACATCACGGTCTCCTCGCGTTCCCCGGAGGCACTCGCCCGCGACAAGCGGACGATCAGGGCCTCGGCCGGCAAGAGCTATCTGAAACTGGAGTGGTGCGACAGGGAACACCACAGGGCGTTCGTCAACACCCTGCCGTTCGCGACGGGCATCCGCCGCTGACACGGACGGCGGGGAGGGAGGCGCACGGCAGCCAACGTCCCCTGTGGGTCGTGCCGTTCGGTCCGTACGATCAAGAGGGCAAGAGGAACGGCACACCCGCACGTCCCCGCACCACCAGGTGCCACTCGGTACCGTTCGGTTCCATCCGGTTCCGTCCGGAGTCGCTCGGCATCACCCGGTAACACCCGCACAGGCCCAGGCCGGAGGTAGCCACAATGGCCGCGCTCGATCCGCTGACCGCAATCACCGAAGCTTTCACCAGCTTCCTCTTCGGCAAGACCGAGACGACGCGCCTCCCCGTCCGCACGTCCACGGGCCAGGCGCAGGCCGTCTATCTCCCCACGGCCGCGCCCGGACTCGGCGACTCGGGCGTCATCATCGGCCGAGAGGTCTACAGCGGGAAGGGTTACATCTACGATCCTTTCCAGCTTTACGGTCAGCAGCTCCCCGCACCGCACTGGCTCGTCCTCGGCGAGTCCGGCAACGGCAAGTCGGCGCTGGAGAAGACGTACGTCCTGCGCCAGCTCCGTTTCCGCGACCGCCAGGTCGTCGTCCTCGACGCCCAGGGCGAGGACGGCGTCGGCGAGTGGAACCTGATCGCCGAGGAGATGGGCATAACCCCCATCCGCCTCGACCCCGCCGCCGCGCTCGACCAGGGCATCCGCCTCAACCCGCTGGACCCCGCGATCACCACCACGGGCCAGCTCGCGCTGCTGCGCACCATCATCGAGGTCGCGATGGGACACGGCCTGGACGAGCGTTCGGGCTTCGCGCTGAAGGTGGCGCACGCGTACGTCAACGCCACGATCGCCGACCGCCAGCCGATCCTCACCGACATCGTCGAACAGCTCCGCCACCCCAAGCCGGAGTCGGCCGAGGCGATGAACGTCGCGGTGGACGATGTACGCGCGTGGGGCCTCGACGTGGCTCTGGTGCTGGACCGGCTGGTCGACGGTGACCTGCGCGGGATGTTCGACGGGCCGACAACGGTCGGTATCGACCTGGAAGCCCCGCTGATCGTCTTCGACCTGTCGCACATCGACCGGAACTCGATCGCGATGCCGATCCTCATGGCGATCGTCGGCGTCTGGCTGGAGCACACCTGGATCCGGCCCGACCGGCGCAAGCGCATCTTCCTGGTGGAGGAGGCGTGGCACATCATCAACTCGCCGTTCGTCGCGCAGCTCTTCCAGCGGCTGCTGAAGTTCGGGCGGCGCCTCGGCCTGTCGTTCGTCGCGGTCGTCCACCACCTCTCGGACGTCGTCGACGGCGCGGCGGCCCGGGAGGCGGCGGCGATCCTCAAGATGGCTTCGACGCGGACCATCTACGCGCAGAAGGCCGACGAGGCCCGCGCGACCGGCAAGGTGCTCGGCCTGCCACGCTGGGCCGTGGAGATCATCCCCACTCTCTCGCCGGGCATAGCCGTCTGGGATGTCAACGGAAACGTGCAGGTCGTCAAGCACCTGGTCACCGAGGCCGAACGCCCGCTCGTCTTCACCGACCGCGCGATGACCGAGTCGGCGGCGGCCCGCGCCGAGACCGACGCGGCGACGTTCGAGGCCGCGCTGGAGGCGGACCTGGAGGCGGAGACCGAGGCGAGAGCCCTGGCCATGGAACGCTCGTCGTCCTCGAACTCGGGCGGCGTGGTGGCGTGATGCCGTAGCCCGGCCGGGGTGGCCTGGAACGGTCCCTCGCTCCAGGAGCCCCGCCAGGAGACCTTGCCCCTGTACCCCGCCCCCGGTTGAATGTCGGAGCCGTGCCCCACGACAACGCATCCCACCAGCCCAGGCCGCACGGCCCACGCGGTCCCCAACGCACGGGAAGCGCGGGCATCCCGGACGGCCTGCTGATCGGCGTGCTCGGCTTCCTCCTCGGCGTCACGCTCTTCACCTGGACGGCAACGGGGCTGGCGGGGCTCTTCTCGCACGGCTCGTGGCCGGAGGGCGTCAGCTTCGGGCGTACGCCGCTGGCCATCCGCGAACTCGCCACGGAGCCGCACGACCTCAAGGGCGCCTGGCCCGAGACCCCGGCGGGCCAACTGTCGGGATACGGACTGTTCTGGGGCATCTTCATCAGCCAGTTCATGGTCCTGATCGTCCTGACGATCTTCGCCCTGGGCACGATCACCCGCGCCCGGGCGGTACGCCAGGCACGGCGGATCGCGAGGGAGACGGGCGGCGACGCGGAACGCGGAGGCGGGCGAGGAGGCGGGTACGACGGCGGGCACGGAGGCGGGGGCGGAGGCGGACGATCGACACGGGACGGTTCCATTGGAGATGGTCTGTCGAAGGATCGTCCGACACCGGAGAGTCCTCTCGCGCACCGTCCGGAACCGGGAGGTCTCTCTGCGGGAGGTACTCCCGTCGAACGTCCGGCGTCGGAACGTCCGCTCGCGGACGGTCCCTCCGTAGATGGTCACTTCGCAGAGCATCCGCCACGGGAGCGTCCGCAACAGGAACGTCCCGTCGCGTACTCCTCCGGCCACCCGGACCACGCCGACCCGATGGACCCCGCGGCACGACGCCCGGCCGACGATACGGGCCCCGCATACCCGTCCGGCGCGGGCGCCCCGGCACCGGCATCCGGGCCAGGAGCCGCACCCGCGCCGTTCCCGGCCCAACCGGGCCCCCTCGGTGCACCGGGCGTCCCCGGCGCCGCACAGCCCGGCCAGGACGGCCAGGACGCCGTCACCCGCGTCCTGGAGGCCCCCGGCGCCGCCCTCGTGGCCTCGCCGAGCGCCACCGTGTGGGCGGCCACCAAGGCGGCCCGCTCGAAGCTCGGCCCCGTGCATCTCTTCGACCCCACGCACGCCTGTGACACCCCGGACCGCCTCCGCTGGTCCCCGCACCACGGCTGCGCCGACCGCGCGACGGCCGCCGCCCGCGCCGCCGCGCTCCTGGCCCCGCTGCGTTCGCCGCGCCCCATCGACGCGACGGTCCACTCCTCCGCCGAGACGCTGCTGCGCTGCTGGCTGCACGCCGCGGCGCTGGAGGACCGCCCGTTCCGCGAGGTCCACCGCTGGGCCCTGGCCTCCAGCCCGGCGACCGATCCGGTGCAGACGCTCCGTACGCACCCCAAGGCCTCGTCCGGTTCGGCGGGCGAACTGGAGGCCGTCCTCACGGGGCACCCGCAACTGCGCTCCGACGCCACGGCGCTGATCCGTCGTGCACTGGCCCCGCTCTCACAGCTCCATGTCCGGAACGCATGCACCGCGGCGCGTGCCGATCGCATCGCGATGGAATCGTTCATCAACGAAACGGGCACGCTGTACGTAGTGGGCGAGGATCCGGACGTGCTGCCGATCCTCAACGCGCTCACCCAGAGCGTGGTCGAGCACGGCCGCCGCATGGCCGCACGGTCATCCGCCGGCCGGCTCGACCCACCACTCACCTCGATCGTCGAGCTGAACGTCCCGTAGGGGACGATCGGGCATCGGACCGTCAGACAGCGGACGATCGGGCATCGGACGGTCAACCGATGGACGGTCGGAGCATCGGAGTCCCCGCTTCCGTACGCCGCCGGGCATCCCCCACAATGACCGCCATGCTCCCCAGCGGCACCAACGGCACCAACGGCACCAGTGGTACCAACGGCCCCACCAGCCCCATCTCCGGGCCCGCTTCCGGCCCCGTGAGCCGCACGGACCGGCCAGCCGACAGCGACGCCGCCCTCACGGCGGCGATACGCACCGGCCCGCCCGAGGTCTCGCAGGCCGCGCTCGACGAGCTGTACCGCCGCCACCGCCCCGCCGTCCTCGCGTACGCCCGTAACTGCTGCCGGGACGCGCACACGGCGGAGGACCTCGCCTCCGAGGCGTTCGTCCGCACGCTCCAGGCGCTCCGTTCCGGCGGCGGGCCCACCGAGGCGTGGCGCCCGTATCTGCTGACGACCGTCCGCCGTACGGCCGCCGCCTGGTACGACACCGCCCGGCGCACCGAACTCGCCCCGGACTTCGACCGCTGGCTCTCCGACGCCACCGATCCCGACGCCGAGAGCGGCGAGGAGCGCATGCTGCGGCTGGAGGACGAGCAGCTCGTCCTCCGCGCGTTCCGTTCCCTCCCCGAGCGCTGGCAGACCGCCCTGTGGCACGCGACGGTGGAGGACGAACCCGCGCCCCGTACCGCCGCGTTGCTCGGCATCAGCCCGAGCGGCCTCGCCTCGCTCACGGCACGCGCCCGGGAGGGCCTGCGGGAGGCCTACCTGACCGTGCACGCCGAACGCGTGCAGAGCTCCCCGCACGCCTCCGAGGAGTGCCGCCGCTACACGGGCCTTCTCGCCGCCTCCATACGCCGCACGGGCCGCCGTACGAACAGGGATCTCGAACGCCACCTCTCCACCTGCCCCGAGTGCCACCGCGCCCGTCTCGAACTGACCCGGCTCAACACGGGCCTGCGCACCGTCCTCCCCGCCGCGGTCCTCCTCTGGGCGGGCAGCGCGTACCTCACCAAGGCCACAGCAGTCACAGCGGTCACAGCTACGGCCGCCACAGGGGCGGCGGGCGCGGGCACGGCAAGCGCGGGCACGGCCGCGACGGCCACCGGAATCGCCGCGTCCACCAAGATCGCGTGTGCCGTCGGCGCCTCCGTACTCGCCCTCGCCATCGGCGGCTTCGTCCTCTACCCGGACGGCGACGACCCGGACCGCGCCGCCCCCGAACCCACCCGCCGGGCCGCTACGGCCACGCCGGAGGACTCCGCCCCACCGAGCCCCAAGCCCAAGCCCAAGCCCTCCAAGGGGGGCCGCAAGAAGCCCAGTCGCAAGCCGGACCGTACGACGCACCGCCCGCCCGCCTGGTCCCCGGCCGCGGACGCCCGTACCCGGCTGAGGGTCGCGTCGACGGGCCGTTGCATGGACATCGCCGCGGCGGCGGGCGCCCAGCCGCGCGAGGCCGCGTGCACGGGCGGGCGTTCGCAGCAGTGGGAGCTGCTCGTCGACCGCGCGGCGCAGGAGGCCCGCATCCGCAACCGCGCGACCGGCATGTGCCTGGTCCACACGGGCGCGGAGGCGGACGGTTCCCCGGTACGCCAGCAGCGCGCCTGCGACAGCTCGTCCCGCTCCGCCCGCTGGACGTATTACAAGGGCGGCGAGAACAACACCAGCGACGACACGATCGTCTTCGCGCAGAAGGGTTCGGGGCTCTACTTTCTCGGACTGGACGACTGGAACGAGGCCGCCAACGGCCAGCCCCACGCCGCGACCATCGGCACCACGGCCAACTACTACAACACCAAGTCCCTCCGCTTCACCTACGACGGCACGCTCTTCTGACGAACCTGACGAACCTGACGAGCTGGATGCGAAGCGGAGGGCTCGGCGACGAACGGCGCCGGACTACGCCTGGCGCATCCGGAACGTGCTGGCCCCGGCCGGCTTGGCGGCCTCGTCACCGCCGAAGCGGGGCAGGAGCTGGTACGCGTCGCGGGTGTCGCCCTGGTTCGCGCTCACCCACCACTGCTGACCGCCCTTGCCCGACCGGCAGTCGGCGAGCACCGCGCTGCCGCCCTTCCCCTTCTGCAGGCACTTCTCGCCGAGCTGGAAGGTGAAGTAGCCGCGCTTGTCGATGCGGCGCACCCAGGTCTGCTCGTCACCGGAACAGGCGCTGAGCTTCAGCCCGTTGCCGCTGCCGTTCTTCGTGAGGCACTTGCCGCTCTCGACGTCGGCGAGCCGCGCCGCGACGGGCTTCGCCGTACGATTCCGCATCAGATAGGGACTGCGCGCGACGTTCTCCTTCGGATGCTTCGCGAGGTACGAGCCGGAGGCCGGGCGCGGGTCGAAGTAGTGGAAGTCGTCCAGTCCGCAGTCGAGCACGG
Source organism: Streptomyces albiaxialis (assembly GCF_039530985.1). NCBI lineage: Bacteria > Bacillati > Actinomycetota > Actinomycetes > Kitasatosporales > Streptomycetaceae > Streptomyces > Streptomyces albiaxialis. The sequence continues at coordinate 122,308 of NZ_BAAAPE010000032.1, forward strand.
AGCCGGAACGCGCCCCGTGGCACCGCGGGGTCTTGTCGTAGCCGCGGCAGATCGGGTCGTTCCCCTGGGCCTTGTCCTCGTCGCAGTGGGTCACGCCGAAGTTGTGGACCATCTCGTGGGTCATCGCGCCCTCGCCGGCACAGCCCCAGGACACCTCGGCCCAGCCACTGTGCGCATCGGCACGCGACTCGGGCCCCGGCGCACCGGCCGTACCGCAGCCGTCGGGCTTCCCCGTGTCGTAGAAGAACAGCTTCCTGTGGGTGCTGTCCCACTTCTCGAACTTCGCTTCGCTGCCGCCGAGCCGCTTGGTGACGGCCTTCTTCACGGCGGCCGACGCGGCCTCGCGCACCTCGCCCATCGCGTGCTTCTCGCCGAGCCCGGAGACCGGGACGGACAGCACGTCCGGGCGGCACTTCTCATCCTGGACGACGCGGGGGCGGCGGCTGGAGTCGTAGCCCGCGTACCGCTGTGCGCTGGCCTCGAAGACCTGGTCGATGTCCCACACCACCCGCTGCACCGAAGCGGGGCCGGTCTTCCGGGGCCCGTGCCCCTCGCGGTAGACGTAAACAGCCTGGTACCGGCCCTTGCCGTCGCCGTCCTTACCGTCGTCGCAGGCCACGGCGCCGACCGGAGCCGTCTTGACCTCGGAAGCCACCTCGGCCGATGACTTCGTCGTCGTCTCGTCGGCCCAGCCGGGCATTCCCATCGCGCTCCACACAAGGGCGAGGACGACGGCCGCGGCCCCGCCGGGCGCCATGAACTTCCACCGCCTCGCGCGGTGCTCTCCTCGTGAACGCGCTCGCTTCGAACTCACAAAGCCTCCTGTTGTGGGGGTACACAGGAGGAGAGAGCGAGGTACGGGGACGATCCCGCGGGTTTATCGACCCGTTATCTGTGAGCGAGACAGCTTCCCGGAAACGCGAAGAAGCCCCGTTGACACTGACCGTGTCAACGGGGCTTCTTCTATGTTTAGTTCGGCGGTGTCCTACTCTCCCACACGCTCCCGCATGCAGTACCATC
>NZ_BAAAPE010000033.1:0-592 GCF_039530985.1 Streptomyces albiaxialis
CAAGGAGACGGTGGCCGGGGAACAGGGCGGCACCCGGACCTTCGCCTACAACCCCAAGTCGCCCACCTGTGGCGGATTCGAGGGTCAGCGGTGTGAGGTGAAGGACGCGAACGGCAAGGCGACGAAGTTCCACTACGACGCCAAGGGCAACCTGGACAAGGTCACCCCGCCCACCCCACTGGGCGCCACGACCTACACCTACGACGAGGCCGGACGCCCCGTCACCTCCACCGACGGCCGCGGTACGAAGACCACGTACACCTACGACCACCGCGATCGCATCATCAAGGTGCAAGGCCCGAACAACTGGGCCGAGTACAGCTATGACGGGGACGGGAACGTCACCCAGCGCTCGGACGCCACCGGTATCACCAAGTACGCCTTCGACCCGCTCAACCGGGAGACGATCCGCACCCTCCAGGACGGCTCCCAGACGGTGCTGGCCTACAGCCCCGAGGGCAACGTCGAGTCCTACGCCGACCCCAACGGCACGGTGAAGTACACCTACAGCAAGACCCACAAGCTGCTCACCCTCACCGACCCGCAGGGCAAGAAGACCGAGTACGACTACAACGCGAATGACGCCCGCACC
>NZ_BAAAPE010000034.1:0-592 GCF_039530985.1 Streptomyces albiaxialis
CAAGGAGACGGTGGCCGGGGAACAGGGCGGCACCCGGACCTTCGCCTACAACCCCAAGTCTCCCACCTGTGGCGGCTTCGAGGGCCAGCGGTGTGAGGTGAAGGACGCGAACGGGAAGGCGACGAAGTTCCACTACGACGCCAAGGGCAACCTGGACAAGGTCACCCCGCCCACCCCACTGGGCGAGACCAGCTACACCTACGACGAGGCCGGACGCCCCGTCACCTCCACCGACGGCCGCGGTACGAAGACCACGTACACCTACGACCACCGCGACCGGATCACGAAGGTCGCCGGCCCCAACAACTGGGCCGAGTACAGCTATGACGGGGACGGCAACGTCACCCAGCGCTCGGACGCCACCGGTATCACCAAGTACGCCTTCGACCCGCTCAACCGGGAGACGATCCGCACCCTCCAGGACGGCTCCCAAACGGTGCTGGCCTACAGCCCCGAGGGCAACGTCGAGTCCTACGCCGACCCCAACGGCACGGTGAAGTACACCTACAGCAAGACCCACAAGCTGCTCACACTCACCGACCCGCAGGGCAAGAAGACCGAGTACGACTACAACGCGAATGACGCCCGCACC
>NZ_BAAAPE010000035.1:0-2408 GCF_039530985.1 Streptomyces albiaxialis
TCCTGGCCACCACCGCCCAGCACACCCTGGACGGAGACCTGCTCGCCCTCTCCACCCTCAACGCCAAGCAGCCCGAAACCCACGCCTTCGCCCGGGCCCTGGCCCAGCTCCACACCCACGGCACCGACATCGACTGGACACCCTGGTTCGCCGAGGGTCCCACCACCGACCTGCCCACCTATGCCTTCCAACGCCAGCACTACTGGCTGGCTGCCGGAAGCGGGGCCGGGGATGTGCGCGGGGCCGGGCTGCGGAGTCTGGGGCACGGGTTGCTGCCTGCTGCCGTGGCGACGGCGGACGGTGGGCTGTTGCTGACCGGGCGGATCTCGGTGGCGGGGGAGCAGCGGTGGTTGGGGGATCACCGGGTGCTGGGCTCGGTGCTGGTGCCCGGTGCGGCGTTGGCGGAGTGGGCGTTGCGGGCGGCTGACGAGGCCGGGTGCGGCGGTGTCGAGGAACTCGTGCTGCGAGCGCCGCTCGTCCTCCCGGAGAACGGCGCCGTCAACATCCAGGTGGTCGTCCGACCCGCCGAGACCGACGACGGTCCGCGGGAGATCGAGGTGTACTCGTGCTCCGCCCGCGAGGACAACGGCGCGGGCTGGGTCTGTCATGCCACCGGGACCCTCGCCCCGCAGGTCACACCACCCGACGCCGAGGCCATGGACGCTTGGCCACCGGAAAGTGCTCAGCGAGTGGACGTCGACGGGTTCTACGGGCGCGCCGCGGCGGCCGGATACGAGTACGGTCCGGCCTTCCAGGGCCTACGGGCCGTGTGGCGGGACGGCGACGACCTGGTGGCCGAGGTCGAGCTGCCCGAGGAGGCCGGCCGACCGGACAGGTTCGCAGTCCACCCGGCCCTGTTGGACGCCGCCCTGCACCCCGGGATCCTGCTGGCGGAACCGGAGGCGGGGACGGACGGCCGGGCATGGTTGCCGTTCGCCTGGAACGGTGTCGCGCTCTGGGCCACCGACGCGACGGCCGTACGCGTACGGCTGACGCCCCTCCAGGAGGGGGCGGACGGGAACGAGCGCGGCGTGCGCGTCCTCGTCGCCGACGCGTCCGGCGCGCCGGTGCTGAGCGTGGACTCCGTCGTCATGCGTCAGGCGGACGTCGCGCAACTGCTGCCCGCGCGTGGCGTGGACGGGCAGTTCACGCTCGACTGGGTGCGATGGGCCGACGACGAGCCGTACGACGGTCCCGAGGAGGAGAGGGACGGATTCCGCTGGACGCTGCTCGGGCCCGACACGTTCGGCCTCTCCGCGTACGCCGCGAGCCGTCACCCGGACGTCGCGGCACTGGCGGCCGCCGTCCGGGAAGCGGCGGACGAGGCGCCGTCGGCCGTGGTGGCGTGCGTGGGCGCTGGTGAACGTCCCGGCGCGGAGAACGATGCCGACGCCGAGGCCGATGCCGACGCCGCTCTCGCCGTGACGACAACCGCGCTGGAGCTGCTGCAAGCCTGGCTGGCGGAGCCCTCGCTCGCCGACATCCCGCTCGTCCTGACGACCCGGGGCGCCGTGACCACGGGCACCGACGACGCCGACGCCCCGGACACGGCGGGTGCGGCCGTGTGGGGCCTGGTGCGGAGCGCGCAGATGGAGAACCCCGACCGGCTCGTCCTGCTCGACCTGGACGACGACGGCCCCGAGGACGCCGAGTCCTTCCCCGACACGCTGCGCCGCCTCCTCCCACTGGCCGACAGCGAGCCCCAACTGGCCCTGCGCTCCGGCCATATGTATGTCCCCCGGGTGGTCCGTACGCCGGCTGACCGGCTGGTGCCGCCCGACGACGGACAGCCCTGGCGGCTGGGCCAGAAGACGGCCGGGACGGTGGAGGACGTGCGGGTGATGGCGTGTCCGGAGGCGGAGGCGCCGTTGGGGGAGGGACAGGTGCGGCTGGCGGTGCGGGCCGCCGGTGTCAACTTCCGTGATGTGCTGATCGCGCTCGGCATGTACCCGGACGCGGACGGTCTCTTCGCGGGCAGTGAGGGTGCGGGCGTCGTGACGGAGATCGGCCCCGGTGTGACCGGACTGGCCCCCGGCGACCGCGTGATGGGGCTCTTCGACGGGGCCTTCGGGCCGGTCGCCGTGGCCGACGCGCGGATGCTGGCGCGGATTCCGGAGGGCTGGGACTGGCGCACGGCCGCCTCGGTGCCGACCACGTTCCTGACGGCGTGGTTCGGGTTGGTGGAGTTGGCGGGGTTGCGTCGGGGTGAGTCGGTTGTGATCCATGCGGCGACGGGTGGTGTGGGGACGGCCGCGGTGCAGATCGCGCGGCATGTGGGGGCGGAGGTGTTCGCCACGGCCAGTCCTGGCAAGCAGCACGTGCTGGAGGCGATGGGTATCGATGCGGTCCATCGTGCGTCTTCGCGGGATGTGGGGTTCGAGGAGGCGTTCCGCGCGGCCAGTGGTGGG
>NZ_BAAAPE010000036.1:0-8743 GCF_039530985.1 Streptomyces albiaxialis
GGGTGGGCAGGAGTTGGTCGGCCGTCTCACCGAGCTGGGCGCCGGTGTGGAGGTCGTGGCGGCGGACATGTCCGATCCCGAGGCGGTGAAGGACTTGGTGGCCGGTATCGATCCGGCCCGTCCGCTGACCGGTGTCATCCATGCCGCCGGGATTCTGGAGGACGCTGTTCTGTCCGCCCAGACTCCCGAGGGCCTCACCCGCGTCTGGGGGCCGAAGGCGAGGGCCGCGCATCACCTCCACCACGCCACCGCCCACCTCCCCCTCACCCACTTCGTCATCCTCTCCTCCAGCACGGCGTCCCTCGGCAGTCCGGGGCAGGCCAACTACGCCGCCGCGAACGCCTACGTCGACGCGCTCGCCGCGCACCGTCGCTCGCTCGGGCTTCCGGGCCTGTCGATCGGCTGGGGCCTGTGGGCGGAGGCCAGCGGCATGTCCGGCGGACTCGGCGAAGCCGACCTGGCGCGGATGGTGCGTTCCGGGGTCGGGGCGTTGGCCACCGGTCACGCGCTGGAGCTGTTCGACAGTGCGTGGCGGGACGGGCGTGCGCATCTTCTCGCGATCGACCTCGACGCACGGGCGCTGGCCGCGCAGCCCGCCGCCGCGCTGCCCCCGGCGCTCCGCGCCCTCGCCGCGACCGGAGGGCGCGCGAACGGGACCGGGCCCGGAGCCGGGGCGCGTATCCGGCGGAGCGCCGCCCCGGCCGTACGTGCGGAGCCGGAGGACTGGCACAGCAGACTGGCCGGGCTGTCGGCGGGCGAGCGTTACCGCGTGCTGCTCAACCTCGTGCGGGGCGACGTGGCGACCGTGCTCGGGCACGCGGATCCGGAGCTGGTGCCGGAAGAGGCGTCGTTCAAGGATCTGGGGTTCGACTCGTTGACGGCCGTCGAGCTGCGCAACCGGCTCGGCGCCGCGACCGGGCTGCGGCTGCCCCCGGCGCTGATCTTCGACTACCCCCGGGTCGGGGCGCTCGCCGGGGAGCTGCTGGAACGGGTGGCGCCACGGGACGAGACGGCGGAGGGGGACGCCGGGCCGCCCGCCGCGTACGAGCTGGAGCCCGTGCTCGACGAATTGGCCCGGCTGGAGGGCACCTTGGGCGCGGCCGCGCTCAAGGGCGGTGACGCCAGGGCCGTCACCTCACGGCTGGAGGCGCTGCTCAGCCGGTGGAGGGCCGCCCAGGCCGAGGCGGGGGCCGCGGCGGTCAACGGTGACGGCGGCAACGGGAGCGGCAGCGACGGAAGCAACGACACCGGAGCGGCCACCCAGCTCCAGGACGCCACCGCCGACCAGTTGCTCAACTTCATCGACAACGAGCTGGGCGCGTCCTGACCGGCCCCTCGCGCAGCGGGGACGGCAGGCAGGCAGCACGAGCAGAAACGCGAAGCGATAGGGGCCGGTGAGAAGCAGATGGCGACCGAAGAACAGTTGGTCGAGTACCTCAAGCGTGTCACCACCGATCTCCAGGAGACGCGCCGACGGCTGCGCCAGGTCGAGGAGCAGGCGCAGGAGCCGGTCGCGGTGGTCGCCATGGCCTGCCGCTTCCCGGGAACGGGCAGCGGCCGGGACGGCACGTCCGGGCGCGACGTCACCTCGCCGGAGGAGCTGTGGGAGCTGGTGGCCGCGGGGCGGGACGCCATCGGTGACTTCCCCACCGACCGCGGCTGGGACCTGGAGGGCCTCTATCACCCCGACCCCGACCACCCCGGTACGAGCTACACCCGCAAGGGCGGGTTCCTCTACGACGCCGACCGGTTCGACGCCTCGTTCTTCGGTATCTCGCCGCGCGAGGCGCTCGCGAGCAGCCCCCAGCAGCGGGTGCTGCTCGAATGCTCGTGGGAGGCGATCGAGCGCGCCGGGATCGACCCGGAGACGCTGCGCGGCACCCGTACCGGCGTCTATGCGGGGACGGCGACCACCGGGGACGGTTCGAAGGGCGGCGGCGGTGCCTCGCAGGCGTCCGAGGGGTACGCGGGCAACGCGCCGAGTCTGCTGTCCGGCCGGGTCTCGTACACCCTGGGCCTGGAGGGGCCCGCCGTGACGATCGAGACCGCGTGCTCGTCGTCGCTGGTGGCCGTCCACCTCGCGGGCCAGGCCCTGCGGCAGGGCGAGTGCGAGCTGGCGCTCGCGGGCGGCGTCACCGTGATGGCGACCCCGGAGGTCTTCACCGGCTTCTCGCGGCAGCGGGGCCTGTCGCCGGACGGGCGGTGCAAGGCGTTCGCCGCGGGCGCCGACGGCACGGGATGGGGCGAGGGCGCCGGGGTCCTGGTGCTGGAACGGCTGTCCGACGCGCGGCGCAACGGCCACCCCGTACTGGCCCTGCTGCGCGGCTCGGCCATCAACCAGGACGGGGCCAGCAACGGCTTCACCGCGCCGAACGGCCCCTCCCAGCAGCGCGTGATCCGGCACGCGCTCGCCAACGCCCGGCTCTCCGCTTCCGAGGTGGACGCGGTCGAGGCGCACGGCACCGGCACCGTCCTCGGCGATTCCATCGAGGCGGACGCGATCATCGCGACGTACGGCAGGAACCGGCCCGCGGGGCGGCCGCTGCTGCTGGGCTCGGTGAAGTCCAACATCGGCCACACGCAGGGAGCGGCGGGCGTCGCCGGGGTCATCAAGATGGTCATGGCGATGCGGCACGGCACGCTGCCCGCCTCCCTCCACATCGGGGATCCGACCCCGCACGTCGCGTGGGACGGCGACGCCGTACGGCTGCTGACGGGGCCCGAAGAGTGGCCGGGCACCGGGCACCCGCGCCGCGCCGGAGTCTCGTCGTTCGGCATCTCCGGCACGAACGCGCACGTCGTCCTGGAACAGGCACCGGACGAGGAGCCACTTCCGGAGAACGAGCAGGCGCCGGGGGACGGGGCGGCCGAGAACGCCGCCGTGCCCTGGGTGCTGAGCGCCCGGAGCGCGTCGGCGCTGCGCGCGCGGGCGCGTGAACTGGCCGCACACCTCGGCTCCGCCGGGTCCGACCCGTCCGTGGCAGAGCCCAGCGACGCCGACATCGGCCGGTCCCTCGCGACCACGCGCTCCGTCTTCGAGCAGCGGGCTGTCGTCGTCGGCGCCGACCGGGGCGAACTCCTCGCGGGCGTCCGGGCGCTGGCCGAGGGCGAGGAGCACCCGTCCGTCGTAGGGCCCGGCGACGTGGTGGGCCTGGGCAGCGCCGGGGCCGCACCCGTGCTGGTCTTCCCCGGGCAGGGCTCGCAGTGGGCGGGCATGGGCGCGGAACTCCTCGCTTCGTCGCGGGCGTTCGCGGACCGGATCGCCGCCTGCGAACGCGCACTCGCGCCGTACGTCGACTGGTCGCTGACCGACGTCCTGCGGGGCACCGAAGACGCGCCGGACCTGGGACGCGTGGACGTCGTGCAGCCCGCGCTGTGGGCGACCATGGTCGGGCTCGCGGACGTGTGGGCCGAGCACGGGGTGCGGCCCGCCGCCGTCGTCGGCCACAGCCAGGGCGAGATCGCCGCCGCCTGCGTGGCGGGCGCCCTCACGCTGGAGGACGCCGCGAAGATCGTGGCCGTACGCAGCCAGGCGCTGCGGCAGCTCTCCGGCAGCGGCGCGATGGCGTCGCTGGGCGTGGGGGAGGAGCACGCGGCCCGGCTCGCGGAGGACGCGGCGCCCGACGTGGTCGTGGCCGCCGCCAACGGACCCACCTCGACCGTCGTCTCCGGCCCGCCCGACCAGGTCGCCGCGCTCGTCGCGCACGCCGAGGCCGAGGGCCTGCGCGCCCGCACCATCGACGTCGACTACGCCTCGCACGGACCGCTCGTCGACCGGATCGCCGACGAGCTGACCGAACGGCTGGCCGGAGTGCGCCCCGTACGTGCGGAGACCGCCTTCTGCTCGACCGTCACCGGCGCCCGTATGGACACCTCCGGCCTCGACGGCGACTACTGGGTGACCAACCTGCGCCGGCCGGTCCGGTTCGCGGACGCCGTGGGGGCGCTGCTCGCCGACGGACACCGGGTGTTCGTCGAGGCCAGCCCGCACCCCGGGCTCACCATCGGCCTCCAGGAGTGCTTCGACGAGGCCGGGATCACCACCGCGAGCGCCGTCCCCACCCTCCGGCGCGGGAAGGGCGGCCCCGAGCAGGTGCTCCGGGCCGTGAGCCACGCGTTCACCGCCGGGGCCCGGACCGACTGGACGCCCTGCTTCCCGCGCCACCCCGCGCCGCCCCGCACGGTGCCGCTGCCCACCTACCCCTTCCAGCGGCAGCGGTTCTGGGCGTACGGCGGCACCGGCGACGACGGCGACCCGGCCCGGCTCGGCCTCGGCTCCGCCGCGCACCCGCTGCTCGGCGCGGCCGTCGAGGTGGCCGACGCCGACACCCGCCTCCTCACCGGCCGCCTCACCGCGCACGGCGGCACCGCCTGGCTCGCCGACCACCGGCTCGACGGCGCCACGCTCCTCCCCGGCGCCGCGTTCGTCGAGTGGGCGCTGCGCGCCGCCGACGGCACGGACTGCGGGCAGGTCGAGGAACTCGCCCTCCAGACCCCGCTCCTCCTCCCGCCCTCGGGCGGCGTCCGCGTCCAGGTCGTCGTGGGCGCGGCGGACGGCGAGGGACGCCGCGACGTCCGCGTGCACGCGCGGCCCGACCACGACGACGTGCCCTGGACCTGCCACGCCACCGGCGTCCTCGCCCCCGGCACCGCTCCCGGGGACATCACGGCCGACACGCCCGCCCCGGAGGAAGCGTGGCCACCGCCGCACGCGCGCCCCGTGGACCTCGACGGTTTCTACGCGCGGGCCGAAGAGGCCGGATACGGCTACGGGCCCGCCTTCCGGGGCCTGCGCGCCGCCTGGCGGGACGGCGACGACCTGCTGGCTGAGGTCGAACTTCCCGAGGCGGCGGGCCAGGACACGGGCACCGACGGCTTCGGCATCCACCCCGCGCTGCTCGACGCGGCCCTCCACCCCGTACTGCTGGGGGAGGAGGAGACGGCGACCGCGGGTGCGGAGGACGGCCGCGTGTGGCTGCCGTTCGCCTGGCGCGGGGTCGCGCTGTGGGCCACCGGGGCGACCTCGGCCCGGGTCCGCGTCGCGCCCGGGACCACCCCCACGCCGGGTGAGGACGACCGTCGGACGCTGCGGCTCACGATCACCGACGGGACGGGAGCCCCCGTGCTCACCGCCGGGTCCGTGGAGCTCCGCCCCGCCGACACCGACCGGCTCCGGGCGGCCGCCCGGGCCGGAGCCCGGGGACTGTTCGCACTGGACTGGGTGCCGCTGACCGCGCCCGCACCGGGCGAGTCCGACGACGGCGGCTGGGCGGTGCTCGGCACGGAGTCCCCGTGGCCGGACCTGCCGTGCCGACCGGGCCTCCCGTGCCGGCCGGATCTCTCCGCGCTCGGCGCGGCGCTGGACGAGGGCGGGACCGTGCCGCACACGGTGCTGGCCCCCCTGCTCACGGCGGAGAGCCCGGCGGGGGCCGGAGACGGACTCGCCGCCGCGCAGCGGACGTTGGACCTGTTGCAGAGCTGGCTCGCCGACGCACGGCTGACGGACAGCCGCCTCGTGCTCGTCACCCGGGGCGGCGTGACCGTACCCACCGCCGACGGGGGCGAGGGCCCGGCGCCCGATACCGCAGCGGCCGCGGTGTGGGGCCTGGTGCGCGGCGCCCAGGCCGAATACCCGGGCCAGTTCCTGCTGCTCGACCTCGACCCGGAAGACGAGCCCCCCGCTTCCGCTTCCGTCCCCGCTTCCGGTTCCGTCCCCGCTTCCGCTTCCGCTTCCGCCTCCGCTTCCGCTTCCGCCTCCGCGTCCGGCGGGGCTGTCGAGGACGCCGTCCTGCGCGCCGTCGCCGCCGACGAACCGCAGGCGGCGCTCCGCTCCGGACGGCTCCTCGTCCCCCGCCTCACCCGTACGAGCGCCGAGGACGGCGTCCCCGCCGCGCTCGACCCGGACGGAACGGTACTCATCACGGGTGGCACGGGCACGGTCGGCGGACTGGTCGCTGAACACCTCGTCCGTGCGTGGGGCGTGCGTCACCTGGTACTGGCCGGACGCCGCGGCCCGGAGGCGCCCGGCGCCGAGGCGCTGGCCGCACGCCTGACAGAACTGGGCGCCCACGTACGCGTCGTCGCCGCCGACGTCGGCGACGCCGGGGCGACGGCCCGCCTCGTCACGGAAGCCGGTGGCGGGGCCGGTGCGGAGCACCCGCTGACCGGCGTCGTGCACGCGGCCGGTGTCCTGGACGACGCCGTGCTCACCTCCCAGACCGCCGAACGGCTCGCGCACGTCTGGCACGCCAAGGCCACCGCCGCGCGGAACCTGCACGCCGCCACGGCGGACCTGCCGCTCGCGATGTTCGTGACCTTCACCTCCGCGACCGGCGTCGTCGGCAACGCGGGCCAGTCCGGCTACGCCGCGGCCAACGCCTACGTCGACGCCCTCGCCGCCCACCGCCGCGCCCAGGGCCTGCCCGACCTCTCCCTCGCCTGGGGCCTGTGGGAGGAGACGAGCGAGCTGACCGGCCACTTGACCGGCGCCGACCTGGCCCGGCTGCGCCGCTCCGGTTTCTCGCCCCTGCCCACGGCCCAGGCCCTCGACCTGTTCGACGCCGCGTGCCGCGCGCCGCGCCGCGCCCTCGCGGTGGCCGCCGGGATCGACGTGCGCGGCATGCCCGCCGCCGAGGTGCCAGCCGTGCTGCGGGCCCTCGCGGGGCGTACGGGCGCGGCGCGCCGCACCGCCGCCTCGACGGGTGACCCCGACGGCGGCGGCGCGCACGCGGACGGACTCGCCCGCGAACTCGCCGGGCTGGACCCCGCCGAACGGCTGGACGCCGTCACCGGCCTCGTCCGCCGCACCGTCGCCGTCGTCCTCGGCTTCGACTCCCCGGCCGACGTCCGGACCGAAGTGCCGTTCAAGGAGCTGGGGTTCGAATCGTTGACGGCCGTGGACCTGCGCAACCGCCTCTCGGCCGCCTGCGGCCTGCGCCTCCCCACGACCCTCGCCTTCGACTACCCGACCCCCGCCGCGCTCTCCGGCTACCTGTCCGACCGCCTCGCCGGAACGAGCGCCGCCGCCCCGGTCGTCGGGAGCGGCGCGAACGGAACGGCCGACGCGGACGAACCGATCGCCCTCGTCTCCATGGCCTGCCGCTTCCCCGGCGGCGTCCGCACGCCCGAGGGACTGTGGGACCTGGTGTCCCGGGGCGTCGACGCGATGGGCGAGTTCCCGGACGACCGGGGCTGGGACCTGGAACGCCTCTTCCACCCCGACCCCGACCACTCCGGGACCAGCTACGCCGACCAAGGCGCGTTCCTCTACGACGCGCCCGGCTTCGACGCCGCCTTCTTCGGCATCAACCCCCGCGAGGCGCTCGCCATCGACCCCCAGCAGCGGCTCCTCCTGGAGACCTCCTGGGAACTCCTGGAACGCGCGGGCATCGCACCGCCCTCGCTCAGGGGCAGCCGTACGGGCGTCTTCGCGGGCGTGATGTACCACGACTACGCGTCCGGCCTCGCCACCAGCGGAGACACCAAGCTGGAGGGCTACGCCATGCTCGCCAGCTCCGGCAGCGCGGCCTCGGGCCGGGTGGCCTACACCCTCGGCCTCGAAGGCCCCACGATGACGGTGGACACAGCCTGCTCGTCGTCGCTGGTCGCGATGCATCTCGCCGCCCAGGCGCTACGTCAGGGCGAGTGCGAACTGGCGCTGGCGGGCGGCGTGACGCTCATGGCCACCCCGGAGGTCTTCACCGGCTTCTCGCGGCAGCGCGGCCTCGCGCCGGACGGACGGTGCAAGCCGTACGCGGCGGGAGCCGACGGCACGGGGTGGGGCGAGGGCGTGGGTCTGGTGCTGCTGGAGCGGTTGTCGGACGCGCGGCGTAACGGGCACCGGGTGTTGGCGGTGTTGCGTGGGTCGGCGGTGAACCAGGACGGGGCGAGCAATGGCCTGACGGCGCCGAATGGTCCGTCGCAGGAGCGGGTGATCCGTGCGGCGCTGGCGAGTGCGCGGCTGACGGCGGCCGATGTGGATGCGGTGGAGGGGCACGGGACGGGGACGACGCTGGGGGATCCGATCGAGGCGGGGGCGTTGCTGGCGACGTACGGCCAGGAGCGTTCCGGCGGGCGGCCGTTGTGGCTGGGGTCGATCAAGTCGAACATCGGTCATACGCAGGCGGCCGCGGGTGTGGCCGGTGTGATCAAGATGGTGCAGGCGATGCGGCACGGGGTGTTGCCTGCCTCGCTGCACGTCGATGAGCCCTCCCCGCACGTCGAGTGGGACACGGGCGCGGTGCGGTTGCTGACCGAGCCCGTGGAGTGGCCGTGCGGCGAACGCCCGCGCCGTGTCGGAGTCTCTTCCTTCGGAGCCTCGGGCACGAACGCCCACCTGATCCTGGAACAGCCCGAGGAAGACGCGGCGCCGCCGCGTCCCGCCGAGGAAGAGCCTGCCGGATCGGCGCCGGTGCCGTGGGTGTTGTCGGCGCGGAGTGCGGGTGCGTTGCGGGAGTTGGCCGGCGAGCTTGTGGGGGTTGCTGGTTCGCCGGGTGAGGTGGGCTGGTCATTGGTGGCCTCGCGTGCGGTGTTCGCGCAGCGGGCGGTGGTGCTGGGGGAGGACCGGGAGGAGTTGGCAGCGGGCGTCTCGGCCTTGTCCTCGGACGAGCCGCATCCGGGTGTGGTGCGGGGGTCGGTGGTGGGTGAGGGTGCCGGTCCGGTGTTGGTTTTTCCGGGTCAGGGGTCGCAGTGGGTGGGGATGGGGGTTGAGCTGCTGGATTCGTCTCCTGTGTTCGCGGGGCGG
>NZ_BAAAPE010000037.1:0-524 GCF_039530985.1 Streptomyces albiaxialis
TTTTTGGTGATGGCCCTGGTGGAGGGCCGTACGCTGCATGAGGAGCTGTTGGCTTCGGGGCGTGTGTCGTTGGCGGACGCGCTGGGGTGGACGGCGGATGTGTGCCGGGCGCTGGCGACCGCGCATGCGGCGGGTGTGGTGCACCGGGACATCAAGCCGGCCAACATCATGGTCACGCGGGAGGGCACGGCGAAGGTCGTGGACTTCGGGATCGCGAAGTTCACCGAGTCCCGGGCGAGTGACCCGCAGTTGACCCAGACCGGGCAGATGCCCTTCGGCAGCGTGCTGTACATGGCGCCCGAGCAGTTCCGGCAGGACGAGCTGGACGGGCGTACCGATCTGTACGCGCTGGGCTGCGTGCTCTACGAACTCCTCGTGGGCCGTCCCCCGTACACCGGCTCGGCGGCCGGGGTGATGTTCAACCACCTCAACGACACCCCGCTGCGCCCCTCCCGCGCCCGCACCGAACTCACCCCGGCCGTGGACCGGCTGGTCCTGGCGCTGATGGCCCGTGACCCCGAGGA
>NZ_BAAAPE010000038.1:0-1091 GCF_039530985.1 Streptomyces albiaxialis
GGTGGCGTCCTCCTGGTCGTGCTCGTGCTCCTGGTGCTCGTCGTCGTCCTGGTCGTGCTCGTCGTCCTGGTCGTGCTCGTACGTCATCTCGGAGACGTACGGCGGCAGTCGGAGACGTACGCGGCGGCGGCGGCCGGGGAGGAGACTCGCGGGATGAGCGATGAACTGCCGCGCGGGCTCTGCGAGTGGTGCCAGGGGCCTCTGCCCGAGGCGGACGGGCGGGGCCGCCGCCGCGTCTACTGCCGGGCGAGCTGTCGCCAGCGGGCGTACGAAGAACGGCGCGTACAAGGGCGGCTCGACCAGCTCGCGCTGGATGCCGCTCGCGCCTGGCGCACGGGTCCAGCTCCGGAATCCACTTCGTCACGTGACGAAAAAACAGCCCCGGAGCAGGCTTCTACAACGTCACGTGACGAAATTCGGAGGGTCCGGGGTGGTGGCTTCCCCCCGGCGCCACCTGGGGCGATGCGTGCGCGGCGGCGCCTTCTGTACCCGCCTGGGCACCTTCCCTCAGATGAATCAGAGTGAATCCTCTTGCGCAGACTGATACATCTCTGTCAGTCTGTACGTGTCAGGCAGGAAGACACGGAAGGGGCACATTATGTGGACCACGATCGTCGCGGTACTCGGCACGATCCTCGGGGGCGCCGTCACTGGTGCGCTGGCGCACTTCTCGGCCCGCTCGGCGAGGTGGGATGAGCTGGACGAGCGGCGCCGGTCCGAGGCCATCGACGCGGTGACGGCGCTGGCTCGTGCGGCGAGTGATCACCGCCGTGCCATGTGGATGGTGCGGGAGGCGCAGATCACGGGGGTGGACGCGGAGCGGGTGCGGGTGCTGCGGGACGAGTCGCACCGCACCCGCTCGGAGATCACCGAGCCGTCCGTGAGGGTGCAGCTCCTCATCGAGTCGGACGCGGTGCGGGCCGTGGCGCATGAGGCGGTGCACGCGACGTACGCGATGCGGGAGGCGGAGACGCTGGAGGCGCTGGAGGACGCCCGTGCGGTGGCCCTGGCGACGCACGATCTGATGGTTCGTACGGCGGGCGCGTATCTGGCCTGACGACTGCGAAGCGCCCCTCACCGACGTGGTGGGG
>NZ_BAAAPE010000039.1:0-15783 GCF_039530985.1 Streptomyces albiaxialis
CCCTCCCCCTCTGGCGCGCGTCGCGCCCCCCGGAGGGCCCCCGGAGGGCCCCCGGAGGGAACCCACCACACGGCCGCAGACAGACGAAGAGCCCGGCGGCTACCCCGCCGGGCTCTTAGCGTGCACACGCGAAAACACGAGCTCAGGTGTGCGCGCCGCTCGGTTCACCGTCCGGATTTACACGCGGCGCGGGAGCCGCTGGCGGTGAAGCCGCCGAACCACCCGGCACGGGAGCCGAGCCCGGCGAGGGCGACGCCTTCGGCGTCTCGCCCTTGGAAGCTCCGGACCGAGGAGCGCTCCTCTTCTTCGGACGCCCGCGCGGCCGCCGGGTCGGAGCCTCCGCCCCCATATTGTTGAGTTCGTCGGGCGTCCAGCCGTTCCGCTCGGCTTCTACGTACAGACGCCCGTACTCGGCATCGGTCGCCTCCAGTTCCTCGCGCAGCTTGGTACGCCGGGCGAGCATGTCGGCGAGAGGCCGGATCGCCTCCATGCGGCTCTGATTCAGCTTCTCCGCGCGCTGGACGATCGCCGCGGTTGAGTCTTCAGCGGATTCAGTCATAGGCCCAGGGTAGAGGGTTGCTTGCGTTGCCGTGGAGGTCACGCGGCGAAACCCGCTGATGGCGGAGGCGCGTGATGCTCCGTCACGTCACGACAACGGGGCAAGCGCCGCGCCGCCCTTCCCCCGGCACCCACCCCACAAGCCCAGCCTGACGGAGCAAGTTAGTGCGTAAGGTGACCTTACGCGGGACAGGCTGCCCGGTCGCTCGCTAGACTCGACTCGCCGGGCAGCCTTTTCGGTCCGGGCACGGACCAAGGGGGAGGCATTCGCGGATGCCGGATGGGATGAGATTTTGAGTGAGCCCGACGCACCTGCCGGCCGTCGACTGCGACACACGAAGACCCCACGCGATCACCGTGTGAATCTGCGGATCAGTGCAGCCGAATACGAAGCGCTGAAGCAGGCAGCCGACCGTTCACGGCTCGCGGTCGGTGCGTACGCAGCTCGCTCCGCCGTGGCTGTTGCGAAGGGCGAGATTGTTCCGCTCCCGGTCGATGAGCGGGAGCTACGGCGCGAGGTCATCGACTCCCGCGCCGACATGAACCGGATCGGGAACAACCTCAACCAGATCGCGCACACCTTGAACGCCGACGGCGTGGTGACTCCAGCTCAGCTCGCGACAGTGCTGTCGCGAGTCGAAGATGCCGTTCGGCGCCTGGACGACGCGACCATTTCTCTGATGGACGGACGCCGGTCGTGATCCCGCACAAGGCGAAGGGTGGCAGCCGCACGGCGGGGCTCGTCTACTACCTGTACGGGCCGGGGAAGCGCGACGAACATACGAACCCGCATCTCGTCGCCGCATGGGATGACGGGATCATTGCGTCCCGCGATCCGGGCCGAGTCGAGGGCGCCACGGTGCCCGCGCTCGCGCGACTGCTGGACGCCCCGGTCGAGGCGATGGACGGCAAGCCGCCCAAGCAGCACGTGTACCACGTGCCCGTGCGCCTGGACCCGGGTGACCGCGAGCTTTCCGACGCGGAATGGAACCACGTCGCGCGGGAGATCATGGACGCCGCCGGCATCGCTCCCATGGACAATCCGGCGCGGTCGTGCCGATGGATCGCAGTACGTCACGCCGACGACCACATTCACATCGTGGCGACGCTCGCCACGGCGGAGGGGAGGCAGCCGAACGTGCGCCGTGATGAACCAAAGATGCAGGCGCGAGCGCGCGAGCTGGAGAAGCAGTACGGGTTGCGCGTGCTCGGCAGCGGAGACAAGACCGCGAAGAAGTGGCCGACGGGCGCCGAGCTCGGCAAGGCTGCCCGCCACGGCCGGGACGAGCCGACCCGCGTCACCCTGCACGACCGCGTGCGGCAGGCCGCCGCGAGCGCGACCGGCGAGGACGATTTCTTCGCCCGGCTCGCGAAGGCCGGCCTTCGCGTGCAGAAGCGGACCGCGCCGGACGGGAACACCACCGGGTACTCCGTTGCGCTGCCAGGTGACCGCACCAAGGAGGGCCGGGCTGTGTGGTATTCCGGGAGCCGGCTCGCCCCGGATCTCTCCCTCCCCCGGGTCCGTGAACGCTGGACAGGCCGCGACGGTGCGTCGCCGACGAGGCCGACAACGCGGGCCGAGGCATGGCAGCAAGCGGCCGCATGCGTCGAGCAGGCCGCCGCCGAGCTGTCCCGCTCCGGGGACGCAGAGGGCGCCGGCATCGTGGCCGCGCTCGGCGACGTGCTGACCACCTATTCCGCCGACGCACCCCGCATGGTCCGCGGCGAGATCAAGGAAGCCGCGAAGGCATTCGAGCGCGCGGGCCGAGCGCCGGCCGTTGACCGCGCGTCCAGCCAGGCTCGCCGCCACCTCACCGACGCGACGCAGAGCCTTGTGCTCGGCGCGATGATGGTGGGCGGAGGCAACGAGACGGCAGCCGCCATCGCCCTCATGAACGCGCTCGCACTCGCGGCCGTCGCCGCGTACCAGTGGCACCAGGCCAAGCAGCACCGCATGCAGGCGGAGGGCGCCGCGGCCGCCGGCCGACACCTTCGCGCTGCCACCGAGATCACCACAGGTGCCGCAACCGGCGGAGGACGAGGCCGAAGCTCCAGCCAGAGCAGCCGGAACCGCCGCAGCAGCGCACAGCCGGAGCGGTACGAGCACGTTGTCCGGGAGGCGCTGCCGGGACGGGCAGAGGAGATTTTGAGCGACGAGGCATGGCCCGCGCTCGCGACGACGCTGGAGGCCGCCGGCGAAGCGGGATACATCCCGTCGACCGTGCTCGGCGAGATCGCCGCACAGCGCGAACTCGGCACGGCCGAGAGCGTCGCCCAGGTCCTCACGTGGCGCTTGCAGGGCCGCATGCAACAAGACTCCGTGACACCGCCGAAGACTCCCACGGCGACCGGACCGAAGACGCCGAAGAAGCGGCCGCCGGACCGCCGACTCGGCGAGCAGAGCGAAGCCCAGCGGGCCGCACAGCGAGGACCGGAAAACCGCCCCCGCGGTCCGAGGAGATAGGAGAGAATCACCCCAAGACGCGCCGCACGCGCGGTGCGACACCGCAGCGGGACACGTTTCCCGCTGAACCATCACAGGGGGTGCCCCTTTGAGTGAAAGCCCGATGGAACAGGCCGCCGGACAGACCGCACAAACCGCAGTCATGAGCGTGCGATTCCTCGTTACCATCGCCATGGCCGTATCCGAACGACAGACGAAGGGAAACCCCGAGCGGGCCGCCCAGGTCGAGCGGTTGCGGCAGCTCGACCAGCCGAGCGGGGACGCCGCCCAGCGGTACGCCGGCATGGTGCGCGAGCAGTTCCGGGACCCCAACCTTCGTGACGCACTGCTCAACTCCGAGCAGTGGCCACAGATTGCAAACGATCTGCGCACGCTGGAGGCCGCAGGGATCGACGTGCGCGCCTTCCTCGGCGACGCCGGCCGCATCGCCGAGCGCATCGCCGCGACCATCGCACCGCAGCCGACGCCGGAACAGATGGTGCGCGAGCACCTGGGCGACCGGCTCGCCGACACCCTCGTGAACAGCGAGCGGTGGCCACAGATCGCGGACGAGATGCGGCAGATGCAGGCTGCCGGAATCGACATGCCGCAGATGCTCGCCGCCGCCGCCGAGCCCGGGGCCAAGGTCGAGGCGACGATGAACGAGGCGTGGAAGCAGCACGCCGCCCGAGTCGAGAAGCTGGAGAAGGAGACTGCGCCGGTCCCCGTGCGCGGCACTCCCCCGGCAACGAATGAGAGCCGTCGCGGCCGCCGAGGAAGCGGTGGACGTGGCGACCGCATGGCCACGCTTGCCGAAATGGGACTGTCCACCCAGGAGAACCAGAAATACATCCGGATGCTTCGGGAAAACATCAAGGACCGACACACGGCCGAGGTGCTGGTGGTGTCCAACAAGTGGCCGCAGGTGGCCGCCAGCATGCGCGACCTGGAGAACCGAAAGATCGACCCGGGACCGCGGCTCGCACGTCTCCCCCAGGTCGTTGCCAGCCAGGCCGCGAGAGGTGGCCGGGTCAGTCTCGCGGATGCCGCGCAGGAGGCATTGCGCCACCCCGCACCGACGAGCCGCGTCACCGGCACGGCTGCACGCCAGCCCGTCGGCTCCTACACCCCGAAGGCCCCGGCGCTGAGCAAGGGCGAGGTGAACGGAGCCGTACGGGAGAGCCGGGTGAAGGGGACCGCAGCACCGGCGGCCGACGGGGGGATGGCCGTCACCCCCGAGCAGCTTCGCACCGCCGCGCACCACGTCGCCGGCATGAAGGACGGGGTGAACGCCGAAACGTTGAGCAGGGGGCTCGGCGTCGACCAGCCCCAGGCGAACGCGCTCGTATCGGAGCTGAGCAAGCGCGACGTCATCGGCCGGTACGACCTGTCCACCGACCGGTACCAGGCCCAGGTATCCAGCACCACGGCGGCTGATCTGCTGGTGAACGGGAAGGAGGTCACCGCGAGCCAGGCGAACAAGGCCGCGGCCGCCGACGTTGCGCGTGCGACCTCCAACACCGCCGAGGCCCCGAAGGCGAAGGACAAAGGGCCGGCCGCCGCCCCGACAACGCCGGCTACCCCGGCGCAGACCCACGGAAGGACGCGATGAGCGACGAGTCCCGCACCCGCGACGAGGGCGACGAGCGGCCGACGGCCGTACGTCGCGAGCCCACGTTGAACAAGCGCTTGGACCACGAGAGGGAGACCGAGACGGCTCGCGCGGACGACGCGCTTGGCCGGGCGGATGAGTTCACCCGGGACGGCTACGAGGAGGCTGCCACGGCGGCGTACGGAGACGCCCACGAGCACGAGCACAAGGCCGCCGCGTTCGGCGCCGACGAGCGTCGCTACGAAGCCGCCAACGCCTACTCCACCACGGTTGCGGGGCCACCGGGCCCTAAGAACGTCGGCGCCCAGCAGACGCAGGGACAACAGTCGGCGCAACAGCAGCAGCGGCAGCAGTCCCAGGCCCCGAAGCGCCGGGTCCCCTGAGTCCAGACACAACAGCGGCGGGCGAGACCAGAAGGTCTCGCCCACCGTCGTGCGTGCGGTGTTCGGCTAGAGGGCGGCCGTCGTCTCCACGGGGTCCACGGGCGGCGCGTGGGTGTGCTCGTGTTGCCGGTGGTCCGGAGTGGTCATGCACGCGGTGAGCGGGCCGCCCGGCGACCGCAGCGCGGCAAGGCACGGGTCCAGGTGGTCCCTGTGCCACACGGACGGGCCGGTCCAGCCGCCGGCCTCCGGTGTGGTGAGCTCCTGCCAGGCGATCCACAGCGCGTGTAGCCGGGCTACCGCCTGCGGGTGTTCCCACCAGCGCGAGCACCACGGCGCGTACGACGTGATCTCGTTGAGGTACGTCGGCACCAGGACGTACCGGACCCACTGGTCGAGCTGCTGAAGCTCGGCGTCGAACTCGTCCGGGGACAAGCGGAGGATCAGCGGCGGGGCCGGAGGCTTACCGCTCCCCTTCCCCTTCTTCTCCTTCGTGTCCTCGCCGTCCGGGGACGGCGGTTCGTGCGCGTCACCTTCTCCGCCCGCGGCCCCGAAGTCGATCAGGGCTCCCAGCTTCTCCGTGTTGTCCTGGAGCTGGGCCGCGAGCGCGTGGACGGTCGCCCGCAGGTCCTCCACGTCCTCCGTCACCGATGCCGGAGTCTCCTCGGTCACAGGATCACCTCGGCTTCGTTCGCGCGGGCCGTGATGGCCTTCTCCTCAGCCGCCTTGTCCGCCTTCAGTGTCTCCGCCTGCTCCGAGAACATCCACGGGGTGAGCCTGAACCGGGCCATGGGCGTCCCGCTTGCCCACACCAGGCCGTGCCCGCGTTCGAGCTGCCTGACCTTGGACGCCTGCAAGATCTCCTTCTCTCGCTGGCCCAGGCTGGTCGAGCGGCCCGAGGAACCGTGCGACGTCGAGATGTCCCGTACATCGTGCTTGCCGGCCAGCTTGCTGATGTTCTCCGCGAAATCGGCGTCGTCCTGACCGGCGCCGAGGAGCTTCACTGTGCTCGCGACCCACAGGGCGTCCATCCCGCCTTCGCTCCACACCATCGAGCCCTGTTTGTAGCTCTGGAGGATGGTGACGGGGTTGATGCCGCGACCGCCGAGGTGGCTGTACAGCTTGGGCAAATCGGCGATCCTGCACACGTTCGCCGCCTCATCGAGGACGGCCCGCAGCGGAATGGGGAGCCGGCCGGTGCCGTTGCGCTCGGCCGCCAGCGTGCCGCCGCGGAAGATCAGGTCCGCGATGCTCGCGGTGATCGCGGCCGCCGAGCCGCCGCCGTCCTTGGACAGCAGGTACGCGGTGTCCTTGCTGGTCACGAATGCGTACGGATCGAACTTGGGACGGGACTTGTCCGGCGTCACCCATGCCCGGATCTCCGGGTCCAGGAGGCAGTTCGTCGCCTGCCGGGCCGTCTCATAGATGCCGTCCCGGGTCTCGACCGCGCCGGCGACGGTGGAGGAGAGCCGGGAGGCCAGCGCCGGGTTGCTCGACTTCAGCGCGTTGACCGGGGCCCGGTCGGCCGGGGTGTCCAGCCAGCGCAACACGTCATCGAACGTCGCGCCGGAGACCGCCGCCGCGTGGAAGAGCGCCATCAACGTGTTGGATCCGGCCTTGGCCCAGAAGTCGTCAGCGGCCCGGGTGTCGCTGTCCGCGTTGATGAAGTGCATCGCCAACCGGCTGGCACCCTCAATCGAGCGGGCCGACGAGAGCAGGTCGACCCACACGTCCCGCTCGGCGTACGTGATCTGCTGAAGGTCGAAGGTGTGCGTGGTGCCGTGCCGGGCCCGTTCCCTTCTGGTGATCGCGTACGCGTCGTTGCGGTTCGAGGTCAGCAGGGCCGCGCCCGGGGCATCGAGCAGGATCGGCACCGCGAGACCGGATGTCTTGCCCGCGCGGGGGCCCATCACGACCGTGTACGTGTCCTCATCCGAGCCGTACAGCTCGGGGCCGAACGGCCCGTCGACGCCGTTCGGCGCGAGCTCGCCGAGCCGGACCCCCAGGTCGCGGGTCTCTAGTTCCTTGACCTTCGCCAGCTCCGGGCGGAGCTGGCGGGCCCGTTCTTCGGCGGCCTTCTTCCCCAGCGCACGCATTTCGCGGCGGCCGCCGAGGCCGGAGCCGGGACGGAAGCGGCGCCACAGCAGCACGCCAGCGACGACCAGGCTGACGGCGACGAGGACCAGGAGCACGAGCATGCCCACCAGGCCGCCGGTCGGTGCCTCGGGCCACAGGGCCGACGGGCCGCCCTTGAGGAAGTCGACGCCGGTCGCGATGGAGTACGGGGGCGGGGCCCAGCCGCCTCCCCCGAGGGCGGCCCCGAGGGTGCCGCCCAGCCATGAGGCCGTGCCCAGCACGGCCGCGCCGATGATGATGCCGAGGATGGTCGCAGGCGCCGCCGCGCCCGCTCCAGCCGTCGGCGAGGTCTGTTCGCTCACCCCGTCCCCTCCATCTGCTCCGTAGCCCGGCTCTTGTTCGGGTCGGTCTCGTACATCGCCTCTTCTGAGGGGGTCAGCTGTAGACGGGCCGCCGTGCCCGGCTGGTTACCGAGTTTGATCAGGTACTTTCCGCGTCCCGGGTGGCGGTTGCGCCGCTTGCCGCGCCCGCCCGGGGTGTTGTCGATGGTCGCGACACGGGCGGAGGACCAGGAGGAGACGAGTGCCTTTTCCGCGTCCGAGAGGGGCCGTTGTTCGGACAGCCCATCGAGTTCTTCGGGCGAGAGCGCCCCCAGGATCACGGTGGAACAGCGGCTCATCATGCCCACCGCCTTTGCCCTGTCCTCCTCCGTCGGCAGCGACTTCGGGTCACGGTTGGAATGCGTGATCATCAAACTGACCTCGGACTTGGCCCGGTTGAGCCGGGTCATGCGGTCGAACGCCTGGACCATGCCCGGCCCGGCCCGGAGCGCCTGCCACATCTCATCCAGCGGTAGGACCAACGGGCGGTCCATCATGCCGATGGCGCGGGCCGAGTCAATCGAGGTGTAGGAGTAGGCCCACGTGGCCAGAAGGCCGGCCGCAATCACGTCGTCGTCGGCGGTCAGCAGCGAGGACAGATCGACGGACAGGGCCGGGGCGTCCAGGTCGAGGGGATGCGTCGTGGCTCCGTCGAAGATGCCCGCGAGCGGGCCGTCCGTCAGGTTCTCCAGCGCGAGCGTCACGTCTCGGATCAAGCTGCGGTATGCCTCTTCGGTGTCGACCTCCAAGCGCTGCCAGAGCTCTTTTGGCCCCTCCCTTAGCACCTTCACCACGTCGGGGATCACTGGGTCATCCCCGCCCAGCAGCCGGGTTGCGACGTGCTGAACGGCGAAGTTGACGATGTTGCGTTCCGTCGCGTTGGGCTTGCGGCCGAGGCCCACGTCCGTGGCGAGCAGGGCCGTCAGCAGGCCCGCGCGGCGGCCGTTGATTTCGGCGAGGAGCTGGTCCCGCCGTTCGGGGGCGAGGCCCGGCAGCCGCCCCCGAAGGGGGCCGGAGTCCAGCGGGTTGAGCCGGTCGAGCCCCCGGCCGATGCGGACGACCTGGCCGCCCATGGCCGTCACCAGGGGGGTGTATTCGCCTTTCACGTCGCCGGGGCAGACGGTCATGTGTCCGTATGCCGCGTATCCCAGGCACAGCCGTTTCGCGATGGCGCTTTTGCCCACCCCCGGTTCGGACTGAATCCACACGCCGGGGTTGGTGACGAGTGTGCCGATCCATCCGGAGGGGTCCAGGCACACCAGCTCATGTGTCAGCAGGTCCGGGCCGATCGGTACGCCCTCGGGCGGGAGGCCCGCGCCGAGGACGTACGGGTAGAGGCCGCCTACCTGTCGGCTGGTGGCCTGATAGACGGCGCCCGCGTCGAGGGTGGGCGAGTACCCTGCCCCCGGGCCCCGCCAGCCTTTCCGGCCCGCGATCACGCGAGGGTTCAGGCGCCATTCATCGGCCCCGGTAGAGTCGTGGCCACTCGTCCCGGCTCCCTGCATGAGCCGGGACGAGCTTGCGCCCGCCTTCGTTTTCCGCATCAGGCCCCCTTTCACAACAGCGGATTGATACCGAGAGGCAGGCCGACCAGCAGGCCGGCCGCCTGCCCCCCGTAGGCGGGACGGATACGCATGCCCCCGGAGGACCGGGCCGCCTTCTCCACCTCGCGGCGGGCCGCGGGGAGGTTCGCCCGGTCCTGCACGGTCGTCGTGATGTACACCGACCATTGGACGATGGCCGAACCGGTGGCCTCTTCGAGGGCGGTCCTG
This sequence comes from Streptomyces albiaxialis, assembly GCF_039530985.1. NCBI lineage: Bacteria > Bacillati > Actinomycetota > Actinomycetes > Kitasatosporales > Streptomycetaceae > Streptomyces > Streptomyces albiaxialis. Next base: position 9,222 of record NZ_BAAAPE010000039.1, read on the forward strand.
TCGGCGTTCTGCGCGTCGACCTTTTCGCGCCGGGTCGCCGCGCGCCGGGTGCGCTGCCGGTAGTCCTCCCGGGCCTGCGCGGCGTTCACCTCGCGCTCGGCGACGGCCGCGCCCTCATCGGACGGCAGTATCCGGTAGGCCAGGGTGACGCGCCGTTGGAACTGTCCGGGACTCAGGAGCCGCAGCAGCACGTCATAGGGGACGTGCCGCCGGGGTGCTGCCCGCAGTACCCAGGAGACGGACACACTGCCGTCGTGCCGGTACTCCTCCCATCCGTCCTCGGCCGCCACCGGCCCGACCTCATGCCAGACCAGTTCGTCAATCTCCTCCCCGGGCGCGTCCAGGTCCTCCGGGTTGAACCCGGCCCGCACGAGGCGCTTCACGTCCTGGTCGCTCGCGACCCGCAGTACGTCAGCGCCGCTGCCCGCCAGGTCCACGCCGTCCAGCGTCCGCAGCGTCTCGGCCGCCGCTTCGGCGGGATTCTTGGGCTTGTTGACCCCGGCTGAGGGATTGATGATCAACGAGAACCAGGCCGAGAGCTGAGCACTCGCGCGGGGGCTGGAGTCGACCAGGTCGCGCATGGTCTGCTTCGCCAGCGCCGGGGCCGAGGCGGTGGCCCGGTCCTGTACGTGATCGGACAGGGCCCGTCCGCTGGACGGGGTGATGTGCAGGGTCACGCTTGCCGCCCGTACGCCGTCCTCGTCGGCCAGGCCCGCGAGGGTGTCGGCCCACGCGCGCACACTCGCCTTCACCGTGGAGCCCGCAGCCAGCAGGGCCCCGGCAGGCTGGAGGAGCATGGTTGCGGTGAACGTGCCGGTCCGCTGGTTCCAGACCAGACCGGCCGCGCCGTCGTCGCCGGGCCGCTCGGCCTTTACGAGTTTGGTCGAGGCGGCCATGCCGGGCAGGTCGAGGCACTGCGGTGCCGCCTGGAACTGCTGGCGGTAGCTGGTCTCTCCCCGCCAGGAGGCGAGTTGCCAGCGCAGCCGGGCGCCAAGGAGGGTCAGCAGCGGCATGCCGTGCCGCTGCCACACCGTCAGCGTGACGACGACGAGGCCGATCGGCAGCGTCACCAACAGCGGCGCGACGCCGCCGAAGGCCACCGAGAGGATCACGACCATGGCGGTGCTGACCACGATTACGGTCTGCGATGTGTTGAGTGTGGCGATGCCGAGCGAGTACGAGCGCCGCCAACCGCCGTACAGCTCAGGCTCGTTCGCGGTAGTCACTTGTCCCCCTGTCCCATGGTGTTGCCTCCCTTGTCTGCGGCCCCCTTGGCCGCTTCCGCCGCCACGATGGCGATGGACGCCGGTCCCCCGGCTGCCGCACCAGCACCAGAGGCACCCGCCGATGAGCCCCCTGCCGCCGCGCCCGACGTTCCGGCCGCTGCCGCGCCGTCGCCCGCTGCCGCACCCTCGGCCGCTCCGCCTGCTCCTGTGCCCGCACCCTGTTGGGCGGGGATCGACGGGCTGTCGGTGCCGTTGGCATTGGCCTGTTGTACGGCGCTGCTGCCGTCCTGCGTGCGCGACGAGTCATCGCCCGAGCCCGAGCCCGAGCCCGAGCCCGAGCCAGAGGCCGGGCCGGACTTGTCCATGTGACCCGCCTGTTCGCTCGCCGAGGTGCCGCCGCCGGAGCCGCCGCCGCTGCCCGAGTGGCCGCCCGCGAATGAGCCGGCCATGCTCATCAGGCCGCCCGCCATGCCGCCCCCGGCGGCCGACGCAGCGCCGACCGCGACGCCGATCGGCGCGAACAGGGTCAACAGCGCTTTGAGAGCGACGACGGACAGGACGAGCGTGGTCACTCCCCGGATGAAGTCGATGATCTTGTCCGAGTTCTCGATCTCTACGAACCCGACGGTCATGATCAGCGCGGCACAGGGCTTGTAGCAGATCACCGCCATGATCATGTTGATGAGGTTCGGCAGCCACTTCCGGGCTCCCTCGGCGCCCATCTGCCCGGCTCCGGCAATCGGCAACAGAAGTGCCTGAATCGGTACCGCCGCCTGCCTGAGAAAGAGAAGTACGACCTGTACGCCGCCAACCAGCAGTACGACGAGGGCAATGAAAAGCAGCCCGGCGGGATTGCCGATCTGCGGCAGCAGCATCGCGGTGATTTTCTCCGGCGCTTTCCCGTCGAAACCGACACCGAGGATTACATCGGTCAGCTTGTCGGAGGCGATCAGCAGGGCGTCAATCATCCCGACACCCACAGCGATCACAAAGCAGTTGATCAGAAGCCCTTGAACTGCCTGCGCGATGGGTTGCCCCTTGCGCTGGATCATGGTTCTGATACCGGCCAGCATCGCGAGAATGACCGCGATGGCCGTACCGATGCCGAGCATGATCGCATGCAGACTGACTTTCTTCGTCGGGTCCTTTGGATCGGTCGGTTCCATGACGCCGCTGTCTTTCACCTGTACCGAATCCGTGGTGAGCCACCAGGTGAGAGATTTCTTCATCATGTCGCTGGTGAACTCCACCGCGGCTTTGGAGAAGTCACCGAGGACCGAGTCAGACAGGGACTTAGCGGCTTCCTTGGCTGCCCCGGACGGGCCCTTTTCGATGATCTTCTTTCCGCAGCCGATGGCCCCGATAGCGGGCGAGATGACACCCGCCTTGCACATCGTGCCCCACACGTCCGTCTTGGCCGTCGGGACGTGAGCGGGAGAAGCTGCCGGGACATGGGCAGGTGCGGCGGATGCCGGCGCCGCCCCCAGCCCGACGACGACCAGGAGGGCCAGGAGGACCGCAGCAGTCCGTGCGGCGAGGGACCTCACCGGTCCCCCTCTTGAATCGCCTTCCAGCCCAACTCGCTGAACTTAGACGACCCCAGGTCGGCCGGCTCGGGTGCCTCGGGCGTCCCGCCCTTCGGGGTGGGTGTTGTCTTCCAGTCGCCGCCCTCCCAAACGACCTCGGCCGGGACCGCCTGCAACCGGGTCTTGGATTCCGCGCCGTCTCCGGCGCTGGAAGTGATGCGGGTCAACGTGAAGACCTGCACGCGGTCCTTGGAAATCTGCTTCCACTGCACCCCGATGGGGGCGCCGTTGATCGTGGCGTCCTTGGGCGGCGTCTGTCCGGAGGGGACTCCGGCGAACTGTGCGACAGCCGCCGCCGAGGCCGCCGCCTGCTTGGCCATCGGCGCTCGATACTGGGCCACGGTGTACGTTTCCGCACCCCGCTTGACGGCGTCCTTATCGAAGGTCCAGGCGTTGCGGTTCGCAGCGACCGCCATGGCCGCAGCCCCGCGCACGGTGTGCGGGAATTCGACGGGGAGCCCGTTCTCCTTGCCGTCTCCCTTGGGCAGCTTGATCCAGGTGTCCGGGTCTGTGTATCCGTCGTCCTCGGGCAGCGTGCTCGCCGAGGCGGACGGCTCCGGCTGGGCCGAGGTGCCGCCGTCCCTTCCGCCCTTGGCCTTGTCGTCACCGTCGTCACCGGCCGTCGCCACGGCGACGACGAGCGCGACCAGGAGCACGACGACGCACACCAATACGGCGATCAGCAGGCGCATCCGGCGCTGTGAGCGCTCTTTGAGATCCAGGGACATGCCAGCCTCCCTATGCGCCGATGACGGCGGGTACGACTCCGGCGGCCAGTGCGACGACGGAGAGCCCCGCGATCACCCACAGAGCGCCCACGGCGCCCTCGGCCGACATGTGGCCGCGGTTGCGGCGGCCGACCATCATCATGATTCCGCAGGCGATCAGCCCCAGGATTCCGGCACCGATCGCGAACCACTTGCCCCACCCGACCCATTCGGGCAGCACGTTTTCCATGCCGGGAGGGGCCTCGGGCCCCTTGTCCCAGTCGGTACCTCCGTTCGCTGCCAGCACGTCCAGGGTGTCCCCCGCGTGGTGCATCCAGTGCATTCCGCTCTCCTCTGTCTATTTGGGCAGGTTGAACCGTCTGCGCAGCCGCTCCGCCGCCCGGCTCACGGCCCGGTACTCCAGCGCTTCCGCTGGGGAGTCGACCCCCCGCAGCCTGTAGAGGTAGGGAACCTCGGCCACTCCCAGCACCCGCGAACCGATCGCCCTCAACCGGTATTTGGCCGGCCGTGGCGGCGCCATCGGCGCATCGCGTACGACGACGAGCCACGGGCGGGGAAGGTCGGGATGCCAGTTCCCGAGCATTTCGGCTGCTCTCTTCATGCCGAAAGCGGTGGACTGCGCCACCAGTACAGGCATGTAATACAGAGGCAGTTGTGAGCCGGGAGTCAACTCAATGGCATTGCCGGTAGTTGCGGGATCCAGGAACGCCGTCACAGTGGTGACGCCCGCTCCCCCGTGAGCCCCAAGGACGGCAACGGCCTGTCGTGTCGCGACGCTCTGACTGTTCATCAGCTGACCCATCATCCCCCCCGGAAGCACTAGCAGTCACCGCTAAGCTACCATAAGTGCCTGCCATGTATGACGCTTACAAGTTGGGGACCATGAGCCGGTCAAGCGGTGTCCAGACATTCCGGTCGGAGCGGCTGAAAAGGGAGCGACAGAAAGCGGGGCTCAGTGCGGAACAGGTGGCAGTGCTCGCGGGAATCAGCCCCGAAACGGTCCGGCGAGCCGAATCGGGGGCAGGCCGGTACCCCAGTGCCCGCGTCGTCCGGCAGCTCGCGGAGGCACTGGGGACCACGGTGGAACACCTCGCACCATCAGGCGACTCCCCCCGCACGCTCCGGCATATCCGGCAGCAGCTCGGCAGGACACAACGGGAGATCGCGCAACTGGTCGGCAAGAGTGTCCAGATGGTCAGCCGGGTCGAGCGCGGGGTCTACCGGGCCAGCCAGCCCGAGCTGTGGGCCAAGGCATACGCGGTGAGCCGCAAACGCTGGCTCTCCGCGTGGCAGGCCGGCCGCGATGAACGCGGGCGGGCAATCAAGGACAGGGGGGGGACATGAGTAAAGGGCTCATGCTCGGAGCCGCCGCCGCGGTACTCGCGATCCCGGTCCTGGCGGTCGGCGGTGCAGTGATCGCACTCGCCGACGAGGAGGAAGAGCAGGACGCGGGAATCGTCGCGGGAGGGCTGGGGCTCAATACCGCTTTGCTGCCAGACAGAGCACTGAAGTACGTGCCGTGGGTCAAGAAGTCAGCCACACAGTGCGAAGGGCTCTCCCCCGGCATCCTTGCAGCGCAGATCCAGCAGGAAAGCCAGTGGCGTACCAACGTCACGAGCGGCGCGGGCGCCCAAGGGATAGCGCAGTTCATCCCGTCCACCTTCGCCGCCTATGGCGAGGACAGCGACGGAGACGGACACACCGGGACAGACGACCCGGAGGACTCCATCATGGCCCAGGGCAAATACATGTGCAGCCTGCTCGCACGGGCCAAGAAGTCGCAGTACGGGGGAAACCCGATGAAACTCGCCCTCGCTGGATATAACGCCGGATGGGGCGCAGTCCAAAAATACCGGGGAATCCCTCCCTACAAGGAGACGAGTCACTACGTCACCGTCATCACCAAGAACGCGGCCAAGCTCAACACCGCAGTGACGATCTCCGGAAGCGGGGACGGCGCCAAGGCCACACGCCGGGCCGCGACACAGCTCGGCATCCCGTACTCGTGGGGCGGAGGCAAACCCAATGGGCCCAGCAAGGGGTTCTGCGACGGGACGAACGGATACATCGCAGGCAAGTGCTCCGCCGCGGTGACAAGCGGATTCGACTGTTCGTCGTTGGTCCAGTACGCGTATTGGCCGACGACGCAACTCCCGAGGACCGCAGCCGACCAGTACGGCGCCACCTCCAACCGCACCGTGAGCAGGAGCGAACTGGAGGTGGGCGATCTGCTGTTCTGGTCACACGGAAGGGCCGGAGGGATCTATCACGTAGCCATCTACAAGGGGAACGGGCAGATCATCCAGGCTCCCCGCACCACCAGAGACGGCAAGACCGTCGCCAAGATAGAGGTGAAGAGCGTCGCGCAGGCCATGCCAGCAGGCGACTACTACGGGGCCACCCGTCCCAACTAGTTTTCGCGTGTACACGCGAACTCAGGTGGTTGGCTCCCTTGAGCACAGACAGGGCCCGCACTCCCGGACGGAGTGCGGGCCCGGAGGTTGGCCGTCGAAGTGTCAGGCGGTCGACGGTCGACGGTCGACGTAGACCCGATCAGCCGATGCGTTCAGCGACGCCATGATGGCGGCCAGATCATCCACCGGAGGCCCCGACGGCACGGCCACGGCCGCAGGTTCATCCGCCGGCTTGGGCGCCGGGGAGACTTCGGGTACAGGCTCCGGTTCCGGCGCTGTCGGCGGCACCAGGGGCCAACCTCCCCGCGGCTCCACAACGTTGCTCGTCTGGCTCATCAGCACAGCACCCCAACCGACAGCGCCAGCGCACACAGCTCGTCATCCAGCGGCGGACGCGGAGCCGGCACGGCCGGACGCCCGGCGATCCGGCCCACCGCGAACCGCACCGGCCCCGAAGACGACGCGGGGACGGCCCGCGCCGTCAATACGCACTCACGGCCGCTCAGCGACCGCTCCTCTACCCTGAGCATGATTCTCCCTAGAGGGTCGAGGCCCCTGGCGATGACGAGGTAACCGGCATCGCCGGGGCCGAACTAGAGGGGGTCGGG
>NZ_BAAAPE010000040.1:0-579 GCF_039530985.1 Streptomyces albiaxialis
CGTCTTTGGCGCGTTCGGTCGAGAGCCGCAGTCGGCGGAGCACGGCGCATTTACGCATCCTGGCGATGCCGCCCCACGGTCGGCCGTGAGCCGCTGTACGGCCCTCTGCGGCTCTGTGGGGGCTGCGCCTGCCCGTGGAGCCGTGTCGCGGGTCGTGCGCGGCTGTGAGGGGCGCACAGCGCCTCTGGTGGCGTCTCCTGGCTCACGGGGTGCTGCGGTGCCCGACCGCGACCGGCCGAAGGCCGCAGCGCGGGCGGGGGCGCCGCAGGCGCCCCCCTTGACCAAGTAGAGAAAGTTTCGACCAGTCTTGCGCTGCCAGCACACCGTGTGTCAGGCTGCGCGTCATGACGCAGAAGACACCGGCTCAGATCAGGGCCGAGGCAGAAGCCGAGATGGAGCCGCTGGGGGCCGAGCGCCTTCGGCTGCTGGCCGAGCTGGAGAAGATCGACGGGAGGCTGAAGCCGAAGATCCTGAAGGCGCGGACGCTGGAGGTCTCGTTGCGCCGGATCACGACGCTGACGGGGGTCGCGCCGAACACGGTACGGGCGTGGGAGAAGGCGGAGAACGCGAACGCGGGGT
>NZ_BAAAPE010000041.1:0-3322 GCF_039530985.1 Streptomyces albiaxialis
TACCATCCCCGCATGGCAGAGGCAGAGGAAGACGTGACAGTCGTTGGCAGCTACTCGGAGGCAGGCGGAGTCACCAAGACCATCACCGGTCTGTCTATCGCTGTGACCCACGCCGAGGAGAACCCAGACGACGAAGTGATCTACGGCGATCTGGACCCCCGGGCGGCGGGGACGAAGTGGACCGGTGCAGAGCCCGTCAAACCCGGGATGCATATCGGCGCGATCATCGCCGACGAGGACCCGGACGGCTGGGCTGACGATCTGGCCGTCCCGCTGGACCCGGAGCTTGGATGGCCGGCCAACCTGCGCGTGATCCCGAGCGGCTACCGAGCTCTGGCAAACCACGAGAAAAACCCCGACGACCACGCGGAACTCCGGCTCAAGCGCAGCCTGAGCGGCACTCGGGCCCGCCTCGCAGTCTTCGACTTCCCCAACCGCCAGGGCGGAATCCTCACACAGAACGGGCTGAGTGCCTGTCACCGAATCGTCTACGCGGCCAAACCGGATGAGGACGGCTTTGACGGGGTCCAGGGAGCCATGGAGACCGTGAGCCGGTTCAAGAGCTACCGGCAACGGACCGGAGCCAGAGCCGACTTGCCCCGCGAAGTTGGTATTGCGCTGGGGATGGCCTACCAGGGTGCCGTGTGGACGCGTGAAGCGCTTCGCGTCGTAGACGTGTTTGACGAGGATTACCCCGGCATGCTCCTCCGGCCGTTCGTGGAACGGCTGGTCATCGTGAGCGAGGCTCGCGCCGCCGGTGAGTGGTACGGCAAATATCGGAAGGGCAAGGGCGTGCGCAACGCATACAACGAGCTCAGGAAAGAGGTCCTGCGGAAGTGAGCAAGGAAGACGAGCGGCCCGACCCTCGTAACCGACGACGGCCCCCCCGGCCGGACCCGACAGAAGGCCAAGACCCGGCGACACCCCCCGCCACACCCGCGCCCGCCCGGGGCAGGGCTCGCCGAAGCTTCCGGACTGCGGACACCTACGTTCAACTCAATACGCGTATTGACCCTTTGCTGAGCGAGCTGATCGAGGAAGTCAGCAGCGACCGCAGGTGGAGTAAACGCGATGTTGTCGAGGAAGCACTGAAGGCCGCCTACCCCGAGGAGTACCGGATGGCGCAGGAGCGTCACCACCGCAGAGGAAGCGAAGAAGCTTTCTAGCGTGGTTGCTTTCTGCCGCACGTGCTCGCGTGCGCGCTCGCAAGCGCGCGAGCGAGCTTGCTACCACGTAGTTGCACGAGATGAGCCCCGAAAGCGCCACGCTTCCCGGCCCAGCGCTCCCAGGGCTCCACAACGAGGAGGAACCTCCCCATGTACTCCCAGACTACGGCCCCGACAGGGACCAACAGCACACCGCGACGAGGCGGTGAGCACCGGTGATCGAGCAGGTTGAGGCGATCTTGCCCCCGTGGTCCCTGGTGGCTGCCGTGGCATCCGGCGCCGTCACAGCTACCGCCGCCGCAGTGCTCATCCGGCGCCGTTCACGAACGACAGCGAACGGCGACCAGGGCCAGGAGGGCGCCACGGGGCGCAGACGGCGGCGGCTGTCGGCGGGCACGGCAGCCGCCGCCGTCGCGTTCGTCGTGTGCACGAGCGTCAGCCTGAACACCTCCTACCGGTTCACCCTCGATGGGCTGGGCATGACCGGCATAGAGGAGCGTGTACTCGCCTGCGCCGCGTTTGAGGCCCTGATCGCGATGTGCGTGCTCGGTGCCCGGGAGCGTCTGGCCAGTGAGGACGCGACGCCCGGGTGGTACGGCACCGCGGTGTGGGTGTTCGCAGCGCTCAGCGCCGTACCCGCGTGGCACGAGGGTGGCGGACTCACTCCCGCCACCCTCGTCCGCATCATCGTGGGCAGCTTCGGCAGCGCCCTCAGCGCGCACGCCGCCCTTGGGCTGGAGCTCAAGCACCGCACCGGAGGCCAGAGCCAGAGCCCCGGTGCGCTGATCGTGCGCGAGCTCCGCGAACGGCTGATGGCGCGGCTCGGACTCATCCAGCGCGGCCGCAACGCCGAACAGATCACCCGGGACCGCTACATGGACCGTGCCATTGAGCACGCCGACGAGTACGACCGCCTCACCCCGGAGAAGCGGAAGGCCAGGGCCGGGCGCAAGCTCTGCGGCCGCATGGCACAGGCCATGGACCGCGCAGGCTGTGCCGAACCCGAGCGGCGGATGATCTTTGACCGGCGGTTGGCCATGCGGCGGGACGTGGCCCGCTTGCCGGACGTCGACCTTCCGTCGACGTGGACGGCACAGCCCACCCCCGAAGAGCGTGCTGCCCTGGCGCAACTGCAACGCCAGACAGAGCGCATGGAAGCGCTGGCGGCACAGATCGAGGACCAGGCGGAACACCACCCGGCACACTCGGCCCCTGAAGTCACCCCACCGGTCACAGCCCCGGCACAGCAGCGGCCTACCGAGGACGCCGAGGAAGAGCAGCAGGACATCCCCGAAGGCGCCCGCACAGCGGCCTACGGCACAGGCACACCCCGCATCACGGTTCGTGTGCCGGACCTGGGCGACGAGCACCAGGACCAGGACGACGAGCCGGAGGCCCTGGACCTCAAGACGTTCCCCACCAAGGTGGGTGCGCTGCGGGCCCTGTTCGAGCGCCACCAGGTCGCCGCCGACGACCCCCGCTCGCACAACCAGATCGCAACGGCCCTGTTGGCGGAAATGCTGGAACAGGGGATCGAGTACGACCGGGGAGCCGCGTGCCGCGCCATCGCGGAATGGAGGGCACCCCGGCCCGTCACGGCACAACAGGCACACGCCAACACACTCGACCGCGAGCTGACGCACATCTGACCGCAGGCACCGCCAGGGGCAGGGCGAACCTTCCGCCCGCCCCCCGGCACCGGATCGAGGGGGAAGCGATGACTCACCAGACACCGACTGTGCCCGCCACCAGGAAGCCGAGCGGCCTTGTGCCGCTGCCTGTGCCGAGTGTGCCGCCGTCCTACGTCGACCAGCTCGCCGCCCAGGCGGAGCGGGCCGAGGACCGGCTACGCCGTGCCATGGACACCGCCGAGGCACAGCGGGAGGCACAGCAGCAGCTCGCCGACGCCGGCGCCGCTGTCGAGGAGGCACGGCGTCAGACGGAGGAGGCATGGGAGGAGGCGGAGGCACACCGGCAGGACGCCGAGGAGGCCCGCGCGGCACAGCAGGCCGCCGAAGGCGCCTGTGCCGCAGCGTTGCACCTCGCGACGCAGGCACGGCACGAGACCGGCGCTCTACGCGCCGAGCTCGCCGAGACCCTTGCCGCCGTCGAGGAGGCACAGCGCGCTGTTCGGCAAGAGTCCGAGCGTGCCGAGG
>NZ_BAAAPE010000042.1:0-2597 GCF_039530985.1 Streptomyces albiaxialis
GTCCGCGCCGAGGCGGAGAAGGCAAGGACGAAGGCGGAGACCGAACGCGAACGGCTCGCCAACATGGTGGAGCAGTTGCGCGACCAGTTTGCCGAGGAGCGTCGGGCGCGGGAACACGCGGACGGAGAGCTCGGGCACATGCGGGAGACGCTGGCGACCACCCGCGAGCGGATCGCGGAGGAGCGAGCCCGCGCCGACGAGGCCGAGAAGCGCGCGGACCGCCGGATCGAATCCGCCGACCGCCGCGCCAGCCAGGCCGAGAAGCGCCGGGATGAACTGGCCGACCAGCTCGCCGAGGAGAAGGCCACGTACAGCGAGACACCGAAGCAGCGCAAGGCCACGCAGACACGCGCCAAGAAGCCTCGGAAATCCACGGTTAAGGAGGACGACACCGAGGCGCTGAAGGGGCCGGTTACGGGGCAGGAAAGCGTGCCGATGCCGGACGAGGACCAGTCGAAGAATTCACCCGAGGAGGGATCCACCGCATGAGGACCAACCGCTTTCGGGGAGTGTGCGCCGCGTGCAGCCGCACCGTCGAACCCGAGCAAGGCGTCATCACCCGCCCGGACGGCACAACCCGCGTCTTCTGCACGCCGGAGGAAGCCGCCGCACACCAGCCGTCGGCCCCCGCCGCAGCCGACACCGACCCGTACGAGCTGTCAGCGGCACAGGTCCGGATCACCGGCACCCCCGCCCAGTGCCATGCCGTATGGCAGGCACTCCAGCTCGCCCCGCACCTACTCACCGGCCAGCGCTCGGCGGACCGCCCCCGTCGGGACGACGACCGGGTGATGCTGTACGGACCGGTCACGATCGAGGCCCGGCACCTGGAAGCGATCGAGCGCGAGCGCCAGGAGGCCGAGCAGTGACCGACACGAGCCCCGAGAAGCGTCCCGCCGTCGTCAACGGCCGCGAGCTCGCCGACGAACTCGGCATCCTGCAATGGCAAGTCATGCGGGCCGTGGAGCTCGGTGCCATCCCCGCGCGCTGCACGGCCAAGGGATGGCGCAGGGACGTCGCCGACGAGCTCGCCGCACAGGTGCCGCGCATCCTGGCCGCGATCGAGGCCGCCGAAGCGCTCGGCGCAAACCGCATCGCCGAATTGCTGGAGGCCGAAACCGGCGTCGAGGGCGTCGACCGCGCCGACGTCGAGGTCATCGTGACCGCCGGGCACCTCCGCCAGCTCGACACGTACAAAGACTGGCCGCTCTACAGCGTGCAGGACGCCAAGGCATACGCCCGCGAGCACGGCGACGAGCTCGCCGCCATCGTGGCCGAGCGCCGGGCGTGGAACGCGGCCAGCATGGACCGCCGCCAGGCCGCCGACGAACTCGGCTGGAGGGTGTCCGAGCTCTCCCGTGTCGCGGAAGAACGGGGCATCGCACCGGGCCGGTTCGGACGCTTCTCTCGCGCGGACGTCGCCGCGCTCCAGGAGGACGAGGACGCCGCCGCCCAAGTGGCCGCGGACCGGCTTGTCGGCCCCGACCAGGCCGCCGGCATCCTGGAGCTTCGCCGGACGGATTGGGATTACGTCGTCGCCGCCGGATGGATCGAGCCCGTCGAGGTCCGCGAGGTGCAGACCGGGAAGTACAAGGTCGTGGACGTGCCGATGTACCGCACCGGGGACGTGGAGGCTCTGCGCGACGAGCCACCCGCCCCCGGGCTGAATTGGGAGGACGTCCGGGCCGTTCCCAGGGGGAAGCCGTCCCTGCTGCGCGAGTACGCGCACCGGGAGCAGAGCCGGGCGCAGGCCATCCACCGGTTCGCCGCCGAACTCGCCACCCGCGAAGGGGTCGAGGTGTGGGCCCACTGGAACAATCCCGACGACTTCTGGGAACTCGACTGGGACCGGATCGACGGCAAGCCGACGCGGGAACAAGTACGTTCCGCGCTCGCGACTGATCCCGCCATGGGGCCATACCGGGAAGCGGTCGAGCTCGGCGCGGAGTGGGGCTCGGTGGTCCGCTGGGCGCGCGCGATGCTGGCTCCCGGAGCAGCCGTCATTCTCGACACCGAGACGACGAGCCTGGACGGACAGATCATCGAGATCGCGGTCATGGACGCCGCAACCGGGCGGCCGCTGGTGGACACGTTGGTCAAGCCCACGGACGGGGTGACCATCCATCCCGACGCCTATTTCAAGCACCGTCTGACGCTGGCCGATCTCGCAGACGCGCCGTCGTGGGAGAAGGTACTTCCGAAGGTCCGCAAGGCGACCAAGGGCCGTATGGTGCTCGCGTACAACTCGGATTTCGACTACGGGCGAGTCCTCGCCCACACGGAGCAAGTGGGGAAGCGGCCGATGCACCTAGCCGACCCGAATTCCTGGGAGTGCCTGATGGCGGCCCGCTCGCGCTTCTACTCGCACGGCCGCCGCAGCCTGGACGGGCCGCACCGGGCCATGGGGGACTGTAAGGCGGGTAGGGCTCTGCTGGAGACGATGGCCGAAGGACGCGGGCGGCGCCACCATCCCTGAACCGTTGGCGGGCGGCGGTGGGTGCCCTTCGCGCACGGCTTCCCCCGGGGTGGTGGGGGATCCCTCCGGGCGGTCGGCGTTCACGGTGGGCCGCGCGCCGCCGGGGGCCGGAGCCTGCGGA
>NZ_BAAAPE010000043.1:0-664 GCF_039530985.1 Streptomyces albiaxialis
ATCCCGGCGACCGGTTTAGCGAATACCTTGTGCAAGGTGCGCCGACTGTGTCAGACTGCACGTGCAAGGTCAGGCGGACACAAGGGAGTGACCATGAACCGCACCGATGAGAACTTCGCCGCCGCACTCGCCCACACCACTTCCGAGATCTCCCGCACGGACCAGAAGGCGAGCCTCCTCCTGGCGCTCAACGGCGTTGTACTCGCCGGTCTCGGCACCATCGGCATGGACGGCTCGGCCGCCTCCCGCGCCGCCGCCTACGTCGGGGGCACGGCGCTCGTCGTCGCCGTCGTCCTCGGTCTCCAGGTCGTCCGGCCGCGCCTCGGCGGACGCGGTATCCCGGCCGACCGAGGCAGCTTCGTCCAGCATGCAGCGCTTGACCAGCCGGATGGGCCTGGACCTGCGCTGACACACCAGAAGCCCCCGCCCGTAGATGCCGGGCGGGGGCTTCGTCAGCGGGGCGCTGCGCGCTCCGTGATCACGGGGTGACAGGATCACCCCCCAGACATAGGCACGGCCCCGGGCTCCTACACCCAGGGCCGCCGCCTCCGAATCGCTCTCAACCAGCGAACGGATGACGTTGCTTTGACCAGCGTACGAGAAGGCGCCGAGAGAGCGCCACAGCGCCCCGCAGGACCGCGCTGCCACTGCGGGACCCCGATCA
>NZ_BAAAPE010000044.1:0-1947 GCF_039530985.1 Streptomyces albiaxialis
CCGCCGCCGCCCCCGCCCGACTCCCGGGGCGCATCAGGCCGCCGTACACGCCAACTTGCGCTCGTGTGCGCTGGCCGGGTGGAGCTACGACCAGACGCGCGAGTTCGCCGACGACGCCGAGCGCTCCCCCTCGCTGGAGTGGCTGCGCACCGCCAGCAGCGACACCGGCCGCAGCCCGTTGGACGCAGCCGAGGCGGAGCGCCGGTTCGCCCGCGCGTGGTGGGTGGCGGTGCAGGCCGCCGCCCGGCTCCCGCGCCGCCCCGACGAGGCCGGGGACGACTGGCTCGGCGAAGCCGCCGAAGCCGCCGCCGACTTGCTCGCCCGGATCGAGGCCGCAGGCGCCGCTCACTGGCGGCGCCCTTCCGGCCCGGCCGACCGCGCCGTGTTGCGCGCGCTCGCCTGGCTCATGCTGACGTCGGGCGCAACCGAGGTCACCGCCGACGTGCGCCGGGTGGCGGTGCTCAGCGGCTACTCGAAGTCGACGGCCGCACTCGCCTTGGGCCGTCTCCTCCTGGACGGCTGGATCGAGACCGCCAAGGAAGCCGACAAGGCCGCCGGTATCGCCCGCCGCGTCCGGCTCGCCGAGGCCCACGCCTGCCCCGCCGACGCGCACCACATGTGCGCTTGCTACACCCCCTGTGACCAGGAAAAAGACGGGTCGGACAGAAGGCGTTACGCCGCCCCCCCAGGGGGGGTTAGGGGGTTGCTCGCGCAGCTCGGCGAAGCCATCGTCCACCAACAAGCCGGGCTCTGGCACGTCCTGGGCCACCACGCCGCCCGCACCCTGGAGACCATCCAGAACCGTCCCGGGATCACCCTGGAGGACCTGAGCACGTGCACCGGCTACACAGCCGTCACCACCGCCCGCCACGTCGCCCAGACGGTCACCCTGGGCCTTGTCCGCGCCGAGGAGGGCGCCGAGGGCATCCAGGTCAGCCGCACCGCCCGCACCCTCTACGAGGCCGGGACGCAGGTGCGCACCGCGAGCCGACCGGCGGAGCTCGCGGCCGTGGCCGCCGTAGAGGTCGCCGTGGCCCGGTGGTGGCGACGCGAGGTCGAATGGTGCCAGGCGAGCCGCGCCGCCAAGCGCCGCCGTGGCGGCCGCGCCCACGCCCGCCAGGCCGTCATCCCCGGCGTCGACCCGCATGCCCGCGCCTACCCCCGGCACCCCAGCGCCCAGGGACGGCCCGAGCGCGGAGACGCCGACCACGCGCGCGCGTTCGCTATCGAGGCCGAGCGCATCGGCGCCGCCGCGCTCGCCGTCGAGGCCGACCAGCTCGCCCAGCGCGGCGAAGTGATCGACCCCGCCCGACTCGGCCAACACCGCCCCGGCGAGAACGCGATGACGACCACGGCCGCCGCGTGACACCCTGGGCCCGACGACGACCACGCCACCGGAGGCAGACCGTGGACCCCGACCAGCTCGCCCGGATCCGGCGCCAGTTGCTCGACCAGCCCGGCCCCATCGAGGACGAGCCGGAGGCCCTGGACGCCGAGCTCGCGCGCCTGGACGTCGAGGCCGGCACCGCCCGGAGCGACGTCGAGACCGCCGCGACCTTCCGCCGTCGCGCGTGGGTGCTCGCCCGGCTCGCCCGTCACCGCGGCGGCCGCTGGAACCAGCTCGCCGACGAAGCGGTGAACGCCTGGCACCAGCAGGAAGGCGCCGCCGTCAGCGAGGCCGTACGCGACCAGCTCGCCGCCGAGGCCGAACTGTGGCTCAGCCGACACGCCCACGGGTGAATCACGCACGCCGACACCGCCGCACGCAGTAGAGTCGCCCCTGCGAGCAACCGGCACCACCGGGCCGCCCGCACCACAGGCGTCACGAATCCGTCGACGCCCGCGCCCCGCCTCTGAGCGTGGGGCACGCCCCACAGGGGCCCGCTTTTCGCGTGTACACGCGAAAAGACCGCCAAGGTTGGAAGATCTTGGTAGCCCGCTGGCTTG
>NZ_BAAAPE010000045.1:0-907 GCF_039530985.1 Streptomyces albiaxialis
GCCGCATCCGGGATCGCACCCCGGACACGGCCCTGACGCTCCGAACGAAGGGCTTCTCATGATCGAACAGAGCGCTGCCGAGGACGCTACCCGGCAGATGGACATGTCCGACTACGCGGGATGGCTGATCAGCCATCTCGGCCCGACCGGCACGCTGGTGCTGCTGGCGCTCGGCTCCCTGCTCCTGCTCAAGCTGCTCGGCAAGGACGGGCGCCGGGCCGCTGCCAAGGGACTCGGGAAGCTGCTCGGCAGCCTCACGGGCGCGGTGGTGCGCTACCTGGGCATCACGGTGTGGGCGGCGCGCATGCGGATGCCGATCCGGCTGGCCTACCGGCTCCAGCCCGACCGCTGGCGCGAGATGTGCGAGACGCGGAAGCTCGTCGGTCTCAAGCGTGGCCGGATCAAGCGCACGCCGATGGGCGTGGACGTGCGCGTCACCCTCGGCGGCAGTCTCACGCTGGAGACCCTGACCGCCCGGATCAAGGACGTGGAGACCGGTCTTGGGACCCGGCGCGGTGCGGTGCGCATCGAGGGCGCGGACAAGGCGAACAAGGCAACCGTCCGCATCACGGTGCGCAACCCGCTGGCGAAGAACGTGCCGTGGTCGCAGCCGTCCGCCCCGGTGAGCATCACGGACCCGGCGCGGCTGTCGATGAACCCCTTCGGTGAGTGGACGGAGATCGATCTCCAGCAGCGCATCCTGGTCGTCGGCGCGTCCGGCTCGGGCAAGTCCTCGGTCCAGCGGGTGCTGTCGGCGCCGGTGATCCTCGCGACGGACGCCGAGCTGGAGGTGTGGGACCTCAAGCAGGGCACCGAGTCCCAGCACTACGAGGGCAAGGCCGCCGTCCGGATCACCACGTCGGAACAAGCCCGCGAGCGCCTCAACTGGTACATGAGCGTGGAGCTG
>NZ_BAAAPE010000046.1:0-562 GCF_039530985.1 Streptomyces albiaxialis
GTCGGCGGTGTGCTTGAGCCCCGCTACATTATCGGCGCGGAATCACTTGACCAGTGAGCTATTACGCACTCTTTCAAGGATGGCTGCTTCTAAGCCAACCTCCTGGTTGTCTCTGCGACTCCACATCCTTTCCCACTTAGCACACGCTTAGGGGCCTTAGTCGATGCTCTGGGCTGTTTCCCTCTCGACCATGGAGCTTATCCCCCACAGTCTCACTGCCGCGCTCTCACTTACCGGCATTCGGAGTTTGGCTAAGGTCAGTAACCCGGTAGGGCCCATCGCCTATCCAGTGCTCTACCTCCGGCAAGAAACACACGACGCTGCACCTAAATGCATTTCGGGGAGAACCAGCTATCACGGAGTTTGATTGGCCTTTCACCCCTAACCACAGGTCATCCCCCAGGTTTTCAACCCTGGTGGGTTCGGGCCTCCACGAAGTCTTACCTCCGCTTCACCCTGCCCATGGCTAGATCACTCCGCTTCGGGTCTTGAACACGCTACTCAGACGCCCTCTTCGGACTCGCTTTCGCTACGGCTCCCCCACACGGGTTAACCTCGCAAC
>NZ_BAAAPE010000047.1:0-2122 GCF_039530985.1 Streptomyces albiaxialis
ATGACGACATCGAGTAGCGAACGGGTGCGGCGGCCGCTGGCCGACACGGGTTGGGGCCCCGGGCGGGCGGTGAGCCGGGAAGACCGGTGCCGCCGGTATCTGTCGGCCTCCCGGCTCCAGGTCGACGGTGCCGGCAGCGCCGAGGCCCTACTGACCTTCCCCGGGGACGCCGGGAGGGGCATCGCCCGTGCGTGGGCCACGCGCCGGTTCGCCGCGGCGTACGGCGTCGACGCCCGCCGTCGGTACGGCGTGACGCCCGCGTCCGTGCGCGTCGAGCTGGTCGTCACCGGCCCCGCCGAGGCCGTCGCGCGGTTCGTGTGGGCCCTGCCCCGCACGCTCGACTACGCCGAGATGCTGGCGACGCAGGCCGCGTTGGACTACGGCCGGTGGGAGCGTCACGGAAGGGCCGCGCCGTATCTGGACGGGCTCACCGCGGACGGGCGGCGCGACCTTGCCCGACGGTACCGCCGGGCCGCGTTCCGGGTGATCGTGAACACCCTTATGGAGCCGCCGCCCGTCGAGGTGCCCGAGGCCGACTACACGGCGCCCCCGTGGGAGCAGGTCACCGCGCTCGCCGGAGGGTTGGCCGCGTACGGGTGGGTGGCGGTCGAGGAGGTCGCCGACCCGCAGCAGGCCGCGCGGCTGCTGGCCGAGGCCGAGCAGCCCGGCGAGGCCGCCCCACAGTGGGAACAGGCCGCGCTGTTCGACGCGGAGGACGTCATCCCGTCGGGCCCGGTCGTCATCGTGCCGTGCTCCGCCCGGAAGGCGGACAAGGTGACGGCGCCCGCAGGCCAGCTCTACACCGGCCCGCTGTATCGCGCGGCCCGCCGTGCCGCCGAGGCCCTTACTACCGAGGGCGGCGCCGTGGCGATCGTCTCGGCCCGGTACGGACTCCTCCACCCGTCCGACGTCATCGCGTCGTACGACATGCGCATGGGGCGACCGGGCAGTATCCGGCCCGCCCATCTCGCCCTCCAGGCCCGCCCGTTCGGCCTGGACGACGGCGAGCGTGACGTCATCGTGCTCACCCCGGCCACCTACACCGCCGCCGTGCTCGCCGCCCGGCCCGACGCCGTGACCCCGCTCAGCGGCAGCCGGGGCATCGGAGAACAGCGCTCGCGGCTCGCCCAGGTCGCCCGCCCCGGTACGTTCACCGTCGCCGCGTAACCCCCTCCAGAAAGGCCGCCCCGATGAGCACTCCACTCCCTGCCGAACCCGGCGAGGACACACGCCCCGACGAGACGGGCGAAGTCGAGGAAGCCCCGTACGGCTACTGGCCGAACGAGTGCCGCAACTGCGGTCAGGCGATCCCCCGCGACCGGCCCGCCGGAGCCGGACGCCCGCCGGAATACTGTTCGACCGACTGTCAGAACGAGGCCAAGGCCGCCCGCGCGCGCGAGCGCAACACCCCCGGACTCCCCGGGCAGATCAGCCGCGCCGAAGAGCTCACCACGCGCATGGAGCAGGTCATCCACGACCTCCGCAGCGACTTGGGAAAGATCAGCTCGCCCGAAGGACTGGAGGCCCGCCTAGCCGCCGCACGGGCCGCCAGCGCGCAGGACGTCGCCCGCGCGAACCAGGCCGCCGCCGATGCCCAGACCGAGGCCGCGAACGCGCGCCAGGACGTCACGGCAGCGCGCGCAGACAAGGAGGCCGCCGAGGCCCGCGCCACTCAGGAACGCACCAGGCGCGAGGCCGCCGACAACGCGGCGGAAGACGCCCGCAGCGAGGCCCGCGCCGCCGAACGCGAACGGGACCGCGCCCAGGCCGACAAGGACGCGGCCGAACGGGCGCGGGACGAGGCCGAAGAGACCGCCCGCGCCGCCGTCGACAAGGCCCAGCACGCCGAGCAGGCCGCCGAGCGGGAAACCGCGCGAGCGGAGACCGCCGCCGCCGAGCGGGACCAGGCCATCCGGGACGCCTCAGCCGCCGAGGGCCGCGCCACGGCGGCCGAGGCCGAGCGGGACCGCGCCGTCGCCCGCGCCGACGCGTCCCAGGAGGCCGCCGTACGCGCCGACCAGGAGCGCGCCGAAGCCGTCCGCGCGCGCGACGAGGCACAGCGAGACGCGACGTACGCGGCCAAGGCCCGCACCGAAGCCGAGAAGGCGAAGAAGACGGCGGA
>NZ_BAAAPE010000048.1:0-14023 GCF_039530985.1 Streptomyces albiaxialis
GAGGAGGCGCGTGCCGAGTTGGAGCGTGTGCGCGCTGAACTCTTGGCCGCACAGTCGACAGCGCAGGCCGTTGCTCAGTCGGCCGACGTGACAACGCAGGAACCGAGCGGGGCGCCGCGCCTCCCGGTGAAGCGGAGCAAGAAGAGCAGGAAGCGTAAGCGGTAGAACGCAGACGAAGGGCGGGTTCCCGATCGGGAACCCGCCCTTCGTAGTTTCGAGGGTTCAGACGCTGGCCTTCACTGCGGAAACGAAGCGAGCGAACGCATCAGCTTGGAAGCGCAGCACGGGCCCAGTCGGGCGGGTCGAGTCTCGTACGAACATGCCCTCACTGGCTTGTGCAGCCTCTACGCAATCGCTCGCTGAACCCCCGCTGTAGCTGGACTTGAACCAGTGGAGTTCGCCGGTAGTGATCATGAAAGGGAGGCTCCTACGTACAGGCATCTGTGGCGAACCGCTCGCTAGCCTCAGCGAGGAGGTCGGCCGAGGCGGAAGGGTCGAGCGCCAGTTCTTGAAGTTGACGGAACACCACTCTATGACGGTCCAGTTCCGCGGGTTTCTCCAGGAACAGGGCACCGGTCAGATTGGACGTGTGCACCACGTCCAACCCTTCCTCTTGTCCCCGAATGATCATGAAGCTAGGGCTGTCGGCCGGATGAGCGCCGGAGGAGAAGGGCAACACTCGGAGCTCCAGCGTCGGCCCGACGCTCTCTACCAGGTGGCGCAACTGCTCGCCCATGATCTTCGCTCCTCCGACCTCGCGCCGGATCACCGATTCGTCAAGGACGACGGAAAGGCTCAGGGGAGACGGCCGCCGTAGAACGTCCTGCCGCTTCATGCGCACGTCTACCTTGCGTTCGATTTCGTCCGCGCTCGCGTCCGGTTCGATCACCCGATGCACGGCGGTCGCGTACTCCCGGGTCTGTAGTAGCCCCGGTACGTACGTTGTGGCCCAATGCCACTCGCCCCGCGCTTCGTCCTCCAGCATGAGGAGTGGCGTGATCCGGTGAGGAATGGTGTCCGCGTAGTTGTCCCACCACCCCTGAACATTCGCCGACTTGGCCAGGTCCACGACCGCCTTCCGCTCCTTGGCCGGTACCCGGTACGCGCGGCATAGGGCATCAACGATCACCCATTTAACGGCGCCTGACTTGCCCTCATATCGGCCGACCGTAGCTCGCGAGGTCCCTGCCGCCCGCCCCGTATCCTCAAGATTCATTCCTGCTTCGCGTCTCATGTGTCGCAGCTCGTCGCCCACTTTGCGACGACGCGCCGTCGGTCCTACCTCTGCCATTTCATCCCCTCGCCCAGATCCAGAGCCAGTTTCGCGGTATCGCGCCGTTCTCGGCAAGCGTGGGGAACCTTCTCAAATGAGACTTGGAGAATCTTGCCGTGAGATTCCCATCATGAGACGCGCAGTGCCATACTGCGGGTGTCGCTACACATGGCGTGCGGCTGATCACCAGCCGTGATCTTGCCTATGTGGCGGCCGAGTTGAACGTCCTCATGAGAGAGGGTCACCGTGATCTTGAAATACCCCGGGGGCAGAGTCAGCCAGCCGATCCCAGCCGCCGGCCTTGAGTGCGTCGCCGACGAGCCGGAGCCCGAGCGGTGAGCGCCGGATGGTGCACCTGGCACCAGGGCCAGGCGGCCGATGTCGCCCTCATCGAGGTGATCGAGCAGGGGAGCGGCCCTGGAGGCGGCGCGTATGCGTGCCTGGCCTGCGCGGATCACCTCCTGTCCCACCGGATGCTGAATGACCACGCCCGGCGGGCAATCGCAGCGCTGAAGAAGCGCAGCCGCACCGCAGCCGCAGCCCCGAACGGAACGACCCCATGAACCATCAGCAATCGAGCGCGCGGCAGGCGGAGTACGTAGCGGCATGCCGTGACCAACTCCACCAGGCCCGCAGGCGGATGAGCGAGGGCCTTCTACGAGTGGGGCACGCAGCCCGAAGTGCGCTTCTCCCGACAGACGTGGCACCACTGGCCGCGCACGTCCTGGGGCTCACCTCGGACGCCACCGCGGTGACCGCGCCCGCCATGGACCTAGCCGTCGTACTCGTGCAAACCGAGCCCCACCAGGTCGACGCACTCTCAGGCCGCGCGGTCGGCCTCTGCTGGCGGTGCGAGAAGCACAGGGAAGTCGAATGGGTCGGCCCCGTACCGGTCGGCATCGACCGGCCCCCCATGTACATGTGCGAGCCCTGCCGTACGCGGTGGGTCGAGCTAGCGCATTGGACGCTGCGCACCCGCGACAGCGCCCACCTGTAAGCGGCCCCGGCCAGGTCTGGACACCCGGCCGGGACCTACGCCCCTCACTGCACCTACCAGGAGGACGTAATGCCCGAGGCTACCCAGCCACCGAAGAAAGCCCCCTCCCGGCCCCGGGAGGACAAGACGGCGACGGAGCCCGCCACCGTCCAACGCTGCCAAGAGGACTACCGCAACCGCCGCGCGCGCCGATGATGGAGACCACCACCATGTGCGGCGGGTGCGGCGCCACCGTCACCGCACTCAACGGCCGCTATGCCTGCAAATGCGGCCACAACGGCGACGCCTGATCCCTCCTACGTCGTCCCCCACCCCCGAGGGGGACGGCCGGCTCGTACGACGACGACGTACGAGCCACCCGCGACCCACTCCCCCAATGCGGCCCGAACAGCCCTCCAGCGCCGCAGGGTCGCGGTGAAGCCCCGGTACCACGGTCTCCGCCAGTGGTGCCGGGGCTTCCCTATGGACCATCGCGCCGGAGTACCGTGGCCCCGTACACACCGCGCGTCAGGGGAGGTACCAGGATGAGCGCCGCACCCGTCGAGCCCCCGGCCGGTCAGGGCCAGGGCTACGCCGATCCGCACCGGATCGAGGACGAGGAGGGTCCCCAGACCGTCCAAGAGCTCCGGGCCGCACTCGGCGCCGTCGTCCCCGCCCACCTCCCCGAATTCAACGCTCAGCTTGACGCGGCCGTGACGGCCGCGCTCGATACCGACCAGGTAGGGCGTATCCGAGAGGTCATGGACGAGGGCCGGCATATCTGGGCCCTGTACAGCAGGCCGGAAGTCACGGCCGCGCTTGCCGACTCCCTCGCGGGCCGTGCCGAGCTCCAGCCCTTTCCCCAGGGCCGCACCGCGTGAGCGGTTGGCAAGTAGTCATGCCGTCTCGGCTGGGAGAGACGATTGCGGACCTGGACCCGCCCGCCCGCCGTGCGGTTCACGACGCGCTCGCCACGCTCGCTGAGGACCCCCGGGCAGGAGCCGCTGAGCCGATCAGGGGCGCTGAGATTCGGAGGCTGTTCACGCGGCCGACGGTCGCGACGGGCGACCGGATCACCCTCCTGTATCGGGTGCACGAGGCGGAGCACCAAGTAGAGATCATCTGGGTAATCGCGGGACCGTGATCCGCGCGGGGTGAGGCCGGGCGCGGCCCTGTGCCCCCGCCCCGGGAGCGCCACCGCGGAGTGCCTTTTGACTGCCCCGCCGTCGAGGGCCAAGGCGCAGGCCACCTCTTTGACGGGGGTGGCGGCAGCGGGCCACAGGTCGGGAGGGGACGCCCCGGAGGGCCTGGCGGCCCTCCGGGGTGGTCTGGCGGGCGCCTTCGGCGCGTTCACCGCCAGACCATCCCGCGCAAGCGCGGGACGCCAGGCCGGGCGCCTTCGGCGCGTTCACCGGCCTGGTGTCTGACCCTGCGCAGCAAGCTGCGCGCACCGGGCCAGCCATCCCCTCCCTTTGCTGTGGCCCGCTGCCGCCACCCCCTCCGGTTGTCCGCTCGGTTGGAAAAACCTGTCCTGAGCTGGCGTTTTACATAGACGAGTGAGCTGGATTGCTGTAAAGTTAGTTCTGTTCGGGAGGGGCGGCACACCCCGACCGGCGACCAACATCGAGGGAAGGAAGCCCCAAAATGCGGCAGTTGCTGCCGTCGGCGCTGGAAAGCCGACGCAAAGCCCTTCAGGTAGTGGACTCACTACCGGCCAAGGGCTACCCGGGATTCGTGAACGGGGTTCAGCGCATGGACACAGTGAGCGATGTCTACGGGTGGACCAATGTCCATGCTCACATCAACATGTCTCCCGACGAGGCGTACGCCTTGACCGACAAGAGGTCACCGCACGCCTTGTATGAACTCATGCTGATGTCTGCCGGGGCCACGTCCCGGCCAGGACTGCACGACCACTCACCCGAGTTCGCGAAGGCTCTCGGAGTGGTCGCGGCGTGCTTCGCTGAATACTGCCGCGCCTACGACTTGGGCCCGGTCGTGTCGTGGAGCTACGACCCGAGCACCACGGATCGCGAGTCCATCCAGGGTGAGAAGCGGTTTCACGCTCACCTCGTGGGGCGGACCCGCGAAGAACACGCGGAGGTTGCGGCGAGAGCTGGACGGGCGGGGGGTCTCTCCGCCGTCCGCTCCCGCCGGATCGTGGAGGAAGCAACCGTACTGGGCGCCCTGTTGAGCGCGGACATTGTGGACCGTGACGCGTTGCGGGTGCTCCAGCCCGTTCCCGCCCTCTCCACCCCCACGGCCACGGCTACGGCGCAGTTCTTGTTGCCGCAGGGTTGGGAAAGTCTGACCAGCCCGGAGTTTCGTGACGATCTGGTCTACATTCACCGCAAGTTGCGGAAGATGTATGACGAGATCCTGCGCGTCTGCACCACCGGCACGGCGGGAATGTGGCGGCGGCCCATGGTCCGCGAGTTCGACCCGCAGGAGATCGACGTACCGCTGAGGGCGGCGACCAGGGCCGCGCTCGTGCACTACCTTCGGGGTCTGCGCCCGGAACTGCTGTCCGAGCCGGTTAAGCGGTCCCGGACCGCATTCGTATACCCGTTGGCCGATCTGGCCTACGCGGTAACGATCGCGGAGCAGGAAGGAAAAGTGTATCTCCACGTCCGAACGAACGTGTTCTCTGATCTGGGGGGCGCGGGAATCAGCATCATGAACGGAGTGATCGTGAAGACGAAGAAGGGAGTAGGTGACATGCGGAACGACGAGATCGCAGCCCGGACCGCATTCCAGGCTGATTTCCTCCGTAAGCTTCACTATCACCCGATGGCAGCACGGGCGTTCTTCCCCCGGCTGTAGCCACCAACGGTGTGCCGGACCCGCAAGCGGGTCCGGCACACCGCCGCCCTACCGGCATGGCCCGCCCCAGTGCGGGCCATGCCGCGCGGTAAAGGACAGCCGCAAGCGGCTGGCGTCCGCCCTCTCAAGCGCCCTTCGGGCGCCCGGGCGGACCAGCGGAAACGCCGCCCCCTAAGTGGCCTTCGGCCACGGGCGGCTCCTTCTGCCCTTCGGGCAGGCGCTGCGCGCCGGCCCCCTCAAGCGCCCTCCGGGCGCGGGGCCGCCCCTGCGGGGCTAAGGAGCCGCCTTCGGCGGCCAACCCCCGCCGTTTGAGGAACGCCCGCAACTGCTGCAAAGATTGCCCATGAGAAACCGGGCATGGAAAGGAAACCATGCAAAAGAAAAAGATCGCAGTATTCGGCCCGCCCGCCACAGGAAAAACCACCCTGGCGAAATGGCTGTCATCGCAACTCCAGTACCCTCACACAGACCTTGACGAAATCCTGTTCACCCCTGACGGGCCGCTGCCGCTGGAAGAATTCCGCCGTCAAGCGGGAGAGGTCACGCAGCGAGACGAATGGATTGTCGAAGGGAACTTCTCCAAGCTCGCCGATGTGGTTTGGCACCGCGCCGATATACTCGTCTGGCTCGATTTTCCGCTGACCCTGATCATGTACCGAATCATCCGCCGCAGTCTGCGTCAGCTCACCGGACATGAAGACAGCGCACAGGCCAGGCGACTCACCTGGAGCAAGGCATTCTTTGCCCGCCGGTCACTGTTGCGTACAGCCATCCGCAAGTATCGCAAAAACCGGCCCCGGTATGCCCAACAGGTATCCAGGACGGCAGATCTCGGAATTGAAGTAGTCAGACTCCGCAGCCCGCGACAAGTCCACCGCTGGACAGCGGAACTGAAGAAAGGGCCGATGGAGAGCCACCCTCAAGGAGCAGCCCGGCACACCACCGGCCCCTAACCAACATCCCGACCGGCAAGAAGCCGGCGGAAGGAAGCACCAACCAGCCTACAAGGCCCGCCGCGATCGACAGCCACTCAAGGACCGTCCGACGTGATCCCCCGCAACCGCCCCGTAATCAACGAACCCGACATCGCCCGGCAAGCCGGCACCCCCCTCGCCACCTGGCGCCGCCGCGACGCCCCCGCCTTCCGTCGACGCGTGCCGAATCTCTTCCGCAGCCGCACGCTGATCTACGACCTTGCCCAAGCCCGCGCCTACCTCAGCGGCAAGCCCCTCCCCATCCTGCCTGCCGGCGAGCACCCTGACGACCTCCTCAACGACGAAGAAGCCGCCGCCGTTCTCGGCGTCACGGCAAGCACCGTTCGCGCGTACGCAACTCAGGGCTACCTGTCAGCAGGCAGAACCGTCTACAGCGTCCGCGTCTGGCCCCGCAGCGATGTCGAAGAGCGCCGAGACAACCCGCCTGGACAAGGCAAGGGAGGCGGCCGACCCCCGGGCAGGAGCGGGAGTTGAGCCCGGTTTCGCGTGTGCACGCTAAGAGCCCGGCGGGTGCTTCCGCCGGGCTCTTCGTCTGCGGCTGTGTGGTGCGTGTTCCCTCCGGGGGCCCTCCGGGGGGCGCAACCACGCCAGAGGGGGAGGGGGCACCACTGCCGGGCGGCGGGCCGTCCGTGGCCGGGGTCAAAGAAGGGGGTGGTGGGGGTCCCTCCGACCGGCCGACGCTCCGCACCATGCCACACACCACCGGGAACCTACGCAAGCTCCGGCCCCCGGCGGCGCGCGGCCCACCGTGAACGCCGACCGCCCGGAGGGACCCCCACCACCCCAGGGGAAGCGTGCGCCGAAGCCGCACCCACCGCCACCCGCCAACGGTCAGGGACGGTGCGGGATTTCGGGGAAACTCCCTGCTCAGAGTGGGTGTTTGGGGTGGTGTCACACCCTCCCGTTGCTGTAAAGTGTGTCATGTCGGAACCGGGACAGCGACCGGCCCGCACACCCCAATCACCGAGGAGACCGAGGACATGACCACCACCGACCAGCTCACCGAACTGCTGAAGCTCGCCGACCAGGCGGCGCCGCTTCCCTGGTACGTCGAAGAGATCCGGTACAACGCCAACGGCGGGATCATCAACTACAGCGCGGCCCCCGATTCCCCTATGGAGCCCGACGCCACGTCGACCACGTGGGCGATCTACGGCGCCACCGGGTACCCCGTCGCCGAGCAGCACGTCAACCACGGCCCGGAGGACGACACCACCCCGACGGAGATCGCAGCAGTACGCGCGGCCGCGCACCTCATCGTGGCCGCCGTCGACCGCACCGCCGCCCAGCTCGGCGCGTACGACGAGCACCAGGACCAGCCGCCCGCCGTCGAGGAGGACCAGGACGACGACGCTACGGCCTACCTCTCCCCCGCCCGCGTGCCCGCGTGGCTCGCGTTCACTGACGTGGGCTGGTCGCCGGTCGAGCACGAGAGCGCCGCCGTGTGGCGCGAAGAGCTCCAGTGGGAACACGACCGGCTGAAGACCAAGGTGATCGCGGTTGGCACGAGCGAGCTGGACACCGTGCGCCGCGCCATCGCCGAGGGCAAGCACGAGCCCGGCGAGGACTGCGCGGACGACGCCGAGGCTCTGGCCAGGGCCAAGCACGGGTGCATGAGCCACTGGCGGCGCACGCCGTACGGCGTCGCATGGCTGGACGATTCCCGCTGACCGCCAGCACCGAGCACGCCGGGGCGGGCGCCGCCGCCCGCCCCGGCCCCACCCCGCACGCACGACGACACCGGAACGAGGGAGACATGGCCCGCAGGATGAGCGAAGCCGAGTACCAGGCGATGACGCTGGACGAGGCCGTCGGGGATGACTACGTGGTCGGCGGAGTGGTCTACAGCCGCGTCGAATGGGAGCCCGACGCGGAGGACGGCGTACGCCCCCGCACCGAGCCGGACGGCGAAGAGCCGCCGTTCTAGTCAGCGATCATGCAAGAGGGCCGGTGGTGAACACCCCGAGGGGTGACAGCGATCCACCGGCCCTACCCAATCACCCGCCGAAGCGGGAGACCCCAGCAGTCTAGCCCCAGCCCCGATGTGCCGGCACCACCGGCCGACCTACCCCGAGGAGACCCCGCGATGACGCCCCAGCCACGCCCGGACGACGAGCTCGACCACATCGAGGCCGCCCGGATCCTGGGCGTCGAACCGGGCACCGTGCGCGGCTACGCGTCACGGGGAACCCTCTCGCCCGGCCCCCGCTGGTCCCGCCGCGAGATCGAGGCCCGCAAGAAGGCCGAGGACGGCCGCGCCAAGGCAGTACGCCGTAGCCCCGCCGAGCAGCGCGCCGAGACGGTAGCCCAGTGGCTCACTGCCGCCCAGCTCGGCAAACGCGAGAAGGTCACCCTCCGGGACATCCGCGAGGAGTACGGCGTGAGCGAGCGCACCGCCATCCGCACCCTCGCACGGGCACGCGAGCTCGCCGACGAACCGCAGGACTAGCCGCAACACGCCCTGACGTGCGCAGAGTTGGCCGACACCCCGGTGTGCTGTAATATGTGTCATGTCGGAACGGGAACAGCGACCCGGACCGGCACCCAATCACCCGCACGACGCAGGGAGACGCACATGATCACCACTGACCAGCTCATCGCCGACGAGGCCGCCGAGCGCGGTCGCCGCACCTTCGCCCGCTGGCTCCGTCTCGCCCGCGACAAGGGCGGACGGACCTGGACCGTCTACCCGACGGCCCGCGCCCGCCGGGGCCTGTGGCTCATCCGGCAGTACCGCGAGGAGACAGACGCGTCCCGCTCGATCCCCGGATCCGCCGTCGACCTCATGACGGACGCGCTGCACGCCGCCAGCCGCATGCACGGCGTCGACGTCATCGCGGCCAACGCGCCCGAGCTCGCCGCCGAGGCCCGCGCGGACTTCCTGCCGATGATCCCGGCAGGTGCCGCCGACCCGCTCGACTGGAGCGAGTTCCTGGCGGACATGGTGCTCGCTCTCGCCGAGGAGCACCAGGACGACGACGAGGCGGAGGCCGCGCTCAACGAGGCGTACGGAGCTTTCTCGGAGGAGGACGCGGCCGCGTCGAGCGTCTGGCAGCAGTAACCCGCAGCGCACCGGCCGGGGCAACCGCAGCCCCGGCCGGTGCGCTCAGTCGGCACCCGCGCCCCGCCTACGGAGTCCGGTCCTCCAGCAGCGCCAAGATGCGGTCCACCTTGGTGTCCAGCGCGTCGAAGCGCTCCACCAGCGCGTCATGGCGCTGGTCGCTGACGCGCTCGTGCCGCTCCAGCCATGCGGCGAGTCCGGACGTCTCGGTCTTCACGTGGCCAAGGTCCTGTTTGAGGGCGGCGAGGTCTTCGCCGGTACGGAAGGTGTCGTTCTCGACGTTCCGCAGCCGGTACTCCGTGCTGCCGTCGTGCGGCGCATCCACCGCGGTCCCTTTCCCCTGGTCGTTCACACCCGCCACCGTAGACCCTCTCCAGGTCGTCCGTGCACCGGTCGGTGACGGCCGTACTCGCTGCGGGTTGACGGGGAACCGGCCGGGAAAGCCGCAGTCGCTCGCCTTGGCGTGTGCACGCTAAGCCGTCCCAAAAACGGTCGGTTTCGGGACGGCGGCGGCCGCCGGTCGACACGCCCCGGAACCCAGTCCCGAAACCAGTCCCGAAACTCCGGGGTCCCGCTAGGAATCGGGACGGGTTTTCGGGACACTTGGCGGACCCGGGCCGGATCAGCGACCGAGATCACGATGGAGGGGCGAGATGGAAGGCGTGGCCGAAGAGCTCACGAACAAGATCAGGGAAGTCCTGGACTCGTACGTCGAGCAGGTCGAGGACCTGGACGAGATCGATACCGATGACCTAGCCGAACAACTGGCCATGCGGGTCGAGAGCTTCTACGGGATGTGACCGTGACCGACGAACTGGACGAAGCCGCGCGGGCCGATCTGGTCGAGCGGAAGGAGTGCAAGCGGTGCCGGGCGCCGGCCGGGTCGCCGTGCCGCACGCACATGGGCACCGTGGCGACGCGGTACCACACCGGCCGATATGAAGGCGTGCCCGGACTGCGCTCCGGGCCCCCGATCCGGATCCCGGCCGACCGCAACCCCGGTACTGCGTGGGCCGCCGGGCCCGAACTCCCCGACCAGGCCCCCGCCCGCCCCGGAGACCGCATCGGTTACGCCCGCGTCTCCGGCCGCTCCCAAGACGTCGAGGGGCAGGTCACGGCACTCACCGAGGCCGGGTGCGTGGAGATCTACCCCGAGACGATCAGCACCCGGCACAAGGAGCGGGAGGAGTACCCGAAGGCGCTCGCCGCGCTCCGCGCGAACGACATCCTGACTGTGACGAGGCTCGACCGGCTCGGCCGCGACATGATCGAGCTCATCGTCTCGGCCCAGGACCTTGAACAGCGCGGGAACCGGCTGGAGATCCTGAGCGGCCCCCTCGCGGGCATGTACGACCCGCAGGGGCCCGGGAAGATCTTGTTCGTCATGTTCGCCGCGTTCGCCGAGATCGAGCGCGATTTCATCCGAGACCGCACCATGGACGGGCTCGACACCGCGGCGGCCAAGGGCAAGCGCGGGGGAAGGCCGCGAGCCGTCGACGCCGACCGGCTCGCTATCGCGCTCGCCCGCCGCGCCGAGGGCGAATCCGTACCGTCGATCGCTGAACGGATCGGCATCGGCCGGTCGACGCTGTACCGCGCCATGGACGACCACGACCGCGCGGCGAGCCTCGCGGCGGCGACGGATCTCACCACCAGCAGGAGCGCGTCACAGTGACCAAGGTCCCAGGTCGACCGGTGCGGTTCGTACGGGCGAGTTGTTGCGCGGCGTGGGTGCTGGGGGGCTTCGCCGCCCCCCAGACCCCCGCTGTCCCCGGCACTGCCCGGCGCGGGGAGGCATCGTCACGGCCGCGCGCCGTTCGCGCCGGACAGTACCGGGGCTCGGCTCGCGCGAGTGGCGGTCACCGGCCCCAGTTCACCAACGACGGCCGTAGGGTTCCGCCGTCGTGCGGAGCTCGACCAGAGCGCCGAGGAGAAGTCCGCCCCTCACCGAGTCCTCTACGCCGCGCCAGGCTTCCCCACCCTCCGTCAGGTCGACGCCGCTGTCTGCGTCCTGATCGAGCGTCCCGGCCTGGACCAGCGTCACCAGGACGCGGCCCCTTGCCGCCGCCGTCTGCCAGCTCGGCGTAACGGCTGCCGGCGGTTGGCACAGCACGCGCGAGCGACCGGTGTGCAGTTGCGCCAGGTGCCCGGAGTCCACCGTCACGGAGCACCGCGACAGCGGCCACAGTCCGCCGTTCCATTCCCGCAGCGACAGCCGCTTGAGCCCGGCCGCCTTCAGCCGGACCGCGAGCTCGGCATGCTGGCCCGCATCCGGCGGTTCGATCACTACCGAAGCCCACCGGTCACCGTCGCCGCTCTGGAGCACCCCAAGGCCCCACGTCGATTGCGTCATGCGCTGACCGTAGCGGCGCCGCCGAGGGCCAGAGGGCGTTACGCGCGCATCGTGCCCGGAAGTGGCCCGCCTCAGCGCGGTATCGTCGGGCCGCTGTGTCTCCGCTCACGCCGAGTGCTCGCCGATCGTTGAACGCCGACAGTCCGGAGGGACCCCCACCACCCCGAGGGGAGACGTGCGCCGGGGCCACGTCCGCCAACGGCCGTCGGAAGTACGGAATTTCGGGGAAATCCCCTGGTCAAAGTGGGTGTTTGGGCTGGTGCCGCACCCCTTCTGTGCTGTAAAGTGTGTCATGTCGGAACGGAACAGCGACCGGACCGGCGACCCAATCACCCACCGCATCAAGGGAGAACGGCGATGACCGAGACCACCACTGAGACGGCCACCATTCCCGAGCAAGCCACCGGCCCCACGACGGCCGAGGGCCAGTCCGAGTACGGCGGCCGGATCATCGCCGCCCTGGAATCGGCGTGGACCGCCATCCGTGACCGTCACCCCGATGTGCCCCGCGTCGTCATGATCACGGGCACGGTGCAGCAGCACGGCGGCGCCAGGTGGGGCCACTTCGGCGCGAAGTTCTGGAGCGTGCGTGACGAGGGCCGTCGCGCCGACGAGCTGTTCATCGCGGGCGAGCTGTTTGCGCGCGGCGGCCGCTCCGTCCTTCAGACGATGCTGCACGAGGCCGCTCACAGCCTCGCGGCTGCGCGTGGCATCAAGGACACCAGCAGCTCGGGCCGCTACCACAACAAGCGTTTCGTGAAGCTCGCCGAAGAGCTCGGGCTCACGGGCCCTCAGCGCCCGATCAGCGTGCACGGCTGGACCGGCGTCACCCTGCCCGACGACACAGCCAAGAAGTACGCCGAGGTCATCGAGGACATCGACGCCGCCCGCCTGCCCTACCTCGGCGCCCCGGCCACCGCCAGCGAAGGCGGCGAGGAGAGCGGCGAGGAGGAGGACGGCCAAGAGGACGGCGACCAGGACGAGGAGAAGCCCAAGAAGGGCAAGGGCCGGGCGGGGCGGCGCTTCCGCGTCGAGTGCGAGTGCCCCGACCCCCGCCGCCTCCAGATCACCCCGGCGGTGTTCGAGGGCGGCCCGATCCTCTGCGGAGTCTGCAAGGAGCCGTTCGCCGCCGTCGACCAGGACGACGAGTAACGGCGGCGCCGGAGGGGGCGGCGGCGAACGCCCGCCGCCCCGCCGACACCTGACGATCCGCCATAAACCGGACGCAGCTCTCAGGACGCCTCAGAAAAATCCGCCGACACTCGCCGAACTTGTGGGCACAAGCGACGCGAGTGTGATTGGATCTTTGCATGGCGTCACGTGGACAGCAGCAGCAAGGGCGATCGGGTCAGTTCGACCCTCAGAAGCCCGTGCGTGCCACCCTCACGATGGGTCCGCGCGACGAATTGCGCCCGAAGTTCGAGCAGATGGTCCGGGCGACTGGGCTGTCTCACGCCGAACTCGTACGGATCGCGCTGGACCGCCTGAAGACCACCGAGGACGGCCGCCCCGAAGGGTGGCACCCCAGGGAGGCGCAGATAGCCGGATGACATAAATAAGGCCCCCACTCGCGTGGGGGCGGCTGGCAAGGACGACTGTAGGTCGATCGAGGTTCCTCACAGGACGGCCAATCCACAAAAGAGGTTCCTCGCCCGCAGACCGAGTTGTCTCCCCGGTCCATATCCCCAAGCCGTCCGGCAGCCGCCGGAGGCGGGGTTTTTCGTGCCCTGAGTATTGAAAGGCAACGCCATCGTAGCAAGACGCGACGGCGACGGCACCCCTGTGCCGGAGGCCGGCCCCGACGTGTCGGGCCGGACCGACGATTCTTCGCGTGTACACGCGAACTCTGACGCGGATGCTGTCGCTGCACGACCGAGTGTTTTGTCCCGCTTTCTGCGGGAATTGTCCCCGGGCCGGGTCGTCCGGGCCGCCGTCGCCGACGCGCGCGGCGAATGGCCGAACGCGTACGGCAAGCTGCTCGCCGTCGCCGAGGTGGACGAGGAGACGGGCCCGGTCGCGATGTTCCTCGCGTGCCGTCGCCGCCGCTGGGGCGGCCAGTACCGGTACCGGTTCCTCGTGTTGGACCTGGACGTGGGACGCGGCGGCCGGGCGGCCGTGCAGGAGCAGGCCGCCGCGCTCGCCGAGCTGCTGCGCAGCCACGGCATCGCCGCCGTCCGCGTGGCTTCCGGGCCGGGCGGAGGCGTCCACCTGTGGACCGCCTGCCCCGCCGGGCTCGCCCCCGCCGTCGTCCGCCGTATCGCCGAGGCCGCGACGAGGCTCTACCCCACCGTGGACCCCTACCCCCTCCAGAACCCGCTTCAGGGGGTCGTACGGCCGCCCGGAGCGCTCCACCGCGCCGGAGGCCGCGCCGACCTGACGGACCGTACGCCCGGCGAGGCCATCGCCATGTTGAAGGCGGGGGCGCCCGCCGAGCGGTTCGAGGCTCTGCTGTCGACCCTGGAGGGCATGGCGGCCGCGCCCGCCCTGTGGCCGCAGAAGCGCGCCCGTACGGCCGCCCCGCCCGTACGGACCGGCGAGCAGA